>NZ_JAMGSI010000001.1:0-1200000 GCF_023516715.1 Akkermansia massiliensis | reverse complement strand
CGCCAGGATGAAGTATTTGGCCAGGAAGATGCCCGTCAGGGAGCCGATTGGGTTGAAGGCCTGGGCGAAGTTCAGGCGGCGTACGCTCGTCTCCTGGGACCCCATGGAGAGGACGAACGGGTTGCAGGTGGTTTCCAGGATGGAGAGGCCGCCCGCCAGCACGAAGATGGCTACCAGGTAAATGTCAAAACTTTGCCCGATGGCGGCGGGTATGTAGCACAGCGCGCCGATCATGTAGAACCCCAGCCCGATGAGCACCCCAGCCTTGTAGGAGAATTCCTCCAGCAGGATGGAGGCGAAGATGGCAAGCACCGCATACGCCCCGTAAAAGGAGATTTGCACCCCTGCGGATTCCGAAGCGTTAATCATGAAGATCTTGCTGAATGCCGGGACCAGGTTGTCCGTCATGTTGTTCAGCAGCCCCCACAGCGCAAAACAGGAGACCAGCATGAAGAACGGCAGCCGGTACTGTTTGGGAACGATCGGCACGGTAGAGGTACGGTTTTTGTCCATATTGCTTTTGTCAATCTCTCACAAGGACGGCGGTGCGTCAATCTGGAAACGGAAAAGAGTCCAGAAATCATCCAACATGTTGACAAATAAAACAAAGCGGTATGTTTGGGTTGGGATATCCTGTCAGCGTTCACGGGAGACCCGGCTTCTTCTTGACTCCTGTTTCCGAGGCGGCTAAGGATGGGCTGATGAAGAAGTGCATTCTTGCCGTTTGTCTTGGGCTGGCCGGTTTTTGGGGCGTTCAGGCGGAAGATTCCCCCGTCGCCAATCCGGAAAAGACGGATGAAAAAAGCGGCGTGACGCTGCCGTCCGGAGAACTGCTGTCAGACCATGTGGCGGAGGCGGAGTTTACGGGTATTATTCACCGCAAGTGCAGGTTCCTTACCTCCCTCTGTCCGGACAAGTGCGACCACGCCAAGGATTTCGCCGCCTTCCGGATTATCAAGTATCTGGATTACCGGAAACCCGGCAAGTACGGGGATGAAAAGCAGGAGCAGCTGATGATCGACGTTAATCCGGCGCACAAGCCCATCCTGCAGGGGGCGGACATCCTGAAAAAGGTAGCCGCCCTGAAGCCGGGGGACAAGGTTGTCCTTCACTGGTCCCATTACTACATGCACCGGGATTCCAGCTCCTTTCCAGAACGTCCCGTGATTTCCATGGAGCCGGCGGCTCCTTCCAGTGGAAAAACGGAGGGTTGAGGACTGGTCTTTCTACAGGCCTCCCAGGCAAGGCTGGACGCGGCGGAAAAGCGTGTGTTAGGAAACAGGCTGGCAATGACGCAGCTCCGGGCAAGATTGTTCCGGTTCGCTGCGTATTGTCCTGCGAAACACACCATAAATACGATGCGTTTACCTTTGAATACATTAACGGGGCTTGCCCTGCTGTGTGCCCTGGGCATGTCTGTTCCCGCTGCCTTGGGTACGGAAAGCTTTGAGCAGGCCAAACACGGCAAGTTTACCACGCTTTCCACCAAGTACGGCCCCATGTCCTGCCGGGACGGCGTGGCGGAAATCGGGGGAGGGGGAAAATCCGGGAAATCTTCCCTGCGGATGTTCGGCGGGCAGGATACCGAACTGAAGCTGGACTTGAAGGATACTCCTTCCAGGGAAGTACGGCTGTCCGCCTGGGCGGAGCGCTGGACCGGACAGGCCCCCTTTGAATTTTCCATTGTGGCCGTAGGGCCCAAGGGGGAAAAGAAGATTTATGACGGCAAGGACATCAGGACGGGCGGCTTCAATACCAGGATAGAGGCCGGCGTTCCCGCCGGAACGCGCTCCCTGGTGTTCAAGCTGACGTCGCCGGAGAACAAGGGGTTGAAGCTGGACGACCTGTTCATCGTGCCCTGCATCCCCATGAAGGTGAATCCGCAGGTGGAGATGGCTTCTTCCGCCTATCCGGTGATGGTGCGCATCCCGTGCAGTCCCGTTCTTTCCCTGAAGGTTCAAACGGACGGCTGTCTTAATCCTCAGTTCCTGACGGCCGTCAATCTGGATTTTACGGGCACGACGAAGCTTTCCGACATTGAATCCGTGACGGTGGTGCGGGGAGAAGAGGCTCCGCCCATTCAGCACGGGGAAGACCCGTTTCCGAAGGATGCCTCCCAGGTACTGGGTACGGTGAAGCTTTCCGGCTCCTCCAGGCCCCAGGTTTCCGTGAAGGGGAAGCTGGAGCTGGACCCCGGCGACAATTACCTGTGGGCATGCGTGACGATGAAGAAGGGCGCCTCCCTGGACGGCAGGGTGGTGGTGCGCCCGGCCAGCGTTGTGGCGGGGAACAAGCTGATGAAGGTGGCCAATGCCGCCCCGGTGGCGCAGCGCATCGGCGTGGCCGTAGTGAAGCACGGGGATTTCAACTCCAAGTTCTACCGCATTCCCGGCCTGGACAGGTCCAGGAAAGGGACTCTCCTGGCCGTTTACGACATCCGTTACAACCATTCCGGCGACCTTCCGGCCAACATTGACGTGGGCGTGAGCCGCTCCACGGACGGGGGCCGCACCTGGTCCGACGTCAAGATCGCCATGGACGATTCCAAGATTGACCCCTCCCTGGGGGCTACCAAGGGCGTGGGGGACCCCGCCATTCTGGTGGATGAAAAGACGGGCCGCATCTGGGTGGCCGCCATCTGGAGCCACAAGCATTCCATCTGGGGCAGCAAGTCCGGGGACAATTCCCCGGAAGCCTGCGGGCAGCTGGTGCTGGCGTACAGCGATGACGACGGCCTTACCTGGTCCAAGCCCATCAACATTACGGAACAGACCAAGGACAAGGACTGGCGCATTCTGTTCAACGGCCCCGGCAACGGCATCTGCATGAAGGACGGCACGCTGGTCTTTGCCGCCCAGTACTGGGACGGCAAGGGCGTGCCGTGGTCCACCATCGTTTATTCCAAGGACCAGGGCAAGACCTGGCACTGCGGCACGGGCGTCAACCAGCAGACGACGGAAGCCCAGGTGATTGAATTGAAAGACGGCTCCATCATGATCAATGCCCGCTGCAACTGGGGCGGCTCCCGCGTGGTGGGCGTTACGAAGGACCTGGGCAAAACCTGGGAAAAACACCCCACCAACCGCACTCCCCAGTTGAAGGAACCCGTCTGCCAGGGCAGCCTGCTTGCCGTGGACGGAGTGCCGGGCGCGGGCAGGGTGGTCCTGTTCTCCAACCCCAACACCACTTCCGGGCGTTCCCACATGACCCTGAAGGCCTCCACGGATGACGCCGGCTCCTGGCCGGAGGACAAGTGGCTCCTTTACGATGCCCGCAACGGCTGGGGTTATTCCTGCCTGGCGCCCGTGGATAAAAACCACGTGGGCGTGCTGTATGAATCCCAGGGAGCGCTGAACTTCCTGAAAATCCCGTACAAGGAGGTTCTCAACGCGGGCAGTGCGCGCTGACGCCGCTTTCAGGTAATCGTTTACGGGCCGTTTCCTTCCGGGAGCGGCCCTTTTTTGGCAGCGGTCTTTGGGTAGGAATTTCTCCAAAGCGCAGGGGAGGGAGTTCAGGTATGAGGGCCGGGAGGACGGAAAGAGAAGCTTGAAACGCGCAGGGGGAGTGAATCTGAAAGAGGCACGAATCAAGCCTCCGTTTCCCGGCGGCGGTGTTTCTTCCAGGCCGCGGGAGTGTGAGTCCCTGGTGGCTGCGCTGCTGGAGCAAGGGCCTCCGGGCCCTTGTAAAAAAGCTTTCTCCGGATCAGCCCTTTTTCCTGTTCCCTGGCCGTCACTCCAGAAAAGAAGCCAGCGCGTCCTTCAGCATGTTCCTGGCGCGGAACAGCAGGCTTTTGGTGGCGGGAACCGTCATGTCAAGCGTCCGGGCTATTTCCTCGTAAGGCATGTTTTCAAAGCGGCGCAGCTGGACGGCCAGGCGCGCCTTTTCCGGCAGGGCGGCAATCGCTTCATCCACGGCCCGCTGGAGTTCCGTGTGCTCCATGGCTTCATCCGGGGCCTGGGAAGGTTCCAGGAACACGGTCATGCCGCCTTCCTCCTCCATGGCGTCCGCGGAGGTGGTGGGCTTGCGCTTCTGGCGCCGCACTTCATTGAAGACCAGATTGCGCAGGATGGTGAACATCCAGGTGGTGAAGCGTGCGGAGGGCTCATAATTCCCGGCTCCTTTCCAGATGCGGATGAAAACCTGCTGGGCGATGTCCTCCACCTCCGGCCCGTTGTTCAGCATGCGTGCTACGGTGGCGTACACGGAGTTCTGGTGTTTGCGGACCAGCATTTCCATGGCGGAAGCGTCGCCATTCCTGACTCTCAGCATCAGCTGGGCGTCCTCGTCTGGTTCCGCAGGCGGCATGTCTTGTGCTTCGTCCATGAAATTCCCTTCTATAAACCCCGTGTCCGGTGAAAGGTTGCATCCGGAAGGGCGCATGCCCCGGAAAAAAGGTCTATCCCATTTTTCCGCGGCTGACGAGATGAAAACGGGTCTTTCTTCTCTTTCCGCGCAAGGCGCCGGACAAAACGTTTTGCTCCTGCCGATGGCCGGGGACGGCTGAGGGGGTGGAACATTCCGTTCTTTTCCCGGTGGGAAGACGGAGCGTGATGGAAATACGGAGGCCACCCTCCATGCCGCTCCGGTTTGACAATGACCGGAGGGGCCTGCTAGGGTAAGGGAAAATGAAAGGGAGAAACGCCGGTAAATTGGTCTGTTTAAGGAATCATCCTGAATTCCTTTCCACAGCTTCCGTCTGGTTCGGCTCCAAGTGGGACGTTCCCGTAGAGGCCTATGAGGAAAGCATGAAGGAATGCATGGAACGGAAAACGGGCATTCCGCAATGGTACGTGGTCATGAACGGACAGGGGGCAATCATTGCGGGTGCCGGAGTGATTGAAAACGATTTCCATGACCGGAAGGATTTAGCCCCCAACTTATGCGCGCTATTTGTGGAAAAAAGGCATCGCGGCAGGGGCGTGGCCGCGTCCATCCTGGACTTTGTGCGGAAGGATTTGGCCGCGCTCGGATATCCCCGTCTCTATCTGGTGACGGACCTGGCGGGGTTTTATGAAAAATGCGGGTGGGAACTGCTGACAATGGCGACGGGCGGTCATCATGCCCGGGAACGCCTGTATACGGCTCCCGCCATGGAAACCGGACCCGTTTGACGGGGGAAGGCCGGAACTTCGTTCTTCCGGTCTTCATGCGGGGGCGGGAAGGGATTGTTGCGCCTGGAATAAGGAGGAAAGAAGGGAGGCCGGACACAGTAGGCCCTTCCGGATGGTACGCGCCTGCGGGAGGACTCTGTTCTTGACAGCATTTCCTGTCTGCCTGATAACTTGATGATACAGATACCCCTAACAGTATAAGGAAACGCCGCAATGAAACAATGCATGAATTCTGAAAATTTGCATCGCCGCCTCAAGAAAATCATCGGACAGGTGCAGGCGATCGACAGGATGGTTGACGAGGACGTTCCCTGTGAAGATGTGCTTGCCCAGCTCAATGCCGCCAAGTCCGCATTGCACAAGGTGGGCCAGGTCGTGCTGGAGGGGCATATCAGCCATTGCGTCCGGGACGGACTGGAGCACGGAGACCCGGAGCAGACCATCGCACGCTTTACCAAGGCGGTCGAACGGTTTGCCAACATGATTTAGCAGGAGGGGGCAAGAGCCTTTTTTCAACCGCCATTTCCGGGGATTTTTTCGTCTCATCTTGACAAACCTATACCCCTATAGGTATATAAAACCCGTACCTGCATGGGTATGGAAAGGAGAATCATATGCTGGACCGATTGGAAAAACTGCTGGAATGGGGAGGGACAAGGCGCGACGTCGCGCTGCTGTCCGTTTCCGGATTCGCGCTGCTGTTGAGCATGCTTGATATTGAACCGCTTCCCTTTGGCGTCGCGTGGATAGCCATTGTGCTGTGCGGCGTTCCCATCGTGCTGGAAGCCGTGCTTGGACTGGCGGCGGCCTGGGACATCAAGGCGGATGTGCTCGTTTCCATCGCGCTGGTCGCTTCCGTCATCATCGGGGAGGACTTTGCCGCGGCGGAAATTGCGTTCATCATGCAGCTCGGCGCGCTGCTTGAGAACCTGACCGTGGCCAAAGCCCGGGCGGGAATTGAAAAGCTGGTTCATCTGACCCCGGCTACCGCCCGGAAAGTGGACGGCTTCCGGGAGGAGGTCATTCCGGCGGAACAGGTATGTGCGGGGGACGTCCTCCGCGTGCTGCCCGGAGAGACGGTTCCGGCGGACGGAGTGATTCTTTCCGGCCACACTTCCATCAACCAGGCCGTAATGACGGGTGAACCCCTTCCGGTGGACAAGGAAGCCGGGGACGAGGTTTCCAGCGGAACGGTCAACCAGTTCGGAGCCTTTGACATGAAGGCGTCCAGGGCCGGGGAGGACAGTTCCATTCAGCGCATGGTCCGTCTCGTCCAATCCGCGGATGCGGGAAAGGCCGGAATCGTGAGCGTGGCGGACCGCTGGGCCACCTGGATCGTCGTCATTGCCCTGGCTTCCGCAGGGCTGGCCTGGCTGGTCACGGGCGAACTGATCCGCTCCGTCACCATCCTGGTGGTATTCTGCCCCTGCGCGCTTGTGCTGGCTACCCCCACGGCAATCATGGCGGCCATCGGAAACGCCACCAGGCATGGATTCCTGGTGCGGGAGGGGGATGCCCTGGAACGCCTGGCCTCCGTATCCCACCTCACCTTTGACAAGACGGGAACGCTTACCCACGGGACGCCCCGCGTGGCGGCGGTACGCAGTTTTCTGCCGGACCTCCCCGAACAGGTGCTTTACAGGTATGCCGCCTGCGCGGAACTGCAGTCGGAGCACCCTCTGGGCAAGGCGGTCGTCCGCTGTTACCGGAAGGGAGAAACGCGGGAGCTTCCCCAGCCGGAACAGTTCCGCATGATTCCGGGGAGAGGCGTCCAGGCCGTCCTGGACGGGAGGGAACTGATGGCCGGGAACCTGGAATTGTTCCGGGAAAACGGGCTGGAGGTGCCCGGCGAAGTCAGAAGGGCGGCGGAACAGTACCAAAGGGAGGGATGCACCGTGATTTTCCTCGGCATGGACCGTAAGGCCGCAGGCTTCATCGCCCTGTCGGACACCCTGCGGGAGGACGCCGTCTCCACCATCCGGGAAGTGGCGGAAACCGGGGTGGTTCCCGTGCTGCTGACCGGAGACCATGGGAATGCCGCGGCCCATGTAGCCGGGCAGCTAGGCATTGAGCGGGTTTACGCGGACTGCCTGCCGGAGGACAAGTTCAACTGGATTGACGCATTCCAGAAGGAACGGAACCGGGTGTGCATGATCGGGGACGGAATCAATGACGCCCCGGCCCTGAAAACCTCCCATGCCGGAATTGCGATGGGAGGCATAGGCAGTGACATTGCCGTGGACGCCGCGGACATTGTCCTGGTAAGCGACGATATACGGGAACTCCCCCATCTGCTGCGCCTGGCAAGACGCATGATGCGAACGATCAAGTGCAATCTGACGTTTTCCATGGCCCTGAACTTCATCGCCATCATGCTGGCGGTGGGCGGAATATTGAATCCCGTGGCGGGCGCATTGGTCCATAATGCAGGCTCCGTCGTCGTGATCGTCAATTCCGTCTTTCTGCTGAAATGGGGGAGCAAGAAGAGCATGGCTCCCCACGGCGCGGAGGGAACAGCTCCATAACGGGGGGAGAGGGGAGTATCGCGCACCCTGCGGACGCATGATAGCAAGTTGCCGCATTGGCATGCGACGCTCCTGCGCCGTGGGTTTGGCACCCGGACCGGAAAACGCTTGGATGGGACGGGAGCCCGTGCTATCTTTTTCCCAAGTTCGGCAGGGGTGCCCAAACAAAGGCTGAGATTGCGGGAACGGCATGCTGTTCCCGCAGAACCCTTCAAACCTGATGCGGATAATTCCGCCGCAGGGAGTTCGATTGAACGGGCATGCCCCGTTTCTCGGGAAGGTCTCGTTTCCGCTGTTCCCCTGCCGGCACAGAACAGCATCCATTCCATGAACGACACCGCCAATTTGACCTATCCCGGCTCCCGACGCATTTATATTCCGGGCCGTCTGCATCCGGACGTGCAGGTTCCCTTGAGGGAAATCCTCCTGAGCGATACCCTGCTGCCAGATGGCACCGCCCACTCCAATGACCCCGTGCGCGTGTACGATTGTTCCGGACCGTGGGGGGATGCGGCTTATGAGGGAACCGCGGAGCAGGGGCTTCCCGCCCTGCGCGCCGCGTGGATCCGGGCCCGCGGTGATGTGGAGGAGGCGGAAACGGACCAGGGCCGCTGCCTCCGGGCTGCGGGGGGCACGCCTGTGACTCAGCGGCATTACGCCCGCCAGGGCGTCATTACGCCGGAAATGGAATTTGTAGCCATCCGGGAAAACCTGGGCAGGGAAGAAGCGTTCAAGGCGGTGTATGACCGTTATCCGAACGCCAAGAGCCGCCCGGACGAAGCCCGGGAAGTCCTGGAGGCGCTCACCATGATGCCGCGGCCGTCCGAGCTGGAGGCGCAGGAAGGCTTCGGCCCCTCCAGCATGGTGGCCCGCGACCGGCTGGACCACCAGCACGCGCCGGAACGCCGGAACGGCTGCCGCATGCCCGCTTATTTTACGCCGGAATTCGTCAGGGATGAAATCGCCGCCGGGCGCGCCCTGATTCCCGCCAACATCAACCATCCTGAGTGCGAACCCATGGCCATCGGCCGCAACTTCCTGGTGAAAATCAACGCCAACATCGGCAACTCCGCCCTGGGGTCCGGCATTGAGGAGGAGGTGGAAAAACTGCGCTGGGCCATCCACTGGGGGGCGGACACCGTCATGGACCTTTCCACCGGGAAGAATATCCACGCCACGCGGGAATGGATCCTGAGGAACTCCCCCGTTCCCATCGGTACCGTGCCCATCTACCAGGCGCTGGAAAAGGTCGGCGGGAAAGTGGCGGACCTGAGCTGGGAAGTCTTCCGCGACACCCTCCTTGAACAGGCCGGGCAGGGCGTGGATTATGTGACGGTGCACGCCGCCCTGCTGTTCCGGTTTGTGAACCACACCGCCCGGCGCATGACGGGCATCGTCTCCCGCGGCGGGTCCATCATGGCGCAGTGGAGCATGATCCACGAACAGGAAAACTTCCTTTATTCCCACTGGGATGAAATATGTTCCATTCTGGCGGCTTACGACATTGCCGTCTCCATCGGGGACGGCCTGCGGCCCGGCTCCGTGGCGGACGCCAATGACTTCGCCCAGCTGGCGGAGCTGGAAGTGCAGGGGGACCTGACCATGCGCGCGTGGAAAGCGGGCGTACAGGTCATGAATGAGGGGCCGGGCCACGTGCCCATGCACCTCATTGCCGAGAACATGAGCAAGCAGCTGGAATGGTGCATGGAAGCTCCCTTTTACACGCTTGGTCCACTGGTGACGGACATCGCCCCCGGCTACGACCATATCACCGGAGCCATCGGCGGAGCGATCATCGGCCAGCGCGGCTGCGCCATGCTCTGCTATGTGACCAGGAAGGAACACCTGGGCCTCCCGGACCGGGAGGACGTGAGGGAAGGCGTGGTCACCTACAAGCTGGCGGCCCACGCCGCGGACCTGGCCAAGGGGCACCCGTCCGCCCAGTGGCGGGACAACGCGCTGGCGCAGGCCAGGTTTGAATTCCGCTGGGAGGACCAGTTCAACCTTTCCCTGGACCCGCAGAAGGCGCGTTCCTACCACGACCTGACGCTTCCCCATGCCAACGCCAAAAAGGCCCACTTCTGCTCCATGTGCGGTCCGGACTTCTGTGCCATGCGCCTGAGCCAGGACATCCGCCGCCGGTCACGGCAGTAGGGGGACCGAAGGCGCGGCGTCACGGCAGCCGCCGGGCTGTCAGGAGCGGGAACGTCTGAAAAAGAATGACAAGGGCAGGGATGGTGCTATGATGCCTTTAAGATGAAGAATTCATTTTTTTCTGTCCTTGGCGTTCTTTCTCTGGCTTCTGCCGTGGTTTGTTCCGCATCTCCCGTCTGGGAGACGGATTGGAGCAAGGCTCTGGAGAAAGCCGGCAAAAGCGGACAGCCGGTGCTGGTTGACTTCACCGGCTCCGACTGGTGCCCGGGGTGTATTTATCTGCGGAAAAATATTTTTGATACGGACGCCTTCGCCAAGTATGCGGAAGACAACAACTTCGTGCTGGTGGAGCTGGATTTTCCCAGGACGGAGGGGAAAATGCCTCCGGAACAGCTCAAGTTTCATGAGGAATTGATGCGCCGTTACGGAATCTCCGTGTTTCCCTCCGTCCTGATGATGGAGGGGAATGGCGCTCCCTATGCCAAAATAGTGGGGCCCTCCAGAACGGTGGAGGAATATTTGAAGAAACTGGAAGCCGCCGGGGAGACGAGGCTGAAGCTGAAAGAAGCCGTGGCTGCGGCCCGCGCGCTGGAGGGAAAGGAAAAACTGGAAAAACTGGTGCAGGCCATCAAGCTGCTTCCGGAGGATTTGCAGCCCTATCAGAAGGAATTGATTGCGGAAATCTCCGCCCTGGACCCGGAGGACAAATACGGATTTGCCGGGAAGGCTGAAAAAGCCGTGACCCTGGCGGCGCAGCGGCTCATGATGGAGCAATTCTACAAAAAGCACGCGGGCCCCTTTTCCGCAGAAAAAGTCCGCGCGGGACAGGAGGAAGCTCTGCAAATGCTGGAGAAGCGGGACCTCCTGCCGCCCATCCGCCTGGAAATAGCCAAATACGTCAGCGACGGGTATGCGCTGGAGCGCAATTATCCCAAGGCCCTGGAATACCTGAACATGGCCCGTGACGCCGATCCGGAATCTCCGGCGGCCAAAAAGCTGGAGCCATGGATCAACAATATGCAGAAAATAATCAATAAGGAAAAATAAGCCCTTTTCAGGAAGGCATTCCCTCTTCCCGTGAAAAGGAAAACTATATTCCGTCTTTTATTTTAAACAAAAAAATGAACTTGCTGCGCTATGATTGATGAAGGAACCGAACATGCAGAAATGAATACGTCCGCCTACATCAGGGAAGAGGAAGTTAATGAAGAAGACAGCCATTTGCTGAGCTGGGATGAATGGCTGCGGAGGCACGTCGCTCAACTGCTGCTGTTTGCCCGCCAGCAGTCCCGCTCTCCGGAAGATGCGGAGGACATCCTTCAGGATGCCCTGATACGGCTGGCGCGCAAGGAGGCCTCCGGAGAGTTTGTGGGAGGGCAGGAGGCATGGCTTTCCTATGTCTTTGCCTCCATCCGGCGTCTGGCGGTGGACTATGGCCGCAAATCCGACCGGCGCCAGAAAAGGGAGGATGAAGCCTGCGCCGCCGAACAGGACGAGGATGTTTATGCGGACCCCTGGTTTTCCAGCGCCGCGGCGGACGAGGAGCTCAAGCAGTTCATGGAAATGCAGCTCAGGAAGCTCCCTTCCAAATTCTCCGAGGTCATTGTCCTGAAAATATGGGGGGAACAAACCTTTCAGCAAATTGCGGAAACGCTGGAAATCTCACAGAACACGGTGGCGAGCCGGTACCGCTATGGCATCGACCTGCTCCGCAAGGCGCTGAGAAACAAAAAAGACCAACTCTAATGCCGCTCCACTCTTATGAAACATGAAACAACATCATCCGCCGCAGGGGAGGAAGGCGGCGGTACTGCCGCCATGCAGCCCCTTCCCGTATCCGATGAACTGATTTCCCGCCTGGCCGGAAGGTGTGAGGAAATCTTCCCCCTGAACGACCGTCTCCGGCATGATGAAATATCCGATGAGGAAATTCATGAGATGGAATCCCTTTTGAAGCGTTTGCGGCCTGCCCCGGTGAGGGTTCTGTTCCGGGAACAATGCTGTTCCCTGATGTGCGCCGAGTCCGAACATGAAATGGAAACCCGGCTGAAAAGGCTTTCCGCCTCTTCCATGCTGGAATTCTCCGTGTGCAAAATGGCGCAGGCCATGGACTGCGCCGGAGAGGCGAAGCAGGAAAAAGCGGTGAAAATCCCCCTGTGGCGGCGGCTCGCCTATATTTCAGGCATTTCCGTGGCGGCTGCGGTGGGCGCCGTTCTGCTGGTTCAAAATACGCTGGTAGCGCCCGGCGGCACGGTGGCCGGAGGGAATGAGGCGGAAGCCGGAGCTGAAAAGACGGAAGCCCCTGTACTGCCCGGGGAAAAGCGGGAGCTGCTGCGGAAACCCACTCTTTTTGAATTGCAGGGCGGAGACGAGCGCGTGCCCGTGATTGCCCCTGCCGTCATCCGTAGAATTCTTCCTGAAAAGGAATATTAAACGACCGCCGCGTGAACGCCTGTGGGCAGCGCGGTTGAAATTTTCCATTCTGTTGCTGCAAGCGTTCGCGCTCTCCGGTCCTGTTCCTTGTTCCGCGTCTCTGCTTTGTGAAGAAAAAGAAAGCGCCCTGGATGCATGGCGGAGCTCTTTTCCCATGCCCGGAAATAAATGTTCTACCGGGAGGGAAATCTCCCTGCCGGTGGAGGGAAAGGCGTCCGGATAAAGGTCTCACCCAAGTGTGGGTTGGCTTGGCTTTACTCCCGTGATGCGTTCCTTGGCGGTCTGCCGACACTGCGGGACGGAAGGGGCGGGGCGAGGACCTGCAAAAAAAATGCACAAATTTTGAACATTGCGCGGACGGATGCTGTATATTATCTCACATGGATATGAAAACCTGTATCTTTCTGACATTGGGATTGCTGATAGGTTCGGGCTCCGGATATTCCATTGACCGGCCCGCAGGAAGTACGGACAACCTTCAGCCGCCGCCCTTGACTCCCTACACGCCGCAGACCAAGCCGCTGCCCTCTTCCAGACCGGCCAGGCTGGGCATTGTGCCCGGCACGGTGCCGCAGGCAGTCGTGGCTCAATTGGAACTCAGCGGATTTCCCGGCGTGCTGGTGACCAAGGTGATGCCGGACAGCCCCGCCGCCAAGGCCGGACTTCAGGAAAACGACGTCATCATCAAGCTGGGGGACATCTCCCTGTCCGGCCCGCGCTCCGTGACGGAAGCCCTGTCTGAAAAAGTTCCGGGAGACAAGATTACGGCTGTATTCTACCGCAAGGGCAAGCGGGAAACGGCGGATGTCACGCTGGACGGCGGAACGCTTTCCGCGGAAGAAATACTGGCGGCCCAGGGAGATCCCCGCACCCAGCCGCGCGTGGTTCCCTCCGTCCGGCGCCAGGCGGTTCCTCCCGCCGGAATGGCCGCACGGCCCAGCCTTCCGCAGCGCATTCTGGACATGCAGCAAATGATGGATGATTTTTTGAGGGACTCCGCGATTGATGATTCGCGGATGGATGACATCATCGGCCGGATGAACCTGACGCCGGGAGCGGCCCAGATGCTCCGGAGCCTCCAGAACCTTCACCAGATGCCCATGCCCCCCATGGGCAAGGTGTCCGGCGGAGGGCAGAGCACGTCTTCCGTCCGGATGTCGGACGCCAACGGAACCATTGTGGTTTCTTCCAGCTCCCAGGCGGGCACCACCGTCCATGTGACGGATTCCGCGGGAAAAGTCCTGTACTCCGGCCCCTACAACACGCCGGAGGAAAAGGAAGCCGTGCCGGAAGCCGTCAGGGAACGCCTGAAAAACATAGAAACCAACTTCTGCTTTTAACCTCTTCATGAAACAATGGAGAAATCCATGATCATTATGTTAAGGACGGCTGCCCTGTGTGGGGCAGCCTTTTTCATGCAGAAAAGGGGCTTTTTCCTCTTCTGAAAAAGCGGCGCGTTCCGGGAAGAAAAAACACGGAACAGCAGCAGGACATCTATTCCACATCCGGAGGAACCTCCGGAAGAAGATGGAAGGAAAAGAAAGGGGATATCCCTGCGGCCTCCCTGTGGGCAGGTCTTGAACTCCTTTTGAAAAGCGGAGTGCGGCAGGAACTACAGAATGCCGGTCAATTTCCGGTACGTCTCCAGCGCGAAGGAATCCGTCATGCCGGAAATATAATCAAGCATGTGCGCCAGGCGTGCGTCCTTCCCTTCGTCATCCTTGGGCAGACCGGTTCCCTGAAGCATGATGGCTACTTTTTTGGACTGCCCGGAGGAAGGATGGTTCACCCACTCCATGAAAAAGTCGATCAGCTCTCCCAGCACCTTGTAGCCCATGGCTTCCACTTCAATCACCTCCCGGGCCTGGTACACGTTCTCAATGGCGTACCGGTACAATCCGTTCAGCGGCCCGGCCAGTTCCGAACGGTCAATCAGGGATTGATCCATGCTCCCTTGCAGAAGCTCCTCTTCATGCTTCATGAAACTGTCCACGGCGGACTGGATGCTCCTGCCGATGGCGAGCGCGCGCATGTAATGGATGCAGGAATCTTTTTCATCCTTCTTTTCCAGTTCCCGGACGTAGCAAAGCTGGGATTCCGTCAGGAAAGGGCTGAATAAATCCCTGGTAGGCTCAAAATCCAGAATGCCGGAAAAATGCCCGTCTTCAATATCCGCGATACGGTAGCAGATATCGTCCGCGGCCTCCATCAGGTACGCCAGGGGATGGCGGCACCAGCAAAGATATTTTTCATCAGGCGCGGAACGGGGAAGCAGCCCCAGATGGCCGGCCACGAAGGAAGCCGCCTCCCTCTCCTGTTCCCCGATGCCGAACTTCTTGCATTCAAGCTTGTTGGCTGCCGTCATGCCGCCTTTCCTGACGGCCGCGGAATAGGATTGCGTGCAGGGATACTTCATGAAGGCGCCCAGAACGGCAGCCGTCAGTTTCAGGCCGTTGCCTTCCATCGGATCCCCGGTGCGGGTAAGGATGCGGAACCCCTGGGCATTCCCTTCAAACGGCATCTCCAGGCCGTGCCGTTTCAGGGCGGTTTCAATGGCGTCCTCCCCGGAATGGCCGAAGGGCGGATTGCCGATGTCGTGGGCCAGGCAGGCAGTGGAAACGATGGTGGCCACGTCGGAAGGCACTATAGGAGCGGGAAGGGAACCTTTCTCCGCCAGCCACTCTCCCGCCAGCATGCCGAGGGAGGAGCCGATGTGGGCCACCTCCAGGCTGTGGGTCAGGCGGGTGCGAACGTAATCATTGCGGCCTAGGGGGAAAACCTGCGTCTTGTCCTGAAGGCGGCGGAAAGCGCTGGAAAACAGAATGCGCCCGTAATCCCGGTCGTAATTGCTGCGGTTTTTCTGCGGAGACGCCGTACTCTGGTGCCTGGACCCCCAGCGGGCGTCCGACAAAAGCTGCTGCCAATTCATCATCCCTGACATGGTGAAGGAATGCTACAGGGGAATGCCCGGCTGGAACAGGAGAAAATGGGGGAAGGCGTTCAATAGGTCAGCATCAGCCCCACTCCCCAGTGCAGGTTGTTGTCGTAATTGGTAGAAACGCTGAGATGGGAGGTCAGGATGTAGTGCAGGCCCACGGAATAATCTCGGTCCGTATTCAGGGAAAAGGAAAGGCGCAGGCGGGAGGCGAGCGGGATATCATCCCTCTCCAATTGCAGGCGCACCTTTCCGTCCGTATCAATGCGCGCATCCCCAATCAGGAGCAGGGGCAGCGTATACCGGACGCCCAGGGTGCCGTCCACTTCCCGGTCCTTTTGGGTGGTCTGGCGGAACATGTTGCGTTCTCTGGCCTCACCCTTGCGGCAGGTCCAGTCCACCCCGATGTAGGGGTAAAGCCACTGCTTCTCCCCGATGTACCTGCCCAGCCGTCCTTCCGCCTCATAGCCGCGCGTATCCTTGTAGCCTATCTGCCACTCTCCCTGAACGCTCCAGCGGGTGCCTCCGAACTCCAGGTCTCCGATATTCCCGTTGGAGGCGAAATCATTGTTCACGGTCAGGTACCACTTCCGGTCCATGTCGTAAACGTGCTGGAGTGCCCGCATGGGGTGTGGAAGCTGTGGATTGGGGGGAGAATCCTCATACGTGAAAATCCGCCCCATGCCGCTCATCATGTGGTACAGGATATGGCAGTGGAAAAACCAGTTGCCGCGCGTCTTCTCCGCCGCGTTAAACTCAATCACCTGGGTGGCCATGGGCTGGATATCCGCCGTGAACTTGAGCGGTGAAAAATTCCCGTGCCTGTTCACCAGCCGGAAAAAATGCCCGTGCAGGTGCATGGGATGCCTCATCATGGTATTGTTGGTCAGGATGATGCGTACATTCTGCCCTTCCTTGATCATGATACGGTCCGTCTCTGAAAGAGTCTTCCCGTTCATGCTCCACACGTAGCGGTTCATATTCCCGCTCAGCATGAAATGCAATTCCTTCACGGGCACGCCGGAAGGAAGGTTGGTGCGGGAAGGGGACTTCAGCATGTCATACGTCAGGGTGGTTTCCTCCCCCTCCTCCTGCATGCTGCCGTGGCCTCCACCATGGGAGGAACCGGACTTCATGTCCATCATCCCCATATCTCCGGAATGGGAGGCCGGCATTCCGCCGGACATGCCGTGGTGATGCATCTGGCGCATGGGACCGGAATTCATTTTCATCATCTTCATGTTACCGCCCATGGTCATCATTCCGTTCATCTGCTTCATCTTCTTGAAGTAATTCAGCCTGGGGAAGGGGCGCAGCGGCTGCCTTTCCCCATGGCCCAGCCACAGGGAGGAAGACCCGGAGGTATCCTCCGCCGTCGCCTGGAACTCGAAAGCCCTGCCTGATTCCGGTACCGTCAGGACGACGTCGTAAGTCTCGGAAACCGCAATCATCATGCGGTCCACGTCCACGGGAACGACATCCTTCCCGTCGCTGGCCACCACGCGGATTTTGCCGCCCGCGTACCTCAGCCAGAAATAGGTGGAGGAAGCCCCGTTGACGATGCGCAGCCTGAGGCGGTCGCCGCCCTTCAGCCGGGGCAGGGAAGCCTGCGAAGAGCCGTTCAGCAGAAAGCGTTCGTAATACACGTCGCTCACGTCCATGGCGTTCATGCGCTTCCATTCGCTGGTCAGCTTGGTTCCCAGGTAGCCGGCGCGCAGGGCCTCCCAGTAGCTCTGCACGCTCCCCTTGCGGATGGAAAACCAGTCCGACCCGGTGTGAAGCTTCCTGTTCACCTCCTGGGGATTCTCGTTCGTCCAGTCGCTCAGCACCAGCGTATACTCCGGCAGGGCGTCCTCCGGCCTGCGCGCCGGGTCGCCGGGCCGCTTGCGGACGACGAACGCGCCGTACAGGCCGCTCTGCTCCTGAAGGCCGCTGTGGGAATGGTACCAGTACGTGCCGTTCTGGATGATGGGAAAAGTATAGGTATGCGTGGTGTGGGGCTTTACCGGCGCGGAAGTCAGGTACGGCACCCCGTCCTGGTCATTGGGCACCAGCAGGCCGTGCCAGTGAAAGGAAGTCTCCGTATCCATCAGGTTGTGCACCCGTATTACAGCGGTGTCCCCCTCCGTAAAATACAGAACGGGGCCGGGAATGCTTCCGTTGATGGTCATGGCCGGGCGCGTGACCCCGGTAAAATTGACCGGAGCGTTCCGGACGTATAAATCGTATTCCACCGTTTTGGCGAATGACGGAGAGAACTGGGCCATCAGGCAGCAGCACAGGAATGGGAAAAAATGGGAGGCGACCTTAAACATGAACAGGAGGAAAGTACTGCCAGAAAAGACCTGTTCATTCCATCTCCGGTTCAAAATGAAACGGATGTGATGTGTCATGCCTTTCCTGGAGCATGAAAGGAGAATCTGGAAACTGGCGCGGGCGGAAATGACAAGGGTGCGTTATTCCGGAATCCGGCCGCCGGAAGCCTGTTTCCGCGCAGCCTTCTTGGGAGGAATGGGCGCGATCAGGAAAGAGGACAGGATAAGCAGGCACCCGAGAGCCAGGAGGAACATATTGGGCTGTTCCCGGAACAGGAGCAGGGAAATCAGCGCCGCCAGGGGAATCTTGAGATTGTTCATGATTGCCAGCTTGACGGGCGTCACCCGGCGGGCGCCGTAATTCCAGAGGAAAAAGCAGACTCCTGAAGCGATGACTCCCAAATAGGCCAGCAGCCACCATTGCATGGCTGAAATCTCCTGCCAGCAGGCCAGCCCTGACGGCAGTCCGGCAGGCAAGGTAACCAGCAGGGCGCCTGCGTAGGCATAGGCGAAGCAGGAAGCTTCACTTCCGCCGAACCAGGAATCCTTCAAGGAAATGTAGGCGATTTGCCCTGCCGCGAAACAAAGGTTGGAAAGCTGTACCAGAACAATTCCCGTAAGTTCGCCATTGCCGGCGGAATACCCTTTCCAAAGGATGCCCGCGCCTCCTATGGCCGCAAGAACGGCCGCCGCCAGATGGAGCGGCGGCAGCTTCTTCTTCATCAGGCCGTTGACCAGAACCACGTAAATCGGCGTAGTGGCCGTGAAAAGGGCGACCTGGTGGGAAGGCAGATAATGGAAGGCTGCGATATAGCAGAGGTACATTCCTCCGAATTGGACGGCGCCTATCCCCATCATCCCCATTGCATGGCTGAAAGGAACCTTCCGGACGAAGGGGAGGAAAACGGCCAGCGAGCCGGCCATGCGCGCCAGCGCGACAAAACTGGCGGGGAGGTCGGACAGGCAGTTCCCCAGCAGTCCGAATGACAACGCCCAGATGAAAGACGTGATCAGCAGCGCAGGCATGAGGGCGGAAGCATACGGAGAAAGGAAAACCAAGTCAATGCCCATGCTGCCGGGAGTATGCAGCGTTCATCAAAAAAGCAATGGCACGGTTAAATCTTCCCAGCCAGGAGGGGTTAAGCTTTTTGCTTATAAGACTGTTTGATCAGGGTAAGGATGTAATCCAGCTTGTCCGCATTTTTGATAGCCAGCTCGTAAACGCCATTTCCATGATGGCCGATATTGGAAACGTCCCTGGCGAATTTATAGGGGTCTTCCAATTCGCCTTTGGGAAGGTTGATCCAGAGTTTCAGGCCTTGTTTCTGCAAAGCGATATCCGTGAAATTCGAATCGTTGACAGTGAAGGCGACATAAAGCTTGTTGGCCTTGATTCCAACGTTTCCCAAATCGAGAATTTTTTCTCTGAGGCTGTGGTAAACGTCCTGCACCTCTTCCGGAATGGCCTTCAATCGGTCTTGCTCCGTATAAACTACGACTTCCTTGCTGACGGCATTTACGGCGCTGTTTTCAGGAGAAACCGTTTTACCCTGTTAAATAAGCTTCGGGACAATTTTATTCCGCTTAAGGTGGAGAAGTACTATGCATTCAGGATCACCCACGAATTTTCCATGGCCAAGGTAAGCGCCTATCTGAATAATTTGGAGAAGATTCAATGGTATGTGCATCCCAAATGTGCATTAAGAAGCATGGTTGGATAAGGCGGTGAGCTGGTAACAGTCTTGCGCATCAATCGGGAAATTAGAGGCCTTTCCGGACTGACTCCATGTTTGCCTGGAGAAGATGCCGAGGTCATTGTTGAAGTAGTTTTCGATGATCCATTGGTCTATTACAATGTCGAACAGGCATCTAGCATCAGACTGCTTTCCCTGCTGGCGGCCTACCTGGAATATCATCCTACAACAACGTTGGAACGGCATGTTTTGGAATTGGCCGAACAAAGGATTTTGAAGCAGCCATCTCAAAGCTACATGAATTTTTTAAGAGAGGACGAGATTCAATACCTGAGAAATGCCTGGATATCTTCAGATGCGCAAGAAGAGGCTAATCTTCTCTGAAGTTCTAATCTTCTACTCGAATATGAAAATCATAGAAGGTACTTTTGTCTCTGCCGAGGACATCATTACAGAGTTAAGGCGCATTCGAGAATGTCTGGATGTTCTTCTTACCCGGGAAACAGCTAAATCGGGTTCCGTTGTTTGGGCAAGCCAGGCGACTCTTGCCAGGCGTTATGATACCAGTAAATCGACCATTTGCAGATTACTGGCAGAGGCCGTGAGTTCAGGTCATGTCAGGATGATTCGCCCACATGGCGGCGTCCAGAAGTATCATGTTGCCGAATTTGATGCTTTCATGGTGTTTATTTCGACTCCTTCCTGTAAAAGCATTTAAGCTGGAATCAGGGGAATGAATATTTGAAAGGGATTCCGGAAGTAGAGCCAATGAGAGGATTGTCCTGTTAAGTCCCTCTTGGAATTACTTTGTTTATGATTTATCATCAATGACAGCCGGATCACCACTTCTGCCTCTGAGCTGATTGGATGCACAATGTCTTGCACAAGGAATCTATGGGGGTTGTCTGCTCAGGCACTCCTGCCGATGTGGATCGCAGTAAATCATACGGGCGCAGCCTGGAAGAGAAAAAAATCCGAAAGGCGGGGATATACTGCTCCGAAGATGTTCGGAACAGGCAGATGCGGATTCCATTTTCCATCCCTGGTTGAATGCCTTGCCATGATCAACTGTTGACCCAGTATTGTTCCGGATCTTCCGCTACTCTGAGGGCTCCCTCATCCTCGGAAGAATCATTCAAATAACTCTTTTTTCCGACATCCATAATGTTGTCTGCCCACAGCTCACACTGTCTCATGACGGTTTGAAGAGCCTTCGGCACATCATCAGGCGGGTAGTTGTACTTCTTCAAAAGGCGTTTGATCATGATGCGCATTTTTGCCCGCGCCTGGGTGCGCTTTTGCCAGTCGATGGTGCTGTTTCTGCGCAGAGCCTCTGTCAATTCCCTGCTCATGGCGATCAGCTCGTCATTTTTATAAAAATCCTTAACGGCCTGCGGCCTGTTCAGCGCATCGTAAAAAGCCTCTTCTTCAGAGGAAAGGCCATTATTTTTACCTTCCTTGTGGGCTTCCGCTATCTGTTTAGCGAGTTTCAGCATCTCCGCGATGACTTCTTCATTAGTAATTAAGCCGTTGATGTAGGAATTAATCAACCGCTGCATCTTCTCGCTAAATTTTTCCGACTTGACGATGTTGGTCCTCTTGTAAATGGAGACCTGCTCAAGAATCAGCTTTTTAAGCAATTCCAGAGCAAGGTTCTTTTCTTTCATCCTCGCAATTTCCTCCAGAAACGTTTGGTCAAAAAGTGAAAACTCCCTGGAAACGTCGGAGAATAGATTGATGACGCCTTCGCTCCGGATGCTTTGTTTTAACAGCGCGTTAATTCTGTCGTTCATCTCCTTCAGGGAGATTTTCTTCCCGGCGCCCGCGTTTCTGAGCCTTTGCACCAGGACCCGGACGGACTCAAAGAAGGCTGCTTCGAACCGGTCGGCTTCCTGGGCAATGGAAGCGCACAGGGACAGGGCCTGGCGCAGCATCAGCGCTTCCTTGAGGAAACATTCCTGTTTCTTTTCCTTATCCCTGCCAATGATAAAATTAACTGCTCCGCTGATACATCTGGCCCGTTCAAGATCAGTACCCGTCGTGAATCCGGAATAGTCAAATCCATGGAACAAATCCCGGCAGATGCTGAGTTTTTCCAGAAACTTGGGATGGGCCGCTTTGGCCACGTCGGTATCTCCGTAGTTGGCTTTATCCCGGCCCGTATAGTCGTTCATCGCCTGTTTCAGGGCGGAAGCGATGCCCACATAATCCACCACCAACCCCCCTTCCTTGTCGCCGAACACGCGGTTGACGCGGGCAATGGCTTGCATGAGGTTATGGCCGCTCATCGGCTTGTAGACATACATGGTCGCCAGGGAGGGTACGTCAAACCCGGTCAGCCACATATCTACCACAATGGCAATTTTCATCGGGCTGTCATTATCCTTGAACTCCCTGGCCAATTCATTCCTGCAGCTCTTGTTGCCGATGATTTCCCTCCATTCTTCCGGATCATTATTTCCGGAAGTCATCACCACCTTTGCCTTTTCTTTCCATCCCGGGCGCAATTCCAGCATGCGCCGGTAAATTTTCATGGCGATGGGGCGGGAATAAGCCACAATCATGGCCTTGCCCGTCAGCAGGCCTTCCCGGTAATGCTCATAGTGGTCCAGAATGTCGTGGACAAGGGAATTAATGGTGTTGTCATTGCCCAGAATGGCTTCCATTTGCCCCAGCTGCCGCTTGCTGCGTTCAATCACGTCCGGGTCGGCGTTGGCGGCCATGAGCTCGTATTCGTCATCAATCCGCTTCAGGGTTTCCTGATCCAGATTCAGTTTGATCACCCGGCTTTCATAGTAAACCGGGCGGGTGGCTCCGTCCTCAACCGCCTGAGTCATGTCGTAGACGTCAATGTAGTCCCCGAACACTTCACGGGTGCTTCTGTCTTTGGTGGAGACGGGAGTTCCCGTAAAGCCGATATAGGTGGCGTTCGGCAGGCTGTTGCGGATCATGCGCGCCGTGCCGACAACTCTTTTGGCAATTTTCTCTCCTTCTTCATTTGTGGAGATTCTGATCTTTTCCGCCAGTCCGTATTGCCCCCGGTGGGCCTCATCCGCCATGACGATGATGTTTCTGCGTTCGGAAAGAGCCTCATGGGATTCCTCAAACTTCTGCATGGTGGTGAAGAAAATCCCGTTGGCTTTCCTCCCGTGTAAAAGTTTTTTCAGGTGTTCCCTGCTTTCTGCCCGGATGGGTTCCTGCCTCAGGAAGCCCTTGCATTTGGCGAATTGCCCGTATAACTGGTCGTCCAGGTCGTTCCTGTCGGTAAGCACAACGATGGTCGGGCTTTCCAGAGCCTCTTGCAGGAGGTGGGCGTAAAAAACCATGGACAGTGATTTGCCGCTCCCCTGCGTATGCCAGAACACCCCGCCCTTGCCGTCGGTAAGAGTGGCGTTCCGGGTAGATTCAATGGCTTTTTTAACGGCAAAATACTGATGGTAGCCCGCCAGTATTTTAATGGCCTCTTTTCCGTTATTGGAAAAACAGATAAAGTTTTTAAGAATATCCAGCAGGCGTTGTTTTTGGAACAGTCCCTCGAAGAAGGTGTCAAATTGGGCGAACCTAGTATTTTCATAACTGCCGTCGACCGTTTTCCATTCCATGAAACGGTCTTCTCCGGAGGTAATGGTTCCGGCCTTGGAAGTCATTTGGTCGCTCATCACGCAAATGACATTGTAAACGAATATGGAAGGGATTTCCTTCATGTAATTGCGGAGCTGCCGGTAGGCTTCGGAAGCGTCCGTCTCTTCCCGGGAAGGAGATTTCAACTCAACAAGCACGACAGGCAAGCCGTTCAGGAACAGAATCATGTCCGGCCTCTTGCAGCTGTTTTCCATGAATGTCCATTGATTGGCCACGACAAAGGAATTATTGGCCGGATTGTTGTAATCCGCCAGGTAGACAATGTCGGAACGGAGTTCGCCCTTGTCGCGGTATTGTACGGAAATTCCATTTTGCAGATAGTTCATAAACACGGCATTTCGCTGTACAAGCTCTCCATTATCAATGTTTTTTAATTTGTTGAGCGCTTCCGTCACAGCCTCTTTCGGCAAAGCGGGGTTTAAGTGGAAAATGGCGCTTTTCAATTCATCTTCATAAAAGGGAAGGTGATAGTCGCGCTCCACGTCGGGGCCGTAAACGTGGGTGTAGCCCATGTTCTGGAATAGTTCCACTACAGACTTTTCATAGCTGTCTTCCGTGTATGCTCCTGCCATCTGAATGCGTGCTTCAAGGTTGATGATGAATGTAATTATACAACCCTCTGTTGAAAATCAATCATTTTGTGATGGGAAGGGATATTGAAATATCGGTTGTTATGATGTTGATATGTTGTTAAACAAATTGAGACGAGAATAGGCTAAATAGGCAATCATTGATCCGGCTAAATGATAATTTAGTAGCTTAGATCTTGATGGAGGAAACATTAATCTCGCCGGACATCAAACGGGGCAGGAGATAATCTCTAAGGGCTTGCAGGCGATAGTTTTCTTGGACGCGTTGCTCTATTGCGTGGTTTATTGTAGAAAAGGTGTCGATGATTTCACATTTATCAAGTTCTCTCGGAGCCAAAAATGAGAAATTCTCAAGATTCCCTTTCGTAATAAACCTAATTACAGAACCTCTTGCCGCACTCGTAATCTCAGCGAGATTGTATTTGACGGCATAGTAGAGCCAACTGGTATACCTTGGATTATACGGAATAAGAACATATGTCCTTTGATACGCTTCAAATTTACCGTTATACCATTTGACATTAAAGTCACCATTCCCGGCAACCAATATGGCATTTCCTTCAAAGGAGTAATTATCAGTCCACGCTATGTTTTGAGAGCAACTGAAGAACGGGTATTGGCCTTTATCCGATGATACATTGGCATTTTTCTTACCCGTAATTACAGGCAAGAAATCTACCAAACGATATTCCTTCCATGTTGATGGAACCATGCCATTGAATGGCTCATAGTCGATAAACCAGGATTTGAATATAGCCTGCGCTTGCTTCTCTAAATTATCATTTATGCGGTTGTTTAATTCGATTTTATCATCCAATGCCCGAAGGATGCTTCCTATTTTCTGTTGTTCTTCCAATGGAGGAACTGCAACTTCGATCCTTTCAATAACATTGATTTGTGCTCTTTGTCGGCCAGACGAACCAACCATTGACTTAACAGCAGGTTCTCTTACCATTGGACTGCAAACCAAATAATAAAGAAAGTCTGCATTGGTCATATTCTTTTTTGCTCTGAAAACGATGTATTCTGTTGATCCAAAGCCCACTTCGTCATCATCCAAAATTGAGACTTGAGCCCGTTTCCCGTTTTCAAGGCAAGGTGTAATTCGAGCCATGATAGTATCTCCATTGCGAAATTTTGTACCACCAGTGAAGGCCGCTATCTCATATCCCGGAATATCACGACAAAATGGCTGTAACTTTTCCATACTGATTTTCTTAGCCATCCTGTCTTTTTTTATACTCTCTTTGGGATTGAATTCGGCAATATCAGAGAGCTTTTTTAATGTCCATTTATATTTCATACCCGATAGCCTTCAATCGTTCCTTAATTTCTGTTTCCAGTTTGTGGGATTTCTTGAACAGTCCGGACAGTTCGGAAGTCAAATGGGCCATTTTTTCTTCAAATGGTTCTCCGTCGTCTTCCTGTTCCTCAATTCCGACGTAGCGGCCGGGGGTGAGAACGTAGTCCTGTCGTTTGATGGTTTCCAGATCTGCGATGGCGCAGAATCCCCTGACCTCCGCCAGGGCTCCTTTCTGGAAGGATTCAAAGGCATCGGCCAGTTTCCGGATATCTTCCTCTGAAAAGTCGCGGTGCTTGCGGGTGACCATGGTTCCCATTTTCCGGGCGTCAATGAACAGCGTTTTGCCTTTTTGCCGCTTGTTCTTGCTGATGAACCAGAGGGTTACGGGAATGGTTACGCTGTAGAAGAGGTTGGGGGGCAGGGCGACGATGCCTTCCACCAAATCCGCCTCAATGATGTTTTTGCGGATTTCCCCCTCGCCGGAAGACTGGGTGGACAGGGAACCGTTGGCCAGCACCAGCCCGATTTTCCCATCCGGGGCAAGGTGGTGGATCATGTGCTGGATCCAGGCGTAGTTGGCGTTGCCCGCGGGGGGGATGCCGTATTTCCAGCGGACATCATTCCGCAGCTGGGATTGTCCCCAGTTGGAGAGGTTGAAGGGAGGGTTGGCCATGATGAAGTCCGCCTTAAGGGAAGGATGCAGGTCTTTGAAGAAGGTGTCCGCCTGGTGGGGGCCGAAGTCGGCTTCAATCCCCCGGATGGCCATGTTGATTTTTGCCATTTTCCAGGTATCCGCATTGCTTTCCTGCCCGTAAACAGCGATGCCGTCTTTCCGCCCGCTGTGCGCCTGAAGGAATTTGACGCTCTGCACGAACATGCCTCCGGAGCCGCAGCACGGGTCGTAAATCCGGCAGTTGTCAAAGGGTTTCAAGATGGCGACGATGGTTTTGACGATGCTAGCGGGGGTATAGAATTCGCCGCCTTTCACGCCTTCATAGGCGGCGAACTGAGCGATGCAGTATTCATAGGTCCTGCCTAGCAGGTCTTTCCCCACCTCAGCATCCCCCATGTCCATATTGGTGAAGATGTCCACGACGTTGCCCAGCACCCGTTTGTCCATATCCGGGCTGGCGTAGTTTTTGGGAAGGACATTTTTCAGGCTCCTGTTTTCGGTTTCGATGGCAAGCATGGCTTCATCAATGACCTTGCCGATTTCTTCCGTGTGCGCTGCCGCGGCCACGGCGGACCAGCGCGCTTTTTCCGGGACAAAGAAGATGTTTTCCGCTAGATATTCGTCACGGTCGTTTTCAAAGCCTTCCCCTTCCGCCAGGAGCGCCTGGAATTTCCGTTCAAAGGCGCAGGAGATGTAGCGCAGGAAAATCAGGCCGACGATGACTTTACGATAGTCTGCGGCGGGGATGTGCCCCCACAGTTCGCAGGCGGCGTTCCATATTTGTTTTTCAAAGCCAATGTTGGCGTTATTCTTTTCAGCCATTGCAGTTGTGGTTTACGAAGAGGAAGTTTAGGGAGGATGGCGGAGCACGTCAAGATCAGACCATGGAGCTGATCATGAAGGAAACTCCCGCCAATTTTCAGAATCATCTTGGACAACTTCAAACAGGTGTGAATCAGAAAAAACAAGGTGCTAGTATGGTGCTAGTTGAGCAATTTCGAGAAAGAAAAACGCCCCGAAATGCTTGATTCCGAGGCGTTTATGAAGATGGTACGCGGTACTGGTTTCGAACCAGTGACCCCATGCGTGTGAAGCATGTGCTCTACCACTGAGCTAACCGCGCATTTGCAGTGCGGGTGGGAATATATCGTTCATGCAGGGGATTGGCAAGGAGTTTTTTGAAGGCAGGTGAAAAAGAGGGAATACTTTCCTTCCGTCAAGATTCCCGGATTCATTCCTCCTGACTGATGTGCGGCTTTGTCCGGATTCCGTTCCGGAAAGTGGGAAGGTGGCTCAATTCCGGCTTGTACAGCATCAACCGTCTTCCTACACTCCGGGCATGAGTTGCACAAGCCCTCCCAGAGCATGGGCCCAGGTTGATACCAATGCGTTGAGGCACAATTTGAACGTCGTCCGCCGCGTGATGCCGGACCACGGCCTGATGGCCATTGTGAAGGCGGAGGCCTACGGGCACGGACTGGAAGGGGTAGTGAAGGCTCTGGATGGTGAAGACTGCGCTTTTTTCGGCGTTGCCACGGTGGCGGAGGCTGGCCGGGTGAGGGATGCTGGGGTGAAGACATGCCCGTTCATTCTCGGTCCCTGTTTTGCCGGAGAACGGGAGGAGATTGTGCAGAACGGCTGGCGAGCCGCCCTTTCCAGCGTGGAGGAGGCGGAACATTTCAATTCCCTGGGCGCCCTTTACAACAAGCCCGTCCATGTCCATCTGGGCGTGGATACCGGGATGGGCCGCAGCGGCTTTCTTCCCAGTGAATTGCACGGCCTGACGGAAAAGCTCAAGCAGTTCAGCCATCTGGATCTGGAGGGCGTGTTTTCCCACCTGTCCGCGGCTTCCGACGATATTTCCTTCACGCACGGGCAGATCAGCGGCTTTGCGGAGGCCGTGAACGAACTTTCCCTGGGGCACCAGTACAAGTTCCGGCACCTGTGCAGCAGCGCGGCCGTGTTCAATTACAAGGTTCCCTGCGCCAACATGGTGAGGCTGGGCAGAATCCTGTACGGGTATTCCCCCATGCCGTCCCCGTACAACAAGGAGCTGCGGCCCACGATGACCCTGTACAGCCGCATTACCCTGATACGCACGCTGCCGGGCAACCACGGGGTTTCCTACAACCACTGCTATATGACGAAGGGGAGCACGAAGGTGGCTACCATCGGCATCGGCTATGCGGACGGCTACCTCCAGTATCTTTCCAACCAGGGAGCGCGCGTGTATATCAACGGACAGTACTGCCCGGTTCTGGGCCGTGTGACGATGGACCAGATTATGGTGGACGTCACCTACATGGACCAGGTGGAGACCGGGGACCTGGTAGAGATCATGGGCCCTAATGTAAGCTGGGAGGAGCTGACGCGCCGCGCCAGTACCATCCCCAGCAACGTGCTGACCAGCATCAGTGCCCGCGTGCCGCGGATTTACGTGTAAGGGGACGCGGGCTGTTTCGCGCTCGTTTGTTTTTTTGACGGGATGGCAGGCACCGAAGCCGCAAAGCTGCGGTGAACCGGTGTTTCCGCTATCGCCTTTAAAGGCGGTGACTCTTCCGGGAGTGAGGGAGTTGTTCCCCTCATGGGTGTTTTTCCTAAGCGGAACAGAGGCTTTTTGTTGGGGTATGCTGTCCGCCGGCCGGAGAAAATTTCCTTGGCTGCGCTCTGGATGGATTTTTAGTTATGAAGGGCGGGGAGGCCGTCATCCCCAGGCTGCCGGAACCGTAAATTCATGGTTAATCAGCATTTCCGCCATACCTCTTAGCAGCCGGAATTTTCTTGAAATTGGAGGTTTTACTTCTGGGAGCGCCTTTTCCAATAGGTAACGGATGCGACGTTTTTCCGCGCTTTTACCGCTGGCGCACCTTGTTCCAGTCCTCCGGCTCCAGGGAGCAGGGGTCCGGGGCTACCCAGTGGCCCGGCTCTATTTCCACGGGGGTGAGGTCCGCACCCACTGTTTCCGGATAGGAGGGGTGCTGGATGCGGTGGCCGAAGGCGGAGCCGAGCGGCGGATTGATGGGGGAGGGTACGTCACCGGGCAGGGGCTGGTGCTTGTTGGCCCTGGCGGGGTCCGGTTCCGGGATGGCGTCCAGCAGCGCCTTGGTATAGGCATGCTTGGGAGACCGGTAAATGGTTTCCGCGTCAGACATTTCCACGATTTTACCGAGGTACATGACCGCTACGCGGTCGGAGATGTGCTTGACCACCGCCAGGTCATGGGCAATGAAGAGGTAGGAGAGCTTGCGTTCCTCCTGGAGTTCCAGCAGCAGGTTGAGCACCTGGGACTGGACGGATACGTCCAGCGCGGAGACGGGTTCGTCCAGAATGATGAGGCTGGGGTTCAGCGTGAGGGCGCGCGCGATGCCGATGCGCTGGCGCTGGCCCCCGGAGAATTCAAAGGGGAAGCGGTCAATGGCGCTGTCCGGCATTCCTACGCGGTCCAGCAGGCCACGCACCCATTCCCGGCGCGCGGCGGGTGTGCCCATGCGGTGGATGACGAAGGGTTCCGCCACAATCTGGCCGATGGATTGGCGCTGGTTGAGGGATTCCGCCGGGTCCTGGAAGACCATCTGGATGTGCGGGCGCAGGGGGCGCATTTTCCGCTGGGAGAGTGTGGCGATGTTTTTTCCGTTGAACTGGATGGAGCCACCCGTAGGTTTCAGCAGGCGTACGATGCTTTTCCCGATGGTGGATTTGCCGCAGCCGGATTCTCCCACCAGCCCCAGGGTTTCTCCGGGGTAGATGCTGAAGGAGACGTCGTCCACCGCCTTGACCCAGCCCGCCTGCCGCAGGAATATCCCGGAGCGGACGGGGAAGTACATTTTCAGGTTGTTGACTTGCAAGATTGGTTCCGGCATGGCAGAGAAGGGGAAAAAGGTTAAAGATTGGCGCAGCGGGGGCAGGCTTCCACAAAGTGGTCCGGGGATACTTCCACGAGGGGCGGGCGTTCCGTGAGTTCTTCCACAGGCACGCCCTGGCGCTGGCAGAAGCGGCAGCCGGGCACGAAGTCCGCAATGGAGGCCACCTGGCCGGGGATAGTGGGCAGCTTGGTCTTGCGCACGGAGCTCAGCTGCGGGATGGAGGCCAGCAGTCCCTTGGTGTAGGCGTGGCGCGGGTTGGCAAAGAGTTCCCCCACCGGTGCTTTTTCCACCACGCGGCCGGCGTACATGACTACGACGGAGTCACAGCTTTGCGCAATGACACCCAGGTCATGCGTGATGAGGATGGAGGAGGAGCCCATTTCCGCCTGGAGGTCCTTGAGCAGGGAGAGAATTTGCGCCTGTACGGTGACGTCCAGCGCCGTGGTGGGTTCATCCGCAATGATGAGTTCCGGATGACAGGCCAGGGCGATGGCGATGACGACGCGCTGGCGCATGCCTCCGGAGAGCTGGTGCGGGAATTCGTCCACGCGTTGTTCCGGGGCAGGAATGCGGACACGCTGCAAGAGCTGGATGGCGGCGTCCCGGGCTTCCCTGGCGTTCATTCCCCGGTGGAGCATCAGGGATTCCCCGATCTGCCTGCCGATGCTGTGCACGGGATTGAGCGCCGTCATGGGTTCCTGGAAGATGACGCCGATGTGGCGGCCGCGGATGCCGTGCATGTCCGTTTCTTTTGCCTGAACCAGGTCACGGCCCTTGAAGAGTATTTGCCCGTCCAGGATTTTTCCCATGGGCTGGGGCAGCAGGCGCACGATGGACATGGCCGTGACACTCTTGCCGCAGCCGGATTCTCCCACGATGCCCACGCAGGTTCCCTTGGGTACGGTGAAGCTGACGCCGTCCACCGCTTTCAGCAGGCCGGATTCCGTCTCGAATCCGGTGACCAGGTTCTTGATTTCCAACAGGGGTTCGCTCACTTGTTATTTCTCCGTTTTAGAGGGTTCCAGGGGGGCGCCGTTTTCCGGGATGACAGGCACGGACGGCAGTTTTCCGCTTCCTTCCTTGTTGTCCAGGCTGTCGATGGAGTCCATGTAGCGGTACTGGTCGTACACGGCGTCCACTTCCTCAAAGGTTTTTCCTTCACGCTTGGCTTCCATCGTCTCCTTCTTGATGTCGTTGTCCACCCAGTACAGGTAGCTTTCCATCGGGTCAAATACGACGGGATGGCAGAATTGCGTGGTGGCGCTGTTTGGCCACCTGACCCAGCGCCAGTAGCCCAGCCTGACGAATTCCGTGGTCCAGGCCGGAACCCACAGGGCTTCATCATGAATTTTCTGCTGTACCTTCCACGTGGCTTTTTGCAGTTCGTCTTCCGTAGCGGCGTTCGTTTCAGCGTCCAGCAGCTTGTCCATCTCCTTGTCTGCGTAGGCGCAGATGTTGTTGGTGTAGGTGATGAGGCTGCCGCGTTCGTCATAGGCGTAACGGGAATGGAAGCCTTGCTCGTTCATCGGATGGGGCGGGGTGAAGCCCCACGCCATGAAGGAGGCCTGAACGCGCTTTTCCATGATCTTGCGGAAGGCTACGGTGGAGTCCAGCGGGTCCAGCTGGATTTCCAGGCCGCATTTGCGGGCGTCTTCCTTCAGCTTGCCCAGCGTGGAGGCCAGGGAGGGGGAGGAGTTGGGGAAGGTGATGGCGGCGGTGAGCCGGGTGCCGTCCGGCTTGCGGAGGATTCCGTCCGGGCACGGGATGGTGTATCCGGCTTTGGCGAAGCAGGCGCGGGCCTGTTCCGGAGAGTAGGGGCGCGCCTTGATGTAGGAGTTGGTGAATTTGCCGAAGCCGGAGTTGTAGGAGTTGAGCCGCTGGTAGTCTCCGCGGAAGGTGATGTCAATGATGTTCTGGATGTTCAGGGCGTACTGGAAGCCCAGGCGCACGTCCAGGTTATTGAAGGGGGATTTGGAGGTGTTCAGGAAGAGGCCGTACGGAGGCCGGGGATAAATGGTGTAAAACGTGCTGCGGTTGATGTAGCCGTTGTGGACTTCCGGAATTTCCATGCGTTCGTGCCACAGCTCCGGCTTGGTGATGTTCATCACGTCCAGCTCGCCGATGCGGAAGAGCTCAATGGCCTTGGACGGTTCCGCGATGAAGTTGTACACGATCTGGTCCACGTTATACATGTACTTCGTGAACTTTTTGTCCCTGGCCCACCAGTCCGGCACGCGCTGGAGCGTTACCTGGCGGCCGCGGATGATGCCGTCCGGCTTGACCACGTAGGCGCCCGTGGTGGGCGGCACGCGCCACTGGTAGCGTTCCACGTAACTGGGGCCGAATTCGCAGTAGAAGTGCGGCGGGGACGGGATGAACAGCGTGCAGTAGTACGGGAGCAGAGGCTTGGCGAAGGGGAGGGTGATGGAGAAGCGGCTGTCGTCGTAGATGGTGATGTTGGACGCATTCTGGTAAAAGAAGTTGTTGTAGAAGACGTCCCGGCTGTATTCCGAGGTGCGGATGTACATGTTCACCAGCAGGTCAATGGCCTTTACCTTGGCCCCGTCCGTGTAGCGGGCGTCCGGGTCCAGCTCAAAGTAAACGGTGCGCCTGTCCGCGGTTTCCGCCCATTTATGGGCGATGCCGGGGATGATTTTCCCGGTGACCGGATGGATGGAGACGAGGCCGATGATGATTTCATCATACAGGGGGCCGCGGAAGCCGCTGTTGCTGTTCGGGCCGTTGGGGCGGAATGTGTCCGGATAGGACCCCGGAGCCCACTGGCGCAGCACGCCGCCTTTTTTGGCGTTCGGATCGCCTATTTCCGGATTGTCCAGCCCGTCTTCCCATTTAAGGTCCTGGGGGATGTCTGCCGGAGTCTTGAACTTGATGTAGTCTCCTTCCGTCTGCCTGCGGTGGATGACGGAGAGGGCCGCTTCATCCGCAATGAGCTTGCTTTGCAGCTTTTCCCTGATTTTGGGGTCTTCCTCCTTGAAGAATTGATCACGAAGGTTCTTGATTTCCTTCTGCTTGGCGGCTTCTTCCCTTGCCAGGCGGTCATTGACCTGCTTGTTCCACCGTTCCGGGAAGGAGTCAAACCCCGGAGGAAGCGTGCCGAATGGCACGTTAGGCTGCCAGCCCACCCCCTGGGATTGGGAGGAATCCTTGCAGCCGGTGCCGGCTGCCAGCAGGAGGGACAGCGTCACGGAAGAAAGGAGGGTGCGGAGGATGGAGGACAGCTTGAGCATGGGTATGTGGAGGAACGGATGTCTTTTGTTATTTATAGGTGGTGAATTTCTTGGGGTCGAAGGCCTCGCGGATGGCTTCCCCGATGAAGGTGACGAGCAGGAGCGTGATCACCAGGGCGGCGAAGGCGGAGGTGACCACCCAGCTTGCGGAGAGGTCCGCCAGGCCGTCATTGAGCAGGCGCCCCCAGCTGGCGTACGTATCCGGCAGGCCAAAGCCCAGGTAGTCCAGGGAAGCCAGGGCCAGGATCAGGGCGGAGACACTGAATGGAACCAGCGTGACCAGAATGGCCACCAGGTTCGGGAGGATGTGGATGAAGAGGATGCGGCTGGTGGAGGCCCCCAGCACACGGGCGGCCGCCACGTAGTCCCGCGCCTTTTCCTTCATGGTGGAGGTCCTGAGCTGGTAGGTCATGGACATCCACCCGAACATGATGAGCAGGCTGATGATCAGGAACATGCCCTTCATCTGAAGCGGCACCATGTCTGAAATGATCATGATGATGAACAGGAAGGGAACCTGGGAGAAGATTTCAATGAGGCGCTGCATGCCGAGGTCAAACATGCCGCCGAAGTACCCCATCATCATTCCGAAGGTGATGCCGATGAAGTACACGATGGGGAGATAGAAGATGGCGGCTTTCATGTTCACCTGGAGCCCGCCGTACAGGTACGCCAGGATGTCCGCGCCCTGGGTGTTGGTGCCCAGCAGGTGGCCTCCCTTGAGGGGAGGGGCCGGGTGGTAGAAGATGCGGCTGATTTTGTTTTCATCCGTCTGTTTCAGGAAGTCCTCCTTGGTGCCGGGGCCGCTGTAGTGCTCCGCCACGATCCGGTTGTTTTCATACGTGGCGCTGTACACCTCCGTCCGGTCTTCCAGCCAGCCGGTGGCGCGGTCCACCTTTTTTCCCTTGCGGAATTTGTAGCTGACGTGGGGGAGCGCTTCTTCATCCTTGTGCAGCCGGGAGGCCAGGCCGGAGTACGGTTTGCCGCTGGATTCGCACACCAGGCCGTCTTCATTCACCGTCAGGGCCTCGGAACCGGGATTGGTGGAATCCCCCGTGGGATCGTACGGAACCAGGGGCATGATGACCAGGGAAGGCTTGCCGGGCTGTCCGGCCTGCTTTTTCAGTTCGCGGTAATTAGCTTCCGCATCCGCAAAGTCCCCGGTCTGGCCAAAGGTGGAACCCTGGTACACCTTGCGCATGATGGCGGGGAAGTACCAGGAACCGTCCTGGACCACAAGGAGCGCCCGCTTGCCCACCAGGCACTGGTCCATGCAGGCCAGCAGCGTCAGCACCAGCAGGATGATCAGGGAGATGTAGCCGCGGGAGATGCTTTTAAAGCGCTGGATGCGGCGCCTGGTGATGGGCGTGGGGTTAAACCGGCGCGGGCCTTTCAGCATGATCCAGAAGCCGACCCCGGCCATGACCAGCACGCAGGCCCAGCCGAACCACAGGAATTTTCCCTGCGGCGTCAGGATGCCGCCGTTGTTCTGGTCCGTGCAGACGATGTTGAGCATGCTCATTTCCCGTGAGACGGTAAAGGGCCAGCTCAGTGTGGGCAGGAGCAGGCCGCACAGCTCTCCCACGGCGGTGAGGACCGCCAGAATGACCAGAAGGTATGCCAGTTTTCTAACCATGTGTGTTATTCAAATTTAATGCGGGGGTCCACGGCGGCCACGATGATGTCTGAAAGCAGGTTGCCCAGCACCATCAGGAAGGAGGTAAGCAGCAGCGTGCCCATGATCAGGGCGTAGTCCTTGTCCATCAGGGCCTGGTAGCTCAACATGCCGAAGCCCTGGATATCAAAGACCTTCTCCACCAGCATGGAGCCGGCCACGATGAGGCTGATGAGGCTGCCCAGCGTGGAGGCGATCGGGATGAAGGAGTTGCGGAAGGCGTGCTTGATGACGGCGCCCTTGAAGCTCACGCCCTTGGCCATGGCCGTCCTGATGTAGTCGGAGGAGAGGTTGTCCATCAGGTTGTTCTTCATCATCATGGTGGTGATGGCGAAGGAGCTGACCACGTAGCAGATGAGCGGGAGCACCGTATGGTGCAGCAGGTCCCCGGCCTGTCCCCAGAAGCCCATGTCCGCAAAGTCCGGAGAGGTCAGGCCGCAGAGCGGGAACCATTCCAGCCGCGCGCCCAGATATACCACCAGCACGGCGCCCAGGGCGAATCCGGGGACGGAGTACCCCAGGAAGATCAGGACGGAGGAGATGTTGTCCACCAGGCTCTTGTGCCGGATGGCCTTCACCACCCCCAGGGGAATGCAGACGGAGTACGTGATGATAGCGCTCAGGATGCCGAAGTACAGGGAAACGGGAATGCGCTCCTTGATCATGTCCCACACCGGCTCGTTATATTTAAAGGAATTGCCCATGGTGCCCTGAAGCAGGCCGTCAAAGCTGGTCTTGTACATCACGGCGCGCCACGCGTAGCTCTTCGCCTTGTCCTGGACGGCTGCCGTATTGTCCGTCTGCCTCATGCGGCGCGCCCAGCGTTCCGCCCGGTCCAGGGGGGATTCAATGTCCACGGTCCAGCCTTCCGTGGCGGCTTTCCGGGACGGCGTGCCGGAAAAAAAGGCATCCTTCACGCTCCCGGAATTTTTGTCCGGACGGACTACGACGACCTGTTCCCCGGTTTCATTCAGGTTGATCCGGGTGTGCGTATCGGAAATGCCGGAATATTCATCCTCCTTGTCGGACGGTTCCATGCCGCCGATGTCTCCGAACTCCTCACGGGAGATGAAAATCTTTTTCGGAAGCACTCCCAGCCATTGCAGATAGGCGGTAATGATGGGCTCCTGGAGGCTGTACTGTTCTTCCAGCCGCTCCATATCCGCTTCACTCAGGTTATTGTCTCCGCGCTGGGAGCCCGCTTTCTGGCCGGACAGGGCGCTCATGCTCTGCTGCTGCATCATCTGCTCAATGGGACCTCCCGGGACAAAGCGGGTTATGCAAAAGACGAGGAACGTGACCCCCAGGAGCGTCAGGGGCATGAGAAGGAGTCGTCTGATGATATAGGTCTTCATTCGTCGCGCAGAACTCTACTGGTTTGTGGCAGGCGAGGCAAGTAGCAATGCAAATTTGTGAGCCTTTGCTAACATGCGGTTTCCCCATTTTTTCTTAATGCGGAATGGAAACAATTAAAGATTCCGCAGGATTTCAATGGAGCATCCCGTATTACCGTCAACGGTTCGCAAAACATTAAATGCCTTCTCCCAGGCGGCGCGCCAGCATCTCCGGGAGTCCGGCGGCCAGAATGCGCCTTTGCGCTTCCTCCACGTCGTATTCCACGCGGCGCTGGTAATAAACCATGCTGTCCACATCAAGCACGCCGTAGGCGGCGCGGGGGTCTCCGTCCCTGGGCTGGCCGACGGAACCCACGTTAATAAGGTACTTGTTGGTTTTGAGAAGCTGGATGTCCCCGGATTCATATTCCTGGATGCTCCCTTCATGGCGGATGAAGGTGCGGGGGACGTGCGTATGACCGTTGAAGCACAGGAACTGATTGTCGCGCAACATGTTGATGCTGTGCGTGGCCGTGTCCACATTCGTGACGTAGGACCAGGAATTGGGCTTGTCCTGGGTGGCGTGCACCAGAACGATTTCATTGGGCAGGATACGCTGGAAGGGGGCGCGGCGAAGCCACTTCTTCTGTTCTTCGGAAAGCTGCTGGCGCGTCCACATCAGGGCTTTGTACGCCACGGGGTTCATGCCTGCCGGATTGTCTTCCCCAATGGCTTCCTCATCATGGTTGCCGCGCACGGTGGGAATCTGGCGTCCGCGGACGAACTCAAGGCATTCGGCCGGATTGGCGTTGTAGCCCACAATATCACCCAGGCAGTAAACGGCGTCGCATTGAAGCTGTTCTATATCCTTCATCACCGCTTCCAGAGCGGGCAGATTGGCATGGATGTCACTGATCAGGGCTATTCTACTCATGGTGTTGTGGAGAAAAAGCATAGCACCTTTCCGGGGCGTTGCCAAGCGCCTTCAGCGGAGTGGTTAAAGATTAAAGGCCGGAAATTAAAGTTCATTCCGGCCGTCATTGAAAAAGCGCCCCTTTAAAGGAGGAGCTCCTTTTAATTTATCTTTAGTCTTTTGTTTTTAGTCATCCGTTTTTGCGGGAGGCAAGGCCTCCAAGGCCTCCCTCAAGCCGTCCACGGGGTATTTCAGGGAATTGGCCAGGTGGCTGCTCATCAGGTCGCGGGCAATCTCGTCCGTCGGGAACAATTCCCGGAAGGGAACGCGGTCTTTTTCCGGAACTTTCAGCCTGTTTTCCAGGACGAAAATATTGCTCACCAGGCTGGGCGTCCGGTTCCTGGGATCCTTGAACAATTCCCGGCCCAGCTCCAGCGCCTCGCGGGATTTGGAGGGAACGCGGACAAGCGCATAAAACTCCTTGCGCGCCGTCAGGGGCGGCGCTCCCTGTTCCCGGGCCTTGCGGTAGGCTTCCGCAGCCTTTTCAAAATCCGGCTGGCGGTAGGTATCGCTGTACATGTTGCCCAGCAGGGATTGCAGGTACCAGCTGTTCGGGTTGGCGCTGATGCCTTTTTCCAGGAAGCTGCGTCCCTTCTGGATGTACTTCCGGAAGCCTTCCCTTCGTTCCATGGGAGAAAGCCGCTTATTGTCCAGATAGCTGGAGGAGGCGTTATTGCCCAAATGCCACGAACCGTTGTCCCAGTAAAAGTCGGAATGGGGGGCAAGAGAGGTGATTTGGTTGTAGCGGCGTTCCAGATTGGCCCAGTCGGAAATCAGGAAGCAGTCGAAGGCCTCCATGCTCAGCACGGCCGCTACCAGGGAGCGCAGCCCCCCCAGGGAAACCATGGCGAGCTGCTGTTCCAGATAATCGGAGGAGGAGAGCTCCACCGGGTCATCCAGCAGCCCCGCCGCCTTCTCCTGCTCCAGAATACGGTTCTGCAAAGGCAGGCGGATCATGCCGAAGCCCAGCAGGGCAATGATGAAAATGACGATGGTTTTCAGCATGATGTTACAAAAAGTGGTGAGGCTCTTTACCCCAGAGAAAGATTCTCTAGAATTCTCATAGCTCCTTCATTCCTATTTTCTTTAGATAATAATAGATACCATCATAAAAGGAGGATTGCCGAGTCAAATCCGCGTCACATCCCTCCGGGATAAAAATCACGAATCCCTGGCGTGCTCGTGTCAATAAGACGCGGTAGGTATTTTTAAGATAGAGCTGTGCGTCTTTTTTACAAACCGTTTTCCAACTAGAACCTGTAAAATTATAAGCTTTAAAATGTCCTTTTTCTATGCGGTAGTCTGCATCCCATGCAACGATTGCCCAGTCAATTTCTAGCCCTTGAATATCAAATTCGGTGGCCGTGTCTTCGAGGAAATAGGAGGAACGAATATCCTCCTTATCATTTAAAAACCAGTTTTCTGCTTGAATATTACTCTGTACCCAGATTCCAAATTGGCGTAAACGTTTGGCCCCAGAGCTAGCGATGAGTCCATAACGTTCCGTTCCTCGGGCTTGGGCTCGTATCCATTCTTGGGCTTTTTCCAGGCTGCGGGTAATCGTGATGGGATAATTAGGCGATAGCTCAGAGTAGAGCTGTTGGGCTACTGGTAAATTTTCGTCCAATAATGATTTTACAAACGCAGAAACTCGTTCATTCCGGAAAGAACGGAGTGAAACTGAAAGATGGAGGTTTGGTTCCCGATAGAGGCGTAATCCCGTAAAGAGATGTTCAAGTGGTTTTCCGTGTGTATATTCCACATCAGAGATTTGGGGTGATACATAAACATTCCAATCTGGAAAATGGTCTCTTAGTGCATCAAACCAAGCTAGCAGCCCTGCTTCTCCAGTATGTATCTCTTGACCACCTCCGATTAAGCAGATGATAACCGTCCAATCTTGGTGGCGATCCATTACACTGATAAGAAATTCAGGTTCAGACATGTTCCAGCCGGGAACATGGCGTTTTAACATAAATTTGGCTGTTTGTTCTTTTGTCCAAGCACGTTGTGCTTCGTCAAAAATGGCTACTTTCTCCGCAGGGACTTGTTCTGAAGGAGGCAGATAAGCATCACGAAAGTGGTGGATGTTTTGGATAAAGGCAGCAACTTTTCTTTTAGATGCTGTCTTTGTTATTTTACCTTTAAAACGTTTGATTTCATCTCGTGCTAGAGCTTCTCGTAAGACAGCAACCAAAGGACCATTACCGGAAAGAAAGACCGCATGTTCTTGCTCATCATATTGATGCCGCTCATTTGCAATATTGAGGCCTACTAACGTTTTTCCAGCACCAGGTACGCCAGTGACAAAGCAAATGGATTTTTCATGATGCTGCTTACTCTGCTCAATAATGCGATTCAGTGCCTTTGTGGTGAGGCTAAGATTGTAAGCTCCGGCATCACTACGTGAAATTTCTTTAACATCATGTCCACGGTAAAGTGCTTGAGCTGCTTCAATAATCGTGGGAGTAGGCATGTATGGTGAAGTTAACCATTGTTCAAAATGGAATGCCTCATCACACAGAGTGCTAGTCAGCTTTGTTAAAGTAGGTCCTAAGGTGTTATCATTACAGAGGATAGGATGATAAACTCCGTCTTGACCTACTGTAAGTTGATGTTCCTTAGAAGGAGCATGGGTACAAATTACCAAAGGAACAATTTTCTTTTGATGGCTTTCTTGATGGAAATACTTTAAAGCTAGTGCATAGTCTACAACCTGGTCAATAGCATGTCTGGGATAAGATGATTCTCCTACTTTAAATTCAAGGACATAGAGAATACCTGCACAGGCGATGACGACATCTATTCGTTCTCCGATGCGGGGAATGGTGTATTCAAAGGCTATTGAGCCAGCAGGAATATCTTTAAGAACGTGTTGGAGTGATTTGATTTCGTGAACAAAGGAGTTGCGCGAATTTTGATCTAGGTCAAATGGTGTATGAAAAGCAATCTGCCCTAAAATTTCTTTTAGAGATTGGGTACAAAAAGACTGTAGGTCATTGGAATAATAAGACCGTTGCATCATCTTTGGTAGTAGGACAGAACCAGAATGGTCAATCCATGTTCAGGCGCTTGCGGATGTCCTTATCCAGAAGTTCCCATTCCGGCACGGATGTTCCGGCCTGCCGGGCCTTGGAGAGAGGGTCTCCCCAGATGGCCGTGTATTCGACAGGGCGTCCTTCGTTGTAGTCCACGGCGCTGGACGGAATGAAGGAGCCCATGCTTTCCGTGCGGGAAAGGTGGAATTCCACCAGGTCATCCGGCAGGGTGTAGCCGCGGGCCTTCGCCGCCCGGACTACTTCCTCCATGATGCGGCGCGCCCGGGCGACGTTTTCCGGGTTTTGATAGAGTTCCGCAATGCTGATGCCGCCCAGCGCCAGGCACAGCCCGTTGAACGGGATGTTCCAGACGAGCTTGTACCACTGGATTTGCTCCGCGACGTCAAAGGCGCGCGTCTTGATGCCGGCGTTGGCAAACAATTCGGAGAGTTCCCGGGCCTTTTCAGAGCCTTCCGGTGAGGGGACGAAGGGTGCAAATTGAATGTTGCCGCCTTCCAGATGGTTGACGTGGCCCGGTTCCGCGCGCATGGCGCAGATGAAGCACAGACCCACATAGATGCGGTCAGCCGGGATGATGCGGGCGATTTCCTCCGCATTTCCCATGCCGTTCTGGAGCGTGACTACAACCGTATCCGGTCCCATCAACGGAGGGAGGGCCTTGGAAAAACCGGCATTTGCCGTGCTTTTCCAAGCGACTATGACGAGGTCCACCGGGCCGACTTCCGCCGCGTCCCGGTACACCTTGAGCCGGGGCAGGGAGATGTCTCCATGCAGGCTTTTTACTTGCAGGCCGTGTTCTTTCAGGTAGCCGTATTCCGAACGTACGATGAAGGAGATGTCCTGGCCGGATTCCTGAAGCCTGGCTCCGTAGTAGCAGCCGAGGGCTCCGGCTCCCAGAATGGCGATTTTCATGGTGTGCGGTGAAGGTGTGTATCTTGTATTGAGATTGCCTAGAGGCCCTGAACGTTGCCCTTGTTGTCCAGATAGATGTGCATGGCGTTCGGTGAGACGGGCAGGGCCGGCATGCGCATGATTTCACCGCAGAGGGCCACCAGGAAGCCGGCTCCGTTGGCAATTTCAAAGTCACGCACAGTGACGGTGAAACCGGTGGGGCGGCCACGGAGACGACCGTTGTCGGAAAGCGAGTTCTGGGTTTTTGCCATGCAGATGGGCAGGTCCGTGAGGCGGCTGGCTTCAAACTGGGCCAGCTTCTTTCTGGCCGCGGGCGTCAGTTCCACTCCATCCGCTCCGTAAATACTGCGGGCGATGATGTTGAGCTTTTCTTCCACCGGAAGGGCGGATTCATAGAGGGGCTTGAAAGGAGCGGAGGGCTTGTCCGCAGCTTGCACCACCATTTGGGCCAGGTTTTTGCCGCCTTCCCCTCCCTGGGAGAAGATGTCCGCAATGGCGCAGGGAATGCCGCGTTCCGCACAGTGCGCCACGATGGCGTCCAGTTCCTCCTGGGAGTCGTCAAAGAATTTGTTGACGGCTACCACCACGGGGCGCTTGTAGTGGGCGGCGGCGTCCAGATGGGCGTCCAGGTTGGCAAGACCTTTTTTCAGTGCGGCCACGTCCGTGTTTTTCAGGTCCGCCAGGGCGGTGCCTCCGTGCATTTTCAGGGCGCGCGCCGTGGCTACGATGACGATGGCGGCAGGGTCCAGTCCGGATTGGCGGCACTTGATGTCCAGGAATTTTTCCGCGCCCAGGTCAAAGGCGAACCCGGCTTCCGTGACGGCATAGTCCCCAAAGTGGAGGGCCATTTTGGTGGCCAGCACGGAGTTGCAGCCGTGGGCGATGTTGGCGAACGGGCCTCCGTGCAGGAAGCAGGGCACCCCTTCCACGGTCTGGACCAGGTTGGGCATCAGGGCGTCTTTCAGCAGGGCCATGACGGAGCCGGTGATGCCGAGTTCCCTGGCGAATACGGGCTTGTCGTCCGTCGTGAAACCGATCACGATGCGGTTGATGCGGTCTTCCATGTCCTTGTAGGAGGTAGCGAGGCAAAGGCACGCCATGATTTCCGAAGCCGGAGTGATGTCGAAACCCGTTTCACGCGGGAAGCCCTGCTTGTTGAGTCCCACGATGATGGAGCGCAGGGAGCGGTCATTCATGTCCATGACGCGCTTCCACGTGACTTTGCGTTCGTCAATGTTCAGCGTGTGGAAGAACATGGCGTTGTCAATGATGGCGCTGATCAGGTTGTGGGCGGACGTGATGGCATGGAAGTCTCCCGTGAAGTGCATGTTGATTTCATCAGGCGGCGTCAGGGAGCTTTTACCGCCGCCGGTGGCACCGCCCTTGCGGCCGAATACCGGGCCCATGGAGGGCTGCCGAAGCGCCAGGCAGGCTTTTTTACCGATGGCCTGCAACCCCTGCGCCAGACCGATGGAGACGGTGGTTTTCCCTTCTCCGGAAGGGGTGGGCGTGATGGCGGAAACCAGAATGAGTTTGCCGGGTGCGGCCGGCTTGTCCAGTACGTCCAGGGAAATCTTGGCCTTGTTGCGGCCGAAGGGGATCACGTCGTTTTCATCGACGCCCAGCTTGTTGACACAATCGGAGAATGCAGGTGTGACCATGAATGCATGATGACGGAAGCCCCCTCTTTTTGCAAGAAGGTTCATGGGCATTCATGTGGCGGAAACGGGGATGTTTTCAACCATCATGGGAGTGGGCCCAGGGAAATCCTGGGTTCAAGGAGGGTACAGGCAGAGGGTGCGCGGGAGAGGGAAAATTGGGCGGTGCGGGCACCGTTGTTTTTCAAACCGTGGGAGCGTGTCCTTCCACTATGTTTTCTAATGAAAGCGTTCCGGGAATGAGGGCCTCTGGACCTTATAAAAATTTCCCTTGAAACCAGGGTATTTCAGGAAAGAAGCCGATTTGAAGGGTTACCGCTTCAGCACAGGGCGGTAATGGCCCGTGATGGTATGGGAGAAGAGGAAGTCTTCCTCCTGCGCACCGCAGCCGACGTTGTGAATAATCAGCGGCGTTCCTTCCTTCGTCTTCCGGTCGGAAACGATGCCGATGTGGGGAACACTGTCGGACAGGTTCCACGTAACCAGGTCGCCGGGCTTGTAGTCCGCCGCGGTTTCCGTAATGGGAACGGACCATCCTTTCCGGGCAAAGAAGGCGCGGAGATTGGGAACCCTGCGGTGGTCAATGCTGCGGTCCGTGGTTTTCAGGCCCCATAGTTTCGGATATTTGGAGAAGTGGGCCTTCATGTCTTCATGCACGGCTTTCTGGAGGTCCAGTCCGAAAGCCCTCATGGCTCGGATGACCACGTCCGTACATACTCCCGTTTCCTTGGGGACATCCCCGTTGGGGTAGGGGATGGTTTGATAGCCTCCGTTGTAGGAGACCGTTACTCCTATCTGTTCGCGCGCCTTGGCGGCCAGTGCGGCGTTGTCCGCCATCAGGCACGCGGAACAGGAAAGGAAGAGGAAGGTGAGAAGGACGGCGGGTTTCATGGGGTAGTTGGGCTGGGAAAAGGGTAAAAATCAGACGAAGCTGGCAAAGCCGATGTCCGGACGGCGCTGCATGCCGTCAAATTTGACCTTTTTGGTTTCGTTGTGGGCACGCTGGCGCGCTTCGGAAAGGGATTCCCCCTGCGCCACGACGGCCAGCACGCGGCCGCCGTTGGTTTCATAACAGTTTTTGTCCGCATTCCATTTGGTGCCGGCGTGGTAAACGGAGGCATTCGCAACGTCGTCCAGCCCCTGGATGGCGTCGCCGGAGCGGGAGGTTTCCGGATATCCCTTGGAGGCCAGCACGCAGCAGACGCTCCAGCCGTTTTGGAAGGAGATTTCTTCCGGAGTGAATTCTCCCTTGGCCCCGTGCAGGCAGAAGGAGGCCAGATCCCCGGAGAGCAGGGGCATGACGGCCTGGCATTCCGGATCCCCGAAGCGGCAGTTGTATTCAATCACCTTGGGGCCGTTCGGGGTCAGCATCAGGCCGAAGTACAGGAAGCCGCGGTAGGGCAGTCCGTCCTTTTTCAGCCCGGCTACCGTCGGGGCCACGATTTCCTTTTCAATGCGTTCCAGCATGTCCGGCTCCACAAGCTGGCGGGAGGCCACCGCGCCCATGCCGCCCGTGTTGGGGCCCGCGTCGCCTTCTTTGAGGCGTTTGTAGTCCCGCGCCGGGCACAGGATGAGGTAGTGGTCGTCCACCAGGGCTCCGAAGATGGAGACTTCCGGCCCGGTCAGGAATTCTTCCACCAGCAGGCGCCCTTCACCGAAGCGCCTGTCCGTAAATACTTCTTTCAGGAAAGCGTCCGCTTCTTCCTTGCTCATGCAGACGGCCACGCCCTTGCCGGCGGCCAGGCCGTCAAATTTGAGCACGGTGGGGTAAACGCCGCCGATGAATTGCCGGGCTTCCTCCAGGGTGGCGGCCACACGGGCCTGCCCGGTGGGGATGTGGTGGCGGAGCAGGAATTCCTTGGCAAATTCCTTGCTGGCTTCCAGCTGGGCGCTTTCCTTCACCGGCCCCCAGCAGGGAATGCCCACGCGGGCACAGGCGTTCGCCAGGCCTTCATCCTTCACCAGATAGCTTTCCTCCCCGGCTACGCAGAGGTCCACTTTATTGGAAACCATCCAGTCGATCAGTGTAGGCAGATCCCTGGCGGGAATGGGGGCTGCCAGACGGTTGATGGCGTCACTCCCCGGGAAACAGTACATTTCCGGTGCGGAGGGAGATTCCTTGAGCGCCTTGACCAGTGCGTGTTCACGCCCACCTTTTCCAATAACGGCTATTTTCATACGCGGCAAGTATGCCGGGACGGACTGATTTTGCCAAGCTGAAATGAATGGGGAAGGCTCTCCCGGCATACGGTTTTTTCCGTGCTGCTCCAAGGGGCTTTCATGATTCAGGGGACGGCTGTGGAACGTCTGCGTGCCCCTGGGCGGTGTTTTGCTTCCGCGGGAATCCCGGCCATGAAAAAGACCGCCTGACACGGAGGAAAGGCGGCCTGTGAAAAGAAGTTGTTTGTCCTGGCTTTAGAACGGGATTTCGTCATCCATGTCTCCAAAGTCGCTGGACGGCTGGTTGGAGGGAGGCATGGGGGGCGGATTGTAGTTCTGGGCCGGACGGGACTGCCCGTAGTTGTTGGAGCGGGGAGCTCCCTGGGGCTGCTGGCGCGGAGCGCCGCCCATGTCGCCTTCACCGCCGCGGGGGAAGAGCTGGATGTTTTCACCGATCACGCGCAGCTTGGTGCGCTTCTGCCCGGAGGCCTTGTCTTCCCAGGAGTCCAGTTGCAGGCGTCCTTCCACAAAGACTCCGCGGCCCTTGCTGAGGTAGTTGCCGGCTACTTCCGCCTGGCGGTTCCAGAGGGTGACGTCCACAAAGGTGGTTTCCTCCTGGCGTTCGCTGTTGTCGCCCGCATAGTAGCGGTTGATGGCGAGGCGGATGTCCGTGACGGCGGTGCCTTTGGGGGTGTAGCGCAGCTCGGGATCGGCGGTCAGGTTGCCCATTAAGAAGACTTTGTTGAGATTGGCCATATGGGGTGGGTGTTAACGAGGTGTGTGATAACGTATAAGAAAGGTGCCTTGCCGTTTGGGAGGCGTGTGGCTGGTCGCTAGCAACTATGGCCCTGCACGTGATTTTGTGCAATACTAAATTGCGGAATCGTTCTTCATCATGTCTCCTTTCTACATTGCATTCGTCATGGAACCGTGAAAACTTCACCTCCATGAGTTTCAAGCAACGGCGGCGAAACGGACTGTTCCGGGTTTCCTGGAGCATGTGCCTTTTGCTGTCCGTGCTGGCGCACCTGTTCCTGCTGGCGGGAAGCTACTTGGTTCCGGAGGAATGGCTGGCTTCTCCGCGCCCGGCGGAAGCGGCGCGGCGGCAGGTGGTGGTGAGCGCGCGCATGGTGAAGAAGGTGGAGCCTCACCCGGAGGGCCGGAGGCAGGCGCCGAAGGAGCATCTGCCTGCCATCGTGAAGACTAATGAGGAGCAGGAAAGCGCCACTAGGCCGGAGGCCCCCAAATTCCAGAGCAACAGGAACACGCGTGCGGAAGGCGGCCGAAAGGACCCGGACAGCAGCAGGGACATGCCTGCCCAGGACGGCGTGGAGCGCGAGAATGGGGAGATTGTCCTTTTTGACCAGAATAGGCAGGATGGCGACCTGAGCCATGAACGGGACGGCAACAAGAATGCCGCTCCCGGAGCGGCCGCCAACGTTCCCTACCAGCCCCTGGAGCCGTCCATGCCTCCCGCGGGCCATCCGGATTCCGTAGACCATTCTCCCAACAGGGAGGGCGTTCCGGGCAAGGCAAGCGAGGAAGGACTGGCCCGGCAGAACCGCCGCCCCGCGCAGGAAAGGGCCATGCAGCTTCCGCATGCGGTGACATTGCCCCGGCCCGGTGAACCGGAGAAGCCTGACGCCCTTCAGGAACTGGCCAAGAGCATTGCGAAAGGGGCGGACAATCCTCCCCTCAATCTTCCCAACCTGAACCTGCCTCCCAATACGAGGCCGGCGCAGAAGCAGCCTTTATACGACCCCATGTTTAACGCGGAGAGCCAGCCCGGCTTCAAGACGCATGAGCAGAAAACCAAGCAGACGGGCAAATTCAGCTTTGGCCGCCGCCCGACACTGGATGTGGAAGCCACCCCCATGGGGACGTACCAGGCGATCGTTTACCGGGCCATCGGGGAGCAGTGGTACCGTCAGTGTGACTTGAACCGCGACCTGATCGTCACCGGAACCGTGCGCATCCGCATCCTGATTAACAAGAATGGCAAGGTTTCCTCCATGAGGCAGACTTCCCGCGTGGGAGCCAGCGAGGTCCAGAAGTCCTTCACCTTCCTCGCCATTAAACTTGCCCGGCTGCCCGCGATGCCGCCGGAGGTGAGGAACGCGCTCGTCGGGGATTCGCTGGAAATGTACTTCGACTTCAATTTTTAACAACCTACCATCCTACAACAACATCATTCACTGATACTTCACCATGAACTTTATCAAGGACTGCATCACATTCTTCCAGGCAGGCGGCGTTTTCATGTATCCGCTGGCGGCCTGTTCCGTTCTTCTCATTGCGGCCATCATTTACCGCATGTTCAATATGAAGAGGAGCACCATCTGTCCCGCCAGGCTGACCCGGGCCGTGGAGCAGTACACCCGCGGGGCCTTGGAGCGCAGCGAACTGGAAAGGATGGCCGCGGATTCGGATTCCGTGGAGGGGCGCCTGGTGCTGGACGCCCTGAATTCTCCTCTGGAGGATGAAGCCGCCCTGAAGGAGATGATCCAGGTGAAGGCCCGCGAGGAGTTCGTGACGCTCCAGGCGGGGCTTCCCCTGCTGGACATGATTGTGATGATCGCCCCCATGTTCGGTATTCTGGGGACTGCCAGCGGCCTGGTGCAGATTTTCAGCGTTTTCGGGATGGATGAGAGCCACGGCATGATCGCGCAGGGGATTGCCCAGGCGCTGAACACCACGATTGCCGGGCTAGCCATCGCCACTCCCGCCGTAATCGCCCACGTTTATTATTCCCGCAAGCTGGAGCGCATTTCCGCTTCCATGGAAGTCCTGCTGACGGAGCTGATTTCCTTCCGCTGCCATCATTCCCAACGCTGAACAGGCCATGCAGTTTTACCGCAAGAAAGCAAGAACCATGGGGGTTCCCATCGTCCCCATGATTGACATATTGACCATTCTGCTCATCTTTTTCATCGTTCACACCCAGTGGAAAAAGCCGCAGTCCCTGCTGAAAATAGACGTGCCGGGCGCGGAGTTCATGGAAGGGGCTCCTTCCACGGAGCAACGGGCCGTCCTGGCCGTGACGGGGAAATCCTCCATTTCCCTGAACGGGAACCTGGTGGAGATGAATGAGCTGGCCGCCGCCCTGGAAGCCCTGAAAAGGGAGAAGCCGGACGTCAAATTGCAGCTTGACGTAGATAAAAAGGCGGAGTTTGGCGTCATTGTCGGCATTTGGGACGCGCTGACGTCTGTGGGTATTGACGCGGGGGATGTTCCTGCCAGAATAGAAATCAACAAATCCGGCGCACAGTAAGCGCCTTAACACATATATACTCCCCTCCCTCCCGATGTTATTGGAAATCGCGCAGTATGGAAATCCGGTATTGAAGGAAAAATGCCGCCCCGTAGAACATTTTGACGACGGCTTGAAAGCCCTGGCGGAAAACATGCTGGAAACCATGTACGCCGCAGAAGGCATCGGCCTGGCGGCTCCGCAGGTGAGCATTCCCATTCAACTGGTGGTGATTGATATTCCGGAGGAGGAAGAGTCCGTCACCTGGCTAAAGGTGAACGGGGAGGACAAGGAGCTTTCAGACATTATGCCCCTGATGTTTGCCAATCCCGTCCTGGAGCCTTACGGGCCCATGCATCCCTTCCATGAAGGCTGCTTGAGCGTGCTCAAGATACGCGCTTCCGTCGTGAGGCCGGATTTTGTCAAAGCTACGGTGCTCCTGATAGATGGAAGAGAAGTGACGATTGACTGCAACGGATTGCTGGCGCGATGCCTGCAGCATGAATGCGACCATTTGAACGGCATCCTGTTTGTGGAGCGCGTTTCTTCCGCCCAGAAGATCACCCTGCGCAATAAATTGAAGCGCCTGGCTACTGGGTATTGACGGTTTCCCGGATCGGGATCGGGCCGCCTGTTTGGCGAAAGGTCTCGGCGGCAGGGGAAATCACTCTTGAGCTGCCGCGATAAAGCGCGGGGTTAGCCGGTCTGTTGCATCGTGAGGCATAATGGGCTGTGAAATTTCTGGACTGGGTTTCTTTCTGCACGTGCCTGAATCCCTCTCCATGAACTTTATTTTACTCCGCATCTGCTCAAGGAGTCCATTGGGGCGCGCAGAAAATCTTGATCCCCTTTTCTTCAAATAGAGTGATGATTCCTCATGGTTCCGCTGTTTGGTTTTCTGCGGTGCAGAGAAGGGAGGAGTATCTTCCTCCTTCCAGCTTCCCGATCATGCCAGGTCTTTCGTTTGGCCGTTGAGGTACACATGGGCAGAGAGGGGGGTGCAGAGGCATTGCGAACCAGTCGTCCTCTTTCTTCTACTAATGATTAGGGCCGGTCATCAACAAACGTCGCTGTCAGACGAAGATGAAAGTTCAGTCCTGTTCCTGTGGGGCTTCCAAAGAAGTATGACCAATGCCTGGAGCAGAAGGGAGACCATGTTAAAAATGAAGATTGCAGGAAAGGAGCCGGGAAGGAGAAGCGTCACAAGGATGTTGAACAGGCTTCCGCAGAATAGAAACCTGCCGCCCAGTCGCTGAACACTTACCCATGCTTCATTACTACTGAAGGCGTAAGGGGTGCGTATTCCGAACCATTTGTTGGGAGTTATCTTGGGGCAAACGTTGGCCAGGAGCAGAAGAAATGTGTTCAGGCTTATGAAGATGACTTTGGCCGTGTCTCCCAGGCTGACCGTATTTGCCAGGCTTGTCTTTTGAATGGTCAGGCAAAGATAGGAAAACAGGACGACCAGGAAGAATTCCGCGTACGTGGCCATCTTCGCGCCAATCCGCCGGTTGTTTTCATTCCTGCTGAAGTGAATGGGCAAAAGGATGATCAGACGGAGAATCTTCCCGATGAGGAAGCCGAGGATTCCCAGGCCAATGAATCCCAGAAGGGCGTCCATGCCGTTCTTGTCCTCAAAACGGGTGGGCATGCCGTATTCATTGAAATGTACGGCGACGCGGGCGGGCAGCCGTGACGATACGGCTGCATAGTAAGTCAGCACGGGAAACAGGGCTATGACAAGTTCGTTGAAAATTGGCCCGATCCACCAGGATGGGGAAGATTGAGCAGAGAGCGGGGTTGGCTGCATGGCGTTTAATGATTGGGCTGGGTTCCGATGATTTTGCTCCATTTTCCGGAGGATGTTTCGCGGGCCGCCTTGAAATTGCCTATCCAGACCAGTATTTCTTGAAGAACGCTCAGGTTGATATCGTAAAAGATGAATTTGCCTTCCCTGTGGTCGCGGACGAGATCGGCTTCTTTTAAAACAGACAGGTGGCGGGAGATAGCGGCTCCGGTAATACTGAAATGTTCCGCGATTTCTCCGGCCGGCATGGCGCCGTTTTTCAGTATTTCCAGAATTTCACGGCGTGTGGGGTCAGCCAGGGCTCTGAGCGTAGGTTGCAGGGAAGAGGGATTATTCATTTTATATTTAACTTTAATGTTAAATATTTCTAATATGGATTCCCGGCGAGGTCAACAAAAATGAAGAGAAGGACCGAACGGGAACACTTGTTTATTACGTTCCTGCGTGTCGTGATAGCCGCTCTGGTGGGATCATTCTTTAAACCGGACCGCCGTCCGCTATCCGGATATGGATTCCAAGGATTTAGTCTAAAGCTTTCCCGCGCCGCAAGCCTTTGCAGCAAACTGAATCATTTGTGCGGATGGAGAACGTACGGTGGGGAGGAGCGTTCGCTGACGCTTCCAGTTTCAGGTCGAATGCTGCAAATGTTCGCTGCGCTCCAAGGGGAGCTTCAGGAGGCTGCCGCAGGGACCGGAGCGTTCTGTGATTCCCTTTTGACGCGGATTTGCAGGTCCGCCAGGGCGTTCATGTAGTAGATGTACGCGTCAAAGGCAGAGGCATACGGGGTGAAGGAGTTTTCCTTCTGCATGTAATGGAAGTGGTCCGCACTCTGGAGCTTGCGCCAGACGTGGGTGAGGTCCTTGTCATTGGCGGCCTTGACCGGTTTTTCCAGGCGGTAGATTTTGCGGATGGCTTCGTCCTGCATGACGTTGCCGTTCCAATGGGACATGGTTCCGAAGGTGGAGCAGGTCATTTCCTGGGTGCATTCGCAGACGGAGACGGGCTTGATTTCACGCACCACTTCAGACGGGGTCATGAACCGGTTGCCGGCATCCACGCAGGCAAGGATCATGGTGCGCCAGAATTCAAAGACGCCCGTAGCGTCAGACTGGCGTTCGCCAAGCGTCTCATAGTCCATGGACAGGGTGGTGACGCTGCCCTGCTGGTGCGTCAGCCAGTCCGCGAAGGTGGTGGGGGAAAGCGGGTATTCCGGCCATTCCGGATCGGTTCTCATGATCGCCAGGTCATTGGAGAGTTCCCGGTTGCGGAATATGGTGGTGGTGTTATAGACCCACGGGGCCAGGAATACTTCATTGCTGGTGAATCCCTTGAGCATCGCCGGATTGCCGTCCGCCATGATGCCCTTGAAGCCGAGCGTTTCCGCCTGCGCCGCAATGGCGTTGGAGTACAGCATGCCGGTGTTCATCAGCACGTCTGATTCCTGGCGGAAGAGTTTTTTAAGGAGTTCCCGGTGCTCTTCAATCTGCTCCGCAAATTCCTGCGGTGAGTAGACGGAGGCGAGGGAGTTGTAGTACGGCATCACCAGAAAGTCCACGCAGCCGGTTTCAGCCAGCTCCTTGAAGGCGGCAATCAGGTCCGGCCTGTGGTACAGGGCCTGTTCCAGAATGACGCCGCTGAGGGCCAGCCCGAAGCGGAATTTGCCCCCTGTGAGTTCGATGAGCTGCTTCATCAGCCGAGTGGCCGGGAAGTAGCAGCGTTCCGCCACCGTGCTGAGCACGCGGGCATTCAGATCGTCATCTTCATAGAAGGCGTGTTCTCCAATTTTGAAGAAGTCGTAATGAATCAGCCGGTTGGGCTGGTGTGCCACGAAAGTGAGGGAAATGTTGCTCATGTACGGGGAAAGGGCTGGGAGTTATCGTGTGGGGTGAAAAGGCGGTTCTTAGCGGTTCAGCACATGTTCGTAAACCCGGATGACCTTGTCTGCGGCGGCGTCCCAGGTGGAGGCCTTGATGTCCTCCGTGCTTTGTTCCACCACTTTCCGGTACAGTTCCTCATCCGTGCAGAGATGGACGATGTGTTCCGCCATCTTGTTGACGTCCCAGAAGTCCGCTTTCAGGGCTCCCTTCATGACTTCCGCCACGCCGGACTGCTTGGAGATCACGGCGGGAATGTTGAATTGGGCGGCTTCCAGAGCCGACAGGCCGAAGGGCTCCGATACGGAGGGCATGCAGTAGATGTCCGTGATGGAGAGGAGGTCATTCACCTTGTCCTTGTTCAGGAAGCCGGTGAAGTGGAATTTGTCGCCCACGCCCTTGAAGGCTCCGGATTCAATCAACTGGCGGAGTTTTTCCCCGGTACCGGCCATGACGAAGCGCACGTCGTCCGTCTGCTCCAGAACCTTGGCGGCAATTTGCAGGAAGAAGCCCGGACCTTTCTGGGCCGTCAGGCGTCCCAGGAAGAGCACGAGCTTTTCCGGAAATTTTTTCTTTCCCTTGAAAACCTTGACGGGGTCCGCCCCGTTGTGGATGGGGAAGATTTTATGGGGGTCTATGGCGTAGTGCCCGCTGGCGATGGTGCCCGTGTATTTGCTGACCGGAATGACGGCGTCCGCCTGTTCCATGCCGAATTTTTCAATATCGTAAATCCATCCGCGGGCGTCCGCTCCGGCGCGGTCAAACTGGGAGGCGTGCAGGTGCACCACCAGGGGCTTGCCCGTGGCTTTTTTCACCTCCACGCCGGCCAGGTAAGTCATCCAGTCATGGGCGTGGATGATGTCAAAGTCCTGCTGCATGGCGACTTTTACCGCGATTTTGGAGAACTGGATGACTTTCAGGGCCAGGTCCCCGGCATAGAGGTCCTCCTTGTTTTTGAATAGCTGGAGGTCCGCTTCATGCGTCTTGGAGAAGGTGATGCGGCCTTCCTTGGTGAACTGCACCACGCCGGATTCCCCCTCCACGGTGGTGTAGGGGTCCAGTTCAATGGGGGCGTGCTCCACCAGGGCGAAGCTGTCATAGGAATACTTCCGGTCCACTTGCTCCACTTCCCGATAGGAGACGTTGTTGAGACCAGTGAGCTGGAACCCGTCAAAAAGAACGGAAGGATCGGCCTTGGGGACGATCACTCTTAAATCCACTTTTTTTGCCAGCGCCTTGGAAAGGCCCAGGCAGGCAATGCCCAGCCCCCCGTTAACCAGGGGTGGGAATTCCCATCCTAATGTAAGAACTCGGATTGTGCTCATTGGTTGATGTGGGTTGTCGGTGTCGGGAAGGAAGCGGCCTCATGCCGTGTTGTGCACCAACGCAATAAAACCAGATTTTTCATGTTCGGTCTAGAGTAATATGAGTAATTTTGTCCTAATAATGAAAAGAAAAATGGTGGTTTAGTTCAATCTTGCGTTCGTCATGAAATTAATTTAATCTGAATCGAACGCTTTTGATTCTCTCTTCTGTTTGGCTTCAATGTGCACCTCTCCCAACATCCCTGAAAGACGAAAAACGCCCCCTCTCCGGGGGCGTCTCGTCAAATGGGAATACACCAATGCGGTTTCTAAAATAACTCTCAGCGTGTGCCTTGCGGACGATGGAATTGTCCGCGTGACGTATTTCACCGGACCGGTGCCGGAAGATGAGCCCAGCTATGCCGTCAGCCCCGGGTATTCCGCCCCCGGCGCGGAGGTCCGGGAGTATGACGAAGCCGAAGTGCATGTCATTGAAACGTCCCTGCTGCGGATTCGCATCCGTACGGAGGAGCAAAAGGTGGATTTTTACGATATTGTCACGGACGAACCCCTGCTGGCGGATGAAGGCGGCTTTGGCCGGGAGTCCAAGGACTGGACGGGGGACGCCCGCGTGTGGATACGGAAAAGGCTTCAGGACACGGAGCATTTTTTCGGGCTGGGGGACAAGCCCTGCGCCCTGAACCTGAGGGGCAAGTATTTCTCCATGTGGGGGGCGGACCATTATGATTTTCACGAGGAATCGGATCCTCTCTACAAGAGCGTTCCGTTTTTCCTCAGCCTGCGGGAAGGGAAGGCGTACGGCCTGCTGTTTGACAATACGTGCCGCTCGTACTTCGACTTCGGCGCCTCGGATGAAAAGGTGCTGGCTTTCGGGTCGTTCGGCGGCCTGATGAATTATTACTTCATTTATGACCGCAGCCCTCTGGACATCGTAGCCGCCTACACGCGCCTTACCGGCACGCCCGAACTGCCGCCGCTGTGGGCGCTGGGCTACCACCAGTCCAAATGGAGCTATTATCCGGACAAGGCCGTGTATAACCTGGTGGAGCGGTTCCGGGACCTGGGCATCCCGTGCGACGCCGTCCATCTGGACCACCATTACATGGAGCAGAAGGAGGGGTTTACGTGGGACAGGCACAATTTCCCCGATGCGGCGGGGATGGTCCGCTCTCTGGAGGAGGACGGCGTGAAGACGGTCCTGATCGTGAATCCCGGCGTGAAGATCAACCCCGCCAATCCTGTTTGGGCGGAGGGTTTGGAACGGAATTATTTCTGCCGGCGGTCGGAGGGCAATCTTTTGTCGGAGGAAGTCTGGCCGGGACTCTGCAATTTTCCGGATTTCACGGCCCCGGCCGTCCGCAGCTGGTGGGCGGACCTGTTCAGGCATGATCTGGAAGAGGTGGGCGTGCGCGGCCTCTGGAACGACATGAACGAGCCTGTCGTCTTTCCGGACCGCACGTTCCCGATGGATACGCGGCATGAGTACGACGGCATGCCCTGTTCCCATGAAAAGGCCCATAACATTTACGGGCAGTGCATGGCGGAAGCCTCCTGGCTGGGCATGAAGCGCCACGCTCCGGACAGGCGTCCCTTCCTGCTGTCCCGGTCCGGTTTTGCCGGATTGCAGCGCTTTGCCGCCACCTGGACGGGGGACAACCGGTCCAGCTGGGAGCATTTGAAGCTGGCCAATTTCCAGTGCCAGCGGCTTGCCGCCTCGGGCATCTCCTTCGCGGGGGCGGATGCGGGGGGCTTCATGGGGCATCCCACGCCGGAGCTGTTTTGCCGCTGGATGCAGATGGCCGCGTTCCACGGGCTTTTCCGCAATCATTCCTCCGGGGAATTCGGAGGCCAGGAGCCCTGGGTGTTCGGACAGGAGGCCACCGCATACGTGAAAGCCGCCATTGAGGGCCGCTACCGCCTGCTTCCCTACATTTACACGCAGTTCCGCCGTTACGCGGAGACGGGGATGCCCGTGCTGCGCTCCCTGGCCCTTCAATGCTTCAGGAACAGGGACACCTACTGGCGGGGGGCGGAATATTTCTTCGGCGACCATCTGTACGTCATTCCCATCCATGAGCCGCAGGAAGGCGGCCGCTTCCTCTACATCCCGGAAGGCGTCTGGTATTCCTACCACACGGACAGCCTGATGGAGGATACCGGAAAGGATGTCTGGGTGAAATGCCCGCTTTCCTTCCTGCCCGTGTACGTGCGCGGCGGGGCGGTCATTCCCCATTGGCCGGTGCAGCAGCACGCAGGCGAACTGCCGCGGCCCCCGCTGACACTGGACGTCTGGTGGGCGCCGGATGAGGAAGTGGCCTCCCACCTGTATGAGGATGCGGGGGACGGCTATGCGTACCGGAACGGGGAATGCGCCGTTCATGAGTTCCTTTACCGCGGCACCGGTTCCCATTCCCTGGAACTGGCGTGGAAGTGCGAAGGGGACCCCTGCGCGTTCCATGAGTCCGCGGAGGTTGTTCTGCACGGCCTGCCTGCCGGGATTGCCCTCAGCGCGCACATGGACGGCGTTCCCTGCCGTGGCGTGGCGAGGGATGGCCGGGTATGGAGAATCCCGGTAGAGGGCAAGTTTGAGACGCTTTCCGCCTGCTGGACGGAGGAATAACAGGCGGGAATGTCAGGGAAGCAGGAAACTGCGCCTGACCGTATCCCGCTTTAATTTCAGCTCCCGCCATTCATGCGTCAGGGTGGAGGAGGCCACCACCCCGCCCCCGGTGCAGAGCGCGAGCCGCCGCCCCTGCCAGTACATGGACCGGATGCCCACCAGGCAGAAGAAGTCTCCGTCTTCCAGAAATCCGAACGGAGCGCCGAAATGGGACGGACAGCGGAGGCGCGAACGCCAGTCGTCCAACTGGGCGAGTGTCTTCTCCGTCCGGGGCTGGGATCCCAGGGCCGGAGTGGGGTGGAGCAGCCGTATCCAGTGGTCCGGCGGCAGCAGTTCGTCCGCTTCCAGGGTGAGGTAGGTGGCAAAGTGGATCAGGGTATCCAGGTTCAGCACGCTGCGGGCCGTTCTGGTGACGCTGCCGTAGGGGGACAGGCGGGAAAGGATGCTGCCGGCCACGATTTCATGTTCGCGGATTTCCTTGTCGTCATTGATGAAGACGCCCTCGTCTTCCGGCCGCGCCGTTCCGGCCAGGGCCATGGTCGTCAGGCGTCGTCCCTGCTGGTGGAACAGGGTTTCCGGGGTGGCTCCGCAGAAGCCTTCCTGCTCCGTCCACCAGGCATAGGGGTAATGAAGCGGGGAACCGTTGACGGCCCGCAGGATGAGTTCACGGGGAACGTGGGGAGGCTGCATCTCTCCAAACTGGGGCGTTGCCGGAACGCTTTTCACCAGATGTCCGGAGGCGATTTGTTCAATCATTTCCGCGAATACCTGGGCATACGCGTCCGGGGACGGTTCCGTCCACAGGATTTCCGGAGCGGGCGGCGTGGGGCTTTCCGGTTCCGGAATGGGATGCAGGGCGGACGGTATTTTCCACGGCTGCGGGTCATCCAGGCGGAACGTGTTGACATAGAAGGCGGGGCCGGAATCCGGGGGGGCGGCCGATTCCCGGAAGGGCCCGGTCCCGAGAAGAAGGCCGCGGGAAGGGTGTCTGATCAGGGCTCCGGAAGTCAGCGTGTTTATGTCCATGCGGGGGCCATGTTAAAATGCTGTGGCAGGGAATTCCAGCTATTTGAATGTTTGTGGAGCTTCTCCCGGGAGCGAAGGCCTCCGGCCTTCGTGCGTGAAACCTCTTCCGCAGCATAGCGCAGGGGATTTTTCCTTTTTCCATTTCCTGTCCGGAGTTTGTAAGGGGCCGGAGCCCCTTACTCCCGGGAATATGTCCCCGGAAAAACAGAACCTCGCGTCATGTCACGTGCCTTCCCCTTTTGAATTGACGGGAAAAAGCACTCAAGTAAGCTCTAACGAGCTTCCGCCCAATATGCAGATGATGACCAGACCAGCGCCAGCCCTTTCTTCCTCCGCCGTTCCGGTGAAGACCATGCTGGCGGAGGTGCGGAAGCCGCTCGGCCCCGTATGGTGGAGCGTGTTTCTCGCCAGCGTGCTGCTGGCGGCGTGGGGTGTGGGGTGGAGTTCCTGGCGCATTGCCGCGGAGGGTGTGGGAGTGCTGGGGCTGAACAATAACGTGGTGTGGGGGCTGGACATCGTGCATTTTGTCTTCTGGATAGGCCTGGGACATGCGGGCACCCTGATTTCGGCCGTCCTGCTGCTGACCCGCCAGTCATGGAGAAGCCCGATTGCCCGCGGGGCGGAACAGATGACCCTGTGCGCGGTGGTCTGCGCCGCCGTCTTTCCCGTGGTGCACGTGGGGCGTGTCTGGATGGCGTGGATGGCCTCCCCCCTGCCGGAGGTGAGCGGCATCTGGCCGGACATGGCCTCCCCCCTGATGTGGGACGTCATGGCCGTCAGCACGTATTTCCTGCTTTCCCTGTTGTACTGGTACATCGGGCTGGTGCCGGATTTCGCGCTGCTGCGGGATTGCTGCGCGGGGCATTTGAGGCGGCGGTACGGATGGCTGGCTCTGGGCTGGCAGGGGACGGGGCGCCAGTGGCGCGCCTATGAAAAGGCCAGCCTGCTTTTTGCGGCCATCCTGACTCCCCTGGTGGTATCCGTCCATTCCGTGGTGAGCTTTGACTTTTCCGTGACGCAGGTGCCGGGGTGGCACCAGAGCATTTTTCCGCCCTATTTCGTGGGGGGCGCCATTTTGAGCGGCATGGCGATGGTCCAGTTGATTCTTCTGGGGGTGCGCCGCCTGATGTCCGGCAGCGGCGTCCGGCAGGCCATTACGCCGGCCATTCTGGATTTGAGCTCCCGCTTCGTGCTGGCCCTGGCCCTGGTGATGGGGGCCATGTATCTGTGGGAGCACCTGGCCGTGGTGCTGAATGGAGGCTCTCCGGCGTTGTTCCCGGGCAGGAATCCCGTGAATGCCGTGTTCCTGGGCGCCATGGTCGCCGGGAACGTGCTGCTGCCCCAGTTGTTCTGGTTCCGCTCCCTGCGCACCAACCGGTGGGTGATTGCGGTCGTGGCCTTGGGCGTGCTTGCCGGCATGTGGATGGAACGCTTCTGGATCGTCGTGAATTCCCTGAAAGCCTCCCTGCTGGCCGCCAATATCGGGGATTATTCCCCCAGCCTGACGGACCTGGCCATGATGGCCGGGAGCGTGGGGCTGTTCACGGCGCTGTACATGGTGCTGGTGCGCGTGACTCCGTTTTTTTCCCTGTGCGACGTGCGGGAACAGCAATCCCTGAACAAGGAGGGCGGGGCATGAAGAAGCGCGTCACTTCCGGCTGGGTGCTTTCCTTTTCTTCGGAAGAAGCGCTCCTTCAGGCCGTCCGGACGCTGGTGAAGGAGGAGGGCGTCTTCTGGGAGGTCTGTGCGCCTTATCCCTGCGCCGCCGTCCGGTTTGCCAACCGTCATGCCGGGAGGGCCGTAGGCGCAGGCGTGCGGCTGTGGGCCGCGGCTGGCGGAGTGTGCGGATTCCTGGCCGTGGCCCTGTGGCTTTACTGGACGCAGTTCTGTGCGGATCCTCTCATGACCCAGGGCAGGGTGCAGGGCTGGGACAACTGGCCCGCGTACGTTCCCCCCCTGTTTGAAGGGACCTTGCTCGGGGCCGGACTTCTGACTGCCGCCGGGTTCCTGAAAGGGGCCGTTCTCCCCCGGTGGAACGACTGGGCGTTCGAGTGTGATTTCTTCAGGACGGATGAACACGGGGACGGTTATTTCATTCTGCTGGAAGGCGGCCGTGAAGATCGTGCCGCCGCTCTTGCTGCGGCACTGCATCCGGACGCGAGCGAATACATCCATGAGGAAGGGGGCCGTTCATGAGAGGCGGCATGACGGCGATAGCCGCCCTGGTTCTGCTGGGGGCGCTCTGGTTCATGGTGAGGGATGACGGGGGCAGGAATGCCGCGCCCCATTTGTTTGACAATATGAACGAGCGTCCGCTGGCGGACGCCCAGCAGGTGCGGGAGCCCTTCACTCCCGCAGGCCGGAAGGTCCGCCTGACGCCGCCCCATGCCGTCGCGCAATCCCTGGGAACGGGGGAGGCAGTCCGTGAACGGGGGAATGACCGGGATTCCTTTGCCGCGGAGGGCTCCTATTTTTCCTCCGGCCGCATGCAGGGGGGGGAGGAGGATATCATGCCCCTGGAATTGGGCGGGGTTTCCCGCAGCCGTGACGTGCTGGCGGAGGGGCGCACGCTGTATCTGGCGCATTGCGCCGTCTGCCACGGTGCGGATGGAAACGGACGCGGCAGCATGGCCGCTTATGACACCTACCCTCAGATAGGCTCCTTCCGGGATGAAAAGTATGCGGCCTATTCTCCCGGAAAAATGTTCAGGAGCATTCGGCTGGGGCAGGGGAACATGCCCGCTTTCGGAAACATTCTCACGGCCCGGGAAATCTGGTGCCTGGTGGCGTTCGTCCGCCGGCTTCAGGCGCTCCCGGCGCCCCCGCAGGAAGAGCGACCCGTTACTAGACAGGGGGAACACCGTCCATGAACAGCAATACATCATCAACCGGAAGGGAACGCCGGGACAGGCCGGGATTCGGCTGGGCCGGACGTTCCGCCGCCCTTGCCCTGTGGATCATTTCCGTGCTGCTGTGGTGCGTGCTGATGCGCCAGTCTTTTAACGCCATGCCGTGGGATGAGATGACGGTGGCCGGAACCCGGCTGCATGAATGGAGAAAACCGTTTGCCGCCGCCGGAATGGCGGTGGGCGTCATCGGTACGGGCGTTTGCCTGGGGTGCCTGTTCTGGCTCTGCCTGTCTTCCCTGACGGGAGCCGGGTGGGGTATCACGCTGAGGCGGGTGCTGGCGGCGGCCTGCTGGGGCTTTTTACCCGGCGTTCTGGTGCTGGCGGGAACGGTCGGCTGCCTGACTACCGTCATCTTTCCGGAGGCGGCCCGCTACTGGGGCGTGGCGGATATTTCCTCTCCCGCCGTCCAGGCCTTCGGCGTGCTGGACCTGGCTGATCCCGCGTGGTGGAATCCGGCGTGGCTGTATGTGCGCATGGGAATCATCGTAGTGCTGGCCTGGAGCATGGCCCAGGTATGGGAGACGCTGGCGGCGGAAAAAAACGTCTGGCAGCCTTCCTTCCGCCGGGGGAGCGCCGCTTTCTGCATGATTGTGACGGTGATGATGCTGGGCGTGCTGGGGATTGACATGCTGGCAGGGACGGGAAGGGCCGTTCTTTCCATGTTCCCCGTGTACATGGTTGCGTATGCCCTGCTGGCGTCTCTGGCATTAGCGGTGCTGGCCGCGGCGTGCCTGAGGAAGCTGGACGGAGGGAAGGGATTGCCGTGGCCGCGCCTGGGCGGCATGCTGACGGCCATGGTGCTGGTGAAAGCATACATCACGTACTCCCAGTACATGATTACATGGTATGCCTCCCTTCCGGCTGAAATGTCTTTTTATGACGCCGCCTTCTCCTGGTCCGGGCTCCTGTCCGCGGCTCTGGCGCTCCAGCTTCTGGTGCCTTTCCTCGTTTTGCTCTTTCCCGCGTTGAGACGCCGCCCGTCTGCGCTGGGCGCGGTCTGCGTCTGCATCCTGCTTGGCTCCCTGCTGGAAGCGTGCTGGATGTTCTGCCCCGGCTTTGGGCTGGAACCGGCTGCGTGGGGCACGTGGCTCCCCCTCGTCCTGCTCCTGGTGGCGATGGGCCTGGTCTGCTGTTTTTCCTTCCTGGGGGCCTTGAGCGTCCGCAGGGTATTTCCCGAATCACGATGAATGTTCCCGCCGCCGTTTCTTCCCTGTTCCGCCGCCGTCCGGACGAGTGGCTGCCCCTGTTCTGGCTGGCGGCGGCCTGCGTGCTGGGGCTGGTGTGGTCCCTGGTCCATGCCTCCGGACTGGTGGCGGGTGTTCCGCTGCCGTGGCCGGCTGGGCGCCTCATGTTCTCCTTTTACGGTGCGCTGGTGTACGGATGGGCCCTCCCCGTCCTGTTTTCTTTCATGGCGGAGAACGGATGCAGGCGGCTGAAACCCGCGGAATGGCTCTGGCACCTCTGCGTTGTGCTGGGGATGGCCACGATTATGACGGGAGACGGAAGCGGCCTGCTCCTGATGCCCTTTGACTGGTGGGTTTGCCCGGTGTTTGCCATCCTTGCCGCCGGCAAGGCGTGCGCTGCGTGGTTCCGGCCGTTCCCGTGGCCCGTGCGGCTGCTGTTCAGTTCCTCCGCGGGATGCACGGCGGCGGCCCTTCTGGCGCTGGGTTATACGCAGGCTTTGTCCATGAACGGCCTGCTGGACGCCTCCTCCCTGGAAGGCAGCCTGTCCTGCGGGCTGATGTTTGCCGCGCTGGGAGCGGCGGCGTTCCGCTTGAACATGGCCAAAGGCCGCGGTTTTGGAATACTGGCCGTCTGGATGGCCGCCGTGCTGGCGGCGGCTCCGGTGGTAGGCGGTCTGGGGGGGCTCCGGGGTTTTCCCGTGCCCTGGGCGCTGGCGGAAGCCGGGGCCGTCTGGTCGTGGTGCGCCGCGGTTCCCGCCGTGCTGATGGCGGTGTATCTTTGGATGAAATCCGGTCCGGAGACCGGGACGTGGCTGAAAGCCGCGGTTTCCCTGCTTGCCTTGCTGGCAGTGTGGGACGTGTTTGCCGGGGCGTGGCCGGAGCTGATGCAGTTTTCCCTGTCCGCGTGGCATGAGGCGGAATTGTGGATCCTGCTGGGAGCCGGAGCGCTGATGATGGCCGGAAGGAAGGGGCCCGTGCGGTTTCCTGCGGCATGGTGGCTGTTGGGCGCCGGCGTTTGCGGCGTGCTTCTGGCTTATGCCGTGGGCGTGGTTGCCGCGGTGGATGTTCAGGCTTTTCCGGAAGCCCGGCGCGCGGAACTGATGAGCGGCTGGGTGGGCATGGCGGCCTGCGTCCATGCCGTTGCCATGGCTCTGTGCCTGGCGGGAAGCCTTTGCCTGTGGCGTCCGGCGGATGCCGGGAACCCGGAAATGGAAACTCCGGTTCCGCAGCGTCTTTTCTTCATTGCCGCCGTTGCGGCTGTTCTGTTGCTGGCTACGGCGGCGGCTGTCCTGCTGCATGCTCCCGCGCCGGACTCACTGGAGGTCAGGCGGCCCGTCCAGGATGCGGCAGGAGCCAGGATTTATGCCGCTGAGGGGTGCGCCCTGTGCCACACCCAGATCATCCGGCGTTCCATGTCCGGGAAGGACTGGCAGACGGCAATCGACCGCGGCACGGACCCGGATTTCCCTTACCGGGTCAGCGAGCCGGAAGACATGGATGCCGAATTCAACGGGGAGGGCGCTCCGCAGGCGGGCGTGGCGGCGGTAGGGCCGGATTTGAGCAATGCGGCGGAATACGCCGCAGGCAGGCTGGAATATGAAGACGCGGTATCCGGCGGCACGCGCCGCGCCGCGCAGGTAAGGGAATGGCTGGCCCTTCATCTTTACAACCCGCGGGAACCGCAGTTTAAAAAGCCCTGGACCGTGTGCCCCTCCATGCCCGGCATGTTTGAAGAACGCCCGGTGGAGGGGAATGCCCCTTCCCTGGATGCCCTGCCTGTCCGGATGGAGCAGGGCCGGGAACTGGTGCCTTCCGGGCGCGGGGAACGGCTGTTGAACTATCTTGCTTCCCTCAGGAGAGTGGAACCCTCCCGGAAACGCGACCGGATTCATTCTTTTCCTGGCCTGTCCCACATTCATCCGGACTATGCCGCCCATCCTCCCACGGTGGACATGGAACGCCTGAAAAGAGCCCGTGCGGCCGCCGTCATGGAAAAAGGAAGGGGCGTGTACCTTTCCAAATGCGCCATTTGCCACGGCAACGACGGCATGGGGGACAAGGTGACCTATCCGCCCCTGGCCGGGTCCGAATGGCTGAAGGAAAAGCCTGATGCGGAAATCGTCAAAATCATCCTCCAGGGGCTGACCGGGCCGATCACGGTGAACGGGAAGGAATGGAATTCCACCATGCTGCCGCCCGGCGTGACGAATTCCCGTGACCTGGCGAACCTGCTCACGTTCCTTCGCCGCCAGTTCGGCGGAGTGGAAAAGGCGGCCTACACGCCGGAACAGATGGACGCCATCCGCCGGGAGCTGTAACGGCACATGTCATTACGGTTGCCGGCCGCTCTCCGCGCGGCATGTTTTTTCTGCACGGTTTCAAGCAATGCAGGAGGGCGGTTGCAGAAAAATTCCACGCTTTACGCTTCTTGAATACGCGGCGGAAACAGAGGCAAATGCCATTCCATGAATTTGGAAAATACGTCCGCCATTGCTTCGGACAAAAACGTTGTTATCGGGACAAATGCCAGCGTCGACAATGGCACTGACAATGTCGTGATAGGTTATCAATCTTCCACCAGGGATGACCGGGGCACCATTGCGGGCTCCATGTCCGTCGGAGCCGCCCTGGGGATCATATCAAGGTAGGGAACTCCTGTGTTTCCGTAGGCTCCTGGTCCAATACGGCCCATGGACATGGTTGCCGCCCTAGTGGAAGAACTTGCCGGAGGCTCCGCGGAACTTTCCCCCGCCGCTTTGCCTTCCCGGAAATCCCGGGAAGCGGCGCCTGAACGGACCGTTCCGTCGGAACCCTGCGAACTGACGGAAAAAGGGAGCGTCTGAATGAAAAGAGTTTCCGTGACGGACTGACGCCGTTTCCCAGGAAACATGACGGGGCTGCCGCACCATATCCAAGTGCGGCAGCCCTTTTATTTAAATAGTTCCGGCTTACAGGACGAGCATGTCCCGGTCGTCAAATTCATCGTTCGGTCCCCAGGCAACTTCCCAGTAATAGCCGTCCGGGTCCGCAAAATAGCCATGGAAGCCGCCCCAGAAAACATCCTGGGGTTCCTTGACGATCCTGGCTCCCGCGTTCCGCGCCAGTTCAATGACTTCAACTACCTCCTCCTTCGTTTTTGCATTATAGGCAAGCGTAATTCCTCCGAACCCGGCGCCGATGGGCGGAGGATTCTCTCCGTTGATGTCCTTTGCCAGCAAATCCAGCGGATACAGCTCCAGTTTGGTGCCGGGAGTGCTGAAAAAGACGACGTCCGGATGGTCGCCCGTCTCATCCGTTTTAAAACCGAGTCCGTCACGGTAAAATTGCAGCGCCTTCTTCATGTCCCTGACTCCAAGGCAGACGATGTTCATTCTGTTCATGTTCTTCTTCATGGGATGGTATTTGAAATGTTTGATGGAGATGGCCCGGGTATCGGTTCCTCTGCAAAAAAAAGGCTGCCCTCCGCACCGTGTACCGGGAAGGCAGCCGGATGAAAGTGGCCGGGGAAAAGGTCAGCTCAGGGCTTCCACCAGCTTGTCGCCGTAGGCGGAGCAGGAAAGCTCCGTGGAACCGGGAATCATTTCCGCGAGGTCGAACGTGACCGTTTTTGCGGAAATCACTTGGTCAATGGCCTGAATCAGCAGGTCTGCCGCTTCCGTCCAGCCCATGTAGCGCAGCATCATTTCCGCGGACAGGATGACGGAGCTGGGGTTGGCCTTGTCCAGTCCGGCCAGTTTGGGCCCGGTGCCGTGCGTGGCTTCAAAAATGGAATGGCCCGTCAGGTAATTGATGTTGCCGCCGGGCGCGATGCCGATGCCGCCTACCTGCGCCGCCAGGGCGTCGGAAATATAGTCCCCGTTCAGGTTTAGCGTGGCAACCACGTCGAAATTCTCCGGATGAAGCAGGATTTCCTGAAGGAAGGCGTCCGCAATGCAATCCTTGATCACGATTCCGTTGGGAAGCTTCAGCCAGGGGCCGTCTCCGATGGGCTGGGCGCCGTATTCCCGGCGCGCGACGTCGTACCCCCAGTCGCGGAAGCCGCCTTCCGTGAACTTCATGATATTGCCCTTGTGAACCAGCGTGACGCTCTTGCGGCCGTTCTCCACGGCGTAATCAATGGCGGCGCGCACCAGGCGCTCCGTGCCTTCACGGGAAACGGGCTTGATGCCGAAGCCGGAGCTCTCCGGGAAGCGCACCTTCTTCATGCGCTCCGGGAAGATGCGGCTCATGGTGTCGAAAAACAGTTTGGCGTCCTCGGACCCTTCCTTGAATTCGATGCCGGCGTAAATGTCTTCCGTATTCTCGCGGAAAACGACCATGTCCACCTTTTCCGGAGCCTTCACGGGAGTTTCAATGCCGTTGAAATAGCGCACCGGGCGCAGGCAGACGAACAGGTCCAGATCCTGACGCAGCGTAACGTTCAGGCTGCGGATGCCGCCGCCCACGGGGGTGGTGAGGGGGCCCTTGATGCCGACCAGGTAGGTCCGGAAGGCTTCCACCGTCTCATTCGGGAGCCATGTACCCAGGTTGTCAAAGGACTTCTGCCCGGCAAAAACTTCATACCAGGCAATGGAACGCTTGCCCTGGTAAGCTTTCTTCACGGCCGCGTCAATCACCCGGGAAGCCGCCGCCCAGATTTCAGGCCCGGTTCCGTCACCGATGATGAAGGGAATGATGGGCCTGTCCGGAACGCAAAGCCTGCCGTTCTGCATGGTGACGGCTGCGCCGTCCGTGGGAGGGGTGAATGTTAAATTGGCCATGACGTGCGTTCCTTTATAGGAGCCAGCCCGTTTTGGCAAGATAAAAGAACGGAATGGGGAAGTGCGCATCATGGAGCTCTTGATGGCCGCCAAGCCTCTTGTACGGGCAGTATCAGAACCAGCGGTCCTTTCCGGGCGGTTCTTCCGGCTGTCCGGCTTCTTCCCGGAGGCGGCGCAGGAAATTTTCTTCCGCCTGGCGTATCAAGCCGCTCTCCATGATGTGCTTCCGGGCGCTTTCGTTCAACTGGTTGACGGCAATGGCGGCGTCTTCGGAAGTCAGCCTGTTCCAGATGCCGGCGTCATCCCTCACGATTCTGAGGGAGCCCTCCACCATCTCGCAGGAAACCAGCTTTCCGTGAAGCCCCTCCGCGGTAATGGGTCCTTTGTTCCCTGCGGGAATGATAACCCGGAGCGGCTCGGGTCCCTCCAGGTCAATGCCTCCGTGGGCGCGGTAGGCCGCTTTCAGGATCAGCGTCTTTTTACTCCACCACCACGTGGTGGAATACCGGTATTCATACTCGAACGTCCGTTCCACGGTCACCAGGTTGGCTACCTTCTCGTCCTTCTGCACGATCAGGGCCACGCCGCCGTGGTCGGAGGAAAACCCCTTGTTGATCAGGGTGAGGCCTACCTCCCTGCCTGCTTCAATCAACTTTTCCGCCACCTCCATCGGTTTTTCCACCGGGGCGGTGATGCAGGACCGCACGCCCCAGAACAGCATGGCCAGGGCCCCGATCAGGACGGCGCCTTTAACCAGAACGACGACAGCAGGGGAATGCAGGAAGGAGGATGGTGGGGTATCACTCATGAAACGTTGTACGGGACGGGAACTCAGGGTTCCGGGTCTTCATGGGAACCGTCCTTCTTGAGGGGAGGCATGAACAGGGCCAGGAATGTGAAGGCGATGACGGTCAGGTCGTCTATCTGGCCTACTCCGGGAATGAAATCCGGAATCAGGTCAATGGGGGAAAAGGCATAAAGAGCCGTCAGCACCAGGAGAACAAGCTTGCGTTTAGTGAAAAGGCGCGGTTCTCCTTCCCGGCTGCGGAAATAATTGATGGCCCTGGTCAGGAATTGCTGCCTGGGCCCGTTGGGTGGAATGGGAAGCTTGTTTTTCATGGGGCTGCAAGGGTGAAGTTGCGGGAAATGGAAAAGGAACGCTCCGTTACGGGGAGAAAAGGCATGAATGCAGGCAGGAGAAGATGATACCGCCTATGATAACGAGCGCCACAATCATGGCCTCCCGGCTATTTGTCTGGGAAGCAACATAGAGCAGGGACCGCCTGTAATCGTCTTTGATGGGTGGCTTTTCTTTCATCAGGGAGCTTTTCTGAAATTATCTCATGCGCTTCCGGCTGCGTCCAGAGCAATTCCCGGATGCCGCTGGGAGTATGTGTCCTGCCGTTTAAAAGAGAGTGGAACGTTTACGGCAAATACGTTATATGGGAGAACCTTCTTTCCAGAATATCCCTTCATGACATTCAAACCGGCAGAGGGGAAAGAGAATCAGGCACCAAATAGATGCCGGAAGGAAGAAACGGTATGGCGTGCCGACAAGAGAACGCGGCAGGGAAAGGAAAGGGCTCCATGGGGAATTGCTTCCGTTTCTCCGAATCTTGTTGCACTTCCTTTTGCGATGTGCTGGAATCGTCTGATGAACAAGTGGTTTTTGTTTTCTCTGTACATGTTGTTCGGTGCAGTGCTTTCGCCTTTGCTGGCAGGTGAAGCCGAGAGTTCTCCCCCTGATAGCGGCAGGGAGCAGGTTGATTCTTCCGTCTGGATCAATGATGAATCACCCCATTTGGCTCCCGTTTATTTTACAGGAGTCATGCACAAGCGGAGCAGGTGGGAAATCGATATTATTTCCCTCAACAGTCATGAATTGCCGGAACCGATGACCGTGGCTTTGGAAAAGAAGCCTGCGGGGTTCACTTCTTCTGCAGGAGGCACGCCCTGCTGCGGGATTATTCCCCTCCTGATCCCCTCCGGAGCGGAAGAAGAACCCCGGCGGTGGCGTGATGCGGGAGCTTCTCCCTCTCTGGTGAAGGAAAACACCCCCCAGGCTCTTTCCCTTTTGCAGGAATCAGTTTTACAAAGCTACCAGCATCAAATTATTAAATCCATAAAAATGTCCATCGGCATCCTTGAACGGATGACGGATGAAAACCAGGCGCTGGCACTGGAAAAGAGCTGGGCTTATGAAATTATAGATTATACTTTCTGGATATTGCTGGAGGGAAGCGTTCCCTTCGATGCAAGAATGGCTTATGTCCAACGTAATCCGGACGTCCTGAAGCAATCGCAGAAGGAGTCGGATACCTATTGTGAAAGGGTTCGCATTCTCCGGAACAAGCCGTGGAGCGGCAAATTGCGCCTGTTGCAGGATAAAAAGGAGAATCTTCCGGCGGGGACTCCCAGTTGCCTTAATCCCTAATTATTTTGTTCATGAACCACGGAAACATTGAATTCAGGAAAGTAAGCGGCTTTAAGCGGGGAACGTTGTTTGAATTACTGTCGGACGCCTATTCCTTTGACGGGAGATGGGAAGATTGTTGCGGTGCAGACTGGAAGGAGTTTGATGATTTTTTCTTTGATAACCCGCAGATTGCGGACCGATACGGTTTTATAACCGTCTTGAATGGCAAGGCCGCCGGGCTGGCGTCGTGGGACCCGAGGAAGATGCCCGAATATGTGGAGATAGGCCACAACTGCATCATCACCTCCTGCAAGGGCCATGGGTATGGCAGGATGCAGCTCCGGGAGGCGCTTCAAAGAATCGTGAAAAGGGGGGCGAAAAGAATCATTGTGACCACGAATGGCCGCTCGGTTCCCGCCCGGCGGATGTATGAAGGCGCAGGTTTCAAGGTTTGCGGGAAAAGGAGGAACGAAAGCCATACCGCCTTTTTCGGGGACTACATTGATTATGAAATGATGCTGCCCTAAGGACGTTTGTGCGGAACTGCCAGCCAAACGGATTCCGGGGGCTGAATGATCCCGTGGAAGATGAAACAGGGCGGTTTTCCCTTGATTCGCGGCCATTCCCGGGAACGGGGCCGTCCCGCTCCCGCAAACATGAAGGCGGCATTGACACGGCGGAGGGCACGGGGTACTCTCCTGCGGCATATAATGATCAGTTTTACGAATATCAGCGGGGCCGAGGAGATTGGAGCCAATTGCTATTTGCTTGAAATGGACGGCACCCGGATCGTGCTTGACAGCGGGATGCACCCCAAGAGGGAGGGGATGGCGGCCATGCCGGATTTTGATTCCATGGAGCCCAATTCCGTGGAAGCCGTTTTTTTAAGCCATTCCCACCTGGACCACCTGGGAACGCTGCCCGTGCTTCAGGAGAAGCAGCCCGCGGCGGAAGTATTCATGACGCCCGCCGCAGCCGCCCTGTCTGAAGTGATGCTGCACAATTCCGTGAATGTGATGAGCGCCAAGAGGCTGGACCTGGGCATTGTGGAGTATCCCTTTTTCACCCATAACGACCTGGACAGGCTGAGCGACGCCTGGCATGCCAAGTCCTGCAACGAGGTGTTCCGCGTGGGCTTCCGCCAGAACGTGCTGGCCACGTTTTACGATGCCGGCCACATTCTGGGGTCCGCGGGCGTGATGCTGGAAGGAGAGAGCGGCCATACGGTGTTTTATACGGGGGACGTGCAGTTTGAGGACCAGAGCATGATTCCCGGAGCGGATTTCCCGGAATCCGGCGTGGATACGCTGATTATGGAGTGCACGCGCGGCGGCTTCCAGCGCAGCGCCCATTATTCCCGCCCGGAGGAGATGGTGCGGTTCGGGAAGGCGATTGCGGAGACGCTGGAACGCGGCGGCGCCGTGCTGATTCCGGTATTCGCCATCGGCAAGAGCCAGGAGATGCTGTTCAATATCCACCGTTTCAAGCAGCAGGGGGTGATCCCCGCCAATACGCCCGTGTACTTCGGCGGGTTGAGCGCCAAGGTTTCCCTGCTGTACGACCGCTTTGCCGGGCTGACCCGCAGGCACGACCATGAGTTCAAGCTGAAGGAGGAAATAAAGACCGTGCCCCTGCCGCGCAAGGGAAAAGCCCCGCTGGTGTGTTCCCCCGGGAATATTTACGTGGTTTCCAGCGGCATGATGACGGAGAATACGCTCTCCAACGTGATGGCGGAGCAGGTTCTTCCGCATGAGAAAAACGCCATTCTTTTTGTAGGGTATGCGGACCCGGATTCCCCCGCGGGCCGGCTGCGGGCCGCGCAGGAGGGGGATCTGGTGAAGATGCGGCCCAACGGGCAGCCCGTGCGCCGCAACTGTACGGTGGATTGTTTTGACTTTTCCGGGCACGCTACCCGTGACGCCCTTGTCAATTATGCCGTGAAGCTGAATCCCAGGCAGGTGGTTCTGGTGCACGGTGATCCGGATGCCGTGGAGTGGATGCATGATACGCTGTCCGCCAGAATGCCGGGTTCCACCATCATCGCTCCCGTTCCGGGCCAGCGTTATACGTTTGAGTCATGAGTTTTACCGGAGAGAGAAAAGGCCGCCTGATCGTCTTTGAAGGCATAGACGGCACGGGCAAGTCCACCCACATCGGCCAGTTGCGGAAGTATCTGGAGGGGAAGGGGCTGGAAGTGGTGCAGAGCTTTGAGCCCACGCGCGGGCCGTGGGGCCGGATGTTGCGGGATTCCGCCGTGACGGGGCGCCTTTCCGTAGAGGATGAGGTAGAATTATTCCTGAAAGACAGGCGGGAGCATGTGGAGACGCTGATCGCCCCTGCGCTGGCGCGCGGCGCGTGGGTGTTGCTGGACCGCTATTACCTTTCCATGATGGCTTACCAGGGCGCGCGTGGGGTGGATACTTCCGTCATCCGCGCTGCCAATGAAGAGTTTGCCCCGGTGCCGGACGCCGTGGTCTGGCTGGATATTCCCGTTTCCGTGGCTCTGGAACGCATCGGGAGCCGCGGAGAACGCGATGCCTTTGAGACGGAAGCGGGCCTGACGGCCTGCCGCAACGTGTTCGCCTCCATCCATGAACCCTGGATGCTCCGCGTGGACGCGGACGCCGGGAAGGAGGAAGTGGCGGCAAGAGTGCGGAAGGCCCTTTCCGGGAATTTTCCCGAAGTGATTAGTGAATAGGCGTATTCCACTGGCCGGAGGCCGGGAATTTTCCCTTAATATTTAATCCCCGGTATTTGGTCGCTGCGCCGCAGGCGCATAAACCGTCGGGTCCGGGATTCCGGCTTCCCTGAAGGCTTCCCGGCGCTCCACGCAGGTGGAGCAGGCGCCGCAGTGGACGGGACCTCCCTTGTAGCAGGAGTAGGTGCGGGAGAAGTCCACGCCCAGTTCATGGCCCATGGCGGCGATGCCGCCCTTGGACGTGCGGATGAAGGGACGCAGGATGCCCAGCCCGGCATAGGTCCCCAGGCGGACGGCCTCCGTCATGGCGGCCATGAATTCCTCCCGGCAGTCCGGGTAAATGCTGTGGTCCCCGGAATGGGCGGCAATGACAAGCTGCTGCGCTCCGCAGCTTTCCGCCACCCCGGCCGCGATGGACAGGAAGATGCCGTTGCGGAAGGGGACGACGGTCTGCTTCATCAGCTCCTCGTCATAGGAGCCGTCCGGGATGTCGTCCGCGCCGGAGAGGAGGGCGGATTTCAAATGGGCGGAGATGGGGGAGATGTCAATCACGCGGTGCTCTATGCCCAGGCTGGCGGCCTGCCAGGCGGCGCATTCCAGCTCCCGTTCCGCGTGGTTGGAGGCGTAGTCAAAGCTGAGGGCCACCCGCACGCGGTGGTTCCGGTGCGCCCAGTGCAGGGCTACGCTGGAGTCCAGCCCCCCGCTGAGCAGTACGGCGGTTTCCGTCTTATCCATGGCGCGCGTCAGAGGGGGCGGTTTTCCGGGTTGTGCTCCGCCATGGCGGTCAGCTGGATGCCGCCGCGGGGGGAGAAACGGCCTTCTACTTTCAGCCACCGCGGGGAGATGGCGGCTGCCAGGTCATCCGTGATGCGGTTGACGATCTGTTCGTTGAAGGCCGGGTAGTTGCGGTAGGAGGCCAGGTAGTATTTGAGGGATTTGGTTTCCACGCACTTTTCATCCGGAACGTAGGTGATCGTCAGGTGGCAGGAGTCCGGCTGCCCGGTGACGGGGCAGAGGGAGGAGAATTCATGGGTGTCCAGCGTGATGGTGTAGGGACGCGTGCCGCGGTTGGGGAAGGATTCCAGCTTGGCGTCGTCAGGGCTGGTGAAGAAGGAGCTTTGTGAGCCGAGTAGAGTCAGAGGTTCGGACATGGATGGTTGATGTTGTGTTGTAGTGGAAATTCAGTTTTCCTGCGCGGCGGCGTCTTTTTCCTGAACGGGTTCCCTGCCGGGGAATTCTTTCACGTACAGGTCCTGCTGGGGGAAGGGGATGGAGATGCCGTGCTCGTTGAACGCATTATAGATGTGTTCCCGCACGGAGGAAAGGCTGGAGGCCTTCGTCATGACGGGAACCCAGACCCATACGCCCAGATTGACGGAGCTGTCCCCGAAGCTGTCCAGCACCACGCTGGTTTTTTTCACCTTGGAAAGGAAGGGCAGGGAGGACAGCGTTTCCAGAACGATTTGGCGCGCCCGCTCCACGTCCGTTCCGTAGGAGATGCCCACTTCCACCTTGGAGCATTCGAACTTGTGGTTGCGGGTCATGTTGCGGAAGTTCTTGTTGAAGAGCTGGGAGTTCTGGAAGGCGATGATGGAGCCGTCCAGCGTTTCAATCATGGTGGAGCGGTAGCCCAGGGAGGAGACGCGGCCCCGGTAGCCGTCGCATTCGATCATGTCCCCCTGCCGCAGGCGCCCCAGCATCAGGGACAGGCCGCTGATGATGTTTTCAATAGTGTCTTTCAGGGCGAAGCCGATGCCCATGCTCAAGCCGCCCATGACCATCAGCAGCCCGTTGTAGTTGGCGTTCATGATGATGAGGGCCGTGAAGACGAAGAGCCCCCACAGGAACAGGGAGGAAAGCGTCACGAAGGTGGGGATGATGCCCACTTCATAGTCTTCCCCATAGACTTCATGCAGGGTGTTTTTACCGATGAAGATCAGGTAGTTGAGCACAATGGCAATCAGGATGACCGTGATGACGTGGCTCCAGCTGAAGGTGAGCAGGTCCTTGATTTCCGTGGTGGCGAAGATTTTGTTGATGATGAGGTCCCCCATGTCGAAGGTGGCGGCGGGCCAGATGATGCTGAACAGGATGAGGAAGATGGTCAGGCAGGGGAGCACCAGCTTGGAGACGAAGGGGCGGAACCACAGGATCGCCTGCTTGTTCCGTTCCTTCCGGCGGTTTTCATAGTGGTGGAGCAGGTTCCACAGCCCCACCAGGAGCAGGATGCTGGTCATCAGCATGATCCACGTCATCAGCACCAGGAAGGCCATGAAGCTGAACCCGGCCCAGCACAGGCCGCTGCCCAGGATGGTGAGCACCAGGGAGACGGTGGCGAAGAAGCGGTCCAGACGGGGAAGCTTGTGCCGCTGCCGCACCCAGGTCAGCAGGGAGAAGAGGGAAACCAGCGTGAACAGGACGGGCATGGAAATGTCCACGATGATGTTGGGGGCCATGAACATGCGCAGCAGCATGAAGAAGCCGCCCAGGAGCAGGTAGGGCATGTAGATGCGAATGCCGGAGTTAATGGTGCCGTAGGGGAGGCGCGTCACCAGGGAGAACAGGATGGCGCTGACCAGCAGGAGGAATTCCGCTCCCAGGGAGGCCGCGCTTTTCAGCAGGTAGTCCGGCGTGCGCATGGAGGCGATGACGAGGACGATCGCTACGATGAGGATGGTGGTGACGTTGGTGAAGGCGTGGCGCTTGTTGTAGTGGCCCGTCTTTTCCAGCGTTTTCTTGAAGCCCAGGAAGACGATGAGGCGGGAAAGGCAGTAGGAGCACAGGACGATGCCCAGCAGGATGAGCCCGTAGTGCTTGAGCGTTTCCGGGTCCGACGGGAGCTGGAGCTTGCTGTCTGCGGACGTTTCCCAGGCCCCCATGCAAATTTCATACGTCTTGAGCGGCTTGAGGAAGATGTACCGGGCCGCGTTGGACGGCGTGTAGAATACCCGGTTGAAGAGGGAGGTGAACAGCTTGCCGCTTTCATGGTTCAGGGCGTCTATCTTGCCGCCCAGGCTGTTGAAGAGCTCCTTGAGGTAGCTGATCTGCTCCTTTTCCTTGAGCAGGGATTCTTCCAGGGTGCGGCAGGTGTACAGGGCCTCGTCCCTCTGCACCAGGGAGGGTTCCGACAGGTTGTCCGTGTTGACTTCCTCCAGGGATTCCGCCAGTTTTTTGATGCGCCCTATTTCCTTGTCCAGCCGTTCCTCCTGTCCCTGGAAGTCCGGCCTTTGGGCGTAATACGTCTTGACCAGGCTGGTGGCGGCTTTGCAGTAAAAGGCCAGCGTGAAGATTTTCTGATCGTCCAGGGCGTAAAGCACGGCGGACATTTCATACACCCTGGTGTCAAAGTAATTGTAGGTGGCGTCCGCCTCCTTCACCAGCGCCTCCCGGATGGCCATCCTTTTTTCCTCATTCTTTTTCAGGATGGTGATTTCATGGCACAGGGCCATGATGACGGTGTCCATTTCCGAGTGGTCAGGCTCTGCCTGGGGCTGCTCGGGGTCTGGTTCCTGCACCTGTTCCGGAACGGCGGCAGGCGCGCCCTCCTGCTGTGCCGCAGCATGGCCCGCGGCCAGCACACCTGCCAGGAGGAAGGCGGCGCAGCAGCGGAAAAACGTCCGGTAATCAGGGATGCTCATGAACGGTTCCAGTTCTAGGGGCTGGGGGCATCACGGTCAAGGTTATATTCCCCCGCTGCCTGAGACGGCTTTGCGGGGGGAAGGCGCGCGCTTTCCGGAGCCTCGTCCGGCCACTTTTTTCAGAAACCGGCATTCCCTGCCCGGCGGGTGGCCCTTATTGATTTCATGATTGATTTTTTAACGGAATATTGGGTAATATATAAATAATTTCATGAATTGTATGAAGGAGCCGGAAATTTTAACCATAGACGCCCACTGCCATTTGTTCAACCACGAGGTCCTTTCCTGGAGGCTCCTGGTGGATTTCATTCTTTCCCGCATGCGTCCACGGGGAACGCGGGCGCGTCTGGAAACGGCGGGAGGCATCAGCGAGTTGAAGAGGATCATCCGTTTTTTCAAGACGGGCTTGATGGATACGGAGAACATTTACGGCAAGCTGCTGGCGGAGGGCGGCTGCAATACCGTCGTGCCGCTGATGTTTGACCTGGATTACTGCATGAAGGGCGCCGATGGGGCTGACGGGCTCCGGCGGCGGAAGGCCTGCAAGAGGAATGTAAAAAGGGAGGCGCGGAAGGAATGGGCCGTGCTCCGGAAGGAGCTTGATGAGCTGGCGGAACAGGCCGGGAGGGGGGACAGGAGGGAAATCGGGGAGATGAAGCAGGCGCTCCGCCGCCTGTCCAGAAAGACGGAACGGCTTCCCCTGGGGAAACGGGATGCGTTCCGGATGCAGGAAGAAGAACTGCTCAAACTGGCGGCGGCGCATCCCGGCCGCGTGCTTCCGTTTTACGTGGTGGACCCCCGCCGCCCCGGCAACTGGCTGCATGGTCCGGACGGGACGATAGACATTTCCCCCATGACGGACAGGCTGGTTCCGGAATTGGGAGGGAAGGGCGGTTTTTACGGCTTCAAGCTGTATTGCCCCAACGGCTATTCCCCTACGGACCCGGCGCTGATGGCCCTGTATGAGTATTGCGAACGGCACGGGGCGCCGCTGACGGCCCATTGCTCCGGCGGCGGCTTTGCCAGTTTTTCCACTTCCATCACGGTGCACGGGCATGTTTACCGGAATGGAGAGGTTGTTCCGCATGACGGCGTTCTGGAGTTCAGGCACTACCGCCTGACGGACAAGCTGCGGGTGAAGGAGAAGGCGGAACTCCTGAACCATCCCCGGCTGTGGGAGAAGGTGATGGAGGCTTTTCCGCGCCTCCGGCTGAACCTGGCCCACTTCGGCTGCCAGGACGAAGGCATGGAATGGACGGAGCTGATTTACGGCATGATGGAGAAGTTTCCCGGACTTCATACGGATTTGTCCTGCATCACGGAGACGGCGAAGCTCAGGGAGATGCGGGAGTACTTTCTCAAGGCCCCGGAACAGGTGCGCCGCAAATTCCTGTTCGGGAGCGATTTTTATCTGAACCTTCTTTTTCTGGACGGGATGAAGGAGTACATGGAGAACTTCCGGAATACGTTTACGGAGCAGGAAAGGCAGGAGCTGATGACGGCCAATCCCTCCGCATTCCTGGGATTGTCCTGACGGAAACAGGAAACGCTCCGGAGGGATGTCCGGAGCGTTTGAAAGAAGGACCGTTCCCGGCGGGAATCAGTTCAGGGAGAACGCACGGATTCTCCGCACGGATTCCTCCCGGCCCAGCAGGGAGAAGACGGAGGAAAGGTCCGGTCCGCCGCTCAGCCCGGTGAGGGCCACGCGGGCGGGGAACATGACGGCTCCCATTTTCATGCCGTTTTCCTTGGCAAAGGCTTTCAGCACGCCGATGAGTTCATGGCCGTCCCATTCCGGTTCCCGCTCCAGCCTGTCCGCCAGTTTGGAAAGCAGTTCCAGGGCTTCCGGCTGGACCTTGGCAACGGCTTCCGGGTCCATGCCCAGGTCAAAGAAGAAGCGGATTTTGTCCGGCACCTCCGCCAGCGTCTGCACCTTCGTCTGCACGGTGGCGATGGCGGCGTCCAGAATCGGGGAGTCCGGCAGTCCGGCATTCAGGCAGAAGGGGCGCGCCCTGGCCGTGAATTCCTCCGGAGCCAGCGCAATGATATGCTGCTGGTTGACCCAGCGGCACTTGGTGATGTCAAATTTGGCGGCGGAGTGGTTGACGGCTTCCAGGGAGAAGCGCTCAATGAGCTCCTGCGGGGAGAAGATTTCCGTGTCGTCCTTGGGGGACCAGCCCAGCAGGGCCAGGAAGTTCATCACGCCTTTCGGCAGGAAGCCTTCTTCCGGATACGCGCCCAGGGCCGCGCCTACGTCGCGCTTGGACATCTTGGAACCGTCCTGGTTCAGGATCAGCGGCATGTGGGCGAAGACCGGGGGAGTGACGCCGAAGGCCTCAAACAGTTGGATGTGCTTGGGCGTGTTCATGATGTGGTCTTTCCCGCGGATGACGTGGGTCATCTTCATTTCAATGTCGTCCACCACGTTGACGAAGTGGAAGATGTAGGAGCCGTCCGCCCGGCGGATGGCCATGTCCGGCGTGTTGGAAGCGTCCCGGTAGTCAATGGTGATGTCTCCGCAGATCAGGTCATGGAAGGTGACGGGCTTGGAGCGGTCAAAGCGGAAGCGCCATGCGCCGTCGTCCTCGTACACGCGTCCGGCATCCTGGAGCTTCTTGAAATAGGCGTCGTAAATATCGTTGCGCTGGCTCTGGAAGTAGGGGCCGCAGTCGCCGCCCTTCATGGGGCCTTCATCCCAGTCCAGGCCCAGCCATTCCATGCCGGTGAAGATTGCGCGGGTGGCTTCCTCCGTGTTGCGGGCGTTGTCCGTATCCTCAATGCGGAGAATGAAGGTGCCCCCCATCTTGCGGGCGAACAGCCAGTTGAACAGGGCGGTGCGGGCGCCGCCGATGTGGAGGTAGCCCGTGGGGGAAGGTGCGAATCTTGTTCTGACGTGACTCATGATGGGTAAGAGAGTAAGGGCCAGCCTGCCCGCGTCAAGCAGATACAGGGGGTGCATGCCAAAAAACGGGGCTGCGGCGGCGGGGAGGGGCAACGGGCTTTTTTTAGCGCGTTGTCGGCCTTGCGGCTTGCCTGGAAGGGACTTTTAGGCTTCATTTAACGCCGTGTTCTTTTTAAAGCACATATTCCGTCTGCGGGAGAAGTGGCAGATTCAGAGGGATGATGAGGAAAAGCCCTTTCTGGAGCATCTGGATGACCTGCGGACCATGCTGCTGAGGATGGCGCTGTGCCTGACCGTCAGCACGATTCTGTGCGCCGGGTTTGCGTCCAATCTGATGGACATCCTGAGGCGTCCCGTCAACCAGGTGTGGGACATGTTTGAGGAATCCCACCTGCCCGCGGGAATAGGCCTGGAGGCATGGGGGAAGGCCAAGGAAATGGCTACGGCCATGACGAGCCTGGACGACTCCCAGAAGAAATTGCTTCTGCGGCAGGTTTCCCCGTCCCAGGGGGATTTGACGGAGGCCGCCCTGGTGCTCCGCGGCGCGCAGCCCCTGCCGGAGGACAGGAAGAAGATTTTTATCAGGGACGGCAGCCCCACCTCCTCCGTGCGGGAGCTGGCGGAGGCCCTGGATGCCAAGGAAGCCATTCTGACGGACGGCACCGGGCGGGGCGCCCTTAAGATGATGAGCGCGTTCCAGCCGGGGGAGGCGTTCATGCTGACCATCAAGCTTTCCCTGTATGCCGGGGTGGTGATCTCCTTCCCGCTGTTGCTGTACTTCCTGCTGCAATTCATTATTCCCGGACTGCTGGAGCATGAACGCAGGCTGCTGTACAAGTGCATGGCGATCGGCTTCGGGCTGTTCCTGGCGGGTACGCTGTTCTGCTACTTCATCGTGCTTCCCAGGGTGCTGACGTTCTTCTACACGTATTCCCTGGAATTCGGCATTTCCAATGAATGGCGCATCGGCTACTACCTGTCCTTCGCTACGCAGATGATCCTGATGTTCGGCCTGGCGTTTGAACTGCCCGTGGTGGTGATGCCTTTCGTCAAGCTGGGCGTGCTGACCTACGACATGATGAAGGCCACGCGCCGCTACGCCATTGTGGCGATCGCCATCCTGGCCGCGGTCATCACCCCCACGCCGGACGTGGCCACCATGATGCTGATGGCCGTTCCCATGTATGCGCTGTATGAAATATGCATCATCCTGGCCTGGATGCATGAGCGCAAGGAGGCCGCACGCGCACGGGAGGAAGTCGCCCGGTTTGAAGAAGACTTTGACAACAACAATTCTCCCTACAACCAGTAAATACATCCAACCCGCGCCATTATCATGAATCTCCTGGAAATCATCATCCTGGGCATTGTGGAAGGCCTGACCGAGTACCTGCCGGTCAGCTCCACGGGGCACCTGCTCCTGACGGAATCCCTGCTGAACATGTCCCAGAGCAAGGAAGCTCTGGACGCCCTGGCCGTCTGCATCCAGGGAGGGGCCATCCTGGCGGTGCTGAGCCTGTATTTTCCCCGGGTGAAGGCCATGGCGCAGGGCGTGCGCGGCAATAATCCCGCCGGGCTGAAACTGCTGGTCAACCTCATTCTGGCCTTCCTCCCCGCCGCCGTGGTGGGCCTGTGCTGCGCCTCCCTGATCAAGGAATACCTGTTCAACACCTACACGGTGGCTTATTCCTGGATTGTGGGCGGCGGCGTGATTCTGGCGTACTGCGCCTGGCGCGCCAGGGAAGGCCGTTCCAATGAAGGGAACTCCGGAGCCTCCATTGAGAGCCTGACCCCGGCCAGGGCGCTGACGGTGGGCGCTCTCCAGTGCGTCGCCATGATTCCCGGCACCAGCCGGAGCCTGATGACCATGCTGGGCGGCATGTTCGTGGGGCTGAGCGTGGAGGCGGCCGTGGAATTCAGCTTCCTGCTGGGGCTGATTACCCTGGGCGCGGCCACCGTCCATGATGCGTACAAGGACGGGGCGCTGATGCTGGAATCCTTCGGGTGGGAAGCCCTGGCCGTGGGAACGGTTGTGAGCTGGCTGTCCGCATGGCTGGCTGTGAAGTGGATGGTTTCCTACCTGCAAAAGCACAGTTTTGCCGTATTTGGCTGGTACCGCATCGCCATAGGCATCGTGACCCTGGTGCTCCTGTCCATGGGGCTGATGCATTAAAAAACGTTCTCCGGCAGTTGAATGCCGGAGGCCGCCTCCCCTCCGGGCAGGCGGCCTTTTTTATTATTTTCCGCGGCAGGGAAAGGTTCTTTGAAAATGTAACCTGATTGTAACACACGGGATTGATTTTTCAGGCATCATGGGGACATGAACATCACGTGGTGCCTGATAGCCGTATGGGCGGGAATAGCCGGACTGGCGCATTCCCAGGAAATCCGCGACGAGCTGGGCGCCCGGAATATCATTCTGCCGCAGAGGCGCGTGATTCTTCCGGCGGACCGGACGGTCCGGCAGCCGGTCACGATGGAAAAGGTGAATGCCCGCATCCTGGTGAATGGACGCTCCGCCGTGACCACCCTGGAGCTGGATGTGCGGAATAACGGTTCTTCCCCCGCGGAGGCTGAGCTGCTGCTGCCCGTTCCGGAGGGCGTGGTGGTGAAAGGTTTTTATTATGGGGACGGAAAAGCGGAGTGGAAGGCCTCCCTGATGCCAGCGGACGAGGCGCGGCGCCTGTATGACCGCATTGTGGCGCGCAGAAAGGATCCGGCCCTGCTGGAATTTGCGGGGTTCGGGGCCATCCGGTCCAGCGTGTTTCCGGTTCCGCCCAGGTCTTCCGTAAAGCTGGGGATTGTTTACGAACAACTGCTGACCCCTGTGGAGGGGCGTCTGGATTACGTGCTCCCCAGAACGGAAGCTCTTTCCGGGGATGCTCCGTGGACGGTGAGGGTGGAGCTCGCTTCCGGAAAGGACGGTCCGGGCAACCTCTTCACTCCCTCCCATCAGATGGAGCGCCATCAGCTGGAGAATGGAACCGTGGTTCTGACCCTGGCGGAGGAAAGGATGAACCCGGGCCCTTTCCGCCTGTCATGGCTGGAGGCGCGCGGGAAGAAAGGGGAAGCTTCTTCCGGGCCGGAAGCCAGCGTTTACGCCTCTCCTGACGCCTCCGGCGGGAAAAACGGCTATTTTCTGGCGATGGTGGGCAAGGATGTCCGCCCCGGTGAACACTCCATTCTCCGGGAAGTCACGCTGGTGCTGGACAGGTCCGGGAGCATGCGCGGGAACAAGCTCGCCAGCGTGAAGGAGGCGGCCAAGCAGATCGTTTCCGGCCTGAATCCCGGAGAAAGGTTCAATATCATCACTTATAATGAAGGCGTCAATTTATTTGAAGCGGCCCCGGTGGAAAAAAATGGCGCGTCGGAAAAAGCGGCCCATGCATGGCTGGATGCCGTCGTGGCGCGTGGGGGCACCAACATGCACGAGGCGCTGGCCGCCGCCTTGAGCCAGCCTTCCCACGAGGGGATGCTCCCCGTGGTGCTTTTCCTGACGGACGGCCTTCCCACGATCGGCCGCACTTCGGAAAAATCCATTGCGGCCCTGGCGGGGGAAGGAAACAGGGCGGAAAGGCGCATTTTCACCATCGGGGTGGGGGAGGACGTCAACGCCCCCCTGCTGAGGCGCATGGCGGAGATTTCCGGGGGGCTACCGTGCTACATCCTTTCCGGGGAGAATCTGGAGGTCAAGCTCTCGCAGGTATTCCGGCAGTTATACGGCCCCGTCTTCCGGAAGGTGCGCTATACCGTCTGCTCCCCGGACGGCAGGGAACAGCCGGGAAGGGTGCAGGACGCCATACCCTCCGGGGTTCTTCCGGACATTTATTCCGGCAATCCCGCCGTTCTGGCCGGGAGGTACATAGGGACGGAACCTTTCCTGATTAAGGGTACCTGCCTGGACCGGGATAACAGGGAGCAGGTTTTTGCCATTACCGTGGATCCGCAGCGCATCGCCAGCATGAAGGATGATTTTGTAGCCCGGCTGTGGGCCGCGCGCAAGATAGGCAGTCTGGAAACCGCTCTGATGGATATGGGCGGCAGCTCCCCCGGCACGGAAGCGCTGAGGTCCAATTCCAAAACGGCGGAATTGGTGGAGGAAATCATGCGGCTTTCACGGGACTTCGGGATCATGAGCTCGGCAGCCTCCTTTTTTGCCGATGACGGCAGTTCCGGCCCATGGCGGCGGGATCATGCCTCCATGGGGAGCAGGGGGAACCTGGAGGGGAAGGTGATGGAGGAATTGCGCGAAGGGCTGGGCGCCATTGCCCTGCAGGAAAATGCCGTAGCCAAGAAGCGGGAACTGACCCTCAACAAGTACAACATCCAGATGGACCGGGAGGGCCGTGCCGTGGCCTTTGACAATACGGCCCAGATTGCCCAGAACGGATATTTCAACAGAAATGGAGTCTGGATGGAAAGCACGGTTCTTGCCATGTCGGACGCGGGCCGCGCCGTGAAGACGGTCCAGGTGGGCACGCCGGAATATGCCGACGTGGCGAACAGGCTCATTCAGTCCAACCGCCAGGGGCTGTTGGCTCTGGATGGCTCCGTCATGATTCTCCTGGATGGAGAAACCGTACTGATGCAAAACAGTTTTCCATAAACAAACAACTAGTAATCAACAATCATGAACCGTATCATCGCATGTACTGCATTAGGGTTGCTGGGCGCAGGATCATTCTGCGCCCAGGCCGAACCCACTCCCGTTCCAACGGACGGCAAGCCTGTTCCGGAAGGAAAGGCCAGATACTCCGTCACTCCGGGACCGGAGGGGGAAAAACAGGACGCTAAAACCGGAACCGTCCTGGTTACGGTGAAAAGCGTGGACGCGGAAAAATCCGCATCAGCCGTGACCGTGACCACCACCGGAAACGGGGTTGTCCTGACGAAGGCCGTGAACGCCGGTCCGGAGAAAGCCATGGGAGCGCGGAATGCCGCCTATTCCGTCACTACGGTGAAAGGAACCGCTCCGGGGGAAATGGAAATCCGTGTGACGCCGCGTGCGGAGGGAGCTTCTTCCGGAATTTCAGCCGTTCCGCCGCAGAAAGGGGTGTTCATCACCAGGAAGGCGGCAAGCCTTCCCGGCGGTTCCGGGAAGGAAGGTATTTTCCGTATCAAGCCAAGCGCGGTTGAACCGGTCAGGGAAGCGGCCTATTCCATCAAAACGGAAGGGAGCGGCTCCGAAAAGCTGACCATAAGCGTGGCTCCCGGTCTGGAAAAAACTTCTTCCGGAGGGGCGGCCGTTCCTGCAAAAGGGGATGTGGTCGTTACCCGGGCTGTCGTGACGGGGAATGTCAAAGGGGTGAAAGACGCCGCCTATTCCGTCACTGTTGCGGACAGAACGGCTCCCGGAGAGGCGGAGATCAGCGTAACGCCGAAGCAGGAGGAGGCTTCCTCCGGAACTCCTGCGGCTCCCGTCCAGGGCGCCGCGGAAAAAGATGACCGCGCCGTCGTTCAGATTGCCCTGTTGCTGGATACCTCCAGCAGCATGAACGGCCTCATCGACCAGGCGCGCACTTATTTGTGGAAGATTGTCAATGACATGACGCTGGCGCGCCAGAACGGCAAATTGCCCGATATCCAGCTTGCCCTGTATGAGTATGGAAACGACGGGCTGTCCTCCAGGGACGCCTGGATACGCCGGGTGCTTCCGTTCACGGATGACCTGGACAAGGTCTCCGAGGAATTGTTCAAGCTGAAAACCTACGGCGGCACGGAATGCTGCGGAGCCGTCATTGACCGGGCCGTGAAGGAGTTAAAATGGAATACGGATGATCCCCATGCGCTGAAGCTGGTCTTCATCGCCGGCAATGAACCCTTCAACCAGGGCAGCGTGCCGTATGCGGAAGCGATTGCGCGCGGGCTGGAGAGGGGCATTACCGTCAATACCATTCATTGCGGCAATGCCGGAGACTCGGATACGCGCCTGTGGAAGGACGGAGCTAAAAAGGGGGACGGCAGCTTTCTCAACATTGACCACAACGCGGCTCCCCCGGACCCGGAAACGCCCTTTGACGGAGAACTTGCCAAGTTGAGTTCCTCCCTGAATGCGACTTACCTGGCTTACGGTTCACCGGAAGTTCAGGCTGAAAGGCTGAGCAAGCAGGAACGCCAGGATACGCTGGCGCTGAAACTGTCGCCTGCGGCTGCCGTAGGGCGGGCCAGCGCCAAGGCGAACAAGGCGGCGTACTCCAATACTTCATGGGACCTGGTGGATTTTTATGACCGGAACGGAGTCCAGGCGCTGGGAGATTTGGGGACTGCCGGGCAGCTCCCCAAGGAACTGGAAGGTAAAACCGCGGAGGAAGTGGAAGCCATCGTGAAAAAGAAGGCGGAGGAGCGCGGAGCCCTGCAGAAGAAGGTAAAGGAGCTGGACGCCCGGCGCAATGAATGGCTGGCCAAATGGAAGCAGCAGAGCGCTTCCAGGGACGCCAAACCGAACACCCTGGAGGACGCCATTATCCAGGCTGTCCGGCAGCAGGCCTCCAAAAAGCAGTTTTCCTTTGTTGAAGAGAACGAAACGGAAGGAAAAGATTCCCCTATGAATGATAGAGTGAAGAAATGAGTGCTCCTGCGGGGCTGTCCGGGAGTGCCGGCGGCCCCGCAGAATTTTTCTTCTGAAAAAACCTGTTTTACCGCAACGTTCCTATTTGATAGATTATTCCGCACATGCACCGCTACCGCATTCTGGTCGTAGAAGACGATCATGCCATTAGAAACGGCCTGGCGGACGCCCTGGCGGTGTCCGGCTATGACGTTTTGTCCGCCAGGGACGGTTATGAGGCCATGGAGATGATTCATGCAGAGGAGTATGACCTGGCCCTGCTGGATGTAGTCCTGCCCGGAGCGAACGGTTTTGAACTGCTGAAACGCATCAGGGAAGACCGCTCCACCGTTCCGGTGCTGATGCTCACCGCCAAGGGCGCGGAGGCGGACAAGGTGAAGGGGCTGAAGCTGGGGGCGGACGATTATGTGGTGAAGCCCTTCAGCCTGCTGGAAGTGCTGGCCAGGATAGAGGCCGTGCTGAGGCGGTCCCCGGAAAGGCCTAGCGCCGTCAACCGCGTCATGCTGCCGGAGGGGCATCTGGATTTTGCCGCCCGCGCCCTGGTTCTGGGGGAGGAGCGGGTGGTGCTGACCACCAAGGAATTTGACCTGGCGCGCCATCTGGCGGCCAATGCCGGAAGAATCATCACCCGTGAGGAAATCCTGGCGAGGGTCTGGAAGATGGACCCCCGGCTGGTGGAAACGCGGAGCATTGACACCACGATCGCCCGCCTGCGGGAAAAAATGGGGAAAAGGAACTCCGCCGTCATCCGCACCCTGAGAGGGCGGGGATATGTTTGGGAGGACGGAGCATGAGCAGCCGTTTTTCCTTCCATTTGCTGTTGTGGTCCTGCCTGCTGATTCTGCTGGGGGTGATGGGATGGCTCAGCCATTCCATGCTGGATGCGGAGAAGCGCAGGCTGGCGGAAACGCACCAGATCCGCCTGGTGGAGCAGAGCCGCCTGGCCCTGTGGCGCATGGATTCCCTGCTGGCCTCCATGATCGCAGGGGAGAACAACCGTTCTCCCGGAGAATATTTCCAGGGGAACGCGCTGGCGGAAGTCCGCAAGGAGGAAGGTGCGATGCCGGATTTGTCCGGCTTTGCCAAGCTGTATTTCCAGATAGACCCGCGGGGAAACGTTTCCTCTCCCCAGAAGGACAGGGAACGGCTGGAATATGTCCTGCAACTGGGAAGATCCGGCTGGGGCAGCCGTGTGGTGGATGCCATGAAGAATTTGCCGAGGCCTGCCTCCATCTCCGCGGGGAATGCCGTGCAGCCGGAGACCGCCCCCCCTGCGGAAGAAGCGGTACAGGTGACTTCCGTCGCCATCATGGATGGAAGGGAGCAGCAGAAGAACGGCTTGCAGCAGGAGCTGGCAGTGGAAAGCAGGAAGGCTTTCCAGCAGGGAATGGAAGACTACAACATGCGTAAAAACCTTTCCAACAGCCAGCAGGAGTACAATGTCAGCGTCAAGGTGAAAAAGAAAGCCATGGAGCCTCCCCGGCGGGCAAAGAAGGAGATTGCGGATTCGGGACGGCTGGTCGTTTCAGGGGAGGTGAATGGCATGGAAAGTCCGGAAGGGGAAGGGGATTGCCTGGATGTGGCTGGTTCCTTGAAAAGGACCGGGAAAAAATTGGAAAGCGGGGCCGGCGATATTGCGGCTCTCCTGGATATGGGTGCCGCGGCATTGACTCTGGACGGGAAGATGGTCCAGTTTGAGGTTCATGAACAAAAGGCGAATCCGGTTCCGGTAAAGGAAAGCCTGGCGGAAATGTCCGTCACCCGCCGTGACGGGTTCGCCAAAACTCCGGAAAGTTACAGGGAGTTCTCCATTTCCTCCCTCCAGCCCAGATGGCAGCAGGGGAAGGAATGTTTCCTGACGCGCCGCATCTCGGACCACGGCCAGGTATGGGTGCAGGGAATCTGGCTGGACTGGGGCAAGTTATCCGCCTACCTGCTGGAGTCCGTAGCCGATATTTTGCCGGAGGCCACCCTGTCTCCCGCCGACGGGCGGGAGGAAAGCTATCTGACCCTGGCCGGAATTCCCGCCATGCTGAATCCGGGCAATCTTCCCTCCATGCCCGCCAATTCCCTGCGGACGGTCTGGAATTCCATGGCGATGGCGTGGTTTTGCGGGCTTCTGGCCCTGTGCGGGGTCATTGGCTTCATGATCGGCCTCATCCGCCTGAGCGAACGCCGCGCCGTATTCGTTTCCGCCGTGACGCATGAACTAAGGACGCCTCTGACTACGTTCAACATGTACACGGAAATGCTTTCTTCCGGACTGGTTCCCAAGGGCAGGGAAATGGCCTATGTGGATATTCTGAAAAATGAGGCGGGCAGGCTGACGCACCTGGTGGACAACGTATTGAGCTACGCGCGGGTGGAGAAAAATTCGGTCTCCCTCCAGCCGGAAAAAATTCCGGTGACGGACCTCGCCTCCGCCGTCATTGCCCGCATCTCCCCCCGGCTGGCCGCCGCGGGCATGGACTCCCAGCTTTACGTGGCTCCGGAGCTGCAAGCGGAGGCCGTGACTGCGGACATGACCGCCGTGGAGCAGATCGTGTACAATCTGGCGGACAACGCCGCCAAATACGCATGTTTTGACGGCAGCGTCCTGAAGGTGGAACTGGCACGGGAAAAGCGTTTTCTGGTCATCCGTGTGGAGGATGAAGGGAAAGGCATTTCCGATTCCCTGAAAGGGAAGCTGTTCCGTCCCTTTTCCAGATCCGCGGAGGAGGCCGCCGGAAAACAGCCGGGCGTGGGGCTGGGGCTGGCTTTATCCCGGGAACTGGCGAGAAGCATGGGCGGAGACTTGTGCCTGGAAGAAAGTTCCCACGGATGCCGCTTTGCCCTCAGGATTCCCCTTTCCAGGGCATGAGGGCCTGTTCCGGAAAAACAAAATTCTTTAAATCAGCCGTCATTCAGGTTTTAATCCTTTCCTCACCCTCTTTATTTTTCAAGAACCATTTCCTTTTATGAATACTCCATTCTGCCAAAGCTGCGGCATGCCTCTGGGAAGCAGGGAAGACTGCGGCACCAACCATGACGGAACCTCCAGTGAGGAATATTGCCATTATTGCTTTCAGGACGGCGCATTTACGTCAGAATGCACCATGGAGCAGATGATTGAACATTGCGCCCGGTTTGTGGAGGAATTCAACAAGGAGAATGGTTCCTCCTACACGAAAGAGGAAGCCATTGCCCAAATGACCCTGTTTTTTCCCACGCTGAAACGCTGGAAAAAACAATAGAACGTCTTTTCGTTCCATCCCTTATTCACAGGGAAGGGCCTGTCCTTTTCTCCTTTGTTCGCTGGCCGCCTTCTCCCTGCGGTACGGGATGTCCTGGAATGTTTAAAAACCCCAGGAAGGCGGACGCATATTGTTTAAAGTACCCTTTTTCCTTGTCCGCTTTCGGCTCTCCTGCTGGCCGGAGGCCCGGTTCATAACATGATCCGGGGCTTGTCTTCCTCCGGTTTGCCCGCCTTGCTCAAAACAGCCCCATGGGGAGAACCTTTCAGGGTTTCAGGGGTGGATTATCTCCTCTGCGGTCCATGGGAGCCTCCGGGGCCGGAAGGCCGTGGTGAGGGAGACGGACGGGACGGCGCAGCCGCAGGAGGCGAAGACGGCCTGCTGGGCGCGCTGGCGGACGGCGGCGGGGAAGAAGGCCTGGAAACGGATGGAGGGCTGCTGGGACGGTTCATGCCCGAATGACCCGGACGGGAGGCGGATGGCCTGGAGGAGGGCGTGGATGGACGGCTGGGACGCCCGAAGTCAGGCCTGGAGGGCCGGTTCCCCTCCGGACGGCTGATGCCCGGACGATGCGTGCTCCCGGAATTGCCGGAGCCGGGGCGGTGGGGATTGTTGACGGACGGGCGGGAGGGCTGTCCCGGCTTTCCGAAGTCCGGCCTGCCGTGGCTGCCGCCGGGCTGGCCTATTCCCGGCCGGTTATGGCTGCCGCCCGGATTACTTACGGGCGGACGGTGGGAATTGCCGGGTTTTCCGAAGTCCGGGCGGTGGTTGGGCCTGCCGGGCTGCGGAACCGGCCTGTTGTTGCCCGGGCGGTGGTCCGGACGGAAATGATCCGGCCTGTACTGGGGCTTCATCGGCGGACGCGCCATGGGGCGGCAGTAATGTGGGCGGATGTAGTGCCCGCGGTAATAGGGGGCCGGTCCCCACGTGGGGATGTAGTAATTCGGGCGGATCAGGCTGATGGAATAAATAGGGCTGCCGAACGTGTCATAGGCATAGATGGGCCTGCCTCCGTAATATCCGTAAATGGGATAGCCGGAGTTGTCATACATGTAGGACATGCCGGAGCCGCCGCTGCTGTAGGAGCCTGATACGCTGAAACTGTCATAATAAGGATCATAGCAACTGGACAGGGCGCATCCGAGGGCGGCTGCCAGCAGCGAGTTTTTTAAAATAACGTATGCTTTCATGATGTTGAAACGGGGTGGGGTGTTTTTTCCCTTTGCTTGAAAAGCGGCGGGATAAAAGTACATTTGTTTAAAATTATTTTGCTTGGAAACGGGCTTCCTATTGTCTTAGACTGCAAAAACGTTCTACGTGATGGGAATTCTCTTTCAAGATAAAAAAATCGGCCTGGCCCTGTTGTGTGATAATGCCCCGTATACGCTGGCCATGACGCTGGCGTCCTATGAGAGGTCCGGGCTTCTGAATTATTTTGACGAGGCCTGCGTCGTTTTTCCGGAAAGCGCTGGCAAAGTATGTGAAACGGCGCTTTCATACGGACTTTCCGCGGAGTCTTCTCCGGCGGAGGGCGGCTTCATAGGGGCGCTCCATACGGCGGTCAACGCGCTGGATACGGATTACGTGCTGCTGGCTGAGGATGACTGCATGATCTGGGAGCACCTGCGCGGGGAAACTCTGGAAAACCAGTTGAAACGAGCGGTGGAGCTGCTGATTTCCGGCCAGGCGGACATGGTGCGCCTGCGTCATGCCTGGCGCGGCTGCACGCGCTACAAGGCCGCCTATACGTATTCCTACTTTTATCCCGTGGAGCAGCTGGCCACCATGTGGGTGCATGCGGAAGGCCTGTCGGAAGCACCGGACTGGATCAAGAGCATCCGGCGCTTCTTCCATCCTTTCCGCTCCAAGCGTTCCATCGGCCGATGCGTTTATGTGGAACAAAATCCCCATCTGCGCTTTCCCGAATACATTACCAAGATTGATGAAGGCTACATCATTGACAGTGAGGTTTTCCAATGGACCAACCAGCCCACCCTCATCGCCCGCTCCAGAATCAGGCAGATTCTGACCGGGCTGGCGCAGGCTCCCGGCACCATCGGAAAACTGCCGCAGGACTTTGAAACCGCCGTCAACAACCCGCGGTGGAGGGACGCCCACATGAACATAGGCGTCATCAGGGGAATTTTCACTTAAAGGCGCATGGCGGAAAGCGGAAAGGCGGTGCGGTATGAATGCACTAGGTGCGGCGCATGCTGCCGCTGGGCCGGAGACGTGTGCATTGAGGAGGATGAAGTCCGGGAAATCTCCCGTTTCCTCCACATGGACGAGCAGGCCTTCATTGACGAATGCTGCCGCCTGAGGGCCAACCGGCGCGGATTGTCCATCCGGGATGCGGAGGACGGCGCCTGCATGATGCTGGCGGAAGGCGGCTGCCGGATCAATCCCGTCAAACCGCGCCAGTGCCGGGACTTCCCCAACAAATGGAACTTCCCCGGCTGGCGGGACTTGTGCCGTGCCAGGGAAGTGGAAAAGGAATAAAAGCCTCCGGCGCTTCTTCAGGATTGTTTACAGGAACTGCGCCAGATCCCGTTCAAAGCCGGGATAGGAGGTATTGATGCATTCCGCATCCGCCAGCACGGTATCTCCCTGTGCGCTGAATCCGGCCACCAGGAAGCTCATGGCGATGCGGTGGTCTCCGTAGCTGGGCAATTCCGCGCCTTTCAGGGGAGCGCCTCCGTGGACGACCATTCCGTCGTCAAATTCCTCCACGTCCACCCCCATGAGCCGGAGATTGGCCGCCGTGGTGGCGATGCGGTCCGTTTCCTTGACGCGCAGTTCGCGGGCGTTGCGGACGATGAAGTCTCCCTGGCCCAGGGCTCCGGCCACGGCCAGGATGGGGATTTCATCAATCAGGTTGGGGATTTCTTCCGGAAGCAGGCTGGTGCCGTGCAGGGAATCCGAACCGTACACGGTAATATCCCCGTACGGTTCGCCCGCATCCTCCGGAGAAGTGGTCACAATGTCCATCCGCACCCCCATCCGTTTCAGTGCGCTGATGACGGCGTTCCGCGTGTTGTTCAGGCCCACCTGGCGCAGCGTCAGGCGGGAGCCGGGACGGCTGGCGGCGGCCACCATCCAGAAGGCGGCGGAAGAGATGTCTGCGGGAACCGTCAGGTCATGGGCGGCTGGGAGCGCCGGACCCTGGGTACTGACGGCGAGGCCGTCTACCGTGCAGGGCACGCTGAAATGGCGGAACAGGCGCTCCGTGTGGTCGCGGGTGACGGCGGGCTGATGCACGGTGGTGGCGCCGTCGGCAAACATGGCGGCCAGCAGGATGGCGCTCTTCACCTGGGCGCTCGCCATGGGAAGCGTGTAGGAAATGGGGCGCACCCGGCCGCCGTGGATAAACAGCGGAGCGCAGCCCGGCTTGGCGCCGCGGGCTTCAATCCGAGCGCCCATCTGTTCCAGAGGCTGCATGATGCGGCCCATGGGGCGGGAACTCAGGGAGGCGTCCCCGAACATTTCCGAATCAAAGGGGCAGGCAGCCAGCATGCCGGCCAGCAGCCTCATGCCCGTGCCGGAATTGCCGCAGTCGATGGGCCGTTCCGGAGCCGCGGGCTTCATGGCGACGCCCGTTATGCGGAAGCGGACGGGGCCATACCCCTCCCGTTCTTCCAGCACTTCCACCTTGGCCCCCAACTGCTCCATGGCGCGCAGGGTATTCAGGCAGTCTTCACTGCACAGGAAATTATCCACTTCCGTCACTCCCTTCGCCAGGCCGCCCAGGATGGCGGCGCGGTGGGAAATGCTTTTGTCTCCGGGTACGGTCAGTACCCCTTGCAGGGAAGAAATGGAATGGGAGCGAAGGTTCATGGACGTCCGGAAGAACTACCCTGTATTGGCCGCTGAATCAAGCCAATTACGAGACGGGCGGGAGGGGAGAGGATAGCGCCGGGACTCCGGTAAGGCGCTGGGCGGCGGTCCAGAATGGGGTTGATTTTCCGGAACGGTGACGTATATTAAGGCGCGTTATCGGCTGCATCCGCCTGAAAGGAAGGAGAGAGCTTTTCAGGATCAATGGATCAAGCTGGTTTTCATAGGTAGTAAGTTGGAGCGGCCACGGGAGTGATCCTGTGGCCGCTTTACTTTGTTTCAAAGGATTATTCGATATTGACATTCAATGCAGTATGGAATAAAAAAGGCTGATGAGCTTTATTGTCCGGACTGTCTTTCTCTGTACCGCGCTGAACGTCGTGGCCGCCTGTTCCCAGCGCCAATCCGTGCAGCCCGTTGCGGAAGCGGCCGTACATGTCAGCATCGGTGCTCTTGTGTACGACGTCACGTTGAAAGATGACGGAGTGGAGGTGGAGAGAAGGCCGTTCGCCTTATATGCGAATGCGCTGGGGAAGCAGTACCCTGTTAAAAAGGTATTTCTGAAAGGCGACGCCTACAAGGTGGAATCCCTGGCCAAAATCCTCTTAAAGGAAGGATGGGCTAAAGGCGCCTCTCTTCAGCCGGAAGAGGCGGCCGTTTTTCTGCATGCCCCAGGAGAAAAGAAATTTCATCCGGTACCTGCCGCGAGCGGCAATACCGCCGTTTGCAAGGCACTTAACAAAGCGTGCTATGAGGCGTGCCTGAAGGAGCCTGGGATTTCCTAAGCCCGGATGAGAACAAGCAAGGGAACAAAAATGCCCTCCGTCCTGCTTTGGGCTTTACCGCGCGCCGCTGAAAGCGTATGTAGTCCGTGCCGATCAGGTTCGGGTGGTCGCTGTTCCGGTCTTCGGACCGGGGTAGAGGAAAGTCCGGACATCACAAGGCAGCGTGTCCCGTGAAAGCGGGAGACGGGAACCTCCCAAGGGTTCCCGGACGGAAAGTGCCACAGAAAACAAACCGCCCGGATGGGGTTCATCCCCATGCGGGCAAGGGTGAAAAGGGGAGGTAAGAGCTCACCGCTCCGAGGGCGACCGAGGAGGCATGGTAAACCCCGCGCGATGCAAGACAAACAGGGGAAGGGTTGCCTGCCCGCCGGATCCCCGGGTATTAGTCGCATCCGTTCCGTAAGACGAACGGGCGCGCGGAATGCTTCACCGCAGACCGCGTGAGAAAAATGACCGCACAGCCGGCTTTGGCCGGTGGACAAAATCTGGCTTACAGAACCTGATCGGCCCCTGTCTTTTTTGCCGGGATGTTTTCCGCCTCCTTTTCCGTGAAGGGAAACGTCCGGGAAATTGTCCGGTTCCGGGGGCTCTTTGGGGTTGCATGGGCGTCTCAAATGTGTAGAATCCGTCACCTAATTGCCACCCACTATGGAGAAGCTTGTTGTACACGGAGGTTTTACGCTGAGGGGAGCCGTCAATATCAGCGGGTCCAAAAATGCGTCCCTGCCCATTCTGGCCGCATCCCTGCTGACGGATGAGCCTGTGGTGGTGCGCCGTGTGCCGGATGTCTCCGATACCAATTTCATGGTCCAGATCATGGGCCAGCTGGGCGCCTCCGTGGAGAGGTCCAGCGGCAACGTGCGCGTGGAGGCCAGGAACCTGCATTCCGAAGCCGCCTATGAACAGGTGCGCAAGATGCGCGCCTCCATCTGCCTGATGGGCCCCCTGATGGCCCGCATGCAGCGGTGCGTGATTCCGCTGCCGGGCGGCTGCGTGATCGGCGACCGTCCCGTGGACCTGCACATCCGGGCCATTCAGGCTCTGGGCGCCCAGGTGCAGATTGAACGCGGCAACCTGGTTATCGAAGCGCCCCGGGGGTTGAAGGGAGCCACCATAGATTTGAGGGGCGATCACGGCCCCACCGTTCTGGGAACGGACAACCTGATGATGGCCGCCGTGCTGGCGGAAGGAACCACCGTCATTGAATCCGCCGCATCCGAGCCGGAAGTGGTGGACTTGGCGAACTTCCTGATCAAGATGGGCGCCCATATCCAGGGCGCCGGAACGCGCCGGATCGTCATTGAAGGGGTTGAAAAACTCCGCGGCTGCAACCATACCGTCATTCCGGACCGCATTGAGGCCGGCACCTTCATGGTGGCCGCGGCCATGATGGGGGACGGCGTAACCCTGCGGCGCGTCTGTGAGGAGCACATGACCGTGGTGACGGACCTGCTCCGGAAATGCGGCCACCACGTGGAATTCAACGAACGGGGGGACACGGTCACCATCATTGCCGGGAATACGCCCAAATGCGGGGAAATCAAGACGGCCCCCTATCCCGGCTATCCCACGGACATGCAGGCCCAGATGACGGCCCTCTTTGCCACCACGCCGGGCATCTCCGTGGTGAAGGATACCATTTTTCCGCAGCGCTTCATGCACTGCTCCGAGCTCAAGCGCATGGGCGCGGATATCAAGGTGGACAACGGCACCGCCGTCATCTCCGGCGTGGAAAGCCTGAGCGGCGCGCCCGTCATGGCGTCCGATCTGCGCGCATCCGCCGCGCTGGTGCTGGCCGCCCTGAAGGCGGAAGGCACCACGGAAATCCACCGCCTGTACCACATTGACCGGGGCTATGAAATGATTGACGAAAAGCTCCTGGCGATCGGAGCCGCGGTGGAAAGACAGCCGGATGACGACAATTAACGCCGTTTTTGGGTCCTGATTTGCCGGTGTACCGCATTTTTTCTTTACTGTCAGGGCTCCATATGCTATTCACCGAAGTCCTATGAACAAGGCTCAACTGATCGAATTGATTCAAAACAAGCTGGGTGCCGATACGACCAAGAAGCACGCTGAAGAAGCTCTGGCCGCTGTGCTGGAATCCATCAAGGAAGGCGTGCAGGAATCCGGCAAGGTGCAGATCATCGGCTTTGGTACGTTTGCTACCAAGACCCGTGAAGCCCGTACCGGCCGCAACCCGAAGACCGGCAAGGCGATCAACATTCCCGCCTCCAAGACGGTTGCTTTCAAGGCCTCTTCCGCCCTGAAGGACTAAGACGGCAGCTGCTTCCCAAAAGAGCACTTTTCTTTCAGCACCCCGTCCTCTGCGGACCGGGGTGTTTTTTTATGTCCCGCTGCGGAAGTCCACGGCTTGACCGGATGGACGCCGCCGTCTAGAATGCCGCCATGTCCAGCAGTTTTGGTCAGGTGTTCAGAATCTCCACCTGGGGTGAATCCCATGGAGCCGGGGTAGGCGTGGTGATTGACGGCTGTCCGTCCCTCGTCCCGGTGACGGAAGAAGCCATTCAGCGGGAGCTGGACCGGCGCAGGCCGGGGCAGAGCGACATCGTGACGCCCCGCAAGGAGGAAGACCGCGCGGAAATACTCTCCGGCGTGCTGGACGGCAAAACCCTGGGAACGCCCATCGCCGTCAGCGTGCGGAACAAGGACCACCGTTCCTCCGCCTATGATGAAATGGCCCACACGTACCGCCCCTCCCATGCGGACTACACGTACGACGCCAAATACGGCATCCGCGCCTGGGCGGGCGGCGGCAGGGCCTCCGCACGGGAAACCATCGGGCGCGTCGCCGCCGGGGCCGTGGCCAGGGCCGTGCTCAAGCAGGCCTTTCCCGGCATGGAGATCATAGCCTGGGTGGACCAGGTGCATCATGTGAAAGCCTCCGTGGACTGGGAGGCCGTCACGGCCTCCGTCATTGAAAGCAACATCGTCCGCACGGCGGACCCCTCCGTGGTGGAGGCCATGATTGCCGCCATCAAGGAGGCGCGGGACGCCGGCAACTCCCTGGGCGGCGTGGTCAAATGCGTGGTGCGCGGCTGCCCTCCCGGACTGGGGGACCCCGTCTTTGACAAGCTGGACGCCACGCTGGCCCACGCCATGATGAGCATTCCCGCCACCAAGGCCTTTGCCGTGGGCTCCGGCTTTGAAGCGGCGGACATGACCGGACTGGAACACAACGACCCTTTTTACATGCGGGACGGCCATGTGCATACCGTCACCAACCACTCCGGCGGCATCCAGGGCGGCATCTCCAACGGAGAAGACATCCTGATGCGCATCGGCTTCAAGCCCACCGCCACCTTGATGGTTGACCAGCAGACGGTCAACCAGGCAGGGGAGGACGCCCGGCTCAAGGGCAGGGGACGGCATGACGCCTGCGTGCTGCCGCGCGCCGTGCCCATTGTGGAAGCCATGGCCTGGCTCTGCCTGTGCGACCACTATCTGCGCCAGCGCTGCCAGCGGGCATTGTAACGCGGCTTCTTTCCCGTCATTCATGGACTCCTCCCTCACATTCTACCTGGTTCTGGGCGCGCTGCTGGTCGGCTTCATCGTGCTCGGCATGCTGAAGGGGATGATCAAGATGCTCCTGTTCGGCGCGGCGGTGCTCTCCGCCGTGGCAGCGTACTTCTGGCTGTCCAAATACGGCTTTACCTATCTCTCCTTCATCACCAGCGACCCGCGGGAATGGATGGTCACCGTGCTGTCCGTCGGGGGGGCTGCGGCAGTCTTCTTCATCTTCATGCACGGCCTGTTCTGGTTCAGTGACGTCTTCTCCTGGGGGGGGCGCATGGGCTTCGGCGGGGCCAAGGGCATCGTCACCACCATCCTGATGGCGGTGGTTGTCTGCTGGGTGGGCGTCATGTGCATCTTCTACTACGGCTCCATGGCGGAAATGACCCGCGCCCGCGAACTGGCGCTGTACCACATGGATCCCAGCCGCACCATTTCCCTGCCCGCCATTTACTCCGTCAAGAAGTCCATCACGGACAATCCCCACCTGAACTGGCTGGTGGCCATCTCCCCGGAACACGACCCGGAACGCCTCTCCCTGGCAAAAATGATTGCCTACCTGGTGACGCTCAGCCCGGAACTCTCCGACCAGCGCCGCACCCAGCTGGATTGCTACATGCCCCGCTCCCGCATCACCAGCCGCGTGCTGAGCCTGAAAAGCCTGAGCGAAGACCCCGCCATCCGCCTGCTGGTAGAGAAGGGGGACATGCAGGGCCTTTACAACGACGTCAAGCTCACCCGCTTCCTGGAAGACCAGGACGTGCGCACCGTGCTGTCCCAGCTGGATGTGGACCGCGTCCTTGGCTTCGTCACGGAAACCCGCCAGACGGCCCCCGCCGGGAATGAATACATTCCCGAAGCCACGCCGATTGAGGAATAAAGCGGGGATTCTTTTCTTCCCTGAATTGTTTTCATTCCTATTATCCTCTTTCCAAAGGTTTTCCCGCTGGGTAGTATTGGATATATTCAAGATTGATTTGGCATGGACAAAGAAAAATTGAAGGGGGAATTGGAAAAATGGGAACGAGAGATCGCTCTTGATCCTGAAAATTTCACGGCTTATGTGAAGAAAGGGAATGTCCTGGATGACCTGGGACGCAGCGAGGAAGCGCTGGACAGCTATAACAGGGCTCTGGAAATCAACCCTGCTTACGATAAAGCCTATTGCAACAGGGGCATTGTATTGAAAAAATTAGAAAGGAAGGAGGAAGCTTTATCCAGTTACGATAAAGCGTTGGAAATCAACCCAGGAAATGATGCAACCCATTACAACAGAGGACATATTCTGGACGATCTCGGGAGGAAGGAGGAGGCGTTGCAGAGCTATGACAAAGCGCTGGAAATTAATCCTGGGGACCATGCGGCCTACTACAATAAAGGAAATATCCTGAACGATCTCGGCCGGAAGAAGGAAGCGTTGGACAGCTATAACAAGGCTCTGGAAATCAGACCTGATTATGATAAGGCTTATTGCAACAGGGGCATTATCCTGAAAAGTTTAGGACAAAAGGAAGAGGCCCTTGCCAGCTACAACAAGGCGCTGGAGATCAATCCCGGTTACGATGCGGCCCATTATAACAAGGGAAATGTCCTGGATGACCTGGGAAGAAAGGAGGAAGCTCTGGCCAGCTATAGTAAGGCATTGGAAATCAATCCTGGTTATGGGGCGGCCTGTTACAACATGGGAAATGTCATGGATGACCTGGGACGGAAGGAGGAAGCTCTGGCCTGTTATAACAAGGCGCTGGAAATCAACCCTCATCATGATGCAGCCCTGAACAATAAAGGGCTTTTATTATCCAATCTCGGCAAAAAGGAAGAGGCATTGGCTTGTTATATTCAAGCCATTCAAATCAATGCCGGTAATGAAATAGCCAAACGAAACCGGAGGTCGTTAGTGGGAAGCAAGGAATTCTGGGATGGCCTGTCAGAAAATAGTCAGGTGGATTTATGGAGTGGAGACGAAGATTTCAATGTCCTGGCAAGCAGGGAAAAACTGGGTGGATGCTCCGGCAAAGATTTATCCTGTATTCACCGTCTGTGGGTGGAACAATATAGGCTTCTTTATTTGCTTAGCGCTGACCTTGAGCAGGTAGGGCATTACACTTCCTCTATGGTTTTTGAAACCTTGCTCCAAAAGCAGACGGAAACGGACGGTCACGCAAATCCCCTGTCGTTATGTAGCCTGGCTGCGGCTAATGATCCTACGGAAGGCACCGTTTTTCAGGCATTTCTAAAACAGGATTGTCTGCCTTCCCAGAGAATTCAGAGCCATCTTGCCGTATTGCAGGCTTCCTTTTCTTCTGCCATTGATTCCTTGAACCAGTTCCGCCTTTACGGAAAAAACAAGGGAGAGGAAGGAACCGGGCTGTGCCTGGTATTTAACCGATCCTTTTTTGCCAAACCGGGAGAAACGTCCATGATTGCCGTCCAGAAAGAGGACGACTCCTCCTCCGGAAAAGAGACTGACATGCGCCGCAAGCTCCCTCTTTACTGGGTATTGTATTATGATTGCTCTTCCGGTCGGGTGCATTATACCCCTGCATGTTCTGAATACTCGTTAAACAGGGATTTTAATGTTTGCGAAGACGCATTGAAAGAGTCTGAAAGAAAGAAATTGCAGGAGATAGGCAAATCATTGAAGAATATTCGGATGCTTTTTGAGTGTATCAGCGAAAAGGCTCAAAAAGCTGCCCTGGAGATGCTCATTTACCTGAGGCATCTGGTGAAGGATGCCGCCTTCAAGGATGAAAAGGAATTGAGGATTCTTTCTTTGCATCCTTATAATGACCAGAGTTCCCCTCTCAAGGTACTGGAGGGAAAAAACTGCCTGTCGGTCGGCTATTTGCCGGTTATTCATGAGGGGGAGGAATATCTGGAGAAGGTGATTGCCGGGCCCAAATTGAGAGATTTTGCCAACTTGGTGGATGTGGCCAAATTCAGGCTTCATCGGTTGGGCGGAAAGAAGAAAGTGGAGTTTTGCCAGTCGCGGGCGCCTTTGAGTTGAACTTGACGGGAATTCGGAAGGGGAGGGATAGGAATTTGTAACTTTTTATCTGAGGCGGCAAGATAATGAGGAAAGGAGGGTATTTTAATTTTGAAAGCCTTCGCCTTGCTTCGGAGGGAGCAAGTTGATAAGGGGGCCGGAGTCCCTTATTCCCAGGAGCGGCAAATGGTTTTACTGGGGACCTGTTTTTCAGGAAAAAAGAGCGCCTCTCCCAGCCCTGATGCCGGAAGAAGCGTTTTTTTAAAGGAGTGTCCGATTTGAAGATGAGGCGTTTTACACACCTTAAAAATAAAAAAGGAAGAAACGTCAGGAAAGTTTTTCCGCGAGGGCATCTACCCATTCCGGGAAGGTGGCGTCATAATCCCCATCGGACAGGGCTACCGGCAGCAGCCTTTGCGCCTTCAAACGTTCCAGGAAGGCATCGAAGTCCTTGCCTGCCTGGCAGAAGTTTTCATAAAATTCATCCCCAAGGGCGAAGACGGCATAATTGACTGTAGAAAGGTCTTCCGAGGAGTCCTTCAATGCCTGGTACAGCGCCTCTGCATTGGAGGGAGGTTCGCCGTCTCCCCACGTGCTGGTGACGACCAGCAGCGTTCCCGCATTTTTCAACTGTTCCACCGTCATATCCTCCATATCAACCACTGTTGCCTGATGGCCGAGCTTTGTCAGTTTTTCCCGGGCCTCCCGGGCCAGGCTTTCCGAATTTCCTGTTTCCGTTCCGTAGATAATGGTGATTTCCATGTGTGCTGGTTGTTGTTACGACGCCAGAAGTTAGATTAAACTAACTAATCAGGCAAGGCAAAACAGGATGCGTCTGGTCAAATTTTCCCTCCTTCTGCGGGCTTTCCGGGCGTCAGTTTTTTCAGTCCGTTCATGTTCCATGGCTTAAATCCTTCCAGAGAAAGGAGAGTAATCATGAGAAAAGATCTGAAGCCGGAGACGAGCAAGCCGCAGGGCAGCAAACGGAGCGGCATGTGTGCAGGGAAATTATTCTACCCCGGATTCCTCCCGGCGGATCGTCAATGTGTGCGGGTGCTGGGGAAGGGTAAAGCACCAGCCGAAGAGGCGCACAAAGCGGTAGTAAAGCCCCTTGCGGCTGGCGTGCTGGCTGGTCATGAGGTCGTAGAAGGCCAGGTCAATCTGGTTTCTGGCGATGGGCGCGCCATTCATTTTAGCGTGCAGCATGGCGTCGTGAAACAGGGAAGGGAACAGCATGTCCGGCGGGGTGGTTCCCCAGGTGACGCCGTCCCAGCCGTAGCCGGGTGAGATGGTGAATGTACCGCCCTCCGCTTTCAGGCGGATGGTGGGGTCATACACGCTGACGGCGGTCCAGTGGCCGAAGTCCGCCTTTTTCCTACCGCTGGTCCAGCTGATGGCGTTTTTAGTGATGTAGAAGGGTTTGTCTTCGTAGAGGGTTCCTTCATACCATCCGGCCACGGCTTCCGGAGCCTTGACGGGGACGGAGCACGATTCCAGCGCCACGGCCATGCACGTCACTGTTAATAACAGGTAAATATCATGTGAATAAAAAGGAGAGGGCATAGGAGGGCAGGGAGTGTTCCGAACGATTGTTTTTATTGGATTTCCAGCACGATGATTTCCGGAGGGCAGCAGAAGCGCAGGGGAAGAACGCTGCATCCCAGCCCGCGGGTGATGAGGAAGGGGGTTCCGTTCAGCTGGGACCAGGGATAGGAGAATTTGGCCTTCTCCCGGGAGATGTTCGCCAGGGGCTTGCCGCCGGGCAGGCAGATCTGCCCGCCGTGGGTATGGGCGCTGATGACGGCGTCCGCCGTGCCGGGAGCCAGCAGGGGAAAGATGTCCGGCACGTGGGAGAGCAGGATGTGGGGAATGTCCGGGGAAAAACGCAGCGGCAGTTCCTCCGGCCTGATTCTCAGGTGGTAGTCGTCCCGAACGGAGGAAAGCTGCAAATCTCTGCCTCCGGGGAGGTGCAGCAGCAGGGAATCGTTCCACATGGGCAGGATGCCCAGCTCGGAAAACATGTTCCGCCACAGGTCCCAGCCGTAGTACTGGTCATGGTTGCCCTGTACGGCGAAGATGCCCAGGGGGGCCTTCAGCATCTTGAAGTATTCCCTGGCTGTTTCCGGACTCATGCTGCTCTCCCGGGTGTGGCCGTTGGCGTAGTCCCCCAGCAGGAAGATCATGTCCGGCTGGGCCTCCATGATTTTTTCCATGTACCGGCGCGCCTGGTCGCCGCCGTTCGGGCGCAGGTGGAAGTCTCCGGCGATCACGATCCGGAGCGGGGAGCCGCCTTTTTCCTTCCACTGCGGCACTTCCAGCGCGGTCGTGACGGTTTCCACGCGCCTGGGTTCCACCTGCCACGCCCACATGAATAAGGAAAAGCCGATCATCAGTATTGAGACAGAGATGATTGCAAGTTTGTTGAGAAGGGGATGACGCGGGCGTGACTTCATGCGGGGCGGGCTCCGGACTGATGATGAAGCATTTCGCCCGGTTTTCAATCATTCGTGTTTGCCAATCGGGATTTTGCTGGTATGATCCGTCCCGCTCAAGGTGGGGCTGTCCGATGACTGCAGGCCCATCTTCATATTAACATCCTAATACCATGCAGTTTACACACGAAATCGAACAAATGTGTTGCGTCAAGAAAGGCTGCAACCATGGTCCGGCCCCCATCCCGCAGGAAGGCAACTGGACGCAATCCAAGGAGATCACGGATATTTCCGGCCTGACCCACGGCGTGGGCTGGTGCGCTCCCCAGCAGGGCACCTGCAAGCTGACGCTGAACGTCAAGAACGGCATCGTTGAGGAAGCCCTTGTAGAAACCAGCGGCTGCTCCGGCATGACCCACTCCGCCGCCATGGCCGCGGAAATCCTGCCCGGCAAGACCGTGCTGGAAGCGATGAACACGGACCTCGTGTGCGACGCCATCAACACCGCCATGCGCGAACTGTTCCTGCAGATCGTGTACGGCCGCACCCAGAGCGCTTTCTCCGAAGGCGGCCTGCCCATCGGCGCCGGTCTTGAAGACCTCGGCAAGGGCCTCCGCTCCCAGATCGGCACCCTGTACGGCACCCGCGCCAAGGGCCCCCGCTATCTGGAAATGGCCGAAGGCTACATCACCAAGCTGGCTCTGGACGAAGACGGCGAAATCATCGGCTATGAGTTCGTGCGCATGGGCCCGATGATGGAAATGATCAAGAAGGGCGTGGACGCCAACGAAGCCGTCGCCAAGTGCACGGGCAACTACGGTCGTTTCGACGAGGCCGCCAAGTACATCGATCCTCGTCACGAATGAGATTGAATTAAAAAGAGTATATCAACTTCAAGCACTATTACCATCATGCCTCTTTTCGAATCCTACGACCGCCGCATCAAGCAGATCAATGAAGCCCTGGCCAAATACGGCATCGGCTCCATTGAAGAAGCGGAACAACTCTGCCTTTCCAAGGGCATCAACGTTCGCGAAATCGTGAACGGCATCCAGCCCATCGCGTTTGAAAACGCCGGCTGGGCCTACGTGGTGGGCGCCGCCATCGCCATCAAGAAGGGCTGCACGAAGGCTGCGGACGCCGCCGAAGCCATTGGTGAAGGCCTCCAGTCCTTCTGCATTCCCGGTTCCGTTGCGGACGACCGCAAGGTGGGCCTGGGCCACGGCAACCTGGCCGCCATGCTCCTGCGCGATGAAACGGAATGCTTCTGCTTCCTGGCCGGCCATGAATCCTTTGCCGCCGCTGAAGGCGCCATCGGCATTGCCAAATCCGCCAACCGCGTCCGCAAGCAGGACCTGCGCGTCTGCCTGAACGGCCTCGGCAAGGATGCCGCGTACATCATCTCCCGCATCAATGGCTTCACGTACGTGCAGACCAAGTTCGACTATGCCACGGGCAAGCTGAACATCGTCCAGGAGAAGGCTTTCTCCAAGGGCCCGAAGGCCGCTGTGCGCGTGTACGGCTGCGACGACGTGCGCGAAGGCGTGGCCGTCATGTGGAATGAAGGCGTGGACGTCTCCATCACCGGGAACTCCACCAACCCCACCCGCTTCCAGCACCCGGTAGCCGGCACCTACAAGAAGGAATGCAACGAGAAGGGCAAGAAGTACTTCTCCGTGGCTTCCGGCGGCGGTACGGGCCGCACCCTGCACCCGGACAACATGGCTGCCGGTCCCGCCTCCTACGGCATGACCGATACCATGGGCCGCATGCACTCGGACGCCCAGTTCGCCGGCTCCTCCTCCGTGCCCGCCCACGTGGAAATGATGGGCCTTATCGGCATGGGCAACAACCCGATGGTCGGCGCTTCCGTAGCGGTGGCCGTGGCTGTTGAAGAAGCCGCCAGGCAGAACGCCTGAGAACGCTGTTAAAATTCACAGAGCCGCTTTCCCGATGAATGGGGAAGCGGCTCTTTTTTATGGTTGAAAGGAAAAGGCGAAAAGCAAAACCGGAACTGTTCCGGAAGCTTCCGCTTTTGTTCATATCAGCTCCCGATGCGGAACCTTCCGTCCCGGTCCGTGCGGGGAGGCAGGCCGCGAGAAGGCGCGGATCTTCTGGAAACAACCGTCGGTCTGGCCACGGCTGGCGTGACAACGCGGATTTCCGTGCGGCCGGAAGCTGCGGGAGCGGCAGATTTCCCGGGTTCCGCACCGTGAACGGGGGCGGGAGCAGGAACGGCGCCGACAATCAGTTTTTGCTGTTCATGGGCCTTGTAGGCGCGTTGCAGGGTAAAGTCCCTCCGTTCTCCGGGTTTCAGGGAATAATCCGCCTTCTTGCTCTCCCCGGCCTTTTGGGCCAGAGGCTCCACACGCTGCTGCAACTGCGCGGCGGCGTCCAGCTTCCCGGCCACCCACTCCGGATTCCATTCCGGAGTTGAACTTTTCAGGGACTGAAGCAGCTCCGCGGCTTTTTTGCCGCTTTCCAGGGCTGCCTTGTAATCGCCTTCCTTCTCCAGGCGCGCGGCGCGCGTCAGGGAAAGGTTGGCTTCGTAAAATGTGTCTCCGGGACCGCCCAGGGCCGTTGTTGCCGCCAGGAGCATGCAGAGCAGGGAGCAGGGTAGAAGATGCCTTTTCATGATTGTTGGCACTATAACATGCACGGCTGTTTTGGAAAGGCCTTTCTTCCGGCATGTCCGCATGGAGCAGGGGAGGGACGCTACATAGAGGTTCCGGAAAGGAAGCGGGCGGCCTTCTTCTTTTTTTACGAAGGAAGTCTATCAAATTTGCGGCTAGGCATTTGAAAAACCTCCTGCGAGGTACGGTCAGGCTTCCTGATCCAATCGTATCCATGGCATCAAAGTGTTTTGAGGTGCCGATGTGCATGAATTTTTTCACACAGTAATTCCCAGCGATCAATTTTTTACTATTGATCACGTTTTGAATGATATAGTGCTCTCTAATAGCGTGCCCGCAAATGCATGTACCTTCTTCCTCCTGCAAAAATGTTTCCACGTGTTCCCCCAATTCCCGCAACGCGGACGGAAACCGCTTGGATTCGGACTTAGCTACCAGCTCTGAGCAGAATTGATCCATAGATGAATTATTCATGATTTTATTTTCTATTCATGAGACGTGCGTGAAATGCACCCTCACTATTCAGGGAAATTTTCAAAATGTATTTCCCTTCCATATATTTCCCTCCCGTCTCTTTCAGCAGGTGTGGGTTTCTTCCTTATTCCAAGGGCATATCTTCCATTTCCGTATCCGGCACAACTTGACGGAAAGGCCGGAGTGCCGTATGCTGGTTGAGACCTGTATATGACCCGGAACGAGCCATCATCCCTCCCAGCGTCGCAGATGGAGGAAGATCCCAGATACCTGACGGAACAGATTGTGACGTATCTGGGCAACAAGCGTTCCCTGCTGCACTTCCTGGGGATGGGGCTGGAACAGGTGAAAAGCCGCCTGGGGAAGGACAGGCTGAAGGCCGGGGACCTGTTTTCCGGCAGCGGCATTGTAGCCCGTTTCCTGAAAAAGCATTCGGAAGAGTTGATTGTCAATGATCTGGAAGAGTATAGCCGCATCGTCAACACCTGCTACCTGAGCAATCCGGAGGAAGTGGAGAATCTGGAGCTGGAGAGGCATTACCGGCGTCTGCTGCGGTATATGGAGACGCATGAGTCCCCGGGGTTCATCACGGAGTTGTACGCGCCCAAAAATCCGGACAGCATCACGCCGGAAGACCGCGTTTTTTATACGCGCCGCAACGCCGTGTACCTGGATACGGCCCGGCAGACCATCGATTTGCTTCCGGAAGAGGTAAGGCCCTATTTCATCGCCCCCCTTCTGGCGGAGGCTTCCGTGCATACGAACACATCCGGCGTGTTCAAGGGATTTTACAAGGACAGGCACGGCGTCGGCAAGTTCGGCGGAACGGCCGGCAACGCTCTTTCCCGCATCCTGGGGGATATTTTACTGCCGTTCCCCGTGTTTTCCCGGTTTAACTGCCGGTTTTCCATCCACTGCCGTGACGCCAATGAACTGGCCGCGGAATTGCCGGAGATGGATGTGGTGTACCTGGACCCTCCCTACAATCAGCATCCGTACGGTTCCAACTATTTCATGCTGAACCTGCTGTCCTCCTATGAGAAGCCGGCGGAAACCAGCCGTGTTTCCGGCATTCCCGCGGATTGGAAACGCTCCACGTACAACAGCCGGCAGCATGCCCCAGCGGCCCTGTTCCGGCTGCTGGAGGACTGCCCGGCCAAGTTCATTCTCCTTTCGTACAGTTCGGAGGGCTTCATCAGTTATGAGGAAATGACGAATTTCCTTGGCCGTCTGGGACATATCGTCACGCTGGAAACGCCATACGCCACATTCCGCGGCAGCCGGAATTTGAGGAACCGCCCGCAGAACGTGACAGAGTTCCTGTTCCTGGTGGAACGGTTTTAACGGGCAGGGGAGGTAACACCATGAAAGCCCATCTGGAACGCTTCATCCGTTTTCTGGCCGCAGAGAAAGGCTTGAGCGCCGCCTACCAGCTTTCCGTGAGGCAGACGCTGGAGGAATTCGCCCGGTTTCTGGGTACGGAAGACGCTGATCTTTCCCGTGTGGACATCGGCACGCTTACGGAGTTCCTCCGGCATTTGCAGGCCCGCGGCATGGCCCGCAGCTCCATGCGGGTGGAAATGGTGCATTTGCGCATCTTTTTCCGCTGGCTGGCCGGGATGGGGATGCTGGAAAAAGACCCCTCCGCCTTTCTGGAAATGCCCCGGCAGGGGCTGTCGCTCCCCCATGTGCTGGATCAGCAAACCGTTTCAACACTGCTTGAAAGTGTTGACGTTCAGGATATTCCTCTCGGCTGTAGAGACAGGGCCCTGCTGGAGATGATTTACGCCTGCGGCATGCGCGTAAGTGAGGTAATCAGTTGCAAATTAGAGAGTTTGGATATGAATGATGCCTTTGTCCGCGTGCTGGGGAAGGGAGAGAAAACGCGGCTGGTGCCTGTGGGTAGGTCCGCCTTGGAGGCGTTGAGGACGTATCTGGAGAAAGGGAGGCCCAGGCTGGTCAAGCCGGGGACGAAAAGCCATATTTTCCTGACGGTGCGCGGACGGCCGCTGACCAGGGAACGGGTACGCCAGATTCTCCGGGAACGCGCCAGGGCCGCGGGAATAGAACAGCATGTCTTCCCGCATATCCTCCGGCATTCCTTCGCCACGCATCTGCTGGAGAACGGCGCCGACCTCCGCATCATTCAGGAAATGCTGGGGCATGCCGATATTTCCACCACCCAGATTTATACGCATCTGGAACAGCAGCGGCTGAATGCCATTCATCACCGCTTCCATCCCAGGGGATAATAAAGCTATTCTCATCCATGTGCCTTCTGCGGGCATATATCTTTTAAAATCAAAGTCCAGTGCGTTTATTTCACTAGTTCCATATTTTGCATTACATATATTATGCGAAGTATTAAATCAGGGTGAATCTCCGCCCGTTTTTCCTTCTTCTATAAGAGCATTGCTGGGATTTTCATGCGTCGCTTCCTGCTGTCCGTCCACGCGTCTGTACGAAGGCCGGGAAACCGCTTTGCAGTTGGACGGAAAGCGGAAGGCTTGAAGCCTGAAAGAGGCACGAACCAAACCTCCGTTCTCCAGGGGGACTGCTTCCTGTCAAAAACATGGGAACATTCCATGCACCCTGTATTTTCCAGTGGGCTTCACTTCTGGGAACCAGAGCCTCCCGTCCTGATTAAATATTCTCCATTCAAAGGGGTTTTCAGTATTGCCAACCTTTCTTCCATCCCCATCCGTCGCTGAAAACCCCGTCTAGCCGTCCTCTCCTGCTTTGAAGTATTCTCCATAAAAATAAAAAGTCTTTCACTGACTAACCTATTATAACGCGGCAGAAACGGGAAAATTCCTTTTCCCTCCTTAAAAGTTCATCCGGATACCCCTTCCCCTCGCTTCTCTCTTGCCAGACCGTCATTCATCCGTCATAATAAAAAAAGCATGAATACTTTCGTCTCTCTTTGCGTGATCGGAGGCCTCAGCCTGGGCTCCCTCTGTTATGCGCAGCACATGGATAACGATGCCAAGAAGAAGGTGATCAAGGATTTGGATAACCTGCTCGCCCTGAACAGGTCTGCGGAAACCAAGGTGATCAATGCCGCCATCAGCAAGCTGAATTCCGCCGGCAGGGATCCCAGCGCCGCGTACGACCTGCTGATCCAGTCCAAAAAGTTCCTGATGGAAGCGGAAAAGGAGAAGGACAAGAGCCAGGGCAAGAGCGCCAAGATTGCCTCCAATTCCCTGAAGGACTGGATGGACCGCGAGGCCAAGAAATACCAGGACAAGAATGCCCGTAAGGGATTGATGCTTCAATACCAGTGGGGCGTGCTCGTCCTCAAGGCCCGCCTCAAGGAAAACCTGATGAACGCCACGTCAAGCTCCACCGGCGGAACGGAGGAGGAGACTCTGGACGTTACGGAGTTCCAGAAGCCGGCCATGGATTTGCTGAACGCCTACCTGGCCGCCTGCTCCGACCCTGATTTTGTCGATCCCTCTTCCACTTCTTCCAAAAATAACAATGGAGGGGGAGCCGGGAAAGCCGGAGCCCGCATTGCGGAACAATCCGTTTTGAATACGGAGGTCGGGGAGGCCCTGGGCATCGGCAGCATGTCTTCCAAGGCCTTTCCGGATTCCATGAAAAACCGGGACGAGATTTTCGACAAGCTTTTCTTCACGGGATACCGCAAGACGCGCAATCTTCCCGCCCTCCGGCAGGCATGGGGCAAGAGAATTTCCATGGAAGTGGCTCTCGGCAAGGTAAGCCATGCCATTTCCACCGGCAAGAAGTCCGGCATGCAGGGACGCATTGCCAATGCGTCCGAAGACGAGTTTGACGAACAGGATTCCTCCGTCCTGGACCGCCTGCGCTGGCGCTGCGAACTGGATTGCTTTGACCTGGGCGACCAGGCGAACGCCACGCGGAACATGATGACGCTGATCCGGACGACGGTAGACCCGGTGCGCCGGGAACAAGGTATCCGCACCCTCCGGGACAAGCTGGTCCAGAGCATGAAGAGTATGATCGCTTCCTCGGAAGATGAAACCATGGCGGACGGTTCTTCCTCCTCCTCTTCAGCCTCCCCTCGTCCCGCGGTGCGGCCTCCCAGAAGGAAGACGCCGCCCACCACGATCACGACCAGCCGTGAAATGGACGATCCCGGAGCCATCGGCACGGATGTGCCGAAGCCGCCCAAGCCGGACCCCACCCGGAGCGACGATTTTTTTGAAGACGCATAACGCTTTTCAGTAAAGGCTGTTGCCTGCACGGCGGCTCCGGAGTTGATGGAATGCACAGAGCATCCTTGACGTCCGGAGCCGCTGTTTTATACAGTAGGGCCATGTATCAGCCATTTCAATTTTTCATGCCCGCGCAAATTTTCTTTGGCGCGGGTTCTTTGGACAATCTTGGTTCCGCTCCCCTGCCCGGCGCCAAGGCCCTGATTGTCATCGGCGGCACGTCCGTCAGGCGGCTCGGGTATCTGGACCGGGTGCAGGCTTTGTTGAAGAACCAGGGAGTGGAGAGCGTCGTTTTCGACAAGGTGCAGCCCAACCCCGTGGTGGAGCACGTGATGGAGGCCGCCGCGCTTGCCAGGGAGACAGGTTGTGATTTCGTCGTCGGCCTGGGCGGAGGCAGCAGCATGGATTCCGCCAAGAGCATCGCCGTGATGGCTGCCAATCCGGGAACCTACTGGGATTACATCCAGGGCGGTTCCGGCAAGGGCCTTCCCATTCCCAACAAGCCCCTTCCCATCGTTTGCATCACCACCACGGCAGGGACTGGAACGGAAGCGGATCCGTGGACCGTCATCACGAAGGAGGATACGCAGGAGAAGATCGGCTTCGGCTTCAAGGGCACCTTCCCCACCATGTCCATCGTGGATCCGGAGCTGATGCTTTCCGTACCGCCCAAATTGACGGCCTACCAGGGCTTTGACGCCCTGTTCCACGCCGTGGAGGGGTACATGGCCACGATTGCCTCTCCCATGGGGGACATGTTCGCGCTACAGGCCATTGAATACATCGCCAAATACCTTCCCCGCGCCGTGAGCAACGGGGACGATCTGGAAGCGCGCGCCTACGTCGCCCTGGCCAATACCTATTCCGGCTTTGTGGAGACCATTTCCTGCTGTACGTCGGAACACTCCATTGAACACGCCCTCAGCGCGTTCCATCCCGCTCTCCCGCACGGCGCGGGCCTGATCATGATTTCCTGGGCCTATCATGAAGCCTATGCCCCCGCCTGCCCGGAACGTTACGCCAGGGTAGCCGCCGCCATGGGGCAGGAAGCTTCCGTGGACGGCTTCCTGAACGGCCTGAACAAGCTGAAGGAGGCCTGCGGCGTGGACAAGCTGAAGATGTCCGAGTTCGGCATTACCCCGGATTTGTTTGACGAATACGCCAGAACGGCCTTTTCCACCATGGGCAACCTGTTTGAGCTGGACCGCTGCAAGTTCACTCCGGCGGACGTCGTCAGCATCCTGGAAAAGTCCTATTCCTAGGAGCGGGTACCGCCGACAGGATAAACGCGGACAGGCTGCGTGCACACCAGGCAGCCGTGCGGCAGCCTGTCCAGCCAGCAGGAGATTTTGCCCAGGAACGTTTCAATGCGTTCTGAGGTGTCTACGATTTCAATGATGACGGGCACCTTCTCGACAATTTCCCAGAATGTGGGGCTCATCAGGCGCGTATGCCGCCCGGCCCCCATTAGTCCCTTGTACACGGTGCAGCCCGCCATGCCGTAGCGGCGGGTAGCGTAGGCTACGGCCTCGTGGACGGGTACGTGTCTGACGGTGTCGGTGCTGCTGACGTAGATGCGCAGCATGAGGTTTTCTTCCGGAGTGTTCATGATTGTCTCTTATCTGGCGGCCAGGTATCCCAGGCCAATGGCAATGAGCCCTCCGGCAAAGCTGAGGAGGGTGTAAAGAAAGAAGGCGGGAAAGTTCCCCTCCTTCAACAGGAGGAAGGATTCATTCATCAGCGTGGAAAAGGTGGTGAAGCCGCCGCACAGGCCTACGGTAAGAAAAAGCCGCGTTTCCGTATGCAGCAGCAGACCCCGGCTGAACAGCCCGTAGAGAACGCCAAGGACCAGGCATCCCAGCAAGTTGACCGCCGTCGTTCCCCATGGAAAGGAACTCATGGAGTTGATTTGGACAAAACGGGTCAGCAGGAAGCGCAGCACGCCGCCCGCAAAGCTTCCCAGCCCGACCATCAGCAGTATTTTCATCATAGCGGCTTTTCTCCGGTTGAACGGGAATAAGACTCCGGGCGAGATTCCAGGGATGCCGTTGCCGGATGCTGCCGGGAAAGGCGGCAGAAGGCGGAGGAAATTGGTGTAAAGGCGTTCATGTTCGTATGGGGATGTCCTTCACCGAATACAAAGCTTCTGCATCCGGTGTGATACAGAAGCCATCAGCCTGCCGTGCAGGCGGTTTAGGGTGCGTTCCCAGGGAAGAGCCTCATTTCCTTTAAGCGCGTACAGGTAAAATAACCCGTTTTTTCCATATCTCCAGCCTTTTATTCTTGATCCCGGCGTTTGAATACGTATTTCCTTTTTTCCATGTCCCAGCCCCTCCTTGTCACCGGAACCATTGGAATAGACACCATCCTCACTCCCCGCAACCGGGCGGAGGGAGTTCTGGGCGGCTCGGTGTCCTTTGCGGCGGTGGCCGCCCTGCTTTTTGCGGACCGGGTGGACGCCGTCAGCATCATCGGAGAGGATTTCCCCTCCCATTATGAAGAAGCCCTTGCGGCCAAGGGGCTGTGCATGGACGGCGTGGAACGCAAGAAGGGTCCTTCCTTTTCCTGGACCGGGGAATATTTTGACAACATGAACAAGCGCAGGACCGTCTGCGCCAATGATGCCGTGATGCTGGAATGGAACGTGCACGTTCCGGAGTCCTTGCGTAACCATCCCGTCCTGGTGTGCTGCTGCATGGTTCCGGCCCAGCAGCTCAAGTGCATGGAACAGTGCCCGGACGCGGCACTGGTGCTTTCCGATTCCATGGACAAGTGGCTGCGCCGCCAGCCGGAATTGCTGGACGCCGTCATCAGCCGCTCCCATATCACCATGATGAACGAGGACGAGGCGAAGGAGTACGCCCAGGCGTCCACCGTGCTGGAAGCCGGGGAATTCCTGCTTTCCAAGGGCGCCGCATATGCCGTGGTGAAACAGGGGGAATACGGCGCCACGCTTCTGGGGCGGGATTCCGCAGGCAATCTGCAAATTTTCCGCTGTCCCGCCTATCCCCTGAAAACATTGGTGGACCCCACCGGGGCGGGAGATACGTTCCTGGGGGCGCTGGCCGGCTACCTGGCCACCCTGCCCCCCGTCCTTCCATCCTTTGAGGAAGTGAAGAGGGGGATTGTGTACGGCACGGTGGCGGCCTCCTTCACCTGCGAGTCCTTTTCCGCGGACGCCCTCCTTTCCATGACGGAGGAAACCTTCCGCCGGCGCCTTGAAGAGTATGCGGAGATGTGCCGTCTGCCCGGCGTGTCTTGCTGATGCGGCAGATAGAGGTGCCTCCGCCGCCCCTGGGAATGAGGAACTCCTTCCCCTCATGATTCGTCAAATTGCCGGGGTTTGGTTCCGGTCTCCGTAGTGAAGCCGGCTCTGGCTTTTCTGCTTTCCCTGTTGCATGCGCGTAGCAGCCTTTTTCATAAGGGCCGGGAGGCCCTTATTTCCAAGAGGGGCCAGGAGAAAAACGGCCAAGCGGGATGCAGGACATGGAAAACCCCGGCGTGACGAGCACGGGCCGGGGGTTCCATAAAGACAGGGGCCGGTATCAGCCGGTTCAGATGTCCTGGAGGCCGAATTTGAGTTCGGCTTCCGATACCACCTGGCCGTTCACCAGGCAGCGGCCGAGGGCCTGGCCGATGTTGCCGCGCATCTTGGTCAGCTCCGCCTCAATGATGAGCGTATCGCCGGGGACTACGGGACGGCGGAATTTGATCTTGTCCGCGCTCATGAAGTAGCCGAGCTTGGTGGCATTGCCGGGCTGGCGCAGCATGACGATGGAGGCGACCTGGGCCATGGCTTCCAGCTGCAGGACGCCCGGCATGACCGGATGGCCCGGGAAGTGGCCCTGGAAGAAGAGCTCGTTCATCGTCAGGTTCTTCAGGCCGCGGCACTTGGTTTCCCCTTCAAAGCCGATGATGCGGTCCACCATCAGGAAGGGATAGCGGTGCGGCAGGAGGCTCATCACTTCATTGATGTCCAGCACGGCGTCTCCGTACGGCACGTTGACGGGATTGGGCGCCATCTGCTGGTTGCGGCGGTGTTCCTTCTTCAGCTTGGCGGTCAGCTCGGTGTTCGGGCCGTGGCCCGGCTTGATGGCGATCACGTGGCCCAGGATGGGCTTGCCGCACAGGCTGAGGTCGCCGATGAGGTCCATGGCCTTGTGGCGGGCGAATTCATTGATGAAGCGCATGGGCTCCTTGCTCATGAGCTCCTCCCCGCGGATGACCACGGCGTTTTCCAGGCTGCCGCCCTTGATGAGGCCCTTTTCCAGCAGGGGCTTGATGTCCTCGTAGAACGTGAAGGTGCGGGCCGGGGCCAGTTCCTTTTCATACGTTTCCGGCGTGATGACCGCGTCAAAGTACTGGGTGATGCGGTTTTCCGGTCCCACGCAGGTGACGGAGACGCGGAATTGCTTGGAGGGGAGAATGGTCAGGATGGAACCGCCCTTGGTTTCAATGGTGACGGCCTCGCGCACTTCCAGATAGCGCCGCGGCACTTCCTGTTCCACAATGCCGGCGCTCTTGATCAGTTCCACGTAGGGAGCGGAGGAACCGTCCCCGATGGGCGGTTCGTTGGCGTCCATTTCAATGACGGCGTTGTCAATGCCCATGCCCGTGAGGGCGGAAAGAATGTGTTCCACGGTGTGTACCTTGACGGAGCCTTCCGCCAGGCTGGTGGCGCGCTCCACGGTCTGCACCTTCTCCACGTCCGCGTTGATGAAGGGCTGGTCCGGAATATCCACCCGGCGGAATTTAATGCCGAAGTCGGCGGGGGCCGGCTTCAGGGTCAGGGTAACGGGCTGTCCCGTATGCAAAGAGGTACCGGCCAGAGAGGCCGGAGAGCCGACAGTTCTTTGGTTTCCACATGCCATGCGGGGAATGCTAGTGAATGAGCTCCCGTTTGGAAAGCACGAAATCACGGATTTTCCTGTAAATTCAGGGAAAGGAGGGCATTCCGGCGTGTCATCCGGAGAGGGAGCGGAGAAAGGGCGCTTGAAAAAACGCCTTTCTCCCGTTAGTCATGTTGCATGCACATCACAGCAGGTCCCGGCATTTCCCGCGCATTCATCCTCGGCGCCGGGCTGGGCACCCGCCTGCGGCCCCTTACCCACGTGCTGCCCAAGCCGCTGATTCCCTTTTTCCATGAGCCTCTCGTGCTGCATTCCATGCGCCGCTGCTACGACTGCGGCATCCGGGAGTTCATCATCAATACCCACCATCTGGCGGAAGCCTGGGACCAGGCGTTCCCGGAACGCTCCTGGAACGGCTGCCCCGTCCATTTCAGCCATGAACCCGTGCTGCTGGATTCCGGAGGCGGGGTGAAGAAGATCGAACCCCTGGCCTCCGCGGAAGAACCCCTGCTGGTGATTAACGGGGACATGGCAGCCACCTTCGACCTGCGCCGGGTGATGGAGGACCATGTCAGGCACCGCCCCGCCGTGACGCTGGCCCTGCGGACCTCCGGGGACAAGAGGAACGTGGGTTTTGATTTTTCCTCCGGCCAGGTGACGGATATGCGGCACGCCCTGGGGCGCGATCCGGGCGCCTGCCAGTTTACCGGAGCCTATTGCATGGAGCCGGAGGTGTTCGGCCGCATCCCTCCCCGCGAGATCGTTTCCATCATCCCCGTGTTTCTGGATTACATCCGGCAGGGGCGCCTGCGCGGCGTGCTGGCGGACGACGGCCTGTGGATGGACATGGGCACGCCGGAGGCCTATATCCAGGCCCATCTGGACTTTCCCTCCCCTGCTCCGCGCATCCATCCCGGGGCGGAAGTGTCTTCCGGAGCCTCCGTGGACGCTGCCAGCGTAATCGGCCCCCGCGCCATCGTGGAGGAAGGCTGCCGCCTCAGGGAGTGCGTCGTCTGGCCCGGCGCCCGCGTGCCCGCAGGCACCTGTGCGGAACGGCGGATTTTTCATCTATCCCTTTGACTGTCAACCATGCCTTTTCTGCGTTTTCTCCTTCTCCTTTTATTTTTCTGCGGCTCCGTCCAGGCGGAGCACCGCGTGTTCACCAGAAAAGACGGCTTCCTGTCCATGCGGGACAAGCTGAACGTCTATTTTTTCCAGTCTGACACGCACCGCCTTCTGGTGCGGGATGAGGGGAGCGTCCGGGCGCCCCGGTACGGCTCCCTGGACAAGGCCATGCGCAAGAGCCCCTGTTCGGCAGGCGTCAACGGCGGATTCTTCGGCGCGGATGCGGAGGGAACTCCCCTGGGCCTCGTCGTTCAGGACGGCAAGCGCCTCTCTCCGCTGGCCACGGGCTCCTTCGCCGTGTCCGGAGTGGTGTATGACAACGGAAAGAACGGCTTGTTCCTCATCCGCAGCTCCGCGCTAAAGCGCATGAAAAAACTGCCCGCCATGCAGGCGGCCATTCAGGGAGGGCCTTTCCTGGTGGAGAACGGCACAGCCGTCAAGGGGCTCAACGCCCGGAAATCCACCTACCGCACCTTCATCGCCACGGACGGAGGCAAGCGGTGGTGCATCGGCGTATCCTCCTCCGTCACCCTGAGGGAACTGGCGGAGTGGCTGGCGACCCCCGGCGCACTGGGGAATTTCCGGGTAAAGACGGCCCTGAATCTGGACGGAGGCTCTTCCTCTGCCTTCTGGTGCCATGAGTCCGGCATTTCCTACCCCGCGTTCAAGCAGGTCAGGAATTACCTGGGCGTAGCGCCGCGCCGGTAAACGCCGTCCTTCACGGGTCCGGCGTTTCTCTTTCCCTCATTCATCCTGCGCAGGAGAAGAGCCGCAAACAGCAGGAAACAGGCCAGGATGGCCCAGTCCCCGAACAGGGCGTACAGGGTCATTTCCGTACAGCCCACGGGCAGCGTGGCGTTCATTACCCCCCTGGTGAACGGGGAACCGGAGGAATCCCTCAAATCCGCGATAACCGCGCCGTTGGGAGCCAGCGCCACGCTGACGCCGGTGTTGGCGGCCCGGACCATGGAACGGCGCAGCTCAATGCACCGGAACGCCGCGTTGCGCCAATGCTGTTCATTGGCGCAGGAGCGGTTGAACCACCCGTCATTGGTGACGTTCACCATCAACTGGGGTTCCTGCCGCACGAAGCGGCGCACCCAGCTTCCCACTACGTCCTCAAAGCAAACCAGCGGAATGACTCCTACCGTGGCGGAGCTCCCCGGGCGCATGGGCACGGGCACGGGGCTGGAGGAGGCTCCCGGCGTGTAGTTCATCCCCATTGCCGTTCCGGCGGAGGCTTCAAAGGCCTTTTCCAGGAACGGGAAGGTTTCCCGCATGGGGATGTATTCGCCGAAGGGGACCAGCATGGCCTTGGCGTGCGGCCTGGCCGTGGAGTAGTCCCCTTCAAAGACGGTGAGGCAGTTGTAGGCCCGCGCCACGCGGCCTTCATCGGACAGGTAAATGTCATCCGTGCCCGTCAGCAGGATGAAATTGCATATCCCGTTCCGGAGGGCCTGGACGTAGTCCTCCTCCACGCTCAGGAAGTTGACGTTGTCCTGGTTCGGAAAGCGTTCCCCCGTGGAATCGCGGTAAAACGTGGAAATGGGGAAGGAACTCTCCGGCCAGATTACCCAGGCCGGCATGTTCAGGGAGGCTTCCGTCCCGTTTTTGGCGGCCTGTTCCAGGACGCTGTTCTGGAGGTCCAGCATCCCCTGCTCCGTCGTGTCCAGCAGAGCCCGGTAAATGGCGCCCCGGTTGGCCGCGTCCCATTTCTCCTTCTGGCTCAGGTTAAGCTGCACGGTCATGACGGGAACGGTGAATTTGCCGTTCCCCGTGGCTGCGGCGGATTGCGGGGAGTAGCGCGCCGTCCAGAGCACGCCGGTGACGAACATGATTAAGAGAACCGCCACCAGCGTGAAAAAGTCCCACGGAACGGTGCGCCTGCCTTCACGGACCACCATGGTTCCGGCCCGGCGGCAGACGCGCCAGAGCCAGACGGAAAAGACGGCAGGGAGGAAGGCCAGGGCCGTTACCCCCGCATATTCCGCCCACTGGGCCAGCGGATTTCCGTAAAGGGCCACGCCCAGGTTGTTCCAGCCGAAGCCCGGTATGAGCCAGCCCCTCACCCATTCCAGGCACACCCACAGGGCCGCCCCCCCCAGCGCGGCGGAAGCGCTGGGCAGCATGTCCCCCACAGCCCAGGATTTCCACGCCGCCCTGCGTTCCTTCACCGTCTGCCGCGCCCCGGGCAGCGGCCGGGCGTCCGGACGGAAAAACACGCCCATGACCAGCGCCCAGATGCCGGGAAACAGGCCGCCGTAAAATATCATCAGGGGAATATAGCCCAGCGTGCTGACTTCATTGACCCACCAGAAGGAGATGCCGTAAAACACCACGCCGAACATCCAGCCGTACAGGGCATACGCCAGGATTCCCTTTTTCCCCTCCCGGCGGCGGCCGTACCACAGCGCCGTCAGCAACGGCAGAAAACCTATCCAGACACAGCCTCCCCAGTCCACGGGAATGAAGGCGCAGGCCATCAGAACGCCGGAAAACGCAGCCAGCAGCAGGCCCGCCCAGACGGGCAGGAGACGGGGAGTGGGAGGGGAAACGGGATTCATCGTAAAAAGCCTTTTATTCCAGGAACGGGAATGGCGGCATTGTTCCTCATGCTGACTCATTCCTGCAACAAAAAAGATTGCAAAATTTGCTCAAATGCGGAAATAGTGGGCGCAGTTCATACAACCCATATACATAATGGCAGACATCGACGAAAAAACACCTCTAAACGTCCCCGGCAAGTTTTACGTGGACAGCTCCTGCATTGATTGCGACCTTTGCCGCGAAACGGCTCCGGAAAACTTTGGACGGGATGACGACGAAGGCGTCTCCTACGTCAAGAAGCAGCCGGACAACGAAACCGAACAGGAAGCCTGCGTGGAAGCCATGGAAGGCTGCCCCGTGGAAGCTATCGGCGACGACGGCGAATAATATATTCTCCATATTATTTTTTAACCGCCCGGGGCTGTTGACATCCAACACTCCGGGCTTTTATTTTCCACTCATGGCTTCTCCCTGGTCTCCCTACATGCCGGACAGGGACCGTCCGGACCCCAACGCCTCCCCGCCCCGGTATGAATACCTTTCCCGTGACGAACAGGAGGTGAGGCAGGCGCTGGCGGACTGGTTCCAGGTTCCTCCCTCCACCAATGAAACACGGAATCTCCATACGGCGGAGTCCCTGCTGGGAGACATCCTGTCCAAGCTCCCCCTGGATGGAGAAGGCATGGACCCCGAGCTGCTCCGGGAAGGCTGGCTGAAAGCCGCGGGGCCATTCCTGGGCCAGCAATCCAACCTGCTTTCCATCGTCAAGGGAGTTGCCACCATCCAGGTGCTTCAGCCGGCCATGCGCTACCACCTCCAGCAGTGGCAGGGCGCCCTGCTGGGAAAATTGAAGGACCAGTTCGGCAAGGATGCCGTTCATTCCATCCGCATCCGGATAGGGTAATTCCGCGTGAAGCAAGGCTTTCTCTTGCTGCCAATCACCTGATTTTCATCGCACTAACAGGTATTGGAATACGTTTCAGGGATTTGCAATCCGCTGTCAACCGGTTTTTTCCCTCGCTTGATTCATGGTCAGGACCTTCCCGGGCACCGCCTCTTGTTTTTCCAGCGGGGAAATAGCGGGAAACAAAATGTTAGATATATTTATCATTCATTTATTGTCAGAATATTGCCCGTTTTTTACTGTTGCTGTTTCTTTAGCGGATTGCAAATTCTGTAGTTTCATGGCGAATAAAGCGGAATTCGCGCCAGTGCGGAGCGGCCTTTCCGCTTTCCAACAGAAATTACATACAAATGAAAACGTCCTTTTTCCTGGCATTACCCGCAGCGGCAGTTCTATCGGCACACGGAGCGGAGGCGTGGAGTTCCCTTGACGGAATTATTCCGGAGCTGAAGATGGGGAAAACCTCCATCACCCGCATCGATTATTCCTCCGGAGGCGCCCTGATCACGAACGGAGGGCCTTCCGCAAGCGCCGTTCAATCCGTCCTTGGCTCTCTGGATGCGGGATGGTATTCCGGCAATAAGAATAGAGATACCGGTACGCTTGCCTCCGTGACGGCGGATGGCGCTACCAATCTGATTTCCGCCAACGGCGCAGGAGGCGGATTTACGGCCGTCAAATTTCATGAATTGTCCTCCAACGCCATATCCGGATATGAAGCGCTGAGGATTTCCTTTGATACAGGCGGCCTTTTCGAAACCAACAGGACGGGCCAGCCTCAAAATTTCAGCCTGTGGTACAGTCTGGGAGGAGAGGGAGATTCTCTTCTCCAGGTTGGGTCTACGATTTCCGGTTCGGCGGGAGACGTCAGCAACAAATCCTATAGCTGGACAATTTCCAAAGACGATTACAGCAATTTGTTTGACCAGGGAGCCACTTTTTATCTGGTGATGAATACCGACGTTCTCGACAACAGCTACGCTTACAACGAGCTTGCCGTAAAAAATTTCCGCATGGAGGGCCTCACGGTTCCGGAGCCTTCCTCGGCTGCTGCCGCATTGCTCGGGCTGGGAAGCCTGTGCCTGAGGAGAAAGAGGAGATAATGCGGCAGAAACCGGAACATCCCTAAGTCCGGAATTTTGCTTCATTTTAAGTTTGATGAAAGACAGTTCCTCGTTTAAGTGTAGTAATATTATGCGATTATCCCCTTCCCTCCTTTTGCTGGTATCAGGCTTAATGCTCTGTTCCCCCTCTTCCTATGGAGACTGGACTTCCCCGCATCCACTCCAGCAGGAAGAAGCCGCTCCGGCAGCCCTCATTCCCTTCCCGGCCCATGTTGACTGGAAGACGGGGACATGCCCCAAAAAGGCTCCTGTTTCCGTGAAAAAGAACGCGGCTCTGGCCAAGACGCTGGGCAAGGAAGGCTACGAGCTCCAGGTCCGCCCCGGCGGCATCCTGATCAGGGCCGCCACGGACGCAGGCGTTTTTTATGCCCGCAGGACGCTGGACCAGCTGGGAGCCGGGGGGGATTATCCATGCTGCGACATCAAAGACAGCCCGGCGTTCGCCATCCGCTGCTTCATGCATGACGTAGGCCGCAATTTCCGGTCCATTGAGACGCTCAAGGCGGACATTGATGAAATGGCCCGGCTGAAGCTGAATGCCTTCCACTGGCACCTGACGGATTACCCCGCATGGCGCATCCAGTGCAAGAAGTACCCTGTGCTGAATGACCCTTCCAAGAGGATCAAGGGCCGGGACGTCAACGACACCTACACTTACGACCAGATCAGGGACCTGTTCCGCTACGCCAGGAAGCGCCACATCCAGATCATCCCGGAAATCGACATGCCGGGGCACAGCACCTATTTCAAGAACTGCTTCGGCTTCCCGATGCACGATCCCAGGGGCATCAAGATTCTGGAGGAACTGCTGGAAGAGTTCTGCCGGGAAATTCCGGTGGAGATGTCCCCCTACCTGCACATCGGCGCGGATGAAATCCGCATCCCCAACGGGAAGCAGTTTGCGGACCGGATGGCGGCCAAGGTCAAATCTCTGGGCCGCCAGCCCATCCAGTGGGCGGGCAACAATGACCTGCCCGTTTCCGGAGACAGCTACGCCCAGTTGTGGAATGACGAGAATTCCGTAGGACTGCCGGACCCCGCCAAGCAGAAGAATCCCTATTTTGATTCCACGGCAGGCTACATCAATTCCTTTGACCCCGGCATTCTGGTGCGCAGGAATTTCTTCCGCCAGCCCTGTGGAACGGCAAAGAGCGACGACCACTCCCTGGGCGTCATCCAGTGCCTGTGGCCGGATACCCGGGTGGAGGACAAGAAGAACATCCCCATCCAGAGCCCCCAGTGGCCCGCCATGTTCGCCATGGCTGAACGCAGCTGGAAGGGCCTTCCGGAGGATGGCTCCCGCTTTGCCGGCAAACTGCCGGAGAAGGATACGGAGGCCTACCAGGCTTTCTCCCTGTTTGAGAAACGCATGGAAGCCCTGGCCGGAAACAAGCCCTTCCCCTACTGGCGTGATTCCTTTGTGGAATGGACCGTGTTCGGCCCCGTTCAGAAGGACAGGCAGGAGGAAGTGAGGAACGGCCTGCTGGCGGGGAAATCCCCTGCGGGGCTGGAGCCGGTCCAGGCGCGCGGCGGCAATCTGTACTTCCGCTCCCGTGCGGGAGCGGAAGGCCTGTTCTCCAAAGCAAAGCCCGGTAACACCGCCTGGGCGGAGACGACTTTTTACGCGCCCAGGGCGGGCACCATGTACGCCATGGTGGGGTTCGACGCTCCGGCCCGCTCCACGCGGCGCTGTTCCGGAGTCCCGGCAGCCGGGGAATGGTCCCAGTGCGGCACCAGAATATGGGTGAACGGAAAGGAAGTGAAAAATCCCCAGACCTACAAGCTGGCAGGACAGCGGCGTTATGAAAAGCACACCTGGAATTCCCCCGCCAATGAAATACCCTTTGACAATGAGGAATTCTGGTGGGCACGTCCCCCCGTTCCCTTCCAGGTGAAGGCCGGAGAAAACAAAATCCTGATTGAACAGCCGTATACGGGCAGCTTCCAGTCCTGGGGCATCAGCTTTATTCCGGTGAAAAAATCGGGAGAACGCTGGATTGCCGATCCAGGCTATTCCGTCAAGACCGGGCCTGCAAAGTAAGATTCCATTTTTTGCTGAAATGAAAGAAAAACGCCTGCTTCCCCTGCTGGCCGTCCTTCTGGCAATTCCTTTCACCGCAGCCGCCCAGCGGCCCAACGTCATCCTGATCCTGATGGACGACATGGGCTGGGGGGATCTGCCTTCCTACCAGGACCAGCGCATGAAGGAGGGATTGCCCGCCATGGACAATCCCGGACTGAGAACACTGGCCAGCGAAGGAATGACGCTGACGCGCCATTATTCCTCCGCCCCGCTTTGCGCCCCGGCCCGCAGCTCCCTGTTCACGGGGGTGCACCAGGGGCATGCCAAGGTGATCCGGGACAGGTCCTTTGACCTGCCCATCGAACAGGCCCCAACGCTCGGCACCGTCATGCAGTCCGCCGGGTACAGGACGGCCCTCATCGGCAAATGGGGGATAGGCGGAGGAACGGAACACGCGGGCACTCCGCAGGAATCCACGGCCTACCCCACCAAACGCGGCTTTGACTACTACTTCGGCTACCTGGACCACGTCAGCGGCCACCACCATTATCCCAAGGAAGACCCCAATCCCATTTCCCCCACCAAGAGAAGCGGCATCTGGGACGGGGACAAGTGCGTCACGGCGGATTGCGACAAGGCGTACTCCGTGGACCTGCTGACGGCCCGCGCCAAAAAATGGATTATAGATACGCACCGCCAGAATCCCCGCCAGCCCTTCTTCCTGGCGCTGACCCACGTAGCCCCCCACTCCCAGCTCCAGATCCCCACCGGCCCCTATCCGGAAGGCCGCGGCGTAAAGGGCGGCGTGCAATGGATCGGGAAGCCCCACAAGCTGGTGAATACCGCGGAGGGCAAGATCAACTCCTACATCTATCCGCGGTATGCGGACAAGAAATGGCCCATGGCGCAGAAGAAGTACGCCACCATGATCGCGCGGCTGAGCGATTCCTTTGAAGACCTCATCCAGACTCTCAAGGACCTGAACATTGACAGGAACACCGTCATCATTATGACGTCGGACAACGGCCCGCATGACGAAGGCGGCCAGAATCCGCAGTTCTTCCGCAATTACGGGCCTTTTGACGGCATCAAACAGGACGCATGGGAAGGCGGCTTCCGCGTTCCCACCATCGTCCGCTGGCCCGGCCGCGTTCCGACCGGTTCCGTCAGCGACCATCCATCCCAGTTCCACGACTGGATGGCTACGCTGGCCGCCATCGGCGGCGTCAGGGCTCCCTTCCGGAGTGACGGCGTTTCCCTGCTCCCCACCCTGCTGAACAAGGGAACCCAGCCGGACAGCCGCCTGTACATGGAATACAGCGCCAAGATGTCCCGGAACAAGACGACGACGCCCGGCTACCAGGATTTTCTCCCGTCCAGGAGGAACGCCGTCCGGGGCGACCAGCAGATGGTCTACCTCGGCAAATACAAGGGGGTGCGTACCAACATCCAGTCCCATGCGGATCCGTTTGAAATTTACGATACCGCGAAGGACCCGGCGGAACGCCATGACCTAAAGGACACGCCGGAAGGGAAAAAGATGCAACCCATCATGCACGACAAGGTGCTGAGAATGAGGCGCGTTTACGATTATACCCACCCGGTGCGCGGCACCTTTGCCCAGCGGCCCTATGATGCAGAACCTGTTCCGGCCCTCCGGAAGGAGGAAATGCCCGGCAACCTGGTTCCCCTGACGGCGCAGTCCTCCCAGGGCGTCCGCCGGAAGGACGGCAGCATGAAAAGAGAGCTTTATCTGAACGTTCCGGAAACCGGGAAATACGTCTTCTTCATGAAAACCCCGGCGAAAAAGGGAGCTAAAGCGTTCGTCAGGCTGCACGACGCGCATCTGCTGGATGCGGAATACGGCTACAAGCCCGGCGCGGAGGTATCCTCCTCCATGGGGGAAGGAACGACGGAAGGAGATGCAGGAAAAACTGGGCTGAAGCCCATCCCGCTGGAAAAGGGCTGGCATCCCCTGCTGGTGGAAACGGAAGGCTTCCCCGGGCTTCCCGAACTATTCTGGCAGAGGGAAGGCGGCAGGAAAGAGGCCATTCCGGTCCAGGCCTTCCGCATGGCAGCTCCCTGAACGGATGGGGCGGAGACATCCGCGCCGCCGCCCCTACGTTCATTTTCCCCCGGTCACCAGGACGAGGACACGCGGGAAATACCGTTTGAGGAACAGGTAAACGCCCCGTGCCAGCATGTACACGACAGGCACCAGACACCACCAAACCCAGGGTGCCCACGGGGACGGGAAGCACGTTTCCACCCCTGTCAGGGCAATCAGCACGAAGATGTGGGAACAGTACACGAAAAAGCTGCCGGACGACCACCGCGCCAGCCGTTCCGACAGCGCGGGGCTGACGGCCCTGGCCACTATTCCGAAGCTCAGGAAGGCCAGAACAATCAGTCCGGAAAAAGCGACGTCCGGAACCAGGAAGGTATCCGCACAGCTTGCCCAGACAAGGGCCGCAGAGGCCAGAATAATGGACGCGTGCACGGCCAGGGGCATCTTCCCCCAGCGGTCCAGGCAACCCGGTGCGGAAGACGCCAGCATGATGCCGAGCACGAAGTCCCCGAACATATAGGGACTGGGCCACGCCAGGGTGTCATCCCACCGGTGCAGGAACAGGCAGAACAGGCCGAGCGCGTAAAGCGCGGGACGCCAGCGGTGCAGCAGGAACGCCGCCAGGGTAAAAATCATCAGGTCCCGCAGGAACCACATCGGGGTCAGCAGGGGACACGTTCCCGCCCCGAACACGGAAGCCAGCGAACCAGGGGAAAGGGACATGCCCGCTACCAGCCAGTAGGCCGCACACCAGAAGAGGTACGGCCACAGCAGGGACAGCAGGCGCCCGCCCGTCCATTTTCCAGCCCCGCTCCCCTCCAGGCGGGAGGCGGAAAAATATCCCGCCAGCAGGAAAAACGTCGCCAGCGCCGGACCGATCAGCCATTCGTTGGGAAGAAAGGGGCCGGAAGGCACATGCTGCATGACGACGACCAGCGTTGCCAGCAGCCGCGCAGTCTCCACCCAGGGCAAACGGGGGCGGACTTCTGCGCCGGATAAGGGGGAGATGGTCATGACGGTGCCCATTCTGGATGATCGCTCTGAAAAAGCACTATTTTTATTATGTGAATAACCGGCCTGTCGTTCGCAAGGCTTTCAAATGCTTTCACAACAGGCACGCATGAAACAGGCGTTTTCCCATACCTGCTTTCTTATGCCGAAGGGGAAGCTGGCGGCGTGTCAATTCAATCTCATGTACAAGAGCGGGTAAGGGTTTCCCTGCTCGTCATGGGCCGTTCTTTTATGGACTTGAAAGCCCATGTATTCATAAAAACCTCTGGCGAGCGGATTTTGCTCGTTCACGGCCAATTCATTGATGGAATAAGCTTCGATTCCATATTCCACCAACTTCTTACCGAGGCCATTCCCCCGTTCTTCGCTTGCAATGAACAGCATTTCAAGTTTCTGGCCGCCAATCCCCATCAGGCCGACAGGAAATTCGTTTTCGTTCTCCGCAACGATCAGATGAGGTATCTCTCTTAATGCTTGCGGAATGTATTCCTTAATATTTTCTATTTCGCTGTCCGGCAAAAACAGGTGCGTCTCCCTGACAGATTTTTCCCACAGTTCCATGAGCTGCCGTATCAGCAACGTAGTTCCTTCCTGGATTTCAATGATTCTCATATTCCACTAAAAGCTGTCTTCATTAATACCGGCCATACCTTGGCGTGCTTGCGCATTGGCAGCACTCCTACCTGACCGGACCTTTACAAAATCCCGTACTGCTCCGCAACTAGGCCCCTTATTTCATCAAAGGTTTTCACTGCGGGAGGATTGTCCGGGTGGGCTCCCAGATGTTTTTCCATCCACACCATATGGTACCAGCGGCCGAACTTGTACCCGCACTGATGAAACTTTCCTGCGAATTGATATCCCAAACGTTCGTGGAACTGCACGCTGTCCCGCCCAAGCCAGGGGTCTTCCGCCTCCGGACAGGCAATGCAGGCGTTTAGATTCAGGATATTCTGCAAGGAAAGAATCTTTTCCAGCGCTGCGTACAATTCCCGCCCTATGCCCATTTTTTTCCGGTCTTCCCGGACGTAAACCGTCGTTTCCACGGCCCAGCGGTACGCGGCACGGTTCTTGAAAACGCCGGCATAGGCATAACCGGCAATTTCCCCTTCCCTTTCGCAAATCAGGAAGGGGTATTTTTCCAGCACATGGCCGATTCTTTCCTCAAATTCCTGTACCTCCGGTACTTCATATTCAAACGTGACGGCTGTTTTTTCCACATACGGAGCATAAATTTCAAGCAGCTTTGCCGCGTCCCGCCTTGTCGCAATCCTGATGGTATGATGATTTTTCATCCTGCTCCCCGTCTTTTCCGATTGATCTCCCTGGGCCCAATGCCGCCATTCTAATTATTTCACAGGCAACTGTCAATGTTGGCGCCTCCGGCAGGGAAAACACGGCCCGGCGACAAGAAAGCCGGATAATGTGCCTCGCCAGCTTCCAGCCGCCGGTTCTTCCGTTATTCCTTCCTTTTAACGGCAAAAAAGATGTCCATGGAAGGATGGCTGCGAATACTTTTTTCCGTATGGAGTTCGTACTCCATGTTCAGGGTCCCGTATGGGCTCTGCGGGAGCCATTTTTGGTAAAAGTACCTTTTGGCGGCCCCAATGGCCGCGCCCCATAAAAATCCCAGCCGGGGCCTGACCGTCATTCCGGCATATTCCCCGGGGGGAAGAAACGCCTGCTCCAGCCCGTCTTTTTCAAGTGTGCCGCCCACAAATAGTTCAAAGGAACCATTCCGGCCATCATAGTTTCTGGACAGAACAAAGAAGGGAAGCACGCTTCCCCGCGGCACGGAAGCCAGGGAATGATAAGCCGCTGAAAGGGCATGGATATCCGCGGAGATCGTTTGATCGCCGGATTGCCTCCCTATTCCCCAGATGGCCTGTTCCCCCAGGTTCACTATTTCCACTGCCGGTTTTGACATGCCGTTTTTTCTCCTAATAAAGTTCCGTTTTTCCCTGCCCGCTTGAACCAGTGCGCCCAGTAATGAACATGCTGCCCTGCATCCATTGCGGCAACAGTATAAACCGGGTTTTTCACGGCCCTTCCCCTACGTTTCCCCGGTAGAACGAACGCCCGCAAAAAGGCCGGATTCCCCGCGGAACCCGGCCATTGGAAAGGATACGGCATCGTGCCGCTCCCCGGCTCAGGAATAAAACCCGATGTCCGGCTCACGTTCCTGCCGCCTGCGCTTGAAATACGGGTTGCGGTAGCGGTGGATGCACTTGCTGGGGGCGCCGGGAGTATAGTGGAGCGGGTCCGCCTCCTTGGCGGCTTCCCGGCCCAGTATCTCCACAAAGTCCTTCAGAGATATTTCCAGGTCTGCATCGTGGCATGCCAGGGCGGCGGACAGGCGCACCTTCCCGTTGTCATAGTCCACGTACATGGCAAACAGCGTGGTCTGGTACAGATGCCACGGTTCGCTTTCCAATTCTCCGGACTGGTGCTGGCTGATGGCCTCCAGCAGCCACGTCAGCGCGTGTTCCAGTTCCAGATTGTCCAGAACATCCCGGATGAGGGACGTTTCATGGCCGAAGACGGCCACGCTTTCCTGTTGTCTTGCCCTGTTGATTTTCATGTCTTGGTTCTCCTTTCCGGTTTCCCTTGTTGAGCGGGGACGGCGGATGGCTCTGCCGCTCCAACTAGCTTGGACACTTTTTTTCAACAGGTTGTTCAATATGAATTCGGGAATTTGTCAGCCCATGTCCACTTTCCCGATGTAGGGCAATTCCCGGTAACGCTCATCCAGGTCCATGCCGAAGCCTACAAGAAATTCATCTCCCTGCGTAAAACCTACGTAGTCAGCTTCAAAAGGCACTTTCCGGCAGCAGTGCTTGTCCACGGCCACGGCGGTGAGAACCTGCCGCACCCCCTGCCTTTTCAATTCCCGGCAAACTTCAGCCAGAGTAGCGCCCGTATCCAGCACGTCATCCACCACCAGAACGGGCACGTCAGGCCGGAACGGCCCGCAGTCCCCATCCCATGCCACGGAGCCGGAATGTTCCATTCCGGCGTAGCTGGTGATCTTGACGGTTTTCACCACGGGCCGGGATTTCAAATGCCCTTTCAGCATCGTGGCGAAAGGGAGGGCGCCGTTCAGCAGCAACAGCAGAATATAGGGCCTGCCTGCCATGGCCGCGTCAATGGAGGCGGCCAGTTCCTTGACGCGCGCGCGGATGGCTTCCTCTCCAATCAGGGGTGTGATGGTGTAAGTCATGGAAACGGAAGCATGATAGCGTTCTCCCACAAGGAAATCAATCCTTGAAGGAGAACGGTTGACGGCGGAAAATGCTTCCGGTATGTTGCGGCTGAGATGATCGGCATCCCGAACTACCGCATGTTTTCAGGGTTTCTCCTGGTGATTCTTCCGCTGCTGTGGCTGGGCGCATGCGCTTTTACATGGGTTTTCCTTTCCATTCCTCCCCAGCCGGAAGTTATGGGAGAGAGCATGAGAGCCGTTTTCTCCCTTTTCGCCCCGTTTTTAAGCGTGGGAATCCTGGCGGTTCTGCTGGACATCTGGTTCGGCAAGAGGATTTATGAAGCCAGGAACGGCTGGGTGCATGCGGAAAAAAGGCTGTTCGGCCTGCGCCGGGATGCTTTTGACTATGATCCGGAGCTTTTGTCGGAATGCTCCGTGCTTCATGTGGACGAGCATACACCGTTGAGCGGGGAAGAACTGGAACGGCTGAGGCATGCAGGCGCCACTATCTGCCGCAGGGGAAGAAGGGGGCAGCAATATCCGGCTCCCTGCTGGGTCTGCCGCCTCGTTTACGACGGCCAGGTTCTCTTCCTGCTGGCGGCGCCTTCACGGGAACCTGCCGACCGTCTAGCGGAGTTCATGGCAGCCGTGATACGGACACGCCGGGAAAGAGGCGCGTGATTTGCTCACAGACCGCTTCCGCCCCGGGAAGCGCGGGCCAGCCTTGCGGCTCCGGTTTTCCGTTTGGCGGGAACCGGTAGCGGAATACCAGATCTTCCGGCCCGGCTCGATGGGCAACAAGGCGGATTTTCCGCAGTTCCGCCCCGTTCCACTGCCGGAACAGGACGCCGTTGCCGTCCGCGGACGGCCCCAGGGACAACAGGCGCATATTCGTCAGGGCGTGCAGGACGGCGTTGGCCCGGCGCGTTTCCAAAACCGCGTTGATCAAAAGCATGCCGAGGAGGGCAATACCAAAAAAACAGCATATTCCCATGACCGCCAGCGCGCACATGACCTCACCCGTCCAGACCGGAGCGGACGCCGCTATGCAACATCCCCAGCCCCATGCCGCGGCAAAGAAAACCGAAAACAGCATTCCCTTCCATTCCTTCGCGGCCCTTCTCCACCATCCGCAGCGGGATTTTCCCTGCCACAGAATTTTTTCTCCCGGCAGCAGGCGTTCGGCCAGTCTGTCACGTTCCTCCCGTGTCAACAATTCCTGCATGTTTATCCTCTCCGTTTCCGCCTCTATACCAGACGGAAAGGCGGCTTGCACTCCTTTTGTTCCGGGAAATGCCGATCAGCAACGGCGTAGTATTGAAATGAGCGTCGGCAAACTTTTTCCTGAAATCCGTTACGTCCCTGCGGACGCGTGCCGTTCAATGGCCTCCAGGGGCTTGCGGCGCTTCATCCGGCAGAGGGCGCGGAGGCGCATTTAACGGTAGCCTACCGCTGGGCCGCATGGTAAAGTAGGGCAGAAATGACTGATTCCCCTTCCAAGCGCCTTTTTATTCTGGATGGAATGGCTCTGGCCTATAGAGCCCATTTTGCCTTTTTCTCCAACCCCATCCGTAATTCCAAGGGCGTCAACACGTCCGCCGTGTACGGCTTCGCCAATACGCTGCTGGGCATTCTGGAGCATGAACACCCCACGCACATCGCGGCCTGCTTTGATACTTCCGCCCCCACGGCGCGCCATGAGCTTTACCCTGCCTATAAGGCCAACAGGGAGTCCATGCCGGAAGATTTGAGCTACCAGATGCCTCTGATTTTCAGGCTTCTGGAGGCCATGAACATTCCCATCCTGCGCTATGAGGGGTATGAGGCGGACGATACGATAGGCACGCTGGCCCGCATCGCGGACGGCACGAAGGAGTTCCAGACCTACATGGTTTCCCAGGACAAGGACCTGGGCCAGCTCATTTCCCCCACCTGCTATTTGTGGAAACCCGGCAAGCGGGGCAACGACCACGAGGTGGTTGACCTGGAAAAGCTCAAGGAACAATGGGGCATTGAACGCGCGGACCAGGTGATCGACATCCTGGCCCTCATGGGCGATAGCTCGGACAATATTCCGGGGCTTCCCGGCGTGGGTGAAAAGACGGCCAAACTGCTAATCGGGGAGTTCGGCACCGTGGAGAACCTGCTGGCGAATGCGGACAAGCTGAAGGGAAAGCGCAGGCAGATCGTGGAGGAAAACGGAGCCATGGCGACCCTTTCCAAACAACTGGCCACCATTGACCGGGACGTTCCCCTGACCGTGACCCTGCCTGAACTGGTCAAAAGAGACCCCAGTCCGGAAGAGCTGCTGGCCCTCCTTCAGGAGCTTGAGTTCCGTTCCATGCAGGCCAAGCTGTTCGGGAAAAAAGCGCCGGAAGCCAGGAAGCCCCCCCTCCCTGCGGACGATTTGTTTGCTCCGGCCCAGGCGGAACAGCCCCCGGCGGAGGCTCCCGCCGCCCCGGCGGCGGACGCGCGGCAGAACGGTTCCGGCCAAATGGATTTGTTTGAGGAACGCCATCTGAAAACGGTGGATGATTTCAAGCACGAGTATATCATTGCGGATACGGAGGAAGCCCGTTCCGCCATGGTTGCCGAGCTGGAAAAGCATGATTCCTGGTGCTTCGACACGGAGACGACAGGCCTGAATCCCCTCACGGACAAGCTGCTGGGCGTCGCCTTCTGCGCGGAACCGCACAAGGCATGGTACATGCCTGTCTCCGGTCCGGCGGACCTGGAAGCGGTCAGGCCGCTTTTGGAAGGCCCTGCGGAGAAGACCGGGCACCATCTGAAGTTTGATCTGGAAGTTTTGCGCGCCAACGGCATACGGGTTAAAGGCCCCTTTTTTGACACGCTGCTGGCGCACGCCCTGATCGCCCCCGGCATGAAGCACGGCATGGACCTTCTGGCGGAGAACCTGCTGCAATATTCCACCATCAAGCTGAAGGACATTGCCGCGCCGGGAGCCAGGAAGCGCGAGCTGGATACCAGCGGCATTCCCGTGGAGGTCATGGGCAAATATTCGGCGGAGGATGCGGATATTACCCTCCAGCTTTCCGCCATCCTGAAAAAGCAGGTGAAGGAGAGCGGCATGGAGGAGCTGTTCCGCACGGTGGAACTGCCTCTTCTCCCCGTGCTGGCGGACATGGAGTTCACCGGCATCCGCGTGCTTCCGGAATCCCTGGAAGAGGCTTCCGTCAAGGTGGGAGCCATTATTGACGGCCTGCGGGAGAAGATTGAAGAGGCCGCCGGCCATCCCCTGAACCTGAATTCCCCCAAGCAGCTCGGCGATTTCCTGTTCGGGGAGCTGGAGCTGGTGAAGAAGCCCAAGAAGACGAAGACGGGCCAGTTCGTGACGGATGAAGATACCCTCTCCGCCCTGGCTCCCCAGCATCCCATTGTGGCGGATATCCTGGCCTACCGGGAGAACATGAAGCTGAAGAGCACGTACCTGGACGCGCTGCCCAGGTACATCTGCCCGCGGGACGGCCGCATCCACACCCAGTTCCACCAGATGCTGACCGCTACCGGGCGGCTGGCTTCCCAGGACCCCAATCTCCAGAATATTCCGGTAAGAACGGAACAGGGGCGCCTGATCCGCACGGCCTTCGTCCCCGCCTCCGGGGAGTACACCATGCTTTCCGCGGATTATTCCCAGATTGAGCTGCGCATCATGGCGGCGCTTTCCGGAGACCCCGCCATGTGCGAGGCCTTCCGGGAAGGCCGGGACATCCATACGGAGACGGCGGCCAGGGTGTACGGCATTCCCCGCGACCAGGTGGACGCCGTCATGCGCCGTGCGGCCAAGACGGTGAACTTCGGCATCATTTACGGCATTTCCGCCTTCGGCCTTTCCCAGCGGCTGGGCTGCCCCCGCAGTGAGGCCGCCACGCTGATTGAAAATTACTTCATCCAGTTCCCCGTGGTCAAGTCCTTCATGGAGGACCTGGTGCACAAGGCGGAACAGGCCGGTTACGCGGAAACGCTGCTGGGCCGCAGGAGAATGATTCCGGAGATCAATTCCGCCAACAAGACCATCAAGTCCGCCGCGGAGCGCACCGCCATCAATACCCCCATCCAGGGCACCGCGGCGGATATGATCAAGATAGCCATGATCCATGTGGACAAGCTACTGGAAGGCACCAGGTCCCGCCTTATCCTGCAAATTCACGACGAGCTGCTGGTGGACCTCCACAAGGACGAGACGGAGCTCATTCCAAAGATTGAGGAAGCCATGATCGGCGCCCTTCCCCTTCCCAACGGCGTTCCCATTCTGGTAGAAGCCAGAACGGGGAATAACTGGCTGGAAGCCCACTAGGATTTTGCGGCGGACCAGGGGCGCGGACCGCCCCTCCCGTCCCCCGTATTTTTGAATTGACGGATGCCTCCCGATTGCGGATTCTTCCGGATTATGCACTCATCATCCCTGCCAGCAATTGCCCTGGCTGCCTGTTCCTGCGTTTGCTTTCAGACAGCCGCTGCGTCCGTAACCTATCCGGGAACAACACCGGGAGCCCCCGCCGCCCACCGGGAAGGGGATGTTTATACGTTAAGCAACAATATTCTGAGCGCCTCATGGAAGGTGGACGGCAGCAGGCTGATTCCCCTGGGAATCGTGAACAAGGAGCGGGGTGCCAAGGACGAAAAGGCCGCCACCGGCGCCCAGGCTCCGGAATTGTTCCGCCTTTCCACGGAGAAGGACGCCTACAATCTCCCCTCCTCCCGGTTTGTGATGGAAGGAGTTCCCGCCATCAGCGCATTGAAAGGGCATTCCGCCGGCCTCCGCCTGGGGGAACGGCTGGAAGGGGCCGTTATTTCCGCCGTTTTCCGGGACAAAAACAGCGGGCTGACGGTTCACTGGAAGGCGGAATTGAGGGAGGGTTCCTCCTACGTCAAGGAAACCTACCGGATTGAAGCGTCCAAGGAGGTGGATTTGAAGAAAGTCCAGTTGATTGATTTGCAGGATCCCACCCTGGCCGTGAAGGGCACCGTACCGGGCAGCCCACTGGTCAGCGAGCGGGAAGGCACGTTTGCCGGCATTGAACTTCCCGTAGCCAGGGCCCAGGCCGCCGGAGGAACGGGAACCGTCGGGTTTGACTGCAACCTTCCCATGGGCAGCGGTAACGCCCAGACGTTCACCACGGTGCTGGGCGTATGGCCGGAGAACCAGCTTCGCCGCGGGTTCCTTTATTATCTGGAACGGGAACGGGCTGCGCCCTACCGTCAGTTTCTGCATTACAACGGCTGGTATGACGACGGCCTGGACCCCACGGAAAAGACGCTCGTCAAGACAGCCGGGGAATACAGGAAGGAACTGGGTTCCCGCCACGTCAGGCTGGACGGCTTCGTGCTGGATGACGGCTGGGACGACGTTAATGAAGACCTCTGGCAGCCCTCCACCAAAAAATTCCCGCACGGGTTTGAACCTGTAGTCAAGGCGGTCGGGAAGATTCCTTCCGGCTTCGGCATCTGGATTTCTCCGCTGGGAGGGTATTTCGGCCCGGAAAAGAGGGTTCAGCATGCCAAGGACAAAGGCATTCTCCCGGCTGACGCCGCGGGATTCGACCTTTCCTGCCCCCAGTATTACAAGTGGTTCAAAAAACGCTGCTCCGACTTGATGCAGAAGGACAAGGTGACCTATTTCAAGTGGGACAAGGCCGGAGACGGCATCAGCCCCCATTTCATGGCCCTTCTTTCCATCGCCAACGACCTTCGCCGGGAGAATCCCCGCCTGTTCATCAACACGACGGTAGGCACCTGGCCCTCCCCCTTCTGGCTCAACCATGTGGATTCCACCTGGCGCAGCGGTACGGCGGACGTAGGCTGGACGGGCAAGGGAGACGACCGCGAACAGTGGATCACGTTCCGCGACGGGGCCTGCTATAACGTCATCGTCAAGCCCGGCCCGCTTTATCCCCTGAACTCCATCATGCACCACGGCATGGTGCTGGGCACCAAGTTCCAGGCCGCGCGCGTCAGCAAGGGAGAGGACGGGAAGCAGGACAACAGGGACCTGAAGAACGACGCCCGCATTTATTTCGGTTCCGGAGCCAATCTCCAGGAACTTTATCTCACGCCGTCCATGATGGACAAAAAGGCGTGGGACGACGTGGCGGCCGGGGCCCGCTGGGCCCGGCGCTTCCAGGACGTCCTGGCCGACGTGCACTGGGTGGGCGGCAACCCGAACCAGCTGGAACCGTACGGCTATGCGGCATGGAGCCCGCGGGGCTGCACGCTGGCCCTCCGCAATCCGGACGACCGGCCGCGGACGATTGATCTGGATGCGTCAACCGTCTTTGAACCCGTCAAGGGAGTGCCCGCCGTTTTCCCCATGAAGGCCTCCTACCCGGACCAGCGCGTCAAAACGCTGAATTTGGAACAGGGCAAGCCGGTGAGCCTGGAACTTCAACCTTTTGAGGTGCTGGTGTTCGACATGAGAACGAACGGACACTGACCCATGGGCCGCCGGCCATTGAGCGCAACGCCATGCCTCCCCCTTCCGGGCGGCATGGTTTTTTTATGGCCTCTCCGGAGCCTGATTTCCGGAGCGCCTTTTGAAAGGGACAAGCCCTCGGAAAAAATAGGGGAAGAAGAAATCCGGAATATCAAAGAGCCAAAGCGTCCCCGTCCCGTAATTCCGGAACGGTTACCAGGGCTTTCCCGTCTTTCAACGCCACCACGCGCACCTTGCGCTCCTGCATCCCTTCCGCGGTTTTTACCTGAATGGAGCTTCCATCCCGGACGGCAGAGGCGGGAATCCACGCGGAGGCAGGGACCTGCACGCTGATGTTCACCTGAAGGGCCATGTTGACGGGGGCCACCTGCCATTCGGAAACATGGGAGGCGTTCGGCTCCAGGGAGGCTATCAGCACGGCGGAATTGCGCTCGGTATCCAGTGCGGCGTCCACCGCCGTAACGCGGCCCAGCCATTGCAGCCGTTTTCCATTGTTCAGCACGCAGGAGGCGGTCAGCGCCGTGCTTACCCTGCCCTGTTCATCCCTGGGCAATGCGGAAAATTCTTCCAGCGGCACGGGAACCCGTATCATCCGCTCCTGGAGGGGAATCACCTTCCCCACCGGCTGCCCGGCAACCACGCGGGCCCCGGCTCCCACGGAGCATTCCACCACCTGGCAGGTATAGGGAGCTTCCAGCACCGTGTCCCGGAGGGCCTGTTCCGCTTCCGCCACATACGCCTCCGCGGCGTTCAGCCGCGCGTTCACGGCCCGTCGCTGCGGCACCCGGAGCACCAGTTCCGACTCTTTTCCGCTTTTGGAGACGGAGCTGTACGTCTTCTTGATGGCTTTCAGGGCTTCCGCCTGTTCCGTGGATACATCCAGGCGAGCCTGTTCCAGCCCAGCCTGCGCGTTCGCCAGGCGTGCACGGTATTCAAATTTTTCCAGCTCCAGCAGGGGCGTTCCCTTCAGGACGATTTCCCCCGCGCTGAAGAGGGGGTGCACCTTGTCCACCTTCCCGGAAACGCCGGGGGAAAGCATCGTCAGGTGGGAGGCCTTCACGATGCCGGGCGCGGAAATGGCAAGAGTGTTCGTCTGCAAATGCAGCGGCTCCACCGTTCCTGCGGCCGCCTTGTCCTTTTCTCCGGCAGAGCCCGAGACGGACGGGTCCGTTAAAATGGCCGTTCCTATCAAAAGCGCCGCGATCCCCAGGCCAATGCCTATGGACCAGGATGTTCCCTTTTTTTGAGGGGCCTCGCTCATGAACAGCTCCGGGGGGAACGCGGCCCGTTATTTGGGATATTCCGTCTCCATGATGTGGGAGTAGGCTTCCGCCGTTTCCACAGCCACGGTTTCAATGTTCTTCATCAACTGGGCAAACTGGGCTTCCGTGAGGTCCATGCCTTCCAGAACGAAGGACTGGCGGTAGTAGACGTATCCGCTGTTGGGGTCCAGCTGGAAGGCGCCGGCCGTCTGGTCCGCATTCAGCTCACTGAGGATGATGCTGACTTCCACACGGCGGTTTTCAGGCACCTTGGCGGCAAAAAGCACGTCAATCACCAGCGTCTCCGGACGATCAATCATCGTGTACAGGAGGCTCACGGGCGTGAACGTATCACAGGGGACGAACGCGATGCCCGTTCTGAGGTTGTGGTTGTCCGCGGAAGTAATCCATTCCGTTTCTTCCCCTCTCTTTCTGAGAACGGTGTACACACGGTCCAAAAGGCTGAGCTGCTGGTTTTCCATATTGAAAATTGTTTAACAGGAGGGTTGCTTGCGAAGGCGCATGCAACGTACGCGCCCGTTTACTGGATTCAAGCTTACTGGCATCCTTCTGATTCGTCAAGCTCTCCTGACGTAAAGAAATTGAAAAAGCATGTACGCATCCGGCATAAAAACGGACGCCGCCCGGATGGACGGCGTCTGGGAAGTCTGGGAATAAAGTGCGTACCGGAGGGTACGGCGCCCTTACAGGATGTCTCCGGGCTGGTAGCCCGCGCCGTTCGGGAACCTGTCCGTCAGCTCCTGCACCATGGAGCGGAACGCTTCCACCTGGGCGTCCGCCATGCCCGTGGCGGAGGAGTTGGAGTCAAAGATGGCCTGGAGGTCCGCCCGGTCAATACCCAGGCGACCGTCTTCCGCCAGGCGGTCCAGCAGGTTGTTTTCCATGATTTTTCCGGCCCTCAGGTCGTTGGAGACGGCCACGGCGTGTTCCTTGATCACCTCATGGGCGGTTTCCCGGCCAATGCCGCGCTTGACGGCTTCCATCAGGATGGTGGTAGTCATCAGGAAAGGCAGGTAGCGGCGCAGTTCCGCGGCCACCACGGCTTCATACACCCCCATCTGGTTCAGGACGGTCAGGAAGGTTTCAAACAGGCCGTCCGCGGCATAGAAGGAATCCGGCATGACTACGCGGCGCACCACGGAGCAGGATACGTCCCCTTCGTTCCACTGGTCCCCGGCCAGTCCGGAGATCATCATCAGGAAGCCCTTCAGGATGACGTGGAAGCCGTTGACACGTTCGCAGGAGCGGGCGTTCATCTTGTGCGGCATGGCGCTGGAGCCGGTCTGCCCCTTGGCGAAGCCTTCCGTAGCCAGTTCATGGCCGGCCATCAGGCGCAGGGTCTTGGCGAAGGAGGAACAGCCGGAGGTGAGCTCCACCAGGCCGGAAACCACGGAAAAGTCCAGGGAACGGGGATACACCTGCCCCACGTTCATCCACTTGGAGGGAATGCCCAGGTGGGCGCACACGCGGTCTTCCAGCTCCAGCACGCGGCCCGCGTCCTGCCCGAAGAGGGAGAGCTGGTCAAGCTGGGTGCCCACGGCGCCTTTCAGCCCGCGCACGCTGTAGCGGTCCATCAGGGAAATCCAGGAACCCAGGCCGTGCACGATGTCTTCCCCGAACATGGCGACGCGCTTGCCCATGGTGGTGGTCTGCGCGGCTACATTGTGCGTGCGGCCGGCGATGGTCACGTGCTTCCATTGTCCGGCAAGGGCGCTCATGCGGTTCAGCACGGCCACGGCCTTGTCCCGGATGATCTGCATGGACTTCCAGATCTGGAGCTGTTCCACGTTTTCCGTCAGGTCGCGGGAGGTCATGCCCTTGTGGATGTGCTCGCAGCCGGCCAGCTCGCAGAACTCTTCAATGCGCGCCTTCACGTCGTGGCGCGTGACGCGTTCGCGGGCGTCAATGGCGGGAAGGTTCACCTGGTCCTTCACCCGTTCGTAAGCTTCAATCACGCCGTCCGGAATATCCAGCCCCAAATCCTTCTGGGCCTTCATCACGGCGATCCAGAATTCGCGTTCCAGGACGATGCGGCCCTCTGCGGACCAGATGGATTTCATGGCGGCGGAGGCGTACCTTTCAGCCAGGACATTGGGAATCACGCTCATATCAAAATGTGTGTATGCGGGGGTTATCAAAAACGGTGAGCCGCCATGATCATGACGGGAGGGAAAAAAGCAAGCACTTTCCCGCAGCTTCACGGATTAGGAATCCCACGGGATTCCACGGTCCGGAAAAGAGGTCCTTTCCAATGTTCAGGGATGGCTGACAGGCCCCCAATAGACGCCCGATTAACATTCCCGCCATTCCCTTTTCACAGCCGCACACCACGCTGGGAGCCAGAGCCTCCCTGCCCTGGCGGCTCGCGATGGTTTCACCCACGAAAGGCAGGAGCCTGCCGCTCCCAGGAGACGGAGCCGCAAAGCCGCCCTCCATCGCCGTTCCGCTAGTTTCCGGCGGGAGGTTCCAAACCGTACCGGGCGTAGCCGGAAACGATTTCCTGGAGAATGGCGGAAATTTTTTCCAGGGAACGGACAGGAACGTATTCATACCTTCCGTGGAAGTTGTGGCCTCCGGCGCACAGGTTGGGACACGGCAGCCCCATGAAGGAAAGACGGGCTCCATCCGTACCGCCGCGCACCGGGATGATTTCCGGCTCCACGCCCACGGCCGCCATCGCCCTGCGGGCATGTTCCACCAGGTGCATGTGCGGGAGGATTTTTTCCTTCATGTTGTAATAGGAGTCCTTTACCTCCACCTGCACGGTTCCTTCCCCGTACTTCCGGTTCAGCAGGGCGGCGCACTCCTGCATGAATTCCTTCTTGCGCTCAAATTCCGCCGTGTCGTGGTCCCTGATGAGGTACTCCCCGACCGCCCGTTCCACATCCCCCCGGAACGAGTCCAAATGGTAGAAGCCTTCGTATCCTTCCGTAAAGGCGGGATTCTGGAACGCGGGAAGCATTCCCTGGAATTCCATGAGGACCAGGCACGCGTTCAGCATCCTGCCCTTCGCGCTGCCGGGGTGAATGCCGGTGCCGCGCACCGTCGCCACGGCAGAGGCCGCATTGAAATTTTCATATTCGATTTCCCCCAGGGCTCCTCCGTCCACAGTATAGGCGAAGTCCGCGCCGAAGCGCTCCACGTCAAAGGCATCCGCCCCACGGCCTATTTCCTCGTCCGGCGTGAAGGCGATGCGTATCTCGCCGTGGGGCCGTTCGGGATGCAGCAGGAAGGAGGCGGCCATATCCATGATTTCCGCCACTCCGGCCTTGTCGTCCGCGCCAAGCAGGGTGGTTCCGTCCGTCACGACCAGGTCCTGGCCCGCATAGTCCGCCAGTTCGGGGAAAACGGCGGGGGAAAGCACGATGCCCTGTTCCCGGTTCAGGACGATGTCTCCGCCGTCGTAGGAGCGCACGATGCGGGGCTTCACGCCGCTGCCGGAGACGCCCGGGGCCGTGTCCACATGAGCCACCCAGCCGATGACGGGAACCTCCCTCTCCACGTTGGACGGGATGGAGGCGTACACGATGCCGGAGGCTTCATCCAGCTCCGCCTGGGCTCCCAGCGCCTTCAGCTCCCCGGCCAGCAGCCGGGCCAGTTCCGTCTGACCGGGAGTGGACGGAACGCTGCGGGAATCCGCATCAGACTGGGAACCCACGGAAACATACTTTAAAAAACGGTCTAAAACGGAGATATTCATCAGAAAAATCAAGGATTGAGGAGAGTCTAGCACCGGGCCCCGCGAACACAAGCACAAGACACGGTTTATCCTTGCGATTCAAGATGGTTTACAGTATGTAAACAAAGCTTCTCCCCATGATGACTCCTCTACCTCTTGGCATTGCCGTTGCCTTATCCCTGACCTGCGGCGCCCTGCCCCTTCTGGCCCAGGGCACCTATGTGCCGGGTCCCATGCCCGTTTCCGCCGGGACAAGGCAGGACCCCACGGACATGTACCTGGAAGCGTTAAAGCTGGTAACCAGGTCTGCCGAACTGGTGGAAAAACGCGACTACATAGGAGCCATCCGCCTGACGCAACAGGCGGAAGAAAAGTTGGGACGCCTGGTGAAGGCCTATCCGCAATGGCGGCCCAACCTTCTTCAAACACGCCGCCAGCTCAACAGGGAGAAGCTGGACCAGTGGCAGAAGCTGGCGCAGCAGCAGGCCGCCGCCGTTTCATCAGACCCCGGCCTGGAATTGGAACGTCCGGCCGCCGTGCCCAAGCGACCCAGGCCCAAGCCCAACATCGTCCTTCCTCCGGGCTACAAGGGAGTGGAGTTTCCTTCCCGCCCCGGAGAATCCCTCGTCAACACCATCCCGTCCCCGTCCGTTTCCCCCGGAGCGGCCCCGGAAGTGGTGGAAAGCAATTACGAGCGCATCCGCAGGCTGCTGGACAAAACCACCATTGAAAACAAGGCCCTGATCCAGGCGCTCAAGCGCACCCGCAAGGAACAGGAGGACATTCTGGCAAAACTGGCCATAGCGTCCGCCGGAGAATCCGTTTACCGGGACGAACTGCTCAAGGTCAAGAAGCAGATGGAGGATGAGAGAAAGACCAGCAACAAGCTCCTCCAGACCCTCACCAAGCGGGTGGAGGAGCTGGAACAGAAAGTCACCACGCTGGAACAGGAAAAAGTCCAGTATCTGGCGCAGATTGCCGATCTCCAAATTCAGCTCAAGGAGCACCAGGACAAGCTGGCCAAGGTCACGGATGAGAAAAACGCCCTCCAGAAAGACCGCGACCAGTTGGCCGCCCTGGTGGAACTCAACAGCCCGGACAAAACCAAAAACCTGCTGGACCGCAACCTGACGCTGGCGGCCCAGCTCAAGGACGCTCAGGATAAAATCGCCGCCCTGGAAACGGCCAAGTCCGACTCCGAAGAACAGCGGAAGGCCAACCTGAAAGCCCTGGAAGAGGCGCGGGAGGAATCCGCGGACCTGAAGCAGAAACTGATTGCCATCCGGGATGAAAACATCGGCTACCGCAAGCGCATTACGGAGCTGAATACCAAGCTCATCAATGCGGATGTGGAGCTGTCCAAGCTGGAAGCCAATCCGGAAAAAAGCCCTCTCCTGCTGGAGGAAAACCAGTTGCTGCGCTCCACAATCGCCAAGCAGCTCCGCATCCTTTCCGTGCAGGACCAGAGCCGTTCCCTGCTCATCAGCACTTACAAGCGCCTGCTCCAGGAAAACGCGGACACTTCGGAAATCGCCTCCCTGATGGACAATGAAGAAGCCATCAAGCTCACCCCGGCGGAAAAGCAGATTGTCAACGTCATCGCCAGAGACAACAAGATAAACATCCCCCTGACGGACCAGCAGAAGGAAAAGATCAACAAGCTGGCCCAGGCCCTTTCCGCGGAACGCGACAAGGCCGCCCAGCTTGCCAGGGAACTGGAACTGGCGCGCAGCCAGACGAAGACAAAAGCGGCCAAATCCGCCAGGAATGACAAGAGCCATGCGGAAGCCCTGGCCCGGACCCAGAAGGCCCTGGAACAGAAAAACCTTCAAGTGGAGGAGCTAACCCGGCAGATGGATGAACTGAAAGCCCGTTCCGCCGAACAGGCGCGCCTGGCCGCCATTTCCGCCGGAGCCATTACGCCGGAGCAGGAAAAAGCTCTGAACAGGAGTATGGAAGCCACGGTGCGCCGGAAGCTGGAAGCGGAAGCCCTGGGACAGGGAGCCGCGGAGGCCTTCGCCAAAAAACGCTACGCCGCTGCGGAACAATTGTACCGCACCCTGCTGGACTTCCAGCCGGCCCACGTTCCGGCCCTGGTCAACCTGGGCACCATCCTGCTCCAGCGCAACAAGGCGGAGGAAGCCATCGAATACCTGAAAAAGGCCACGGAACTGGATGCAGCCTCCTCCCCCGCATGGTTCATGATGGGCGTGGCCCAGTACCGCGCCGGGCAGGACCAGCACGCCATCGCCTCCCTGACGGAAACGGTCCGGCTGGACCCGGCCAACGCTCCGGCCCTGCTTTACCTGGGCAACCTGGAAACCAGCGCAGGCAACTATGAAAAAGCGGTGGGCCACTTTGAAAACGCCTTGAAAATCCAGCCGGAATCACCGGACGCCCACTTCAACCTGGCCTGGACCTATTCCCGGCTGGGCCGTACGGCGCAGGCACGCAAGAGTTATGACGCCGCCATCCGCAGCGGCGGCCTGCCGGATTCCGACCTGGAACTCGCCATCACCGGGACCACCACCCTTCCCCGCAAAAAACAGGCTCCGGACAAAGCTCCCTCGCCTGCCGCGAACGAGGATGAAATGCGCCTGGCCGCAGCAGTAAGCGATCCATCCGCCATTCCCCACGATGCCTATGAGGTGCCCGCCCATGTGGCGGAGGACCCCAATGCCCTGGAAAGGCCCTCTGCCGGGCCCAAGCAGGTCGTGGTCAGCCACCGTCCGGAAGCCGGGCCCGTCTCCCTGGCGGACCAGATGAGGGAAACGGCCTCCGCGGCGCCTGCCGCACAGCCTCCTGCGGAAACCGCCACCGCCGCAGCGGAACCGCCCAAGCCGGAAAAACAGGAAGCACCCCGCAGGAGAAGCCGCTTCCGCATCGGTTCCTGACGGATCCGCCCCTTCCTTTTTCTCCTGAAAAACGCCATGTATCAAGTCTCCATTTTAGGACTGGGCCTCATCGGCTCACGGATTGCACGCCACATGACCGGACTGGGTGACAAGGTCACCGTCTGGAACCGGACGCCCCGGGAAGACTTTCCGGAAGCCGTTCCCTCCCCGGCGGACGCGGCCCGCGCCTCCAAAATCATCCAGCTCTATCTGAAAGACAGGAATGCCTGTCTGGAAGTATTTGAACAGATGAGGGGCGCGCTGACCCCGGAACATGTCATCCTGAACCACTCCACGATTGACCTGGCCACCGTCGGCAAGCTCTCCCTGATGTGCTCCGCCATCGGCTGCACGTATGTGGACTGTCCGTTCACCGGATCCCGCCTGCCGGCGGAAAAAGGGGAGCTGGTCTATTATGCGGGAACGGACTCCTCCACCCTGGACCGCGTGCGGCCAGTACTGGAACACAGTTCCCGTGACATCCTGCACCTGGGGGGGATAGGGGCCGGAACCGTCGTCAAACTGGTCACCAACATGGTCTCCGCCACCATGGTGCAGAGCCTGAGCGAAGCCCTGGCCATCACCCAGGCATACGGCATTTCCCCTCAACTGCTGGGGCAGGCCATTTCCCGGAACGTCATCGCCTCCCCCCTGGCGTCCTTCAAGCTGCCCCTGATGGCGGAACGCGACTTTTCCACCCACTTCTCCCTGGACAATATGCGGAAAGACAGCATCTACGCCCAGGAACTGGCCGCTGAAAAGGGAATCCACCCGCCCGCTGCCGCGCTGGTCTCCTCCATCATGGGGAAACTGTGCCGTGAAGGGCACGCGGAAGAAGACTTCGGCTGTCTGGCGGAACAATTCGACTAAGCTTTTCCCATTGATGAAATTCAGAGGAACATGCGCCCTTCTGCTGGCCCTTCTCCTGCCCCCCTGCGTTCGGGCGCAGGAACAGAAGGAGGCAGGGAACGCCCCTTCCGCGGAAGCGCAGGCCGCTTCCCCCGTTCCCGTTCCGGACACCGCCCTGATCGATGACGCTTCTGACCGTCCGGTATTGCAGGGCAGCTCCAACGTGAGCGCCGTACCCCCCGCTCCCCAGCATCCGGCCGCGGCCCCTGCCGGAACGGAAGGACAGTCCGTCAAACGGCAGCCGTTCACCAGCGTTTCCGCTTCCAAGCAATTTCACGTTACAGGGATGGATTCCCTGTTGGCCGGGGCCATTGCCACGCGGGCGGACTCCATACGCACGGCCCTGGTGAAAATCCTCAAGCAGCCTGACGAATGGAAAAACAACATCATCATCCGTCTGGTAGGGGAGCCGGGAAGCCCGGTTCCGGCCAACCCCATCCGCATGCAGACCGTGATTGTGGGGAATACCCTCTCCTACAACATCTTCATTCACCTGGGACGCGGCATCAACCAGGACAGGCTGCGCCACGCCATCGTCTCCACCCTGCTTTATGAGATGATGCTGCGCACGGTGGACCCGGAAGGACTGCCGGACGAAGTAACGCTGCCCCCCTGGCTGATTGCCGGGCTGGAGCAGGCCGTCCTGTGGCACACCAATGAAGCGGACCGGGCCATGTACTCCACCCTGTTCCAGCAATCCGGCATCATGACCCCGGAAGAAATCCTGAACTGCCCGGAACCGGAAAAGGAACTGGACGCCACCTCCTACGCCGCCTATCAAACCTCCTGCGGCGCGCTGGTGCTCAGCCTGCTGAACCAGGAAAACGGTCCGGAAGGGATGAAACAGCTTCTGGACCAGGCCATTCTGGGCAATGACGATCCCAGGAATCTCATCAAGCGCCATTTTCCGCAGCTCAACCTGACCCCCTCCTCCCTTCATAAATGGTGGACGCTCCAGCTTTCCCGCATGGCGACTCCTCCCCTGACGGAAACCCTCACGATCACGGAAACGGAACGTCACCTGCAGGAAGCCCTCACCCTGGTCAAATACGATCCGGACACCCGGACGACCGTCACCTTCCCCCTGGACAATCTGGACCAGGCCAATTCCCTGACGGACCTGAACAGGCAGCTTTCCAACATATCCGGCAGCCTGCTCAACCTCAGCCGGCGCTCCTTCCCCGCCTACCGGCCCGTCATTGTGGAATACGCCAAGCTTGTGGCCCTGATGCAGACCGGAAAAATCAACGGCCGGGAAGCCGCCCCGAAAATCAGGCAGCTTCGGGAAATCAGGGAGCTATCCATGAAAACCGCCCGGCGCGTCCGGGACTACATGGACTGGTATGAAATCAATACGCGGTCCGGAACCGGCAAGACATTCGCCTCCTACGCGGCAGCCGTCAAACTGCTCCGTGAACAGGAACAGCCTGCCAATACCCCCATTTCCCGGTATCTGGACGATATTGAAAAACTATACACCCTCCCGGCGAAGGCTCCCGTTCCTTCCCTGCATGGAAAGAATTGAAGGAAACCCGTTCCGCTGCCTGGAACGGCCATTTCTTTCCAGATGAATCTCCGCCCTCCAGGGGCAATAGGCATTCACGCATTTCTATTAAAAGACGGGAGATTTCGCGGTATTTTGATCTATACCTGATTCAACCATGATTGCTTTATTTTTCATAAGTTAATCATGCATAACAGAATAATTCCGCCGCGGATTTACAATCCGGAAGTCAACTTTTTTTTTTGAGTTCAAAAAAGTAACGGCAAATATTCCCACATATAAAGTAGGAATAATAAACAACGCCTAATACGGAAACCTTATTTATTTATAAGAAGTTATTGAATTTGAAGCGGTCTTCCGGATTGTAAATCCGATACTGGCTCCATTCAGTAATTTTTTTAATAATTTCATGAAATCCTCTCTGTATCTTACGATGTTCCTGCTTTGCTCAGGGTTGGGAGCCCAGGCCGCCACATTGAAATATTTTTATGATTTCAACAAGCTTGACGGAAACCTGTCATCTTTAAATGATAATAACTTGGCCGGCCCAAATGCGGGCAGCGCCACGTTCAGCGGATCAGGCTGGATGAATTATACCGATGGCTATGAAGGCCGGGGCTATGACAGCCGCACGAACGGCGGACAATTGACGCTGGGCTCCTCCAGTACGGGACTGGGGCTGAATGCTACGGAAGGTTTCAGCCTTTCCATTGCCGTCAAGGACTACTCCCCCGGCAATACATCGTCCTCGGCTATATGGAAAAGCATTCTGACCTTCACATCCGGCAACAGCCAGAACATGTACCTCCAGAAGGATTCCGGCGACGCCTCCACCGCCGGGGCATGGGCGGCCTATTGCGGCGGAAACGTGGGCAACTGGGCCAACCTGACGATTTCCAGGGATTCCTTTTCCAACATCATCATCACCTTCCAGAACGGGGAATTGAACATTTATCTGGACGGGCAGAAGAAAATCACGGCCTCCGGAGTCAATTTCACCGGAGACGTGCAGTCACTCAAGCTGGCGTCCACCGCCAATACGACCATGGATGACCTCCAATTATATGCCGGTGTCCTGAATGACGGGGAAATAGCCGCGCTGGCGGCCAACCCCGCCCTTCCCGTTCCGGAACCCGCCACGGCCACACTGAGCCTGCTGGGGCTGGTTTCCCTATCGTGCATGCGCCGCCGCCGGGGTTAAGTCCCCTGATTTTTTTTAAGGGAAAACAAGTTCGTTCTTGTTTTCCCTTTTTTATTCACTATCACTCTATCTGTTAGAACCTACATGAAAATTACCGCACTGTTCTTCGGCGTGTTCGCCGGCTGTCTCTCCTGCATCCCGGCCCATGCGGCGGACTACCTCTGGAATGGAGGAAACGGCTCCTGGACGGATTCCGGAGCGTGGCGGCTGGATGATTCCTCCGCCGACTGGAGCAATGGAAATACGGCCCAATTCCAGACGGATTCCTCCATCACAGTAGGAAGCGGAATCTCTGCGTCCGGAATGCTTTACAACGGTGCGGCCATCACGCTGAACGGAGGTTCCCTTACCCTGACGGGCGCGGCTGCCGGGAACAACGGAGGTTCCGCCACTCTTTCCAATACCGGGCTGATTCTGGACGCCCCCAATGCGGAAGACTCCTATGAAGTCCGGGATACCAGCCTCACCGGCTCCGCCACGCTCGCCAAGACAGGCGCCGGAACGGTTACCCTGGATGGAGCGCATACGGCCAGCGGCGTCTGGAACATCAACGCGGGCACCCTGGTTTTCACCGGGGAAAGAAACATCACCGCCAGTGACAACAACCGGATTAACGGAAAAATCAACATTGCCTCCGGAGCCGTGCTGGATGCCAGCAATGGCCGCTTGTTTCATAACGGCGTTTATACAGCCAATTTCCAGTCCCCCACCATTACGCTGAACGGAGGAACGCTCAAACTGAACCAGTTCGGGTATGACTCCGCCTCCCTGGGCAAGCTGCACAACAATTTTTACGCCCTTAAATTCGCTTCCGGAACCTCCAGCCGCATCGTCATTTCCCAGGGCTATGAATCCGGAGGCACGGCCAGCCGCGGCATTTACATCGCCGGCTGGGGCACGACGGCCACCATTGAACTGGGAGCCAACCAGACCCTTACATGGACTTCCTCCAATGCGCAGAACCAGGATGCCATTGTCTGCGAAACCGGAGCCGGCAGTGCGCTGGCGCTCGCCATCGGAGAAAATTCCGTACTCTACTTCAACCAGGTCTTTGCCAATAAAAACACGTCCGGCGAATACGGAGACCCCACCACCGCCAACTTCTCCGGCCTGAGCCTCATTAAATCCGGCGCCGGAGAGCTGGTCATCCAGAGGGCCAATACGATTTCCTCCGGCCGCACGGTCCGCGTGGATGCGGGCAAGCTGACGCTGGAGGTGGACAACGCCTTCGGCGCCGGCAGCAATCTGGGCAATGTAAGCATCGCTTCCGGAGCCCTGTTCTCCATGAACGGCCACACTCTTGCCAATGTCATTGACGTCCAGGACGGAGCCACTCTGGACATGGGCGGCAGCTCCTATGCCAGCATGGTCAACTGGCATGAAGGCGGCATCCTCCTGAACACGGAAAACAACAAGGGCACGCTCAACATCATGACCCGCGCCGCCCTGGAACTGGGCTCCAAGGCCTGGGCGGGAAGCGTGCTGACGGATACGGATACCGTTTTTACGCTCACGGCGGACCAGAATCTGGGAGCCCTGGGAGCAAACGTCAACTGCTGGACAGGCGGCCGCGGGTATAACAACACCCTCCAGAGCATCACCTTCACGGGCGGCCACGGAATCAACATTGACAACTACGGAGCCAAGTGGGCCGTCATTCTCTCGGAAAACGTCACCTTCCAGGACATCGGCAGCCTGACCTTCTCCAATAATGCCGCCGACATGTCCAATACAGAGGCCCTTTACGGCGCGGGGGCCATTGCCGCCAATGATACGGTCGCCTTCAGCAACACCGGAGCCCTTACGTTCAGCAACAACAGCGTGAGCGCGGATTCCGGCGCTTCCGGCGGAGCCATTTACGCCTCCGGAGGAGCCTCCTTCACCAGCACGGGCGCCATCAGCTTCTCCGGCAACTCCGCCATGACCCACGGGGGCGCCATCCATACGGGAGGCACCACGGGCAGCCTCACCTTCTCCGACATCGCGGAAAACATCTCCTTCACCGGAAATACGGCCGGAGAAAACGGCGGCGCCATCAATAACGATTATGAAACCGTGGAATGGTCCAGCGTGGGCCACGTGGCCTTCTCCGGCAACCTGGCGGAGGCGGGCGCGGGAGGCGCCATCTGGTCCGGCGGGGACGTAACGGCCAATACCGCCGCCTCCTTCAGCATGACGGGCAACGAGGCCCGGGACGGCGGCGGGGGCGCCATCTATTCGGATGGAAACGTCACCTTCTCCGGAGTGGGGGCCCTGACCTTCTCCGACAACCACGCATCCACCTACGGGGGCGCCATCGGAGCCTACGGGGACATCACCATCTCCGATTCCGGCGCCGCCTCCTTCTCCGGCAACACAGCTTATGAAGGGGGAGCCCTGGACGCCTACAACGTTGCCATTTCCGGCAACACCGGGACGGTGCTGTTTGAAAACAACAGTGCGGAAAACGCCGGAGGCGCCATCAACCTGCAGGGAGGAGGCTCCATTTCCCTGACGGCGGACCAGGCGGACATCATCTTCCGCGGAAACACAGTCCAGGACGGAAGCGTTTACAACGCTATCCATTTCAACGACGGCGCCATGGCTTCCTTCAATGCGGCGAACAACCGCCGGATCCTCTTTGAAGACGGCCTCAGCTCCCAGGACGAATCCGTCGTGGACATCAGCGTCAATGACGCCGCCGGGGCCGGAGGCACGGTCGCCATGTCCGGCGCAAACAGCCAGTCCGGCATCCGGGCCAATACGACCGTGTACGGAGGCACCTTTTCCGTCAGCAGCGGGGCAACCTACGGCTACCATTCCGCAGACTGGAGCACGGAAGAAGCGCGAACCTCCTTCACCGTAAGCGGAGGAAGCCTCCACATTGGCGAACAGGCCGCCCTGAATGCGGCGGACGTGAGGCTGGAGGACGGAACGGAGCTGTCCGTCATGGGAACCGGCAGCCTGAATGCAGACACGCTGACGCTGGGAAACAACGTCTCCATCCTCGGAACGGGCGAAGGCAGCTTCTCCATCACTGCCAATGCCATTGATATTTCCAACGGAATCACGATTGACCTCTCCCGCGGCTCCATGATCAGCCTGGAACTGCATGCGGACACCCTGACGCTGGGAGGGACGCTGGCCCTGGGCGACGACCAAGTGGACTACACCTCCTCCATCTGGCAGAGGGACCAGTCCTACCTGGTCATGGATGCATCCGGCGTCACGAACATGGACGGGACTTTCTCTGAAATCCTCTCCTCCCTCTCCGACTCCGCTACCATCACGGTGGGGAATCTGGGGCTGGAAGGCTATGACCCCTCTCTGGAACTGGGGCGCTGGGAACTGCGCTGGGACGAAGGAAACGCCCTCCATCTGGACTGGATTTCCAATGGCCTGGTAGTCCCGGAACCCGCTACCTCCCTTCTGCTTCTCCTGGCGGCAGGCGGCCTGCTCGCCGTCAGGAAGCGCACTATCTAACAACCGCCATCTCTTAATAAAACATGAACAGTACCTTTAAAACCTGCATGTGCGCCCTGGCCCTGGGCCTGTCCGGCGCTGCCCCCCTGTACGCGGCTTCCGCCACAGCAGCCTGTGAACAAACGCACTCCATCCTTTATGCGGGCGCGGACAGCCAGGCCATCATGAAGATCAAGGTGACCGTTACGGAAACCAGCCAGATCCTGAAGGGAATGACCTTCTCCATGGCCGGAACCACCTCCGTCTCCGACATCGCGAAGGCCCGGATTTTCTACTCCGGCGCCACTCCCTACTTCTCCCCGAACGCGGAGCAGGCCAACCGGAGGGCCATCCCCGTCCTCAACACCATCTCCAAGGGGGCCAAAACCTTCCAATTCGAGGGAAGCCACGCGCTCTCCGCAGGAGACAACTACTTCTGGCTGTGCGTGGACCTCAACCCCCGCGCGCGAGGGTTGAACAAGGTGGACGCCTCCTGCACGGGCGTGGCCCTGCTGGAGGACTCCAATGTAGCGGTCGCCAATCCTTCCCCGGAAGGCTGCGCGGAGGTGTATCCCTACCAATTCCGCGTGGTGCCCTACTACCGCAACACCAACCTGATGCAGTGGAACCCCAACCACCTGACCGCCCAGCACTTCAAATCATTCACGGACCTCATTTACTTCAACGTGGGATGTGACACGGAAGGAAACCTGACGGGGCAGAACAACGCCCAGTTCCTGAATGGCCTGGACAAGCTTAAAAACCTTCGCGGAACGGCGGGCAGCAAGATCATTCTGGGCGTGGCCCACTGTGACGGAGGGTTGACGGCTTTCACGGGAAATGCGGAAAAAAGGCGGCAGTTCGCGTACCAGCTCGTTTCCTTCGCCAGGGAAAAGGGATTTGACGGAATAGACATTGACTGGGAATACCCGGACAACGGCACGGAGTGGTACAACTTCTGCCTGCTGCTGGGAGAAGTGCGCTCCGCCATGGGAGCCAGCGGCATGTCCCTGAGCGCGGCGATCAATCCGTACTACCTGGCGCCCACCAGTGAAATGATGGACCTGCTGGACTTCGTCAACGTCATGAGCTATGACCGCGCCGGACAGCACTCCACCTATCCGGACATGCTCATCGACATCCAAACCATCCGCAGGAAAAACATTCCGGACTGCAAAATCGTCGTCGGCCTGCCGTTCTACACCAACGAGACGCGCTCCAACCGCAACTGGGACGCCCAGAAAGGCTATTCCAACGTCGTCCAGCTCTACCCCAACATCGCCCCCGGCACGGACCTCTGCGCCATCGACGGCCAGCAGCACTACTTTAACGGCATCACCACGATTAAGAAAAAATGCCAGTACGTAAAAACCCAGAAGCTGGGCGGCGTGATGATCTGGTGTTATGATGGAGATTTGCTGCTGACGCACGCGAAATCCCTGGCAAAAGCCATGTATTCCATCATCAAGCAACAGGCTGTCCGCTAATGTTTTGAAGCATCTCTTGCTCCGGCGCGCATTCTTTTTTGGAGAACGCGCGTTTTTTTATGTGGTCTTTTTTGATTCAAAAGGATTCAGGGGTTGTCTTTCCCAAGATGATTTGTAATCATTTCCCCGAATTATTTTCATATCACTACACAATATGAACACGTCATTGAAACTCCACGGCCTGGTGGCCGCCGTACACACTCCGTTCAAGGCGGACGGTTCCCTGAATCCTTCCAGCGTTGACGCCCAGGCCAGGCTGCTTGCCTCCCAGGGCATCAAGCTGGCTTTCATTACCGGAAGCACTGGTGAATCCTCCTCCATGCAGCTTGAAGAACGAAAGGAAATCTACTCCGCCTGGAAGGAAGCTTCCGCCAAGTACGGCGTGGACGTCATCGCCCATACCGGTTCCAACAGCGTCTGGGACGCCCGCGAACTGGCCGCCTTTGCCCAGGAATGCGGATTCGTGGCGACCAGCTCCCTTGCCCCCTCCTACTACAAGCCAGGCACTGTCCAGCGTCTGGTGGAATGCTGCGCCTTCGCCGCTTCCGGCGCTCCCGACCTGCCCTATTACTACTACGACATTCCCGTGCTGACGGGCGTGCGTTTCAATCCGGTAGACTTCATCAAGCTGGCCAAGGAACAGATCCCGAACTTTGCGGGCATCAAATTCACCAATCCGGACCTGGCCCTGTACCAGACCACGTTGAACTACGACGAAAACGTGGACATCCCCTGGGGCGTGGACGAATGGTTCACGGGAGCCCTCTCCGTAGGCGCCAAGGGCGCTGTGGGAAGCTCCTTCAACTTTGCCCCGGCCCTGTACCAGAAACTCATGAAATCCTTTGCAGAAGGCGACGTGGAAACGGCGCGCGACTGCCAGTGGAAATCCGTGCAGATGATCAACATCCTGGCCTCCAAGGGCTACATGGGCTGCGCCAAGGCCCTGATGGGCTGGCTGGGCGTTGACCTGGGTCCCGCCCGCCTGCCGCAGGGCAACCCCACCGCGGAACAGCTCAAGGAACTCCGCTCCGAGCTGGAAGCCATCGGCTTCTTCCAGTGGTCCATGAACTAAACCGCTTTCCCTCTTATGGCTGCAACACTTGACCTGACCACCCTGGGCGCATTCTACCGCCGCCAGCTTCTGGAAGACGTTCTGCCGTTCTGGTTCCCGCGCGCTTACGACGAAAAGAACGGGGGCCTCTACCACTGCTTTGACGCGGACGGCACCCTGGTGGACACGGACAAATCCGTGTGGGCCCAGGGCCGCATGGCCTGGATGCTGCTGACCATGTACAACAGCATTGAGAAAAACCCGGACTGGCTCAAATGGGCGGAAAGCGCCCTGAACTTCCTGACGGCGAAATGCGTGGACCCTGCCGACGGCCGCATGTACTTCCATGTGGAGGCGGACGGCACCCCCATCCGCAAGCGCCGCTATGCGTACAGCGAATCCTTTGCCGCCATCGCCTTTGCCGCCCATGCGAAAGCTGCAGGAAATGAAGAATCCGCAAAAGCCGCGCGCCACTGGTTCGACGTCTTTACGGACATCTGCTTCACCCCCGGCAAGATGGTTCCCAAATTCACCGGGAACCGTCCCACGACGGGACTGGGAACACGCATGATTACGCTGGCGACCGCCCAGGAACTGCGCAAGTACCTGGGTGACGAGGACGGCTTCTACACCGGATGGATCGACCGCTGCATCAACGACCTCCGCACCCTGTTCATGAAGCCGGAGCTCAAGGCCGTGATGGAAGTGGTGAGCCCTGACGGCGCCATCATCGACCACTTTGACGAACGCACGCTCAATCCCGGCCATACCATTGAGGGGGGCTGGTTCGTGCTGGAGGAAGCCCGCTTCCGCGGCAATGATCCGGAACTCATCAAGGTGGGCTGCGACATGATCGACTGGGCTTTCGCGCGCGGGTGGGACAAGGAAAACGGCGGCCTGCTCTACTTTACGGACGTGTACGGCAAGCCCGTCCAGGAATACTGGCACAACATGAAATTCTGGTGGCCGCACGACGAGGCGCTCATTGCCATGACGCTCGCCTACAAGCTCACTGGAGAGGAACGCTACGCCATCTGCCACGACATGGTGCACAACTGGGCCTTCTCCCACTTCCAGGACGTGCAGCACGGCGACTGGTTCGGCTACCTGAACAAGGACGGCTCCAGGGCAAACACCCTCAAGGGCAGCCTCTGGAAGTCCTTCTTCCACCATCCCCGCGCCATGTGGTTCTGCGCCCACTACTGCGGCGCCATTTAAGGAAAAACAAAACATATTACTCTTACTAAAAGCCGTTTGCCAAATATGACAAACGGCTTTTACTTTTTATCTATCTTTAAAATGAAGATAATAGGAAATCTCTGCTGAAAAGGCATTCCAAAAAAATCCAGTCTGTTTTTATTTTCAGAGGATCAAAAACAATTGCTCCTCCTTCTGCGGTGTTTTATGATGCCGCTAACATGCTGGGAAAAGATCTGCACATCTTTTTTCATGAAATCATATATTTCAAGCGTGAACCCAACTTCTAATATCCATGAAAAGCACTCCTCATGCTAAATAAGCTCAATAGTGGATGAAGCAATAAAAGAGAAATATCATGACCGGTGAAAAATTCACGTTGATGCAATATTCCGTCAGCGCCGTCTTGGGGCTGATAGAAGCGGAAGATTTCGTTATACCAGAAATTCAGCGCCCCTTTGTCTGGAAACGAAGCCAAGTACGGGATTTAATTGATTCCTTATATAACGGCTACCCTACGGGCTATATCATTACTTGGAAGAATCCTGACGTGAAAACCAAGGATGGAGGAAAAGCCAACGGAAAAAAAGTACTTATCGACGGACAGCAACGTGTAACCGCCCTGATGGCCGCTATCGCCGGCAAAGAAGTCCTGGATGAAGATTTTAATAAAGACCGCGTCAAAATCGCCTTCAATCCTCTTGCTGATGATCCGAGCAAGCGTTTTGCGGTTCAAGACGCTTCTCATTTAAAAGACAAACGATGGATACCGGATATTTCCATCGTATTTGATGCCGATTTCGATGCGTTCGAGTTCTCCGTTGAATATTGTACCATCAATGAAGGAATCAAACCCAACATAATCAATAAATCCATTGCCTCTCTAAAAGGAATCGCCAACAGGCAAATTGGCGTGATTGAGCTGGATGCTACATTGGATATTGATGAAGTAACTGAAATTTTCATTCGTATCAATTCCAAAGGAACGTCTCTCAGCCAATCAGACTTTGTCATGTCCAAGATGGCCGCGGACATGGAACATGAAGGCAGTATGATGCGTAAAACAGTGGACTATTTCTGCCATCTGGCCGTGAAACCTGATTTTTACTCCTTATTGGTACGTGATGAGGAATTCCAGAATTCCAAGTATGCGGATAAAATCAAGTGGCTGGCTCATGATTATGATGACATTTACGATCCCGATTACGGCGATATGCTACGGGTATCATTCATGCACCAGTTCCGCAGAGGAAAACTTGCTGATTTGGTCAGCTTATTGTCCGGGAGGGATTTCGAAACCAAGGAATACCGGGATGATATCGTAGCGGAATCCTACCGGAAACTGGATGCCGGCATTGTACAATTTATCAACCAGCACAATTTTACACAATTTGTAATGGCCCTTAAGGGTGCGGGCTTTGTCTCCAGCAAACAGTTGAATTCACAAATGACGTTGGATTTTGCTTACACTTTGTATCTGATGCTGCGGAGTGATCCAACCATTCCAAACGAACAAATCAAACGGCATGTTCAAAAATGGTTCGTCCTCTCCACCCTAACTTCAAGATACATCGGATCTCCGGAGACGCAGATGGACCGTGATATGCGCAATATCGAAGAAAAAGGCTTCCTGAATTTCAAAACAGAAGTGGAGGCCTCTGCCCTATCGGAAACATTTTGGACGGTTACGCTGCCTCAGAACCTGGAAACGTCTTCTGTAAACAGTCCCGCCTTCAATACCTTCCTTGCTGCTCAAATTAACCTGAACTGCAATTCCCTGCTGATGAAAGGGACTAAAGTCTCCGATCTCATTACCATTTCAGGAGACGTGCACCATATTTTTCCGCGCAATTATCTGAAAAAGAACGGCATTGATAATAAGACAAAATATAATCAGGTAGCCAATTATATCTATCTTGATACGCAGGTAAATAAAGCCATTGGAGACGATCCTCCCTCTGTCTATTTTGCCAAAGTACAAGAGCAATGCGGGACTAAAGCCATTACACTCGGAAATATTTCCGACGAAGAAATGCTTTACCGCAATCTGGAGGAAAACAGTATCCCTCAAAATATTGTCAGCATGGATATAAGTGATTACGAATCATTCCTTCAAGAACGCCGCAAACTGATGGCGAAGCTGATGCAACGGTATTATCAGGAATTGTAGATCATGCTCCTGTAATATATAAATTTATAAAACCGGTTAAGGATAGACGATATCCTCCGTCCGCACCACCACGTCGCCGGGGTCCAGCATGGCGTTAATCAGGGAACAGAAGCGGAATTTTTTTATATCCTCCGCTTTGATGGAAAGCTCTTCAATGGCTCCGCATGCCAGCAGGAATGCGCGCTTGGTGCCGGGAAGCAGAAAAGTTTCCGGAGTCACCCAGGAGGAGCCGTCCCCGAACACGACGTTGCTGTACCGCGTATCCGTCACCTGCCCGTGCCGGAGGATCAGCACTTCTTCATCCTCTCCCAACCCCAGCCCTGCCGCCTGAAGCTCCGTCCGGTCCTCCCACTTGCAGAAGTAATCCAGCCGTGGAATTTCCACGCATGCCAACCTTTTCACCAGCCGGGGACGGTAAGGTTCAAAGACGGGACGGCACGCCTTTCCCTGCGTATCATACGTGATATGGCATTTGTAAATGCCGCGGCCTTCCGGCCCCGGACAGGCCGCCAGCACGGAGGCCAGATCGGGAACGGCGGAGCCTTCCGCTCCGTGAAGGTTCATGGCGGCTTCCACCCTCCGCTGATGCCAGGGGAGCAGGCAGGGAGCGCCATCCTCCCATTTGACGGTTTCAAAAATCAAACGGCACATAAACTTTGGCAATAGCTTCCCGGTATTCATCTTCCATGCGGCTCATGACGGTGATGCCGCCTCCGCTTTTGTACACCATTCCCTTTTCATCCTCTTCCATGAAGCGGATGGCGACGGCGGAATCCAAATCCCGCCCGTTGAAGAAACCGAAAATCCCGGTGTAAAACCCCCGCTCCATGTCCTCCGCCTCCGCAATGGCCCGGCAGGTGGCCTCCTTGGGCGCTCCGGTCACACTCCCGGCGGGCAGCAGCTTCAGCAGGATTTCCCCCAGGCGGGAACGCCAGTCTTCCGGCAGGCGGCCTGAAATCTCGGAACTGCATTGCAGGATGGTTCTTCCGCGCGTTTTTACCGGGCTGATGTAGCGGTAGCGCCTGACTTGCACATCTGCCGCCACCATGGAGAGATCATTGCGCATCAGGTCCACAATGGTGGCGGATTCCCGGTTTTCCTTTTCATCCGTCTCCAGCCAGTCGCGGGCTTCCGGCGTGGCGGCAGGAGCCGTTCCCTTCATCGGAAACGTGGAAATGGACCGCCCGCGTACCGTGACAAACGGTTCCGGAGAGAAGCAGACGCAGCTGCGGCCATGCACGCCGGGAACACGGGCGTCCGGCCCCAGCAGCATCCGGTAGGGAGCCCGTGCGAACCGGAACAGATGGCGCAGCGTCAGGTTGGTTTCCACGGGGGTCGCCACGCATAAATTCAGCAGGTAGGAGTCCCCCCTCATCAGATGGTTCCGGACGGAGGCGAAGGACGCCGCATACCGGGCCATGGAACAGGGGGAAGGGATGAACCGCAGCCGTTCCGGAAGCGGCGGCCAGTTGCCCTGCTCCCCCATGCCTCCCAGCGGCAGGGAAAAAGCCGCCATACGTTCGTGCCCCGTTTCCGGAAGCTCAAACAGGAGGTTGTGCTCCAGATCATGGGAGATCACAAAGAAGAACGGACGTTCCGCACGGCCCAGGGCATTCATGCGGAGGATGGTTTCTTCCCGTGTGTACATTGGCGGGAATTATTCTATCATGTGCGCGCCATGAGTCAACCGAACGTCTGGATCATCGACCACCGGGATTCCTTTACCTGGAATCTCGCGGAACTCGTCAGAGTGACGGGAATGGCCGTTCCGCGCGTGGTCTCCAACCTTTCGCCGGAACTGGAACAGGCGGTTCAGGCGGCAGAAAAACTCATCCTGTCCCCCGGGCCCGGAACGGTGGAGGACGAATGCCACCAGGCAACCTTCCGCCTTCTGGACCGCCTGCCCCCCTGCACTCCGGTGCTGGGCGTATGCCTGGGGCACCAGATCCTGGGCATACGCTTCGGGGCCCGGCTGGAACATCTCTCCCAGCCGCTTCACGGGGTCCGTGAACCCATACGCCGGACGGAGAGCTGCCCCCTTCTGGAGGGGCTGCCGGAGGAATTCCCCGCAGGCCTGTACCATTCCTGGCGTCTTGCCGCCACTCCCTGGCCGGAGGAACTGGTCGTCACCGCAAGGGATTCCGGGGGAAACATCCAGGCCATTCGCCACAGGTCCCGCCCCCTTTACGGCATCCAGTTTCATCCGGAATCCATCCTGACGCCGGACGGGAAGTCCCTGCTCCGGAATTTCCTGTCTCTTCCGGCAAATGCGGTTGAGGGGAGTCCTGCCTCAAACGAATCAATGATCCACAGCCAGCATCAGGGATGAACGGGAGGAGGCCGGAAAGTGTCTCATACCTGTATCATCCCGGCCCATATCCGGGCCGCTTCAGATATAACGCCTTTTATTCTCATGAACGCACAGGACGAACTCAAGATCAGGGACATGGAAATTCTGTTCCAGCCTTTTCATTCACGCAAGCTCGACACTCCCACCCGCATCGTTCTCCCGGCCATGACCCGGGGATTTTCTCCCAGCGGGGTTCCTACGGACCAGGTGGCCGCCTATTACAAGAGCCGGGCAAAACATGAAGTAGGGCTCATCATCACGGAGGGCACCTTTATTGACGAACCCAGCGCCTCCCCTTCCTCCAATTACCCCAATTTCTTCGGCGGGGCCTCCCTGCGGGGATGGAAAAAGGTGTTGGAAGCCGTTCATACCACGGATTGCAAAATAGCCCCCCAGCTTTGGCACGTGGGCATGGCCCGGCCCTTCAAGGGAGAGAACCTGCCCAATCCGGAACTGCCTCCCATCGGACCATCCGGAATTGACGTGAACACGCTGGAACAAACGGCGGAGCCCATGAGCATCGCCAAGATTGAAGAAGTCATCGACGCTTTCGCGCGCGCCGCGGCGGATGCCAAACGGCTGGGCTTTGACGGTGTGGAACTGCATGGAGCGCACGGCTACCTGATCGACCAGTTTTTCTGGAAGGAGACCAACAGGCGCACGGACGAATACGGCGGAGACCTGGTGGGCCGCACCCGTTTTGCCAGCAGCATTGTCCATGCCGTACGCAAGGCGGTCGGCAGCCAGTTCCCCATCATCTTCCGCTTCTCCCAATGGAAAACCGGCCATTACGATGCCAAGCTGGCGCACACCCCCGTGGAACTGGAAGATTTTCTGACACCCCTGACGGAAGCGGGCGTGGACATTTTTGACTGTTCCACGCGCCGGTTCTGGGAACCGGAGTTTGAAGGTTCCCGCCTCAACCTGGCCGGCTGGACCAAGAAGCTTACTGGAAAGCCCTCCATCTCCGTCGGTTCCGTGGGACTCAAGGGGGATTTTACGAATGCCTTTGACGGCGGCCCGGAAGCGGAGGCCGCCAGTGTGGAACCACTGGTGGAACGGCTGAAAGCCGGGGAGTTCGACCTCATTGCCGTAGGGCGCGCCCTGCTGGCGGATGCGGAATGGGCGGAAAAGATACGCCATGCCCGTGAAAAGGACATCCACCTGTTCACGAAGGAAGACCTGAAAACGCTGAAATAGGAACCGATGGGGCTCCGGATATGGGAAACGCTGTGCCCACGCCCTGCCTACTTTTCCCTGATGCGGACAGTCAGGTACAGCAGCCGCAGAATGGCCAGGGCCGGAAGCTGAAGCGTCAGCAGATACCACGGAGCGGGGCCGAAATATTCCAGCACGGTCCCGGCCGGAGCATACCGGGTAAAACCGTAATTCGTTCCGAGCCACACGTTCACCGGAATAATCAGAAGCAGGTAGGCGTCGCACAAGCCCAGCGTTTTCACGTCATCCCACGGACGCGCGCGCCATCCCAAGACGACGGGAAGATAAAGGGCGGAAATCAATAAAAGCCCGTGCCCCACAAAGAAGGCGAAGAACGCGGCGGAGGGAAAGCCGTCGTAAAGCATGGGGGTAATCAGCCCCTGGACGCTCGCCGTCAGCACGCCGAAATACGCCACGGCGCACGCCCAGGGCTTGCGAAACCACAGGGCGATAAAGCACACCAGCGTCATCAGGCTGCAAAAGTGCAGCGGAAGCCTGTCCTGCCAGGGCTCCCAGTGTTCCCTAACAATGCGCCCGAACGTTTCAATCAGGAAAGTCAGCAGGAAGACGGCGCCCAGCGCCTTCCCGATCAGCACGCGTTTTTCCATCCTGAGCCTCCGGCAGCCCCACAGGAGCCCCCCCGCGGCCAGAGCCACGACGCCCAAGGCCGCCCAGTGCGGCAGGCTCCAGCGGATAAACAGGGGTGCGATTTCTCCAGACATACAAAATCCGTCAACAGGCAGGAGGAGGTTCCGGACACGCATGAAGCTTGCCGCTGATGGATTCCACCCTGAGACGCAGAACATATACGGCACAGACCATGCCGGGGGTAAAAGCCGCCTCTCGCCCCGTCTGGTGCAGCATGATGCGGCTCAAGGCATGGATTTTTTCCTCATCTTCCCGCAGGAACTCGACGACGCCCCGGCCCATGACGCAGCCGTAGGCATAACTGTACCGGCACGGGGTATCCCCCTCCATCAGCACATGGTCCCCGTCCATCTCAAAAGAGACCTCCGGGCGGGTTTGCAGGATATCCAGCTTCCTCCCTTCCCGGGCGCAGTGGAAAAACAGATTCAGGGAACCATCCCGTTCTTCATAACCGAAATTGAGGGGCACTACGTACACCTCCCTGCCGTCCCACAATCCCAGGCGGCACACCTTGAACCGGGCGACCATATCCAGCAAATCCGCGTGACGGATTACTTCCCTGTCTTTTCTTCTCATAAGCCGGCAGCCTCCATCCATTCATTCATGCAAAGCGCGGCGCGCCCGGCCAGCAGGGTTCCGTTACGTACGGAAGCCGCCCGGAGCCCGCAAATATCCGTCCCGGCGGCCATCAATTCACAGGCATGCCCGGTCAGCCACTCCTCCATCCGGGAAACGTCCGCCTCCACATGAAACTGGAGAGCCAGCGCATGCTTCCCTGCGCAAAAGGCCTGATGCGGGGTAATCTCCGTAGACGCCAGCAGACGCGCTCCGGAAGGCACGTCAAACGTATCCCCATGCCAATGCAGAACGGGTGTTCCCTCCAAATGGCGGAGAGGAGACAGGCGCCCGGCCTCCGTCAGGGATATGCGCCCCCACCCTATTTCCCTGGCCGTACCGGGATAAACCCGGGCGCCGAGGGCATGGGCCATCATTTGAGCGCCAAGGCAGACGCCCAGCAAAGGCAGTTGACGCTCCAGACGCATGCGGACCAAATCCAGCTCCGTCTTCAGATAGGGATACCGTTCCACATCCCCCACCCCCACGGGACCGCCCAGCACTACGCAACAATCAGCCCCCAGCCACTCCTGAACGGAAGGATACGGAGCGCCTGCCTGGACGTACCGGATTTGAAAACCCCTGCTCCTGAAAAGGGGCTCCAGCGTGCCAAGATCTTCAAAAGCCACATGGCAAAGGGCCAGGCAGGTACGGGAGTGGGAACGGCTACTCATGGCAACGGAGGAATGGACCGCAACAGGAATATAGAAAAAAATCCTCCGGGAAAAGCTTTTTACCGCGTTCCGTCCGCATTTCCGGGACAATGGAAATCACAACGAGGAGGGAATCTCCGCCACATCAGCAAAAGAGCCCTCCGCCGCACGGCATAAATCCACAGGGCTCAATTCAATCTGGCATCCCAGGCGTCCGCCGCTCACCACCATCTCCGGCAGAGCCTCCGCGCTGGAATCAATCACGGCGGGATACTTCCTCTTCATTCCCAGAGCGGTGCAGCCTCCGCGCACGTACCCCGTTACGGTGGTAATATCCTTCACAGGAAGCATGGAAAGAGCCTTGGCTCCCACGGCACGCGCCGCCTTCTTCAAGGAAAGCTCCGCGCCGATGGGAATCACGAACACGTAATACTGCCGCGGCGCGCCCTCCGTCACCAGCGTCTTGTACATCTTTTCCGCCGGCAGCCCCAGAGCCTGCGCCGTATGCCACGCGTCCACAAACTCGCGGCACCCATAGGAATAATGCCTGTAAGGGACATGCAGCATATCCAGCAGGCGCATGGCGTTCGTCTTCGCCTCCTTCTCCTTCTTTTTGGACATAAGCTTGAACCGGAATCCCCCTGCAGCATAGATAAAACGGCTCCCTTTTACAAGACCGGTTCTCTTTCCTTCCCTGCTGGAAAGTACGGCGCAGCCATGAGGCCGTTCATCAGGCTATACCCACCTGCTTATGGCGGGCAACCTCAGGAACGGCAAACAACGGAGGAGGGGGAAAAGGAAAAAACCGCCTCATTCTCCCTGAACCCTTGACTTGACGCTGACAGAAAAGCTAACATCCGGTATCATGGCAGATCATCACGTCCGGAGAAGCATTGGAGAACACATCCTGCGCTGCTTCGTCCTGATCGTGGCGCTCTTCATCATGTCCCTGGGCATCGCCCTGTCCGCCAAGGCTAACCTGGGCGTCTCCCCCATCTCCTGCACGCCGTATGTGCTCAGCCTGGCGCTCCCGCTGACGATGGGAACCGTCACCATCCTGATGCATCTGAGCTTTGTCGCCGTGCAGGCGGCCCTGCTGAAAAGGCAATTCCGTCCGGCGCATCTGCTCCAGATTCCCGTCGTCTTTATCTTCGGCGCCTTGACGGACTTCTCCATGTGGCTGATGGCTCCCCTGGAACCGTCCGGATACCTCTGGTCCGTAATCCTCTGCCTGTTCAGCTGCGCCGTCATTGGATTCGGCGTCTTTCTGCAAGTCAAGGCGGATGCCGTTCTGCTAGCGGCGGAAGGCATGAGCCTGGCCTTCGTCAAACTCTTCAAATGGGAATTCGGAGCCGTTAAAACCAGTGTGGACTGCACGCTCGTCTGCATCGGCCTAGCCTGCTCCTTCATGTTCCTGCCCGGATTGACGGGCATACGGGAAGGAACCATGGTGGCCGCCGTTCTGGTGGGCATGATCGTCCGTTTTTTCAACAGGCACGTCTTCTGGCCGGACAGGCTGCTGGAACGGCTGGCACGCCCCGGAGCCGCAGGAGAAGTCCTTCCGCTGGCGCAAACAGCCGCTTACGCGCCGGACGCCCCCCTGGTCATCTCCATTGACCGGGAATACGGCTCCGGCGGCCATGCCATCGGCAAAATGATTGCGGAGCGGCTGGGCCTTCAATTCTACGACTCGGAACTGGTCTACCTGACCGCCTCCCAAAGCGGCCTTACTCCGGACTACATCCGCAAGCACGAACAGCAGCTTTCCAGCCGCTTCCTGCATGAACTCTATGCGCAGAACTACGCTTACACGGCGGAGGAACTGCCACCGGAAGACGCCACCTTCCTGGCCCAGAGCAAAGTTATCCGGGACATCACGGCCCGGCAGGCCTGCGTCATTGTGGGGCGCTGCGCCAATTTCATCCTGAAAGGGAGGCCCAACCTGTTCAGCGTATTCCTTCATGCGGACCGGGCCACGCGCATGCAGCGCGTCACTGAAAACTACGGGGTGAAGCCTGGCGGAGCAGCCAAAGCCATGGACCTCATGGATTCCCGCCGCCGTACCCACTGCCTGCACTATACCGGGCAGGAGCTGGGCAACGCCCGCCTCTACGACTTGTGCGTCAACACGTCCGACTACGGCCTGGAACGCACGGTGGAACTGATTCTGGAAGCCATCAACACCAGAACGGAGCAATCCCCCGCCTCGGAAACGGCCCCCGTCCGGGAACCCGCGCTCCCGGAACCGGAGGCCGAGGACATCCAGGGAGAAATCTCCCTGGCCTGACAAGACCTGCAACAGGGATGTGAAGCCTTGGGCATGCCCTCTCCTGCCATATATTTCCCGGGCCTTCCGGCAAGCGTAAGGCAGAAAGACAGTTTCCGCCGCTCCTTTTCCAACAGTTTTCCACTCTCCGGGCGGTCTTCCTCCGGGGAAAACAGGATAACTTGAGCAATTCACGGCCATGGAGCATGATACCGTTTTTTACCGTTAACGGCGCGGAATGGAAAAAGAAGATAGAAAGGCGCAAACCGGGACGCTCTTGTTTACACAAAACAAGTTGAAAGCTCCGTTTCCATGAAAAAACTCCTTCTCTGTTTGTTGTTTCTCCTGATTCCGGCTGTATCGGAAGCAGCGGAGTCCCTGCCGCCCACCCTGAAACCGGAAGCCTAGCACCGGGACCATGCTTACACCTGGGAAACGCGCCATGAAGCCGTTAAGGAACGCCACCGGAACATCAAGCCGGAATACGTCTTCATCGGAGACTCCATCACGGACAACTACCGTAAGGACAACCTTCCCTGCCAGGACTTTCTGCCCATCTGGAAAAAATACTATGCTCCCTACAATGCCTTCAATGCAGGCTTCAACGGCAATACGACGGATGACGTCCTGGCAAGAATCGGGGGCAAGGGAATCCTGGACCATGTCTCCCCCAAAGTGGTCCAGATCATGATCGGCACCAATGACACGGGACGCGGCAATACGGAGGAAGAAACTTTCAACGGCATCTGCCGCGTGGTGAACAAAGTCCATTCCAAACTCCCCCATGCCTCCATTCTCCTGGTCGGCATTCTGCCCAGCGACATTTACAACTGGCACGTAGCCGCGGCAGCCTACCCGGATAAAAAATTCAAAAGGGATATGGCCGTCAATGACAGGCTGGCACGCCTCTATGCCAAAAATCCGTTTGTTACATTTCTGGACATTCGCGACGTCTTTCTGGATGGAAACGGCAAGGTGCGGGAGGAATTATTCTGTGACCCGTCAGTCGTCGTCATCAACGGGAAAAAAGCCGGCCCCCTGCACCCCAACACGGAAGGGCAGCGCCTCATGGCGGAAGCCATTCAGCCAACCCTGGCACGGCTGATGAAAAAGCATTCCAAACAGGAATCACGGAGCATTTTCCCGTTCTCCCTTCCGGAATGAGGCATGAGCCAGTGATGCAGCTTGTTTGCCATAAAGCGTTTGTCTGCCCGTGGAACAAAGAAAATTTATCCTCTGCCGTCCGGAAAAACCTTCATGGACACGGAACCATTGACAGCCCAGGGATGACAAAACGTCTCCCTTGACCATAACAAAGAACAGGCATTTTCAGGAAGTTCAGGGTTCCGCGCATTTCTCAATAGCCATTGCCTGCAACTAAAGAATTCTGGAAAAATCTCTTGAACTGAAACGGCGGCTTTCTCACAGAACAGCCTGAAATCCATACCCTCCTCTGCAGCCTTTCGTGTGCTGCACAGGGAGAATCAACGTTGTGTGACCTTTCACAGTCCAAAAAACCATGAGACTTTGGTCACTCCACCCTTCCTATCTGGATGCCATCGGCCTGATTGCCCTGTGGAGGGAAGGCTTGCTCGCCCGGAAAGTCCTGCTGGGACAAACAAAAGGCTACACCCGCCATCCCCAGCTCATCCGTTTCCGGGAAACGGGAAATCCCCTACAAACCATGGACCTCTACCTGAAAGCCGTCCATGAAGAATCCATTCGCAGAGGCTACAGCTTTGATTTAAGCAAAATTTCTCCTTGTGCGTGCCAGCCCTCTTCCCGCCTCCTTCTCCCGGATAAACAGCTCGAATACGAATTCCATCATCTACTGAACAAACTCCGGAAAAGGTCCCCTCAGCAATATTCCCTGCTACAACAAACCACATCCATTCTCCCCCATCCCCTTTTTCAAGTGGTTCCGGGCGATATTTGTACTTGGGAAAAGTACACTTAACCCCAACATCACGATTAAAATATATCTTGATAAAATGGTTGGCCCAACAAGCAAATGATGATGCATCATTGTCCATGTCGCCCCACCCTAGCGGCATTTTTGCAACGTCATCATGTACGAGAGAACTGTTTCTGCCTCTAAGAGTGATGGAATCGTTTATTTCCATGACGTTATTCTTGCGATGCATCCATCTTTTGAAAAGTTCGCCGTTATTTTAAAAAAAGGAGAATGCCGTTCGAAACGGGTAAACTTGGACGAGACCTGAACAAAGATAAAGTCGTGGTGTCGACAGACAACATGGCAGAATCCGAAAAGCCAACTAATAAAAGAGTAGGAACAACATTACCGGAATCTGTAGGCTGAGCGTTCCCATGGCAGAATCAACCGCCTCCCATTCCTGGTCAACACTAACCAATTATCATGAGCAATCTGGATACATTTAAAACATACCTCACTAATAATCAAAATGATGAAGCTATCAACTTTCTGAACAATACCTATTTTCAAGGGGACAAAACCTACCAACTCAAAGTGAAAGATTTTGGAGGAGACCACGCGCATGCCAAAACGGGAGGAACGGAAAGCTCTCCCTGCATCACGTTCAAACCTGCATATTTGCGTCGTATACTGACAAGCCCTACTAACGAGGAGGAAGTTTTTGCCAAGTGCATTTCCACCCTGCGTCATGAAAGGATGCATGTAACACAATTAATCAAAGGGGAATTCAGAACAAAGACCCCGGATGAACTGGAATTCACGGCTTATTCGGAAGAATTGCTTCCAGATTCCGCTCTGCCTGCGTTATCTGATGCTATGTGGGAAGCGGCTTGGAAAAAAGCAGACGATCATTATGGCAAGCTAACAATTCCTTCGCAGGCATACCAAGACCGAAAGGCACTGATTGACCAGCTCCGCGCCAATAAGTAAAGGACAACAAAACAGAATCAACGTTTCAAACCTGTTTTTTATTTTCTTAATATCATACGTTCATACAAGAAATGGAACAAGATTGTCTCCTCAAACAACAAATGTTGAAATGATATCTTTTGTTCCACTTCTCTTCCTTCCACCAAACACTGACCGCCAGACTTTCAATGCGGTTGATAAAACGGAAAAGGCCTTAAAGCGTTCATGCTTTAAGGCCTTTATTTGGTGGAGCATAGCGGGTTCGAACCGCTGACCTCCTCAATGCCATTGAGGCGCTCTACCAACTGAGCTAATACCCCCTTGACTTTCGTCTTGGTGCGTCCCGTTGAGGACGGGGAAAAAGTATCATGACAGCAGCAGACACGCAAGCTTTTTCTGCAAAAAAGATGACCATGGACGATTTTTTCCGGGAAATACCGGACCGGGAAGAAGTTCCAAGCCGCGCATGCCCGGAAACAGGAACAGCCGGAACAAATGTGTTTGAATAAGGTTCACTCCTATTTTACCTTTTCATAAACGATGAAACGCCTCCTTTTTCAGCATCGCATGCTTTCCGCCGCCGCTCTGGCGGCTTTTTTCCTGGCCGGTTCCCTGCATGCCCAGGAGCCTCCCGCAAACACGGGGCAACCGGCCCAAACGGAAGACAGCGGCATTTCCACTCCCCGGAGGGTCGCCGGACTGGGCGTTCTGGCATTCCTGATCGGCTGGATGATCTGGAGAAGCGGTTCCCGCCGCCAGAAGGACGGCAGCCAGGAGCAGGAGAGCCCCCATGACACCGAACCCCGGGAATGACGCCGTTTTTGAAAGGTTGCCCCTATCCTGTCCGTAGTCGTTGCAGAGAGTATCCCTCTGCCCCATTCATCCATGAACGTTTTTTTACCCATCCTGAGCCTTCTGTGCGGCGCCTTGCTGACGGAAGCCGCTTCCGGCCCGTCCGATGCCGGGGAGCCTTCCCCGGGCGTAGCGCAGGAGTTATGGTTCGGTATTCCGGGAAGCTCAGTAAGAGATTTAACGCACGGGAAGGTTTTTGAAACAGCGGCATCAGCCGTTCACAGGATAAGCAGCCTGGATGTAACTAATCTGGGCGACCAGTACGGAGCCCGTTATTCCGCCCTGCTCCGGGTACCCGTCAGCGGCAAGTACCGTCTTTATCTGTCTTCCGACGATTCCGCGGAGCTGTGGCTTGGCAAGGACGCCACCCAGAAGGATATGGCCTGCATTGCTACGGTGAAGGGGTATTCAGATCCCCATAATTGGAGCAACCAGCCCAACCAGGCTTCCGAACCCGTTCAACTGGAAGCGGGCAGATTTTATTTTCTGGTGGTGATTCACAAGGAGGACGGAGGTCCGGACCATATGTCCGTTGCCTGGTCCGGTCCGGACATTCCCTCTCCGGTCATCATTCCGTCCACGGCACTGTTCGTGCCTCCCGGCGTTTTGCCGGAAGACAAGCCCCAGCCTCCGGCAGCGGCTGATTGAGAAGCCTGTCCATTTCCTCCCCTTCCTGCTCCTCTATATTTTTTCAAGGCACATGACCAATTTATCATTAGGAAAAGGAGTGTTTCCCATGAATTTCCATTGCCGGAAAAGGAAATAACTTCCCCTGGCATGATAAAAAACCGGACCTCCCCACGTCAGGGAAGTCCGGTTTTTCTCGTCGTATATCATGTAGTTAATTGGAGCGGCCTGACACCAAAAATGCCAAAACACCCACTGAAACCAATTTAGCGGATTTCTAATCCGTGGTCAAGTTCCTACCTTGAAGGGAAAGGATTTGAGAAAAAATTCCCGATGGTTCAAAGACATCCATCTGGGAACGGAAGCCTACCGGTTTCGTATGAAACGTAAAATCCCAAGGGAGAGGGAAAGGAACATTTTCCTTCTGTTAGCGTACTTTTCAAGGGCCGGGAGGCCCTTATTCCCAGGACTTTCCTCTTCTTTATATCCTGGGGGGATGGTAGCGCTCCCCGGAGAAGAAAGGCTTCTCTGCCGAAAAACCTTACAGGGCTTATGTGACCACGGATTAGAAATCCGTCTTCATTCCGGTTACTTAAACGCCTGCTTGCCGTGCGGCAATTTCTTGTGCTGCTCAATAAGATATGTAACGAAAAGGAATAATGGGGCCTTAGTGCTCGGCACGGGTAATTTCTCCGGCATTGAACCGGAAACGGCACCAGGCTTTTCTGCAAGCCTGGTCAAGATTTATCCAATTCATTTATTTTATGATTATTCCATAACTTTTTTACAGATATTCCATTTCATTTATACACCTGTTATTCACATTCTATTTACATTTCTTTTTTTTCTTTTGTCCAGAACTTGAACTTCTTTTCCACGGCGGCAAATCGTGAAATACGGAAAGGCTATCCGGGAAAGGAACAGCAGATTCTCACTCAAGACCCTCCCTCAACAACAGAATGAGAAAGGCAGGAAAACTGTTTTCCATCATCCCTCATTTCCTCTCATGGCCTAAGAAGGGAGAAATGCCAGGAAGCGTTTGTTTCCGGCGCCAATTCCTCCACTCCTGCCGCCACAGGCTAAAATTACGGAGTAAGCTTCCGGTCAGCAATCCACCATTCAATCGGTTTCCCTTTTCATTCCTTGTAGCCTTTTCCGCAGTGATTTTTCATCTCTCTCCCTACTCCAAAAAAACCGTTTTCTAAAGCATTGCCGGTGCCAGCTACGACCACATGCCCGCCCAAAAGAATATACCGTAACTGCCCCATTATTTACGGGAAGCCAGGAAAAAAATCTTTTCCGGGCACCGGATATATGGAATTTCCCGTCACCTCCTCTTTAGCGGAAGAAGGAAGCCAGCTACTCCCTGCAGCGTTTGTTTATTTACCACAGGCATGTCATCGGCCATCAGCTTCCTGTTCCCTTGAATACGGTTTTCCATTCATTTCCACGGCACAGAATGAGGGCCAATAAGGGGGATTTTAAATGTACATTCCAGGGAAGGCTTCTTCAGAGGATGTGTGACGCCAATTGTCCTTGTTCCAAACACGGACGAACGTTAGATTTTCCGCGCCGTATGACCAGAGCATCCAGAATAGAACGCCTTGATTATCTGAAAGACCAGTTGCGCAAGAGGGTCGTCATCCTGGATGGCGCCATGGGCACCAATATCCAGAAGTTCAGGCTGGAGGAGGAGGATTACCGTGGAGAACGTTTTGCGGATGCGGCCCGCTACCCCAACGACCTGAAGAATAATAACGATCTGCTGGTGCTGACCAGGCCGGAAATCATTCTGGATATTCACCGCCGCTTTCTGGATACGGGTCGCGCGGATATTCTGGAAACCTGCACTTTCGGCGCTACCAGCATCGGCCAGCATGATTACTTCTGGCACCGTCCGGAAGAAGGACGGCGCAAGGACCAGGAGTATTTCCAGGAGGTGGTGGATGCCCCTGAATTGAAGGCCCTGGTCAGGGATTTGAACATGGCAGCTTCCGCACTGGCCCGTCAGGCATGTGACGAAGCGGAAGCGTCAGACGGCAGGCCGCGCTTTGTGGCCGGCTCCATCGGTCCCATGCCCGTTACCTGCTCCCTGTCCCCGGACGTGAACGATCCCGGCTTCCGGGCCGTGAATTTCCGCCAGCTGAGGCAAGCCTACCGCGACCAGGTTCTGGCCCTGCTGGAAGGAGGAGTGGACATGCTGCTGGTGGAGACGATTTTCGACACGCTGAACGCCAAGGCGGCCCTGTTCGCCATTGAAGAGATTTTTGAGGAACAGCCGGAGGCCGCCGTTCCGGTCATGGTGTCCGTCACGCTGACGGACAAGGCCGGACGCACGCTGTCCGGCCAGACGATTGAAGCGTTCTGGAATTCCATTCGTCACGTCCGCCCTTTTTCCGTGGGCATCAATTGCGCCCTGGGGCCGGACCTGATGCGCTCCTTTGCGGAGGAGCTTTCCGGCCTGGCGGATTGCTACGTGTCCATTTACGCGAATGCCGGGCTTCCCAACCCTCTCAGCCCCACCGGCTACGACCTTCTTCCGGAGGACATGGCCCGGTTCATGAAGGAGTACGCGTCCCTGGGCCTGCTGAATATCGTGGGCGGCTGCTGCGGCACCACGCCGGAACATATCGGCGCCATTGCCGCTGCCGTGGAAGGCCTGGCTCCCCGCGTTCCAACCGCGCAGGAGCCCGTGCTGCGCCTGTCCGGTTATGAGGCGTACAATCATACGCGGGAGAAGAATACCCTTTTTGTGGGGGAACGCTGCAATGTGGCGGGTTCCCCCAAATTTGCGCGCCTGATTCGTGAAGGGAATTATGAGGAAGCGGTATCCATTGCCCGCCAGCAGGTGGAGAATGGAGCCGTGGTGCTGGATTTCTGTTTTGACGACGGCCTGATCGACGGCTCCGAGGCCATGGTCCGCTTTCTTAATCTCGTTTCCGCGGAGCCGGATATCGCCCGCGTCCCTTTCATGGTGGATTCCTCCAAGTGGGAAGTGCTGGAAGCGGGCCTGCAATGCATGCAGGGCAAGGGAATCGTGAATTCCATTTCCCTGAAGGAGGGTGAAGAGGAGTTCCTGAAGAAGGCGGCCCTGATTAAGAGGTACGGCGCGGCGGCCGTGGTGATGGCTTTTGACGAGCAGGGGCAGGCTTCCAATTACGACGACCGCGTCCGCATCTGCAAACGGGCTTATGACCTGCTGGTGAACCGCGTGCAGTTCCCGCCGGAGGATATTATTTTTGACCCGAACGTGCTGACCGTCGGCACCGGGATTCCGGAGCACGCCAATTACGCCCTGGATTTCTTCAAGGCCGCGGGCTGGATTTCCCAAAACCTGCCGCACACCCACATTTCCGGCGGCATTTCCAATGTGTCCTTTGCCTTCCGCGGGAACAACCCGGTGCGGGAGGCCATGCATTCCGCTTTCCTGTACCACGCCACCCGGCAGGGGCTGGATATGTGCATCGTGAATGCCGGCATGCTGGAGGTGTACGATAATATTCCCAAGGACAGGCTGAAGCTGATTGAAGATGTGCTGCTGAACCGGGATCCGGACGCCACGGAACGACTGACGGATTACGCGGAAAAGCTGGCTGCGGAGAAGACGGAGGCCGGAACGGAGAAGAAGCCCGTGCTGGAATGGCGGGAACAGGACGTCGCCAAACGCTTGGAGTATTCCCTTATCAAGGGCATTACCGAGTTTGTGGACGCGGATACGGCGGAGGCGTTCCAGGAGCTGGGTTCCCCGCTGAGCGTGATTGAAGGCCCGCTGATGGACGGCATGAAGGCCGTGGGCCAATTGTTCGGGGACGGCAAGATGTTCCTGCCGCAGGTGGTGAAGAGCGCCCGCGTGATGAAGCAGGCCGTGGCGTGGCTCACCCCGTATATTGAAGAGGACAGCAAGGGCTCCTCCAAGACGGGGAAGGCCGTAATCGCCACCGTGAAGGGGGACGTGCACGACATCGGCAAGAATATCGTGGGCGTGGTGCTGGGGTGCAACGGTTTTGAGATGATTGACCTGGGCGTGATGGTCCATTGTGATACCATTCTGGACCGGGCGGAGGCGGAACAGGCGGACCTGGTGATGCTTTCCGGCCTGATCACCCCTTCCCTGGAGGAGATGTCCCACGTGGCCGCGGAGATGGAACGCCGGGGGATGACCATTCCCCTGATGGTGGGTGGCGCCACTACGTCCGCCCTGCATACGGCCCTGAAAATCGCCCCCCATTACAAGGGCGCCGTGGTGCACACGGTAGACGCCTCCCAGGTGGTGCCCGCGGCCGCCTCCCTGGTGAGCGAGAAGAAGGATTCCTACATCGCCGCCGTGAAGGCCCGGCAGGAGGAGTTGCGCAACAGGCATGAAAACAAGCCCGTCCGCGACCTCCTGCCCCTGGAGGAAGCCCGTGAATTGCGCTGGAAGGGGGCGGCGGACGGCTACGTTCCCCCCGTGCCCGCACGGCTGGGGACGGTTTCCATCGGCAGTCTGCACAGCTCCGTGAGCTGCGGCTGCTGCAGTGACAATCCGCGCTATTACGTGACCGTGGAGGAGCTGATTGAGCGCATTGACTGGACCCCCTTTTTCCACGCCTGGGAATTGCACGGCTCCTGGAACCGCGCCGCCCAGGAATTCCGGACGAAGGATCCTTCCAAGGCGGAGGCGGCCGCGGCCCTGTACCAGGACGCCCGCGACCTGCTGGAACAGGCCGTAAAGGAGAACCGCTACCAGGCCCGCGGCGTCATCGGCATTTTCCCGGCCAATTCCACGGCCAGCCATGACGACATCACCGTCTGGACGGATGAATCCAGAAACGTTCCGCAGGCCATCCTGCTGACCCAGCGCCAGCAGTTGAACAAGCAGGGAAAGACCAGGCTGGCGCTGGCGGATTTCATCGCTCCCGAGAGGGTGAAGGATTATGTGGGGGCCATGGCCGTCAGCATTCACGGGTCCAGGCGCTGGGCGAAGGAATGGGAAGCCAGGAATGATTCCTACCGCGCCCTGCTGGTCAGCTCCCTGGCGGACCGCCTGGTGGAGGCTTTCGCTTCCATCGCCCATGGCAAGCTGCGCCTTTTGTGGAATATTCCGGAAGAGTCAGGGGTGCGCCCCGCCTGCGGCTACCCCAGCCAGCCGGACCACCGGGAGAAGGAAACCGTGTTCGGCCTGCTTCATGCCCGGGAGGAAGCGGGCATGAACCTGACGGAGACCTGGATGATGCAGCCCGTTTCCTCCGTCTGCGCCCTCGTGTTCTCCCACCCGGAAAGCACCTATTTTTCCGTGGGCGTCACCGGGGAGGACCAGCAGAAGGATTACGCCGCCAGAAGACAGGCCGCCCATTCCTGACTTTCCCGTTTTTATTCCGCCTTTCCCCTTTATGCAGCATACCGACCAAATACAGGCCCTTTCAGAGTTCCTGCTGGAGTACGCCACCACGCTTATGGGCGCAGGGGTGCACACCAACCGCGCCGTGCGCAATATTTCCCGCATTGCCGCCGCGTACGGGTACAGTGCGGATATGACCATTTTCCAGCGCAATATCACCATGAGCCTGATCTGCAAGGATGACGAGACGCTGCGCCGCACCTCCGTCCGGAAGCTGAAGCCCCTGGCGTTCAACTTGAACCTGATCCAGCAACTCAGCGAATTGAGCTGGCTCCCGGTGGACAACAACGTCAGCATTGCGGAGATGGAGCAGGCGTTCCGCTCCATCGTGCGCACCAAGAGGTTTTCCCGCTGGACGGACCTGCTTCTGGTCAGCGTGGGCAACGCCGCCTTCTGCCGCCTGTTCAACGGGGACCTGTGGGCCATGCTGACCGTGTTCGCCGCCACCCTGCTGGGCTTCCTGGTAAAACAGCAGCTTTCCCGGTTGAAGTACAATCCGCTGGGCGTCATTATCCTTTCCGCCTTCGCCGCTTCCATGGCGGCCGCGTGCGCCGTCATCTTCCAGCTCGGCTCCACGCCTCAGATCGCCCTGGCCACCAGCGTCCTGTTCCTGGTTCCCGGCGTTCAGATGATCAATTCCATCATGGACCTGATGCACGGCCACATCCTGATGGGCATCTCACGCGGCGTCCATTCCATCATGATGATTTCCTGCATCACCATCGGCCTTTCCGCAACCATGCTCATCGTGGGGGTAAACAGCTTATGAGTCCGGATTTTCTTTCCTCCATCCTCCTGGACGGCCTGATGGCCGCCATTGCCGCCACGGGGTTTGCCGTCATCTCCAATCCGCCCAAGCGCGCCATTGCCGTTTCCGCCCTGCTGGCGGCCATCGGCCACGCCTTCCGGTTTTACATGCTGCATTCCTGGTCCATTGACATTTCCAGCGCTACCTTTATCGCCGCCTTCACCATAGGCATGCTGGGCGTCATGACGGCCAAGCTGGTGAAGTGCCCGGCGGAGATTTTCGCCTTCCCCTCCCTGCTGCCGATGATTCCGGGCGTGTACGCCTACAAGACCATCCTGGCCCTGATGCAGTTCATGCAGGAGAACCAGGACACGGCCACCATGAACCGGCTGATTGTAGAGATTTGCAAGAACGGCATCACGGCGTTCTTCATCATCTTCTCCCTGGTGATCGGAGTAGCCATTCCCATGCTGATGTTCAAACGGTTGAGCTATACCCGCATCATCAAGCCGGAACATTGACCGCCAAACGCCGGAACCGGGACATTTTTCTCTTGCCAGACTACGCCCCGTATGGTTTACTACGCCCCGCAACGGCAGGAATGCCAGTGCAAGACAGCCCCATAGTGTAATTGGTAACACACCTGATTTTGGTTCAGTATTTCTAGGTTCGAGTCCTGGTGGGGCTGCCAATCCAACCCTCTCTTCAAGGAGGGTTTTTTGCTGCCTTTTTCCGGCGCCGTTTCCCTGCCCGATTTCGCCAGCAGTGAGATTTCCCCCGGCCCCAGTGAATTGCCGGCCTGCGGCACGGCGGTTGTCCTGGCGGAACCTTCGTGAACCTGCAGCGCACCAGGGATGCCACCGGGCGTAAGGAAGCCGTCCTTCCCGCATGTTCATTCACGGCCGTGCGCCGGGAATAAGGGTTCCGGCCCCTTTAGACTCCGGACGGCACAAAGAAAGAGAGAAATTCCCCGCCGCTGTGCTGCGGAAAATGTTTTAAATACGCTAGCCAGGAAACCAGACAAGCCTGGTGGACAGAAAGGATAGCTTGAAGCGCTCAGGAGGAACTAATCAAGCTTCCATTCCCAGGCAACGGCAGAATGAACATGGCGTCCCCCCCCCCACTCCATTTATTTCTGGAGAATACAGAAGGATTTCCCCCTTACAAAATTTGGAACAGAAAACGGAACGGGCACTTCCGGAGATTATCCGGAGGAGCCAGGGGAACGGAGTAACGGCCACCCTTTCCACTTTCCCCCGTTTCCACGCCCTCCGGACGAGGGTCACGTGGCATTTCCAGACGGTAAAAGCTCTTGCGTTACAGGGATTTTTTTGCATAATCCCCCGGCAGGAATGACGGAAAAACCTATACAACTTGGGCTTGCCGGGCTGGGAACGGTCGGTTCCGGCGTTTATGAAACGCTGTGCCGCAACCACTCCCTTCTGGAAGCCCGGAGCAAGATTCCTTTCAGAATCAAGCGCATCGCCGTGCGCAATCTGGAAAAACCCAGGGAAACCGCCGTTCCCCAGGAGCTGCTGACGGACGACTGGCAGGACCTGGTGAATGACCCGGAAATAGACATCGTCATCGAACTGATCGGCGGCACGCGCCAGGCTTACGAGCTGGTGACGCTGGCCCTCCGCGCCGGGAAACCCGTCGTCACGGGAAACAAGGCTCTTCTGGCGGAGTACGGCGCGGAGATTTTCAAGCTTTCCGCGGAAATGGGCACGCCCATTTATTTTGAAGCTTCCGCCGGAGGCGGCATCCCCATCATCCAGAGCCTGCAGAATTCCCTGATCTGCAACCATATCAATTCCATTGTCGGCATCATCAACGGAACGTCCAATTACATCCTCTCCGCCATGGGGGAACACGGGGCCGATTACGCGGACGCCCTGGTCCAGGCCCAGAAGCTGGGCTTTGCGGAAGAAGATCCCTCCCTGGACGTCAACGGCTGGGACGCCGCCCACAAGGCCCTCATCCTGGCGATGCTGGCGTACGGAACCACTATTTCCCCTGACAAGATTTACGTCAGCGGCATTGAGAACATCACCAGCCGGGATTTCGAGTTCGCCAGGAAGCTGGGGTATACCATCAAGCTCCTCGTCGTCATCCGCTACCATGAAGGGCAGGAAGACGCCCTGGAACTGCGCGTCCAGCCCTGTTTTGTCCATGACTGGCATATCCTGGCCTCCGTGAACGGCGTATTCAACGCCATTTCCGTCAACGGAGACATTGTAGGGGAAACGCTGTTTTACGGCCGCGGAGCGGGCAAAAATCCCACAGCCTCCGCCGTCATCAGCGACGTGATCACCGCCATGCGTGAAAGCCGCTATCCTGAATACCATACGGGGTTCAATCCGTATGCCAAGTCCTGCGGAATCATGCACATCAATGATACGGTCACCCCGTATTACGTCCGCTTCCAGGTGGCGGACCAGCCCGGCGTCATTGCGGAGATAGCCCGCATTCTGGCCACCTTCGGCATCGGCATTTCCGCCACCTCCTCCGCTCCCAGCCATATCGCTGAAGACGGAGCCCAGTGGAACGACCTCGTTTTCATCCTCCATTCCTGCCCGTGGGGCCAGCTTCAGAAGGCCCTGGAGGAAATTGCCCGCATTTCCTGCGTGGCGGCGGAACCCCGCGTACTCCGCATCGAACACCTTCTTCCTCAATCCTAACCTATATCATCATCCTGTTACATGGCTCTTATCGTTCAAAAATTCGGGGGCAGCTCCGTCGGCACCATTGACCGCATCCGCAATGTGGCGCGCCGCATCCATGACACCGCCAAAGACGGCAACCAGGTGGTCGCCGTCGTTTCCGCCATGAGCGGGGTGACGGACAAGCTGATCGGCCTGGCCAAAGAGTTGTCCGAATCCCCTTGCGAACGCGAACTTGACGTGCTGATGGCCACCGGAGAGCAGCAGTCTATCGCCCTGCTCTGCATGGCCCTGCACGAGCTGGGGGAAAAAGCCATGTCCTTCACGGGGGCGCAGGCGGGCATCACGACCTTCGGTAGCCATACGCGTGGCCGCATCCACAGCATCAACCCCACGCTGATGAACAAGTACCTGCTGGAAGGCAACATCCTCATCTGCGCCGGCTTCCAGGGAGCCACGGAAGAAGGAATGGTCCAGACGCTGGGCCGCGGGGGGTCCGACCTTTCCGCCATCGCCATCGCGGCCGCGCTGAAAGCGGACGTGTGCCAGATTTTTACAGATGTGGACGGCGTGTACACCTGTGATCCCCGCGTGGTGAAAGACGCCAAGAAGATACAAACCCTTTCATATGACGAGATGCTGGAGATGGCCTCCAACGGTTCCAAGGTGATGCAGTCGCGCTCCGTGGAATTCGCCAAAAAATTCGGCGTCGTCTTTGAAGTTCGCAACTCCATGAACACCAACCCCGGTACAATCGTGCAAGAAGAAACTCCCTCCATGGAAGCCGTCGTCATCCGCGGCATTTCCATTGACCGCAACCAGGCCCGCGTTACCATTACCGGCATTCCGGACCAGATTGGCTACACGGCCCAGATACTGGGCGCCCTGGCAGAAGCGGAAATTAACCTGGACATGATTCTGGCCAATACCGCTCATGACGGCTACGTCCGCCAGTCTTTCACCATGCCCTCCAACGAACTGGGCCGCGCCCAGGCTGCCCTCAAGCCGGTCATGGCCGCCCTGGGTTCCACCGTGAAGGTGGAAACGGAAGCGGGTCTTGCCAAGCTTTCCCTGGTAGGCATCGGCATGCGCTCCCACTCCGGCGTGGGAGCTACCGCGTTCAAGGCCCTGGCGGACGCCAACATCAAGACCGGCATGATTTCCACCTCGGAGATCAAGATTGCCGTGATGGTGGACGAGTCAGACATTGAGGAAGCGGCCCGGGTGGTGCACAGGGCGTTCAACCTGGGCGTCTAACACTTCCCCCTTTTTTCAGGCCCGGTTCACGGAAACGTGAACCGGTTTTTTCATGTATTTCCCCCCCTGTCCGGGACAGGGAGGGGAATGCTGAAATACAAAAAAAGGCCTGCTTCCTGAAAGGAACCGGACGGGGAGATGAAACATGCCCGGGCAACAAGGAAGGGCCTGCCGGAAAGAGGGAAAGAAAAAAGAGTAAGGCGTTACTTGCCGGAAGAGGGCCGGAAGCGGGCGGCCTCCGATTCTGCGGTGATCCTGGCGGGTTCGATATGAAGGAGTTTCCTTATAGCTCGGCCCCGATCACTCTCCGTCATCGGGAAGTAAATGACGTCGTCTCCCAGATCATAGGAATCCAGGCCCGGGATACTGTCCGCCGGAGCAAAAGATTCCGGCGTGTCCGGCAGTTTTTTTACCTCCTTGGAGGAGGCAAGGGTATAATACATATAATTACCGGAATACAGTTCCGTTTTAGGGGAGCTGCCCGGTTCCGGTTTGGAGAAGCTGACCGCAGAGTGTTTATGGGCAGCCCAGCTCCACTGGATCAAAGCCTCCACAGGAATGTCTCCCCGGAGAGATTGGACGACGCGGGCGTAGTACGTTATCTCCTGGTCCGTTTCTACCGTCTTATAAATAATAACCGCCAGGAGAATGTCGCTTCTCCGCAGGTACATGGCCGGGCTGTAAAGAGAAGCATCCGCGGCCACTTCAGCCTGCGTGGGAAAGGGGGGGGAAGATGGCGCTGCGCTGGCCGATACGGGTATCAGTCCGGAAAACAAACAACAAAAGAGTGGTGTTTTATCCATAGAAATGGGTAGATTACTTTCTTTCCCATTATGTTCAAAAACGGAGCGAATGCTTTTAAAGCATTCGCTCCGTAAAAAAGAAGTTGATGAATTATTCAGCGTCTTTCAATGTCGCCCGGTTGATTAACCAAATGGGGCCAGTCAGGAAACTGCCAATGGAGATGTTGTCTCCCGGACACATTCCTGCGTGACCCTTTCCGGCAAACACAATAATGTCGCCCGGCTGCGGGCTGCAATAGCCTGTATCCTGGCCGTCGGCATAGTCCGGGTCGCCCAGGAGCTTTTGCACATAAGCGGCCATGTCCCTTGCACGGATGATCACGTGGGTTTTACCTCCCAATGCGCCGGCATTCGCCTTGTCTCCGATGAGCTCCGCCCCTGCTTCGTTCTTCAAGTCCTTTCCGAAGGAACTCAGCGCGATACTCATGCGCAGGGCGCAGCTGTTATAATAGCTGCGCAATTGCTCAGGTACATTGTCCTCAATTTCCTTCAGGTGGGCCTGATAGAGCCACCCCCCGATGTAGGACCAAACCTGTCCGGGATTGGGCATGGTGACATAATCCACCACATTGTAGCATTTCAGCAGTTTTTGGGCATCCTCCGTCTTCCAAAGATTGACGGGGGCATCAATTTCCCAAAGTTCCAGGTCAGCCCCATCCATTTGAGGAACGAATTCTTCCGCATTGGGATAGGGGGCAATGGCATCCGGAACCTTCAGGTTCTCATGATGGAGCTTGACGTAATGGTAACCTTGCTTGAGTTCCTTCTTGCCCTCCGCCTTCTTGGATGAGTTGCCGTCCTTGAGTTCCACCACTTTCTGGTTGTCTATTTCCAGGTAGCCGTTGTCGTCCATCTGAATGGTAAAGGCATATTCCTTGTCAAAGGGGATACGGATGTATCCTTCCCAGTCATGGACGCCGGTTTCTTCCGTCTTGTGCCAGACGATTTTGGGAGCGTCTTTTTTCTTCACCTTGTAACGAGGATTATTTTCAGCGTCGAGCGGGTGAAATGGTATAGTTGATATAGCCATAGTGTTTATGTTTTCAATTCATTTATTGTTGAATGAACTGGTCATTCAGTCCATGGTCACCTTGAAAGATTTCCTTCTCCCCATCAACACGTTCAACGCGTATTCGGCAGACAGGGAAAGGGCCGAAACGGCGCAGGAATCAGGTGAAAATAAAGGGCATCAAAAATACAAGCATTGATGGCCAATAATTAAACATTCCAATCTCTCCGTCCCGGGAGGAAATAAATGCGCCTTCCGCCTGCACATTCCGGAATTTTGCCAAACCGTCTCCAATACGAAATATAAGAGGCGCCTCCAGAAGGAATATACCTCTCCGGACTATTGACGAGTGTTCATCTACAGGGAATTGGTCATTTTTCCCTGTAACCATGCAGAGGCCGCAAAGGAAATTCCTTTACTGCACCCGTATGGTCTGTTCAATCAGTTCGTTCAGGCGGGGGGCGGAAACGCCGCCGACCATTTCCTTCAGCTTCATGCCTTCCAGATACAGGACCGTTAGCGGAACGGCTTCCAGCCCGTACTTGCGGGCCACGTCCGGATAAGCGTCTGCGTCAATCAGCACGGCGAACGCCTTGCCGTCCTGCGCCGCGGCGTAGGACTTGACCGCCTGCACGTAGTCCGTGGCCGGGCGGCTCCAAGGGGCATAAAAGACAATCAGCACCTTGCGGCCGGAGAGTTCCGTGAGCTGCCGCATGTCCTCCCCCTTGTAGTCCATCCACACGGGGGCCTTCTTTTTAGGCTCCGCGGGGGGGAGAACTTTTTTGGGAGGGTCAAACGTTCTTTCCAGGGGGCGCGGAGCGGGCTTCTTCTCCGCGTAGCGGGCGCGCCGTTCGCTGGAATCGTCGCATCCGGTCAGGCCGGCCATCAGCAGGCCGCTGACCAATATGAACAAGCCCTGTTTCATTCCGCAGGCAAGTATGCCCGGGGAAGGCGAATTTGCAAGACTGAAACCCGTCCCGCTTTTCGCGTTGCCCCCGCCCCCCCTTCTCTGTTATGGTAGCCGTTGCATGAACGGCGTCCCTCCACTGGAATTTGCAGGGGTTTCCCACTGGGCGGCTTTGGCCGTTCTTCTGGCGGCGGGAGTTTGCATCATGGAACTGGGGCAGTCCTACAAGAAAACCGTCAGGAACCGCACCACGTTCTGGCTGGGAGTCGCCTGCCTGTTCAGCCTGGTTCCGGACCTGGCCGCCATGCTGGCGGATGAACCGGAAAAGAGCTGGACGTGGATGCTTCCCCTGCATTTCTGCTCCGTCATGCAGGTGCTCTGCGCCCTGAGCCTGTGGATTCCCTCCCGCCTGCTGCGCTCCGTGGTGTACTACTGCGTGCTGTGCGCCACCTTGCAGGGGCTGCTCACCCCATCCGTGGCCCACGATTTCCCGTCGTGGACGTACTTCGCCTTTTTCCTGTCCCACGGCGTAACGGTCATCACGGCCCTTTACCTGCCGCTGGCCCTGGAATGGAAGCCGGCGCGGTGGGATTTCCTGTGGGCCCTTCTGCTGGCGAACGTATATCTGGCCGCCGTCCACCCCGTCAACATGCTTCTGGAAACCAATTACGGGTTCACTGTGGCTACGCCTGCGGGCGGCTCCGTGCTGGACCTGTTCGGGCCGTGGCCCTGGTACCTGCTGTGGATGCAGATTCCGGCGCTCGTGCTGATGTACCTGCTCACGCTTCCCTTCCGCCATTATCCCAGAGGACGCACGGGCAGTTCCCTGTTCCATCATTGAGAAAGGCCCCACCATCCGCGCCAGGCTGTTCATGCCGGAACTACTGCGAAAGAGGAAAGGCGCGGACTCCCGATTCCGGACAAGAAGGGCCGGAACGAGCCTTTTATTGGACAATAGGCTTGAGGATGCCGATGTAGGTGTCCGACGTTCCGGTTCCGCGATAGATGGAATCTATCCTGATCTTGATGGTGTGCACAGGCTGCCTGTAGTACGGCGGCACGACGATCTGGGGCGTCCAGTCATCCCGCAGCGTGGCGTCAAAGGTGTAATTACCGTTCAGCGTTACCTGGATGACTTTGGGGCGGCTGAACATGGAATAGGCTATGTTCGGATGCCGCCGCGCTTCCGTATCCCTTTCCGGATTGGTCACCGGGGAAATGCCGGTTTCCAGCATGATGCCCAGCAGCCGTCCCGGATTCTTGAGCTTGATTTCCAGGGTTTCCCCCTGCCCGTCTCCGGAAACGCCTTCCGCCCAATAGCCGGTGCCGTTCTTCAGGTTATCCGGGGAGCACAGTGCGCCGTAGGGGTCCTTCTCCAGAGTAGAGCTGGCCGTCACATCATACTGGTCCGTCAGGGTTCCCTTTTCACCGCGGATGGTGACCTGGCCGTCCTTGTCCAGCACCCAGCCGGGGCCGGGCGTCAGCACCACGGAGGAAGCATAGGGCCTGCCGTCCGCTCCCAGCAGGGACCAGGTATAAACGCCTTTGGGCGTAGTCACAATGGATTTGGCATCTGCGGACGGGTCCAGCTTGACGGATTGGTTGGTCATCTCCGAGCTGTATACATTCACGACCGCCCTGGGGGTGCCTCCCGTCCAGGTCATCACCGGAGAGGCGAGCAGCGTCAGACGGGGTTCCCCCATGTTGACCTTCGGTTCCGGCGTAATGGCAATATCCTGCGTATAAGGCACGGAAAACTGGAAGGTAAGCACATGAGTACCCGCCTTGTTGGGAACCTGGGCCACCAGCCAGTGGGTGATTCCGGCAACGGGGGACATGGTGGGAGCGTCCGCCTGAAGATGCCGTCCTTCCACCAGGGAGGAATCACATTTCAAATCGTCCACGGACGTCACGACGTCCTGCACCGCCTTCGTAAAAGGCAGGTTGCGTATGGGCTCCGGCTTTGCGGCATTGGCCTGTTCATCCGGCGGATCATACTGGAACGGCACGCCCACGGAGATGGTCTTGCCCTTGACGCCTTTGGGGATGTCCAGCGCGCAGGTGTAAATCAGAAAGGCCTGGTGCTGTTTCAGGGACACGGTAACGTCCAGGGCGTTCAGCCGGATTCCGTCCGCCTGCGTCAAATCCATGGGGACCGGCAAGCCGGGCGCCGGAGCAATGCATTGAAGGGAGACGTTCCGCGACCGGGGCTGCGGGGCCTTTTCTGCGGCGCTCTGTTCCTTATGCTGAGGGTCTGCGGCCAGAACCGGCATGCAGCACACGGCGCCGGTCAACCAGATCAGGGTAGCCAATCTCATGGCCGTTAAAATAACGCCTTGCAGCACGTTCATCAAGGCTCATTTGAGGCAGATGGAAAAGCCTTTTCCTCCTCCTGCTTCCCGCCTTAAAAAACAAGGGAGAAGCCATTTTTTAATCCGTAAAATCCGTAGCCGGCAGGCATTCGTTTCAAGCCCAGGAATGTTGTCCCATGTTTTTTAAAAGGGCTTGTTGAGACTTTTCCGGAACGACTTTTTGCCGGATGGGTGAAGAGCGGCGCCCTTATGAAGGGGAGCAGAAGGAGGCCGCTCCCAACCGGATAGAAAACCGGCATGGACATCAGATGCTTTACCATGTTATTAATCAATAAAATTCATTCACTGGTAATAATCAACAGGAATTTTCACATAACAGGAAATACACGCTGCAATACCCATCCATCCGGCCCCTTAACGCCTTCTTATTGCCGGGGGTTTCCCATGGAAAAGCCCCCTCCGCGAGAGGCGAATAACGTTCTGCAGGAAGGCGCCCGTCAAGCAAAAAAAATGGAGTGTCAGGCAGACAAAAAAAATTCACGCAAGACAGGAGCAAAAGTTCTCGGAAACCGGGATAAAACACAACATGTGGGATACAGAAAAAAAGACTGTACAATATTTCCTTTTCATCGCGATTATTTTTCAGTAGATAATGCAAACGCTACGCGCCGCCCCAACCCCGCGACGGAGCGCTGCCTCACGGGATTTCTCCCAAACGCTTTCTACTTCGCAAGCCATGACTATAGACAACTCGCAAACCATACTCAAACTGCGTACAGGACAGGAAATCATCCTCCCCCAGAGGAAGGACCTTCTAGGCGGTCTGAAATTCACCAGAAGATTTTCCCACAACGAAGTCCATCCCTATGATGAAGTGGACTGGACCCGCCGCGACGTCCGCATCATGGATTGGAAGACCGGCAAGACCATTTACGAGCGCCTGGGCCTGGAAGCGCCCGCGCACTGGGATGACAACGCCGTCAAGATCACGGCGGACAAGTACCTTTTCGGCAGTGAACCGGGGTCCCTGGAATATGAAGACAGCTTCCGCAATATTTACGACCGCATTTCCAACACCTACACCGTATGGGGCTGGGAGGAAGGCTACTTCGCCACGCTGGAGGACGCGGAGATTTTCAACGAGGAAATCAAGGCCATGCTGGTGCAGCAGATTTGGGCTCCCAACTCTCCCGTATGGTTCAACATCGGCCACTGGGAACAGTGGCGCTGGGGCCGCCCGGACCTGCGGGAAAGCTATACCGGCCACGGCAACAAGGCCTACCACACCAAGGGCACCAAGAACAACCTGAAGACCTTCACGGTCCAGTCCACGTATGAATATCCCCAGTGCTCCGCCTGCTTCCTGACGGAAGTGGGGGACAGCATGGAGGACATCCTGGATCACCTGACCACGGAAGGCCGCATTTTCGCGTCCGGTTCCGGCGTGGGCATCAACCTTTCCACCCTCCGTTCCTCCAAGGAACCCATCAGCGGCAAGGGACGCTCCTCCGGCCCCATTTCCTTTGACCGCGGCTGGGATCGCATGGCCGGGGCCATCAAGTCCGGCGGCAAGACGCGCCGCGCCGCGCGCATGGTGCTGATGTTCAGCGACCACCCGGACATTTTCGAGTTCATCAGCACGAAGAACCGCCAGGAAGACATCGCCAAGGTGATCCTGCGCGAGCATAACGTGCACGTGGAGCTGAAGCAGATTGCGGAAACCAAGCTGGTGGCGGGAACCCCGGCGGAAAAAGCCGCCGCGCGCCTCATTCTTTCCCTGCCCCTGGCTACCCGGAACAGCTTTGACCCGCACATGGACGCCCTGCTGTACGGGGAAACGCTTTCCCACCAGAACGCGAACCATTCCGTCTCCCTGAAAGGCGACTTCTGGCAGGCCCTCGCCAACAACGGCAATACCTACACGCGCTGGGTCACGAACCCGGCCCACATTGAACAGACTTTCCGGGCCCAGGAACTGCTGGAAGCCATGGCGAAGTCCATCTGGGACAACGGGGAGCCCGGCGTGCACAACAATGACGTGATCAACCTCTGGAACCCCGTCAAGTCCATCGGCTCCATCACTACCTCCAACCCCTGCTCCGAGTACGTCTTCCTGAACAATACGAGCTGCAACCTTTCCTCCTTCAACGCCTACCGCTTCCTGACGAAGGATGAGGACGGCAAGCCCGTCTTCGACGCGGACGCCCTGACCCATGCCGCGCGCCTGGCGATGGTCTGCGCGGACCTGAACGTGGAACGCGGCGGCTTCCCGATTGAAGAAATCGCGGAAGGCACCTACAAGTACCGCACCACGGGCATCGGCTTCGCCAACGTGGGCGGCTCCCTGATGGCGCTGGGCGTTCCGTACGATTCCGACGAAGGCCGCTGGATTGCCTCCCAGCTTTGCAGCGCCCTGACGGCGGCCTGCTGGACGGCGTCCGCGGAGATGGGCGCGGAGCTGGGTTCCTACGTGGAATACCCCGCCAGCAAGAAGGACCTGCTGGCCGTGCTGCGCCTGCATAACGCGGCCCAGAAGCTGGCGACCGCCCTGCCCGCCCAGAAGGATTCCAAGACTTTGGACGACCTGATTGAGAACATCATCGCCAACGCCGGCGGAGTGCTGCCGGAAGCGCAGGGGCTGACCGCCTCCTACGCCCTGCACGCCTATCTCAAGAGCTTCAAGGCTCCAACCCTGATGAACAAGGAGCGCATCGCCCCCGCCGCCAAGCTGGCGGAAGCCGCCTCCGGGATGTGGGCCAAGGTCGCCAAGGCTACGGCGCACCGCAACGCCTTCGTTTCCGTGATGGCCCCCACGGGCACCATCTCCGCCCCGCTGGGCTGTTATGATGAAGGCACCACCTCCATTGAACCGGATTACACGCTGGTGAAATGGAAGCAACTTGCGGGCGGAGGCTCCCTGAAAATGTTCAACCGCCTGGCCCTGGAAGGCCTGCGCTCCCTGGGCTATGCGGAAGACTTCGTCAATGAAGCCGCCCTGGAAGTGGCCGGCCTGGACGGCCTGATTTCCGCGTTCCAGGGGAATATGGACGCCGTCGTGAACCAGCTCATCGTGGACCCCTGCAACGACCAGGCCGGACCCGTGCGCCTCGCGTGGCGCCGCCTGCTCTCCGGCACGGAATCCCGCAGCGAGATTCAGGAAAAGGTGGCCTATATCAGCAACCCGGCCAACATGTCCGTGCTGACGGCGGATGAACTGACCGTCATCAATGGCTCCGCCCACATTGAGTCCATCCCGTGGCTGGACAAGAAGGACCTTCCGGTCTTTGACTGCGCCGCCACCAACGGCAACGGCATCCGCGCCATCTCCCCCGCCGGCCACGTGCTGATGCTGGGCGCCCTCCAGCCCTTCATTTCCGGGGCGTGCTCCAAGACGGTGAATATGCCCGTCTCCGCCACCGTGCAGGAAGTCTACGATTCCCTCATCATGTCCCATGACCTGGGCGTGAAGTGCATCGCCATCTTCCGCGCCGGCTCCAAGGCGAACGCCGTTTACGTGGTAGACACGCCAGAAACCCGCATGTTCAAGGCCAACCATGTATGGGAACAGCTGGTGAACGCCGGAACGGAAGCCATTGACGAAATTATTGCGGAAGCGTCCAAGCCGCGCCAGCGCAAGCTGCCCGGCCGCCGCCTGGGCCAGACCGTGAAGTTCTCCGTGGGCGGCCAGCTGACGGGCTATCTGACGGTGGGCGTGTATGCGGACGGTACCTGCGGGGAAGTCTTCGGCCGCCTGGGCCAGGTGGGCTCCTTCGCCTCCGGCATGTTTGAAGCCTATTGCAAATTGCTCTCCACGGCCCTCCAGTTCGGCGTGCCGCTCAAGGAAGTGGTCAAGGGCTTCCGCAATTACTCCTTTGAGCCCTCCGGCTTCTGCCGCGTGGGGGACGATACGGAGGCGGACACCTGCACGGAAATCCGCTCCTGCGCCTCCGTGGTGGACCTGATCGCCAAGATTCTGGCGTGGCTCTTCCCGGAAAGCAACGGCTACCGCCTGCGGGACGTGTTCTCCATCCCGAGCGTCAGCCTGCCCGGCCAGGCTCCGGACACCACGGTGAGCGTGCTGCCCCCCCGCATCATCACCACTCCGGTTCACACCCAGACCCCGGCTCTTCCGGAGATTACCGCCGGCAAGGCGCCGGAAGGCACCATGCTCAACGGCGCTTCCCTGTGCCCGCAGTGCCATTCCCTGGCCTACGTGCAGGACGGGAAGTGCAAGTCCTGCCGTTCCTGCGGCTACAAGGACGGCGGCTGCGGGGAATAAACGGTAAACGGATTATTCCCGTACCCCCCTATTTCAAGGCGGAACCCGGACAACTTCCGGGTTCCGCCTTGCTGATGCTTTCCCCAGCTCCAATTAATCGGAAGTAATCAAATGGCTATGTGGAACCCATGGCGCGGATGCCACCGGTACAGCGCCGGGTGCAAATTCTGTTATATCCATCAGGCCGACAGACGGCGGGGAATGGATACGGACGAGATCGTGAAAACGGACAATTTTCATGCCCCCGTGCTGAAGAATAAAAAGGGAGATTACAGAATGAAACCCGGCCAGACCGTGTATCTGGGCTTCTCTACGGATTTTCTCATCCGGGAGGCGGACCCGTGGCGCGGCGAATGCTGGGACATGATCCGGGAGCGCCGGGACCTGAACTTTATTTTCCTGACCAAAAGAATAGAGCGGTTCATGGAATGCCTCCCCGGTGACTGGGGGGACGGCTATGACAACGTCACCGTAGGCTGCACGGTGGAAAACCAGGACAGGGCGGATTTCAGGCTCCCCATCTTCAACAGTCTGCCCATCAAGCATAAAAATATCATCTGCCAGCCGCTTCTTGAGCAGGTGGACCTGGCCCCGTATTTACAGCAGATCGAACTGGTTGTCGCAGGCGGGGAATCCAACAGCTGCGCCAGGCCCCTGAACTACGAATGGGTCTTATCCATCCGGGAACAATGCATCCGGAACAAGGTCCATTTTGAATTCAGGCAATGCGGGACCAACTTCATCAAAGACGGGAAAATGTACCGTCTGCACGTCAGGCAGCTATGCAGCCAGGCTAAGAAAGCCGGGATCAACTGCTGACCTCCCGCCCGGCGTGCGGCTAAAAAACAGCGCCGTCTTCACGCGTTCCGGCCACCGGCAAAAAACACCCGGAAGAAGGAATGATAGGCGTTTGCCTTGAAATCCGGCGTAATTTCATTCATAGTACAGCGTGAACGCCTGAGCCCGTTCCTCTATCTTTCCATGAAACCCTACTACACCCTGGCCGATCTTCTGGATGAAGAACATCCGTTTGATGCCGGAGAATCCGTTCCCGCCAGACTGGCCGTGATCGGCTTCCCCATCGCCCATTCCAAATCTCCCGCCATGCAGCAAGCCGCTCTGGATGCCGCGGGCATCCGTGCGCGCTACATCCGCATCCAGGCTTCTCCGGAAGAGTTTGCGGACGTGGTGCGCCTGCTCCGGGAAAAAGGATTCCTGGGAGCCAACGTCACGGTGCCCCACAAGCAGGCCGCCTGCTCCCTGTGCCATGATACGGACGCCCTCTCCCGCGCTACGGGTTCCGTCAATACGCTCGTCTTTCAAAAGGACGGCTCCGTTTCCGGCTTCAATACGGACGGTCCGGGCTTTGGACGCGCCATCCGGGAAGAATTTTCCGTGGACCTGCGCGATTTGAAGGTAGTGCTTCTGGGCGCCTGCGGCGGGGCCGGGCTGGCCCTGGCCTACACCTGCGCCATGCAGCACTGCGAGCGGCTGACGCTGGCAGGCAGGTCAGAAGAAAAGCTCCAGGCCCTTAAGGACAAACTGAGTTCCTTTTTCATTGACGAACACAGGCTGGAAGGACCATCCGACCGTCTGGCGGCCCACCTGAACAACACGCCGCGGTTCAATTCCGCCGTGGCGGAAGCGGACCTGATCGTCAACGCCACGTCCCTGGGACTGAAACCTACGGACCCGTCCCCCGTGCCGTCCGCCCTGCTTTCCGCCCACCACCTGGTGTATGATTTACAGACGCATGACGACGCTTTCCAGATGGAAGCCCGCTTCCAGGGAGCCAGGGTCTCCAACGGCCTCTCCATGCTGATTCACCAGGGGGCCCTTTCCTTTGAACGCTGGTTCGGCATCAAGCCGGACATTTCCGTCATGCGCCAAGCCCTTGAACAAAAGCATGCCTGACACCAAACCCGATTTTGACATCCGGGCTTTCCGGAACGCGCTGGTGGAGTGGTTCCGGCGGGAGGGGAAGGATTACCCGTGGCGCCGGACCACGGACCCATGGCACATCCTGGTTTCCGAGCTGATGCTGCAGCAGACCACCATTCCCACCGTTCTGGGAAGGTATGAACGGTGGATGCGCCAGTTCCCCACTCCCGGGCACCTGGCCTCCGTGGACGAACAGACGGCCCTGCGCTCCTGGGAGGGGCTGGGGTATTACCGCCGCGTGCGTTCCCTCCAGGCCATCGCCAGGGAGATTGTCCACGAATTCGGCGGAGAGTTCCCGGACAACCCGGAAGGGCTGAAACGCCTGCCGGGCATCGGCCCGTATACGTCTGGGGCCCTGCTTTCCTTCGCCTTCAACAAGGCCGCCCCCATCGTAGACGCCAATGTGGCGCGCGTGCTGGCCCGCATTGACAATTATTCCGTGCCTGTGGATTCCACGGAAGGGTTGAAGTACCTGTGGACCCGCGCGGAAAATCTGGTGGATCCGGAACATGCCCGCGAATTCAATTCAGCCATCATGGAATTGGGGCAGACCTACTGCAGGATCAGCGCGCCGGACTGCCTGCTCTGCCCCGTCCGCTCCTTCTGCTCCGCGGAGCAGCCGGAAATGCTGCCTGTCAAGAATCCCAAGCCGGAAATTACCCGGGTGGAACACCACGACGTTCTCTACCTCCGCGGTAAATCCATCCTGCTGGCAAGATGCCCGGAAGGGAAGCGCCACGCCGGCATGTACCGTTTCCCCCAGCGGGAGGACGACCATACCCTTTCCCTGCCCCATGTGCTGAAACAGACCTACAGCGTCACCCGCTACAAGGTGACCCGCTACATCCACCATGTGACGGAATCCCCGGCTTTTCTGGAGGGGGAGGAACTGGTTCCTCTGGATAAGGTGCACGAGCTGCCCATGGCCTCCCCGGACCGCAAGGCCCTGAATTCCCCCGTCCTCGGCAAACTGCTGGACCATATCAGATGAATCCCAGACTGACACCGGAACTGGTTCTTTCCGCCTACTGCCAGGGGTGTTTTCCCATGGCGGACCCGGAAACGGGAGAAATTTCCTTTTACGAACCGGATCCCCGCGCCCTGATTCCGCTGGACGAACGCTTCCACATCCCTCACGGTCTCAAGCGCGTCCTGAATAAAAAACCTTTTGAACTCCGGATGGATACCGCTTTTCCGGATGTGGTCCATGCCTGCGCCCGGACGGACGAACCGGAGGAACAATGGATAGACGGGCAGATTGAGGAAGTGTACGGCAGGCTTCACGAGATGGGATTTGCCCACAGCGTGGAGTGCTGGGATGAGGAAGGATTGCAGGGGGGCCTTTACGGGGTCTCCCTGGGGAAGGCGTTCTTCGGGGAGAGCATGTTTCACCGGAAAACGGATGCCAGCAAGATTGCCCTGGTAGCCCTGGTTCAGTACCTGCGGGCCCACCAGTTCCTTTTTCTGGATACGCAGTGGACTACGCCGCATTTGCTGAAGTTCGGCACGTACGAGGTTCCGGCGGGGGAATACCGGAAGCTGCTGAAGAGGGCGCTGGAGGGGTGAGGAGAAAATTTGGAGTTTATTTATTTTAATGGACAAAATGGGAATAAATGAACAGGATGAACTCCATGGACGGAATGTCTCATGGATTTATTCCCAAGCATGGAGGATACCGGAATCTGGTGGTATACCGGGTTGCGGAGATCATTTATGATTTCACGTTCCGGTTCTGCAATAAATACGTGAAAAATCAAGGCCGGACTTATGACCAGATGGTTCAGGCAGCCCATTCCGGCATGCAGAATATCGCGGAAGGGAGCGTGGATTCAGGAGTCAGCAAAGCGTCTGAATTGAAACTGACGGGAATTGCCAAGGGAAGCCTTCAGGAACTAAAGGAAGACTACCTTTCCTATCTGCGCCAGCGGGGATTGGAACAGTGGGAAAACAACAGTCTTTACGCGCAAGAGCTGATCAGGGCCAGGTTTTCTTCTGCACAGGAAGTTATCCGGTGGGTGGGCAAGCACAGGAATTTCCGCTCGGACCATTTTGGAGCAAATACAGCCGTTATCCTCATTAACGTAGCCCTTGGCCTGCTTGCTAAATTGATTCAAGCCCAGGAAAAGGATTTCATGCAGAACGGCGGCATCCGTGAACGCATGACCCGCGCACGGCTGGAACAGCGCAAACACAGAGGCAAATAATCTTCTTATTTAATATTTTGGTCCACTCCGTCCATCAAGTCCCTTTAGTCCATCCCTCCCCCGTCTCCACAAAAAAGCCCGTGGTTCCGGAGAACCACGGGCTGTCTATTAACCCTTAACAAAAAAGGCTTACGCCTGTTCCAAAGCTGCCTGGGCGGCGGCCAGACGGGCGGTCGGGACGCGGTAGGGGGAGCAGCTCACGTAGGTCAGGCCCAGCGTGTTGCAGAACTTGACGGAAGCAGGGTCGCCGCCGTGTTCGCCGCAGATGCCCAGCTTGATGTCCGGACGGGTGGAGCGGCCGAGTTCCACGGCAATCTTCATCAGCTTGCCGACGCCTTCCTGGTCGATGGAGGCGAAGACGTTTTTCTTGATGATTTCCAGTTCCTGGTACTGCGGCAGGAAGGAGCCGGAGTCGTCGCGGCTCATGCCCAGGCCCGTCTGGGTCAGGTCATTGGTGCCGAAGGAGAAGAACTGGGCGGTTTCCGCGATTTCGTCAGCCGTGACGGCGGCGCGCGGGATTTCAATCATGGTGCCGACGAGGTAGTCCACCTTGGCGCCCTTTTCTTCAAATACCTGCTTGGCCACCTTGTCAATGATGGCTTTCTGGATGTCCAGCTCCTTCTTGAAAGCCACCAGGGGAACCATGATTTCAGGCACCACGGCGAAGCCTTCTTCCTGGGAGACTTCCACAGCGGCTTCAAAGATGGCGCGGGCCTGCATTTCCGTGATTTCCGGATAGGCAATGCCGAGGCGGCAGCCGCGGTGGCCGAGCATCGGGTTGAACTCGTGGAGTTCAGCCACGCGGCGCATGATGACTTCCACGGGCATGCAGATTTTCTGAGCCAGGTCAAGCTGCTGTTCCTTCGTCTGGGGAAGGAATTCGTGCAGGGGCGGGTCCAGCAGGCGAATGGTGCCCGGCAGGCCCTTGAGCGCCTTGAAGATGCCCTTGAAGTCGCCCTTCTGGTAGGGAAGGAGCTTGGAAACGGCGGCCACGCGGTCGCTCTTCTTGGTGGAAAGGATCATTTCACGGACGAAGTCGATCCGATCCCCTTCAAAGAACATGTGCTCCGTGCGGCAGAGGCCGATACCGGTAGCGCCGAAGGCGATGGCGGTTTCCGTCTGCTTGGGGGAGTCCGCATTGGTGCGCACTTTCATCTTCGTGCAGTCGTCGCACCACTGCATGAGCCTGGCGAAGTTCTGGTAGGTGCGGCTGTCTTCCGGCTTCATGGTCTTGGAGATCAGCACCTGGATGATTTCAGAGGGGGAGGTTTCCACCTTGCCGGCGTACACCAGGCCGCTCGTTCCGTCGATGGACATGTAGTCGCCTTCATTGAAGGTCATGCCTCCAACGGTGACGGTGCGGTTGTTGTAGTCCACGATGACTTCATCAGCGCCGCAGACGCAGACCTTGCCCATCTGGCGGGCAACGAGGGCCGCGTGGGAGGAAACGCCGCCGCGGGCGGTCAGGATGCCTTCAGCAGCAATCATGCCGCGCAGGTCTTCCGGAGAGGTTTCCAGACGGACCAGGAGCACTTTTTCACCGTTGTCCGCAGCTTCCACGCAGCGTTCCGCATTCAGGTAGATGCGGCCGGTGGCGGCGCCGGGGCCGGCGGGAAGGCCGCGGGTGAGCATCTTGGCCTGCTTGATGGCTTCACGGTCAAAGATGGGGGTCAGCAGCTGGTCCACCTGGTCCGCGGGGATGCGGCGCACGGCGGTTTTCCAGTCGATCAGGCCCTGCTCCACCATTTCACAGGCGATGCGGAAAGCGGCCACGCCGGTGCGCTTGCCGTTGCGGGTCTGGAGCATGTACACGGTGCGGTCCTGAATGGTGAATTCAAAGTCCTGCATGTCGTGGAAGTGGTTTTCCAGCACTTCGCGGATGCGCATCAGTTCATTGAAGGCGGCGGGCATCACGTCGTGAAGGGCCGCTACGGGAGCAGGCGTACGCACGCCGGCCACCACGTCTTCACCCTGGGCATTCATCAGGAATTCACCGTAAAATTCGTTTTCCCCGGAGGCGGGGTTGCGGGTGAACGCCACGCCGGAACCGGATTCTTCACCCGTGTTGCCGAACACCATGGCCTGCACGTTGACGGCGGTGCCCCATTCGGACGGGATGCCGTATTTCTGGCGGTAAACGATGGCGCGGTCATTGTTCCAGGAACCGAACACGGCGCCGATGGCGCCCTGAAGCTGTTCCCAGGGGCATTCCGGGAATTCATGGCCGGTGCGTTCCAGCACCAGCGCCTTGAAGCGGGAGACCAGTTCCTTCAGGTCATCCGCGGAGAGCTTGGTGTCTTCCACGTCCGCGTTGCCGTAGCGTTCTTCCTTGATGGCGGCGATGGCGGCTTCAAAGGGTTCGTGGTCTTCATCCGGGTTCTTCTGCACGCCCAGCACCACGTCGCCGTACATCTGGACAAAGCGGCGGTAGCAGTCCCATGCGAAGCGGGGGTTGCCGGTGGCCTTTACCATGGCTTCCACGGATTTTTCATTCAGGCCGAGGTTTAGAATCGTGTCCATCATGCCGGGCATGGATTCGCGGGCGCCGGAACGTACGGCTACCAGCATGGGCATGGCTTCCGTATCGCCGAACTTGCGTCCCAGGATCTGTTCCATCCTGGCAATGCCTTCCTTGATCTGCGCGTCAAGCTGGGCGGGATAGGTGCAGCCGTGATCGTAGTAGTAAGTGCAGACCTCCGTGGTGATGGTGAATCCGGGAGGAACAGGAAGGCCAATGCGGGCCATTTCCGCAAGGTTGGCGCCCTTGCCGCCCAGAAGATTTTTCATGCTGCCATTGCCGTCGGCGGACCCTCCGCCGAAGGAATAGACGAATTTGTCAGTAGATGCGCTGCATGCGCAGGAATTGGTGGACATATCGATTGTTGTAGTCGAATTAATGATTCTGCCCAAACATCAACCACAGGAGCCAACAAAAGACCCGATAGCGAGTTAGGGTCGAGTAAGGATGCCCGCCGCCCCTCGCTTTGTCAACTCGAAATTGTACGGAAAACGGAAATGTTTTTTATGTTTTTTAGGGAAAAATATCTTCCGCTTTTTCTCCCCGTCTCCGTGCTCCCGGCTGCATTTTTCAAAGCGATTCCCGGAAGGAGGAATCCGGCTCGTAATAAAGGATATCTACGGGACATTCCACATAAATGGTGCCGCCCGTCCAACGGAGTAATGGAAGAATGATCCCCGGGATTCTATAGTTCCGGGTGCGGGCTACCGTCATTTTACCCTTGATCCGCACATTGGGAGGTTCCGAAATATAACAGATATCCTGAATTTGCTTCCTTGTCACCCGGTCGATGTCCAGGATTGCGCGGCCCGTAAAATGGTAGGATACATCCGTGGAAAAAACCAGAATATTGGAACTGAAGTTGCTGTACCCGGCCTTGCGGCATGCTTCCTCCCCCGCCCTCTGCAATTCTTGCGAGGCTGTGGAGGACAAAACGTTGGAAAGGCCTTTTATGTTCACAGGGCTTTCCTGGGTAATGGAGCAGGAGGAAAGAACCAGCAAGGAGCTTCCCGCCAGAAGAATAGGTTTCATGATTTTGAGAGAGAATATTAAATTAATCCGAGTTTTTCGGAACGTATAAGTCTCCGACTGAAGTTGGGGTTCTTCAAGACAGCTTTAAGGATTCACGAGGACGCCGGCAGCGGTGGCAGGCTTCACAGGGGCGTTTCCTTGTAAATAAAAAGCGGACGCTTATCAACCAGATAAGCGTCCGCCGGAAGGAATATGTTTTTTATTTTTACGCCTTGCAGAAGGTGTCTTCATCCGCGCAGGCGGCCTGGACCCACTTGACGGAGGAATCACTGGAGGCGATATGCACCAGGCAGTGGTACACGGCTTCCTGGTCCGCATCCAGCCGGGCAGCTACCTGGGCGGCGGTTTCCGGGGTGGAGCCAAGGGCCGCCCTTACTTTCCCCAGCAGGGCCAGGAAGGTCCCCGCGGCCTTTTTGCCGGCCTCCACGCCGGGTTGGTGGTAGGCGTTGATGTTCACGAGGGAGGCATAGAAGGAGACGGCGCGCTCAAACAGGGCGATCAGCATGCCGAGCGTTTTGGCGTTCACTTCCGGAATGGAGATGGTGATGGAGGAACGGCCGGATTCCGCCAGCGCCTGGCGGGTGCCGCGCAGGAAGCCCTGGAGGAAGTCTCCGCAGGTGGCGCCCGCTTCCACTTCCACCGCGTCCGCGGAACATTCCCGCACTTCGATAAAGGTGGCGAAGAAGTTGTTCACGCCGTCGCGGAGCTGCTGCACATAGGCGTGCTGGTCCGTGGAGCCCTTGTTGCCGTATACGGAGATGCCCTGGCAGACTTCGTTGCCATCCAGGTCCAGCCGTTTGCCGAGGGATTCCATAATGAGCTGCTGAAGGTATTTGGAGAAGAGCACCAGGGCATCCTTGTAGGGGAGAACCACCATGTCCTTTTCCCCTTTGCCGTTGGTGGCCTTGTACCAGGCCAGCGCCAGCTTCATGGCGGCGTTGCATTTCACGCAGTCCTGGCGGGTCTTTTCATCCATCAGGCGCGCGCCTTCCAGCAGTTCATCCACGTCCACGCCCTGAAGCACGGCGGGAACCAGGCCGACCACGGACATGACGGACGTGCGGCCGCCCACCCAGTCTTCCATCGGGAAGCGCTTGAGCCAGCCTTCCGCTTCAGCCGTTTTGTCCAGTTTGGAGCCCACCCCCGTGACGGCAACCGCCTGGGGCGCGAATTCCACACCGTTCTTTTTAAAGAAGTCCTGGGCCACCAGCATGCCGTTGCGGGTTTCCGGCGTGCCGCCGGATTTGGAGATGACGACGACGAGCGTTTCTTCCAGCGGCAGGGATTCCAGCACCTTGTACATGCCGTCCGGGTCCGTGTTATCCAGGAAGAACATGTCCAGCCCAGCGGCAGGGATGGCGTCCGCCACCAGTTCCGGGCCAAGGGCGGAACCGCCGATGCCGATGACGAGGGCGGCGGAGTATTGTTCCGCGCGGGGAGGCGTGATTTTGCCGTCCAGAACATCCCGGCCGAAGGCCTTGACGTCCGCCAGAGGTCCATCAATGGCGGCTTTCAGTTCCGGCGTGGGAGCCAGTGCGGAGTTGCGCAGCCAGTAGTGGCCCACCATGCGTTTTTCATCCGGGTTGGCAATGGCGCCGGATTCCAGCGCCTTCATGTCGGCGAACGCCCTGTCTATCCGCCCCTGCATGGAGGACAGGAAGGCGTCGTCCAGAGGAAGTTTGGAAAAGTCAAGGGAGATGCCCAGTTCAGGGTAGCGAACGAGTTGTTGTGCGTATAGGCTCATGATAGTAATGGATTGGAAAAAGAGTTACTGGAGTTTTTTCAGGATGCTTTTGGCCTGCACGTCATCCTGGTCCGCCGCCTTCTGGAACCATTCACGGGCTTTGGCAGGGTCCTTGGGCATGCCAAAACCGGTGTGGTACATGATGCCCATGTTGTATTGTTCCGAGGCATAGCCTTCCGCAGCCGCCCGCTGGCGCATATGGAGCTGTTCCCTGGCTGCCGTGGCGGAGAGGCCCAGGGCCCGCGCGGCATCCGGCCACGTGGCGCCAAATTTGGAGGCGGAGGCGGCATAGCCCGCAGCAGCGGCCTTGCGGTTCATTTCATCCGCTTTTTTCTTGTCCCGCTTCACGCCGTATTTGCCCAGCTCAGACAGGAACGCCATGCCCCAGTAGCCGCGGGGACTGCCCAGTTCCGCCGCCTGCTGGAAGCATTCAAAGGCGTCTTCATATTTTTTGGTGCCCATGGCGCGCACGGCATCGGAGATGTGGAGTTCCGCCTCCTTCAATCCGGGGAATTCCGGGATGGCGGCCCATTCCCTCTTCAGTTCCTCCCGGTCCCTTTTGGATTTGGGGGGCATGCCGGACGGCCCGGAAAAGCGGAAGAGGGGGAAATACCCTTCCATGGCTCCCATGTTGCCCAGGCCGGACATCAGGAAGACGCCGGGGGATACCCTCCACATGTGCATGTACTGGATGCGGCCTTCCTGAAGGGATTCCTTGGCCACCCATTCCGGCATGTTCGCCGGTTCCCCGAATTTTTCCGTCAGGCCCACCAGAAGAGCCTTGTAGGCGGATTTCAATTTGGTTTCATACTCGGAACCGCGGCATTTGCTCCGGGAGTAGAAGACAACGGCCCTCAAGCCGCCGGAGGGGTCATAGTCAAAGTTCAGGGAAAAGGTCTGGCCGCCGATGGACTGTTTGGTCTTAAATACGCCGTTGAGGCCGGTGCGTGAAAGGAGGGCGTCCGTGGGCGGCCCTTCAAGCTGCTTGCTCTGCCTCAGGGTTTTCAGCACCTGGTCCTTGTCCATTCCCACCTCCAGGTTTTCATAGAGGGCGGCAAGCAGAGGGGCGCACGTAAGCGCGAAGAGTCCCGCAACATAGGCTAGTTTTTTCATAGAAAAAGTAATTGGGCGGTTTCCTACCAGACCGGGAGGGCTTTCAAAAGGATAAAATGCGTCAGCGGAGGTGAGGAAAATTTTTCATAAAATATTCATTTCCAATCTATCCACAATCTTTTCAGATAATCCTCTCCGGTGAAGTCCGGAGGCATGGGATCATGGGTCAGCCGGAAGCCGGGAAGAGCCTCCGCCACCATCCTGCGGAAGTCCTCATGGCTCAGCTTGCGGCAGTTGCTGGTGCACAGCATCCAGCCGCCGGGTTCCAGGCATTCGCGCGCCTGGGCCACCAGTTCCCCGTAGTGGGATTCCACCCGGAACACCCTTCCCCGGTCATCCCGGGAGAACGTGGGGGGGTCCAGAATAATGCCGTGGAAGGAGCGGCCCTGCCTGGCGAACCGTTCCAGCCAGCGGCGGACGTCCCCCTTGCAGAAGTACTGGGTGGAGGGATCAATGCCGTTCAGGCTGAAGTTTTCCCTGGCCCAGTCCAGGCAGGGCTGCGCCAGGTCCAGCGTGGTCGTCTGAGCCCCTCCCAGGGCGGCATATACGGAAAAGGCCCCGGTATAGGCGAAGGTGTTCAGCACCCTCATGCCGGGTCTGCTCCGTTCCCTCACCTGGCGGCGGTGGTCGCGCTGGTCCAGAAAGATTCCCTGGGAATAACCGGTGGACATGTCTATTTTGAAACGCACGCCCTGCTCCGTGACCGTAAATTGCAGGGGGAGTTCCGGTCCGGCTATTTGCACGGGCGCTTCTTTCTGGTTCTGTTCCAGCTTTTTGTGGAATACGGGCATGCCCAGTTCACGAAGTTCGCGTTCCAAATCCGTGGGGATGGGGCAGTCCCGCGTGGAGACCAGAACGCGGTCCCCCATTTGGTCCACAAATACGCCCAGGCGCCCGTCCCCTTCCCCGTCAATCACGCGGAAGATGTCGGTCTCGGCAGGAATCAATCCTTTTTTGCAGTCCAGGCAATGGCGGTAGGTGCGGCTCACGGCGGGACGAGACTACGGAATTTGACCGCAAGGGGCAATGCAAAAGCAAGAAAAGGGGGGTTTTGGACCAGAGGGTTCTGTGGAGGCAGTGTTGTTCCATTGCCGCGGAAATGGACTTCATGGACTTCATGGACTTCATGGACTTCATGGACTTCATGGACTTCATGGACTTCATGGACTTCATGGACTTCATGGACTTCATGGACTTCATGGACAAAGTAAAGATTAAGTCCACTCTGTTCATCAGGTCCATTCACTGCCATTCCGGATGAAAGCTCCCTATGGAGAGAGTCCGGGGAGCTCACAAAAAAGGGAGCCGGATCCCGTGATCCGGCTCCCTGATGATTGATGCTGTTTTTCCAACGAGGGCCTTAGTCGGCGTACTGCTCGTTGAGGGCTTCCATGATTTCCTTGGAGGCTTCCGGGATGTTGGTGCCCGGGCCGAAGATGGCCACCGCACCGTGTTCCCTCAGGAAGTCATAGTCCTGGGCGGGGATGACGCCGCCGCAGAAGACCAGGATGTCCGGACGGCCCTGCTTGGCGAGTTCCTCCACCAGGGCGGGCAGCAGCACCTTGTGGCCGGCGGCCAGGGAGCTCATGCCGATCATGTGCACGTCGTTTTCAATCGCCATTTTGGCGGTTTCTTCCGGCGTCTGGAAGAGCGGGCCTACGTCCACGTCAAAGCCGAGGTCGGCATAGGCGGAGGAGACCACCTTGGCGCCGCGGTCGTGGCCGTCCTGGCCCATCTTGGCGACGAGGATGCGGGGACGGCGCCCCGTGCGTTCGGCGAAGTCGTCCGTCATTTTGCGGACTTCCTCCACCAGCGGATCTTGACCATAGGTTTGAGCGTACACGCCGGTAATGAGTTTGATTGGTGCTTTGTGGCGCCCGAAGTGTTTTTCCAGGGCGGAGGAGATTTCACCCAGGGAGGCGCGGGCCTTGGCCGCCTTGATGGCAAGGTCAAGGAGGTTGCCTTCCCCCGTGCGGGCGCATTCGGACAGGGCTTCCAGCGCAGCTTCGCACGCGGCGGAGTCACGTTCCGCGCGCAGCTTCTGCAGGCGGGCGATCTGGGCGTCCCGGACGGTGGTGTTGTCCACTTCCAGAATGTCCATCTTGGCTTCCTGTTCCAGACGGTATTTGTTGACGCCGATGATGGGCTCCTTGCCGGAGTCAATGGCGGCCTGGCGGCGCGCCGCGGCTTCTTCAATGCGCATCTTGGGCAGCCCGGTTTCAATGGCCTTGGCCATGCCGCCGAGTTTTTCCACTTCCTGAAGGTGGGCCCAGCCCTTGCGGATGAGCTCATTGGTCAGGTATTCCACGTAGTAGGAGCCGCCCCACGGGTCGATCACCTTGCAGATGGTGGTTTCATCCTGAAGATGGAGCTGGGTGTTGCGGGCGATGCGGGCGGAGAAGTCCGTCGGCAGGGCGATCGCTTCGTCCAGGGAGTTCGTGTGCAGGGACTGCGTGTGGCCGCAGGCGGCGGCCAGGGCTTCAATGCAGGTGCGGGTCACGTTGTTGAACGGGTCCTGCTCCGTGAGGGACCAGCCGGAAGTCTGGGAGTGCGTGCGCAGGGCCAGGGATTTCGGGTTCTTGGGGTTGAACTGCTTGATGAGCTTGGCCCACAGCACGCGGGCGGCGCGCATTTTGGCCACTTCCATGAAGTAGTTCTTGCCCTGGGCCCAGAAGAAGGAGAGGCGCGGGGCAAAGGCGTCAATGTCAATGCCGGCCTTGATCCCGGTGCGCACGTATTCCAGGCCGTCCGCAAGCGTGTACGCCATTTCCAGGTCCGCCGTAGCGCCGGCTTCCTGCATGTGGTAGCCGGAGATGGAAATGGAGTTGAATTTGGGCATGTACTTGGAGGTGAACTCAAAGATGTCCGCAATGATCTTCATGGAGGGATCAGGCGGATAGATGTAGGTGTTGCGCACCATGTATTCCTTGAGAATGTCGTTCTGGATCGTGCCGGAGAGCTGGTCCAGCGTGCAGCCCTGTTCCTGGGCGGCCACGATGTAGAAGGCCAGCACGGGCAGCACGGCGCCGTTCATGGTCATGGAAACGGACATTTTGTCCAGCGGAATGCCCTTGAAGAGGATTTCCATGTCCAGGATGGAGTCCACGGCCACGCCGGCCTTGCCCACGTCACCCACCACGCGGGGGTGGTCGGAGTCATAGCCGCGGTGCGTCGCCAGGTCAAAGGCGATGGAGAGGCCCTTCTGGCCCGCCGCCAGGTTGCGGCGATAGAAGGCGTTGGATTCCTCCGCCGTGGAGAAGCCGGCATACTGGCGCACGGTCCAGGGACGAGCCACGTACATGGTGGCATACGGTCCGCGGAGGTTGGGGGCCACACCGGCCGTGAAGTCCAAGTGCAGGCAGTCGTCGTACACGCTTTCCGAGTAGGTGGGCGGCACGGGAATCTGTTCATTGGTCATCCAGGTTTCCGTTCCGGAAGCCGTGGCCGGGGCGCCGGCCTTGATTTCAGGATAGGAGGCGGATGCAAAATCAGGAATATTGCTCATTGAATGAAATAGGTTGGTGGTTGTTAGAGGCCGATCTTGTTCTGGATAGCTTCAACGGTGTTGTAGCAGTTGGCCTTGACGTGGATGAAGATATCCACGCCGGCTTCCTTGAACGCTTCCACATGGTCGGCCGGATAACCGGCGAGGGCCACCATCATGTCCGGCTTGATTTCCTTGAGCGCCTTGCAGAAGGCGGGAACGATTTCCGGATAGGTGTCGTCCGTGGAGCAGATCACACACACGGCGCAGCCGCTTTCCGCAGCCGCCCTGGCCGCGTCTTCCGGGGTCTGGAAGCCGGACGGGTAAACCACGTCCAGGCCGCCGGCGCGCAGGAAGTCGCGGGAGAAGTCCGCACGGGCCTTGTGCTGGCGCAGCGGGCCCATGTTCGCGAAGAATACCATCGGGCGGGAGCCTTTTTCCTCCACCCAGGCATCGGCCTTGGCAAGCAGGGATTCAAAGCGTTCCGCCAGGCGGCGCTTCGGCAGGGCTTCCATTTCCAGCGGTTCGCCGCACTTGCAGTCGGCGCCGGCCACGAGAGCCTTGTTGATAAGGCAGGTGGAGAAGCCTTCACTGGCGGCCTTGCAGGCGGAGTCCACGCTCATTTCCACTTCCGGGAGCTGCACGTCCGCATTTTTGCAGCAGCCGTGTCCCTTGGGAGCGGCGCAGGCGGCGCCTTCCGGCGTTTCCAGCTTTTTCTCCGCCAGGTTGACGTACTGGTTGACGCCCACGATGGATTGGCGGCGCTGGTCGGCCAGCTGATAGCGCTTGGCGGCGGTAGCGTTCACGCTCTTTTGAATGGAACCGGCCTTGAGGGCCTTGATGATGCCGCCTTCCTTTTCAATGCCCTGGAAGACGTCCCAGATTTTCCGGGAGGCTTCGTCCGTCAGGTTTTCCAGGTACCAGGAACCGCCGGCGGGGTCCACTACCTTGTCCAGGTTGCATTCGCCCAGCAGAATCAGCGGGCAGTTGCGGGCGATGCGGCGGGAGAATTCGTCCGGCATGCGCACGGCCGCGTCAAAGGGCAGCACATCAATGCTGTCCACGCCGCCCATGATGGCGGAGAAGGCCTGGGCGGAGCCGCGCAGAAGGTTGACCCACGGGTCCACCTTAGAAAGGGTCCAGAAGGAGGTGCGGGCATGAAGCTTGATTTTGGCAGCTTCCTCACTGCCGCCGCATTCCTTCACGATGATGGCCCAGAGTTCGCGCAGGGCGCGGATTTTGGCGATTTCCAGGAACAGGTTGGCTCCAATGGAGACCGTAAAGCGCATGTGCGCGGCAGCTTCATTCACGGAGATGCCGCGTTCCTCCATGGCGCGCAGGTAGGCCACAGCGGTAGAGAGCATGGAGCCCACTTCTTCAAAGGAGGAAGCGCCGGAGTCCGCATAAGGCAGTCCGCTGACGCCGATGGTCTGGAAGGCGGGAGCGTTGGCGACGGCCCATTTGGTCATCACCGCCATCTGGTCATAGTAGGCGCAGATGCCCTTCCCCCCGCAGAGGGAGCCCTTCATCACGGCCTTGCCCACCGGGTCGTACAGAACGCCGCCCTTGAGGTCCGCCGTGTTGAATCCGGCCGCCTTGTACGTGTTCAGGAACATGGAGAAAGTGCCCAGGCCGCAGGAGCCGGGCGTGATGTACACGGGCAGCTTGTCAAGCTGCACACCCTTGAGAGCGGTATCCCAGTCGGCCTGCTTGCGCAGCTTCAAGCCGCACTTGCAGTTGAGCTGGACGTTCACGGCAGTGAGGCCGCGGTCCAGATCGTGCAGAAGCTTGCCGTTGAAATCTTCCGGAGTGGAGGCGGGAATGCTCTGGGCAATTTCGCAGGGCTTTTCCATATAGCCCAGGGCGCGCGTTCCGCGGCGGTACGGGAATTGCCCGGCAGGCGCCACCGGAGCGTGTTCATCCCATTTGTTATAGATGGGATGCAGAGTGATTCCCTCCACAAGCTTGGTAAAAAGCTTCTTGTCAAAGTCAGCCCCTTTCAAGGCAGCGACGGCTGCCTCACGCCATTCGGCGTATGTGGCTGGTGCGAATTCTCCGAAGTCAACCTCCGGAGCCGTTGTTTTGTTTCCCTGTTGCATGGCGAAGTCAATGGGTAAGGCCTAATATGTTGGTTTTTAGTCATGCGCAAACCAGGCCAGATTTAAAGCGCAGCGTTATTTTAGGAAATCAAACTATAAAGTCCAGCGAGAAAAACACTCCAAGCCCAATGAACGCGAATTTACCACATCACGCGCGGCGAGCTTGCAAAAACGATGTAAATAGCGTAAATACCGGGATTAAGCATGCCCCCTTCAACTACCGTCAAACTTCCTGCCCAGCTGGTCAGGCAGCTTCACTCCTTCCGCCGCCGCCTCAGAACGGTTAAGATGCTGGAAGCCGTATGCCTTGCAGGCATTGCCGTGATCCTTTCCTACGTTCTTCTGTACCTCTCCGACAGATTGTGGGAAACGCCCTCCGCCGTGGGCTGGATTCTTTTTTTCACCGCCATGGCCGGCCTGGCGGTGTTTATCCCGTGGTGGAGCTTCCGGTGGGTGTGGCAGAGGCGCACGGAGGCCCAATTGGCGCGCCTGATTTCCCGGACGGATGCGGCGCTGGGGGACCGGCTCCTGGGCGTCATCGAACTGGATTCCGAAAAGTACGGGCGCCAGTACAGTTCTGAAAAATTGAAAGCGGCCGCCATGGAACAGGTGGCCCGCGAAGTGTCCGCGCGGGATCTGACGGTGAATATCCCCAGGCCCAGCCACAAGAAATTGTTCGTCCTGCTGGCCATCCTGGCCTTATGCACGGCAGGCGTATGCCTGGTGAGCCCGGAAGCGGCGGGGAACGCCCTGGAACGCTGGCTCCAACCGTTCGATCCTCCGGAACGCTATACGTTCACCCAGCTGGACCCTACGCCGGATTCCCTGGTCATTCCCCTGGGGGAAAGCTACCTGTATGAGCTCAAACTGGCGAACGCCACCAAGTCCCGCCCGCAGACGGCAGAGTATTTCTTCCGCAACAGGGTGCGCCAGCAGGCCCCCCTGACGGACGGCGTGTATAAAATCCACATTCCTCCCATGCAGCAGGCGGACAGGCTGGAGTTTTTCGCGGGGGACGTCGTGCGGCGGCTGAAAATCATTCCGAAGGCCCGCCCCTCCCTGCTGGGCGCTACGGCCACCGTGGCCTACCCCGCCTATATGGCGCGCCCCGACGGGCAGGAGGCCATGCGCGCAGGCGTCATTTCCGCCCCGGAAGGCTCCACGCTGACGTTGAAGGTGACTGCCTCCCAGAACCTGGCATCCGCGGCGGACGCGCAGGGTAAGCCGCTCCGCGTGGAAGGGAGCAGCGTTGTCATTCCGGATATCCGCCTGGAAAAAGACCCCAGGGAAATAGAACTCACCTGGACGGACAGCGACGGCCTTGCGACCTCCCAGCCTGTGCGGATACGCCTGGAACCCATTGAGGACAAGCAGCCTTCCATTTACCTGAGAGGAGGGGAGAATGACCGCTACGTGCTGGAAGACACCAGCATTGAATTGGAGGTGGAGGCGGCGGACGATTTCGGCCTCCGGGAAATGGGGGTGGAATGGCAGGGGGAAAAATCTTTTTATGACGATGAGGAAGAGAACACCGCCGCTCCGGACCCGGCCAAGGCAGGCAAGCCCGTTCCCGGCCTGCGCGGGGAAAAGGTTCTGGCGGACGGCCATCCCACCCAGGCCAGCCTGAAAGAGACGTACCTGTTCCAGGCCAGGGCGCTGAAATTGTCCCCCCAGCGCGTCGTCGTGCGCGGGTTCACGCAGGATTACAAGCCCGGGGGAAAACGCGTTTATTCGGAACCCATGATCATCTTCGTCCTTTCCAAATCAGAGCATGCCCAGATGATCCGCAATGAACTGGAACGCATCACCAGCGAGCTGGAGGGGATGATCCGCCGCATGGACGCCATGACGGACGAGGCGAAGCGCCTGAAAGGAATGGAAGGCAGTGAATTGAAAAAGGCGGAGTCCCAGGAACGCCTGCACGCCCTGGCGGATGAAGAACAGACCAACAGGCGCGAATTGAGCGACCTGCTCAACCGCTCGGAGGACCTGTTCAAGGAGGCTTCCCGCAACCCCCAGATAGACCCCTCCGGCATGAAGGAGTTCATGAAGGGCATCTCCATGCTCAAGCCCATTCCCAACGGCCCCATGAAGAAGGCGCAGAAGCAGTTCCGGGATTCCGCCTCCGAGAACCGCTCCGAACAGGAGAGCCGGAAGGACCTGGACGACGGGGAGAGCTCCCATTCGGACGCCACCCAGGCGCTTAAAGACGCCATGAACCAGCTTTCCAAGTCCGCGCAGGACATGGAGGCCAGCACCTTCGTGGCGCGGCTCAAGCAGGCCGCCGCCAAGGAGGATTCCATCGCGAACGCGCTTGCTGGCCAGATCAATATCATTGTGGGCATGACCATGGATGAACTTGACCCCTCCACCAAACGGGAGATGGAAACCATCGCCACCCTTCAAAACGCCTCCACGCAGGACATCGGCTGGATTCTGGAAGACCTCAGCTATTACAAGTCCCGCACCGGGGAACGCATTTACAGCGACCTGTACAACCAGATGAGCGCCTTCTCCCTCCGCGAAAAGCTGGACCTGGTGCACGGCAACATCCTAAACGCGATTACGGCCCGCTCCATTGACGAATCCCGCCTGTATGCCTCCACCCTGCGCCACTGGGCCAAGCTGATAGACGATTACAAGAAGAGCCGCGGCGGCGGTGGCGGAAGCGGCGGTGGCGACCAGGCCTCCATTTCCGACGCCGAGTTCGAGTTCATGCTGAAAATCATCCGCATGATCCAGCAGGAACAGGACATCCGCATGCGCACCCGCGCCGCCGAGCAGGAACACCGCAAAACCCTTACTGCGCCAGCCCCATGAATACCGTGAACCTTTCCGCCCTGATTCTGGCAGTTTCCCTGCCCTGCGCCGCCGCTCCGGAGCCCGCTCCGGAATATTCCGCCAAGCACAAGGAAACGGCCTCCAAGCTGGCCGGACAACAGGACGAACTCCAGGCGGACACCTCCGACCTGATCCTGGGAGAAACCAATGAGAATGTGGTGGACCTGCTGAAAAAGTGCCGCCATGCCATGAATGACGCCGTGGACCTGCTGGAGGTTTACAATACGGGCGGCCAGACGCTGGCCGCCCAGTCGGACGTGATTGAGCTGATCTACCAGGCCGCCAAGGCCAAGATGACCGGAGCCGGCGGACAACCCAAGCCCGGAGGACAGGCCCTGATGGACATGCTGCGCCAGCTACTGGGCATGGACAACGATTCCCAGTCTGCGGAACAGCAGGACGGGGAGGGAGAAGGCGAAGGAGAAGGACAGAACGGCTCCCAGAAAGGCAAGGGAAACAATCCCGGACACGGAGCGGACGGAAAATCCAACATGGCCTCCACCCAGGAGAAGGGCGTTTCCAATCCGGACATGGCTACGGAAACGCGCTCCGTTCCCAAATCCACCGGCATGTCCGCGGACGACATGCCCTCCGAATTCCGCAAGGCGCTGGACGCCTACAACAAAACCCTTCAGAAGTAAACATGCACGCCCGCCGGGCGGCTCCCGCCCGTGAATGAACAATAACTCCCTTTCCCCCATGAAAAAGGCCCTCATCCTCCTTACCGTTCTTCTCTGCTGCATGGCGGCCGCGCCGCAGAACGCCGCTGCCCAATCCTCCATGAGAACGTCTTCCCCCGTGCCGCCCCAGGTAGAGCTGATGTACGTGAAGGGACTCCGTTACCTCCAGAACGCCCAGAAGACGGACGGCACCTATGATGGCACCTACGGGCAGGAGCCCGGCATCATCGGCTTCTGCCTCATGTCCGTGCTGGCCCACGGGGACGACCCGAACACGGGGCCGTACGCCACCATGGTGCGCCGCTGCGTGAATTACATCCTTTCCAAGCAGAACAGGGGATCCGGCTACATTGGGGATTCCATGTACAACCACGGTTTCGCCACGCTGGCGCTGGCGGAGGCCTACGGCATGGTGAGGGACGACCGCATAGGCCCCGCCCTCCGGAAGGCCGTGGCCCTGACGCTGACCGCCCAGAAGAAGAACAAGACGGGAGGCTGGCGCTATTCCCCGGAGTCCACGGATGCGGACAGCACGGTGACCGGCTGCCAGATCGTCTCCCTGTTCGCGGCGCGCAACGCGGGCATTCCCGTGCCGGACGAGGCCTTTGAACGCGGCCTCAAGTATATGGCTTCCTGCCGTGACAAGAAGGGCGCCTACGGCTATACCGGCCCGGCGGGCCCCCGCGTCACCCTCACCGCCATCGGCTCCCTGACGCTGTCCCTGGCACGCCTTAAGACGGACCCGTCCTTCAAGGATTCCCTGGCCTACCTGAAAAAGAACCTGAATTACCGGGATTCCTCCTACCCTTTCTATTTTGAGTATTACATGTCCCAGGCCCTGTTCCATGCGGACCAGGAGGTATGGAAGGAATGGAATTACAAGAACATGCGCTACCTGGGCGCCTCCCAGGCACCCAACGGTTCCTGGCTCTCAGACCATTCCGCAGCGTATTCCACCTCCGCGGCCCTGCTTTCCCTGGCGCTCAATTACAGATTTTTACCCATCTATGAACAATAGAATCCGCCTTTCCCTTCTGCTGGCTCCGGCCTGCCTGCTGACCGCCTGGGCCAATTCCGTTGTGGACGTGGTCACGGACAGCAATTACCGCCTCCGCGGGGAAATCGTCTCCTACGGCAAACAGGGCATCGTCATCAAGCACCCGGCCATGCGCCAGAACGCGGTCATCCTCCCGTCGGAAATCCGCGCGCTTTATTTCACAGGCACCTCCTCCCCGGACCTGCGAGCCAGGGACAAGATTTTCATGGCTACGGGACATCGGGACATCATCCCGTGCAACATCATCTCCATCACGCAGGACAAGGTGCAGTACCGGGACATGCTGGGCAACGAGCGTTCCATCCCCCGCGACCAGGTGGCCGGCTTCCGGCTGGATACGCTCCAGGAAAAGGGCTTCTGGCAGGAACCCCTGATTTTCGACAACAGCTGGGTTTATTCCGGCAACCGGGAGGACGATTACCGCACCCAGTCCGGAAGAAAACTGATGAACGCCCTGAAACCGAAAATCCAGGGAGACAAGTACCAGTACCGGCTGGGCAACAGCGACTACCCCACCTGGATTCCCCTGTACAAGAACATCGGCCTGGATCCTTCCTCCTTCACCTTCCGCACCACCATGACGATGGACGGCAACAACGATCGCGCCGGCATTGTCTTCTGCTTCGGAGGGAACGAGAACATTCCCTTCCGGTCCAATTCCGGCAGCAGCCTGAACAGGCTCATGCTCAGCATCGCTCCCGGCAAATGCATCCTTCTCCGGGAACAGAAGTCCGGCATCATCGTGCTGGGGGAAGTGGACATCCCCACCCCTACCCTGACGGAAGGCGTGGATATCAGGCTGACGGCCTCCCGGCAGGGAGAGAACGAGCAGGTTTACGAGCTGCTGGTGGGAGACCTGCCGCCCAAGCTGATGACGGACCCCAGCCCCCCGGAACAACCGTTGCAGGGGGACGCCTTCGGCCTCCAGATGGAAGGGCACGTCTCCCTGACCATCAGCAGGCTGGCCCTTTCCTCCATTACCCTGAGCGCCAAATCCGTGACCAAGAATGGAAATGCCGCAACGGACCTTGTCCTGACGAAGGAGGAGGACGCCATTCCCGGTTCCATCAGCAGCTACAACAGCAGGAATAAGACGCTGACTCTTTCCACGGACAAGGAATATCCGGGCATTCCCCGGGAGCTTTCCATCCCCGCCAAGTATCTGGATACCGTCTTTTTCGCGGAGCAGAACAAGAAGGACGATTCCCGCTCTGCGGCATGCCACAGCATTCTGATGAAGGACGGCTCCCGCCTGCACGGCAACATCCTGAGCATGGATTCCCTGAGAATCATCCTGCGGCATCCGCAGCTCGGGCAGATTTCCCTGCCCCTGAAAAACATCACCCGCGTGGAGTTTCTGAATTCCGCACAGCCATCCCGCTCCACCCCCTGATATATCCGCCATGAAACAAGCAATAACGCTTTTCCTGGGCGCCTGCGCCCTGCTGGCCGCCGTCCTTCCGCCCGGCTCACGGGCGGAAGGGGTCATTACGCTTAAATCCGGGGAAAAACTGCCGGGCAGCCTGGACACGCTGGACAGCCCGTACCTGAAAGTCCGCTCCAGCATTCTTTCCAAACCCGTGGATGTCAACCTAGAGGAGCTGGACGAGCTGGTTTCTTCCCGTCCGCTGGAGATACCGGAGCAGTTTTCCGTCATCAGGCTCGCCAACGGGGACGAGTTTTACGGCACCCTGAAGGCGCTGGATACGGAGAGCCTTCAACTGCAAACCGCGTGGGGCGGCCTGCTTCCCGTCAACAGGAAGTACGTGCGGCACATCGGGTTCGACTCCCAGAAAGCCTACCTGCGCAACGCGACGGAATCCCTCCAGGGCTGGAAGTCCTCCGCCAACAGCATGCTCCCGGAATGCCGCAACGGGTACTGGATCATGCGCGGCTCCAACAATACGGAACTGCAAACCTCCTTCCCCATGCCGTCCCGCCTCCATGTACAGTTTTCCCTTTACCATACCAATACGTTCCGGATCAATCTCTCCCTCTGGCAGGACTCCAACTCCGGAAGCAGCATTGACCTGGGCCTCTCCCTGGAAAAGGCGGAGCTCTCCAAGAATAGTTCTGGCCAGTACCGGACGCTGGGGAGGGTCAAAAGGAACACGGAGCGGAACTGGTATGCCGACAAGAGCGTCAAGCGTTCCGACGTTCATTTTTACGCCGACCCGGAAAAAGGCAATTACTACCTATACGTCAACGGAGAACAGGTTGGCCGGTGGGAGGAGGTCAAGGACATGGACAATATCTTTGAGAATGAAAGCGGGGACGATGAGGAAGAAGACGGGGAAGCCTCCAAAAAGCATGAATTCAAACCGGGCAATACTCTTGCCGTGAGCGGTTACGACGGCTTGAACATGGCCGTGTTCAACCTGAACGTGTTTGACTGGAACGGCGCCCTCCCCTACCTGGCGGAGGAACAGGACATCATTTCCAAGTACGACACGGACGCCTCCAGGGACAAGGCCCTGCTGGTGAACGGAGACGTGCTCCGGGGAGCCATTTCCCTCCAGGAAAACGGCTCCATCCGCATCAAGTCGGACCACTATGACGTGACCATCCCCACCGCCAAGGTGCGCGCCTTGGACCAGAAAAGCCAGGAGGAGAAGAAACTGCCGGAGGACGGCGCGGACACCCGCGTTTTCCTGACGGACCAGAGCATCCTTTCACTGAACCTGGAGACCCTCAGGAACGGCTTCATGGAAGGGCGTTCCGCAGCGCTGGGAAAAGTCAGAATCCCGCTGAAATCCATCCGGAAAGTCCAGTTCAACCTGCAAAGCCCGGAGCTCCGGAAGCAGAGGGAAACGCCGTTCCGGAACAGGTAAAGGCGCGCCGCACGCGTTTTAGCCAATCCGGTTCCCGGGAGCGTTTAAGAGCGCATGCGTCAATGCTCCTCCATTTCCTCCGCCCGCCGCACGGCGCTTTTCACCGCCTGAATCCAGGCATTGCGGAATCCGCATTCGTCCAACGCGTTCAGGGCGGCAATCGTGGTGCCTCCGGGGGAAGTCACCTCATCCCGGAGCGCCATGGGATGCTTCCCGGTCTGTTCCAGCATGAGGGCGGAGCCCCGCATGGTTTCCACGGCCATTTCCAGGGCGGTTTTCCTGGGCAGTCCCATGGCTACGCCGGCGTCCGAAAGAGCGTCCAGCACCGTAAACATGTAGGCGGGCCCGCTGCCGGAAATGGCGGAAACAGCGTTCATCCTGGCTTCCTCCACCTTGTAGACGGAGCCGCAGCCGGAGAGCAGCCGCCGGGCCGCCTCCTCATCTTCATCCGTCACGGCGGCTCCCGTGCTGTAGGCGATGACCCCGGCCAGCACCATGCACGGGGTATTGGGCATGGCGCGCACGATGCGCGTTCCGTCGCTGGCGCAGGCTTCCATGTCATCCAGGGAGATGGCGGCAGCGATGGAGATCAACAGCGGCAGCTCCTCCCCCCGTTCGGAAAGGGAGGAAATGAGGGAAAGTACGCCGTGCGGCTTAACGGCCAGAATCAGGGCCTCCACAGCGTCCGCCGCATCCGCCTCCGTGGCCGCTTCATGCACGCCGGGGTATTCCTGCTGAAGGGCCTGCACGTTTTCATGGTGGTGGTCGTACACCCAGACTTCCTCCGGGGACACCGCTCCGGCTTTCAGCATGCCGCGCAGGAGGGCGCCGCCCATTTTTCCCAGTCCAATGATACCTGTTTTCATGGTTGATGATTTTCTTGCGGTCAAAAATATAAACGGTTTATAGAAAATAAAGATATTAATTACAACCTGTGAAAGTGAAAGATAAACTTTTGCACCTGTTTCCTCCAGCTTTCAGTGGCAAATTATTCGTAAAAATTGTAAACGGTTACGCTCCAGTCTATTCCGCCTGATTTACTTTGCAGAAGCAGCCTTCCACATGGTCGTTCACAAAGCCGGCCGCCTGGAAAAAAGCGTAGCACATCGTTGAACCGAAGAATTTGAAGCCTCTCTTTTTCATGTCTTTGCTCATGGCGTCAGATTCGGGAGATGTGGCGGGGATTTGGCTTAGGGTCTTGAAATTGTTAACAACAGGCTGACGGCCGGGGAAGAATGAAAGGGCATACTGGTAGAAACTGCCGAATTCTTTCTGAACAACCATAAACAGTTTCGCGTTATTGACTGTGCTATTGATTTTCAAACGGTTTTTGACGATTCCATCAAATTGCATCAACCGGTCGATGTCTTCCGGCGTCATTTGCGCTACTTTCTCCACATCAAAGCCATGGAAGGCTTCCCGGTATCCTTCGCGTTTCCGGAGGATAGTAATCCAGGCTAAGCCTGCCTGGGCGCTTTCAAGCACCAGAAATTCAAACAAGGTTTTGTCGTCGGTAACGGGTTTGCCCCATTCTTCGTCATGGTATTTTATATATAGTTCGTCTGTTCCGGCCCAACCGCAACGTGCATTGATGATGTCTTCCATACTTTTCCAGGTTAAAATTCCTTTTTCCTGAACAGCCATGCGGCCAGCGTCATGTGAAAGACGAAGTACCCCAGCGTAATCAGGGCCAGACTGCCGAACAGGGAAAGGGGAATGGTCTGCCCGTTCAGGGCGGAATCCGTTACGGAATAAATCTGGAAATTCGGAAAGATGAGGGCAAACAGCCTGCTGCCCGCCATTTCCCACCAGGAGATGCCTCCCGTTCCGGAGCCCACCCACAGGGAGAGCGCCTGCGTCTGGAACAGCCCCGCCAGATAGACCATGAACGTCAGCAGCGCGCTGATGATGGTTCCGTTCGTCATGCAGGACATCAGCAGCGTGAGGGAGGAGAGGACCACGAATTCGCACATCATGACGCCCAGGCCCGTCTGCACGTTCCAGGTAGCGCCCTGGAGGCGGATTCTGTCCAGGTACGGCTGCATTTCCTCCACCGTATAGCGGCCTTTCAGGGAGGCGATCTGCTCCGCCACCACCGTATCCGTCCGCAGCCACAGCACCAGCGTCATCACGGCGTCCATCAGCAGCACGGCGATCAGGGTGAGGGCCAGCACCCCCAGCACCTTCCCCATCAGGTAGTCGATGCGAGGAACCGGCTTGCACAGGATGGTGTACAGGATGCGGTCTTCCGCGTCCTTGGGGATAATCAGAGCCGTGGCCGCCACGCAGAAAAAGAGGCCGAACACCCGCATGGCGCCGTAAGCGGAGTTTTTCAGCAGAACGAGTTCATTGATTCCCCCGGTTTCCGGCCCCAGCACCGCGCTCAGGCGGAAGGAGCTCAGGGCCAGCAGAGCCACGGCAAAGAGGCCCAGAAAGAGAAACACCTTCATCCGCACGAGCTGCGTGAAGGTGGTACCGGCGATTACGGCCATGCGCCTGGGCGAAGGTATATAACCGGAGGTAATCCATGCCATGCGGACCATCTTGCCGTATTCCGGAACAAATAAAAGAGCTTTTTATTTCATGTGCTGAACTCCTTCCGCCTTGAAGAAGCTTCCCTCCCGTGTTCTCATGGGGCGCGTATGAGTCTACGATCCCAGTTGGAAGAATTGCTTCCGGAACTTTTGCCTTCCGACCCGGCCCAGGCCATCAAGGGGACCGAACTCATCCGCCTGGTGCGCCTGAGGCTGGGTGAGGAGTATTCAGACGCCTCCCTGCGCTACCATTTCTCCTTCATGGCCTCCGAGCCGGACTCGGAAATCGCCAAGGTGGAGCGCGGCCAGGGCTATTACAGGCGCGTTCGGGACCGGGACGGCAAACCGGCGGCCAGGGGGCTGCTGCCCCTGTTTCTGGGGGAAAACGAACCGGACGCGCTGAACTGCCGCGCCAAGGCGCTGGCCCTGGCCGTGCGCCAGTATGATACCACGGGCCGCGGGGTTTTCGTGTTCAGCACCAGTGAAACGGGAACCTCATGGGTGAAGCCGGACCTGGCCGTCGTGGAATGGCCGGATGGGGAATGGGAGGGGAACGCGCTGGTCTTCGACCAAAGCGCGCTCCAGCGCCGCCGCATGATCGGAGCGCCCATGATGGGCATCCGCAGCGTCTGCGTGGCCCGCATGCCCGGAGGAGAAGACGGCAGGAGGGAGTTTTTCAGGACCCTGGCCACGTCCCGCTGGGCGCAGTGCGGGGAACTGGTCATCGTGGGGGAACTTCCGGATGATTCCGAATGCGCCGCCCTGCGCGGACTGGCCGCCGAATTCGGCGTAGGCGTCGTGTGCCTGGAAATTGCAGACGAACGCCTGTGCGAACTGCCGGGGGCGGAAGAGATTTTCAAGGCAGGGGACGAGGAATGCGCCGCCCTGCTGGCGGAGCTGACGCCCGTGCGCCTGGCTTCCAGCCGCCTGAAGGCGCTGGAGGCCGATACCGGGGAAACCCTGGGCGGGGAATTCGGCGCCCTGTTCGACTGGCTGGCCGCCTGCCTGGAACGCGGCAGCGTGGAGGAATACGAATTCCGGGTTTCCTGTTATTGAATACGGCAGAGAGATTCTTGACAGAACTTGCGTATTGAATTAAAGATTTTCCCGGCCCCAACCCGCCCTCCCCCCTGACATGGAACAAGAAACCCTGGTTTACCCGCTTGCGAACAATACCGTTCTGCAAGACAAGTATACGATATTGAATGTGCTGAACGCCGGAGGCTTCGGCATTACGTACCTGGCGCTGGACAATCCCCATTCCCGGTACGTCGTCATCAAGGAATGCATGCCGGACGCCTACGCCTTCCGGGACATGGAAACCGGCTTCGTCCACCCGCGGGACGAACAGGCCGCCGTCAACTTCGCCCAGAGCATTTCCAACTCCCGGCAGGAGGCTTCCGTCCTGGCCCAGCTCAACCACCCCGGCATCGTGCAGGTGTTCGACATGTTTGATGCCAACGGCACCTGCTATTACGTTATGGAAAACATCCAGGGGCAGACCCTGTTCGACCTGATGACCACCATGCACGCCACCGGACAGAGCATGGAGCCGGCACGGGCCACGGACCTTCTGTTCCGCCTGCTGGACATCCTGCACTACCTTCACGCCATGGGAGTTTACCATTGCGACATCAAGCCGGGAAACATCTTCATCCAGCCGGACGGCACGCCCAAGCTGATCGACTTCGGCGCCGTGCGCACCAAGACCCTCCAGCACCAGGGCCTCGTCCAGATCACTCCCGGCTACACGCCGCCGGAATTCTACCCCGGACGCCGGAGCGAAATCGGCCCCTGGTGCGACATGTACGAGCTGGGCGCCACGTTCTACGAATTGCTTACGGGCCAGGTTCCCCACCCGGCGGACCAGCGTTCCGTGGTGGACCGCAACCCGAAGGTGACCAGTTACGCGGCCCTGCGGAAGACATACCCCATGAACTTCCTTTCCGGGATTGACAAGGCCCTGTCTCCGGATGAACGCAGCCGCTTCCATTCCGCCAAAGCATGGAACGATTACATCAACGCCATGGCGGCCGCAGGAACCCTGCAAGCCGGAGGAGTGGCGCGGAAAGCCCTGCCCAAGGCCAGAAAGAAATCTTCCGCAGGCACCGCCTTCGTCATCATCCTTCTCATCGCGGCGGCGGCCGTCTGGATATGCTGGAAGCAGGGCCTGCTTCAATTTTAAATCCTATCCTGACTTTTTATTGTCAAAAACAATAAAAATCGCCTCTGTTATTACAGAAAAAGGGTGATTCCTTCGCCGGGGCAAATGTTATACATTCACTATTGATGAAATTTTATATTGATCAATGCATCATTTTTTCTTAGCCTTTGCCTTCTCATAATGACTATGTTTTCTCGTCCAATATGTTACACCAATAGTAATCGAATTACTATACAATATGTCTGCAAGATTCTCATTCTATTTGTTCTATGGTCGACAGCTGGGGCAGAAGATGCTGAAAACGAAGAAATAGAAGGTCTTAAAATTGTATCGAAGACGGAACTTCATTCCGCAAAATTCAATATGGGAATCAGCAAGGATTCCAAAGAAGATGACCTAAAACGCCAAACCATTGGAGTAGGAGAAACAATCACCATTAGTTTGGAAGCGAAACCAGCCTTGATGGGAGACCCTAAAAAACTGGAATGGATCGTCACGGATGAAGAAGGTGTATTGATTCTTCCTGAAAAAATGAAAGGAATCACATCTTTTGATGCTCAAGCTAAACCAACAGCAGAAAAAAACGGACAGGTTACGGTTACAGTAAAAACAGAAGGGGGATTAGTATCCAAACCATATTCTCTTAAGATTGTCATCCCTGAGGGAGCAAAGGTACAAAAACTCAAGGAAGGCCAGGATACTCCTCCTCAAATTCAGGAACAAATGCCGGGAGTTCCCTTTGCTTCAGCCTGGATGATTATCCAATTAACCATTCATCCTCTTGACGTAAATTTCTCAAAAATGAAAATCAAGGAAATAGACGAAGGATATGTCAATCCCCAGCATAATAAAAACAATCGTCCACCACATAACCCCAATCCCAAGCCCGTGGAAATTCAGCAGACTAACCAGTTTAAGGACGAAATAGCTCTTGATTTGCCGATCACCAAAGATCAATTAAACATTCTGGATAAGGAAAACCCGATGACATGGGGACACAAATGCTGGTTCAGGTTAGTGTCGGCACAATCAAACGGTAATGATCCAGAGTTATGTGCGGGCGTCGCACGTGGTATTATGAATTGCAGTATTTCCAAAACAAATAAGGATATTACAATAGAAATTGATAAATTCCACTCTGAGAAAAATCCGGTTAAGGTACAAAAAACAACCCCTATTCCGAATAATTTAAATAACTGATCATGAAAAGTATTTTTTTCATTTTGCTTGCTCTGGGTATGACCGAACCGATAAACGCCAATCTCGTCAAGATCAAGACCGTTCATCCTGTTCCCGTTAATCCAGAGCCTGCCAAGCTCAATCCTGTCAAGCTTGATCCATTCCTGAAGCCACCGTCATCCTTAAAAAATCTTCCTCCGCGCCCTGAAGAATTCAAAGAATTTGAAAAATTACTCAGCCAGGGCGATATGAAGAGTTTCTATAATACGGCTGAGAAATTATACAGAAAAATCGGTTGTATAAATGAGACTTCCGCCAGTAAAGAAATGATTTCATATCAATTATGGCTCTTCTACTATTTGGGAGCAGCTCCTATTGGTTATCAAGACCTGAGCCATCCTTCTAAGGAAAATATTTCTCCTTTCATCGGTTCCAAAAACGATATTCTACTAAAGCATTGGGTATTTGATTCTATGCTTTTCCTAGATCATTCAAAGATCGCATCAAAACTTGATATTCGAGAAAGGGAGATAAATCTTCTTACTGCATCCTATGCTTCAGCTTATATTAAGCAGTTCCGTTCCGTAGCCAATAACGGATTCAGCGATACATTCCCAACGGAAGACGAGATATTCGGGAAAGAATATATCCGAGGACAGTTTGAAGCACGCAGACGTTACAGTGACATGTATGTCACTGCCCAAAACCGCCAGTTAAGTGCAAAATCTAATCTGGAACGCATGGAAAAACTCTGGATGACAATTCTTATAAAGCATTTTTCCAACAGCAAAGCGGATATTCTTAAATTCATCCGCATGGCAGGGTACCGGGACGGGGAAATGGTAGATCTGTTTGACAGGACGGTGGGCCGCGGCCCAAAGACAGACTTCATCTACAAGGGATTCCGTAAAAACGACTTGCGCTAACACTTCTTTTATCAAAAAACGGAAAATATTTTTTAAATTATTTTTCTTTAGAAAAACAAGGCCGGACGCGTGGATCCGGCCTTGTTTTTTATTCCAGTAGATCGTGAGATTTTTTTACAGGCTTTCCCCGAAGTCCTGGCGGTACTTCGCGGCCAGTTTTTCAGGCCAGTCGCTCTTGGCGCGGAGCTTGCCCATGAAGAAGCGCAGCACGGGCGGTTCCTCCACGAATTCCAGGCCGCCGATCAGGTCGCGGTTGTCGTAGAGCCATTTCATGCGGTCCGCCACGTATTTGACCTGGGACAGCGTGAAGACGCGGCGCGGGAAGGCCAGGCGGAGCAGTTCCACATCCGCCAGAATGTCGTCGCCGTTTTCGTCGCGGACGCTGGAGAGCGTGCCGCGTTCCATCCCGCGCACGCCGGAGGCGATGAAGAAGGCCGCCGCCAGGGCCCCGGCAGGATAGTCCTCCTGCGGAATATGGGGCAGGAAGCGCCCGGCGTCAATATGGGCGCCCAGGCCGCCCGCGGGGGTCACGCAGGGAATGCCCATGTCCACCATCTGGCCGATGAAGTATTCAATGAAGGAGGGGCTCTGGGAAATCACGGTCAGGTCCGTGGTTTCATACAGGCCCACGGCCATGGCTTCAATTTCACGCACGGAGATGCCGCCGTAGGTCAGGAAGCCTTCAAACAGGGGAACCAGGTGCTCCATTTTCTTGGCGATGGAGCGGTCGTTCGTGCAGATGCCGCCGCCGCGGGAGGAGGAAACCTTGCGGGCGGAGAAGTATACCAGGTCCGCCAGGCCGCACATGGTTTTCAGGATGTCAGCGCAGGAGGAGTCCTTGAACTCGTCTTCACGCATCTTGATGAAGTAGGCGTTTTCCCCGATCAGGGAGGCGTCCAGCACCAGCATGATGCCGAATTCGTCGCAAATGCCGCGGATTTCACGCATGTTGGCAATGGAGAAAGGCTGGCCGCCGATTAAATTGGTGGAGGCTTCCATGCGCACGAAGGGAATTTTGTCCGCCCCATGGCGGGCGATGCAGCCGCGCAGCTTGGCGGGGTCCAGGTTGCCCTTGAAGGGGTTGGTGCTGACCGGGTTGACGGCGTCATCCGCCACCAGTTCCTCAATCTTGCCGCCGTTCAGGTCAATGTGGGCGTGCGTGGTGGTGAAATGGTAGTTCATGGGAACCACGTCCCCGGGCTTCACGAAGGTGCGGGCGATGATGTTTTCACAGGCGCGGCCCTGGTGGGCGGGAAGCAGGTATTCCTTGCCGAAGACGTCCCATACGGCCTGCTTCAGGCGGTCAAAGCTCTGGGAACCGGCATAGGCGTCGTCCGCACGGAACATGGCGGCGATCTGGTTGTCGCTCATGGCGTTGACGCCGGAATCCGTCAGCATGTCCAGATAAACGTCGTTCGTGCTCAACTGGAACGTGTTGAACCCGGCTTCCTGCGCGGCTTCCAGACGGCGTTCCACGGGGACAAGATGCAGCTTCTGCACCACGCGGACTTTATGCAGTTCCAGGGGAATTTGTTCCCCATTGTAAAATTTGACAACGTTGGATGGTTCTGAATTCATAAAATAAAAGGTGAATAAAAGTGTAGCAGAATGAGTCCTTTCCGCAACATAAAAGACACCCCGCTTCTTTTTCTCCCCTTCCGGAAAGGCAGGAATGCCGCTGGCAGGAAAAATGTGGAACTTACGGGAGGAAACCCCTAGCGTGAACTCCTATGAAAGAACACTGGAAATTGATTCAACAGCATCTGGGACTGGATGCGGACGGCATCCCCGGCCCCCGGACGGCGCAGGCCCTGATGGAAAAACTGGACATCCGCCAGCCGGAACATTCCTGGCCCAGCCAGGAGGAGGTGCGCTCCGGAAAATCCATCTTCGGCCGGGCGGGGGATGAAAGCAACCTGACCAGCGTCAGGCTGCCCTACATCATGAGACTTGCGTGGGACAGGGACACGACCGTTTCCACCATGCGCTGCCACAAGCTGGTGGCGGAACCGCTCACCCGCATTTTCCAGGCCACCCTGGACCATTACGGCATGGAGAAGGTGCGGGAACTGGGGCTGGACCTGTACGGCGGCTGCTTCAACAACCGCTCCATCATCGGCGGCAAGGCCACGTCCATGCATGCCTGGGGCATCGCCGTGGACATGGACCCAGACAGGAACGGCCTGAACATCCCTGCACCGAAAGCGGTACTGTCCGGACCGGAGTACGCGGCCTTCTGGCAGTTCGTGGAGGCGGAGGGGGCCGTATCCCTGGGGCGCGCACGGGATTACGACTGGATGCACTTCCAGTTCGCCACCCTTTAACCGGTGCGGCTTATTCCGTGCGCCAGCCCTCCTCCCAGCGGCGGCGGAGGGCTGCCCAGTCCAGCCCTTCCCCGCCATGCCCCAGGAAGGAGCGTTTTTTCAGTTCACGGAAGTTTTCTCCGGGCAGATGGAGCAGCTCTCCCCGGTCATAGGCGTCCTGGTCGCACATGCCGTTAAAAACGGGAGTCCATTGCCAGCGGCGCACGCCCAGGTAATTCTTGAACGTATCCACCAGTTCCGTCGTGCAGTTGGCAGTGACGGTGTTGTAGTAACGCGGGCGTTCATGGAGGCTGTTGATTTTCTCCGCAAACCCCAGGAAGGCCTTTTTCAGGTTCTCCCTGTCTATGTTGATGCGGTATAGGTACATGTCCTCCTTCCGGTAGGTGGTGCGCAAGCCGAACAGGTCTTCCTCGTCCGCCAGAATGTAAATCACGTTGAACTGCTTGTAGAGGCCCGGGATGGTCCCCTGCTCCACCCCTTCCGGCAGGCGCGTCTCTACGGACAGGGCCAGATGCTTCCCATCCTCAAAGCCGAAGGAGAGCATGGTATGGGCCACAAATTCCATGCCGTCCCAGTGGCTCACGGCAAAGTCCAGCGTGGCCAGCTTGTCCAGGTCAAAGCGGCGCGTCACGTAGCGCACGTCAAAGTCCTGCTCCGTCCGGTAAACGAAGCTGCGCACGTCCTTCACCAGGATTTCATTTCCGTTGATTTCCACGGCGGGCAGGCGGCTCCATGACGGCTGCCATTTCTTGCCGTTCGTCGCCGGAATGCACAGGTAATACACAAGCAGCAGGGCCAGCACACCCCAGGAGGCGCGCCAGAATACGGGCCGCTTCCTGCGGAAAACAAAAGCGCAGGCCATGGCGGCTACGTAAAGCCATACCAGAACGGCGCCGCCCCATACATTGTAAAACACTACCCCGGCCGCCCACACGGACAGGCCGAACCACGCCGCAAACATCAGGACACGGGCAGCTATCAGGCCCGCATGGCGCAGGGTAGGCAGGTGCATGGAAGATAAAAAGGAGGCCGCGCGTTCCGGTTCATGAAACGCGCGGCCTGTTGGGGGGGTTATCTGAAGGAAAGGCCCTTTACCTTGTCTGCCAGGACTTTCAGCACGCGCTGGTGCGCGGCGTCCACTTCCGCAGCCGTGAGGGTCTTGGCCGGGTCCCTGTACAGGAAGGTGTAGGCAATGGATTTGCGGTCCGCCGGGAGCTTTTCACCGGAGGGGTCCGTGAATACGTCAAAGCAGGAGTAGCCGGCGAGCAGTTTTTCCCGTGCGGCTTCAATGGCCTTCACGATGTCCGCATTGGGCGTGGAGAGGGGCAGTTCCATGGCCGCGTCACGGGAGGAGCCGGGGAACTGGGGCAATTCCGCGGCCTTCACGGGCGCGGTGAGGACTTCCTGCATCTTGCGCAGGTCCAGTTCCGCCACGTAAACGGGCTGGTCCAGACCCAGCTCCCGGCAGCGCGCCAGGGACAGGCGGGCGAAGTAGCCGCAGGCCTTCCCGTCAAGCTGCACGTCCGCCCCCAGGGCGGCCTGTTCGCGCGGTTTGGCGGGAGTCAGCGTAAAGCGGTGGCCCGGAGCCAGCGCTTCCATCACGGCCAGCAGGTCTTCAAAGGAGGCCTGTTCCGGCCTGGGGTCCGCCCAGGAGCGCGCCGTGCGGTCCCCGGAAACCAGGATGCCCAGGGTATCCGTTTCAATGTCCCGGCCCTTGCCGCCGCCCGTATTGCGGAAAACGCGGCCAAGTTCAAAGAAGCGCAGGCCGGAGACGCCCTGGTTGCTGTTGCGCACGGCGGCGGCAATCAGGCCGGGTGTGTGCGCGGGGCGCAGCACGGAGTGGTCCTCGCTGAGCGGCAGGGACACGCGGATGAGGTCACCGTCCTGAAGGGGGCGCAGGGGCAGCGCGTCCTTCACCTGGGCAATCGTGCCGTCAGCGGCTTCAGAGGCGATGAGCTTGATGGTCTGGGTTTCATAGAACCCCAGGGCCGCCAGCTTGCGGCGCAGGCCCATCTGGAAATTGTGGGCCACGTCTACCGGGGATTCCGCGACGAAGGGGCCGGAGAAGCGGGACGGAATGCCGTCCAGCCCGAAGACGCGCACGATTTCCTCCAGCAGGTCGCACGGGCGCGTAAGGTCCAGGCGGTGGGGGGGGATCAGCCAGCATTCCGGGGCGTCCGGAACCTGCGTCAGGCCCAGCGCCGCCAGGATGCGCGCTCCTTCCTCATGGGAAATGGAACCGCCGGACATCTGGTCCAGAGCCTCCCAGGGAAGCTTCACGAAACCCAGTTCATTGGTCACTGCGGCGCCCTTCCCCTGCTTCAGGGAAGCGAACGCGGAAACGGGGCCGTCCGGCTCCCCGCAGGAAGGCATGCAGGCATGGGCCGGATTGGGAACGGGAGCCCCGGCTACATACGTTTGGGAGGCCGTGCCGCCCGCCAGTTGAAGAATCAGTTCCACGGCCCGCACGGAACCGCGCAGGACGTTCCAGGCGGATGTGCCGCGCTCAAAGCGGTAGGAGGAGTCGGAAGACAGGGTCAGCCTGCGGGACGTGGCGCGCACGGAGGAGGGCTTGAACCAGGCGGATTCCAGAATGACGTCCGTAGTGGCGTCCGTCACGCCGCTTTCCTCCCCGCCCATCACGCCGCCGATGGCGAGCGCCTTGCCGGACTGGTCCGCAACGACCAGGTCCGTGCAGTTGAGGGTGTATTCCTGCCCGTCCAGGGCCTTGAAGGTTTCCCCTTCGTAGGCGGTGCGGGTGACGATGCCGCCCTGCACCTTCGCCGCGTCAAACGCGTGGAGGGGCGTGCCCAGTTCATGCAGGACGTAGTTGGTGACGTCCACGATGTTGTTGATGGGGCGCAGACCGATGGCGACCAGGCGTTCCTTCAGCCATTCCGGGCTTTCCTGCACCTTCACGCCGCTGATTTTCACGGCGGTGTAGTACGGATTCAGGTCCGGCTGGTCCAGCCGCACGAAGTCCCCGGCGGGTTCCAGCTCCACCCCGGCGTCATCAATGGAAACGGGCCTGTACTCCCGGCCGGAGATGGCGGCCAGTTCATACGCCATGCCGTTGTGGGAAAGCAGGTCCGGACGGTTGGGCGTCACTTCCACTTCCACCATCGTATCCGCCTTGACGACCTGGGAGATCGGCGTGCCGATTTCCAGCTCCTGCGGAAGAATCCAGAGGCCGTGCTCCTTGTCGGGCAGCCCCAGTTCGGAAGCGGAGCAGAGCATGCCGCGGGATTCCACGCCGCGCAGCTTGCCCACCTTGATTTCAAAGTTGCCGGGCAGCACCGCTCCCGGCAGGGCGCAGGGAACCTTGTCCCCCACCTTGTAGTTCTGCGCGCCGCACACGATCTGGTGCAGCGTGCCGTCTCCCACGTCCACCTGGCAGACCTTCAGGCGGTCCGCCTGGGGATGCTGTTCCGCGGAGGCCACGCGGGCCACCACCACGTACGGGGAGTCCACGCCCTGCTGGCGGATGTCTTCCACTTCAATGCCGGCAAAGGTCAGCATGTCCGACATTTCATCCACGCTCAGGCCGGCCAGGTCAATATACTGGGAAAGCCAGTTAAGGGAAATTTTCATATCTGGGTAAGGTAAAAATTATTGGAATTGGGCAAGGAAGCGCATGTCGTTCTCAATCAGGGCGCGGATGTCCCGGATGCCCCAGCGGATCATGGCCAGGCGGTCCAGGCCGATGCCAAAGGCAAATCCGGTCAGCCCCGTATAGCGGGCCTGCACGCCGGGTTCCAGCCCCAGTTCGCGGTCCACGGCTTCAAAAACATTCGGGTCCACCATGCCGCAGCCGGCGATCTCCACCCAGCGCGGTTCCTGGCCGTCCACCTTCAGCTTCACGTCAATTTCAAAGCTGGGTTCCGTGAACGGGAAGAAATGGGGGCGGAAGCGCACTTCCGTATCGGAGCCGAAGAGGGCGCGCAGAAAATATTCCAGCGTCCCTTTCAGGTCGCCTACGGAAACGTCCGTATCCACATACAGGCCTTCCAGCTGGTTGAAGGCGGAAAGGTGCGTGGCGTCAATCTCGTCACGGCGGTAGGCGGAGCCGGGGGAAATCACGCGCACGGGGGGCGTCTGCTTCTCCATGGAACGGATTTGCACGGTGGAGGTGTGCGTACGCAGCAGCTTGCCGGAATCAAAGTAAAACGTATCCTTCTCATTGCGGGCCGGATGGTCCTCCGGCGTATTCAGCGCGTCAAAGCAGTGGAACTCGTCCTCAATCTCCGGGCCGTCCGCCAGGGCAAAGCCCATGTGGCGCAGAATGCGGATGGCTTCATCCCGCACGATCGTGAGGGGATGCAGGCCGCCCGGCTGCAGGGAGCGGGCCGGAAGCGTCAGGTCAACGCCGGCCACGGCGGCCTTGTCCGCCAGGGCCTGCACTTCCTCCAGCTTGGCGTCCAGAGCTTCCGTAATGGCCTTGCGGGCCTCGTTAAGCAACTGGCCGACGGCGGGCTTTTCCTCCCTGGGAACGTCCTTCATGCCCGTCTGGGCCATGGTCAGTTCCCCTTTCTTGCCGAGGATGGCTACGCGCGCGTCTTCCACGCCGCGCCTGTCAGACACCTGGGCGATGCGCGCCAGGGCGTCCCGTTGAATGCGTACAATCTCTTCCTTCATAAAATTTGACGGGCAAGAGCTTACCCCTCCCCCCCGCCAGCGTCAAGCCCTTCGGACGGCGGCCCTTCTCCAAAAAACAAAAGGCAGGAAGCGGAAAGAAGAAGGGGAAAACCACCGTTTCCCTCCATCTAACCGCTAATTCTTAACATCTAACATCTCCCTGAACATATCACACATACCCCGGCTGGGCGGACATGCGGCCGGAAATCATGCCGAGCACGCAGAAAAAGGTATAAACCAGGCAGAACGGCAGGAAGGAACCGCCCTGGTGGAGGAAGGAGGTGAACAGCAGGCTCAGGGCGGCGCCCATGGTGAAGCCGATGCCCTGGGACATGCCGGAAAGCCTGATCGCCTCCGACGGGGTTCTGGCCCGTTCCACCATCAGCGCCATTCCGCGGCTGAAAACGGTTCCCGTCGCCAGGCCGAACAGAATGGCCATCCAGACAGCCCAGTCCAGCGGAAGATACAGGATGCCCCAGCAGGAAAGAGCCGCCAGGGCCATGGCCATCACGATGAGAAGGCCCCGGCCCCCCGTGGCTTTTTCCAGAGCGTGCGCGGAGAGCGTGGCGGGAAGCTGGGCAAACATGGCTACGGAAAGGATGAAACCTGCGTCCACGTAGCTCATGCCGCGCTGCCTCAGGAAGATGGGAATCCAGGTGTAAAAGAAATAGGCTGCCCCCACCCGGCTCAAATAAAAGATGGTGACCTGCCATGCCTTGCTGCTGCGCAGCAGGTTGCGGCCGGAAGAATCCGGATCGCGCTGGAACACTCCTACCGGATGCTTGAGGAAGTACGCGCCCCACACCAGCATTCCCAGCAGGATGGGAATAATCCATATTCCCAGCCCAAAGCGCCAGCCGCCCAGCATGTTGGAGATGGGAACGGACAGGCCGGAGGCCACCGCGCTCCCCACGCCGATCATGGCGCTGTAAATGCCCATCATGGCGGAGGCGTGGTCCGGAAACTGGTGCTTGATCAGTCCGGGAATAGCCGCTCCGGCAATCCCCATGCCCAGCCCCATCAGGACCATGCCGCCGTACAGGCCCGCCACGCCGTCCCAGCTGCGCCAGAAAATACCGGCCACGGCCAGAAGCTGGAACCAGAAAATGATCTTCCACGGCGTCAGCCAGCGCGCCACGCGCGGAGAAATGGGCGCGGCCACGCCCAGCACAAACACGGGCAGCAGGGCAAACAGCCCTGAATTTTCAAGGGAAAGGCCCATATCCTTTTCAATCGTTCCCAACAGCGGGTCCGGAGAGTCAAATCCGGTCCGCAGATTGAAACAAATGATCAAAAAGGCCACAAGCAGCAGCATCTTTCCCTTCATGCTTCCGGAAGTTCCTGCCTTATCCATCCCATGTTATACAGCCGTTCCCCCGCCCCCGTTCAAAAGTAAAAAACTTTTCCGGCTGTACGCGGCAGGGGGCCCGGGAAACGGTTTGCGCGGCTGGACGGAATGCGAAGCATGAACCCCGCAGAATGAGGGAAGCCGAACGTGGAACAAATCACCCTTTTGACCCCGGCACCGCAGCCATCAGGAAAGGCAGAGGAAGACATGTTCCCGCAGCTTGAACGAAACAGGCCGCCTGGGAATGAAGGCCTCCCGGCCTTCGGGAATCCATCCTGGGAGCGCAGCAAGCCAAGCTCTGGAAAGGCAGCCATTTATATCTCTCCTTTTCCAGTTTTTCCACTCACATCTAAAAAAACACCATCATATTAAAAAAGAATGTCTTACGGCTTGTCTGCATTTTATATTCCTATAGGAATATTTGGAATTAAACTAAATTCCCTTGACGATGAATATTTTCAGTATTACAAGCGGATATGCCTACTACATGCCCGTCCCCTGAAAAATGCCTCCGATACGCCGAGACCGTCCAACGGTTCGGCATCAATTTTCTGAGAGTGGCCGTCTTCATCGTCTTTGCCTGGATTGGCGGCCTCAAGGCCTTCCAGTATGAAGCGGACGGCATTGTTCCCTTCGTAGCCAACAGCCCGATGATGAGTTTCTTCTACGACAAGAAGGCTCCCGAATACAAGCAGCACATGAATAAGGAGGGAGCCGTGGTGCCGGCCAATATCGCATGGCACAAGGAAAACAACACCTACGGCTTTGCCTACGGGCTGGGAATCCTGATCGTCTCCATCGGCACGCTCGTACTGCTGGGCCTCTTTTTCCCGAAGGTGGGCCTCATCGGCGACTGCCTGCTCATCATCATGACCGCCGGAACCTTGTCCTTCCTGATAACCACCCCGGAAACGTGGGTGCCCGACCTGGGCGGACCCAACCACGGCTTCCCCTATCTGTCCGGGGCGGGACGCCTCGTCATCAAGGATATCGCCATGATGGCCGGAGGCTTCATCCTGCTGGGCACGGATTTCAAGCGCATCCTGAAGGCGCGCCTCGGTTGCCCAAGGAGCGGGGAATCCTGCTGCAAGAACTGATTCTTTCCGTCACCGCCTCTGCCGAACGGCAGAGGCTTTTTTATGCGTTAATGTTCCATATGCAGCCGTCTGGAGCGGCTTAACCTCTTGCGTCAATTGAAAGAAAATCAAGCGTCAGCGAAGGAATAATAAAAAAGGGCGCAGTCCCTGGCCGCATTCCGTTCAGAAACCGCAGAGGCCTGCGGCGCCCCGGGAACCGTTCCTCCTGCATTCAGAGCGGGAGCACGGAACAGCCGCCTGTTCCGCTAAATTTCTCCCGGCAGGGAATGGAGGTACATGTACAGGGCGTCCGTGCTGTTTTCCAGCACGTCCATGGTGAGCTGCAAGGGTTCCGCGTAAATTTCAGAATAATCCGCTTCCCCTATTTCCGGCCTCACGCGGAACGCGAGCCGTTCCTTCTCCAAATCCATCTCCGCCCGGATGCCCTCTTTATTGCCCCTGGCGTCAAGTCTGATCCACCTGCCCGGATCTTGCAGAAAAACCGCATTCAGGGCATGGATGCAGTACCCGCTTCCCGGCGTATCTTCCAGCGTCAGCCGCTGGTAGCATATCCCCGCCGGGATGCCGCAGGCTCTGAGCAGGGCCGCAAGCAGATTCGCCTTAGCCCAGCAGATGCCCGTTTTCTCCCGCAGCACGTCTGACGCCGAAACCGTCACTCTTTTATCCTGCGCATCCCATGAATGGCTTATTTCATCCCTCACGAAGCGGTAGGCGCCTGCTATCCATTCCAGCTCTCCTTTACCTGCGGCGCGGAGCCGGGCGGCCCTGTCCAGCACCAGCTCATGCTTCCAGTCAATATAAGGACTGGTTTTCAAATATTCACTGAGGTCGTTGACGATGGCGGCCATGCTTGCTTCTTCACCTCTTACTGGAAAACCGGAAGGAAGTACAGGCGGAAAAGGCCACGCAGGTTCCGGGGGCAAGATGGAGCTTCACGATGAAGAAATCAGCCACGGTGTCCTGGGCATGCAGCAGGCCTGATAAGAGCGAAAGCATTCCGGTTTTCGTACCTGAACTTATCCCAAGCGCGGCAAAGGGAAATTTCTGCGTTTGCCGTTCATGGTTTTGCAAGGGGCGGGAGCCCTTGTTCCCGGGACGCGGCCATAAAAATACACCGGAGAAGACGTATGGGGCGATTATTCACCTGGCCGCTTTCCTGTGGCCGGAGGGCCGTCATGGAGCGAGAACACTCCCATGAAAAAGCGCCGCCGTTCCGGAGAACGGCGGCGCCCGAACACGCTAACCTCTTAAGCTTTTATTTGGCGGGACGCTTGCCGTACGCCAGCGTACGCTTGCCATCCCAGGAAACGGCTTCAATCCGGGTGGAGCCCTCCGGATAGGGAACCGTGGTGGAGGAGTTGTCCTTGGAATCCGTCCCCACCATGGTGATGCGGACCATTTCCTTATCCTTGTAGGTTTCAAAGACGGCGGCGTTTTTCCACACGTCATGGGAGATGATGCGCCGGTTGCCCTGTTCCGTGATGCCCTGGTTGCAGGCGCCCCGGACGGGCAGGCGGTTCTTGTACGCCTCCACGCTGTTGACGGAAAGGTAGTAAATGACGGGGCTTTCCGGCTTCTTGTACTTTCTGGCGTACGCAATCAGGTTTTTGCAATCGGACTCCGTGATGGTCATGCGGGCGCAGGTGTAGTCGTCCAGCTCCTGGTCAATGGGCTTGAGCATGCCGGTCTTCTGGAAAAAGTCCGTCAGGTCCTGTTTGGAGACGTCGCAGGCGTTCTTCATGAACGCGAGCTGAAGCTCGCCGTCCTTCTTCCCCTTGGTGTCCATCTTGATGGCCTTGTAGAAGATGTCCGGATAGAAGTCGGGATTGCCCTTCCCGGCCACCTTGAAATACAGCTCCAACTGCCACAGGGGAGCCAGCTTGACAAAGTGGTCGTGCACCATCGGGCGGTTGTCCCCGCCGGAACGCTTGTCCGGGCCAGCCTGGATGAGCCAGTTTTCCCCCTTCAGGATGCCGTTGTTCAGGTAGGCGTTAAAGCGGCCGCCGATCATGTTGCCGTCCCCGCCGTTGATGCGTTCATGCTCCAGGCGCATGCTGGAGGGATTCAGCATGTAATTCACGTAGGCGGAGTAAATGTTGTTGGTCACTTCCCCGGTGGATACCCATTTCATGGCGGGGCGCACCTGGTTGACATGGCCGAATTCATGGGCGATGCCCCAGGCGCTGCCGGGAATCTTGTCCGGATTGCCCACTTCCCCCATCGTGCCGTTGTGGAAGGCGGCGCCCGTGCCGTCCGCGTGCATGAAGCCATTCCAGATCACGCGGCCGAACATCCGGTTTTTAGGCAGCATCTTGTACTTGTACAGGCCCATGATCTGCTGCTCCATGCCGATGATCTTGTCATACAGGGCGATCAGTTCCTCCCCCTTGTCCGGGCAGAATTTCTTGAGTTCCTCCACCGGATACACCAGGTGCACGCGGCTGCCAACGATGTCCACCACCTCCGTGGGGGAATTTTCCAGCATCTTCTTCCAGTCGCTGTTCTTGCTCACGCCTCCCACGAACACGCCGTTCACCTTGCCGGACGGGATGGAGAGCCGTACCTTGGGAGCTTTCTTGTAGTTGGGCGTGAAGTATTCAATGTAGCCCAGCCCCTTGTTTTTCGCCTTGATGATGTTGATTCCCGCCTTGAGAGGGTAGGAGCTGCGGCCTCCGTCACGCCCGAAGTTGTGGATGACCAGGTTCAGTTTTTCCCCTTTGGGGTCTTCCATGACCAGCAGCACGTCCTCCCCTTCCTCAAAAAAGATGCCGGTGGGGTTTTCAAACTTGCTGTACTGGCTGGTGCGCAGGCGGTCCGCCAGGTCCTTGACCGGTTCGTACGGTTCCGCCGTGATGGCGCGCGCCTTGCGGTCATATTTTTTCTCCGCCATCTGGCGGGCGAGCCCGCGCACGAAGGGATCCTTGATTTTGGCGATGCGGTCACGCGTGACACTGGGTTTCAGCGCCAGCATGAAGTCATTGGTGAAGACGTTGGAATCCAGCGCCTTCAGGCCCGCTTCCGTAATCGGAACGGACCCGGTCTCCTGGGCGGAAAGCACGCCGCCGCCCAGCATGCCGCAGAGAGCGAGCAAAAGGGCTCCCTTTTTCAAGAATGGTAAGAGGATCATGTTTATAAAACTATACTGATCAGTTTCCTGAATTGTTTCAAGGAAAAATCCTCCAGTGGGAACATGGACGGAAAAAGGCCGTTTTTGTGACATGGGGCGTTCCTGCCACCGCTTAAAAACTGTCCATCCCCTTGACGAGGTCCCTATAATGGCACCCGTAACACATTTTTCCATATGAATACAGAAACGCATCAATTCCAGGCGGAAGTCCGGCAGCTGCTGGACATTGTCATCAACGCCCTTTACAGCGACCGGGAAATCTTTGTGCGGGAGCTCGTTTCCAACGCTTCCGACGCCCTGGAGAAGCTGCGCTTGAAACAACTGACGGATTCCAACATCTACCAGCCGGAAAAGCCTCTGGAAATCAGCATCACCACGGACAAGGAGAACAAGACCATCACCATCGCGGACACCGGCATAGGGATGACGGAAGCGGACCTGGTGGAAAACCTGGGGACCATCGCCCATTCCGGCACCAAGAAGTTCATGGAGGCCCTCAAGCAGAAGCAGGAAGGCGGCGCGGACCTGATCGGCCAGTTCGGCGTGGGCTTTTACAGCTCCTTCATGGTGGCGGACCAGGTGGAGGTCTTTACCCATTCCTGGGAGCCGGAGGCGGCCTCCCTGCGCTGGACTTCCAACGGACGGGAGGGCTACAGCATTGAAACCCTTGACGAACCGCTGGACCGCGGCACCCGCATCGTCATCCACCTGAAGGATGAGTATGAGGAGTTTTCCCAGGAATACCGCGTGAAGGAGCTCCTGCGCCGTTATTCCAACTTCGTGGGCTTCCCCATCAACTTCAACGGAGAGCACATCAACACCGTCCAGGCCATCTGGTCCAAGTCCAAATCAGACGTGAAGCCGGAGGAATACGACGAGTTTTACCAGTTTATCTCCCACACGGATGAAAAGCCCCTGTCCTACATGCATTTCAGCGCGGACGCCCCCATCATGCTGAATGCCCTGCTTTTCATCCCCAAGCGTAATCCGGAAATGTTCGGCTTCGGCCGCGTGGACGCCAACGTCTCCCTGTACTGCAAGCGCGTGCTGATTGACGCCAAGCCGGAAGGCCTGCTTCCGGAATGGCTGCGCTTCCTGAACGGCGTGGTGGACAGCGAGGACCTGCCCCTGAACATTTCCCGCGAAATGCTCCAGGACAATTCCCTGGTGCGCAAGATCAGCGACATTATCACCAAGCGCTTCATCAAGCACCTGGACAAACTTGCCAGGGACGAAAAAGAAACCTATAAGGAATTCTACGGACAGTTTTCCCGCTACCTGAAGGAAGGGGTGGTCACCTCCTGGCCGAACAAGGAATCCCTGGGCAAGCTGCTCCGTTTTGAGTCCACCGCCACGGATGCGGGGAAAACGACCTCTTTCGAGGAATACATCACCCGCATGAAGGAAGGGCAGACTGCCATTTACGCGCTCACCGGCCCCTCCCGCTCCCACCTGGAAAACAGCCCGTACCTGGAAGCCTTCAAGGCCCGCGGATACGAAGTCGCCTTCTTCACGGACCACGGGGACGAGTTCGTGCTGGACTCCCTGTCCAGCGTGGACGGCAAGCCCGTCACGATGATCGACCGCGCCGACGTGGAGCTTCCCGAGCTGGAAGAGGAACAGAAGGACGCCCTGCCCCAGGAGGAAGCCACCGCCCTGGAAGAATGGCTGAAAGAACTGTACCCGGACAAATTCTCCAAGGTCACCCTGGGCAAGCGCCTGGTCAGCGGAGCCGCCGTGGCCCTGCAAAGCGGCAATGACATGGGCCCGGAAATGAGGGCGTACATGAAAGCCATGGGGCAGGAAATCCCCGAAAGCCATCCCCAGCTGGAGCTGAACCCCTCCAACCCGCTGGTGAAGAAGCTCTCCGCGCTGAGGACGGAAAATCCGGAACTGGCCCAGATGGTGGCGGACCAGATCGCGAACACCGCCCTGCTCCGCGCCGGCATGCTGGACGATCCCGCCGTGCTGGCCCAGTCCTCCCAGGCCCTGATGGAGCAGCTCCTGCTTAAATAAAGCCTCCGGCGGAAACGGCCTCTTTCACAAGCCGCTCCCTGCCCCGGGGACGGCTTTTTCCTTTCATTCCCCGTCATGAACGCGTTCCACCACATGCCCCGGCACTTCCTGTTCCTGAAGCTGGCCTATCAAACGGGCATGTGCCTGCTGGCCCTGGTCGCCGTGACGCTGGCGGCCATTGACCTGACTTCCGAGGCGGCGGAATGGGAAGTGACGGCAGACCGGGTCATTTACTGGATTTTCGTGCTGGATTACGTGGTCCGCTTCTCCATCAGCAGGTCCAAATGGCTCTTCGTCAAGGACCATGTCTGGGACCTGCTGGCCATCATTCCCTTTGACGTGCTGTTCCGTCTGTTCAGGTTCGCCTCCCTCGGCGAGATTCTGCGGCTCGCCAGGTACCTGGACCTGTTCTCCTACGCCATGAGGTTCACCACGCGCATCAGGCGTTTCTTCAACACGAACGGATTCAAGTACATCTGCATTGCCGCCCTGGTCATCATCCTGCTGGGGGCCGTGGGCATCCATCTGGCGGAAGGCATGAGCCTTCCCAACGGCATCTGGTGGTCCTTTGTCACCGCCACTACAGTGGGCTACGGGGACACCTACCCGGTCACCACTCCCGGAAAATTCCTGGCCGTTTTCCTGATGCTCACGGGCATCGGCTTCGTGGGAACGCTGACCAGCACCATCACCTCCTTTTTCCTGCATCCCCATGCGGGAGAACCCATGCCGTACAGGGAGGAGGAAATTGAAGCCATCAAGAAGAAGCTGGACGGCCTCTCCTCCATGACGGACGAGGACATAGACACCATGGCGGCCCTGCTGAAAACCCTGCGGGACGCCCCGCACGCATCTTCCCATCCAGAGCAGGAAACACCTGCCTCCGGCCCCGGCACTTTACCGCAAAAGCCGGAATGACCCGAATGCCGGATGCGTCTCTGCCCCTGCCGTCCTCCCTTCTTTTTGCACCAAGACTGACAAAAATCCGTCTGGCATTGCACGGGCAAAGGCGGACAATCCCTCCGTACCGGGGCAGCGTGCCGCCCCTTTCCTTTTTCCAACCTCTCCGCCTTTCTCCATCATGCCAGTTACCAGCCCCCCCCGCGCCTGGGCCGAAATCGACCTCGGGGCCATCCGCCATAACCTGAACGTCGTCAAGCAGGCGGCCAAGGGTGAATATTACATGCCCGTGGTAAAGGCGGCAGCCTACGGTCACGGGCTGGAACAGGTCTGCCGCACCCTGGATTCGGAAGGCATCGCCTTCTTCGGAGTCGCCAACGTGGGGGAAGCGCGGCGCATCAGCCAGGCGGGATGCCGCACCCGGCCCTATATCCTGGGTCCCGCCTTTCCGGAGGAACGGGAGGAAATCGTGCTGAACGGCTGGCGGTCCTTCATCTCCACCATCGAGGAAGCCGTGCACTACAATTCCCTGGCGCGGCTGTACGGGAAGACGCTTCCCATCCATATCTCCGTGGATACGGGCATGGGCCGCGGCGGATTCCTGCCGGACCAGCTTGAAGAATTGCTCTCCCGCCTGGGGGAACTGGACAGCCTGTACATGGAAGGGCTGGGCGCGCACCTGCCCTGCGCGGACGAGGACCGGGAAATCACCCTCCGGCAAATTGCCCGCTTTGAACAGATGGCCGCCCGCATCCGGGAAAAACTGCCCCTGAAGTACTGCCATCTGGCCAACAGCGCCGCTTCCCTGGATTATGAGATTCCCTCCAACAACATGTGCCGCCCCGGGCTGGTGCTGTACGGCTTTTCCCCCATTCCCTCTCCCTGGGCCGCGCAGTTGAAGCCGGCCATGGCCCTTTTCTCCCGCCTGACGGTGGCGCGCACGCTGCCGGAGGGGCACGGCATTTCCTACGGAGGCACCTTTGTAACGGACCATCCCACCAGGGTGGCTACCGTGGGAATAGGCTATGCGGACGGCTACGTGCGCTCCCTGGCCCACAAGGGCGCCCGCGTGATGGTGGACGGAGTCTCCTGCCCGCTACTGGGGCGCGTGACGATGGACCAGATCATGGTGGACGTCAGCCGGGTGCCGCACCCGGAACCGGGCATGACCGTGGAGATCATGGGGCCGAACATTCCCGTGACGGAACTGGCGGAAAAGGCCGGTACCATTTCCTGGGAAATTTTTACCGGAATAGGCCCCCGGGTGCCGCGCCACTACATCCACTGAACCCTCTGCCGGAGAAGCGGTCCGCCCGTGTTCCCTTATTCCGCGCGGTGCCTTCATTCCCGATTGACGGGCAGCCTGAAATATCGTTTATTGATCCGGTATGATGAAGGTTTCCACCAGAGGACGCTATGCACTGCGCCTGATGATTGATCTTGCCCAGCACAATGACGACGGCTACATCTCCCTGAAGGAGATTTCAGCCAGGCAGGACATCACCGTACGGTATCTGGAACAAATTATCGCCATCCTGCTGAAAGCGGGCTTCGTTCAGAGTTTCCGGGGGAAGTCCGGCGGCTACCGCCTGTCCCGGCATCCCCGGGAATACACCACGGAAGACATCCTGAAACTGACGGAAGGCTCCCTGCTGCCCCTTTCCTGCACGGCCTCCCAGAACAGCCCGTGCCCGCGGGCGTCAAGCTGCGCCACGCTGCCTTTCTGGCGGGGGCTGCAAAAGGTCATTGAGGATTACCTGGGCCGCGTCACGCTGGAGGACCTGTCCGAGCAGCAGAAGGAAATCGGCTGCGACTACGGAGCAGGCATTTAACCGGAGCACCCGGCCTGAACATTTTTTCGCCCCTTTTTTGTTTTGGCCTTATGTCCCACTTTTTTTACCCGGCACTTGACATCCCGTCCCGCTTTAACTATCTATTCCCTACTTTCCCGATAGGAATATAAAAAAATATGAATAAGAACCATCGTTTTGAAACGCGCCAGATCCACGTGGGCCAGGAAAATCCGGACCCGGCCACGGATGCCCGCGCCGTGCCGATTTACGCCACCACTTCCTATGTCTTCAAGGACTCCGACCAGGCGGCCGCCCGTTTCGCCCTGGCGGAGCCGGGCAACATCTACAACCGCCTGATGAACCCCACGGCAGACGTTTTCGAAAAGCGCATCGCCGCCCTGGAAGGGGGAGCGGGCGCCCTGGCGGTAGCCACCGGAGCGGCGGCCATCGCCTATGCCGTCCAGAATATTGCGCGCGCCGGGGACCACATCGTTTCCGCCGCCAACGTGTACGGCGGCACTTACAACCTGTTTGCCCATACATTTGCCGAATCCGGCATTGAAACCACCTTCGTGGACGGCAGCAATCCGGACAATTTCGCCAAGGCCATCCGGGAAAATACGAAGGCCCTGTACGTGGAAAGCCTGGACAACCCGAACTGCAACGTTGCGGACATAGACGCGCTGGCGGAGGTGGCGCACGCCCACGGAATTCCGCTCATTGTGGACAATACCTTCGCCTCCCCCTTTCTGTTCCGCCCTCTGGAGCACGGCGCGGACGTGGTGGTGCATTCCGCCACCAAATTCATCGGCGGCCACGGAACGGCGATGGGCGGCGTGATTGTGGACGGCGGCAAGTTCGACTGGACGCAGAATGATAAATTCCCCGGCATCAGCCAGCCCAACCCGAACTGCCACGGCGCCGTGCTGGCGGAAATCTGCGGCCCTCTGGCCTACATCATGAAGATCCGGACCACCCTGCTGCGGGATACGGGAGCCACCATCAGCCCGTTCAATTCCTTCCTGCTGCTCCAGGGGCTGGAAACCCTTTCCCTGCGGGTGGAGCGCCATGTGCAGAACGCCCTGCGCGTGGTGGATTACCTGGCGGCTCATCCCCAGGTGCAGAAGGTGAACCATCCCTCCCTGCCGGACCATCCGGACCACGAACTTTACCGGAAATATTATCCGAACGGCGGCGGCTCCATCTTCACCTTTGAAATCAAGGGTGGCACGGAAAAAGCTCGCAAGTTCTGCGAAAGCCTGGAACTATTTTCCCTGCTCGCGAATGTGGCCGACGTCAAGTCCCTGGTGATTCATCCGGCCTCCACCACCCACTCCCAGATGACGGAGGAGGAACTGAAGGCGGCAGGCATCTCGCCCTCCACGGTGCGGCTTTCCATAGGCACGGAACATATCGACGACATTCTCGAAGACCTGGAACAGGGCTTCCGCGCCATTCTCTAACGATTTAACGGCTACAACGCTCTTTTCCTACAAGCCATGAGAATTTACAGAAACATTACAGAACTGATCGGCGGCACTCCTTTGCTGGAGCTGACCAATTACGAACGCAAAAACGACCTGAACGCCGCCATCCTGGCCAAGCTGGAATACCTCAACCCCGCCGGCAGCGTGAAGGACCGCATCGCCCGGGCCATGATTGACGCCGCGGAAGCCTCCGGAGAGCTGAAGCCGGATTCCGTCATCATTGAACCCACCAGCGGGAACACGGGCATCGGCCTGGCGGCGGTGGCCGCCTCCCGCGGGTACAGGATCATCCTGACCATGCCTGAAACGATGAGCGTGGAACGCCGCAACCTGCTGAAGGCCTACGGCGCGGAACTGGTGCTGACGGACGGCGCGCTGGGCATGAAGGGAGCCATTGCCAAGGCGGAGGAACTGGCCGCAGGACTCCCCAACAGCTTCATTCCCGGCCAGTTCGTCAACCCGGCCAACCCGGAAGTCCATTTCCGGACCACCGGACCGGAAATCTGGAACGACACGGACGGCAAGGTGGACATCTTCGTAGCAGGCATCGGCACCGGAGGCACGATTACGGGCGTAGGCAAGTACCTCAAATCACGCAATCCGGAAATACGGATCGTGGCCGTGGAGCCGTCCGCTTCCCCCGTGCTGACCCAGGGGACCGCCGGCCCCCACAAGATTCAGGGCATTGGCGCGGGTTTCGTGCCGGAAACGCTGGATACCTCCGTGTATGACGAAGTCATCACCGTCACCAATGAAGACGCCTTCGCCACCGGCAAGGAGCTGGCGCGCACGGACGGCGTGCTGACGGGCATTTCCTCCGGCGCAGCGCTCTGGGCCGCCACGCAGGTGGCACAGCGCCCGGAAAACGCAGGCAAGACCATCGTGGTCCTGCTGCCGGACACGGGGGACCGCTACCTCTCCACCCCCCTGTTCACGGACTAATCCTTCCCATCCTCCAGCCATGAAAGAATTCAGCCTCCATCTCTACCTGGTCACTGATGAAGCGGCCAAATGCCGCCACAGCCTTCTGGAAACCGTCCAGAGGGCGGTGGACGGCGGCGTCACCATCGTGCAGTACCGCTCCACCAATCCGGACGCGGGCACCTGCTACCGGGAAGCGCTGCCCATCCGGGACTTCCTGGCGTCCCGCGGCGTTCCCTTCATCGTCAACAACCGCATTGACCTGGCCCTGGCGCTGGACGCGGACGGCGTCCACATCGGCCAGCGTGACCTGCCGGTTCCTGCCGTCAGGGCCATGATCGGCCCGGACAGGATTCTGGGGCTTTCCGTCTCCAACGCGGACCAGCTCCGCGCCGTGGACGCCGCCCTGGTGGACTACCTGGGCATGGGGCCTGTCTTTCCCACCATCTCCAAGCTGAACGCTCCGCCCGTGCTGGGCGTGGAGGGCTTTACCGCTCTGGCATCCCAGTCCCCCCTGCCCGTCGTCGCCATCGGCGGGCTGGACTCGGAGCGCGCCCGGCTGGTGCGCGCCACGGGAGCGGCGGCCGGCATTGCCGTCGTCTCCGCCATTTGCGGAGCGGAAGACCCGGAAGCCGCCGCACGGGCGCTGGCCTGACCGTCCTCCCTCCGGAAACAACCGGACACTGAGTATTCCTTCAAACGCCATGCCTTCATCAACCGACCTCGTCCATGCCGTCTCCGCCGATCTGGAAAAAATCCGGGAGGCGGCCCCGCTGGTTCTCTCCCTGACCAACTCCGTCGTCCAGCCCTTGACGGCCAACCTGCTGCTGGCCGCAGGAGCCGTTCCCGCCATGCTTAACGATGCGGAGGAAGCGGTGGAAATGCTCCGCGGCGGAGCAGGCGCCCTGCTGGTCAACCTGGGCACCGTGACGCGCGAACAGGGAGCCGTCATGCAGACGGCGGTGCAGGAAGCCAACCGGCTTGGCATCCCCTGGGTTCTGGACCCGGTGGCCGTGGGAGCTCTTTCCCTGCGCACGCGGCTGGCGGAGCAGTTGAAGGAAAGGCGGCCCCGCATCATCCGCGGGAACGCCTCTGAAATCATGGCTCTGGCCGGGTACTCCTCCGTCACGAAGGGACCGGAAAGCACCAGCTCCAGCGCAGACGCCCTGCAGGCGGCCAGGGAACTGGCCCTGCATACGGGGGCGGCTGTCCTCGTCACGGGCCGCACGGACTATTCCACGGACGGCCGCCAAGTCATTGCCACGGAAAACGGCCATGCCATGATGTCCCGCGTCACGGGCGTGGGCTGTTCCATGGGCGCGCTGGCCGCCGCCTGCGCCGCCGTCTCCTCCTCCCCCTTGCAAGCGGCCGTCTCTACGGCCGTATTGATGGGCATCGCGGGGGAAATGGCCTTTGAACAGAGTCCCGCTCCGGGCTCTTTTGCCGTCTCCCTGCTGGACAGCCTGTACTCCCTTTCTCCGGAAGAAGTAGCGCGGAGAGCGCGCATTCTTCCTCTTTAAAGCATCCCGTATCCTTCCCGGAACCGCGGAAAAGCAGCGCGCCGCACTCCCTCCGGAATGCGGCGCGTTGAATTTACAGGCCTTTTTTATTCGTTCCCCGGAACGGAACGGCGCAGGAACACCGCTCCCAGGGCAGCCATCAGCAGCATGCAGGAGGACGGTTCAGGAACAGGAGCAGGCGCCGTAGCCGTAAACGCCGATGCCATGGCTGAAGAAGCTTCCGGAGCCGCATTCGGCGTCCACACCATGCTCACTTCCTTGGAATCCTCGTTCTTCTGGAGGCTCCACTGGCCGTACGCCGCGTAATCTCCGGCGGAAGACGCATCCAGCGTGAAATTACCCGTCAGGGTCGCGTTCGCTCCCCCCTCAATGAAGTTCAGGATGTGGGAGGTTCCCCAGAAGTCGGTGGAATAGTCGAGGCTCAACGCCGCCAGCTTCAGCTTGGCCCCCGCGTCAATCTGGAAGACGCCGGACTGGAGCATCAGGCTATTGTACGCCAGTTCATTCCCGGCGGAGCCGCCCATGGACAAGGTCAGTTCAAAGACGGAGCCGGACTGGAGCGTCGTATTCCCGGACAGGGTGGCGGAACCGGACAGAATGCCGCCATTCTTCACCAGGATGTCATTCCCTAGGGCAACGGAAGAAATATCCGTGCCAAGGCCGCCCAGCGCCAGATGCGCGCCGGAATTGACCGTCGCCATCCCCGTCCCGAGAGCCTGGTTGGAGGCCGCTGCCAGCGTTCCCCCATTGACGGACGTTCCGCCGGAATAGGTATTCTTTCCGGATAAAACCATGATCCCCTCTCCTGTCTTGGCAACGGAGCCCTTTGCTCCGGAGTAATTGACGATGTTGGCTGATACTTTTAAATCCGCCTCCGCCGTGCCGCGCTCCACCGCAAAGACAGCAGGACTGCTTCCCCTCAGCTTGACATTAACCGTCCTGATTTCCGAGGCCCTGTCCGCCGCCCTTACCTGGAAAACGGTATCCGTCCAGACCTCCATGCTTCCCTTCGCCACGCCGTCCAGCGTCCCTCCTGCCAGGGTGACGGTCATGTTCCGGAAGGTCTGGTTCCTGGTATCATTCTGGAACAGGGTTCCTCCGTTAATTTCCACATGGCTGACGCAGGCCTCATTTCCCGAATTGCCGAAACAGTCCACCCCGCGCAGGGAAACCGTTGCGCCCCGGTTGATAACCAGCCCTCCGCGGATAATACCTTCCTCACCTCCTGAAATAAGCATCAGCGTTCCTTCATTGACCGTAGTTCCTCCGGTATAAGCCTGGTGTTTCTGCACGGCGAGCATTCCGGAACCGTTTTTCACGAGGCGGCCCGTCCCGGATATTTGCAAATTAACGGAGCTGGCGTGGAGCGAATTGAAAGCGAGGGTTCCATTGTTGACAATCGTTCCCGTACCCAGGGAACCGTCTTTTTCCCCGTCACCCACGGCGAGCGTCCCCGCATCAATGACGGTACCGCCGGAATAGGAATTGGCCCCGGTCAGCACCAGCGTTCCTTCTCCGGTTTTCACAAGAGAGCCGGTTCCTGAAATAACGCCGGATTCCGTCGCGGAACCGGAGTCTACTTCCGCCCTCATGACGGCCCCGGAACCGGATAGAGCCACGTTCCCGCTGTGACTGCCGCCGGAAAGAATGGCATATGTCCCTCCGTCCGCCACGTTCACGGAAGAGCCAACTTCCGCATGGCCTCCCGCCGTGAACCGCGCACCGCTCTCCACATTCACCGTTCCGGTGGCAAAGAGGGCCGTCTCCCAGTCGTTCTCATCCACATAGCCGCCCGCGTGCAGGGCATGCACCCCGGCTACCTTCACCTCACCTCCCTGCACCGTCCACGTCCCGGTATTGAAAATATGCCCGGACAGGTTCCAGACGGAACCTTCTCCCGTGCCGGGCGCGTACACCACATGAAGCTGGCCGTCCTTCAAGGCCCCTCCGTCCATGAAGCCTCCAAGATAGTCCTGCGCCCCGTGCCCCGTAAACGTGAATGTCACGGCGGTATTCGCACGGAAATTGCCGAAGCAGGCTCCGGAATCCAGATGCGTGATGGCATTCAGCGTCAAATTATGCCCGTACATGTCCACCACGCCCCCGCGGTGGCCGAAGATGAACTCCCCGGACACTTGGTTTTCCCCGGCAAGGCGCACCATTACTCCGCCCCCGTTCAGCTTCACGTTACGGGCCGCGTAGCCGTCCCTGTCCAGAATCAGATTTCCGCCGCCACCCACGTTGATGTCCGCCGCATTGTTCCCGTGGCCGCTGACGATCAAATCGCCTTCCCCAATCTTCCTCCACTCGTCTCCGGAGGCTCCGGTCAGCAAGGTGGTGACCGGAGCTCCCTTGTTCACCACAAAGCCCGCCGTATTCAGGCGGCGGGAAGAATCGCCCCCGTCGCTCAGCACGTAATCGCGGTTGAAGGTGAGGGAGCCCGCTCCGGTATCCACGGACCCCTGGAGCACGATTGTGCCGCCGGAGCCGTCAAAAATCAGATTATTGCAGGCGTTCAACTGCTCATTTGTAGCTTGTGTACCTTTCGTGGAGGTGTCCCCGCGTAATCCGGCCGCCAATCCGGTGTAATCCGTAGTCACGCCTCCCTGCACAAAGGTCCCGTTGCCGTCCGTATCCGTCACGTTCCACAGTACGTCACCGCTCGCCGCAACGCTTATGGTACGGTTGAAGCTGTCCACGTAATCGCTGGCCCACTGGTTGCCGGAACGCATCTGGGTAAACTGTCCATACCCGCTTCCACTGGCAGACTGTGCCGCACCTACCCACTCCCACTTGCCGGAATTCTCATTGTACACATAGCACGGGCTTCCACTATCCCCTGACAATCCACCGGAAGGCAATGGATTGGACTCCGAAGGCTTCTTGAAATTGTACCAGAACCGGTAAGCCGGATAGGTCTTGGCATTTTCCGGGTCCGGCTCTCCTGTTCCCGGAGCGCTGGCCTGCCCCTCAAAAACAAGGGTTCCTCCGGTCAAATAGCCATAAGAGGCATCAATCTTTTCCTGTTTGCCGTTTCCTGTGGCGACAGCCTGAACTCCGGAACCAGCTCTCATGACCAGCCTCCCTTTCATGTTGTCCAGGTATTCCGGGTCAGTCAGGTAAGGTGCGTATTCCGCCTCCGTCACGATCTTGCTCAATCGCTGCACACGGTAGTCGTATGTCAAATCGGACTTATCACCCCATGCATCCTTTCTCGTAACGCTACGGTAGGAATCGTAAAAAGGAGTTCCTTGCTTGGCACCGAAACGAACCGTAAAGGAAACGAAATGGTTATAATAATCATGTGATACGGTGGCGATGAAGCCGGGACCGCCCACCAGCGCGGCCTCCCCGATATGGGCATCCGCCACGCCGTCAAAATTCATCATTTTGGGGATAGTCCCCACGTAATTGCCATTCTTGTCGTAGATGGCGACGTCTTTGGCATTCACATCAAAAATGCCCCGGTTTTCCGCGAAATCACGGTAGGTCTGAACATCAAACGAGTCAGACATCAACCCGCCATAGGCGGGAGTGAGGAGGCAGGCCGCCCCCAGCAGCCCGGAATAATGATGAACATTCATAAGAAATTGAAATTAAGTTATGATTAAACAAGGAACAGGCAAGTCTGCCGCACTTCCCATCTTCCAGTCCAGACCGTTTTCACGAACATCCGGCAGGGCTTCGGGAAGTGCGGCGGGGTTCTTCATCAGGCTCACCGCACACGGCGGCGGAAAATACACGTCCCCAGGCCTGCCAGCACCAGCAGCGCGGAGGAAGGTTCCGGAACCGGCGCAGGAGACGGAGCCGCGAGCAACGCCGCAGTTTCCGAATGGTCCAAAACGGCCTCGGCATTGGGAGTCCAGACCATGTTCACGGTTTTGGAATCCTCATCGCCCTGGAGGGACCAGGACCCATAGGAGCCATAATTTCCGGCTCCGGACAGGTCCAGCGTAAACGCCCCCTTCAAACTGGCGTTCGCGCCGCCTTCTATCAGGTTCAGGATATGGGAGGTCCCCCAGAAGTCGGAGGAATAATCCAGAGACACCGCCGCCAGCTTCAGCTTGGCTCCCGCGTCAATCTGGAAAACACCGGACTGGAGCATCAGGCTGTTGTACGCCAGTTCATTCCCGGCGGAACCGCCCATGGACAAGGTCAGTTCAAAGACGGAGCCGGACTGGAGCGTCGTATTCCCGGACAGGGTGGCGGAACCGGACAGAATGCCGCCATTCTTCACCAGGATGTCATTCCCTAGGGCAACGAAAGAAATATCCGTGCCAAGGCCGCCCAGCGCCAAACGCGCGCCGGAATTGACGGAGGCCGCTCCGGTTCCAAGAGCCTGGCTGGAGGCCGCCACCAGCGTCCCCCAGTTGACCGTAGTGCCACCGGAATAGGTATTCTTTCCGGAAAGCACCATGATCCCGGCGCCTTTCTTGATGAAGGACCCCTTAACTCCGGAAGAGTTCACGATGTTCGCGGATATTTTCAAATCCACGTCTGCGGTTCCACGGTCCACCATGAATACCGTAGGATTGGCATCCCTGAGCTGCACGTTGACGCGCTTGATTTCAGATGCCCTGTTTGCGGATTTCACATTAACGACGGCATTCGTCCAGATATCCATGCGACCGCCCGTTATGCCGTCCACAACGCCTCCGGTCAGGTTGAACACCGTATTCTGGAACGTCTGGTTCTTGTTGTCTCCAAAATACAGAGTTCCTCCATTGATGTTCACGTTCTTGACGGAGGCGTTCCCTCCGGAATAACCGAAGCTGTCACCGCCCTTCAATGTCACCTGCGCTCCCTCCCGGATGGCCAGGTTCCCGCGAATCATGCCGTTGGCGCCTCCGTAGCCCACCACAAGGACGCCCTTATTCACGGTGGTTCCTCCGGTATAGGAAAGCATCTTCTGGATGGTGAGCGTGCCGGAACCGTTCTTCACGAGCGAGCCTGTTCCGGACACATTCGTGTTCAGGGCAACCGAATCAGACCTGTTGAAGGCGAGCACGCCGTTGTTGACGACTGCACCGGCGCCCAGGGAACCGCTTGTACCGCCATTCCCTATGGTGAGCGTTCCCGCCGCAATGGTGGTGGTTCCGCTGTAGGAATTGTTCCCCGTCAGCGCCAGCTCACCACTCCCTTTCTGGATCAGGCTGCCCGTACCGGAAATGGCATTCGCCGCCGTCACGCTGTCCGTCCTGTTGAATGCCAGGGTTCCTTCATTGGCAACGGCTCCCGTTCCCAGGCTGCCGGAGGTTCCTCCGTTCCCTACCATCAGGGAGGCTCCGGAGAGGATGCGCGTTTCACCGGAATACGTATTGTCAGCCGCCAGAATAACTCCTCCGCCAGTGCCCATGCCCTGGGTATCCACCGTCAGGGAATAATTGCCGCCAAGCGAACTGGCTACGGTCAGCATCCCGTTTCCGCCGAACAAATATCCCTGCGTTCCGGCTGTCACGGCCCCGGACAAAACAGCCTGTCCGTCAGCCCCGATGCACACGGAATTCAGTCCCATGCCGCCCAGATTCAAATCCGCCGTACGGGTTCCCGACAGGAGCAGAACGCCTTCGGAAGCATTGGAAACATGCGCCAGGGCGGCATCCGCTTCCGACCCAAGGGCAAAGGATGTTCCGTACTTGACGAGCACATTCTTGTTCTGCACCCCGAGGGAGCGCACGTCCGCGTAGGTGAGGTTCACTCCCCCATTCAGTTCAATAACTCCGGAGAAAGCAGCTCCACCCTCCGAATCACTATTGTGCGCGTTGGCAAGCACTACGGTTCCGGTATTGGAACCGTTGCCGATAGACAGGGTGCCGGAGCCGCTGAGCTTCAAGTTCACCGTCAGCGTTCCGCCGCCTCCGCCCAGGGACCAGCCCCCATCCGCGGTCCAGCCGGAAAGCAGGCCGGTCGTTCCCCGTGTTCCCAAATTCACCTCTCCCAATGCGCCGACGGACAAGTTTCTGAAGCCGTTCAGGCCGGAAATCGCCGCCTGGTCTTCCAGCAGCACGAACGTTCCGGAAGACGCCTGGTCCAGCTTTCCGGCAATAGCGGAAAAACCAGCGCCTTCCACAGCCAGGGCTCCGGCGGCATCCAGCGACCAGACAGCCTGCCCGAGAGCCCCGGCGGAAGAGGCGCGCACCAGGCCTTCTTCAACCGTGGCAGTTCCGGAAAAACTGTTGTTCCCGTTTTTCAGAAGCAGGGTTCCTTCCCCGGTTTTCACGAGGGAACCGGCTCCGGAAATCACGCCGGACTCCGTCGCGGACCCGGAATCCACTTCCGCACGCAGCATCGACGCGGCACCGGACAACACAACGTTTCCGCTGTGGTCTCCCCCGGCCAGCACGCCATACGTGCCACCGTCATCCACCTGCACGGCGGAAACTACCAGGGAATGGCCGCCAGTGGTAAACCGGGCGCCGCTGTTCACCTGCACTGTTCCGGTGGAAAAGGAGGCCATCTGCCAGTCGTTCTCATCCACATAGCCGCCCGCGTGCAGGGTATACACTCCGGCCACCTTCACCTCTCCTCCCTGCACCGTCCACGTTCCGGTATTGAGAATATGGCCGGCCAGATTCCAGACGGACCCTTCCGCCGTGCCGGGTGCGTACACCACATTCATCAGTCCACGGGAAGCGGCCTCCCCGTCCCGCAAAGCCCCCAGGAACGTCTGTTCCCCGGAGCCCGTGAACGTAAGCGTTACGGTGGAATTGCCAAGGTAATTGGCAAAAACGGCTCCGGAATCCAGGTGAGTGATGGCGTTCAGCGTCAAATTGTGCCCATACATGTCCACCACACCCCCGCGGTGGCCGAAGATGAACTCCCCGGATACTTGGTTTTCCCCCGCCAGGCGCACCATTACTCCGCCGCCGTTCAGCTTCACGTTGTGCGCCGCGTAGCCGTCCCGGTCCAGAATCAGCATCCCGCTTCCTCCCACGTTGATGTCCGCCGCATTGTTCCCGTGGCCGCTGACGATCAAATCACCTTCCCCGATCTTCCGCCACTCGTCCCCGGAGGTTCCGGTCAGCAGCGTCGTCACGGTTGCCCCCTTGTTCACAACGAAACCCGCCGTATTCAGACGGTAGGAGGCATTTCCTCCGTCGCTCAATACGTAATCCCGGTTGAACGTGAGGGAACCCGCCCCCGTATCCACCGAGCCCTGGAGAACAATGGTGCCGCCGGAGCCGTCAAAAATAAGATTGCTGCACACGCCTATCTGCGTGTCCGAGGCCCGCGTTCCCTGTGTGGAGGTATCTCCTCGCAGGCCGGAGGCCAGCCCGGTGTAATCCGTACTGATATCTCCCTGAACGAAGGTTCCGTTTCCGTCGCCATCCGTCACATTCCACAGAAGATCCCCACCCCCTTCCGACACGCTGACGGTGCGGTTGAAACTGTCCACGTAATCGCTGGCCCACTGGTTGCCAGAGCGCATCTGGCTGAACTCGCCGTAGCCGCTACCGCCCTGGGATTGACCGGCCCCCACCCATTCCCATCTGCCGGACTTCTCATTAAATACATAGCTGGGACTTCCGCTGTCCCCTGCCAATATGCCGGAAGGCAGGGGATTGGATTCCGAAGGTTTCTTGAAATTGTACCAGAAACGGTAGGCCGGATAGGTCTTGGCATTCTCAGGGTCCGGCTCTCCTGTTCCCGGAACGCTGGCCTGTCCCTCAAAAACCAGGGTTCCCCCGGTCAAATAGGAATAACCTCCGCTGACCGTGTCCTGTTTACCGTTCCCCGTGGCAATAGCCTGGGTTCCGGACCCGGCACGCAGAACCAGCCGTCCCTTCATGTTGTCCAGGTATTCCGGATCCGTCAGGTAGGGGGCGTATTCCGCTTCCGTCACGATCTTGCTCAACCGCTGCACGCGGTAGTCATACGTGTAATTCGTCTGGTCGCCCCAGGCATTCTTGATTACCACGCTCCGGTAGGCGTCATAAAACGGCGTTCCTTCCGTGGCTCCAAAACGCTTGGTAAACGTAATGGTCTGGTTATTGTAATCATGGGACACGGTGGCGATGAAACCCGGGCCGCCTACCAAAGCGGCTTCCCCGGCATGGGCGTCCGCCAATCCGTCAAAATTCATCATTTTGGGGATGGAGCCCACGTAATTGCCTTCCTTGTCGTAAATGGCGACGTCTTTGGCATTGATTCCAAAGATGCCCCGGTTTTCCGCAAAATCACGGTAAGTCTGAACGTCGAAGGAATCAGACATCAATCCCCCATAAACGGGAGAGAGGAGACAGGCCGCCCCCAACAAGCCGGAATGATAGAAATAATGTAAATTCATGGCAGAACGAGCTTTAGGTTAAAATAATTCAAATCATAAAAAGTACTGCTATTCAAAATGTTTTTTAAAGGACGCTCCAGGAATCTGGAACTTTATTTCATTCCCAATAATTTTAATTATTCTTCATTTTGTTAGAGTTTGAAAACACCATTTGTTTTCAACAAACGACTTTACATTCCCCCCACAACAAGAACTGGCGCGAATACCAAGCTTTGCATGACACAAATTATTTCTTCTTTTTCCTTGCTTCAAATAAATTTACCTGAAAGTTCGCCTTTTCCGGCACTCCGCCTCATCTCTTCTCCATACCGCGCAAGAATGAAACCTGTTTAGTATTGTGAAATATCCCCGGCCTTTTATAATGAAGGGCAACCCATTTCAGCATGGCAAACCATACTACCACGCAAAAGCTCTGCAACTGGTTCATTCAGCAGGCGAATGCAAAAAACCTTCCTCTCACGCCCGTCAAACTGAACCACCTGGTCATTCTGGCGGACTGGTGGCACCTGCACCATCACGGCGATTTCCTGATCAACGAACGGGCGGAAGCATGGACCTGCGGGCCGGTGCTCCCCTCCATTCATCACGAATACAAGGACCAGCCGCCCTGCTCCATCATTGAACACCCCAGCCGCCGCCAGCCCCCCCTGGAAGAGGAAACGGACATCATCCCTTTTCTGGAACACATCTGGAACGTCTATGGCAAATACACGGCCCAGCAGCTTGGCCGCATCAACACAGCGCCGGCCTCCCCCTGGCAGCAGGCGCAGGGCAGGCACGGAGAAGCGGAATACCAGCAAATTGCCCGGGAACACGTGAAAGCCTACTTCCAAACCCTGGCTGAATGACCCCGGGAGAAAAGCTGGACCGCCCTTTTTTCTCCGCATTCATTTTTTCTATTCAAAACACACATTTGAGTGAAAAAAAACTTGCAAAGAACAACCGGTTCCGCTTTAATTCGCCCGCACCGCAAAGGTGCCCGTTACATAGCCCTATAGTGTAATCGGTAACACAGCGGATTCTGGTTCCGTATTTTGGGGTTCGAGTCCTCATAGGGCTACCAGATTTAACAAAAAGGCCGTCTCTTTGGAGGCGGTCTTTTTGTATTTATATCCCTTTAAATAAAGGTCTTGTGCGATTTCAGAAAGAAGGAGAACATCCTAAAACATGATGTTACAACTTGAAAAAAGAGCACACTATTGATACCACTAAATCCATGGCATCCATCTATAAAAAGCCGAACAGTCCGTACTGGTACGCACAATACCGTGTACGAACCGCCACAGGCTGGAAGCTGGTCAGGCTGTCAACCAAGATCGAACATACCCCTGCCACAGTAACAAGGGAAGTAAAAGAGGCCGCGGAGGCCGTAGGAAAGGCGCTGAACGTACTGACAAAGGAACAGGCTATGACTAAGGCGCAACGCTTGGCAGACGCCCTTGAATCAACTGCACGGGCAAACCTGCCAGCCTATCAACTGCGGCGATCCATCTCTGCCTTGTCTACGGAGTTAACCGGAGAGTCTATTGAGATGCCCTCTGTTAAATCCTGGCTTGATGATCACATGAAGCGCATTATACGCAATGGGCTCAAACCCGCATCCATAGCCAACTACAAACAAGCCTTTGACAAGTTCCGCGCCTCCATGGGGGAACGTATCAATCTACCCCTGGACCGCATCACTCCCTTAATGCTGGATGATTTCAAAAATCATCTCCTGTCCCGCGTCTCTCCGTCTACCGCCAATATTGCCCTTACTCTGGTTTCCGCGGCATTCCAGGCAGCAGTTGACTACAAGATCATCGAGACAAACCCCTTCACGGCGATTGCCAAGCCGCACAAGGGGAAGGTCATCAAACGCCGGAAATTTGAACTAGAAGAGCTTGAAAAGGTAATGGCCGCGTGCAATCTGGAATGGCGCTCCATGGTGAAAACGTGCCTCTACACGGGGGGTCAAAGATTGGGAGACGTGGCAACGCTCCGATGGTCCCAGGTTGACGGAAAACGCGGCGTTATCCGGATGACAACGCAAAAAAAGGGAAAGCCCCTGATGATTCCGATTTTCCCGGCACTGAAAAAGCATCTGCAGCAGCGGAGGAAAGAAGCCCCAGGGGAATTCCTGCATCCGGAATGCGCGGACATTTTTGAAAGCAAGGGCTCTGGCCGTCTGTCAAATATCTTTGGACGCATCCTGTATCAGTGCGGCCTTATCACCAAAGACCCTTTAGCCGCGGGGAAGAAATATAAAAAGCAGGAAGGGAACGGCACGGAAACCCGGCGCCACGTCAATGATCTGTCCTTTCACAGCCTCCGCTATACGGCAACAACCATGTTACATGATGCCGGTGTTCCCCCTGCCCTTGTGCAAGCTATTGTGGGGCACGACTCCCGGGAAGTCCATGAGGGGTATATCGACTTTGGAGCTAAGGAGTTTACACAGGCCCTTGAAAAGCTTCCGGACCTGTGAACCCTCACGCACCTGTGCTTGAGGGACATCAATTTCAGTTCTGACTGTTTCATGCTTCCCCTCCTAACCCTATTTCTTTCATCAAACCCCGGATTTCAGCCGCGGCGGTGTCGGTGTCCACGACGGGCCCTTCCGGCTGCTGCGGGGCTTGCTCCGGCTGTGGCTTCTTGCGAGCGGCTGCGGACTTCCAGCGCGTCTCTTTGGCCCAGCGGTCCGCGTGTGTCAAAACGTCCCCGAAACACTCCCAGAACTTGCGCCTGCTGTCTGGCCTCCAAAAAGCCTTCTTGTTCCGGTCCTCTGTCAGCCCGGAAGCGTAGTAGGCCCGCAGCATTTCCATATCCCGCGGAGTAACCCGGCCCTGTGCGGAACGGTACGCCTCAAGCGCGGCTGCCGTCTCAATGGCGGTTGGTATCGTCCGACCCCAGGACGGGTTGATTTCAAGGGTGGCAGCCATGAACCGTGCAGCTCCAGGGGAAGCCCCCAGGTCCGCGTGATTGTCGGCGCAGCGCATCCCCCGGACATCGTTCAATCGTTCCCGATCCGGGAAAGGGACGGCAGGCAGTACAGGAGCGGCGGGCGATTCTCCCCACGGTGTACTGTTCACCGTAGTAGTTTCTCCCCCTATATTCCTTTCTTCCTTTCTTTCTTTCTTCCGGTTTTGGACGTTGGCCCCTACATTGGTTCCTACGTTGGTTTCTGAATTAACCGACGTAGGTTTCTCTTCGGTTTCAATGTCGGTTCCTACGTTGGTTTTGGGCCTTCCACCAAGCTTTCCGTTTTCGCGTGCAATAACTCGCTTACGCTCAAGCAGCTTTTGCACGCCTCCCGGGTAGCCAAAAACAACAAGGTCGTCGCCGTCGAAGTGGTATAGTTCCCCACCGTCCATGACTTCCTTGTCCATCACACCGCAGGTTTGCATCCAGCGGCGCATGCCCCAGGTCCGGCAGCCCTCAATAACGCCGCCGTTTTCCTGGGTGCAGCACCAAGCCAGCAGGGCAATCCATGTGGCGCGCTGGATTGGTTCAGCCCCGATGAATTCAGGGCTGGAAAACAAGGCTGTTGGTACGTTCATGTATTCCATAATCAAAAAAGCGTCAGTTGGGGGTTGTAGTTAAGCCACAGGCATTCGATTTTCTTGCCGCCCTGCGTGTCGTGAGCAACTTTGCACTCCTTCCGCCAGCCGTCCAGATGCCGGTCATAAAGCTCGGAATCATAACCTGACAAGATAACCTTGCCTTTCAGCGTCTTGAGAAAGACAAGAAGCCGCTCATGGTCTTGCTGGTCGTACTCATGCACGTACCTCACACGGTTGCCGCGAGTGGACTGCACATAGGGCGGATCCACGTAGTGCAGCGTATCCGGTGTATCGTACCGGGACATAACCTGCAGAGCGTCCATGTTGTTGATCTCAATATTCCGGTTCCGGAGTTCGGCTGCGCACTCCCTCACAACGTCCGGATATTCCCGCCACGTTTTCGGGTAAGGCGTAGTTCTTAATATGCCGTCGCGCTTGAAACCTGGTTTATAGATTCCCCCGCCGTAGGACATCATGGAGTTGACGGCAAAGCGGAGAGCATCTTCGACTGGATCTTCCGCGATTTCAAAAGACCGGGCATAGGCCGTTTGAGCGTAGGGTGTCAATTCCAGCAGACTGGCCAGCCGGGCGGATTTTTCCGGGTCCCGCAAGACCTCAAAGAAATTAACCACTCGGTCATAAAGGTCGTTGTAGATCTCCATCCAGGCGGGCTGTTTATTAAGCAACACAGCCCCGGAACCTCCGAACGGTTCAACGTAGATTTTATGGGGAGGGAAAAAGCTGATAATCCAGGGGGCAATTCTGTTTTTCCCTCCGATATACCGGGCCAGAGCCCTTTTCCGTGGTGCTCTAGTGTTCATTTCCCCTCCTTTCTCGGCTCCCATAGACAGTGTCCCCAGCACTGCGAACAAGGCAGCTTGCAGCGACGGTTGCTACTGTAAAAACAGTTAGGGCAATCCCGTCCGTCCGGTGGATTCCACGCCTTGCACGCGGCCCGCTTCTGCCACGCGTCACGGATCAGTTTGACGTGCTTGTTTGTGATTTCTTTTTGACCGCAACACACATGGGCTTCCCTCCAAAAATGGCGCATTATTTGACTTTGAACACAGAATTGGTCCTGGTGATTCCTCCTGAATTCTTCCAGCCTCCCTAATGCTTTTCCGTACTCGCGAAACGCTTTCTGTTCAGGCGTTTTCTTCATCTTCGGCCTCCTCTTCTGGTTCAAAATCTTCACAAGCTTTTGTAGTTTCATCCACCTCTTCCGAATACAGGATGGATGTCGCTCCCCAGCAACATCCATCCTTTTGGTCCCTATAGATACAGTTAATACAGGTCTTCATGCGAGCCTCCTTTCCAGTATCGCCGCTTGCTCGTTCGTGATATACTGCCAGCTCTGCGGCGGCCGGGTCAGTCCAATATCAGACAGGGGCACGGCGGCGGGGAGCCTCACGGGGTCCTGGACTCCCCAGGCGTAGCAGGGGAGATAGGTCCGCAGGCGAGTTTTAGAGACGCAAGCATCTTTGATGAATAATCCAAGAGCTTTCCCGAATGGCATGTGGCGCATGTACACATAGGAAACCATCCGGCACTTGCCGATGATGGCCCGTTTTCCGTCTTTCCCGGACTCGTAGAGCCACAGCGTTACGGAGTCGCCTTTTTTTAAGCGCGGTACGTTTTTCCGCAACTCCCATCTCTTTTCCCCGGACAAAATTTTCTCGGAGAAAGGCCGCCTGACGGATAGGAGGATGTTAATCATTGCTCCGTCCCTCCCTCCTGTTCGAGTTCCCAAGGCCATCTAATGACATGAGTATCTGCAATCGTGAATACCGGTCTTCCTTCACCTCTCCTTACGTCCATCATTGCTAGATTTTTATTAACGTTTATCACTTCACAAATGCTTCCATCCTCTACTTGCAACTTGTCCCCCGGCCAGACCCTCATGATGGGAGGAAACAAAGAAACAAGCCTATCCATATCTTCAATGCACGCTTTCTTGGTTTTCCAAAAATGGGAACTCTGGAAGAAGCAGTTGTAGCAACCAGCAACCCAATCGGTTGTTATCCCATGGACATCATATCCTCGTATGGCTTTCAAAGGTGTGCCGCAAAGAGGGCATTTAGGCGTTTTCATCGGGGTCCTTCCTCAATCAAGGCTTTAAGTCCATCAGAACAACGGAGGCGTGAAGCATTGTTCACCGTGCAAATAAGGTGCTGCGCCCACCGGGCATGCCGTTTCGTGGGGCACTTTATGCGATAGCGGGCGATAATCCCTTTGTGGTGCACAATCGCGGCCTGAACTTCATATTTCCCATCGTCGGTTTTCTTCATGGGGCAAACCTGCTGAACGATGATGTGAGGGTTCCGTTTCATTGCTCTGATCCTTCTTGCACAGTGATTGTTATTTGTGGTTCTTCGCCCCACCATTTATCCACGGACGCGGAATACACCTGGGCGTCATCTTCCCAAAATCTCAACCGGGTCATGACATCCTGCAGGGTTTTGGCCAGGTTGTCCCAGTCCGGTTTGGTCGTTTTCGGAATGAGCCCGATCCGGTTTTTTTTCGGCTCGCTTTTGCGGTAGGGCCAGACGAAAGCCAGTTTCAGGGAGACCGGCCCCGTCAGGGGCCGGGCCGGTTGATAAGGTTTCAGCAGGGTCAGGTAATCGCTGATGACCAGTTTCAATTCTTTCGTGTCCGCCAGTTTGGCGTGTTTCCCGATGTTGACGATTTTTTTGTTCTGGTGCGTTTTCGTCGGGGGAACGATCGGCAGCATGATGGTTATCGGCTTGTTCATGACGCTTTCGAGTTCCTTTCTATTTCCCGGGCCTGGGATTCGGCGTCGAAGTCCAGTTTCAGCTGGCCGTCGTCCTCAAACCAGGCATTCGCCACAGCTGTTTTCTTGATAGAGCCTGATACTTTCACACAGACTTTCTGTTCCCCGTCAGGGATTTTGACGCTGATGGAGAGGCAGAAGTCGGATTCGTCTTCCGCCGCCTGGCGCCTGATGTCTTCGTAGTCGTCGAATTCATCAAAGGCCATGCGGACGGCTTCCAGGATGGTTTCTTTTTCGTGTTCCGTTCGTGCGCTCATGGCTGTTGATTAGAAGGGGATTTCGTCTTCTTCCGCCGGCGGTCCCGCCGTGGCGCTCATGTGGTTGTTGGCTGGCAGGTCCGCCGGGCGCGGAGGCAGGGACGCTCCGCCGCGCCCCGCCGCTGCCCTGTCCTGAGCCGCCATGATGGCCCGGGCTTCGTCCGGCCCCAGCACGTCTTCGCAGTTGCTGAATTCGGGATAAGTCCCGTCCGCCCTGGGCTTGTCTCCCTGTCTGACGCTGAGCCGGACGTAGCAGGGTTTGCCGAGGTATTCCGCCGGGTTGATGATGACCTGCTGGCCGGGTTGGTAGACGTTCCCGGTGACGTTTTTGACGAACAGGTCGATTTTCCAGGCCAGGTCTTTCGAGTTGGTCAGGTAGTAACGGACCGTCGCCGCCCCTTCAGGGCCGAAGGCTCTGATGTGGACGGCCAGCTGCGGGCATCCCCGCGTTTTGGCGCCCTGGGAGATTCCTTCTTCCATTTTGACGATTTTTCCTTCGTAGACGCCCGCGGGGAGAAATCCGTATTCGCTGGGCTCGCCTTCTGATATGTAACTGAACATAATGGTTATTTGGTGGTTGCGGTTTTGGAGACGGAGATTTTTTTAACGTAGGAGGAGCCGGCCCCCGTCCTGACCAGTTCTTCCGGGAATTGTTGTTCCGGCAATGCTTCCGCGAACAGGGCGCGGAAGACGTCCGCCTTGAGCGGGCCATAGGATTTCAGGAGTTTCGGCACGCCAATCCAGGTGGCGTATTTGGCGACGTCTTCCGGAGCGACGGTGTCCGCGCCTTTCCGGGAGACGCGCCTGAATCCGGGGACTTCCGTGCCGTTGTTGAGGTAGTCGAGGATTTTTTCTTTTCCCTTTTTGACGTAACTTTCCAGCACAGCCGCCTTGGTGACGAATTCCGCCAGCCTGGATGGGTTTTCCGCGATTTCGGCGAAGCTTTCTTCCAGAGTTCCGGCTTCCGCCAGGGTCAGCATTTCCTGCGCCGCCCGGTTCCGCAGCGGGCAGGTGTCCTGCGAGGCGCACCAGCCGCAGTAGTCGCAGAGGCGCGGCCCGCCGCCGCGGTCAACGGCGTCCACCACGCCGTTGACGATGGAGATGGCTTCCCGGTAGGTGAATTTCCGGGTGACGATTTGCTGCTGGTCGCAGTAGAGGAGGTGGCAGGTGATTTCATCCAGGAATTCCCGTTCCATGAAGGATTTCGCGTAAGAGGCCTGCTGTTCCCAGTAGTTGCGGATTTGGCCGCTTTTGAGGTCGAAGAGTTTGCCGAGCGCGGGGCAGAGGCAGTCCGCTTCCCCGCCTGTCACGCGGGGGTGCCATTGCGGGAAGGCGCAGCGGTTTTTGTCGGCAATGACTTCTTCCCCGGAGCAAAGCGTCCGGACCGTTTTCACCGCCCAGAGGATGGATTCTTTTTCATCGGCTTTCAGGTGTTCACACGCCCTGAATTCGTCCACGCCCATGAGCAGGGACCGGAAGGCGTCGTCCATGCGGGTTCCCCGCCGGGCCGCTTCCCCCGCGTCAGGGGAGGAGACATAGCAGGGGCATTGCGCCAGCTTGGGGAGCAGGGACGGCCTCAATAGTTCCGTGGCCGGGGCCGGACGGGGCCCGGCAATGTCAGCGAGGATTTTTTGCAGGTCGTCCAGGCTGACGGCGTATTCCGCTCCGTCCAGGGAGAGGACGGCATGCCCGGTTTCGCGGGCGACGTTGATGCAGGTGACGGGGTTCATCGGCACGCCCCTCCTTCCATGAATTCTTTTACGGAGTTATTGAACCGGGCGGGAGTTTTCAAAATCCGGGCGGCATATTCCGCCGGGACTTCTTCCAGCCCTTGTCCGGCAGTAATGATTCCGCGGCTGATCATGAAGGCGAGGGCGTCTTTTGCGTGGTCAATCACCGCGGCCAGGGCATCCGCCTGACGATCTCCCGCGGATGCGGCCGGAGGCGGCACCTGCTTTTCGCCGGCCAGAGCGTTCCCGGAAGGTCCGCAGCCCGCTCCAAACAGCAGGCGGGAGATTTCCCCGGCGTCCATCGCCATGACCGCGGGCATCCCGTGTCGGTTTTTGGCTTCCCAGGTGGCCCGGTGTTCCGTGTAGACGGCCCGGAGTTCCCCGCCTTTGGCCTTGCCTCCGTCCGTGAAGGTGGTCACGTAGTTGCAGAACAGGATAGCGTCCCCCCATTCCTTGAGTTTTTCCTTGGCGGTGATGGCCTGTTTGGCCGGAGCGTTGATTTTGATGGTGTACATGGTGTAGGCTTCCCCTTCCGGAGGGTTCACCGTTTCCACTCGGCAGTGGCAGATGACGGCGATGTGCAGCCCCGCGCTCCGGCAGTTGTCAAAGACGGAAAGCAGGTTGACGAACATTTCGCTGGCCTGGGCGTACCCTTTTCCATAGCCGATGCTTTCAATGGAGGAGATTTTTCCGTCTTTGGGGGAGGCGTTGTAGTCCCTGATGACCTGGCGGGCGCACATGTCCCACAGACGGTCTCCCGTGTCGATGACGAGCGTTTTGTAAGGGAGGTTTCCGTTCCGGGCTTCCTTGTAAATGTCCTGCAGGGCTTCCAGCATGGCGCCGTAGTGGTCTACCTGGATGCGGTCCACATTCATGTGCTGGGTTCCTTCTTCCGTGTCCAGAAAGAGGGGGGCGGGCAGCCCGGCCGCCAGCGTGGATTTTCCCACGCCTTCCGGCCCGTAGATGATGACACGCTGCGGCCGCTGCTGCACTCCGCGCTTGATGTTTTGTAATAGGCTCATATTATTTCCTTGTTTGATTGTATTCAGGTCGGGCGTCAGTTCCTGCTGGCCCCGGCCTTTTTGCTTTCTGGTAGTTGGAAGGGGGTGTTGGAAAAGATTTTTGCGGTATTCTCTTTCATGGTCTTGGAAATACGTTCCACGCACCAGAGGGTGGCGCCCCGCTTTTGATGCGGCAGACAGTCCTTTTTCATGATATCCGGTGACGTCTTCGCCAGTTCATAGAGCCATACGCGGCCCTTGCGATGCCGGAACTGGGGCAGTTTGAGAAGCTCTTCCGCACGCAGCCAGGTTTCACCGCTTGTTTCAGGGCAATATTTCCCCTCCATGATCGCAACCAGGCGGTCAATGCGGGCAAACAATCCTTCTATCAAACGTTGATCATTGGCGTCCATTATCCTAAGACGATTTTTGTTATTGTGTAAGAGGCGCAGACGATGAAGGCCGCCACAGCCACACAGGCAAAAGCGATTACCAGCCAAAAGAGCAGATGCGCCACGGCCTGGTTCCGGCGTGCCCGGGCTCTATTCTTGCGGGCTTGCAGGAGGCGAAGTTCCTTCCGGGGATCAAGGGACTGATAGGGGCTCTTCCCTGCCCTGCCCGGAATACCATTGATGTGTTCACGGGCACAGGAAGCGCACAGGCAACGGCAGCAATACGCATTCCCTTTGTGGTCTTCGATAATGGACCAGTAAGCGCCCCTGCCGGGTTCCCGCCCGCAAAAATAGCACAGGAACGGCATGTTGCAGTCCGTGTTGGTAATGGTTTCCTCCATCCCCATATAGGGCCCATGAAGGATTGGCCGCCGTAGCCGTTGCAATGTCACATATGGATTCATTGTCACAGAGCAGATTAAAGTTCGTGCCAACCGAGTCGGATAAATTCGTCAATCAGGGCTTCTTCCATTAGGCTGCGGGCTTCTTGGGGTTCTTTGGGCGAGGGAGATCGCGGGCTGTGGTTATTACAAACCCAAGCCTTTGAGCTTCTCGGATAAGAAGAGACTTCATCACTTCTTTGGGCCGGATGCCTTGCTCGGCATAGGCCAGCAGGCAATTCTTGATGCCGTCCTCCATTTCGCTGAATTTGATGATTGAGTACATGGCGTGTTACGTTTGATGATTTATAAATACACCGAATGGTTATCGTCCGCAAGAAATAAAATCACTATATGATGATTTTATTTCGTAAGCGATTATTGACAAATCATCAAAACGATGTATTATCAACGCATGACGCTGACCAAGGAAGACATTAAAAAATGGCTTAAGGCCTCTGGAAAATCCCGCGAATGGCTCGCAGAACAATGTGGGGTTGACAAAAGAACGCTAAACAACTGGCTAAGCGTATCACGAGAAGTCCCCTCAAAAGCCCTCCTCATCATTCAGCGTCTCATGACCGAGAAGATTTCCCCTATTCCACCCCAAGTGGAAATTGATTTCACGGACGAGGAATGGGAGGTGATAAGCGCAGCCATGACTGCCACCCAGCAAACATTTATGGAGTTTATCAACAGCGCCTTCCGTAACGCGCTCAAAGATTTTGCGGATATAGCTCTTCAAAACGCCGCCAAAGAAAAAGAAGCCGCTCGTAAGAAATTTACCCCTGTAGAAACGTTTACAGCCCCTCCCTTGGAGGCTCAGGGACGAATCATCGGCAACATTGCCGCCGGCAACCTGGCGGATGGAGACACCATCCCGCAGGACATCCGGCTATACCGTGAACTGGAAAAAGGAGAATACCTGCTGCGCGTGAACGGCCACTCTATGGAACCTTCCATTCCGGACGGCTCCGTAGTCATCATGAAAAAATACACCATCCCCCCCATCCCCAAACCCGGAACCATTGTTCAATACCATGATGAACGCGGCGTGACGCTCAAAAAACTGGTCCGCAGGAAAAACCCGGAAACCGGTAAAATGGAATATACCCTCCATCCCATCAACCCTGCCTTCGGAGACATCGAACCGATGGACGGCGGAAAAATCTCCGCTCTATACGTAGAAACCCTGGACAGGTGGGAGAAAGTATAATCAACGCGTCCATCACTATTTCTCCTTAATAGCTAATATTGACTAAAAGTAAGGTAACATCTAGCATGCAATCGCTATGAATGTGAAAAAAAAGAAAATCAACCTCACTCAAAAACAAAAAGTGCTCATACACTTATTGAACGCGTGGGGAGGGGATGCTTCTGAACTAACATTCCACAAACTTCTCTTCTTCTTATGCCGCCGTGAAATATTGTCCGGAAATTCCCCTTCCTTTGACTTCTTTCCTCACCGCAAAGGCGGCTATTCCTTCTCAGCTCACTTGGAAAAAGAAAAGCTCATTGAGCATGGGCTCCTGAAGGATGACCCTAAACGTTGGGCATTGGAGGACACTATAAGCTTTATACCGGAACTCAACAGAATTACTCTTTTGCACATTCAGCTCATTGTTCGTAAATACCATAACTTTACGGAGGAAGACATTGTTCGAGAGATGTACATAAACTACCCCATCTATGCCACCCGTAGCACCATCGCAGAAGAAATCCTTCCTGACAGACCGGACATCATCCAGCAAATAAACGACCTCACCCCCATTCCATCCTCTTCCCGACTTTATACAATCGGCTATGAAGGAATCAGTTTGGAAGAATACTTCATGCGCCTCTATGAAAACGGCATAACAATCCTCTGCGATGTGCGCAGAGTTCCATTCAGTCATAAAAAAGGCTTCTCTAAAAATAAACTCTCAGACCTCTGTCACGCCATCGGAATACAGTATCGACATTACCCTGAATTCGGTATTGCCTCATCCCGCAGAACAGAACTAAACACTCAAAATGATTACGACAACCTCTTTAACACGTATCAACGTTTTGATCTACCACAACAACAACCTTCCATAGATAAACTTGCATCACTCATAAAACAAGGAGAGCGCCTAGCTCTCACCTGCTTTGAAGCAAATCCCTACCAATGCCATCGCCGTCTTGTCGCGGAACGCATCGCACAAACGCTCAACTGCTCACTTAACCATCTCACCACACCATCTTCCCTCACATGTCAACAACTACTCGCATTCTAATTCTGGCTCAAACCGAACCATGTTTCTCAAAACAATATCTTGAAACGGTTTGTACTGCTGGCATCACGGAAGAGGGAAAGTGGATCAGGCTCTATCCGCTTAGAAAAAGAATGCTGTCTACCACAAAAGACTACCAAAAATATCAGTGGATAGAGTGCGCCATTGATCCCACATCTAATCCGCAGGACCACCGTCCGGAAAGTCATAAAATAGATCAAGACAGCATTATTCCAAAAGATCTTGTATCAGCAGATAATAAGTGGTCTGCCAGAAAACGTATTCTGTTAACTGACAAAATCCATGTTTACACCACACGTGAGGAAATCCTAAAAGGAGCCAGAGAGAACACCTTTTCTCTCTGCCTGTTTAAGCCCTCTTTTGTGACAAAATTCTTTGGAGAATTTGTGGGAGATGAATTTTCGGTAGAAGAAAAGCGCATTATTCAACAACATCGCTCCCAGGGCATTTTGTTCTCCTTTGATGATGAACTCACCCCTTGTGACCTTAACTTCTCTAAAGTGCCTTACTCATTCCATTGCAAGTTCAAAGACGCTAACGGCGCAGAAATGAAACTAAGCGTGTTAGACTGGGAAATGTCCACTCTTTACCGAAAATGCCGAAAAAACGCAGACCGAGAACAAGCAATGGAGAAGACGCTTAACAAGTATAATAGCTTCATTCCCTCAAAAGACCTTTATTTTATTTTAGGTACACGTAATCAGGATCACAATAAACTAATATGTAAACCTGAATTAAATATCAACCCTTGGTCTATCATCTCAGTAATCTACTTCCCCAAAGACATGCAACTTCAACTACCTCTCTAACATTGTGCCCCAACATGTCTTGCTGTAACGAAATAAGAGCTCATTGATATCAAGCTTGCCATCCGGCGCACATCCTGTCAGTCCCTGGCCTCCGGGCCAGGGTCTTTTTATTGCACTCATCCTTGGTTGGACATTCTAGAAGGCGACAAAGACTATTCCTTTGCTCGCAACCCATCACTTAAAGGCCAATCCATTTCCATCCTTTCTTACAAAACATGCCTCCAGAATGCACCAGGGGATAGTAAGAAAAAGACCAACTCCTGTAAGGGTAATAATAAATTGGAGCACTCCACTCAATACACGGTTCGCATAAAAATTATGAATCCCGAGAGTGCCTAAAAGAAGAGCTAAAACAACATATGTGCCTGTTGATTTTCTTTGTGCATTTAACGCTACTTTCGTTTGCTGGGCAGTAGCATGCAACACTTGATTTATCAAATTTTGTTGGTTCTGCTCTTGTTGTACTGACATGCTATTTCTCCAATTGGGATTAAACATATCATCATACGTCGCCCAATATTCCCCGCCAGAAGGTCGCACCAAGCAAGATCCGTCAATCACATTATTTGCACGCAGCAGCTTTACATACTCTGTGTTGAACGGTCCCTTACTCTCCCCATTTTCCAGCATGATGTAGTATTGCAGTTCCGCAACATTATTATCCATATCCAAAAACATAAAGGAATATCATGAGAAAACAAGTCAAATAATAATGGGACCTCAGATTGTTCACCATAGGAGCCAAAACAAAATGATGGAGGAGCACTAAAATAGAGGGCTCTATATTTATGGACTCTGTCCAAAAAATGTTAGAATCAGCCTTTTCCTTTTCCATTTGAAAAGAACGGAGAAATGAATATTATCCAGAAGTAGGCAACGTATGAATGTTCAGAAATAAATTTCCTACATCTCTAAGCACTTTCATAGATTCCTAGATAAAAAATTCTGATTTCCTTTTGTAAAGACCAAGCTTCCAAACCATTAAAATAATACAAAGAAAAAATGCCTGTAAGTATACCTCAAATTTTTATAAGTTGGAGTCACAACGAGGAAAGACAAATAGCCGAGCTACTCAAAAAATTATTGCTTGAGTGTTTTAACGTACAAGTATTTGTATCATCACAAGATATTCCTTATGATGAAGACTTTGGAAATGCAATACGAGAGAACTTAAAAGCGGCAGACTATGGGATTGTATGTTTAACAAAACGCACAAAAGTTGAACCTTGGATTATGTTTGAAGCCGGAGTTTTGATGGGAAGACATGATTTTTCCAAGGTGTCATTTATTTTGTTCGATATGAAGTTTGAAGACATGCCAGCTCCAATTAAAACGCGTCAAGCATTATTGTTTGAGCAGGAAGATATAAGAAAATTATTAACTACTGTTCGTGTTCGTCTTTCTTTACAAGAAAAAAATAGTATTCATAACATAATAGATGAACAATGGAATCAATTCGCAGATAATGTTTCCTCTCTTCTGAGCAAAATACCTCAACAAACAGAAAAAGAATCGGAAATAAAAAGACTATCTGAAGAAGTAGATAAATTGATAGAAGAGAATAAACGAATTTCCAATGAATTAGCTTTTACCAAAACAGGAAAACACCCTTTTCCTTCTGGCCCCATCGTAGGATTTCATGCGAATATGGAAGAAGATTTTATAAATCAAGATTCCGGAAAATTAGAATTTCATTTTAATTCATATGACGATCAAGATATTGTAAATTTAACATGGCGTCTCATTCCTCCAGGGTCTACAGATAGGGAAAAATATCGGAAAAATTTTCCAGGCATTCAAGATATTTTTATTTCAGAACGATTTTACAATAATGGTTATTCTATTCAATATATAATTTCTAAACACGCCTCACAAGGTTATATGACACATACAGATTCAAATGGAAACAAAAGAACTTCTTTTGGTCGTAAAATCTACCCTATTTCAATTTTGAAAATAGTAAACAGAGAAATAGATCCCTCTTGGAGAAGACCCTTTGATAAAAAAGATGAGGAAAAAGTAAAAAATATTTATGACACAGTTTCAAAAAAAGCACTTCGCCCATAGAAATTATTAATATCTTGATCTGTTTGTATTAATTGACTCTGTTTGAAATATGCCTCAAGACATTCAATCCTTTAAACGTGCGCGAGCAGCATCCAGGGATGAACAAGCAGTATGGATGCGATTCATCCGGATGTTTAAAAGGAATAAAACTCTGCGTTATATTTTTATTGTCATTTTATTCCTATTTATAATCTTTTATACATGGGCTACACTCTCTTTAAAAAAGCTTAATGAAATTGGTGATGCTTTCAACATCCTTAATACCTTTTTTACCGCTCTTGCGTTCATAGGTCTTATTTTAACTATTCTTTTGCAAAGAAAGGACTTAGCACTACAGCGTGAAGAACTGAAATTACAACGAGAGGAAATGCAGAGACAATGTGAAGAACAGAAACGCCAAGCCGATGAATTTGAAGAGCAAAATAGGCTAATGAAAATTCAACAGTTTGAAAGTTTCTTTTTCAATTATTTTGAACAAATTATAAAATTAAAAAAAGATATTTATCGCTATCTAAAAAAAGACTTGGAAGAATTAGAAGATAAAAACGTAATAGATTTCTTATATTCTTATTTAGGTTATTATATAAAAGGAAACTTTATTAACATAAAATTTTCAATAAATATTGAAATAGGTATTCATGAATCAATCAACTCCCTAGCTTCATTAATAGATTCTTTTTACATAATATGTCAATCTGTATTAGACAACAATTATTTACCTGAAGAAAAAAAGAAATTATATCTTAATATCATATTCAGCATTTTCAATAGATCTGAATTAGATATCATAGATTTTTATGGTCATTTTTTTGAGTACTACTCTCTGGTAGAAATACTTGAAAAAAATAAATTCTTAAGACCATTCCCTATTAAGGAAATTTTGGAAAAAGAAAATATGGAAACTTTGAAAAAAAGTTTCCATTATGAAAAGAAAAATATCTTAGCCGTCTAAACAAGAGTTGTGGCAACGCTGAAAGCGTTGTCACAGCGTCGAAGCCAGCCGCGCCCGAAGATAGGGAACTGCTTGCAGGAGCGGTAGAACGCCTGACGCTTCTCCTGTAACCCAACCAAAAACACCGCTTCACCCGTAGCGGCCAGCTGGTCCTGTAGTTCCTGCCGGGTCTTGGGGCCGACAATCCCGTCCACCGTGAGCCCAGCACCGTGAATATTCAGCGCACGTTGCAGGATCTTCCCGGTATTCCTGCTCCCGGAATTGAAATAATGGTCGCGCAGGATGAATTCAACGCCAGGAAAAGCGTCGGAACCCAGCCAGGAGCGCACGGCGGCGGTATTATCCAGGACATACTGGAGACAACCTTCCCAGGCCTCTTCACGTCTTCCGGCATCCAACAGGGCCTTCAATCTGTTAAACACGGCCGGTTCAATGCCGTCGCAAATGCCGCAAATCTCCCACTTGCCGCCCTTGTCGGCGGCAGGAAGGCGGGAAACGCGCAGGGAATCCGGCCCGGTAACGCGGCTGTCTTCAAACCGGAGGATAGCCGCGGCCATCTTTCTTTCTATAGTATTCATTCGTTCAGATTGTCGATAAGTTGCACAAGCCGCTTGCCTTCCACGGTGTAGCAATGGCACTTGGCATGCAAATGCCACTCATTAAATTGAGCCAGGAAAAAAGCGGCGTCTCTTTCGGTAAGAAAAATTTTCATCCATTGCTCCTTTCCGGGTTCGTCCACAATGAGTATGTACAGGGTAGGCATACGGAAACTATTGATTATTAACTAAAGGGAACTTGTAAGAAAAACTTTACAGTTGGTGTTATCGTCCGCACCGAAAAAAGTACAAGAGAATGGCCAGTGCAGTGAGCCATACCCCGATACCATATCCAGGTTCCCCTATACACATGAGGGTAAATCCCAAAACTGTTGCTGATAAAATGGCCATTAACGACAGAAAGAATTGTTCTTCATTCACTTTTCCAGCTTCCTTTCTATGTTTTCGATTCTGACGGCAAGTAGTTGGATCGCCTTGGCCGTCTCCACCTGGGCCTGCGTCTGCATGGTCATCAGATCACAAAGGCGGTCATTGTGGTGGCTGACCACCTCCCCGATGTACCAGCATGCCCCGCCGCATATCGTCAGCGACATCAGGACGCAGGCCCAGGCGGGGAAAGCCTTGGCGAAATCGAAGAAACGTGCCGGTACTTCGGAGAGTTTGCACATGGTCTTATTTCTTGGTGGCTTGAACTACGGGCGCAACCTCCGTCTTGGGCTGGGCCTGGGAATAGGAGATATGCCCCTGCTCAATGACGAGGCAGGAACCGTCCTTGCAGACCTCCGTGCGGCCTGGGGTCACGTCTACGGAGTGCCCACAGCCTCCCAGTAAAGCGGACGCCGCATAGGCCGCCCCCGCCAGGACCACCCACAAAAGGCGTTCCCACCATTTCAGGCCGGGTTTAGTTTTGCTTTTTTCGTAGGCATTCTTCATGCCCTGCTTCCCCGCCTCCAGGGCGGCCTTCTTTTGTTCGTCACTTAACTTACTCATGGTTTTGCTTTGTGAAGTATTTGAAAAATGCCACGGCGGCGGGGTCCGTGAGGACAAAAGCCGGGTAATTGATGGTGGTGAATATCCGTCTGCCTCCCTGGTCATTGACGGCCTCGACGGTCAGAGACACGGCCTCAATCATTTCATAGGTTCCGTCTTCCGTAAGGCTTAGAGCATCTTTCCCCAGCCGCGCCCACACCTGGGAGGCTTTCCACGGTTCCGCCAGTCCCACCAGCGCGGCAACTACAGCCTGCATGGCCGGGGCTTGGTCGGCGGGGATGTCGTCTTGCGTGTAGCGGTCCGTGTGGGCGTAGCCCTCCGCATCCCGGTAGATGGCCGTCAAGGCGAATTCTCCCCATTGTCCGGGCCGGGGGAATTGTATCTGTATCTCTTCGTTGTTCATCCTATTGGTACGTTAATATCTTCAAAATCAGTCGTTTCTTCGGTTTCAATGGCATTTTCGGCTATCGCGGCCAGGGCATAGTAAACCGGGTTGACATTGCCCGGTTGGTAGTTGGTGCGCTCCGCAGACCCGACAAGGAGCGCAACGCTACCGTCTGCAATCCCCGGCATGTCTGACACAATGCGATTAAACCCCGTCCCCGTTTCAAAAGTCGTAACCCCTCGTACCGTGGCAATCATCCACAATTGCTGAATGCTACCGCTTCCGGTCAGCAAAAACAATGCCCCGTAAGCGTCGCCATAATCCCCCGCAATGTAGGAGCGTGGCTCATATTGCTGGTAGATGATCTTGTTAACTATATAAGGTATTGGCTCGTTACCGGAAGCAGGGATAAAGCTGGTTGTGGTTTTAACCTTCCAGAGCTGCGTGGACTCGGTACAGTATATTTCACGGACGCGGATCACATAGCCATTGCGGGCCGTATCGCGCACATTATCAAACGTAATATCCAGTATCTCCCCGGTATTGTACGCCAGATTATTACCGGGAATGATGCTGTATGAGTCCAGGGATAAATCTTGCCGCGTCGTCTTGCTCCCGCGCCCAATATCTACGGTGATTTTGCCAGCCGCCGTTAATTGGTAGGGGATAGAAAATCCGGCGAAACTGGAATAATTCCATTGGCCGTGCGGCCCCGTGAAAGTATGTATAACAGTACTGTGCGTATTGGCCAGGACGTTTGTCTGCGCGTACTGGCCAGGTATCAGAATTTTAGTAGATGCCGTACCTGTCGCCGTAATAGCGCCCGTGTTCAGGTAGACATGCTGGGTATAAATGTCCGTCACTCCGGCCATTCCTGCGGCATACAGGCGGTTCACGGCTGCCGTGCCTGTTTGCGCTCCCACGGTAAGCGGAATATTGATGCCACCATTGGCGTTGATGGTGCCGTTCGCAGTCAGACCACCCTCCAGCATCATATTACCCACAGCATCTACCTGCGGGATGGCGGCAAGGGCCTTTTGTGCGGATGCGGCAGCATCGTTCGCCAATTTCAGAGCATTTTCCGCATCCTTCCGTGCGGTATCGGCATCAGTTCCGGCAGTTTCGGCTTTTTGAGCTGCGGCCTCCGCACGTTCTGCAGCATCCGCGGAAGGGTCAATGATTTTAACTTCTCCGTCTGCGGCGTCGGGGACTATGATTTTAATGTCGCCTATCGTTACCACGTCTTCATTTCCTGGTGGCGTGACACGGGGGGCGGCCTGGATTTCTCCCATAATCAAGGGCCGTTCTGCGCCGTCTGGCGCAGCCATGAACAGATCATAGGCATGAGCCCCAGCTTTTAGGGGGCTCCATGCAAGGCGCGCGCTTGTGGCGTCAATAGGCTCGCATTTAATAGCGGCGGCGCCGGGACCGCGGACAGCGCAGCGGAACGTGTTTCCGGATATGTCTTTTGCCGCGCCGTCACCGTCCACAAAACGCAGCATCACCGATTGAGCAATGCCGCTGGTAGTAGCAATATCAAATGTGGCGCCCTGACATAAAATCATCATACACTAGTGCGCGCCCGTTGCGCTTAAATGACCCGGTGAATCATGGCAAAAATTACCGCCATGCAGGAACAGTCCCACATGTGAGAGTTATTCCCGGAGGCAAGCCACTTGAGGGAGACCCGCCCAGTACGCTTGTCTATGGATTCCTGCTTGCTTTCGGCTTGCATCTGCTTAATGTATTCAGCAGAAACATTATGAGGAACCTTGAAATGCCCCGTTTTAATCCGCGCGGCAAGAACATCCTTCGCCCGTTGGGAGGAAAAATTGAAGTGAAGGCACTGCACCCCCTCAACAATATGCCGTTCGATGGGCGCATAAATCAGTTTAATTCCCCTCCCCTTGATTTTGTGCAGGTACTCTTCTTTAACAGTACCGTTCATTGAAAACCAATGATGAAGACCGCATATCTTTCGAACGGCATCCGTATCAAAGGCACAGTCCAGAGCCACGCAATGATCAGGCACATTGAATTGAGATTGTTTACATTCAATATCTTCCAACGTTTCAAGGCGCCCCTCCGAAAGCAAATGAAAGGAGCCGCCAGCGTCAACGGCATAAACCGTATGCCAAAAGTGCCCCTTCTGGACGTCCACGGTCAGGAAACGGGTCCGTTCGTCTTCCACGGTGTACCCTTCCATACTTTCCGCCGTGAGTGGGATTTTCAACACGTCGTCTTTTTCGCCCAAATCCACAATGTTTTGAGCAAGCCGTTTCTGGATAAACTTTTTAAGCGGCTCTATGTCCCCCTTCCGCTTTTTTTGATTGGCAAGAATCCACTCCACAGCCAGATCAGCCCATGACACCCAGTAACAAGCCAAAGCATTAAAATTGTAGCTCACTATCTCCGGCAACGCGCTTGTGTTGCCGGAAAACACGTACTTGCCGCCGCTGGCCAGTCGGCGCCGGTTGTTCACGGTATCTTCTATTTCATGAGAGCAGCGCGGGCACACCATTTTGACGGATTCCTTAAAACGCTCCCAATCAATATTTTCCTCTTTACTGTAGATGACATCCCGCCAGTCATAAGCGTTCCACCCCTGGCAGCCGGGGCATTGCCAATGGTAATGATGGATGCGGCCCTTGCCGTACTCGTCAACCCAGTCCGTCCCCTTGTCGCCCCCCTGGGAGACCATCAAGATTTTACGGTTGAACCGGTCATGGTGGCGGGCCAGGAACTCCCGCACCATCCCCTTTTCCCATGCCCACATTTCATCACCAATCAAATACCGGCAGGACTTTGACTGCAACTGGCCCTTGGTAGCGGATACCATCCACAAATTCATGTGCGGGAAAAGGATTTCCGTTTTCCTGGCCGCATGCCTTTTCTTTGGTAACAAATCCTTCAGGGCTTTGTTGTCGCGGAACGTGGGGAAAAGCCGCGTCTCCGCAAAATCAGATGTTTCCTGCTCATTCTGAAACGCGACAAGGGTATTTCCGGCATCATTGGCAATGAGGTAATTAAGCAGACCTACAAACAATGTTGATTTGCCGGAGCCGGTTGGCGCCATCAGGTTAATGTGCTTGACCGTACCGTCATTCAAGAATTTGTCAATGGGGTCCAGCAGGAACGGGCTCAATGTAAAATCAATGTGGGAAGACCTTGCCGATTGCTGGTCTACCACATTTTCACGTATCCATGTAACCGGCTCTACATCCATTCCCGCGGATACATTATCCGAGAAAAGATTCAGAAATCCGGCAGCCTTTTCAATGTCTTTCATTGTTCCGCCCGGCTGATCACTTTGATTTGTGCCTTGGCCTCTTCTGCAATGGAGTACAGGGCAGCCTTGATTTCCTCCCGCAGCACGGGAACCATTTCAGCAGCCGTCAACCCCTCCAATTTGCCCGGCAGCTTGTTTTCAAATGCCTGGATGACGCCCTTGGTTACGCTGGCAAGATGCACCACAAGTTCATTCACATCCTCCATGTCCACCAGATTTGCCTTGTCCTTTTCAAGCTTCACGCGGGCCTGTTCAGCTTGCAAATTCTTGTAGGTAATTTCTGCGGCAAGTTTCTTTTTCCGCAGTTCCGCCACTCCTTCCCCAACTTCCGGGGCGTTTTTTTCAATGCCTGAAGCAGCGGCTTCAACGGCTGGACTTTCCTTCCTTCTGGCCTCAATCAATTCCCGTATTTGAGCATGCGTCAGCCCGCGCTTCACATGGTATGTGATCGTGCTTTTATTGACGCCCAATTGCCGGGCAAGTTCCGCCTGTGAAATCCCTGCCATTATTCCCCTCTTTACATATTATTATATCATGATATATTGATATGTAAATACACCAAGCATGGAACCGCAACAGTCATACTACACAGCACATACGGATTTTGAGTATCCGGAAGAAGGGCAGGAGCAGGAAAACGAATTTCGGGAACGCGCCCTTGAAATGATCCGGATCATGTCCCTGGCCCTGTATCACGTCATTAACAGCCGCACTCCCAATGTCACCGCATTCGGCGTGGCATACGCTCTGGGGTTGACGTCTGTGCTCGGAAATGAACGCATGGCCCAGAGGGCGCGGAAACTGGGCGTGCATAAAGCGGCCATTTCCCGCGCTGCTTCCAAATTCCTTGCTGAGAGCGGACTCCCGCCCTCCCTGATGATGCAGCAGACGGAACATGCGGCCATGAAGCGCCGCCCTGTCAAAAAGCTGGAGGCACCGCGGAAAAAGACGCCGGAACAAATCATGAAAGCATACGGCACGGGAAAGAAACGTTTTGAGGAAAACCAGATGATTCTGGATCTGTTCAAAGCCTGAATCCTTCCGGTTCACCCGGGTGAAGGATTTCCCACATGATACGGGCGCAAGCTTCCCGGATGGTACAGCCTGATTGCTGGATGATCGGCTCATAAAAATCCTTCTGTCCGCAGTGGACGGCGGACACATGCCGGGCCAGCTTCGCCAGTTTTGATAACTGGTAGGAGTCGCACGTACGGATTCCGATCAGGTATTTCCCGCCCTGGAACTCAATCACGTCGGCGCCCTTGCGCCCGTACAGGTACAGGGCCAGCAAGGAAACGGTCACGTCCTCCGGGTAGGTTTGGTCATGGCGTACCGGGAATTCCAGCGTCACCAGGACATCAAGAGCATCATTGATGAATTTCCGCGTCACCCAGTAGCATACACCGGACCAGGCGAACGGCACGGCGCACTGGTAGCCTCCCGCAAGCTTCCTGCGCTCAAACAACGATTTCCGGATTTCGTTCAGGGACATCAACAGCGCATCAGCATCAATCTTGATCACGGGTTCCCGGCCCGGAATATCCTGCATGCAGGAAAGCATGCCGCGGACACATTCAAGGCCGTTCAGGTTCTTGTTGCGCTCAAAATAGGTCTTCTTGTAAATGATGTCCTTCCCCTTGGGGATGTCCTTTTTTGTGAGCGGGGCTTTCCCATCGTCAAACAGGTAAATCATGCAATCAGGGTCAACCTTGCGGATTTGCCCGACACATAATTCAAGACATTTATAGTCTTCCCGGTAGCAAAATATAGCGTAATTCATTTATCTTTAATTTATTGGTTCGTATTGATTTGAAGATTTATTCCATTCTCCTTGTTGGATATAGATTTTTTCATTATCGTTTCTCTTTAAACGCAATGCGTGATCACTATCACACGCAAGCACAGTCCATGAATCACTGATAAGACCGTCGGAGCCGTCGCTAGTCGTATCTGCATGGAGTTCAACGGAAAGCGCATCTCCCACCATTACAAAATGGGCCTTTACCCCGTTTGCGGGCTCGCTCCAATTCCGGTCGTAATCAAAAACGACATAGCCACTACTGGTTTTCCGCAATGGTTTTTCAAATTTTAAATTCTCGCCAACAGCCAAGGAATCCGCGTTCAAGCTTATATCAAGCTGTCCTCCCGTCTTGGTTAATTTGTACTTGATGCCGTTGGACGTTTCATGTTCCGTTTGGTCCAGCTTGAGAGATACGCTCCTGCCGGTGATTTCAATGGGGTCTTGCCCCGTATAGTCGGGGCGTTCATCCTTGATTCTCACGCCAAGCCTAACCGGCCCTTCCTCCGCGCCGCCCTGCCCTTTCCCCTTTTTCTGGACAAGCCACACTTTCAGATTGCTATCAGCATCAATGTTTTCTTCTTCGCTGGATGATTCAATGTTTAGTGTCAGTTCGTTTTCCTCTTCGACTTCCTTGAGTTCCAAGGCGCATAAGGGGTCCGTCTTAAGCTTGTATTTTTTGAATTCCCATTTGATTACATCCCAGTTGATGAAGGTAATGCCTTTGTGCTTGTAAATAATGGATTTATCACGTTCCTCAAACTCACCTACGACAATGTAAGCTTCCCCGTCTTCCGGCTCTGGAACCTCATTCCCCTTTTCCAGGATAGCGGTATATGCCTCCCAGGTGTCCGTGTCATACGTAACATGCACCCACACTTTTTCCCCTGCCTTAAAAGAGGCTTCATACTCGCTGATCTCTATATCTTCATTTTTCAGCAGTATCTTCTTTTCTTCCTCATTATCAGTATCTTGTTCCTCTTTATAGGCATTCAAAAGGAGCCCTCCAGAGACCTTGCCGGAAAGGGATGCCTCCGCGTCATCCGTGATTTCCACCAAATCAAAGGCCAGGGGGCGTGAACCGCGCTGATAAGGGGCAATGGAAACGTTCTGGCCGCCACCGCCGCGCATGGACGTTTTGCCATGCGTAGCAGCATTGAGGGCGTTTGTAAGGGCGTTGGCCCAATCCGCCTTGATAGGGTCTCCCTTAGTGATGTTATCCATTTTTGTATAGGTCCGTTGACCAGCCTCCGGGATTGGATTGCGTATATTCTTCCGTGATCTCGTATTCCCTGTTACCTACCTTGTGGATGGAGTACCGGGTAAAGAGATAATTGAGCTTATACCCTTGTACTTCCGTTGCGCCTCCAAACTCGCTGCCCTGGACAATCTTTCCCACGCGCTCCACCTTGGACGGATCCACGCGGCGCGCTGTATAGGTTTTCGTGATGACCGTATTGTTCTGCGAAATTTTTTTGTAACCGAGTGTGATATATGGGGTAATCGGGGTAACGGGGAGTTGAATATGCCCCGGCGTTTCGTCTTTCTCGCATTTAAGCCGGTACTGGCCGTTGCTGCACAAGACAAGCCCCCCGGACAGGTAAACGGCCAGAGTTCTCATATCATCCTCTGAATATTTATTGTTCCCGTTCGTGTCCCGCAACTTGTAATAGCTCAATATGGGCTCAAGCGTCATGTTCGAGCGGTCGCTGATCTTGACCTTGTACTTTTCCTTCGCGTCGTCGGGATTATCCGGGTTGTCTGGATTGATGGGGTTGCCGTCTTCATCCTCATTGGTATCTCCGGACGGGTAAGAGTACGTTACCGTCACCTTGTAATGCGTTGCGGAATGCAAGGCGATCTTGTAACCCGTCGCCATCATGCCGGGGGCATTGGGATTGGTCGCCATGGCCGCCCACTTGGGGCGCTGGAACCCTGCAATGGGTACAATTTGGGATTGTGAAACGGTGCGGTTGACTCTGTACGCTACAGCGCCCTGCTGGCTAGCAGCACTCGGCGCAACGTCCGCCCTGATTCGTAAATCGTTTGTCCAGGTCATCATTCAAATAATCAAAACGCCTTCTTCCAAAACCTGGGAAAAAGATTGCGTGGTTTCCGTCTTTCTCCCGTAGGGGTTGTTATCCTCTCCCATCTTCACAAAATTGCCACCGCCCGCGGAAATCAATGACTGAAGGGCGGCATCCGGGCCCTTCCCTTCCGTGGTCGTGATAGAATAGGAACAACACCTTTTATAGTAGTCAGTTATTCCTTTATTTATTACTTTGTTGAACAGGTCAGAAAGTTCCTTTGAGTACTTCACGCCCCCCAGGCCGAAATCATACGGGTCTTTCCTTTTCAGCTTGGAGTCAATTTTCAGGGATTCAATATCCACACGGCCCGACATGATCGCTTCATAGGCTTTCCGCAGGTCCGGATTGTTCTGAAACATGGGCTTGAAATCCGGGTGGTCAAAAATGCTCTTGCTCGTTACGCCAGCCGTAAATTCCCAAGTGGTTTTTGTATCCTTGGGGTCAAAATCAAAGGGGTCCGGGTCATCAGGGTCCGGGTCTGGATTATCCGGATCATCTTCTTGAGGGGCTTCTTTTTTGAAGGTACAGACCGTTTTCCACAAGTCAGCAATCTGCGAGTGCTCATAGTTGGATAAGATCAAATCCGTAAAACCGGGAACATGGCAATGCAGGGTGTAAGGAGGCGTGAATTTTTCCCCAGGGGGCGCCACGTAAGAAACACTTGCCGACCATGCCCCATCATCAGACATGGACGCATCAAAATCGCCTTGCCATCCGTACCCGCCTGTGTGTTTAATATCCTTGTTCATGTCAGCTAAAGAGGGCAACACCGCCTTTCTCGGCCTTTTCCGCAATCGTCCTGAGGTATCCGTTGGAAGTCTGCACTTCCTTTGTGAGGGAGTCCACGGCAGCGGAAAGGCCGGCATCCCCCTTTCCCACCAGGCTAAAGAGGGAACCGAAACCAGACCCCACACGGGATACGCTTGAAAGCGTCTGCTGTACTGCGTCAAACCGTGTTTTAAACGCATCGGATATTTCCTGCGCCCGCGCCCTGGAATCCTCTTTTTCCTTTTTCTCCCTTTCCCTTTTGTCCTCAATCTTGTATGTCAGAGAAACCTTCTGTTCCGCCAGCCCCAGGGCGTCATGCTCATTCATGCCGCTTTTCACGAGGGATTGCATTTCCTTCCGCACATCCCGCTGCTTTTCAAGCTCACGCAGCTTCTCCTTTTCCCCAGCGAGCTCGGCCTGCATGATGGCAATTTCTTCCTGCGCATCCTGTCTCAAATCATTAACGGCTCTGTTCTTTTTATTTAATTGAGCGTTAATTTCCCGGATGGAGTCAGCCACGGATAACAGCTTTTCATATCTCGTGGCTGCATTAAAATCTAAAGCTCCTGCTTGGAATTCTTTTTCAAGTAATTTCAATTCCTCTTCCAAATCATCCAAGGAAATATGTTGAACAGCGGCTAATTCGTCTTCAAGCTGTTTCTTTAGACCATCGACTGATAAATCATCTTGTTTCTTTTTTGGCTTCTGCTTATGTACTTTATCCCTTGCGGCATTAAGCTTATCTATTGCATCACTCAAATCTGCTGTAGCTTTTGCCTCCTTTCTGTTTTTTTCAATAATTTCATCAATGGCATCCTCCTCGTCGCCAAGTAAAATAACCCCTCTTCTGATTTGATAAAGTAAGTCATCTCTGAGGGTCAATTCTTCTTTCAATGCTTCTATTCTCTCTCCGACTTCTTGACCTCCATGCTTCCCTTTTCCTCCCGTAGCAGAAAGATAACGTTGAGCTGCTCCAATTTGATTCACAAGCTCTTTTCTTTCACTTTCCAACTGTTCTAAGACAGCATCAATATCTTCCCTGCTTTTTGCAGTAGTAACAGCGTCTAATGAAGCCTCAAAAGGTTGTGAAAATTCAGAAAGCTTTTTTAACCTCATCTCATACTCGTTCACATCTGCAATACTCTCCTTCCAATCCCGCCCGTCTCGGATAGCTCTAATAGAATGAATATACTGCTCAATTATATATTGAAATCCCCCTACTACCTTTTCCGAGGAAGAAAGATTTTTTTCATTTACAGAATAAAACCTGAAATTAGCTGCAGAAGCAGCTTCTATCTTTGCCGTTAAAACTTGAAAAGAATCTGCCAAGTTGAGTACTTTATCACTCATCAGATCCCCCATAGCATTTTCAAAAGTAGCCTTGAGCGTTTCCCATGAACCGATGGTCGTATTAGACAATGCGGAATTCTTCCCGGAAAATTCCGCGTCACGCATTCTCTTCATGGCGTTCACGTACTGATCAGCGGAAATTTCCCGCTTCTTGGCGAGCTCAACAACCTGTCTTTCCGCCACGCCCATTTCTTCCGCCAAAGCCTTGATAATGGGAATGCCCTGATTCTGCAGCTGGTTAATGGCCCGTGAGTCGGCAAATCCGTTTGCCATCACCTTCGCCCATGAATTGGAAAGCTGCTCTGCAGAAATCTTTCCGGACGCGGCAATATCTGCAAAAACTTCCGACCAGCTCATGATAGCCGTATTATTTGTCCGAAAATGCATGGCCAGGTTTTGAGCGGCTTTCCCTAAATCGTCCAGGCTAACAACGCCATTTGCCGCCAGATGATCAAGCTGGGACTGCAAATCCCTGGCCGACTCAATATTTTTTGTATAGGAAGATAACTGTACCGCCATGTATTCATCATCCATCGCGTCATTGATTCCTGTTTTGACAGCGCTCCATGCCGCCCCAAATCCTGCCGCGGCAGCGCCGGCAGCCGTAATTGCAGGCAATAACTTCTTGAAAGACGCCCCCAATCCCTCTACGTCAGCCTTACCGCCCTTAGCAACACGCATATTTGCCGCCTGCCCCGAGGTCTCGCGGATCTTTTCCTTAATGTTCTCCAGTTCTTTGAGCAATTCCGAAGAATCTCCGGAGAATTTAAACTTTACGGCACTCATTCTTCAACATCAACAGGCTTGTTAAACAGAGCGTCCAAACGCTCCAAATCAGCATGATCCACCTTCCGGGCATGGGTGTAATAACAGCTTACGCCATTTGCAACACATTCGCTCATTAGGAACTGCAGGATCATGCTGTAGGGAATATCATATTTAATGTAATTTAAGGGATAGCCCGTTTTCGACGCAATCGCCCAAACCACCTGGATAAAATAGTCCGGCCTGTCCCCTCCCGTTTTTTTTTGGAGTCCTCAACAGTAAAAGCGGCTTCATCAACCTGCTGCGCCTGCATACCTACCAGGGATGAAATACGCTGCATTTCATCAGGGCTTAATTCATATTTGAATCTTCGGACGGCTTCCTTAAACGCATCAAGGCTCATGGACTCAAGCGTTTCAATATCCTCCGTATGAATATAAATATATTCCACAATGCAGCCCAGATTCATGCTCCCGTCCATGAATCCACAGTTAAACCGCTGCATCAGCTCCATGCTCCCAATAGACAGGGGACGGAGCTTCAAGGCTTTTTCCTCATCTTTCATCATATTCCAACACTCAAGAGTTCAAACGCCCCATGATTTCCATTTTATCCTCTTCCGGACAATTCTCCGGAATTAAGGCGACCTTCTCCCCATCCCTGGAACGGATACAGGCTATTTTCCGGAATCGGGAAAGGCCAGACAGAATGCCGCGGCGGCAATCAAAGGCCGCCTTGACCAGGGCAAACGGATCTTCCGGATTGTTCTTCACAAAATCAGGATCCTTCCACTTCCTGATCATTTCCCGCGTCTCCAGGGTATCCGTAAAATAAAAAACCTTCCGTTCTCCCCGGTCTGTAATGATTATCTCCGCCCGCTTGGCGATAGGGGCTGTAGCAGCGAGCAAAGCGCTGGCGAGATTAATATCTTCAATATTGATTATATTATTCATGTTCTGTCTATTATATTATTTTTTGTTTGAGGGGAGGGGAGGCGTGAAGCTCACCTCCCCTTAAATTTGTCATTCGGAAGCAATATCCGGATTCAGAGCAACGATATTAGGACCATAAGTAGCTTTAACCGTGAAACTCCTATAATTCTGCGTCTCCATCTTCACATCCACGCTCTTGCAAATGGCCTTAGTCACCTTTGCCGGAATTTCTTCACCGGAATTCTTGATGCAGAGATTCAAGACATCAGCATGCACATCAACAATATCGCCAATGTGGGGCACTTCCGTGCCAGTCTTTCTCATATAGGCTTCCCAGGTAATTTCACAGCGGGAATCATAAAGCGTGTTCCCCTCCATCAATCCCTTGTCCCCAGTAAGTTCTACATCACCTTTGGCCGACCATGAATAACTAACGGAAGAAATGATTGCTCCGAATTCCTGTTCACCGGAATAATTGAGCCCGAAAATACCTTCTCCGTGCTGGATAAAATCAGATGCTTTTGCCATACAAATGGCCGTGCGTTGCGCTTCCGGCTGCTCCACCACCATTTCCCGCTTGACAAAATCGCAGAATGAGGCATATTGAAGGCGTATTAGTTCCGAACAATTCACATGTTCACCTCTAAATCAAACCCCCCGGAGTGGCTGCTCCGAGGGGTTTTTCCTTTAGTTGAACAGAACTATCAGAAGTTCAATCAACCGTTGTATTAGTTCCTGTTGTCTCACATATTACACCTCCTTTTTTAATCCGGGACCAACCCGGCACGTGCATAATACAGAAATCCGTATCTTTTTGCAATATATTTCTACGGATAAATTTTATATATTAGATTGATTATCAAAATAGTATAAAACTATCTTTCAATATAACGCAATGTCCAAGTAGTTACCCAGTCATCATCATCCAGCGTAGCCGAATAATCCGTAATATTGAAAAAATCACACTGTTCACCACAATCCAGCCGGAATAACGTCTCCACAAGGGTTCTTTCCATTTCCGAATCAGACCGGTTATTGATCAGAATCATGGAAAGCGTATATTCCCTGGCGGGCAAAGGCGCCCAAGGCTGAGTATACCCGGCCATGCCTATGACGACGCAGGGCTTCCGTTCTATGTCGCTGTTACTCCCGGCTTTGTAGACAGTAAACCCGGAATTCCTCAAATGACTGATGACACGATCCATAATCATACCCTGTTTCTCCTTTGCCACTCATGGTGCAATTTCAAGTTCGTGGCCTGCAATGCCTTGGTTTGGACAAACGGTACAAGCGCCTTAAGCATAGCCTCCGAGGCATAAGACAGATTATTTTCAATTTCGATACCTCCATCAGGCAACTTCTTGATTGTCCCGTTTTTCCCATGCCGCGCAATCCATTGAGGCGCACGAGCAGCCCATCCATAAGAAGTATTAATCAGCCACCCTGATTTTGCCTTCCCGATATGCTTGAATACCTTATTCTTATAGTTCTCCGTACTCTTTCTATTGAGCACGACATTCCCAGTAAAGGAGGACACACGACCATTCTTCCGGGCAGAAGTATGAAATTCCGGGCTGTAACTCTGATAAAAGCGCACAACCTGCCCAAAAACATCCGTCGCCACTTCGGCAGCCTTTTGAGGATCTGCCTTTAAAGAAAGCATGCCGGCAACCTGTCTTGCCCTTTTTATGTCTCTTTCCTTTAGTTGGTTGATAAACGATCCAACACCGCGCCCGGCGCGGGAAACGTCCCGGCTGACAGCCCCTTCCCCGGATTTTCTTCCGGAAACCTTTGATTTGCGATTTTTTCCCAGCGGAAGAGTGGCGTTAAAGCACATCCCGCTAGCGGTATTGTAGGCAAGCAACGTAGTATATAAATTTCCGAAACGCTCAATATTCGTTTTCGCCTTTTTCAAGGCGCTATCCATTCCTTTCACATCTATCCGGACTTCCATGCTACTCATATAAATCGGCTGATAAAGTTAATACCTTGTAAACACAATTACTTGTGACGGCGGTAATCTTGAATTTCATCCCTTCGCACCCCACACGCCCCCCAATCTGAAAAGCGTCCCCTGTCTGGATGTGAATGATGCGGTCCCGCTGGTTGCAATACCCTCCTTCCTGGCGTTCAATGGTTATGTCCCGGGAATTCATGTACCCCCGGTACGTCTGGCCATTGTAGACAATTTCTGTCTGTGGCAATACCCGGTTAATACTCCGGTGAGCAACGTTGGCAGCCTCTGTGAATCTCATACAAATGGCGGTGCGTTGCACAAAAAACCGCCCCGGACAAATCCGGGACGGTAAACACCAGCATGAATACAAAGAAAATCAGCCTTCATCTGACGCAACAGCAGCGGCAACGTATCCTTTCACCTTGTCAGCCTCGAGAATCTTTGCCCCGAACATCAGGCCCAGAGAAGCCCATTCCGCGCGAGTTTTCAAATCAAGCCAAGTGCAAAACAGGATAGAAAGACCAGCAAGACCTTCCACCTGAATGACCTCGGAATGGATATCATCCTTGAAAGCCTCGTCGATCTCCGGAAGGGCGGAACCAACAGCAACCGCACCTCCATCATAGGAAATACCGACTACGTTATCAGCAAAGACGGAGGTCTTGACCTTATGGATGGAATCAAATCCGTAAGCGCCTCCATCAAGCCGGAATTCCGTCGTATTTTCCGGAAGAATAGCTCGGTAATAATCAGGCGCCAGCAAAAGGCGAGGTTCGTCGGATTCTACGTCTCCGCTGAGGTTGATGCACTTACGCTTTGTGAAAGCGTCAGCCGTACCGATAACCTTGGCTCCATCCGCTGTAACAAGGGAAAGTATGCGCTTGTTCAAGTTATTGGCAAACGCCGTAGCGTTCGTTTTTGCCAAATCCGCCAATTTCCACCCATTCCGCTTTTCGGCGGGCGTAATGCGCCAGGGTTGATGGAGTTCAGTAAGTGACAGGGGGATTAAATCCCCTTCATTTTCTTTATCCATCTGGTAATCAGAAGGGTTTTCAGTAATATTTCCGGCGGCTTTTACATTCTTGAATTTAATCTCGGAAGCATACTCCATTCGGAAATCCTTCTTAAAGTATTCCAGCGGAGCCAGAGCCTTACGCAAAGAAGAAATGACTTCACTGTGAATAACTATCTTGTGAGCATCTGAAAGAGCCATAATTCTAAAAAATGGTTTTAATCGTTAATATTGTTATTGATTACTTGCAAAGTTTTACCAACTCATCCTTATGAGCAGCATAAAACTTCCTCTGTTCCTCTCCGGAAAGAGCTGAGTACTGCTCCAGGATAGAGGAGTTTTCTTCACCGTCTTCCGGCTTATCCACTACGGCTTTATGTCCCATACCAGCCACCATTTCAGCGGCCTTCTGGCTCGCCTTCGTATCGGCTTCTTCCTCAAGCTGGTTTTTCTTGAGGGCAACGGATGCGTGGAGCTTGACATTCTCCTTTTCCAGGGCTTCGACACGCTCACAAAGAGCTTTAATAGAGGATTGGATTTCTTTAATCCCATCCTTTATTTCTGCCCCAAAAGAGGCAAGCTCTTGTTTGAGCGCATCAACGATATTTTGATCAGACTTGAATAGTGCCATACTTATGGCAAAACCGTTGCGTTTTCATACCACTCCAGGAAAATCGACCCAGGGTATTACATCATCAATCAGGCCTAGGGAAACAGCATCTTCCGCCACAAAAACCTTGCCGGAAAACGCATCCGCAGATAAACCGGGACGTCCTGAAGCCACAAATTCCTGAAACCGCCCGGCGATCTTGTTGCACAAATCCCTGTAATAGGCGATTGCCTCCGTATTCATCGGGGTTTCCGGATGCTTGAAAACAGCATCATCATTCGTGATGGTCAATATTTCCTCACTCTTGGCATTCCACAGGCTGATGACCGTCCCGATACTGCCAACCAGCGCCGTTTCCGTCACGACCACTTGATCACAAGCGGAAGCCAAATAATAGGCGGCAGAGCAGCACATGCCTTTGACATAAGCCACTGTTTCCACTGGCAGAGATTTAATCAATTCTGCTGTTTCATGACAGCCTTGCACGTCACCTCCCGGAGAGTCAAAAATGAAAACAACTTCATCAATGTTCCCGGCAGCACCCTTTATTTCCTTCACGATGGACTGATAATTCGTGCCGCCCAGGACTTCATTCAACGGCACGCCGTCACCGTATAGAGGCCCAATCACGTCAATCACCAAGGATGACCCAATTACCCGCGCTTTTTGGCGTGTCTGGATGAAAAATGAGAAGTCAAAATCCGGATTCCCTGCGGCTTTCGGTTCCAGGCTCTTCCGCTGGCGAATCTTCGTCAGCCATGCAGTTTCTTCACAATATAACGGTTTCATCACATTAAAACTTCCTGATATAATCCGGAGAGATTTCTACTCCAAATTCTGCTTCAGCTTCACGGCGCAACTTCTCCGCAATGGCGGCTTCCCTGGCACGTATTCTCAAATGGTCCTCAACCTGCGTTCCGTTTTCCTCACAGATTTCTGTGAGGTTTTTAATACCGGCATTGTACTCTTTCAATTGGCTGTTGGAGTCGCGGCCCATGTCTACGCTTGGACGCTTGGCGCGGCTGAACATCATGTTCCACCAGCCTTCCGCGTGCGGGATGTCCTCCCGCTGGATACCTACGGCCAAGATATACTGTACAAGCAGTCTGGCAGCATCTTCAAGCAGCGTGGCCCGATCTCGCGTGGTATTGTCAAATTTGGACAGAGACATTCTGTTCCCAACGCCGCTTGAATCCGGATTGACCACGATATCATAGGGCACACCCACCCCGGATAAAACGCCCTTCAGAAGCCGTTCTGAAAAACTCATGTAGTTCGGAGAGGGGCGCTCAATCTTCAGGGAGTCAAGGGAATCTTCAGACTTCAAAAATACAATTTGCTTATCACCAGTATTCCGGATGAGCACCTCCCCATTATTGGACGGTTTGGCATAAGCCTGCGTTATGTCAACTTCTCCCGTTTCGTTCTTTTTTACCAGGGCAATTTGTGACGCAATCTTCATGGCCCCAAGTTCGGCTGTATTGATATCATCAATGTATCGGAATTCCTTGAGGCCATGAGAGAAGAGAGGCTCGCCCCGGCAGGAGGAAAGAAAGTCGTCATCCACGATATGAAGTATTGAGGATGCCGGGATGATTTCACCTCCCCCTGGTTCGTCGCCGTCCAGCCAATAAGCGATTTCACGTCCCATGCGATTGGTTATGACGCCGTGCAGCACGTTCAATCCCTTATATTTTCCAGAGTCAATAAGGCCATTTTTAGGAGAGCAAACACGGTTTGCCCGGATAAATTGCAGTTGAGGAAACCCCGTCTTGCTTTCCGTCAACATTACAAAGCAATCCCCATCAATGTCGATGGCGGTGGAGATCAGATACAGGAGCGAGTGAAAATTCTTTCCGTTCACGCATGCAACTTTGTAAAACGCCTTGATGTACTCGTCATACTTCGCCGCAACTTCCGGATTCTTGCACAGAGATTTGAACAGAAACGCTTTCCCGATAGAGTATTCAGCCTTCATGTTCACGGCACCTTTTACAACGCCGTTGTTCTTGTACAACAGACGGGACGCGGAAATAAGGTTCTTCCGGGTAAGACTCCCGGAAAGCTGTTCCGGTTCTTTGAGATAATTCGGAAGCCGCTGCAGCCCGTCATCATAACTGCCGCTCTTGTAAATGGGGCGGCTTGAAAACGGCCGGCCGAACTGATCCAAAATCTGGACATTTCCTGCTTTCATCGAAACACTATCCTTGCAACGTTATTCCCTCCTTCAAACCGGCCATGCTCAAGAGAACGAATAGCCATCCCCAAAGCTTCCACCCATAAATCAATAGTCATGGAACCTGGCGCGAACTGGAATGAACTGTCCCCCACGTTCCCTTGAGTGATTTCCTTTCCCTGGTTTTCAATGATATCTTCAACAGCCTTATCCAAAGCTTCTTTCAAACGGGGTATGCGTTCATCAATGTCCACCGCTCCCCAGGCATAAAGAGCTTTTGCAATCCGTAACATACAAATGCGGCCCCGTTGCGTTTCCTCTACGGAAGACACGCAGGCTTTCACCTGAACCTATACTTTTCCCGTTGCATTGTTGGAATAGTTGCATGAAATTTTTCAACTCCATGCATGCAAAAACACAGATGACCCATGACCCAGTTCGGGGCTCCAAGCTCAAGGAGACTCCCTTTTTCGGTCTATTTCCAGCTCATTCCGGCCCATTATGCACCGCTTTAATGACATTCCCCCATATCCCCCACCAATGGACTACATTGCAGTTCTCCCGCTCTCTGCGTGTCCAGTATATCACGCAATCGTTATCCCCTCTCATGTGCTCAACATTATCACAATTATGAACACACTAAAAAATATATCATTGTATATAAATGCTATAAGTCCTCATAGGGCTACCACCTTTAAGAAAAAGGCCGTCTCTCCGGAGGCGGTCTTTTTTACTTTTAACGTTCCTCTGGACCAGGAAAAAGTCCGGAACTTTCCAGCAACTGCGGAGCCCTTCAAAGCGTGGACGGCACCTTTCCAAATAATCCTTCTGTTGATCTGAGGACACGGACAGTAAGAACGCAAATGCACATTTTCTCCATCCTCAACCGTAAGGGAATATTCCCGGACCTGGAAAAACGGTCAAATAGCCGCTAACAGCGCCAGACGGACCATGGGAAAAAGACAAAAGGCCTTCCCTCTTTCCGGCCCTTCCTCTTTCCCTGAAAGGAACTTGTGTCCGGACCGCCGGGATGCCAGCCCCGGTAATTCCTGAGAAACATTTTGTCAAAGGGTCCACCATATCCTTTCAGCGGGCATGAAGCATATTCCGCCGCGTGCTCATGAAGGAGCAAATTTTTGAAAGATTCTCTCCCGGCACGGCTTATACTGAAAACATGACAAGGCTTTTTCCACTCCTGGCCGGATTGCTGCTGTTCCCGGTATTTCAAACTGAAGCAGCAGAAAAATACAGCATTATTCCGGAGCCGGAGAAAACGGAGCTGAAGCGGAACGCCACCAGGACCTTGAAGCTCCTCTCCGACAAAACCTCTCCTGCCCTGGGCAAGGACGCCTACCGCCTCGCCGTCACCCCGCAGGGCGTCCACCTTGCCTCCGGCGGCAGGGAGGGCAGGATGTACGGCCTGGTCACCCTCCAGCAGCTCCAGGACCAGCTGGCGGCACAGCCGGAGGGCATCCCCTGCGGCGTCATCACGGACAAGCCGCGCTACCCGTGGCGCGGCATGATGGTGGACCCCGCCCGCCACTTCATCCCCATCAAGGACCTGAAGAAATTCGTGGACCTGATGGCCTACTACAAATTCAACAAGCTCCATGTGCACCTGACGGACAACCAGGGCTGGCGCCTGCCCGTGCCGGGCTATCCCAGACTGAAAAGCGTCGCCTCCAAGCGGGAGGAAAGCTTCGGAGACGGCATTCCCCATGAAGGAATGTACACCAGACAGGAGCTGAAAGACCTGGTGGCCTACTGTGCGGCGCGCGGCATTGAAGTCATCCCGGAGATAGACGTGCCGGGCCACAACCAGGCGTTGGCCGCCGCCTACCCCGAATTCTTCTGCTTCCCCAAACCGGACATGAAGGTACGGACAGTGGCCGGCAACAGCAAGGAACTGGTATGTCCCCAGAAGCCGGAGGTCTGGAAATTCTACGCCGCCGTCTTCAAGGAACTCAAGGACATCTTCCCGTCCAATACCGTTCACCTGGGCGGCGACGAAGCCCCCACGGAACTCTGGAAAAAATGCCCCCTGTGCCGGGAAGCCCGGACCAAGGCAGGCATGAAAGACGAACAGGAACAAATGAGGGCTTTCTTCGCCAAAATGACAGCCCTGCTCGACAAAAACGGGCAAACGCCGCAATTCTGGTATGAAGGGAACGCCGACATCTACCACCCGGGCGAAACAGTTTACGCGTGGCGGCAGGACCAGGCGCGCCAAGCCATTGAGAAAACAAAAAAGGCCGGGCTGAACCTGATTATGGCATCCAATGAATATTGTTATCTGGATTTCCCTCAATTCCCGGGACAATACAACTGGGGATGGATGCAAACCACGACCTTGCAGAAATGTTATGAACTGGATCCGGCCTTCGGCAAATCCACCGCGGAAGCAGGCCACATCCGGGGCGTGCACGCTCCCGTGTGGGCGGAACACCTTCCGGACCTGAACCACCTGCTTTACCGCGTCTATCCCCGCGCCATGGCCCTGGCGGAAGCGGGATGGTCTCCCATGGAGGTGCGTTCCTGGGAAAACTTCCAGAGGAAAGTGGCCGACCACCGCCCCTTTGTCCTCAAGCGCTTTAATTACGACTTGAAACGCACGAAGGACAATGAGCCACCCTTCCGGTGGGAAAACAAAAAGTAATTCCGCCGTTTTTCCTTATCACTCCTGATTCTCCATGATAGAATCTCTTCTGAAAAAGCCCTCCGTCATGTTTAAACTGATCTACCTCCTGGCCTGCACAGCCTTCTCTGCATCCATGGCGTGTGCCGCACCAGCAGAAAAATACAGTATTATTCCGGAGCCGGAGAAAACGGAGCTGAAGCGGAACGCCACCAGGACCTTGAAGCTTCTTTCCGACAAAACCTCTCCTGCCCTGGGCAAGGACGCCTATCAGCTCACCGTCACCCCGCAGGGAGTGCACCTCTCTTCCGGCGGGAAAGAGGGCCGTATCTACGGACTGGTCACTCTCCAGCAGCTCCAGGACCAGCTGGCGGCGCATCCGGAAGGCATTCCCTGCGGAGTCATCAAGGACAAGCCGCGCTACCCGTGGCGCGGCATGATGGTGGACCCTGCGCGCCACTTCATCCCCATCAAGGACCTGAAGAAATTCGTGGACCTGATGGCCTACTATAAATTCAACAAGCTCCAGCTCCACCTGACGGACGACCAGGGCTGGCGCCTGCCTGTGCCGGGCTATCCCAAACTGAAAAGCATCTCTTCCAAACGGGCGGAAAGCTTCGGCAACGGCACTCCCCACGAAGGAATGTACACCAGGCAGGAACTGAAAGACCTGGTGGCGTACTGCGCCGCGCGCGGCATTGAGGTCATCCCGGAAATAGACATGCCGGGCCACAACCAGGCGTTGGCCGCCGCCTATCCGGAATTCTTCTGCTTTCCAGACCACAACACGAAAGTCAGCACGACCGGCGGTGTGGGCTTGTACCTGGTATGCCCCCACAAGCCGGAAATATGGAAATTCTATGCCGCCGTCTTTGACGAGCTCAGGGACATCTTTCCGTCCACCATGGTTCACCTGGGCGGCGACGAAGCCCCGCTGGAAAAAACCTGGGAAAAATGCCCTCTCAGCGTCAAATACCGCCAGCAGAAGGGAATGAAGGACGTCCACGAGGAACTGAAGGAATTTGAAGCGAAAATGGCCTCCATGCTCGCCGCGCGCGGCAAAAAGCCCATCTTCTGGTATGAAAAGCCGTGGGCCCAGGCCAGCGTTTACCGCAAGGGAGACACCGTCTTCACCTGGCGCATGGGCTTGACGCCCTCCACCATCACGGAAACGAAAAAGCAGGGCCTTCCCCTCATCATCGCCGCCGGGGAACACTGCTATCTGGACTACCCCCAGATTCCCGGCCAGGACAACCGGGGCTGGATGCCCACCACTACGCTGGAGCAAAGCTACAAGCTGAACCCCGCCTACGGCAGGCCGGAGCAGGAAACAGACCATATCATCGGCGTTCAGGCTACCATGTGGGCGGAACAGCTCCCCACCCTGAACCACCTGCTTTACCGCACCTACCCCCGCGCCTGCGCCATTGCGGAAGCGGGCTGGTCACCAATGAACGTGCGTTCCTGGGAAAACTTCCAGCGCAAGCTGGCCGATCAGCGCCAATTTGTCCTCAAACGTTTCAACTACGATATGGAGCGCACCAAGGAAAACGAACCCCCTTTCAAATAATCCGCATTCTCTATCCATGAGCAGCACTAAATTTGCACGTCCGCACCGCCCCTCCGTAGAAGAACTGGCCCAGGGAGTCCTGGCCGGGAACCGCGCCCTGCTGGGGAGGGCCATCACCCTGGTAGAAAGCAACGCCGCTAAAGACCAGGAAGCCTCACGGGCGCTCATCTCCAAGCTCCTGCCCCATTCGGGCAATGCCGTCCGCATCGGCATCACGGGCGTTCCCGGCGCGGGCAAATCCTCCTTCATTGAAGCCTTCGGCACCTACCTGTGCAAAAAAGGCTTCAAGGTGGCCGTGCTGGCCATTGACCCGTCCTCTTCCGTTTCCCGCGGTTCCATCATGGGGGACAAAACCCGCATGGAAGAACTCTCCGGGGAGGAAAACGCCTTCATCCGCCCTTCCCCCTCCGGCGGCTCCCTGGGCGGCGTAGCCAGAAAAACGCGTGAAACCATGATCGCGTGCGAAGCCGCGGGCTTTGACATTATCCTCATTGAAACCGTCGGCGTCGGCCAGTCGGAAACCACCGTCCGTTCCATGGTGGACATCTTCATGCTCCTGCTCATCACCGGAGCCGGAGACGACCTCCAGGGCATCAAGCGCGGCATCATGGAGCTGGCGGACATCCTGGTAGTCACCAAGGACGACGGCGACAACCGCCAGCGGGCGGCGGCCCACTGCCAGGAACTGAAAATGGTGCTCCACTACCTGCAAAGCCCCACCCCCGGCTGGACGCCCTCCGTCCTCACCTGTTCCTCCCTGGAAGGGCGCGGACTGGACACTATTGAAGAAACGCTCTTCCGCTTCCGGGACAGCATGAAGGAATCCGGCTTCTGGTACAACCGCCGCCGGAACCAGTCCCTCTCATGGGTTCAGGCCCTGGTGCATGAAGCCCTGCTCACCGCCTTTGAACAGCATCCCGCCGTGGCGTCCCGCATGCCCGTTCTGGAAAACATGGTGGCCGGGGACAAGATGGACCCCGTCTCCGCCGCGCACGACCTGCTGAGCCACTTCACTTATCCCGTGCCCGGACATTGAAGAAATCCGCCAGCACCCTGGCGTACACCTCCTTCTTGAACTCCGGCAGCCACTCCAGCCTGAACCGGGCCGGGGCTATCCACCTGTAGGCGCAGAACTCCCGGTGGTCCAGGCTGGGCTCCGGAGCGTCCGCACGCAGCCGGCACAGGAAATACTCCTGCTCCTGCCCCACAAAAGGCTGCTGCCGCTTTTCGCGGACATACTCCAGCACCTCCGGCGGATAATCGTAACGATAGCCGCCCCGGGATTCCACAACATCATACTGGGACGGCAGGAACCCCACTTCCTCCCGGACTTCCCGCTTCACTGCCTCCGTGGCAGTTTCTCCCGGATCAATCCCCCCCTGAGGGAACTGCCAGGCCCCTTTCTGCCTGGAACGTTCGCAAACCAGCAGCTTTCCGTCCTCCCGGACCAACAGCCCCGCCACATTGGGACGATACAATCTTTCCATGCCTTCTTACCTAGCACAACATTCCCTGCATTTCCAGCCATGTTCTTCCACAAATTTGCTACAGGCATGTAAAAATGACTCGGATACAGACACTTTATTCTCCCCGCCAAACAACTCCGGATATAAATCACAACCCATCAGCAGGATAAGTAATATAAAAAAACAAAAGACACCCTCCCTGGTTGTGGAATTTCCTGTTAAATATCCAGAAAACTCTGGTAGTCAAACATTAACATACTGCCATTTTCCGAACATTGTTCTTTAACGGCAAGTCTATTTTCCTGCAAGGTGAAAACTGGCTGACTGGCCGCTCTTTTACTTTTCACGTCCCGTTAATAAAAACTGATCATGAAAATAAAAATCAATTATTTCGCTGCCATGTTGCTGGCAATGTTCGCAGGGGGAGGCATAGGCGCCCAGGGCGCAGAGCAGCCTAAAAAGGCGACAAGCCATACTATTGAATACAACCAAAAATTTCTCGGTGCTCATGGCCTGGACGAGAACGACAAGCAAGACTTTCAGGATGCTGAAAAGGGATTCATGGCAACCCTCAAGGACCCGAACATTAAAAACAAGGAGGGGAGGACGGTCTTTGACATCTCTGCCTTTGACTTTACCAAGGACAAACCGGCCCCTGATACGGTGAACCCGAGTTTATGGCGCGTTTCCCAGCTCAATGCCAAAAGCGGGCTGTTCAAGGTCATGGACGGCATCTACCAGATTCGCGGGTTTGATCTTTCTAACATGACCATCATCGAAGGAAAGGAAGGCCTCATCATCATTGACCCCCTCATCTCGGAAGAAACCGCAAAAGCGGGGCTTGACCTCTACTATCGGGAAGTGGAACAGCCGGAGACTGGGAAACGTCCGGTCAAGGCAGTTGTATACACGCACTCCCATGTCGACCACTTTGGCGGAGTCAAGGGAGTAACATCGGAGCAAGACGTCAAATCCGGTAAAACGCAGATACTGGCGCCGGAGGGATTCCTGAAAGAAGCCGTTTCCGAAAACGTCTATGCCGGCAATGCCATGGGGAGGCGCTCCACGTACATGTATGCGGCGCCCTTTAACAAGGGGCCGGAGGGTACCGTAGGCTCCGGCCTGGGCACCGCCAGCTCCAGCGGAACCATTACAGTCATTCCGCCTACCGATACAATCACCAAAACGGGTGAAACAAGAACGATAGACGGAGTGGAGATGGAATTCATGATGGCCCCTGGAACAGAAGCCCCTTCTGAAATGCTGATGTATCTCCCTCAATTCAAGGCGCTTTGCAGTGCGGAGGACGCGACCCACACCATGCATAACCTTTATACCCTGAGAGGAGCCAAGGTTCGGGACGCAAGCAACTGGTGGAAGGCTCTTGATGAAGCCATCCAGCGTTATGGAGACAAAACGGAAGTCTTATTCGCACAGCACCACTGGCCGAGATGGGGGAAAGAACGCATCAGCCAGTTCCTGGCCAAGGAACGCAACGGCTACAAATACATGCACGACCGGACGTTGAACCTGATTAACAAGGGATATACGCCTGTAGAAATTGCGGAAATGATCAAGCTGCCGCCGGAAATCGACAAGGAATGGTACTTCCGGGGTTATTACGGCACGCTGAACCACAACGCCAAAGCCATTTATCAACGGTACATGGGCTGGTATGACGGCAACCCGGCAAACCTGTATGCCCTGCCGCCCGTGGAAGCGGCCAAGCGCTATGTTGAACTGGCAGGAGGGGCCGACAAGATGATAGACAACGCCCAAAAAGCCTTTGACAAAGGAGACTACCGCTGGACCGCCGAAGTATTAAAGCACGTGGTTTTTGCCGATCCGCAAAACAGCAAGGCAAGAAATCTGGCGGCGGACGCGCTTGAACAGCTCGGCTACCAGGCGGAATCCGGCCCCTGGCGCAATGAATTTCTCGTCGGTGCCTACGAACTGAGAAACGGCCTGCTTCAGAACCCTCTGGATCTTGTATCCAAGGATATTCTGTCCAACCTCACGCCGGAAATGCTGTTTGACTACATGGGCATCAGTCTCAATGCCGAGAAATCCAAAGGGAAAAAGCTCGCTTTCAACTGGATAGACCAAAACGGAAAACCATACGGCTTCTGGGTTGAGGACGAAGTACTGATGTACCGAGAAGGAAAACCGGTCGATCATCCTGATGCAGTAATTACCGGAGACAAGCTCAACTTCACCCTTATTGCCATGCAGGCCATGCCCTTGAAGGAAGCCCTGGACAAAGGCATGATCAAGATCGAAGGCAATGCAGACAAGTTCCAGGAGCTGATCGGATGCATGGACAAGTTCAATGGAAACTTCAACATCATAGAACCCTGACCTTTCATTGTTATTTTTAACGAAACCGCTTTTCCCGGCACTTGGGGAAAGCGGTTTTTTCATATGTTCCCACGCAGAGTGAGGCTCTCCCCCTCTATGTTAGCATCATTTCGCCATAGCCTGCAATTTTAGTGAATATACCAAAATCCTTATCTCTTTGTATCGTTATTATTAAAATTTAGTATATCAATCGACCCATTACCGTATCCTTATCCAAATAATTCATCAAGAGTTACTATCTTTTTTCAACTGCGACATTAAGAAACGGTACCATATCTTTGTATACATTTTCTTCCTAGGTTTCGGCATGAACTCGTTCAAAGTTCTCCATAATAAATCTTCCTGTCGTCCAGCCCACCAAGCCATTTCTCTCGTATTAATTTCTTTCTACGAAAACACTAATATTATTTCTTTCTAAAAATTTGAAAATCAACAATTTTTGTTAGATGATATCATCTCTACATATCTTTTTCTATAAAGCAACTTCCTAGAAATCACCATCAATGTTTCATATTAAATAATAAAAATCATTTTATTTTTTAACAAATTTTTAAAATGGCATAATAATATCTTAATAATTTATTAAAAATAAAAAATATAATTATAAATATAAATTTATAATAAATTTCCCTTATACAAAAGACATCCATAAAAATCATTCAAATTATGATTGACAATCGACTAAGAAAACTGTAAGGAAAATCTAGTCGGGGCAGAAAAATAACTAATAAAAATAGGATCATAGTTTTTCCTATAAAAATAAAAATAATATAAAAATAGATTTTATAATGATAAAAAACAAATTAGTTACCCCGTTTGTAAAGTGGGTTGGCGGCAAGAGGCAACTTATAAATTCTATAATAGAATTCATACCGAAAAATATAAAAAATCATACTTATGTAGAACCATTTATTGGAGGAGGAGCTGTATTTTTTCATCTCCAACCTAAAAAAGCAATTATTAATGACTTCAACTCTGAATTAATAAATGTCTATAATGTAATTAAAAATAATTTAAATGAACTTATTATAGATTTAAAAACTCATAAAAACGAATCCAAATATTTTTATGAAATACGAAGTCTAGATCGATCATCTGATTTTAAAAAAATAGGAGAGGTACGGCGAGCTTCCAGGCTGATATATTTAAATAAGACTTGTTATAATGGATTATATCGTGTAAACAATTCTGGAGAATTTAATTCTCCATTTGGCAAATATAAAAATCCAAATATCGTCAACGAACCAGTTTTAAGAGCAGTTTCTCTATATCTAAATTCCAACAATATAAAAATTTATAATAGAGATTATAATGATATTTTGAAAAATTTGGAAAAGAACTCATTTGTATATCTGGATCCTCCCTATCATCCTATTTCAGATAGTTCTAATTTCACTGGTTACGTTCAGGGTGGATGGAATATTCTTGATCAAATAAAATTGCGTGAGGCTTGTGACGACTTGACAAAAAGAGGCATAAAATTTTTATTATCTAATTCCTCGTCTAATTTCATTAAAGAACAGTATAAGGAATATCACATTAGCACTGTCAGGGCGATCCGTTCAATTAACGCGAATGCGGAAAAACGGGGAGAAGTAGATGAAGTTTTAATACGCAATTATGAATAGATATAAAAACGATATAGCGTGGGAACAAATTTTTGAAAAACACCGTATCTTAGATGCAATAAAATCGAAAGGACGGGTAACAATATCCTCCACAGATATTAATGAGTTCAGAGAAGCACGCTTGATGACAAAATTTGATCATCGTTCCCAGCTCCCCCATTTATTCTCTGAAAATAACTTATCAATTCTACCTACATCCAGAGGCACTTATGAAATCAGTACTTTTGAAACTTTTTGTACTTTTAAAAAAGAAGAAATAGATATAACATTCATTGATTTTCCTACTTTTCTAGAAAGTATGGATTATAAAGATATAACAAGCGAAGCAACTTCAATTAATTGTATTTTTGTTTCAAAAATATTGCATGACTTTACAGGTGAAGACAATTTGTTTCCGACAATAAGCGGACGAATGAGTTCCTCTTTATTTGATTTCAAAATTAATTCTTCCGAAGACCAAAAACAATTTGAAGTAAAAGTAAATAATTCTCAAATAGAAATAGATGGAGGTTATGAAGGAAATGATTCATTAATATTGATAGAAGCCAAAAATTATATTTCTGATGACTTTTTAATCCGTCAGCTATATTATCCTTACCGTTTATGGAAAGAGAAGGTGAATAAACAAATACGTCCGATATTTTTAACATATTCAAATGGTATTTTTCATATTCGTGAATATGAATTTACAGATGCTAAATTTTATAACTCTATTCGTTTGATTAAGCATAAAAAATATGCAATTCAAGAAGGATCTATTAATATTGAAGCTATACAAAATATTTTAGAAAACACAAAAACTGTATCAGAACCATCGATTCCCTTTCCTCAAGCTGACAGCTTTGAACGCATAATCAATCTGTGTGAATTATTAAAACAAAAATTATTCCTTAGCAAGGAAGAAATTACGCAGAATTATGATTTTGATGCCCGACAAACAGAATATTATTTTAATGCTGCAAAATATTTAGGTTTGGTCGATAAAAAATATGATAATAATAATATAAAATATGTTCTCACTGAAACAGGCTTGGGCATGTTTAATAAATCTATTACAGACAGACAACTTGAATTTGTAAAGCTCATATTATCGCATAAAATTTTTAAAGAATCATTAAAATTATATTTAAAAAAAGGGAATACTCCATCAAAAAACGAAATTGTCGAAATCATGAAAAAATCTAATTTATATAATATTAGTTCAAATGAAACTTACAAACGCAGAGCATCCACTATTATTTCATGGTCAAATTGGATACTTGGTTTAATTGAAGAATAATTTAGATACTATTAATTTTATGACTTGTAAAAAAGAACATCGTTACGATCTTCAATTTAACAATTTACCAGACGATCAAGGAGGAGCTGGGAGGCACCGTTGCGCTGGATGTGCTTATGACAGAGGCTACAAAGATGGATTACGCCGTAAAGAAAAATTAAATATAGATTTGAATTCGTTACCTGAAAGCCAAGCAGGTGCAGTAAGGCATAAAAGTCCTCATGCTGCCTATGCACTTGGTTATCAAAAAGGAGTGGAGGATTCTTACCATTAATTTTATTTCTCCTGTTTGATTGCAGTACTTAATAATAAGTGTTTTTAATAATTTCTCTTCATCTCACCTAAATGCGAATGTTTGTATAAGAATATGAAAAATCTCTTCTTTTTTACTTTAGCGGTTTGTATTTTCACAGCTGTACCCCTTTCCGCCCAGTCCAAAACGGGGGCTCCTACCCAGTCTACGGATGATTACAACCAGAGCCAGTTCTGGATCGGCAATTTTCCGGAGGGGCAGTATGTGGTGCATCTCAGCCGGATTGTAGCTGTGGCGCAGCACAAGTATATTCTGGACAACGCGTGCATGGTGTATGAAGTGACGTTGGTCACCATGGGGAATACGCCCACCAAGTTTTATTATCTGGAGACGCTGGGGCAGAATTCCGGCATCAATGCCATCAAGAATGTGACCGACCGGGCGAAGGAACTCGGTTCCGGCGCCGTCAACCGGGCGACGGGAGGAAGCATTGATCCGGATACCACCGTCGCCAAGGCTTACCCGAATACAAATACCGTCGAGTTCCGCGTAGCCACTCTGGAACAGCTCAACAAGATGTACGCCTCCCTGCTCAAGGCGTGGCAGGACGGGAAAGGAAGGACCTTCAAGCCTTGAAGGTAGTGATGAGAGTTTAGAGAGTAGTGATTAGATTTTAAATTCGCGGACTGCAAGTCCGGATTTTTTACACTAAACTCTCATCTCTAAACTCTCATCACTGTTAAATGTATTTCCTCTCCATCATGTGGGCCTTCAAGGGGTCCGCGGAGAAGAGGTGCGTGAGGCCGATCGCCAGGGCGTCCGCGGCATCGGATTCCGGCGTTTCCCGGAGTTCCAGCAGGGCGCGCACCATGAAGGCGACCTGCGCTTTTTGAGCGGCCCCCCGCCCTACAACGGAGAGTTTCACGCTTTTGGGAGAGTATTCCATGATCCGCAGTCCGGCTTCCGCCGCGGCAATGACCACGGCCGCCTTGGCCGCGCCCATCGTGATGGCCGTCTGATGGGACTGGACGTAGATGATGCGTTCCACCGCCATTTCATCCGGTTCCCATTTGTCAATGAGGTTGCCCAGGTGCTGCTTGATGGCAAGCAGGCAGCCGGACTGGGACACACTCCGGGGAATGGAGAGCGTTCCGTAGTCCAGCGCGCACGCCCGGCGATGGTCGCCCTCCACCACGGCATAGCCCGTGTTGCGGATGGCCGGGTCTATGGCAAGGATGCGCATGGGATGATATTCATTCCCGCAGAGAGAACCTTGTCAGCTCCCCCTTAGCGTCTGCGGCGCTTGGGTCCGGCGGGTTTGGACTTGCGGACGGATTTAACGGGCTTGTCTTCCAGCAGGGCGGTGTACGTGTAGTCAAAGCCGTCCAGCTTTTTGCGTTCAATGGGCTTTCCGATGAAGTTTTCCACAGCCGTGGCAAAGTCCACTTCATCCGCCGTCATGATCGTGAAGGCGTCTCCGGAGGCTTCGGCACGGCCGGTACGGCCGATGCGGTGCACGTAGTCTTCCGCATTTTCCGGCACCCGGTAGTTGATGACGTGGGTCACGCCGCTGATGTCAATGCCGCGCGCCGCCACGTCCGTAGCCACCAGAATATCATATTTGCCGCTTTTGAAGCCCTTGAGCGCTTCCATGCGTTCCTTCTGGGGAATGTCGGAGTGCATGACGGCCACTTCCCCGCGGTAGCCATGCTGCTTGAGCATGCCGCACACGGCGTCCGCCTCCTTGCGGGTACGGGTGAAGATCATGACGGAATGGAAGTCCGTCCCCTTGAGCAAGGCCAGCAGCAGTTCGTCCCGCTGGTCCAGCGCCACCGGGTAAAAGGCATGGCTGATGGTGGCGGCCACTTCGCGCCGGGCGATGGTGACTTCCGCCGGGTCCGTCAGGCACCATTTGGCAAATCCGGCGATGACCGGGGGCATGGTGGCGGAGAAGAAGAGGGTCTGCCTGCCTTCCCACGGGCAGAGGTTGACGATTTTACGGACGATGGGGAGAAAGCCCATGTCCAGCATGCGGTCCACCTCATCCAGCACCAGGGCCTTGACTTCTCCGAAGCGCATGGTGCCGCGGTAGAAGTGGTCCACCAGGCGGCCGGGCGTTGCCACCACGATGTCCGCTCCGTTTTTCAGGTCTTCCGTCTGCTTCCCGTAGCCCACGCCGCCGTACAGCAGGGCCACTTTCAGCCCGGTGAATTCGCCGTATTCGGCAAAGGCTTCCGCCACCTGGTCCGCCAGTTCGCGGGTGGGTTCCAGCACCAGTATCTGGGGCTTGCCGATGGGCTGAAGCTTTGTCAGCAGGGGGAGGGCAAAAGCGGCGGTTTTTCCCGTTCCCGTCTGGGAGGCCCCAATGAGGTCCCGGCCCTCCAGAATGATGGGAATGGCCTGCTCCTGAATGGGGGTGGGATGTTCATAACCGCATTTTTCCACCGCCTTCAAGACGGGTTCCGATAAACCTAATTCTGAAAATAACATTGATCTTGTATGCTTGCTAAAGAGTGGAGCACGTCCCCGCGCAGCGGCGCGGGAAGCGTGGTCAGGAGATGAACGGATTGGTCAGCAGTTCATTCTTCACGGTGGTGTACGGTCCGTGTCCCGGGAAAATCATGGTCGTGGCGGGCTGGTTGAGCACTTTCTTTTCTATGCCCTGTTTCAGCAGGCGCAGGTTCCCTCCCGGAAGGTCCGTCCGTCCGATGGAACCGGCAAAGATAACGTCTCCCGTGAACATGATTCCCTCGTCCGGCAGGTCGTAAACGATGCTGTCCGGAGAGTGTCCCGGCACCTGGTGCAGATGCCACAGCAGGCCGCCCCAGTTTGCCGTGTGGATGTCCGGCGTGAGTATTTCATCCACCACAAACGGCTGTACGTTGAGGGGAAGCCCCCAGGCGTCGCGCGCCATTTTTTCCAGCGTCAAGTCTTCAGTGTAAGGCTGTCCGGCGTGAATGCGGCAGCCGAAGATCTGGCGCATGCGGCAGGCGTCCTCCACGTGGTCAAAGTGCTGGTGCGTGATGAGAAGGTCCGTGATGATGATATCGGGCTTTTTGGAGTATATCCAGTCCGCGAAGCCGGACGGAGCGTCCACCGCCACGTAAGAGTTATCCTTCGTCTTGAAGAGATAACCATTACAGGAAGCTACTCCACCCGTATAAACGCGAATCCGATCCATGAGCAGGGATTGTAGTGAGATCGTCCGGAATATCCAGTATAAAGACGGTTTCCTTCAATTGCTTTCTGTCATCTTCCCGCGGGGGTGGCCGTCACACCAAGCTCCAGGGAATGACGCTTCCGGCCTCCATCGGCACCACTTTCTGTCCATGCCCCTCGTAGGCGTCCGGCACCAGCATTTTCCGCCGCTGCAGGCGCACCGTCCTGGCAGGAGGCTTCAGTCCGTACAGGGAACAGGCATGGCCGGAAACGAAGCCCTGCAACCGGTCCAGGGCGCCGTGTCCGTCAAACAGGGCCGCCAGGCGCGGCAGGGCGATGGGAGCGGTGAACACGCCGGCGGCGCAGCCGCACGCTTCCTTGGCGTGGACGGGATGGGGGGCGGAGTCACTGCCGAACATGAGGCGCGGATGTCCGGATAAGGCAGCTTTCAACAGCGCTTCCCGGTCTTCCGGCCTTTTGGCGATCGGCTTGCAGAAGAGGTGGGGGCGCAGCATGCCCCCGGCCACGTCGTCCAGCGTGATAAGAAGGTGCTGGAGGGTTACGGTAGCCGCGAGGTTTTCAAATTCATCCAGCAGCCGCACGGCGGAGGCCGTGGTGATGTGTTCCATGCAGATGGTCAGCCGGGGGAAGCGGGTGGCCAGATCACGGTAAACGTCCAGGAATTCGGCTTCCCGGTCCATCACGAATCCGTGGCTTTCACCGTGAACCAGCAGCGGAATGCCCATTTCCTGCATGAGGGACATGGTGCCCTCCGCATCCTTCATGGCCCTTACGCCTCCTTCGCTGTTCGTGGTTGCTCCCGCCGGGTACAGCTTGATGCCGAATACCAGTTCCTTGAGCGTAGCCAGTTCCTTTTCGGAATAGGAGCGGAAGAACGCCGTCATGTACGGCTGGAAGACGTCTCCCCCGCAAGCGTCCAGCACCCGCTGCCGGTAGGCCTGCACCGCATCCGCATCCGCCACAGGGGGCACCAGGTTGGGCATGATGACCGCCCCGGCAAAGGAGGCGGAGCTCAGGGGTGCGACCAGTTTCAGCATGTCGCCGTCCCTCAGGTGAAGATGCATGTCCAGCGGGGAGTGCAGTTCCAGAATCATGCGGGTATCATGGGGGAAGATTGTGGCGAAATCAAGCATGGTCCCCTGCTCCGCGGAAAGGAGGGGTTTGGCGGAGAGAAGGAGAAGGGGGAATAAGAGCCTCCGCTCCCGGTTGGATGCCTTTCATTCAAACCGTGGGGATTTATGCAAAGGCTCCACTCCCTGCCGGGATGCGTCTTGGGAAAAAACAGGCAAACGAACAGGTGCCGGAGAACCGGACAATCCCAGGGCACAAAAAAGCCGCCCGGAGGCGGCCGTTTCTTCTTTGAAACAAGGTGGCGAAGCGGACGGGGCTCGAACCCGCGACCTCCAGCGTGACAGGCTGGCGCTCTAACCGAACTGAGCTACCGCTCCATGACCTTGAATGTTGTTCCTGCCTTGCGGCGAGGACGTGGAGGCTTATACACGCCTTTATACCCCAGTGACAAGAAAAAAAGACTTTTTTTGAAACTTCCGCAACCTCCGGCGGTTTGTATGGTGAAGGAGCCGTGATTTTTCATTTTTCCGATTTATTTCGACACGGCAACAAATTCTCAACTTTATTTGTTTTAGTTTGACAACAATTAACCGGTTTTGACATAACAGCCCCATGCTTCAACCTGCCGTGGATATCACTACCTCCGTTCACAAGTTCGAGACCATTCTTTACCAGTTTAAAAGAGATAACTTGAATGAAGTGGACCAGAGCCACTATCAGAAGATCATGGGGCTCTCCGTCCGGCAGATGAATGCCCTGGGCGCCCTGAACCGGTTGATGACCAACCGCCATGAAGGCATTCCCCTGAAGACGCTCGCCCACCATCTCCGCATGAGCATTCCCTCCACGTCCCTGCTGGTGGACAGCATGGTGAAGAAGGGCCTGTTTGACCGCAAGGAGAACCCGCGCGACAGGCGTTCCCTGTGCATCCGCCTTTCCGAGGAAGGGGAGTCCAGGTTCCAGCTGCTTTACAACGGCATGAAGCAACGGCTGGACACCCTGTTCAGCACCCTGGCGGAGGAGGACAAGGAGAATTTCTGCCGCATTGTGGATACCCTTTACAACCACGTTTACAGTAAATAATACCATATGAAAAAACATACGCACCAACGGAAGGTTCCCCTCCGCCTGCTGGCCGGATCCGGCCTGCTTTTCTCTCTGCTTGTTCCGGGTTATTCCCAGGGAGCGCCGGGAGGGGCCGCCAAGCCCAGTACCGTACTCGTCGAGAAAGCGACCGCCATCGACAGCGCGGTGAACAAGAAATACATCGGCCAGGTGGAAGCCATTGACCGGGTAACCGTACAGCCCCGCGTTTCCGGCAACATCGTGGCCACCCGCTTCCGGGAAGGCAAGGTGGTGAAGAAGGGAGACCTCCTTTTCGAGATAGAAGACACGCGCTACAAGGCGGCCGTGGAGGAAGCGGTGGCCAAGAAGGCCCAGCTTGAAGCCAAGCTGCTTTACGCCAAGAACAGCTTTGAACGCTATAACAGGCTGCTGGCCTCCAAGTCCGTCTCCATGGATACGGTGGAAAACGCCAAGAGCACCATGCACGCCCTGGAAGCGGAGATCCAGTCCGCAGACGCCGCCATCACGGTAGCGAAGGATGACCTCAATTACACCAAACTGACGGCCCCCATCACGGGACGCACGGGACGCGTCACTTTTTCCACGGGCAATTACATCACGCCCACCTCCGGTTCCCTGGTGACCATCACGGGCATTGACGAGGTGTACGTGAAGTTCCCCATCAGCGAACGCGATTTTCTTTCCCTGTTCGGCACCCAGGAGAAGATGAAGAAGGACGCCCTCGTGTCCGTCAACCTCGCCAACGGCAAGGCGTATGACCAGCCGGGCAAGATTTTCATGACGGACAATACCGTCCAGCCGACTACGGACACCCTGAACGTCTGGGCCAGGTTCCCCAATCCGGAAGACGTACTGACGCCCGGCGGCGTGGTCACGGTGAATCTTTCCAAGAAGAACGTGGACCGCTTCCCGGCGGCCAATATTTCCTCCGTGATGCACGACGCCTACAAGAGCTACGTTTACGTGGTGAACGACCAGGGCGTGGTGGAGCGCCGCGACGTCACGCTGGGCAACACGGTCAATAATGAACAGTGCTTCAGCTCCGGCGTGAAGGAAGGGGAAGTCATCATCATCGACGGCATGCACAAAGTGCGCCCCGGCGCCAAGGTGAATCCCGTGTATTCCGCTCAAAACTGATCCTCCCATGATTGCGGACCTGTTTATCAAACGCCCCAAATTCGCCATCGTCATCGCCATCCTGATGATTCTGGCGGGCGGCATCTGCCTGAAGCAGCTGCCCATTGCGGAGTATCCGGAAATCGCGCCCACCAGCATCAACGTGCAGGCCACTTACACGGGCGCGAGCGCCCAGGTGGTGATGGAGACGCTGGCCTCCCCCATTGAGGAGGAACTCAACGGGCTGGAAAACCTGCTTTATTTCTCCTCCAAGTCGGACAACACCGGCGGTTATTCTCTTTCCCTGACGTTCAAGAGCGGCACGGACTCGGACATCAACATGGTGAACGTCCAGAACGCCTTGAAGCGCGTGGAGTACAAGCTGCCCAAGGAAGTGACGGACCAGGGCATCAAGATACGGAAGCGCTCCTCGGACATCCTGGGGTTCTTCGCCTTCCGGTCCACCAGCATGAGTTCCCTGGAGCTGAACAACTTCGTCAAGTCCAGGGTGAAGGATGAGATCGCCCGCGTGCCGGGCATCTCCGCCGTCAACCTGATGCCGGAAAAGAATTACAGCATGCGCATCTGGCTGGACGCCCTGCGCATGTCCGCCCTGAACATCACGCCGGATGACGTTTCCAACGCCATCAAGGCGCAGAACGTGCAGGCCGCCGCCGGTTCCATCGGCTCGGAAGGGGAAAACAATTTCATCCAGTACAAGGTGAACGTCACCGGGCGGCTTCAAACGGTGGAGGAGTTCAGCAAGATTATCGTCCGCACCGGACAGGACGGCCACGTCACCCGGCTGGACGACATCGCCCGCATTGAGCTGGGCGCGGAGACCTACACGGGCAGCAGCCGCAACAACGGGGAGGATTCCGTGAACATGGCCGTGTACCGCCTGGATGACGCCAATGCCCTGGAAGCCATGAACGGCGTGAAGGATACGTTGGTCAAATTGCAGGAACGCTTTCCGGACGGCGTAAGCTATGTCGTCAGTTACGACCCCACGCAATATATTTCCGCCACCATGGCGGAAATCGTGGAAACGCTGATTATCGCCCTGATTCTGGTGGTGGGCATCACGTACGTGTTCCTTCAGGACTGGCGCGCCACCCTCATTCCGGCGCTCGCCATTCCCGTTTCCCTGATTGGCACCTTCGCCATCCTGCTGCCGCTGGGCTTTTCCATCAACGTGCTGACCATGTTCGGCCTGATTCTGGTGATCGGCTCCCTGGTGGACGACGGCATCATCGTGGTGGAGAATACCATGCGCATTCTGGAAACGGAAGACCTGACCCCGGAAGAAGCCACCAAGAAGAGCATGCACCAGATTACGGGGGCCATCATCGCCACCACGCTGGTGACGGTGGCCATTTACGTGCCCATCGCCTTTTTCGGCGGCATGGTGGGGAACATTTACATGCAGTTCTCCGTGACCATGTGCGTGGCCCTCTGCCTTTCCGCCATCAATTCCTTGACGCTCAGCCCCGCCCTGTGCGTGCTGCTGCTGAAGAAGAAGAAAAGGAAGCAGAGCAGGTTCAGCCCCTTCCGCCCCTTCAACGCCACGCTGGAATGGGCGCGCAAGAGCTATATCAAGTGCGCCGGCATCATGGTGCGCCGCGCCTGGCTCACGCTGATTCTGCTGGCCGCCGTGCTGCTCGGCAACTGGAAGCTGTTTGAAACCGTTCCCAAGTCCTTCCTTCCCCCGGAAGACAAGGGCACCGTCTTCTGCGACATCCAGCTGGCTCCGGGCGCTACGCTGGGCCGTACGGAACAGGCCATGCGCAGCGCGGAGCAGAAGCTCATGAGCATTCCCGGCGTGCGCCAGGTTTCCTCCACCTCCGGGTTCAGCTTCATGGGCGGCAACGGGGAAAACCTGGGCATGTGCATCGCCCAGCTTGACTCCTGGGACAAGCGCAAGACTCCGGAGCTTTCCCTGGATTCCATCATGCAGAAGGCTTCCATCCTGTGCGACGAGATTCCGGCGGCCAAGGCCACCGTGTTCAGCCCACCCGCCATCATGGGCCTGGGCCTGACGGGCGGCGTCTCCTTCATGCTCCAGGCCAGTGGCGAGGAAACTCCCAAGGACCTGGAACGCGTGACGAACGAACTGCTGGACAAGATCAACAAGCTGCCGGGGGCCATGTACGCCCGCAGCGCGTATGAGGCGAACACGCCCCAGCTTTTCCTGAACATCGACCGTGAAAAGGCGCAGAGCATGCACGTGCCCGTAAACCGCATTTTCACGACGCTCCAGAGCAAGCTGGCCTCCATGTACATCAATGATTTCAACCTGATCGGCTACACGTTCAAGGTGAAGATGCAGTCCGCGGCGGAAGACCGCACCAGCATCAACGACATCATGAACACCTACATCCAGAACGACCAGGGCCAGATGGTGCCGCTCAGCTCCGTAGCCACTCTGTCCTACATGGTCGGACCGCGGCAGATATCCCGCTTCAACCAGCTCATGTCCGCGGAAGTGACCGCCCAGGCCAAGCCAGGCGTCAGTAGCGGAGAGCTGATGAACCAGATTGAGGCCCTGCCGCTGCCGGAAAATTATTCCATCACCTGGACGGACATGAGCTACCAGGAACGGCAGAATGACGGCAAGATCGTGCTGCTGATGGGCATGGCCCTGCTCTTCGGCTACCTGTTCCTGGTGGCGCAGTATGAGAGCTGGACGGTCCCCATTTCCGTCATCGTCTCCGTCTCCGTGGCCCTGCTGGGCGCCCTGCTGGGCCTGATCATCTGCAACACTCCCCTGAGCATTTACGCCCAGCTCGGGCTGGTGATGCTGGTGGGCCTGGCCGGGAAGAACGCCATCCTGATGGTGGAGTTCTCCAAGATGGAGCGGGAACGCGGCGTGCCTATCCAGGAGGCGGCTCTGGAAGGAGCCCGGCAGCGTTTCCGCGCCGTGATGATGACGGCCATTTCCTTCATCATCGGGGTGTTCCCCATGGTGATCGCCTCCGGCGCGGGCGCGGCAAGCCGCAAGGCCATCGGCATCTCCACCTTCTACGGCATGATTCTTGCCACCGTGGTGGGCATCCTGTTCATTCCGGCGCTGTACGCCATGTTCCAGCGCTACCGTGAATGGGTGAAGGCCCTGTTCACCGGAAAGGCGCAATAACGGGAGAAAAAATCCCTATTTGGAAGACGGGGCGGCTTTGCCGCTCCGTCTTTTTTGCGCTTCATCCCATATCCGGGGAGAATGCGGAAAAGAAGCCGTCCCTTCCCCTACTCGTACAAGTACAGGTCAAAGCCTTCAAACCGTTCCTTCAGGGAGGCATGGCCAAGCTTGTCCTCAAACGGAGGGAGGAACGTATCCGCCGGATATTCCCCCTTCACTTTGGAGACCCACATGCGGGACATGAACGGCATCATCAGGGAAAAGATTTCCGCCCCGCCGATGACCATGACCTCCGGGTCCATCAGTTCCAGACGTTCCAGTTCCTCCACGGAATGGATCACCTGCACCCCTTCCGCCGTCCAGGCGGGGTCACGGGTGAGCACAATGTTCTGCCTGTTGGGGAGCGGCTTCCCGATGCTCTCATAAGTCTTGCGGCCCATCAGCACGGGATGTCCCGTCGTGATGCGCTTGAAAGTCTTGAGGTCGTCCGGCAGGCGCCAGGGCAAGGCTCCCCGGTAGCCGATGCCGCGGCCGGAGGCCATGGCGACTACTCCTGTATAAGTAACGGGCTGTGACATGATGGATCAAGGGGTGGAATTCTAAACGGAAACGGGCGCCTTGATGTGCGGCAGGGGATCGTACCCCACGAGTTCAAAGTCTTCATACCGGAACCCGTCAATGGTTTTCACCTCCGGGTTGAGCTTCATGACCGGCAGAGGGCGCGGCGTGCGGGAGAGCTGTTCCCTCGCCTGGTCCAGATGGTTCCGGTACAGGTGCAGGTCTCCGAAGGTATGGATGAATTCCCGCGCCTCATACCCGCATACCTGCGCCACCATGAGCAAAAGCAAAGCGTAGGAGGCTATGTTGAAGGGAACTCCCAGGAACAGGTCCGCGCTGCGCTGGTAAAGCTGGAGGGAAAGCCCGTGCTTCCCTTCCCCCGGCTGGGCGGGAATCACGCAGAACTGGAACAGGGAATGACACGGAGGGAGCGCCATGTCATCCACCAGGGCCACGTTCCATGCGCTGACGATGTGCCGGCGGGACCACGGATTGTTCTTAAGGCCGTCAATCAGCCTGGCAATCTGGTCAATGGGCTTGCCGTCGTTCCCCGGCCAGCAGCGCCACTGCGCGCCGTACACGGGGCCAAGCTCCCCGTTTTCATCAGCCCATTCATCCCAGATGGTAACGCCGTTGTCTTTCAGGAACTTGACATTAGTCTCCCCTTTCAGGAACCAGAGCAGTTCGTAAATAATGGAGCGCAGATGGAGCTTCTTGGTGGTCAGGCACGGAAAACCGTCGCGCAGGTCATACCTGCTCTGCCGCCCGAACACGCCGATGGTGCCCGTTCCGGTACGGTCTTCCCTCCCCACCCCGTTGGTCAGGACATCCTCCAAAAGTGCCAAATACTGTTTCATTCCCTTAATTTACGCTTTTCTAATCCCTGGACCCGTGATAATATGAGCATGCGCCACTTTAGTACCATCTCCAGCCTCAAAAGCCAGCCTTTTCACCGCTTCCCGCCGTTTTCCCCCTCAGCATCTTTTCCGGTTTCCGTTCCATGATCATCCCTGAAGAGCCATATTTGGGATTTGCCGCCCTCTGCCACATAGCAGGCGCCTTCTGCCTCATTCCGGCCCTGCTCCACACGCGGACGCCGCAGGGAACCATCGCGTGGCTCATCTCCCTGCTGGCCTTTCCGTACATTGCGGTGCCTTTTTACCTGATTCTGGGGCGGCGCAGGTTCAGCGGATATGTGGAAACGCGCCGCCGCCAGACGGATCCGGAATCCTCCTGGGGGGAACTGACGGATAAAATCACGAACTGCATGGCCCCGTATGCCGTCCAGTCCTCCGATACGGTGGGAAAGATCATGCACACGCTTTCCAACATCGTGCGCCTGCCCGTCTGCCGCGGCAATTCCTGCCGCCTGCTCATTGACGCGGACCACGCCTTCCCGCGCATTTACGACGCCATCAAGAACGCGGAGCACTATATTCTGATCGAATTCTTCATCATTAAGAACGATTCCGTGGGGCAGAACCTGAAAGACCTGCTGATTGAACGCGCCAGGGCCGGCATCCGCATCTACATGCTGTATGATGAAATCGGCTCCCACAAGCTTCCCCCCGGCTACATCTCCGCCCTGCGGAAGGAGGGCGTGAACATTGAGCCTTTCAACGGAAAACGCCACTTCCTGAGCAACATCCTGCGGCTGAACTTCCGCAACCACCGGAAACTGGTGGTTGTGGACGGGGCCACTGCCTTCATCGGCGGCATGAACATCGGACGGGAGTATCTGGGCAAGGGAGCCCTGGGCTACTGGCGGGACACGTTTGTGCAGCTGGAAGGCCCCTCCGTCCAGCAGACGCAAATCAGCTTCCTGGAAGACTGGAACTGGGCCATGCTGAAATCCGGTCCCTCCTCCCTGCCCTGCCTGTGCTGGGAAATTACGCCCCAGCGGGAGGATGAAACCGTGCTGATGCTTCCTTCAGGCCCGGCGGACGTCATCCCCGCCTGGAAAACCGCGATCATTGCCCTGGCGAACAGAGCCCGGGAAAGGCTCTGGATAGCCACCCCCTACTTCGTCCCGGACGAAGGGGTAATGGCCGCCCTCCAGGCCGCGGCCCTGCGGAACGTGGATGTGCGCATCCTGCGTCCGGAACGGGCGGACCACATTCTGGTGAAGCTGTCCTCCTTCACCTTCCTCCGTGACCTGGACACGTACGGCATCCAGGTCTGGGCCTATCAGAAAGGGTTCCTGCACCAGAAGGTGATCCTGATGGACGACGACATCGCCACTGTGGGCACCGCCAACCTGGACAACCGCTCCCTGGCCCTGAATTTTGAAATCACCGCCGTCATCCACTCCCCCGCCGTCTGCGCGGAGGTGAAGGAGATGCTGGAGAAGGATTTTGCCTCCTCCAAAAAGGAATCCCTGGAGGATTACAACAACAAATCCCTGGGCTTCAAGATGCTCTGCAACCTGGCGCGGCTGATGGCTCCCGTGCAGTAGTTCTTACGGTGAATCCGTTGTTGTACGCTTGACCTGAAAGAGAGGCTGTGAGAAAATCATCCTCAAGAAGCCACCTCTTCAATTTTTAACAATAGTTAACTAAATAATGAATCCTGTTACATTCAATTGTACCGTTTTGCGCGACGGGCACCAGTCCCTGGCAGCTACCCGCATGAAGACGGAAGACATGCTGCCCATCGCCCCCATTCTGGACTCCATGGGCTTCAGCGCCCTGGAAACCTGGGGCGGCGCCACCATCGACGCCGGACTGCGCTTTTTGAAGGAGTGGCCCTTTGACCGCCTGGACGCCCTGAAGAAGGCCGCCCCCAAGACGCCGCACATGATGCTCCTGCGCGGCCAGAACATCGTGGGCTACACCAACTACGCGGACGACGTGGTGGAAGCCTTCGTCGCCATGAGCGCCAAGCACGGCATGAACATTTTCCGCATTTTCGACTGCGTGAACGATCCGCGCAACATGGAGACCTCCATTCGCGCCGCCAAGAAGGCCGGAGCCCAGGCCCACGGCACCATCTGCTACACCACTTCCCCCGTGCACACCACGCAGAGCTTCGTGGACATGGGCCGAGAGCTGGCGGACATGGGGGCGGACGCCATCGTCATCAAGGACATGGCCGGCCTCATCCCCCCTTATGTGACCCATGAACTGGTTAGTGCCCTGAAGAAGGACCTGAATATCCCCGTCTGGATCCACACGCATGACACCTCGGGCCTCGGCGCCTCCACCTACCTCAGCGCCATTGACGCCGGGGTGGACGCGTGCGACGTCTCCATCTCCCCCTTCGCCAACGGCACGGGCCAGCCGGACTGCCTGCGCATGCTCGCCCTGCTGAACGGCAATCCCCGCAAGCCGGATTACGATGCGGACAAGCTCATTGAGGTGTCCGAAATGCTCAAGCCCGTTTATGAAAGCCTGGGCAAATTCGCCTCCCACCGCAACGAAGTGGTGGACTCCGACACGCTCCGTTACCAGGTGCCCGGCGGCATGCTTTCCAACTTCCGCACCCAGCTCAAGGAACAGGGCATGGAAGACAAATTTGAGGAAGTATTCGCGGAAATCCCGGTAGTCCGCAAGGCCCTGGGCTGGATTCCGCTGGTGACCCCCACCTCCCAGATCGTAGGCGTGCAGGCGATGCTGAACGTCAAGTTCGGCCGTTGGAAGAACATCACCCCCCAGGCGGCGGACATTGCCCTGGGCTACTACGGCCGCACCTCGGCTCCCGTGGACCCGGAAGTGCAGAAACTCTGCGCGGAAAAGATGGGCAAGGAACCAATCACCTGCCGTCCGGCGGACCTGATCAAGCCCGGCATGGAAGACCTGCGCAGGAAGCTTGCGGAAAAGGGGCTCCCCACGGACGACGAACACTGCGTCATCTACGCCATGTTCCCGCAGCAGGTGGAAGACTTCTACAAAAAGCCGGAACCTAAGGAAGAAGCCCCCGTGCAGGTGAACACCGCTCCCGCCGCGGCTCCGGCGGCCGCGCCGTCCATGACCGTCATTGACAACGGCATCACCGCCCGGGTGAGCGGCCCCTCCGGTTCCCGTGACCTGACCATCATCATCAACGGCCAGTCCCACTCCGTGAAAGTGGAACGCATCGGCTAAAATCTCCGAAGCATCTGCTCAAACCGTTTGCGGGCAGTTCCCTTCATGGAGGGGACCGCCCGCTTTGCATGAACGTCCCTGCTTCTTATTCAACCTCTCTGTTTTCCCGAGAAGAAGGGCTTACGCCGCCAGCCAGAAGGCGCGGGCATCCTGCCTTCTGATTTCATCCATATTCAGATATCTGGTTTTCAATAAATGGGCGTTTTGGTGCCCCATCTCCCATTGCAATCCGGCATAATCCCGGAATTCCAGCGCGTGGTAACTGGCAAACGTGTGTCTTAATATATCCTGCACCCATGGCCGGCAGTTATTCCAGCCGGCGCGGGCACGCACCAGCCGCCACTTGCGTTCCCATCCTGCCGGGCACAATGGTTCTTCCCCGGAATGATTCCGGAAAGCCCGCAAATACTGCAACGCTACCGGCCGAAGGGTCACCCGCCGCGCCCCTCCCGTCTTGGAATGCCGTGCCGGAATGAGCGCCGCTTTTTCTTCCAGCCTGATATGCCGGAATTGGAGTCTTCTGACCTCCTGCGGACGCACTCCGGCATACAGCATCAGCGCAGCTGCTGGCAGACACTCGCCACCGCACACCTCCTGTGCTGCCGTCATCAGCCTCCGGCACTCCTCCGGCGTCAGCACAGGCACTCTTCTTTCCTTCACATGCGGACACGGCGTCTCCGCTGCCGGGTTCTTCCCCGCCCATCCCCTGCGGCAGGCAAAAGCACATATTCCGTGTAGGATGATGCGAGCCTTACGCCGTCCGCTGGCCGTCGGGAATATATTCAGGATGCGCTGGCAATCTTCCCGCCTCAGGCTCCGCATCATCTTATGTCTCAGGTCCGGCCACGCCTTCACCATCCGCGCCGTAACGTACCGGATTTCTTCCAGCGTGCGTCGCCGCCGATGCGCCCGGGCTTTCAGGGACTCCGCCACGCAAACGGAAAAACTGACCGTCTTTTTCATCGCTTTCCATTCCTTAATCCCCAGCTCCACGCATTGCAGCCGCCCGGACATCCCGGTTGAAACACCCCGGAGCAACCGCGCCATGACCATTATTTCCGCAGCCTGCACGCGTTTTTTACGCATCCAGCAAATGAGCAGGGCTTCTTCTTCCATCAATTCCTGTTGAGTCATGAAGAAAAGATAGGAAAACGGATAGGCTATCCGCATCAAGTATAAAACGGTCAGAGCAATAAAAAAAGATAAGGAAACAAAAACGTAACGGCAATACTCATTCATTGACTAAGTACACAAATACTTGCGCCTTTGCTCTTTCTCCAAAGAAAATCAATCTATACAAATCTTGCGGATAGCCTATCCGTGCGAAAAGAGAGGCGTCATGTCGCCCAATCCTCAAACTCCTTCTCAGATTAAATCCCGTAAACGGGTAATGGATCACGGAGAAGTATTCACCCCTGACTGGCTGGTGAATGACATGCTCAATCTGGTGGCGCATGAAGCGGAACGCATTGACAGCCGCTTTCTGGAACCGGCATGCGGAGAAGGCGCCTTTCTGGCCCCTATCCTGTTGAGGAAGCTGGCAACCGTCCGCCGGCAATACGGCAGTTCCCCGGCGGATTATGAGTTCCGCGCCGTGCTGGCTCTCATGTCTATCTATGGGGTGGAACTGCTGGCGGATAACGTCCGCGCCTGCCGGGAACGTCTGCAGACCCTGTGGCTGGCGGAATATGAACGGCGTTTAAAACGTCCGCCCTCCGCGGAATGCCAGAAAACCGTCCACTTTGTCCTGGAACGCAACATTCTTAACGGCAACGCCCTGAGCATGAAAAAAGTAGATGCTTCCGCCCATGATACTCAGGAGCCTATCCTCTTTTCCGAATGGTCCGCCGTGGGCGGCGCCCTCATCAAACGCCGGGACTTCCGGCAAGATGAACTCCTGCGTGATCAAAACGCCCGGACTTCCCTGGAACAGGCGGAAGGGGAACTTCCTCTGGAATACGTACCCAAATACCCGGTACGTGAGTTCCCCCCCATGGATTACCGCAAACTGCCGGAAGCGGAATCATGAACAATAACATCCATAACCCTGACGTATTGAGCTGCCTGGCCAATCTTTCCAGTGACGAGGTGTTCACGCCGCCGGAGATTGCCAACGCCATGCTGGATTTGCTCCCGCAGGAGCTTTTTTCCGACCCTTCCGTTACCTTTCTGGACCCCTGCTGCAAGAGCGGCGTCTTTCTGAGGGAGATTGCCAAAAGGCTCAACAAGGGGCTGGAAGCTCACCTCCCAAACCGGGAGGAGCGCCTGGAACACATTTTCAGAAATCAGCTCTTCGGCATCGCCATTACGGAGCTGACATCCCTTCTCGCCCGCCGCGGAGTGTATTGTTCCAAATACCCCAATGGGCCTTACTCCGTCGTTCGTTTTGACAATGCTGACGGCAACATCCGCTACAAACACATCACACACACCTGGAGGGGCGGCAAATGCGTCTTTTGCGGTGCCTCTCAAGCCGCCTATGGAGAGCAGGCACGAAAAGAGGGGCTGGAAAGCCACGCTTACGAATTCATCCACGCCAACAATCCGAATAACCTGTTTCCTATGAACTTTGATGTCATCATCGGCAATCCCCCTTATCAACTTGATGATGGAGGCAACGGAGCAAGTGCCAAGCCATTATATCATTTATTTGTTGAGCAAACGATGAAACTTAAACCGAAATATTTGTCTATGGTCATCCCTGCAAGATGGTATGCTGGAGGAAAGGGTTTGGATGACTTCCGAGCAACTATGCTCGGTCAAAAACATATAAGAAAACTTGTAGATGTTACCAATAGTGCAGACTGCTTCCCTGGTGTAAATATTGCAGGAGGAATCTGCTATTTTCTTTGGGATAACACTTATTCGGGAGACTGTGCCGTTGTTAACATAAAGGAGGGAGAATGCACTTCAGAGAATATTCGCTCCTTGGATGAGTTTGATTACTTTGTTCGTAGCAACCTTGCATTAACGATCATTAGAAAGGTTCTAGCAAGTAAAGATAAACTTATGAACAAAGTCGTTTACTCTCGTAATTATTTCAATCTACCAACTACTGTTAGTGGTTCTAATGAATTCGGGATTAATACTATTAAAATTCTTACCTCCAAAGGGTTCATCTATCTGCACAAAAATACTGTGACAGATAAGGAAAGTATCCTTGATAAATATAAAGTCATTATCACCTATGCCATGTCTGGTGGTAATAAGCCTACATCCGAAGGGAATTATCAAATATTATCTTCATTACGCATTCTCAACCCAAAAGAAGCCTGTACTGAAACATACCTTATTTTGGATGTGTTTGAGAAAAAGCAGGAAGCAGAAAACCTTGTTTCTTTCATGTCCAGTAAATTTGCTCGTTTCCTGCTGTTACAGGCTCTTTCGTCCATTCATATAACAAAAGATAAATTCTGTTTTGTCCCTTATGTCGGTTTTGAAAAACCTTGGACAGATGAAATGCTATATTCGAAGTATTCTCTAAAAAGCGAAGAAATAGACTATATTGAGAAATTGATTAAACCTATGGAGATTGGAGGGTAACCCACGTGGCAATTGAGTTTTTTACACAAAGAACTATGGAAAACAGCGATCGTTTCTTTAAACAAAGAACGAATGCGCGGCCAATGATTTATGCCTATGAGGACGCCAGCTATCCCGGTTGTCTGAAAGTGGGGTACACGGCGGTGGATGTGGAAAAACGCGTAGCGCAGCAGTACCCTACCTTGAGGCCGGAAGGGAAGAAACCCTACCGGGTTATCTTCGCGGAACCGGCTCTGTATGAAGACGGAAGCAGCTTTACGGACCATGCCGTACACCGGATGCTGGAGAAAAAAGGCGTGGAGGGAGTGGGCGGGGAATGGTTCCGCTGTACGGAGAAAGAAATCAGGGCGGCATGGCTGGCGGTGCGCACCCGGACGGCCAACATGGAAAACCGCACCAGGGATTTTACCATGCGCCCGGAACAGGCGGAAGCCGTGGAGCGGACGCTGAACTACTTTAAAGCGGAACGCGCGGATGGACGCACGCCGCGTTTTCTGTGGAACGCCAAAATGCGCTTTGGCAAAACCTTTGCCGCTTACCAGCTGGCACGGCGGTTGAACGCGCGCCGGGCGCTCATCCTGACCTTCAAGCCGGCGGTGCAGACGGCGTGGAAGGAAGACCTGGAAACGCACCTGGACTTTGAAGGCTGGCAATTCATCTGCCGGGAACAAGGGCCGGACGCCCAGCCCATTGACGAGCAATACCGGCAGGCGGACGCCGGACAGCCTATTGTGTGCTTCGGCTCTTTTCAGGACTTTCTGGGGGTGAATAAGGAAACGGGCGGCATCAAGCCCCAGCATGAATGGGTGCGGGAAATCAACTGGGATCTGGTTATCTTTGACGAATACCACTTTGGGGCGTGGAAGGAAAACGCCAAAGCTCTGTTCCTGATGGAGGATGAGGAAGAAGAATACAACACCGCGCCCCCGGAAACCAACACCGGCAATGTCTGCGATGAACAGGATCTGCCCATCACTGCGGACCACTACCTGTACCTTTCCGGAACGCCGTTCCGCGCCCTGAACTCCGGCGAGTTTATTGAAGAACAAATTTACAGCTGGACGTATTCCGATGAACAGCGCGCCAAGGCTGCCTGGCAGGGGGAAAATAACCCGTATGCCGCCCTGCCGCGCATGGTGCTGCTTACCTACCGCGTGCCGGAGGACATCCGGCAAATCGCTCTGGGGGGAGAGTTCAACGAATTTGACCTGAACGTCTTCTTCCAGGCGGAAGGGAAAGGGAATAAAGCCCGTTTTATTCATGAAGAATACGTCCAGAAATGGCTGGATCTGATCCGCGGCTCCCATCATGCCGCGGCGACGGATGAGCTGAAGCTGGGCGGCAAAAAGCCCCCCATGCCTTACTCGGATACCCGGCTGATGAGTTTGCTCAACCATACCCTGTGGTTTCTGCCGGATGTGGCTTCCTGCCACGCCATGAACAACCTGCTGCAACAACGTCAGAATACCTTTTACCACGACTATCAGGTCATCGTCTGCGCCGGACCGGAAGCCGGCACGGGGGCGAACGCCCTGCCGCCCGTGTTGAAGGCCATGGGCGGCAATCCGCTGGAAAGTAAAACCATTACGCTCTCCTGCGGCAAATTGACCACGGGCGTTACCGTCAAGCCCTGGGCCGGCATCTTCATGCTGCGCAATCTCTCCAGCCCGGAAACTTACTTCCAGGCAGCCTTCCGGGTGCAAAGCCCGTGGACGGTGGACAGTGATCAGCCGGGGAAAAAAGAAATCGTCAAACCCAACTGCTACGTCTTTGACTTTGCCCTGGACCGCGCCCTTAAGCAAATAGCTGACTACAGCTGCCGCCTGAACGCCAACCCGGGCAATCCGGAAACCAAGGTGAAGGAGTTCATCAGCTTTCTTCCCGTGCTGGCCTACGACGGCAGCGCCATGAAACAGGTGGAAGCTGCGGAAATACTGGATATGGCCATGGCGGGAACCAGCGCCACCCTGCTGGCCAGACGCTGGGAAAGCGCCCTGCTGGTCAATGTGGATAACGTCACCCTGCAGCGCCTGCTTGCCAGCCGGGAAGCCATGGATGCCCTGATGAGCATTGAAGGCTTCCGCAATCTGAACAGTGATCTTGAGACCATTATCAACAAATCAGATGCCGTCAAAGGAATGCGCAAAGGAAAAGACGATCTGACCCCTAAGGAAAAAAAAGACCTCTCACAGGAAGAAAAGGAAATCAAATCCCTGCGCAGGCAGATACAGCAGAAACTGATCAAATTTGCCGCCAGAATCCCCATCTTCATGTATCTGTCAGACTTCCGGGAATACTGCCTGAAAGATGTGATCACCCAACTGGAGCCGCATCTGTTCCGGAAAGTAACCGGGCTGACGGAAAAAGATTTTGAACTGCTCGTCAGCCTGAACGTCTTTAATGAAGCTCTGATGAATGATGCCGTGTACAAGTTCAAACGGTATGAAGACGCCAGTCTTGTTTATACGGGTATCAATCGCCACGCGGAGGAAAACGTGGGGCTGTACGCTACCGTCCTGAGCCGGGAAGACTATGAAATGATGGCCGGGGCCCAGCAGGATTCCATGGCCGGCGCTGTAGAGGAAAAAGCCCTTCCCTCCCCAACGGCGGATGACCGCATCGCCTGCCGTCCGGAAGAGGAAGAAGAGGAACCTCCGCCTGCTCCGAACGTGCGTATTCGTAAAGGGACGTTCCTTACCCACCGGGAATACGGCACGGGCATTGTAGTAAAGTTGGACGAATCCTCCGGCCGAATGACCGTAAAATTTGGCGAAGAGAAAAAACTCTTCCCCTACCCGCGAAGCCTGGAACAAGGGAAACTCATTCCTGCTGAGAAGGCAATCCCGGAAAAAGAGGGGAATTAACCTCTCCATAAAAACAGGAGGGAGCGTCCCTTACTGTTCATGGAACCGCATCATCTTAAACTCCCGTTTAACGGTACGGACGACGCGCCAGAGCAACAGCACCGCCGCTACGGACAGGCCGATGATGAATCCCGTCCAGATGCCGCGCGCTCCCATGGCCGGGACAATCCAGTCCGTACGGGCGAGGATGTAGCACGCCGGAAATCCTACCATCCAATAAGAGAAAAACGTAATGAAGGTAATGGACGCCGTGTCCCGGAATCCTCTCAGAACCCCGACGGAAAGCACCTGCAAACAGTCCGGAAGCTGGTAGGCCGCCGCCAGAACCAGCAGGACGGAAGCCGTGCTGACAATCAGCTCCGAGTCATTGTACAGGTGCACAATCTGCTCGCGGAACAGGGTGATGCCTCCAAAGGTGCACAGACAGATGGTGAGCACCAGCACATAGGAAGACAGAATGGCGGATCTGGTGCCTGCCAGGTCATTCCTGCCGTGATGGTACGCCACGCGGATGGAAGCCGCCAGCCCTACGGAGAGCGGGAGCATGAACACCAGGCCTCCCACGTTCCCGGCAATCTGGTGGCTCGCCACCTGCGTCTCTCCCAGCGGAGCCAGCACCAGAGCCGCCGCGCAGAAGAGCATCACCTCGCACAGCTGGGAAACGCCTATCGGCACGCCCAGACGCACCAGGTGCGTGATGACGGAAGGCGTAGGCCGCCGCCAGGAAATGATTTGCCTGCGGTACGGCCTGTGCTTGGGATTGAAGTAAACCAGCAGGAACATTAGCAGGAATTCAATGTAGAAAATGACTGCCGTGGCCGCGCCGCACCCCGCTCCGCCCATGCGGGGAAAACCGTACATGCCGAAGACGAACATGTAGTTCAGGGGAATGTTGAGCAGCAGGCCGCACAATCCCACGTACATGGCGGGACGCGTCATGTTGGAGCCTTCGTTCAGGCTCTTCAGGGCCACGAATCCCAGGTTGGCGGGAAGGCCCCACATAATGGCGAACATGTAGGCGGAAGCCATCCGGCACATGGCGGCGTCATCGGAAATCCAGCCGAATACATTTCTCAACACATAAATGACCGGCATGGAAACCAGGCTGAGCATCAACGCCAGCCACAGGCCGTGGTTGGTCATGTAGCCCACGCGGCTTTCATGGCTTTTCCCCCGCATGTTGGCAATCACGGGGCCGATGATCATCAGCACGCCGCAGGCGAAGAGAGCCACGGGCAGGTACACGGAAGACCCCAGGGCCACGGCGGCCATGTCCGTCACGCCGGCGCGCCCGGCCACAATAGCGTCCACCGCCCCCATGCCCACAATGGAGAGGTTGACCACCAGCACCGGAAGGGCCAGCGGTATCAACTTTTTCATTTCCTTCAAATTCCACGTCTTATTCATTTTTTATTTCCTTCCATGCATTCCTCATTCAAAGGAGCCGGAACATGCCGGCAAACAAGCCGGACCGGAGCGGCAGGCTCCAATCCGGCTTCAAATTTAAGGGTTACCAACCGTACCGGGCCTTCCGCCCCGTCCGGGACATTCAGCGGTCAAGCACCACGCGGGCACATTGTTCAGCCACCTGGCGGAACGCGGCGGAAACCGGATTTTGCCCGGGATCTTCCAGGGCCACGGGGCGGCCTTCGTCCCCGCCGGAGCGGGTGGAAATATCCAGCGGAATCTTGCCGAGCAGGGGCACTCCCAGTTTGGCCGCTTCCCGTTCGCCGCCTCCTTCGCCAAAGATATGGTAAATCTTGCCGTCGGAGGGGCACTGGAAATAACTCATGTTTTCAATTATGCCCAGAATGGGGGTTTCCACCCGTTCAAAGAGGCCGATCGCCTTGCGGGCGTCAATCAGCGCCACTTCCTGCGGGGTGGTCACCACCACCACGCCGTCCAGTTCGGCCGTCTGGACAATGGTCAGCTGAATGTCTCCGGTGCCGGGAGGCAGGTCCAGAATCAGAAAATCCACATCCCCCCATGCCACGTTGCGCAGGAACTGCTGGACGTAGCGTGTCGCCAGAGGACCGCGCACCGCTACAGGATCGGATTCATTAATCAGCAGCCCCATGGAAAGAAGTTTCACGCCATGGGCCGTTACCGGGATAAATTCGTCATTCTCATTGGCTCCGGGGCGTTCCTTGGTGCCGAACATCAGGGACATGGAAGGGCCGTAAATATCCAGGTCCACCAGACCGACGGAATACCCCAGCTTGCTCAGGGCCACCGCCAGGTTCGCGGAAACGGTGGATTTGCCCACCCCGCCCTTGCCGGAAGCCACGGCAATGACGTGCTTGGCGCCGGGAACGGAGGATTTCCAGGTAGAGGGATCGTCATTGATTCCTTTTTTGGCTTCCGGAGCCTTATGCTCGATATTGACGTCGCAGTGCTTCACGCCGGGCAAATGCTTCATCACGCCGTGAACGCCTTCAAAAATGTAACGGGGAATATCCGCATTTTTGCTCTCAATCACCAAATCAATCGTGACGTTGTTTTCAGCGTCAATGTCAATCTTTTTCACCAGCCCGAAAGATACGATGTCGCGGCTGAACCCCGGAAATTTTACCGTGGTCAGCGCAGCCCGTATCAATTCCGGAGTCAATTCCTGTTGTGTCGTCATATCTCTGAAATATTCATGGTTGCATCAACATTCCGGCCCCGCGCCTCCGGAATGCAGAATGCTCCGGAATATGAAAAAAGGGGACGGCAAAACCGGGAAGTAAAAATACTCCCTTTTTTATTTTTGACAACGCCTAATTCAGACAAAACGGCTTTTTGCCCGCCGGATTTGCAATGCCCCGGATACTAAGAAATGGCGGGACGGCCGCAGCCCCGCTATTGGTGAAATAAAGAACAGGAGGGAGGGGGAAAATTTATTCCCCCTGCTGCTTCAGGGTCTCCCGGATATCCTGGAGAGCGGCGATGAAATCATCCAAAATTTCCGCAGGCACCATAATCCGGTCCCGGTTGGAGCTCACCTTTTCCGTAATACGCACCACTTTGCCGCGCGCATTCTGTTTGAGATCAAGAAAGAACGTCTTGCGTTCCGCAATGATTTTTTCTGTACAAATAATATCGTCCTCCACGGCTGTAATCTTCCTCCGGTTGAATGAGGCTTTCAGGATAGAGTTTCCCTCTCGGCGGGTCAATGTTTTATTTGCCATGGAATCCCCGGGTTCTCTCTTTCAACAAATTTTTATATCCCTCTTTCATTCGCCATGTTTCCTCATTTATACCTCTTTTCAGATATCCAAATTTCGATCGAAAGTGATTGAAAAGGAGTCAAATTTTCCCTCATAAACTTTAATATTTAGAGGTAACGTTCCCGACGTGTTTACGTTGTTAGTTTTTGATTCATGGTAGTCGCAACCATTGAACAAACATCATTTCATTACCATGAACAACACTTTCAACATCGGTGCCATGGACACCGTCTATCCCTTCATTCCCATGTACCCCAACGGACAGCCCCAGGGCGACTTCCAGGTCAACGGCCTCTCCGCTCCCGTCCTTATCCCCAAACGAACTGCTTCCAACAACACCCGGCACGAATGGTTCGGATACCTCAAGGTCATGGCTCCCTCCACCTGTTTTCTCCATCTCCACGCCCACTCTTCCATCTCCCTTTCCATTCCCGCCAAGGATCTGGAACTCTCCACGGAGCCGGGTCCTTCCACCCCTCTCCGCCGCCAGATCCAGTTCGACCAGGGATATTACTGGTGCCACATCGTCCATCAACACCAGCCCGACCAGGGGTCGGAAGCCGAGTTCTGCATTGCCTTAATGTGCGACAAGGAAGGCGAGCCCGACCTGGATTATTACCTGCTGGCGGAAAACACGCCTCCCAGCAGGCAAGGAGAAACCGTGCTAACCCTGGTCAACCTGTACCAGGAAGAGGAGGAAGGGAACTCGTCGAGCAGTTCCTCGGCAGGGGGAGGAGATTCCTTTGAGTTTGACCCCAAGTCAAGCAGCAGCTCCAGTTCCTCTTCCAGCAGTTCGAGTTCTTCCTCGTCCAACAGCTCGTCTTCCAGCTCCCAGCAGAGTTCTTCGGCTCCCGAGCTTCCGGATTCTTCTTCCAGTTCGTCTCTATCCAGCAGCTCCAGTTCTTCCTCGTCCAGTTCCTCGAGCAGCTGGTCGTCTTCCAGTTTCCACAGCAGTTCCTTGGTGCCCCAGGAGCCGGATTCCTCCAGCAGCGCTCCGTCTTCCAGCTCTTCCTCGAGCAGTTCCAGCAGTTCCAGCAGTTCCAGCAGTTCCAGCAGTTCCAGCAGTTCTTCTTCCAGTTCGTCGTCCTCCAGCAGTTCGAGTTCTTCGTCTTCAAGTTCCTTGAGTAGCTCCAGCTCTTCCTCGTCAAGCAGTTCTTCATGGTCCTCGTCAAGTTCATCGAGTTCTTCCAGCTCCAGCTCTTCTTCCAGCAGCAGTTCAAGTTCCCTCTCTTCTTCCTCCAGCGAGCCGGAGGAAGGAGGTTGTCCATGTCCCTGTTCCTGTGATTGTGACGAAGACGTCGAACAGTCCGATTGCAGCAAGAACACCTCCCATTTCTTCGGCGGCAACCCGGATGGAGCCGACGACTGCGAAGGATTGCTTGAAGTGGGCGAGGGCGATTCCGGAGGCGGAAGTGAAGGAGGTAATCCCACGCTTCTCCGCACCCTTGCCGAACCTTCCGCCCTCTCTTCCATCACCCTGCGCTACAAGCATCCCCTCGAATGGAGCGCCTCCTGCAATCCCGAAACCGGACAGATCTCCGTCAAACGACCCACGGGCAGTTCCATCTCCTTCCAGAGTTCTGACGGCCATGCCGGAGCCTCCGTCTCAGGAAGTTCGCGCAAGTTGAACTACAAGGTTCGGAAGCTGAATGCCGACAAGTCTCCCTGCACCGGCGGCTCTCCCGCCTATCTGGACATGGTCCAGAGCAATGGGCGCACCCTGCGCTTCTCGGCAGCCACCGGAAAGGTCGTCTCCATGGTTTCCGCCTCCGGCGTGGAAACCACGGCGGAAGCTTATTCCCGGCAGATGAAGGTGAACCGCCATCCTTCCACGGGAGCCATCCAAAGCATCTGGTCCAAGTCCCGGGGACTGCTCCAGGCGGTTCCGGAAGGCAACAGGCTCACTCTGGAATGGTACGCTCCCGGCCAGGTGAGCAAGAATGCGCGCGGCTTTGCCGGCACCGGAACTCCCTACAAGACGGTCAGCTATGAACTGAGTGACGACCAGGGCGTGCAGGTGATGGATATCGCCGAACAGAGGGAGGGGATGCCTGTCTTCCGGACGCAGCGAAGGACGGAAGGCAACAAGGTGACGACCATTCAGGGAGAGGGGGATGAGCGCACCGTGCGAACGGTGGAGAAAAACGTGCTGCCCGGTTCCAAGTGGGAGCGCATTGAAACTATTCAGGGCATCAACGAGGAAACACCTTCTTCCTGCACGCGTACAGTCAAGAAGTACACCGAGGGAGGCTGGCTGACCATCAGCAGCACCCAGGGCTACAACACCCCTCTGGCCCAGACTACGCTTTACACCTACAACGACCAGTTCCGGGTGTCCCTGGAGATCAAGCCCGATGGAGGGTACACGCGCTACGAGTACGATGACCAGGGCAGAACCGTGCTTTCCGCTGCTCCCTGGGCCGGAGGCGGCGAAAAGGGGACACGCACGACTTACGCCGACTTGCGCTTCAACGACTTCAGGCCCGCCACGGAAACCGAAGTAATTATTGCCGAGAATGGAGAAGAAACGGCGCTTCTCAAACGCACTTATACCTATGAAGACAGTCCGCAGGCCAGCCGCACGACCGTGACGGAAACCGCGCTGGGAAGCGACCAGGTTCATACCCGCGTGGAAGAGACTTATGGGGAGGCAGCGGAGTATCCCTACGCCCGGGGCAGGCGGAAGATGAGCCAGAGTATTGACGGGGTGCAAACCGTTTATACTTACGAAGCCACCGCGGAATACGGGGCCGTCCACAAGGTGACGGAGACCGTGCAGGCCAACGGAAGCATCGTTCCGGGACAAAGTACACGAAACGTGCAATACATCGCTGAAAACGGCACCACTACCAGGAAAGAACAATACGTTCACACCGGAGAAGGCTGGTCGCTGATTGCCTCGGAGGACTATGAATATGATGACGAACAGAGGCTCGTCAAGACGACGAAGGGCAACGGCAGAGTCAGTACGACTGAGTGGATGTGCTGCGGCCCGTTGAGGGAAACCGACGAAGACGGCATCACCACCAGCTACGGCTACAACACGGCCAAGCAGCTGGTGGAAACCATCCGCTCGGCGACAGAAACCACCCCTGAAATGATTACCTCCTACAGCTATGATGCGGCGGGAAGGACGATCGCCGTGCGGCGCGACGTGGGTCCGATGACGACGACGGAAAGGACGGAGTACGACGATCAGGGACGGGTCGTTTCCTCCATAGACCTACTGGGACGCACCACCCGAACCGAGTACGGCGAAGACGGACTCACCACCACCGTCACCACTCCTGCAGGGGCTACCCTGGTCACTCGAACCTACTACGACGGCACAACCACCTTACAAGGAGGAACAGGGCAAAGAGAGATGGAGACCCAGCTGGAACTAACCGAAGAAGGCATCCTGACCACGACCTTGTCCAAGGGAGTTGTGCTGTCGAGGTCTCTGGAAAACGGCTTTGGACAGACCGTCCGGCAGGAACAGCCCAATACGAAGGGAGGGTTCATCGTCACCAGTAATACATACAATGACAAGGGACAATTGATCCGATCTCAAACGGAGAACCTTGCTCCTACTATCACAGAATACAACCAACTGGGGCAGGCCATGAAGAAAACCGTCCTGCTGGACGAGTTACATCCTGATAACCCTGCTAAAAACAGAATCACTGAGCACTCCTCCTGTTACCGGTTCCGGGAAGACGGCGTCTGCCAGGTGCAGACTTCCACCACCTACAATGCCGACGGTCTCCCCCTTACTCAAATCACGGAGAATATGGTTTCCCTGCTCGATCCCCTCCTGGAAAGCAAGACCATTTCCACGGACGTCTACGGACAGCAGAGCGTCGAGTGGACGGAGTACACCGCTCCTACCAGGCGCACCCGGTTCAGCCGCATTCCCACTTCAAACATGGTAGCCGAGTCTCTTGTCGTGGACGGCTTTACCGTAAGCCAGACCGACCACTCCGGAATCCGTTCCTCACAAACCCGCTCCTACGCCTCCACGGGCATGGTTCTCAAGCAGACGGACTCCAGAGGCAATGCCGCGACGACTGAAACCGACCTTGCGGGACGTCCTGTCAAAACTACCGATTCTGCAGGAAACGTGACTACCACTAGCTACTCGCCCTGCTGTGACAATCCCGCCTGCATCATCGACGCCCTGGGGGGAACAGTTTGCTATTCTTATGACATACGCGGCAGAAAGACGGCCAAGTACGGCACCGCCACCCAGCCGGCCTGCTTCGCCTACGACGAAGCCGATCACATGGTCTCCCTGACTACCTTCCGGGCAGATGAGGGAGACATCACTTCCGATCCTTGCGGCCGTACTGACGGAGACACCACCGCGTGGCTCCATGACGAGGCTACGGGGCTTGAACTCAAGAAGACCTATGCAGACGGGTCCTGTGTCTCGAAAACCTACGACACTCTCAACCGTCTGGAGACATTGACCAAGGCCAGAGGAATCACCACCACCTACGCCTATGCTCCTCTCACCGGGGAACTCGTCTCCGTCTCCCACAGTGACGGTACGCCAGGATGGGAGTTCTCCTGCAACCACCTCGGACAAATGACCTACGTCCGGGACGCCTCCGGCATCAGGGAATGCTCCTACGATGTTTACGGCAACATGATTCAGGACACTTCCTTTGGAACCGTGGAAAGCTCTCTTCAGGAAGAATACGATCCCTTTGGCCGTTCGGCCGGCTGCCGCCTGATGGTCGGCACACGCACGGTGCAGCACTCTCATCTTGACTACGATTCCAAAGGTGCCATCATCGGGATGAATCTGGAAGGACTGGAGTATCCCTTTACCTGGCAGTACGATCCAACCAGCGGCTTCCTCAACTATCTCACCTACCCCAACGGCATGGCCCGCTGCAATACCTACCATCCCAGGCTCAACCTCGTAACCGCCATCGGTTACAGGAAGGGAGCGGACGGCGAATTGGCAGCCGGCCACGAATACGACTACGACGCCCTGGGGCGTCCCATTCAGCGACGTGATTCCTGGGATGTCGCCACTCCTGCCGCGCTAAGAGATTTTACCTACAATGGCCGCAGCGAGCTGGTGGAAGACCGGATCAGCCGGGGAGGATGCTTCAGCTACCGATACGACAACATCGGCAACCGCAAAACCGCTCGGGAACTGGAAGAGGAAGTATCCTACGATGCCAACTGTCTTAACCAGTACGCGGAGATTGCCGGGAGAGAAGAACATTTTACCCCCGTCTACGACGCCGACGGCAACCAGACCCGCATCAGGACCTCGACAGGTATCTGGGAAATCAGTTACGACGCCAACGACCGCCCCATCGTCTTCACCAGCCAGGATGGCAGAACAACCATCACCTGCGGCTACGACTACCGAGGAAGGCGCTTCGAGAAGAAGGTCTCCGTCAATGGGGCAGTATCCAGCCATTGCCGGTTCCTGTACCGGGACTACCTGCAGGTAGCTGAACTGGATTTGACGCATCCCGAACCTTTGCTGGTAAAGAGCTACCTGTGGGACCCGACGGAACCCATGGCCACACGCCTTTTGGCAGTGAACTATTGGAAGAACAGCGGTAAGGAAATTGATAAACATTTTTACTTCATATACGATGCCATTAAAAATGTTACTTCCATCTTCGACGGACAGCAGACGAGAAGGGCTCTCTATGAATATGCATCCTTTGGTGATCTGCTGGCTACTGAAGGAGACATGGCTCAGGAAAACAAGTTTCGTTTTTCCTGTGAATATGTAGACGACGAACTGGGACTTGTGTATTATAATTACCGTTATCTCAATCCCACAGACGGAAGATGGATTAGCAGGGATCCTATCTCGGAACAGGGTGGGCGGAATTTGTATGGGTTTGTAAGAAATAATTCTATTATTGATTTTGATTTATTAGGAAAAATAACCTACCAAGAATGCACTAAAGAAGTTCAATATTTATTGAATAATCCTTCCGGATATCTAAAAGCTTCAATTAAAGCTATAAAAAGTAATAAAAAATGTGCATTGCCTTCAACGATATGTATGTGCAATCTGAATAAAAAGTCTACATTTTTAGGTGTTTATTATGCAATAAAAAATATCATAAATATTTATTACAATAAAATTAAAAACAAAACAACATTAGAGCAAATTTTAACACATGAATATATTCATGCATATCAGGAATGCGAAAGGCCTGGCAAGACAGGATGTAGAGAAATGGTAAAGAGAGAAATAGTAGCATATAAATATGATGGTAGATGTAAGGTTTTGCATAATACAATTCCTAATTTTGACGAATGTGTTAAAAAAGGTGCAACAAGGTCTGCAGCTCCTTCCTGTGGTGGAGAAACATCTGCAAGAAAAGTAGTAGATGAGATTTATCCTCAAATAAAAATATAGTTTATGAAAAAATATTCTATAGTATTATCTATATTATTTTTAATTACCTCGATTTCTCATGGGGAAGATAAAGATATAATTGAAATGCAAAAAAACACCTTCAAAGAAATAGTAAAAATATCTAAATGTTGTAGCAGCATTAAGTTATATTATTCCGACGACGAAGGAAAAAGAGAACTGGAGTTAAAAAATAACGATAAAGAACGTATAGCTAATCTACTGACAACTGTTTCTTATAAAAAACCATTAATAAATAAAGGTGTCCATGTATATCCTTCCTATTCTTTATCATTAAATATTATTAGCAAAAAGGAAGGAGAATACTCCATTGATATTACTCCAATGGGCGATATTCCGGAATATATGCCAATTGATCTTTCTGAGGATAGGAAAAAAACAATAAAAGAAATCATCAAACCATACATTAAACTTATTCTTTCGAAATAGAAAAATATAGGATTCTTTTTTATTGTAGACACAAATGCAATCATAAAATATTAATGGAATATATTCCATTAATTATTACTTAATTTCGATTCTCTTCTTCCTATCCCTGGTTCGCGTTTAATGAGATTCCATCTGATTTACAAAAAGTTATTTACTATTTCATGGATCTTGGCAAAAACAGAGGGATGACAGAACAGGTACAGGATGAGGAAACGGAAGAAATCAGAATCCTATTGGAAAATAAAAAGTCGAACTTTTAGTCAATTCCCGTTTTTTTAATCCTTGAAAACGGTAATAAAAAAATTCTCGTGAAACAAGATTTCAACAAAGATTGATGCAATCCAGAAAAAGAAAAATATAACCATTTCAAAGAAAGAGTTTCTCTACATAAAATACATTATCAAGTGGAAGATTTTTAAATTCAATTGCAATAATGAACGGACATATTTATTGATTTACATTATAATAAGATTTTCCAAGAAGGAAAAATGAAAAGGATATTTGTTAATTGTTTCGTTGTGTTCATTTGTTGCATTTTTTTGGGTTGATACTAGCCCAACCGATCCATGCCGACGCCAATTTGCTCTCTATGCCGTCTTCAAACAACAAGATGGTATTGGTGGAAATTAACCGGGAGGAGGTCAGCCACATTTACAGCTATCGGCGGCTGGTGGAATGGTGTGAAATGGAACGAAGCTTTAACTTGACCTCCCAGCTTTGGGAATTGAGTTTTGTACGCAGCTGCGGCGAGGAATTTGTAGAGGCCTACAACCGCAATACGATGCCTCCCCATCTATTATGGATGATGTTAAACCAGCCTCTTTGCCTTAATTATTTATGGACGGTCATGAGAAATCAACTGCCGGTCATACAGCGGGAATGGAGGTATTTATCTGCATTCCCGGAATGGCCCGGTTCCAAAGGATAGCTTCCAGTGCTGATCATTCCATTCAGTCAGGAACTCATTTTCCGCAATGGACGGCAACAATCCGCAAACCTGGGAAGCTACCCTTATTTATGCGTGGTTGTCCAGGGAATCGCCCTGCTGGGCGAATACACCAGAAGGGATCAGCATGGAACGAATAAACGGTACGGCATTTTTTCCGCCGTTAACTGGACATTGATGTATGATGTAGAACATCATCGTTATGCAACTGAATTCCCAAGTAATGCCCAGGTATTTCATTTTAAACCTGAAAGCCGTCCCCTGACCATGAAGCAGGAGCCCGGTATACTTGATTACAACTGTCCTGTAGTCCTTCCTTTTGACCTGCCGGAAGATATGCCAACACCGGAGGAAGTAAAATTCAAATGAATTTTATCCGGAGCGCGCCTTCTCTCCCTGCCGGAAGCCGCCGTGCGCTTCAGAGAGAATATAAGATCGTCAGGCAGTCAGCTTCCAGGGAGCCTGTCCATCAGCATTCCGCGCGCCATCTGGCCTGCTCCGTCTTGTAGAGCTTGTACGTGACGGCGTCCGCCAGGGCTTCCAGGCTGGCCTCAATGATGTTGTAGGAGACGCCCACTGTGGTCCAGGTGGCGACGCCGTCCGAGGATTCAATGAGCACGCGCACATTGGAGCCGGTGCCATTTTCCTCCGCCGCGTCCGGAATGTTCGTCCGGGTGGGGGAGAGCACGCGCACCTTGTAGTCAATCAGGTGCATTTGTTCCAGTTCCGGGTACCAGCGCGTCAGGGCGCGGCGCAGGGCGCGGTCCAGCGCATGCACGGGGCCGAAGCCTCCGGCGGCGGTGTGCTCCACGTTGCCGTGGACGTCCAGCTTGAGGGAGGCTTCCACCATCATGTCCGGATCCATTTCATGGCGGGAGGTAAGCACCACGGTGCGCAGGATGTTGAAGTACGGCTTCAGCGCGCTGTCCGGCATGTGCCGCAGGAAGAGCAGTTCCGCGCTGGCCGGGGCGGCCACGTAGTCATACCCCAGCGCAGCGTTTTTTTTCACGGCGGCGGAGAGCACGTCCAGAAGCGGGTCCCCTTTCTCCAGTTCAAAGCCCAAGGTACGGGACAGGGAAAGGATGTTGCTTTTGCCTCCCTGCTCCGTCATCAGCACGCGCTGGGCGTTCCCCACCAGGGAGGGGTCAATGTGCTCGTACAGGGCGGAGTCCTTCATGATGGCGCTCACATGCACGCCCCCCTTGTGGGCGAAGGCGGCGTTCCCCACAAAGGGCTGCCGCCGGAAGGGGGCCAGGTTGGACACTTCCGAAACGAAGGCGGCGGTGGATTTGAGGCGCGTCAGGGAGGCGTCACTGAGGCAGGAAAAGCCCTCCATCTTCAACTGAAGGTTGGGAATGACGGAGCACAAGTTGGCGTTTCCGCAGCGTTCCCCGATGCCGTTCACGGTGCCCTGCACCTGGACGGCCCCGCTGTTCACGGCGGCCAGGCTGTTGGCGACGGCCAGCTCGCAGTCATTGTGGGCGTGGATGCCCAGGGCGGCATGCGGAAGGCGTTCCCTGACCGTCCGGATGATGGAACCGATTTCCTCCGGCATGGTGCCTCCGTTGGTATCGCACAGGACCAGGCAGTCCGCGCCGTGCTCATGGGCGGCGCGGAGCACGGCCAGGGCGTATTCCGGGTCCCGCTTGAAGCCGTCAAAAAAGTGTTCCGCGTCAAAAAAAGCTTCTTCCAAATTCTTTTTAAGGAAGGAGATGGAGTTGCCGATGATTTCCAGATTGCGTTCCCGGGAGATGGCCAGCGCCACTTCCACATGGCGGGGGCAGGATTTCCCGAAGATGGCGGCCACCCGCGCGCCGCTGGAAACCAGGGCGTTCAGCGTGGGGTCCGTCTCCGGCGTACTGGACGGATGGTGCGTGCTGCCGAAGGCGGCCAGCTTCGCATTCCTGAGCTCCACGTCCTTCATGGCCTTGAAAAATTCCGTCTCCACCGGGTTGGCGCCGGGCCAGCCGCCCTCAATGTAGTCCATGCCCAGATAATCCAGCTGCCGGGCGATGCGGACCTTGTCCGTCGCACTCAAGTTGACGTCTTCACTCTGCGCTCCATCGCGCAGCGTGGTATCATAGAGGAAAATTTTGGTGGACATCGCCTTTGTTCATACATGCAAACGCGGTTCCGTTCAAGACCGGGGCCCGGTTTTTCCCCGGATGCAGACACGAAAAGCACAAGGCTTGAAGGGGGAGAGGGCTTCCGGTAGGATAGCCGCCATGCGGTTACCCAGGCAGTTTTTCCATCTCCTTCTCCTTTTTCTTTCCGCGGCCCTTCCCTCTCCGGCGGATTCTTCCACCCACCCTTTTCTGGACAAGAGCCGCCCCATTTGCTGGAACCGCCTGACCCCGGACAGGCTGGAACCGGACATCCGGGAAGCGATGCGCCTCACCCGGTCCGCCGTGGAAGAGATCAGCCGTCTCCAACCGGAGGAAATGACGTATGAAAACACGTTCGGCGCCCTGGAATGCAGCAATGACCTCCTCATGGAAGGCATGCGCAAGGCCTATGTCCTGAAAAGCCTGTGCGACAGCGCGGAACTGCGCAAGGCCATGGATTCGGTTGCGCCCCGCGTGTCCGCCTTCCTTTCCTCCGTCACGAAGGACCAGGCCCTGTGGAACGTCCTGAAAATCGCTGAGGAACGCCTGCGGCAGACCAATCCGGGCCCGGAACAGAAACGGTACATGGAGCTGACCATGCAGAGCTTCCGGGACAACGGGGCGGACCTGCCGCCGGACAAGCGCGCGCGGCTTGAGGTAATTGACAGGGAATTGACTCTCGCCTCACAGCGTTTCAACAATCTGTACATGGACGCGCGGAAGTCCTGGACCTGGACGGTGCGGGACGCCGCCTTTCTGGAAGGGATAGACAACAACGCTCTTCAACAGGCGCGGGAGGAGTTCCAGTCACGCAGCCCAGGCCATTCCGGCCCGGGCTGGACGTTTACGCTGGATTCCGCGGCTTCCGCCCGGGTGATGGAGAAGGCGCACCGCGAAGAATGCCGGAAGGATTTATGGGAACATCTCCAGACCGTCGCCACGGGAGCATGCGATACGGAACCCGTCATCCGGGAGATTCTTTCCCTGCGCCGTGAAAAGGCGCATTTGTGCGGGTATGGAACGTATCCGGATTACGCCCTGCGGGAGAGCATGGCGGGAAACGGGGAAAACGCCATGAAGTTCGTGAATGAGCTGCTGGACAAGGTAAAAGCCCCCTTTTTCCGTGAAATGGAAGCGCTGCGCCGACTCAAGGCCCGTCTCACGAGACAGGAAAACGCCCGTCTGAATCCCTGGGACGTGGCGTATTACACCAGCCTCCAGGCAAAGGAACAGTTCCGGCTGGACCAGGAGGAACTGCGCCGTTACTTCCCCCTTCCCCGCGTGCTGGACGGCCTGTTTTCCCTGGCGGAGCAGTTATACGGCATCCGCGTGGCGGAGGTTCCGGCAGGGGAAGGCGCAGGAGCCGTGGGGACCTGGCATCCGGACGTGCGCTTTTTCACCATTGAGGACGTCAGGGGCAACCGCCTGGGATCCTTTTACCTGGACCTCTTTTCCCGCAAAAGCAAAAGGGCCGGAGCATGGATGAACGCGCTGGACACGGGGAGCCCGGCCACGCGGGAAAACCCGGGCAAGCCCCGCCTGGGCATGGTCTGCCTGAACCTTCATCCCTCCGCAGAAGGAGCCGCGGTGCTTCTTTCACATCAGGAGACCAGGATTCTGTTCCATGAATTCGGCCATTTGCTGCACCTGATGTTCACCCGGGTTTCCACCCCCTCCCTGGCGGGGACCAGCGTGCCGCGGGATTTTGTGGAGGTTCCCTCCCAGTTCATGGAGAACTGGTGCTGGCATCCGGACGTGCTGAAAAGCTTCGCGCGCCATGAAAAAACGGGGCTCCCCATTCCGGAGGAAATGCTGCGCTCCCTGGACGCTTCCCGCGGCAATACGCCCGCCCTCGCCCTGGCCGGGCAGCTCCTGTACGCAAAAATGGACCTGGCCGTGCACACGGACCCGGAACGCTTCGCCGCCGGCCCCCTGGACGAGGTGGACGCCGCCGTAGCCGGAGACATGGATTATTTCAAGGATTTCAAACGAACCGGCAAGCTGCGCACGGCGCGCCATTTGTTTTCCTCCCCGGCGGGTTATGCCTCCTTTTACTTCGCCTACCGCTGGGCGGAAGTTCTGGACAAGGACATTTTCGAAGCTTTTGAACGGGCCGGAGGACCGGACAGGGAAACCGCCCGGAAATTCCGTAAGGCCATTCTGGAAAAGGGATATACGGTCCCGCCCATGCAGCAGTTCATGGATTTCATGGGCAGAAAACCACGCATGGACGCCATGCTCCGCAAGAGGCGGCTGGCCTCCTGAACGAAGGCGCGGAGAGGAGCGCCGTTCCGCCTCCGCAGAGGAGCATGGAGGAGTCAACATATTATACATTTGTTTAATTAAATTATCCCTTCAATATGCAAAGGTTACGGATATTTCACAAGAATCAGAACACATCTTTGCGTTGACTTTATGAGAAAAAGAAGCAAAATTTGCTCGCTCTGCCGCATCTTCCGGCACCAGCTTGCAACCAACCGCATCCATTTATGTACAACAAGCCTTTGACGATTGCCGCCACAACTCTGCTCCTGTGCTCTCCGGTGATGATTTTAACTTCCTGTGAAGGGAAAAAGGATTCAGCAGGCCAGATGCCGGCGCTCGTTCCCGAAGTGCAGGTGACCAAGCTGGTAACCAGGGACGTTCCCATCAGGCAGGAGTGGGTGGGCACCCTGCGCGGTACGGAAGATGCTGAAATCCGCTCCCAGGTGACGGGATACCTTCTTTCCAAGGATTACAAGGACGGCGCCTATGTGAAGAAAGGCCAAGTGCTTTTCCAGATTGATCCCCGCCCGTTCCAGGCAACGCTGGACCAGGCCCAGGGGCGCCTGGAACAGTATGAAGCCACGCTGAAGAAATACAAGCTGGACGTGGAACGCTACACGCCGCTGGTAAAGACCGGCTCCGTCAGCCGCAAGCAGCTGGATGACGCCCTGCAGCAGGTCCAGGAAACGGAGGCTGCCATCGCCACGGCAAAGGCCCAGGTGGACGAAGCGAAAATCAATCTTAAATTCACCACCATCACGGCCCCCATTTCCGGTCTGGCGGGCCTGGCAACTCCTTCCATCGGCAACCTGCTGACGCCCTCCAGCCCCAATCCGCTGACCACCATTTCCGCCATTGACCCCATCCGCGTGGACTTCTCCGTGAGTGAACAGGACTTCCTGAACTCCATGGACAGCAACCTGGCCAAGGAGAAGCACCTCAAGTTTGACGTCATTCTGGCCAACGGCACGGAATTCCCCATGCAGGGCGAACCCGTAGCCATTGACAGAAACGTGGACGCCCAGACCGGCACGATCAACATCGTGGGCCATATTCCCAATCCGAACCTGACGCTCCGTCCCGGCATGTTCGTCCGCGTCCGCGCCACGGTGAAGACTTTGGAAAACGCCACGCTGGTTCCCCCGCGCGCCATCCTCTCCGCCCAGAGCGCCAAATTCATCATTTATCTGGATGACAAGAACGTTCCCCACATGCAGGTGGTGAACCTCGGGCCCGTGGTGGACGGCATGCAGGTGATCAACATCGTTCCCATGCCGCACTCCTCCTTCACGAAGGACAGCCCCATCGTAGTGGAAGGAATCATGCAGGCGGCCAAGCTCCAGGGACAGTCCCCCGTGAAGCCCCTGCCCTACAAGCCTGTCGTTTCCCAGCCCGTCATGCCTTCCGTAGGAGCGCAGTCCTTTGAAAAGGCCAAGACGCCCGAAGGCATGAAGCACGACGAAGCCCAGCCCGCCGCCAAATAATCCCCCCCTCTCCTGGGAGCCCTCCCCTCCCCGCCTTTCCCGCGCACTCTCATGATTTAATACCATGTCCAGCTTCTTCATCAAACACCCGACCATCGCCATCGTCATCTCGATCGTGATGATCCTGCTCGGCGGACTGTCCCTGATGGGGCTCCCCATTGAGCAGTACCCGAACATCGTCCCGCCCACCATCAAGATGCAGGCGACCTATCCGGGCGCCAATGCGGAGACGGTGGCCAACTCCGTGGCCTCCCCCATTGAGCAATCCATTTCCGGCGTCGTGGGGATGGACTACATGACTTCCACCAACGCCAACAACGGCATCTGCTCCCTGAGCATCGTCTTTGAAGTGGGCACGGACCCCAACATGGACCAGACGCTGGCCTACATGCGCTACGGGCAGGCCACCGCCCAGATCCCTGCGGAAGTCTCCCAGATGGGCATCACCATCACCCAGTCCACGGGCAGCCCGCTGGCCGTAATCAACCTGTATTCCCCGGATGACAGCCTGAACGCCATCTTCCTGAGCAACTATGCGTACGTGAGCCTGGTGGACCCCGTGAAGCGCGTTCCCGGCGTGGGCGACGTGCAGGTGTTCGGCGCAGGACGCTACGCCATGCGCATCTGGCTGGACACCACCAAGATGGCCGCCCAGAACATCTCCGTGGGAGAAGTCCAGTCCGCCATCCGGGCGCAGAACACCGTGATTCCCGGCGGCCAGATCGGCGCGGAACCGGCCCCTCCCGGAACGGAATTCACGTACAGCATCCAGACCAAGGGCCGCCTCCAGACTGCGGAGGAATTCGGCAACATCATCATCCGTGCGGACGGGAACAAGCTCCTTTACCTGAAAGACATCGCCAAGGTGGAACTGGGTTCCCAGACCTACAACGTATCCAGTAAATACAACGGCAGGGATTCAGGCGCCATCGCCGTGTATGCCGCCCCCGGCTCCAACGCCATCAATACGGTGGACGCCCTGGTGAAGCTTTTTGAAGACCGCGCCCGCAGCTTCCCCGCCGGGATGGAGTACAACGTGACGCTGGACACCACGCTGGCCGTGCGCGCCTCCATTGAGGAAATCGAGCACACGCTGGTGGAAGCCCTCCTGCTGGTGGTGCTGGTGGTGTTCGTCTTCCTCCAGGGCTGGCGCGCCACGCTGATTCCGGCCATTGCCGTGCCGGTCTCCATCATCGCCACCTTCGCGCTGTTCCCGCTCCTGGGCTTCACCCTGAATACCATCTGTTTGATGGGCATGGTGCTGGCCATCGGCCTGGTGGTGGATGACGCCATCGTGGTGGTGGAAGCCGTTGAATCCCACATGGAACGCGGGCTGACTCCGCGCCAGGCGGCCTTCGCCGCCATGGAGGAAGTGTCCGGCCCCGTCATCGCCATCGCCCTGGTGCTGGCGGCGGTGTTCCTTCCCTCCCTGCTGCTGCCGGGCATTACGGGCACGCTGTTCCAGCAGTTTGCCGTGACCATCGCCATTTCCATGCTGATTTCCGCGTTCAACGCGCTAACGCTGTCCCCGGCCCTCTCCGCCATCCTGCTCAAGCCCAAGGACCCGAACAAGGGCGGCCCGCTGAAATTCTTCTACCGCATTTTCAACCGCGGTTATGACGCTACGGCCAGCGGCTACACCAAGGTGTGCCACTTCCTGACCCGCAAGCTCATCATCTCCATTCCCCTGCTGGCCCTGATCGCGTACGCCATCCTGCCCGTAGCCAAGCAGATTCCCAACGGCTTCCTGCCGGACGAAGACCAGGGTTACCTGTTCTCCGCCCTGATCATGCCGGAAGCCCGCTCCCTCCAGCTGACAACGGCCGCCGCGGACAAGGTTTCAGACCTCATCCGCCAGAACCCGAACGTGAAGGACGTGATCGCCATTTCCGGCTTCAGCCTGCTGACCGGGGTGCAGAGCACGAACAACGCCTTCTTCTTCGTCATGCTGAAGCCCTGGGAGGAACGCCCCAATCCGGACCAGAGCGCCAAGGCGGTCACCGCCCAGCTCAACGCCCTGCTGAGCACCAAGGTTCCGGAAGGCATCCCCATGTGCTTCCAGCCCCCGGCCATTGCAGGGGTGGGCTCCGCCAACGGCGTCACCTTCATGCTGGAAGACCGCGACGGCAAGGGCACGGAATACCTGGCGGAACAAACGGACATCTTTGTCAAGGAAGCAAGCAAGCTCCCGATATTCGACCCGCAGAAGAACGGCGGCGTGCGCAGCGTGATGTCCTTTGCCGTGGAGCAGAAGGACGTGCGGCTGGATGAAGAAAAGTGCGCCACGCTGGGCGTCAGCATCAGTGAGGCCAACAGCCTGCTCCAGGCCTACATGGGCTCCCTGTTCATCAACTACATCACCCTGTACGGCCAGCAATGGCAGGTGTACATCCAGGCGCAGGGCAGCGACCGCACCGGAACGGACATGCTCAAGAACTTCTATGTGAAGAATGACTCGGGCAGTTCCGTCCCCCTCTCCACCCTCGTGAAGATCACGGACATCAAGGGTCCGGAATTCCTGCTGCGCCAGAACCTGTACAACTCCTCCAAGCTCATGGTCACCCCGGCCCAGGGCTACTCCAACTCCCAGGCCATGGAAGCGCTGGAACAGACCTTTGAGGCCAGCATGCCCACGGACATGGGCTACAGCTACGCAGACATGAGCTATCAGGAACAAAAGATCCAGAACGGCATCGGCATCGTGCAGATCTTCCTGCTCTCCTCCGTCTTCGTCTTCCTGATCCTGGCGGCCCTGTATGAACGGTGGTCCCTGCCGCTCAGCATCTTCATGACGGTGCCCATCGCGGCCCTGGGCGCTTTCCTGGGCCTGTACTGGTTCGGGTATGAACTGAACCTGTACGCGCAGATCGGCCTGGTGATGCTCATCGGCCTGGCGGCCAAGAACGCCATCCTGATCGTGGAATTCGCCGTCATTGAAATGGAACGCGGCAAGACGCTGATGGAAGCCACGCTCTCCGCGGCCAGAATCCGTCTGCGCCCCATCCTGATGACCTCCTTCGCCTTCATCCTGGGCTGCGTTCCGCTGGCCCTGGCCTCCGGTTCCGGCGCCTACTCCCGCAACATCATCGGTATTGTGGTGATTGCCGGGATGACGATGGCGACGGTAGTGGGCGTCTTCCTGATCCCGTGCTCCTTCTACTTCATCATGAAGCTTTTCCGTGTCCGCATCGCCCGGAAGACGGTGGAAACGGAGGATCCGGATGAAATCATCGCCCGGAAGCACCTCTTCCATGAAGCCCATGAATCACTGAAAGGGTAAAAACCGCCCTTGAAACCATTTAAAAACAGACAAAACGCCATTATGCGACCGAACCAATACATCACACGCGCCATCCTGCTGGGCACGGCCATCACGGCTTCCTCCTGCATGATGGGTCCCGACTTCAAGCCGGTGGACATGCCCATGCCCACGGCGTTCAGAGGAGCCTCCGCGGCCACGGAGTCCATTGCGGACCTGCCCTGGTGGAAAGTTTTCAAGAACAAGGATCTCCAGGACCTCCTGACGGATACCTACCAAAACAACCGTGACCTGAAGGCCACCATGGCGCGCGTGGAAAAGGCCCGCCAGTACATCACCATCACGGAAGCCCCGCTCTTCCCGTGGGCGGATTATTCCGGCTCCCTCAGCAAGGGCTCCAACTACACCAGCGGCAACGTGGTCCAAACCTCCGCCGTTGGCAATACCTTGACGCCCGGATCCATTGACGCCGGCATCTCCTGGGAGCTGGACATCTGGGGCAAGACGCGCCGGATGACGGAAGCGGCCCGCGCAGACTACCTCGCTTCCGAAGAAGGCCAGCGCGCGCTCATGCTCTCCCTGCTCCGCCAGGTGGCTGACTCCTACCTCCAGCTCCTCCAGCTGGACGAACAGCTTGCCATTGTGCAGAAATCCGTGGAATCCTATTCCGAAAGCCTCCGCCTGTTCGACGAACAGCTTGAAGGCCAGGTGGGCGACAGGCTCCAGGTAGCCTCCGCCAAGGCCGCCCTGGCTTCCTCCCAGGCACAGATTCCCGCCATCCAGGTGCAGATCGCCAATCTGGAAAACGCGGTCTCCGTCCTGGCCGGACGCGCTCCCGGCCGCATCCGCCGTTCCGGCAGCACCCGTGACATCGCCTACAACGTGAAGGTTCCCGCCGGCATTCCGGCCTACATCCTTTCCAGAAGGCCCGACGTCCGCCAGAGCGAATACCAGTTGCGCGCGGCCAACGCGGAAGTGGGCGTAGCCATTGCCAACTATTTCCCAACCATTTCCCTGACGGCGGCCGGCGGCCTGGCCTCCGCAGACCTGCGCCACGTGCAGGGGCGCCGCGGCGGCTGGGGCTTTGGAACCAACCTGACCGGCCCCCTCTTCCAGGCGGGCAAACTGACGGCTTCCGAAAAGGCTGCCAAGGCCGAATTCCTGGCAGCCAGCAACGACTATGAACAGACGGTGCTGAACGCCCTGGCGGAAGTCTCCAGCACGCTCATCCAGCGGGCCAAGCTGCGCAATATCACCTCCATCCAGTCAGAGGCCGTGGAAGCCTACCAAACAGCGGTGAAGCTCTCCTTTGAGCGCTACCGCACGGGCCTTTCCAACTACATTGAAGTGCTGTACGCCCAGCAGAACCTGTACCCTGCGCAGATTCAGCTTTCCCAGTACTACTATCAGCACGCCAGCACGCTGGTTTCCCTGTACACGGCCCTGGGCGGCGGCTGGAACATGAGCCACAAGGCTATCATGGATGGCCCGCCCAAGCGATAAAAAACGCTCCTCCCTTAAAATCGGGAGTTTCCTTGACTGTTTTTTTCATTCCCCGGCAAGTACAAGCTTGCCGGGGAATTTGCTCTCCGGCGGAGCGGAAAACAGACGCGCCGCCTTCCCAGTCCCTGGCAGGCCGGGCATCCGCGGTCTTCCCGCTTCCGGCAGAAGGGATTGATGAGTCCGGAGCGGGACGATCAATGGATTATCCACTGTTTTCGCCGCTTCACGGATTGCCGGGCATCGCATCTCCTGCCCACCTCCTTTTTTTCCCTTTCCCCGGCTCGGGTTCCGCGGGGACGGAAGCAGTTTTGGAATTGATTTGGAACCAATTCATTTACAATCAAGATGGCGTAAAAGAATTGCATCGTCTTTTTCAGGAATTAATTATCCACGATTTTTCTATTCCATAATTACGGGCAACTCCATACTGCTCCTGCTCTTACAGCTGATTTCAAGCGCCTGGGCGGATTCCTAATCCGTCAACAATTAAAAATATTAACGGTAAATGTATTGTTTGTCATAAAATATTGATATTCATCATAATTTAAAAGATCTGGTCTTTTCAGGACAATTCCTTTTCCCATGATTCTCTAGCCTTTATCCATGCTTGCATTGGATGGGTCCACAAGCGGATTAGGAATCCGATAAAAAACGGACGTTCTCTTGCGCGGGAACATTTCTCCAATCCGTACAGCAATCAATATGAAGACCACATACCTGACCCTCCTGGCCGCCGTTCTGGGAGGTAGTCTATCCTTCGCCGCTTCCATCAATGGAATGGATTCCTCTTATTCAAAGGGTTACACCATTTATGACGGAAACAACGGAGACACCCTGAATGTTTCCTCTCCCTCCGTACCCGTGCATACCGGCTCCGGAGCCACTCCATGGACCATGGCCCTGACCATTTCCGACCTGGGCACCACCTCGGGGACGGATGTAGGCCTGCTGTTTACCTATAATACCACATCCAATTATAAGAACCTGGAGGGGATGGGCTACCGGCTGACGGAGTCGGGAGATCTCACTCTGTGCGCAGGCGGCTTTAACTACAACGGAGGCACGGCAGGCACCTCCCCCTGGAAAACGCAAACGCTTTCCGGCTATTCCGCAGGACAGGCTCTCACCCTGTTTTACACATACAATGACGGGAATGTCACTATTTCCGCCATGCTGGGGGACGATACGTCCACCCTGACCACTCTGGCCTCCCTGAACGGCTCCGGGGTCAAATTCGGCAGCGTCACCATGAACCAGCTCAATTTTTCCGCCAAGGACGGTTCCGGAAACACCTGGACTCCTCCGGACGGCGTCACCGGGGAATATACCCTGAACAATTTTGACCTGTACCTGGGAGCACTGACAGAAGACCAGATGAAGGAATACGCCTTGAGCGCCGTTCCGGAGCCGGCCGCGGCCTCCCTCGGCCTGCTGGGCCTGGGCATCCTGCTGGTACGCCGCCGGAGAGCCTAGTCTCTTCCAGCCACGGCCATCCCTGTCCATTCAGGGATGGCCGTTTTATTCACTTTTTTCAAACATCCGTTTCATTCCCCTGCTCCCCTTGATGAAAACCAGGCTCCCTCTCTCCCTCCTGGCCGCCCTGCTGGCGGCTTTCCCCTCCGCCATCGCCGCCCCTGCGGGCACGGACCTGGGCAACGTCATGTACGTAGGCGATTCCATCACCCACGGCATGAACAGCGGCACTTACCGCTGGGCCCTCCATAAAATATTTGCGGACAACGGCATTTCCTACCATGCGGAAGGCGTGAATTCCGGAGGCGTCACCGCGGGAACCTCCTACGGCGGCCAGGTTTTCAACAACGAACATTCCTCCCAGGCAAGCGCAAGGGCCTGGGAAATATCCGGCAGGAAAACCGGAAGCAGGTTTGACGGCTCCAACATCTCCAACTGGCTGGGGCTTTCCGATGCCAAAGCAAACGGAGCAGCCTACCAGGGCCCGACCTTCACGGGAACGGACACGCCGGATACCTTTTTCGTGATGATCGGCACCAACGACCTTCTCTCCGACGGCGACAATTCCACCCTGGACAGCCGTCTTGATTCAGTCACCCGGGATCTTCTGGCAGACATGGACGCCATCGTAGACACCATGCACGCCGCCAACGGCAGCGCGAACGTCATCGTTCTAACCATTCCCTGCTGGACCCAGCATTCCAATGGCAATTCGGACGCCACCCACCAGGCGGTGGAAACCTATAACGCCTCCCTGAATTCCTGGGGGCAGTCCAGGCAGGGCGTCACGGTCATCGACGTCAACAGAGGGATCATCGACGTGGCTTCCTCCAAGCCGTTTTACGGGGTGCGGTCCATGTTCAATAATCCCGCGGCGGACGGACTCCACCCCAACGCCCAGGGAGACCTGCTCATGGCTGGCAACATCGCCAAAGCCATGGGCTATGCGGGCCGCTCTGCCGGACAACTGCGCCGGGACGCCGGGGAAATGGCCGTCAACTTCCACCAGGGCGCAGGAGCGCCCGCATGGAACGGAGTGCAGAACCTGGCGGATGCGGGCTTTTCCGTATCCAACATTGGCGTGAACGCGGAAGGCATCAGCCTGGGACAGGCGGGGACAAGTTCCATTTCCCGGACATGGACGGAGGGAACGGCCCTGAAAAACGGCTTTACCTTTGATTTTAACCTGGTCCTGGGAGACGGGGCGGCAAACGGCTGGAATCTCTCGGACCAGTTCAGCGTCAGCCTGGGGAACGGCTCTTTTTACGGCACGCTCAACATTAACGAGGCCTATATCAAATGGGGGGATACCATCCTGTATTCCCTGGACATGTCCGCCAATACGGAAAACCTGCGCATGGCGTACGTCACGGGCAATGAGCAGGAAGGCCTGAAAGGCGGCTATTACGTCTGGCTGGGGGACATGCTGATCGGGGAAGCGCTTTCCGTCACCTCCGGTTCCGGCAGCAACGGCGTCATCATCCAGTATGACGGCAGCGGAAACGCCATCCTGAAAGACCTGTCCATGGATGGTACAGGATCGTATGCCCCACCCACTTCCGGGCTGGTCAATGAAGAGAACGCCTTTATTTCCGCCGGAGCGGACTCCGGGGGCTCGTCAGGCACTCCGGAGGGCAACATCGCGTGGCCGGAAACTGGCTTCACGCATTCCGCCGCCAACCAGAATTGCTCCGGCGTCTTCGATGCCCGCGCCCAGGCGGACGCCTCCTCCGGGAGGCTGGGAAACTCCGTGAACGTCACCATCACTTCCGGAAACGCCACGCATGTGTATGCCAGCACCGGCAATTATACGGGGGACGTCTGGCTGACCATCGCCAAGGAAGGGCAGGCCTCCGCCTGGTACGGGGCCCATGGAAATTCCGGAACGCTGAACGGGAATGCCGCCCTGCGCTTTACGGACGCCGCCACGGGCGGAAGCACCGTCTTCGGCGCCGTGAACGCCTCCGGCGTGACCGGAAACGTTTATCTGGAATTCTCCGCGGAAAACGCCTCCTTCGGCACCTTCACCAGCAATAGCGCCTCCTCCGTGGTCGGATCCTATGCTACGGATATCAAGGGGAACGTGGACATCGTGATTAACTCCGGCTCTTTTTCCAGCCAAATCATGGGCGGCATTTACGCGAATGCCAACAACGGCACGACCAGCATCGGGGGAGCCACGCACGTTTACGTCAACGGAGGCTCCATTAACGGAGACGTGATGGGGGGAGGCCTGGCAGGCTCCATTTCCGGCGGTTCCAACGCCACCGTCACGGGCGGAGTCATCGCCGGCTCCGTTTACGGCGCAGGCAAGGGAGGCTCCATCCGGGAGGGAAGCGCGGTACGCGTTACAGGGGGCACCATCAAGGGAGATGTGTATGCGGGAGGCTCCGGCGGCACCGTTCAGGGAAATACGTCCGTCACCGTGGCCGGAAACTCCGCCACGCTTCACAACGGGAAGTCCTGGAGCAGTATCTCCGGGGGCGGTTCCGGCGGCGCCGTCAACGGCAGCTCCATCGTGCGCATCCAGGATCTTTCCTCCGGGACGGCGGCCTACGGTTTTGACAAGTATGCCGGAACCATCAGCGGCGGCACGAATGTGAGCGGCGGCAGAAGCCTGGTGCTGGACCATGTGACCGTGGAGCATTTCCAGGCTTCCCTGAGCGATTTCACCCATGTTTCCGCCGTCAACCAGACCCGCACCACGCTGGATTCCCTGGGAGGAGCGCTCACCGTAACCATTGAAGCCGGAAGCGGACTCGTCCTGAACGGAGTTTCAGACATGACCACGCTCATTCTTGGGGAACACGCCTCCCTGACTCTTCAGGGACTTACCGCGGACAAAGTCATCGTGGACATTACGGGCACCAGCCACTACACGCTTTCCCTGACGGAGATTCCCGCCAATCTGGACAACATCAAATTCCTGAACGGCGGCATTCTGTATGATGCGGCCATGTCCACGGACCTCCAGGCCAATTCCGCCATGGTCTTCGCCCAGGCGCCGGAGCCGGGGAGCGCTTCCCTGGGTCTGGCCGGACTGGCCGCCCTGCTGTGGCGCAGGCGCAGAAAAATCTTCCATTAACGGCCCTTTGTTTTCTTCAGGCCCTGATGGACGAAAGAAGCCCCCGCAGGCGTATGCCGCGGGGGCTTCCCATGGAAGGAAACGAAAGAGGAGGCGTATTGCTACGCCCGCCGGGCGCTTCATGGAAGCGCAAGGCTTCAGGCTCCCCTGTTTTTAAACAGCTCCAGCGCAAGCTGGGACCAGGTTTCCAGCTTCTCAAACATCTCCCCGGACAGTTCCTCCGGGGCCACGAAACGGAGATTGGCCAGCGCGGCTTCATTCGCGCGCACCCGGTCCGTATCCAGCTCAAACAGATGGACGATGCCCAGATGCACGGCTCCCACGTCATTGGAATCGTCATTGATCACGCCTAGCACCCGCTGGGTGCAGCTCCCGTCAATAACCAGTTCCTCGCGGATTTCACGCTCCACCCCGGCCAGATAGGTGGAAACATCGTCATGGCCGGACTGGCGGTCCACCGGATTGATATGGCCGCCGATGCCGATGGAGCCCTTGTCATGCAGCCGGGCCTCACCGCCGGAGCCGCCGCGCGTGTAATGCAGGATGCGGCCCTGGTGGCAGAAAATGGCATAGGCGATGATCTGCTTGTGGGAGGGGTCGTTTTCCGCCGCCTCCCGGTCCATGAAGGAGGAGACCCCCGGCTTCATGAACGCATTCAGATAATGATCCCCGCCTTCCCGGTGTCCCTGGAAATAACCCGCTTCTTCAAACGTGGCGCGGGGAACCACCAGAACCTGTTCTCCATTGTAACGTGACATGGAGACACCCTACCCGTTTTGACCCCGCGCTCAACAAAAAAGGCGCGGAAACGGCAAATTTGAGCCCCTTCCGGAACGGCCCCGAACGGCTTTCCGCCTCAGGAAATATCCCGGACTTCCACGCCGTGGTTCCGGAACCGGCGCATGATGCTTTCCAATTGATCCGTGCTCATGAGCTTGAGCGGCAACCACAGCACCAGCTTCTTGCCGAACAGGAACAGCAGGGCGTGGCGCGTCTTGCACAGGGTAGTGAAGCGGTCGTAGGGGATATTCATGGGCTCGACGTCCTTGCTGGAGAAAGTCATGTAATCCTCATGGAAGACGTAATCCTTTTCCTGATGGTACATGGGCACCTTCTTGTTCGCGGCCAGGGCGGCCTTCGCCAGAAAGGGAACATAGAACCAGGACAGGATGATCGCCATCAGCGCCCCGGCCAGGGACAGCCACGCGAATATGGGCAGCGGGCGCAGGGAGAAGGAGTACAGCGTCATCAGCACAAAAAAGGCGGTGATGGCCAGATCCAGCGGTTTCTTCCACTTGGGGCGCACCGTATTGTACCACATCACCAGCACCTGGGTCGCCAGGCGGTCGGAAGGCACGGGCTTGACGAGTTTGATGACCTCTGAATCCTGCATCATGGCGGCAGGGTAGCTTCATTCCCGCGGAAGAGAAAGCCTAAAAACAGGCCGTTCCGCCGCGTTTGTGTCAAAAAAGCCGCGCCGGAAAGGCGCGGGGGTCCTTTTTGTCCGCCCCAATTCACAGGGAAAGCCTCCTTCCCCGTACGCAGGCCAGAATTTCCTTGATAATCATGGTTCCCTTCATAGAATTAAAAGCCAAAAGCCTTTAGCAGACCCGGTGGCAGACAATCTTCAAATTCACGTACGCACGTTCCAGCCCGCAACCACTCAGGAACAGGCTCTGGAAACCTTGACGGATTCCATGGCGGAAGTCCTTGACGAACGTCAGCTAAGGCACATCAAGAATGCGGTCCTTCTGCGCGAGGAAACGCAAACCACCTATCTGGACCACGGCCTGGCCGTCCCCCACGGGCGCACCAGCGCGCTGGACTCCATGCAAGTCACCGTAGGCATCAGTCCGGAAGGCGTCCTCTGGCCGGATGACGCACGCAATGCCCACCTCATCGTGATGCTGGGCGTTCCCACCGCCATGGTGACCGGCTACCTGACCACCATGCAGAAGCTGCTGCGGTGGCATAAAAACGCTCCCCTGGGCCCCAACGGGGAATGGACGGGAGACGAAGCCAGCCTGCTGGCGTCCCTTCAACACGCCCTGCAATGACGGACAAGAAGAACCAGCCTGCGGCGAAGACGCACATTTCCTGGTCATGGCTGCGCATGGCGCTGAGCCTGCGTGAAAAGGTCAAGCTGGGTGACAAGCAAGTCATCTTCATCTGGGCAGTCGTCGTCGGCGCGCTGGGCGCCCTGACGGCCCTTGTTTTTGAAATGGGGGTGGAACTGGTGCAGGACGTCCTGACGGGACGCACCAGCTACAAGCAAATCCAGGTCTTTCAGGAAATGGCCAGCCAGGACTGGGCCTGGTGCATCTTCGTTCCGGCGGCGGGCGGCCTGCTGGCCGGCCTCACCCTTCTCTTCACCCATCGCTTTGTCCCGGCCAAGGCCACGGAATACATGGAAGCCGTGGCGCTGGGCAACGGCTATGTGCCGCCCAAGCCCAGCCTGCTGCGCTCCCTGTCCGCCGTTTTCTCCGTAGGTTCCGGCGCCTCCATCGGCCGTGAAGGCCCGCTGGTGCAGGCCGCCGCCGTGGTGGGGTCCGCCCTGGGCCGCTTCTTCCATCTCTCCGCCCCGCGCCTGCGCCTGGTGGTTGCCTGCGCCGCCGCCTCCGGCATGTCCTCCGCCTTCCATACGCCCCTGGCCGGCGGCCTGTTCGTGAGTGAAATCGTGCTGGGCGCGCTGACCATTGACTTTCTCGCCCCCCTGCTGGTGGCGAGCTGCGCCGGATACTTCACCATGGGCCTGTTCCATGAACCGGCCCCCATCTACCAGCTCCAGCAGGAAGTGTCCCTGACGGGCAACCAGCATGTGCTCTGGTGCGTTCTGCTGGGCGCGCTGGCCTCCCTGGTCGCCAGCTTCTGGCTCCTGATCCTCAAAAAATCGCGCCAGTACCTGAACGGGAAGCGCCAGTGGCTTCCCGTGCGCCTGATGGCCGCAGGGATGCTGGTGGGCGTCATCGCCATCTTTTACCCGGAAATCGTGGGGAACGGCAAAAACATCATCACCTCCCTCATTCATTATGAATTTGACGCCACGAGGGCCGGCATCCTGCTATTCCTGAAAATCTTCACCGTCGCCATCGTCTTCGGCGTGGGTACGGTGGGGGGCGCCCTGACGCCCAGCCTGACCATCGGGAGCGTCTGCGGCTTCCTGTTCAGCGCGGCGCTCACCCAGCTCGGAGTTCCGGGGGACCATGCCATCGCCTATTCCCTGGTGGGCATGGCCGCCTTCTTCACCACGGCGGCCAACGCCCCCATCACCTCCCTGGTGCTGGTAGTGGAATTCACCATGGCCGGGCACATGATGTTCCCCCTGATCATCGGCGTTCTGGTCTCCTACGGCATGGCGAGGCTCACCAAGGCCCAGTCCATGTACCATGATTCCCTGGCCTTCGGACCCAGAAGCACCTTTGACAAGCCCCTGGCCCAGGTGCAGCTCCAGGACGTGGCGCGCAAGGACCCGCCCGTGGTCCACCCGCTGGATAAATTCGGCACGATTGCCTCCATGCTCATCAAGAACCCGGCGCAGCCCATCTTCGTCACCTCCCCGGCGGGCAAATACCTGGGCAGCGTGGTAGCGGAAGATGTGGCGGCCTTCGCCCGCAACAAGGAACTGGCCCAGGCCGTCCTGGCCATGGACGTGCTGCGCAGCGACATGCCCACGCTTCCCGCGGACATGCACCTTCCGGAAGCTCTGGGCATCTTCTCGCGCCCCCACTGCTCGGAATCCCTGGCGCTGGTGAACCCGAACAACGATCTGCTGCTGGGAGTGGTCAACAAGACGGACCTTTACCTGGTTCTCTCCGAAATCATGCGGCGGGAAAAGCTGCAATAGGAGAGGCGTTTTCCGGGCCGCGCCCTGGTTCCGGGAAGACCCGCGGGAAGCGCACCAGGCCCCAGGGGCTCTTAAAAAATACACGGACAAAGGCAACCCTCTCCGTTAATTCAAAGGAAGCCTTCTCTTTTCTCTTCGTCCGCTGGCTCCCTTTTTCTTTTCCGTCGCCGCATTGGCATGCGGCGCTCCCGACGGAATTCAGGGAATAAAACACCGCGGCCTTCTCCGGCGCCTCATTCCTCCGCAAACCTTTCATGAAAAAAGACGGGGAAACGCCGGCATGGCTGCGCCGCTGCCATCCGGGCAAAGGGCTTCCCGGTCTTTCCCGGCAGCATCCTGTCCGGCGTTCACCGGAGGCGGGCTCCCCCTTTCCGGAAACACGGACCCGCTTAAAAACGCATTTTTTCCACCCTCTTTTTTCGCAATAGGGGTCAGGTTAAAAATAACAACAAACTTGCATTTTTGACCTCATCCGGTATGCTTCCGGCATGAGCCGTACCCTGAGAATAGAATACCCTGGAGCGGTCTATCACGTGCAGAGCGAGGGCAACCGCGGAGACGCCATTTACCTGGATGACGAAGACAGGGAGACCTTTCTGCGCACTTTCCAGGAGGCGGCCCGCAGAAGCGGCTGGACCGTGTACGCCTATGCCCTGATGGCCAACCACTACCACATTCTCTTCCAGACCGCGCGCGCGAACCTGGTGGACGGCATGAAATGGCTCCAGACTGCCTACACCCAGCGTTTCAACGCGCGCCACCGCATGCGGGGCCACCTGTTTGCGGGCAGGTACCACGCCATGGTGGTGGAAGCGGAAAACGCCCACTATTTTTCCACCATCATCGACTATATCCATCTGAATCCGGCGCGGTCCGGCCTGGCACGCCGCCACACGTTCCTTTCCGGCTGCAAATGGACCAGCCTGCCCGCATGGCTGGACGCGCCCGCCAAAAGGCCCAAGTGGATTCATCCGGAGCGCGGCCTCGTCTGCTTTGGCTGCGACGACACGGACGACGGCCGCCAGAAATACCTCAACCACCTGATGGGCCGCTTTGAAGCGGAACGCATGGACGAACGCTCCCTGCTCCCCGCCGGCCATGTGGGCCCCGGCACCGTCCAGCGGGGCTGGTGCTACGGCTCCAGCGCCTTTCGCGCCAGGCTGGTGGGCGAACTTCCCCGGCTGGCGCGCAGAAAGCCCGTCACGACGGGCATGCGCGCCTCGGAAATAGGGGAATACCAGGCGGAGATCATTGTGAAAAACGGCCTGAAGGCGTTCGGGCTCTCGGAGGAGGACTTGCTCGTCACGCCCTACAGCCATCCGTCCAAGCTCATCATTGCCCTGGCCGTCCGGCAAAGCACGCTGGTTCCGTACGCCTGGATCAGCAACCGCCTGCACATGGGCATTCCCAAATCCATGGGCACCCTGCTCCACCGGGCCAAGAAGATGGCGGAAACAGACTTGAAGACGCGGGCATGGATCGAACGCCTGACCGCCTGATTTTTCCCTGCGGGAGCGTCCAAAAGAAGCTTCTCCCGGCCCGTCACATGGAAAAATCCGGAGGGAGGGAACCATGCCGTCCCTCCGGACATCACCCCGTGACAGGATAAAGAACGCCGGAGCGAACGATGTTATGCCCTGCGCCGGCGCACCAGCATAGCGGCCAGGCCAAGCAATCCCATGGATGCCGAAGCCGGTTCCGGAACAACTGAAAACGCCATGGCCGCAACCCCGGCTTTCTGCCCTCCGATACGGAAATCAAGAGTATCCGCCGTCGCCTCCCCTGTCCATTTGACCAGGGTCAGCTTGCCGTTGGCGAAGGAAGGCGTGGACGAAAAACCGGTCCCGTCCGTTGCCGCGTATTCAAAGGTGCCGGTTCCCCCGGTCACGGTAGTGGCCCCCGGAGCGGCCACGATACTGGAAATGAACATGTAAAATGTCACCGTGTCTCCCACCGTCAGCCCCCCCAATTGAATGGAGGATGTGGTGGAGCCTCCGGCGCCGGGAGCCATGTAGGAGGACAGCGCACCGTAATCAAAAGAACCGAGGGTATTGACCAGATCCGTCATCGCCGCCTTGTTCTGGTAATAGGCGTAATAGGCAGGGTCACCCTCCCCGGAAGTTACGGCGGAAAGCTCCGTGTTAAAGAAATTCCCGGCGCTTTTAACGATTTTAAGCGTGTAGGGAGTATCGCTTCCGGAAGCGTCCGCCAAGGGGAGAACAGCCGCAGCATTGGAAGTGTACTGGTTCATGCCGTCTCTGCCTGGGCCATCCCTGTACACGTCCACAAAAACGGAAGCCGCCTGGGCGATGGAAAAAGCCCCTCCGGAAATAAGCAGGAATAATGTTTTCTTCATGGTTTTTGACTATTCTGACAATGGAGGCCAGTTTAAGGATTTTGAATCCGGACAATCACGCAAGACGCAGAAAACCGCCTGTTTATAAAAAATGTCCCGTCCATTCATCACAGGCGAATTCCGCCTATGGCACAGCGGCGTTTCCTGATAACTTTTTCTTTTTCATTCATTCCTTATTGACACCGGATTCAAAATCCGCCTCCGGGGAAAAAGAAGCCGGATTACCAGGTATGTCCTCCGGTTTCCACCCCCCGGAATATGCCGTATGAACGAATATCCATCGTCCATAGGGGTCAGTTTACAAATTACAACATAAAAAGATATTTTCTATTTTCCTGCTGACCCTTTACACTTTCCGGGGAAAAAAATGATTGCCAGTCCGCGCCGCGGAATGATAAACGAAAAGCGCGTGCGAAAAACCGCGCATGAAGCGTCAACCCAAATACAACAACAGAGAAGATGGCACAGACATATTCCCAGCGCGTGCTCGACTTGGTGAAAACCAGGAACAGCCACGAAAAAGAATTCATCCAGGCCGTTCAGGAAGTGCTCAACACGATTGAGCCGGTTCTGGCCGCGAATTCCAAGTATGAAGCCCACGCGATTCTGGAACGGATCGTGGAACCGGAAAGAACCATCCTGTTCCGCGTGCCGTGGATCGACGACCGGGGGAAGGTTCAGGTGAACCGCGGGTACCGTGTGGAATTCAACAGCGCCATCGGGCCGTACAAGGGCGGCCTCCGCTTCCACCCCAGCGTGAACCTCGGCATTCTGAAGTTCCTGGGCTTTGAACAGGTTTTCAAAAACTCCCTCACCACCCTGCCCATGGGCGGCGGCAAGGGAGGCTCCGACTTCGACCCCAAGGGCAAGAGCGATAATGAAGTGATGCGCTTCTGCCAGAGCTTCATGACGGAACTCCAGCGCCACATCGGCGCGGATACGGACGTTCCCGCCGGGGACATCGGCGTGGGCGGCCGCGAGATCGGCTACCTCTTCGGCCAGTACAAGAGAATCCGCAATGAATTCACCGGCGTTCTCACCGGCAAGAGCCTGAACTGGGGCGGTTCCCTCATCCGTCCGGAAGCCACCGGCTACGGCTGCGTGTACTTCGCCCAGAACATGCTCGCCACCCGCAACGACGATTTGCAGGGCAAGGTTTGCCTGGTGTCCGGCTCCGGCAACGTGGCCCAGTACACGGTGGAAAAACTCAATGAACTGGGCGCAAAGCCCGTCACGATGTCCGATTCCAACGGCTACATTTACGATCCGGACGGCATTTCCCCGGAAAAACTGGCCTGGGTCATGGAACTCAAGAACAATCGCCGCGGCCGCATTGCGGAATACGTGAAGCAGTTCCCGAAGGCGCAGTACTTTGAAGGCCAGCGTCCCTGGAGCGTTCCGTGCGACTGCGCCTTCCCCTCCGCCACGCAGAACGAAATCAACGGAGAAGACGCCCGCACCCTCATCAAGAACGGCTGTACCCTGGTGGCGGAAGGCGCCAACATGCCCACGGACCTGGAAGGCATTGAAACCTACCTGGCCGCCAAAATCCTGTACGGCCCGGCCAAGGCCGCCAACGCCGGCGGCGTGGCCACGTCCGGTCTGGAAATGTCCCAGAACAGCCAGCGCCTCTCCTGGACGCGCGAGGAAGTGGACCACAAGCTGAAGAGCATCATGGCCAACATCCACGCGAACGCCCTGGCCCACGCCCAGGAATACTCTTCCGACAAATCCTTCACCAACTACGTCACCGGCGCCAATATTGCCGGCTTCGTGAAGGTGGCGGATTCCATGATCGACCAGGGAGTGGTTTGAGTCCCGGTTGTGACACACTTGCTGCCAACGTAAAACACAACAGAAGCGCCGGGTTCGCCCGGCGCTTTTCTTTTATTCCTTTCAAGGGGCCTCTCCGGCCCGGAAATAGCTTTAAATGCTGCGCCCGGCAGAACGAGCAGGAACATTCCACAGAAGGATTTCTCTGCCTGAAAAACTACTTCCGATTCCAAAAGGAACGTTCACCGGGAATTCACGGCAACAAATCCCCTGGTCCGGACCGGGAGACAGAATGGAAAAACGGAACCGGCATTTCACCAGACAACGGCCACGGATGTATTTTCCCCATTCCGGTTGCGAACCCGTTTCCATCAATAAAATGGCCGGCGCAATTCTTCCCGGTTCAAATCGTCAAAAAACCGGAGCATTACTCCTTCAGCAGACGGCAGACGGCCTGGGCCGCGTGTTCCGCCGCTCCGCCCTGCCCCAGCTTGTCGGAGGCCTGCTTCATTTCCGCCAGCAGGGCATCCCTGTTTTCCGGAACCAGCAGGCGTTCTATTTCCTCAATCACCTGGTCCGGCGTAAAATCAAACTGGATCAGCTCCTTGACTACGGATTTCTGCGCCAGAATGTTCACCATGCCGATGAAGCGTATTTTAATAAGCATGCGCGCCATCCAGTACGTGAGCAGGGGAACCTTGTACACCAGCATGTACGGAAGCCGGTGCAAGGCGGCCTCCATCGTGGCGGTGCCGGAAGCCACCACGCCCACGGCGGCGCGGTCCATCAGTTCATGATAGCCCCCCACCGTAATGTGGAACAGCTCCGGCGGCATGCCGGCCTTCTGCGCCATGCCGCGCATTCTTTCTGCAAGCGCCTCCGTGGAAGCTGCGGTTTCAAAAGACAGCTCCGGCCGTTCCCCGGAAAGGCGGCGGACCACCTCTATCAACACCGGGAAATGCCTGTCAATCTCACGGTTCCGGCTGCCGGGAAAGAGACCGACCAGGGACGCCTCCCGGACGTCATCCTTCCGGATGGAAGCAATCTCGTCCACCAGGGGGTGCCCTACGAACTCCGTTTTCAGCCCGGCTTCCTGGAACAAGGGAGCCTCAAAGGGGAAGATGCACATCATCAGGTCCAGCATGCGCACCATCTTGGGAATGCGGCCGCGGTGCCATGCCCATACCTGCGGGGAAATAAAATAAATGATTTTGGTATGCGGGCAGCACTTGCGCACCTTTTCCGCCAGACGCAGGTTGAATCCCGGGTAGTCGATCAGAATGAGGCAGTCCGGCTGGTCCTGCCGTATCTGCTCCAGAATGGAGAGAAAACGCTTCCGGAACCACCCGTATTTCTTGAGCACCTCCACCACGCCGATGACGGCGGCTTCATCCGCCCAATCCTCCACGCCGGGGCATAACGCATGCATGCCGTGGCCGCCCAGTCCCCTGACCTCCATGCCGGGCATCAGGCGCAGCAGATTCTTCAACAGCAGGGCTCCGTGAATGTCCCCGCTCTTCTCGCCTGCTATCATGTAAAGCTTCATCACTCTCTGCAACGGCGCGCGCCGTATGCCTTCCAACCTTACCAGCCTCTTTTCCAAGGTGCAATAAAAGACTTTTCTTTCAAGGATTTTAATGCAAGATACGCGCCGTTATGCATGAGTTGATCTCACTTTGGATGTCCTGGGTGCAGGACTGGGGATATGCGGGCGTCATCGTCCTGATGGCCATGGAAAGCTCCATTTTCCCCGTCCCCAGTGAGGTAGTCATCCCGCCTGCGGCCATTCTGTCCGCCCAGGATGGAGCATCCATGAGCTTCTGGGGGGTGGTGGTTGCCGGAACGTTCGGCTCCTGGCTGGGATCCGCCATTACCTACGCCGTAGCCCGTATTGTGGGGCGCCCGGTCATCATGCGCTGGGGCAAATTCTTTTTCATGCCGCCCAACAAGGTGGAGAAGGCGGAAGTCTTCCTCCAGCGGTATGAGGTGTCAGGCGTTTTCTTCGCCCGCCTTCTGCCCGTCATCCGGCACCTGATCTCCATTCCCGCAGGCATTGTCCGCATGGGCTTCGGCGTCTTTTCCCTGGTCACCGTGCTCGGCGCGTTTGTCTGGTGCACGGTGCTCGCCTGGTACGGCCACCGCATCGGGGAACGGCATCCGGAACTGCTCAAGTCCCCGGAGGAGCTGATTTCCACCGTCAAGAGCGAAAGCCTTCCCCTTATTCTGGCCGTGCTGGTGCTGGCCGTCTGCTACATCCTCATGCTGCGCCTGACGGACCGCAAAAAACCGGAAGACGCCGCAGCGGACGCTCCCGCTGAAAAGGAGCAGTAAAAGAAAACCTTTTTCCCATGAACGGTTCCAAGGAAGACCGGGCAGTCCGGGCGCTGGATTACTTCCACCAGGGATACAACTGTTCCCAGTCCGTCTTTGCGGCTTTTGCAGACGTCTGCGGCCTGACGGAGGAAACGGCCCTGAAGCTCTCCTCCCCCCTGGGAGCGGGCATCGGACGCATGCGGGAAGTATGCGGCGCTTTTTGCGGACTGAGCATGCTGGCGGGGAGCCTGTATGGAAACAGCTCTCCGGAAACCGGAGAAAAGGAAAAAATCTTTTCCCTGGTCCAATCACTGGCCGCCTCCTTCAAGCAGGAATTCGGCACGCTTTACTGCAGGGAACTGCTGGGATTGTCTCCGGAACGCCTGGCTGCGGAGACGGCGCGCCCCGGAGAAAGAACCGCCGCCTACTACGCCTCCCGCCCCTGTGAACGCTGCATTGCCTTCTGCGCCCGCCACGGGGCCGAGCTGGAAGCAAAAGCCCGGCATCATTAAAATGCCCGGTCCCCCATGGAGGGAAACCGGGCATTTTAATCAGACAGAAGATTCCGTCAATGAGCGGCCTGGGAACTGCATTTGCCGTCCGGGCAGGACGCCTTCAATTTGTCAATTTTTTCATTGGTTTCACCCATCCCTTCATCGTAGAAGCCCTGTTCATCCGGGGCCAGCACTTGAAGGAGGCGGAGGAATTCGCCCGCGTGTTCCTTTTCTTCATTGGAAATGTCCAAAAGGACTTCCTGCGCAAGCTTGTTATCGATGGATTCCGCAAGCTGGGTATAAAGCTGGATGGCCTCATATTCCGCAGCAATCATGAACCGGATGGCCCTTACCAATTCGTCATGGGTAAGCATCCGGTCTTCTTTTTGTCCACTAAATGCATTTGTAAATTCAGGCATGCAGGTATGACTCAAATCACCACTAATGTATTCAAAATGTTTTTGTCATATATTTTTCGCGACATTCTTTGAACTTTTTCCATTAAAAACGGTCTAAGGAATCCAGCCTCGCATTCCGGCTTTTTTCCATATGAGGAAACGGCAGTTTTTCCCTCCTCAATTTTCCCGCTGCGGGACTTTCCCCACTGTCGGCATGAAATGAAAGAGGCGAGCCGGGACACATGCGCGGCATGAGAAAACGCCCGGATTCTTCGTGGAAAAAAACGGGCGTCTTGCAGTGGCGGCTGGAAAACCCTTTATTGGGTGGCTTGAGAACTGCATTTGCCGTCCGGGCAGGACGCCTTCAATTTGTCGATCTTTTCATTGGTTTCACCCATCCCTTCATCGTAGAAACCCTGTTCGTCCGGGGCCAGCACTTGAAGGAGGCGGAGGAATTCGCCCGCGTGTTCCTTTTCTTCATTGGAAATATCCCAAAGGACTTCCTGGGCCAATTTGTGGTCAATGGACGCGGCAAGCTGGGTATAAATCTGAATAGATTCATATTCCGCAGCAATCATGAACCGGATGGCCCTTACCAATTCATCATGGGTAAGCATCCGGCCTTCCTTTAATCCGCTAAATGCATTTGTAAATTCAGGCATGCAGGTAGGACCGGATGGGCAAATCCTTCATTCAATATGCGTTTGTCATAATTTCATGGAGCTTCTTTTGAACTTGAGCCATCAAAAACAGTGTAGGGAAAATTTCCCATCTTTCTTCCCAAAACACGGCAGGAGCGACGATTGTTCTGCCGCCGCTCCCGCTGAAAACGTTCCGATCCGGAACAAATACGTTACTTGGCCTCCGCAGTCTTGGGCGCGTACTTCTTGAAAAATTCAACGTACTGGACAGGAGTCTGGCCGGGAATATAACCCGTGCGGCCCAGTTCCTTGCCCTCCGCGTCCACCACGACCATGGCCGGAACGCCGGTGATTCTATACGTCTTGGCTTCCTTGGACTTGCTGAAATCAGAACTGCCGAACTCGAACTTGACGCCGATAGCCACGCCGTCCATGCCCTGTTTGAACTCCTTCTTGGAAAGGATTTCCTTCTCCAGCTTAATGCAGTAGCCGCACCAGGACGTTCCCGTGAAAAGAAGGACGATGGGAAGGCCGGTTTCCTCCGCCTGCTTCTGGGCGCTCTTCAGGCTCTTGCCCCAGCGGAATTTCACCTTCGCCGCCTTGGCGGCCTTGGCGGCGGCTTCCTTGTCCGCGGGAGTGCTCTGGGCCATGGAAACGCCGGAAACGCTGAATCCCAAGACGGCGCACAACGCAAAAATAAAATGTCTGTTCATCATACTTGTGAAATGTTCTTCCCAAATTAGCAAAAATACACCGCATAGGAAGAAAAATCAGCGTCTTCCTCCCGGCAGGAATGCTTCCTCCCCCTTTCACAAAATGGACCGCTTTCAAAAAAAGTATTGCTCTTTCCGCCTTAATCGGGTAATAATCCGCCCGCACTTCCAAAACGCGCGGTTAGCTCAGTGGTAGAGCAACACCTTGACATGGTGGAGGTCGTAGGTTCAAATCCTATACCGCGTACCATCTTCTTAAAATCCCGTCCCTTTCCGGACGGGATTTTTTATTGCCCCTCCCTGATGAATGGGATGATGCGGTCTGGCGCCTGTTGAAAAATGCCAGCATCAACGGACGGTTTGTGTAAAAATTGATGGAAGCTGCCTGAATAAGAACCAGTGTGAAAATACTATCCATACCTACTTACGGTAAAAGGTATAAGTCATATCTTCCTCCCTTCTCCATCCATACGGAAAAAAATATTTTTCCAACTTTTTTTGAACGCAAGCCCTGTTTCGGGACGCTAAAGGTATGAAGGCAGATGAAGGCCCCAGCCCTTGACCCTCCTTCCCTGATGAAATAATGACCATTAAAAGCCCGGCGGAAGAATTCTCCCGCCGGGCTTGCTTTTCAACCAATTCCGTTGCTGAAACGGCCCGGACGGCTACCGGGAAGTCAAACGGTCGTATAACTCATTGGCGTATCTGTGATTGGGATGGTTCACATTCATATACGCCTCATAAAGCGGATGGGAGGGATCCGACTCCATGCGCATGGCTTCTTCTGCCGGAGAGGGCGTTGCGGCCCCCGAATGATGAAGAGGAGCTTCATCAAGCAGGCGTGAGGCCTGGTACAGCAGGCGGATGACGTCCGGATTGGACCCTAAACCCGGATTGTCAAGCAGGGCATCCGCATCCACTCCCGTCTCGGACGCAAGCCGCTGGAGTGCGGCGGTAGCCCTGCCCATGTTGCGCTCATAATTGGCGCCCCATTCCTGCTGCAGGGACTGTTCCGCCTGCGTTTCCATCTCCATCCGGGAATCCGCCATCTGTTCCCGGGCCTCCTCATATGCCTGGGCCATCGTTTCCTGGAGAGCGTTCATGGCTTCCGGCGGTACGCCGTAACGGTAGGCCGTGCGGGCCATGCGTTCTGCGAGCCCTGCATTCCACTCGCTTTCCGGCGTGGACTCCGGACGTTCCAGGCGGTAATCTTCCTCCGATTCCGGCAGGCCGGCCATCCGGCGGAACCGAGCCATCTGCTCCTCATTCTCCACACCGGGATAATGCCGCAGGCGCTCCAGCTCCGCATAACTCTTCGCCAGCGCTTCTGGCGTCTTGAACTTGGAAAGGGACTTCTCCATCCCCTTCAACTCATCAAACCGGGCATACCAATCCGGAACAAAACCGCCGTCCTCCCCCAGAAGGGAAGGAAGAGGCACGGCTTGAGCCGCGGCTTCTGTCAACGCTTCCGCCTCCGGGGAAACTGCCCCGGAAAAATCCGCCTCCCCGGAGGGAGCGGCCATATTATTATCAATGGAATCAATCATTCTTTTCTTCTGCTGTGGATTCTTTAATGGCTAACTGAACTTGACGGCGGATGTACAGGAAAACCTCCCTGTAGGCATCGCGCCTCATGGCGTCCAGGGGGTCATAACTCCCCGGGCTGCCTTGAAAAACGGGCAAATCAGTCTGGAAGCGGGCTTCCAGAAAGGTCAGCACCTCCCGCCCGTCCGGAGTGTCAAACACCCGGAAAAGCTGGCGCCTTCTGAGACGGGCCTCCCGGACGGAGGCCTCCTGCTGCAATGTCGTATCCTGGTTCATTCCTGAATCGTGGTTAACTGGTCAAGCAAGGGATTGAGGGAAGCGTACGGATCCTCTTCCGCCGGAGCCTGTGCGGCCCCCTGCTGGCGGTCCGCCCGTTCCTTCCGCATGGCCTGGACATCGGCCCAGGGCCTCAGCATGCTCTCCGGAGCGCCGTCCACACGGGTGGACAGGCGGAAGCAATGGTCCCAGTCCACATGATCCGCCAAATCCGGAGCGGCCTGCATCATCATATTCAGGCGCTGAAGGCTGCGGTCCATCCCCTCGCTCTGCAAGCGCCTGAGCACCAGCGCAATCTTTGACTGGTACACCACCCTGGGCTCTCCGACGGCAATGGAGCCGTCCCTCCCCTCCCGCAGAACGGCGCGGGGAGGCCTGGGAAACTTGCCCATGCGGAACAGCAGGGAGAAAATGCGCGTCATGGTGGAATACAGATCACTCACAAACAGCGTGAAGGACGGGGAAAACATCAGCACGCGCTCGTTCTCCCGGGCCATCACCTCCGTGGCGGTCATGCTGCCGCGGTGGCCGCTCCAAAGCTCCAGCATGGGCAGGTAATAGGCGCGCCGGATGGCGTCCTGCTTCTGCGCCAGACGGTCCATCCCGACGTCATACCTGCCCTGCGTGGCCCACTCCCGCGGAAGGTGGAGGGAGGCGGCCTCCGGGGTAATGACGGTTCTGCCGCCGGCCCGCAGGTCCACCTCCCCAATCTGGTTGGCGAGCTCCAGAATGCGTGGGAAGGCGGCCACCTCCCCCAGCGTGTCCAGAATGCGGTTCAGGAACTGAACCTGCTGGATGGCGGGAAACACCAGCCTGCCGGGCGCGAGGCCGTACGGACCGCTGCCCCACTTCAAAAACCGGGTTACCAGGTAGGGAAACTCCATATATCCCCCCTCCTCCACGATCACCTGGTCGTCCAGGGACAGATACACGCTTTCAAACGGCATGTGGGCGGCCTGCTCCCTGCGGCGGCTCCGGCGGGTGCGCGGACGCACCACATGCAGGAACCGCAGGGACGTGGCGTACGGATTGCCGCCGCGTTCCAGCACCTCCCGCGCCCTGGGCCCCAGGGCCTTCATGCCGAACATGGAACGCGCCTGGTGGGCGGTATAGGTAAACTCCCTGACGTAGGTATCCACCCGGCCTTCCGCATTCTCCGCACAGGCGAACTGACCGCACGGAATATTGGTGAACAGCAGCCTTCCGTCCGAGGAACTTCCCGTAAACAAACTGCCGGTCCCCAAAGCCACGCGGTCCAGAAAACACTCATGGATCTCCGTATAGAAATTGGAAACGGACAGCTCCTTCAGGGCAATCTCCGAACACTGATTGTACCAGGCCTCCGCCTCGTCCCCTCCCCGGTCGTCCGGAGCCGACCACTTGAACCACACGTCATGGCTGGGCGTAATGTAGGACATATGGCCGCTGGCCAGCTTCTGGCACGCCTCCACGGCAGTGGTATCCGTCATGCGGTCCATGGCGTCCCTGTTGGGGAGGGAAACCTCCCCTTCCCGGTTCAGGCGGCGGGGCAGCACGTAATCCCTCAGGCGGTCCCACCACGTCTCCCACGGCGCGCGCTGGGCGGCCAGGGACTTGTACACGGAATTCAGCTCCGCAACTCTCTCTTCCATGGCGGTGCCTATCCCAGGGTTTTCCTAAGCAGAGTCCGGGGATTGACCTCCCCCTGCCCGACGGAAGAATTGCGGCGCGCCAGAATGGTGGAAATCATCCCCTGCCTCTGCCGCTCCCGGGCCTGATAATCTTCTCCCACTTCCTCTCCCACGCTCTCCGCCTTAACCGGGATGGCCTGCTCCGGAGCTGGAGTGGAAGGAGTGGACGGTTTCATAAATCCCATAATCTCTTTTACTTTCTATGCATGGTTTATACTGATGGCCCCTTCCACGCCTGCCGCACGGACGATCCATGCGGCGGGAACGTTCGCTCCCCGCGGAGGAAAAGGGCGGTCTCCTCACCTGCCCGGAATTGCCCGGGAAGGTGCATGCATTTATCAAATAGATGAATTGGAGGAAAATGCATCCGGGGAAAAACCGGGCGCATACGTGCCACCGGTGGCATCAAAGAGGGTGTTCCCAAACGTGATGCATTCCGCATCCGTTTCCGCCAAACATGTGGCGTTATGATCAATGAATCCTTACTTCAGCCGGACACTCCCTCCGCGCTGGACATCTGCAACGCGGCACTCTCCAAAATAGGGGAGGCTCCGCTGGACGCGCTGATTGCCAATGAATCCACGGCATCCCGTCTCTGCGTTCTTCATTACCACCCGGCACGGAGGGAAACCCTCTGCATGGCGCGCTGGACCTTCGCCACCACGCAAACCACGCTGGACTCCGTCTCCGCTCAGGCGCCCAACTCCCTGACACCCTATCAATTCACCCTGCCTGCGGACTGCCTGCGCGTGCTGGATGTGGAATGCACGGAATGGAAAATGCAGGGAAGGCGCATCCACGCCTCCCGCGCGCCGCTGCCCATGAGCTACATAGCCGACATTGAAGACGCCGAACAATTCGATCCCCTCTTCATGGACGCGCTGGCTACCCGCCTGGCAGAAAAGCTGGCCATGCCCCTGACGGGCAACCAAAGCCTTCGCCAGAATCTTCACCAGGAATTCCATAAAATCATTCTCCCGCAGGCGGCAACCGTCAATGCGGTGCAGAGCTTCTCCAACGACTCCCACCCCCTGCTGGACCTGCTGAGGAAAATCAAGTCGCCCGCCTGCCCGGAGGAATGTGAATAACAGGAGAATAACAAGGCAGCAACATAACAACAACTTGTGAATACAAGCTCATGAAAGCCCTGGACTTCATACAGATATTCGCCTCCAACGTCCGCAGGCTGGACTTCCGCCTCAGCAGCGCCCAGGTCATCCTGGCCGTCATTGCCGGATACAGGCGCCACAGTACCATTACGGAAGCCACGCGCTTGCATCCCAATACCGTTACCAACATCCTGCAGGACCTCATTGCACAGGGATACATCAACCGCTTCGGGGACAGCCGCCCTTACGTCTACCGCCCCACCGCGGATGGGGAACAGCTTGCAGGAAACCTGCTGGATAAAAACACCCTCCCCAGCCCATGAAAGAGCCCCTGCTCAGCACGGAAGAAAAACGCCGCTGGCTGGCCCGCGTCTTCCGGGATACGGATGGAGAATACTCCCAGGCGGACAAATTCAAGGCGCTGGTGGAAGATACCAAACTGGCGGCCCTCCAGCAGGAAGAGGAGGAATTCAAACGCCAGCGGGAAGCGGGCGCCGCACCGCAGGACCCCATTCTGACCCTGCTCCAGTCCCTCCCTCCCGCAGAACTCGATCTGAACCGGCAGCCCCCGGCTGAAAAATAAACAACGAAACCCGAAAAAAAGCTCTCCAGACCAAACAAGCCTGGAGAGCTTTTCATTTTTAGGAAGAGTTACGCAAATCCGGACATAGCAAGCCTTTCCGATGTTTCAATCCACGCATTCCTTGCGGAGTGCGACATTTGTCTGCTATAGCTTTGGATAATCTCAACGAGTTTCAATCCACGCACTCCTTGCGGAGTGCGACCGTTGTCCTGCACCTGACCTGTGACCATGATACCGTTTCAATCCACGCACTCCTTGCGGAGTGCGACAACTGGCTGGGGTGTTTGCCGTCAAGACGGTGAAGTTTCAATCCACGCACTCCTTGCGGAGTGCGACCCGCTCAATTCTACGCGTGGGAATACAACTACGGTTTCAATCCACGCACTCCTTGCGGAGTGCGACGGACCGCGTTTTCCCTTACCACGCCCATAGTGGGGTTTCAATCCACGCACTCCTTGCGGAGTGCGACTGGATGCGAATTAAGGCCGTGTGAAATGTTCAAAGTTTCAATCCACGCACTCCTTGCGGAGTGCGACAGCGCACTTAACGCTTTATCCCGCCGAATGGTATGTTTCAATCCACGCACTCCTTGCGGAGTGCGACTCCAGCTTTGAGGCATATCGTCGAATACTTTAATGTTTCAATCCACGCACTCCTTGCGGAGTGCGACAAGTGCTTCATCATTACTTGGATAGCGTAAATCCGTTTCAATCCACGCACTCCTTGCGGAGTGCGACACGATGTCATTACCAATTTTGAGATGGGATTCAGGTTTCAATCCACGCACTCCTTGCGGAGTGCGACGGTTGTGTTTATCAGATAATGATATTTGCGAGATAGTTTCAATCCACGCACTCCTTGCGGAGTGCGACGGCCAGTGCCAGTGCCTACTACAGCTACCGGGACGTTTCAATCCACGCACTCCTTGCGGAGTGCGACTAGGGCCTACATCAACCAGCATCTGATGTAACGTGACGGCGAATATGGTGAAAATTGACAGAAAGATGGCGAATTCACCTTTGAACGCCACCCCGTTGCATCCCCATTGCAACCTGGTTGCCCCTCCCTTGAAAACGGCTTGAACTGGCCCCCCCTACTCCCCGATCACGTTCCTGGCGGCCAACTCGTCAAATACGCGGATGAACTCTGCTGCGTCCATCTGCTGCCGGGGCATGTGAAGAGTGCCCAGCGTCACCACGTCCAGCCGGTCATATTTGGCTACTGCCGGCATCGTTGGCCAGCGGTAGGCCGCCCAGCGTCCCTCCGGTCGTGATGCCGACCAGGGACGCTCAATGTGAAGAGGAACCCCTGCGGCCATGGCCAGGCGTCCCGTTGCTATATCCTCCGGATCGTCACTCCCAATGGGCAGCCGGTCCAGAACCGCCAGCATCCGGCGCAACGCGGCACCCGTGAACCCGTAGCACAGGCCGCACATGATCCGTCCGTCGCAGCAGCTGCCGAACCCTTCCGCGCCCGCTGCCAGCATCCGGCGCACAGGTCCGTCAGAACGCAATACCGTGTCGGCATCCAGCTTGATGGCAACATCGTCATCGGCTGTGCCGTCCAGCAATGTTTCCAGGATGCCACGCACGCAGGAACTGCCGTTGAGGTTGCCGCGCCGCGGAAAATCCGTCTGCACATACCTGGCGCCCAGGGCTTGCATTTGGGCGGCCACCTCTGCTGTGACCGGATCGTGCCCATCATCGGCCACCGTCACGGCGGCATCCGGCAAACGCCGGCGCACGCAACGCAACGCCGCCAGGGACAGCGCCGCATCACGACTAAAAGTTAAAATGGTAATTCTGATCATCGTTGTTCTATATTTTAGGCCGGGCCGTAGGGATAATTGGAACCGCCATGAACGGGAATCTGGATGGAACCCAGTTCATACTGGATGACTTCATGGTCAGGGGTGATCGTGGCCAGGTGGAAGGAGTAATAAAACTCTTCCCCATCCGGTTCCTCCGGTTGGAGGCGTAGGGGATTAACAGGCCCTTGTGAATACGCTACCGTGCTGCCCTGGTACTTTCCTTTGCCGTTGAACCGCACATTGAGCCAAATTTCCCCGCTGGTGACGGCCCCCTTGTACCAGTCTCCCTCGGTAGGTTCCGGGGCGGCGTTGCAGAACGTCGTCCCGTTGAGCAGCAGCAGGCCCGGCCGCAGCCGATAGCCGGTGACGGTGGTATTATCGTCATCCCAATCCAGGACAACCTGGAACCCAAAACCCGCTGGACGGTCGGGCGCCTCGGTCCAGACAACTTCCCCTTCCGGCCCAAAAGTGGGAGCCTCCGGAGATTTACGGGCATCATCGTCATATTGGAGAGTCTGGACCGGGTTGTCCTGCTGGTCATCCTGATCCAGATCATTCTGTCCGGATTGCAGGGACTTGGCGCGGTCCATCATATCCTGCAACGATAAATGCGCCGGCACCCCTGTGTTGACAGACGTGCGGCTGCCGGCCAAATCCACGCTTACACCTTGCACCACGGTGGACATATCCACCCATTCCGTGCGGCCGCCTGTAATGGATAATTGACGGCCTACCAACCCGGCAGGAGACAAGGCCCGCAAGGACTGCAACGTCCCCTCCCAGGGAAGCTGCCGGGTAATCTCATAATAATCCCGCAGGACGCCGGTATAATCCGGCCATTCCTGCTCTGTTTCCCCTGTGTCCGGCTTATCCGGTATTGAGGAACCATCTTCCGGCCCCGTTGTCCCGGACTTGTCGGCCCTGTACCAACGCCTGGGAGTGTTGACCGTGCGCCCCCTCCATGTCAGTTTGCTGTACCAGCGTTTCTGGCCGTTCACGATCTTCTGCTTGCCAAAAAGCAATTCAAACCCCGGACGGGGCGGCACCGTGATATAAACTTCCTGCGTCAGTGATACATAACACCACTTGATCAGTTTGCATGCCGGAGACAAATCCCCTTTGAACAACTCATAAACCTGGGCGCTTTCCGCCGTGCTGTAATTGCTGGCGTCGCTGGCCTTGTTTTTCAGAACAGTTTTCTTCACAGCCCCGAAACGCGCCCCCGGAACTTCCGCCAGCTTGGGAACTTTCCCCTGCCACCACTCGGCCGCGTCATCAGGTCCGGTGGGCAGCTTGTCTCCAAGCACCAGTATCTCGGGCTTTAAGAAAGACCAGATGGGAGATTCGGAGCTGGGCGGTTCGTCTTCCGTTTCCGGTGTGGTTCCGGGCATGGCCAGCTGCACGGTTACGCATCCCTCCTGGCGCAGGGAGGCCCCGCGCGGCCAAACCTGGGATTGACGGGCCATGTGCCCGGCCGTCAGCACCACGCCCACCGCAGGGGGAACCAGGTCATGGCGCGGGTCCAAATCGATGGCCGTCAGCAAATCCCCGGCGCGATCCAGCGTGACCGCAGGAAGGGCGGCACCATCCGCAACCCTGATCACGGGAGAAGAACCGGAATAATCAACCCAGCACACCATGCCGGGGCGTGCCCCCAGCAGCTTGCGCAACACGCCCGCGTAAGTATCGCATGCCAGGGCCGTGTTCCACACCCAGGCCGCGGGGGAAACGTCCACCTGAATTCCTACCTCCGCCCCCAGCAATCCATGCTTGCGGGCATCTTTCAGGATGCGGTTCAGCGTCCCGGCAATAGACACTTTGCGCGGAGCATCCGCACCGCTGCCGCCCTCCACAGCGGCATACAGAGCGCCTTTCAGGCTGCCGGAGGCGTTAAAGCAAAGCGTCCCTTCCAGCGGTTTGAGGATGTCATGCACATCTATTTGCCATGCCCAGCTGTTGCCGGAAAAGGAAGGTCGGCAACGCCTGACCGTTCCTTCCATGATGGTGGAGCCGTTCCAGACAATGCGCGCCGGCTCTTTGTAGTCATAGGGGGGCGGCTCATCATTGTGGCGGATTATCTGCCGCCAGGAAACGCACATCGGAGTAAAATTCTGCCAGCTGTAAGACGCGTCTTCCAGGGCCTTGTCCGTAAGTTCAACAGTCTTCATCTGCGTGGGCCGAATTGTGATTGACTCTTGATGCGGGCCACTTCCTGGCGCAGCTTGTTGAGTTCCGCTAGGGTCCTGGCCTGGTTGGCCGACGTAGTTCTGTAGCTGGTCAGCATGTCCCGGATCAGGGACATAGCCGCTTCCAGTTCCGGCGTGCTGTCACGGGGGGAAATGGCTTCCATCTGCCGCAGCATCCTGGCGAGTTCGCCGGATTCACGGCGTGAAATTCCCTTGCCGCCGTCGCTCTGGTCGGACAAAACCTTGCGCACCAGCGCCTCCACTTCCGGGAGGCGCCCGGACATGTCCGAGCGCCCCAGCTCGCCCATGCGCCCGGTGATCCGTCCGCGTTCTTTGTCCAGCCAGTCATCCAGGGTGAGAACCTCCTTATTCTTACGGTCCATCTGTCCGTCCAGATCGGCCAATTTGCGGGATCGTTCTTCCAGGGTTTTGGCCCTGGCTTCTGCTTCCTTCCGTTTTTTCTCCGCCGCCAGCGCAGCATCCATGTTATCCAGGGCCGCGGTTGCCGCCTTAACTACACCGTCATATTTTCCCGTGTCTTTTATCAGGGCAATCAGTTTCCGCAGACTGACTAATTCCTGCTCTTCTTCTTTGGTCCGTTCGTTGACGGGTTTCCCCTGTAGCTTGGTAATGGCCTGTAAGATCCGCTCAATTTGTCCGGCCATCGGCTTGTCCTCGTACTTTTCCGCATAGCGGTTCAGGCTGTCCACCGCATACCCCAGCCGCGTTTTGGCATCCTCGGCGGTTTTGGATTGCCGTTCGGCCTCCTTGTGCCGGGCCTCGGCGGCCCTGGCCAGACGATCCGCCATGCCGCCGGCCAATGTCGCCGCATGCTGCCGGTCGTCCTGCCGGGCGTTAGTCTTGTCCGTTTCGGCGGTTACCTGGGCCTCGGCCGCGCGCTGGGCGGCGTGCAGAGCCAGCAAATCACGCAGGCGTTCCGTGGCCCGGTCAACGTCTTCCTGGGCGGCGGCGGATTCCTTGAGAGCGGTTTCTATATCCGTTACATTATGCGTTAAGAAATTCTTCACTACATCCAGCACTCGTGCGTATTCCAGATAAACCGCATCCCCGGACTTGCCGCGCAAATCTCCCACCAGCCCCGTGCCCTTGATCAGATCCATGGACTTGTCCAGGGTGGCGCGGGCCTCTTGGGCTCGCCTGGCCAGCAGGGCTGCTACCTGTCCAAAATCCTTCCCCTGCATGCCGTACTGTCCGGCTATGGTCTGTTGTTCGGTCAGCACAGACTTGAGGCTTTCTTCGTCCTGAGCTTTTTTCTGATGCAGGGCGGCGATCAATGACGTGTTGACCACGGGCAACGCAGCCGCCATGATCATGTTACCATTGGATTTAGATAGCTCTTTTTCAAGCTCTGCTTTGCGTTGCGCTATACGTTGCCATTCCCGGAGGGCGGCTTCTGCTGTCTTGAGATCATCCACTTGCCCGAACAAATCTTCCTTGCTTAAGTTTTCCACATCGGCCTTATTTGGCATCCGCTGGAATTCCCGGAGACGGCGCGCCTGTTCTTCCTTAGCTTCGGCCAGCTGCTGGGCGGTCTTGAGGGCTTGTTCCGCCTGCTGCTGTTCCATGCGGCGGCGGTCTTCGGCATCCTTGGCGTCCAGCTTGGCCAGTTCGTCGCGTGCCTGGGCATCGGAAATGTCCCCTCTGAGTTGCCGCTGCCGGATGATGCTGCGGTTCTTCTCGGTTTCGATCTGCAACAGCTTGTTCTGCAAATCCAGCCGCGCCTGGGCCTTGCGGTCCAGGTCTTCAATCACTTTCCTGCGGGCTTCATAGGCCGCATTGATCTGCTTGACGCCGGCTTCTTCCTTCTTCAGCCATTTTTCCTCTTTCTGGCGGGAGAGAGTTTCAGAAAGAGAAGCCTGCCAAGCGGCCATTTTGGTCTTGGCCGCATCCAAGGCCGTAGTCATATGGGACTGGATTTTATTCACGCCCACACCAAACGCATCGGACAACATTTGACCGGCTTTCCAGCCATAGTCCCACCATTCACGACCAAGCTGGGCAACATTTTTGAGGTTTTGCAGCCCTCCATCAAATTTGCGCCAGTCGTTCATCTGCTGGTCAACCCATCCCCTAAGCTTGCCGGGCAACGCCGTCATGGTATTGATGCTGCGGGATAGCCAGGAAGAATTTGTCTTTAACCCTTGGGCGGCGGTGCCGATCGTCTTGTCCACCTGCTTAATGGCCCCGGTCAGCTCGGCCGCTCCCTCCAGCCGCCAGGTCATGCCGCCTCCGGTGGCTGCCCCGGTATAAGCCGGGGCAGCGGTACCGCCCACGCCTCCGGAAAGTAAACTATCCGGCACCTGCTTGGCAGCCTTGGCCAAATCCTGCACCGCCTTGTTGGCTTTGGTCAGGTCTCCCAGGTTGGCCGTGGTCCCGATGCTGATGCTTACGTCATAATCCATAGGTCAATCAATGTCTCCTGTTAAAAAAAGTTGAATTTCCAGCACCCCCCAAAACGCTGCGGCCCCATATCGTTGATCATTGGTCGGCGGCAAAGGCTGCACATGGTCAAGGGTGGCGTGGTATTCCCGCGTGCGCTGCGGGATGCCGGCATGATAGGCGGTCATCCAGGTGACCATGCCCTCCGGGTACAGCGCCAGCAATTCCGCTATGTCCAATCCCCATGCCCTGGCGGCGGCGTAAGTGCTGAAAGCCCGCGCCAGGGAAAAAGACATCTGCAACCCGGCATTGCCGCGTGCCGCCTGGTGCATCCAGCGGCTGCCGATCACGGCCTCGCGCTGCACCTGGACGGAGGGAAACACAGTTACCAGGGACGGCATCACATCCCCGTAACTGCACAAGGCCACCGCCTCCGGGGCATCGTCTCCGATTGGGCGGTAGATCACTGTATCTTGCGAACGATAGGCGTCCATAATCAGTCAAAGATTGCTGGTCGTGAAAAACCTGAAAAACGCCACGGCGGCGGATTCCGTGATCACAAAAGCCGGGTAGTCGCGGGAAGTAAACACCCTGCGCCCGCCCTGCGGATTGACGGCCTCAACGGTCAAATCTACGGTTTCCGCCGTCCGCATGGGGTCATCCTCCTCCGGAGCGTAAAACTCTTTCAGCCGCGCCCACACCTGCACCGCCTGCCAGTCCTCACCCATGCCCACCAGCGCGGCAACTACGGCCTCCATGGCCAGGGCCTGATCCGCTGGAATTTCGTCCTGCGTATAGCGCGCCGGAGGTCTATAACCGCCCTTGTCCTGATAAATGGGCATCAGGGTGAACTCCTGCCATTCGCCGGGCTGCGGAAACTGAATTTGTATTTCTGCGTTGTTCATTCTATAGGTACGTTAATATCTTCAAAATCCGCCGTTTCCTCGGATTCAATGGCGTTAATGGCCATTGCTTCCAATGCGTGATAGGTTGGATTGGTCAATCCATTGGAATAAAGGTGCCTGGTGCCTGTGCCCGCGTCGGCTGAAAGGGCATATGTTTTCTCATTGCGCGCGTCGATAATCAGGGTGCTTACGCCTGTTCCTGCCTCGAAAGCGATGAAGCCGCGGAGAGAAGCTATCTTGAACAGGGTATTGGTACTGCCGCCTCCCAGCTCCATATAAAGAGCCGCCTTTTCCTCCCGCACTGCTGTACTCGGCAGCCCTCTCTGCATGTAAATAAGCCTGTTCAGCCCGTTTGGCATCAGCTCATTATGGCCTACCGGAAGAAATACGGTTGTCGTCTTCACCTGCCAGTGTCCAACGGACGATACATAAAAGATTTCCCTTACTCTGATTTCATACCCCTTGCGGACAGTATCGTAAGGCGTATTGATGGTAACATCGATGATTTCCCCATGGTTGACGGCCAGCTCGTTCCCCGGAATCATAGAATAAGAATCCATCGTCAACCCGGTTCTGTTGGTTTTTGAGCCGCGGCCTATGCCAAAAGTAAATTTAGCGAAGGCTGTCGCGTTGACCGCAAGGGAAAATCCGCACACGGAACTGTAATTAAATTGACCGTTAGGCCCTATCAGGGGAATAACCGCTGACCCGTACGCATTGGACCCGGCAGAAGCTGCGCCCACCGAAAAACGCTGCGTCAACCCGGCAAGAGTACCGTTGGAAGATTTAGAAATGGAACCCGCGACTGTGATCGAACTGGAATTAAGGTATATAGGCTGAACCAACGCTGATACAGCACCGGCCAATCCTAACGTATAAAAGCGATTAACCGCCGTCGTGTCCGTTACTGCCCCCACGGCAAGCGGAATGTTGATGCCGCCATTGGCGTTAATAGCCCCCGCCGCCGTCAGACCTCCGGCCAGCGTCATGTTGCCGGATGCATCCACCTGCGGTATGGCCTCAAGGGCCTGCTGGGCTTCTGTGGCGGAGTTGGCCGCGCTGGTGGCAGATGTTGCGGCATTATCGGCAGCCGTGGACGCGGTGGTGGCGGATTGGCCAGCCGTCCGCGCCGCAGCCTCGGCGGTCGCGGAAGATTGGCGCACATCCCGCCCCAGGCTATCCAGTTGCCGCGCGGTGGCCAGCTCCATCCCTCCCAGGGTGATGCCGTCGTCATAGTCCACCACCACGGTCATCAAGGGAGCCATCGTACCATTCACGGTGGGCGGGTTGGACACCTCCGTGATCAAACCGCGTCCGGGGACGGAAGGGGTCAGGACGGCGTGCATGCCCAGTGCGTAGGGCGTTATCTCGGTCCCCTCACACACCTGGATGATAATGACATCCCCGCGCGTCAGGGGAATGCCCGGCGTAAATACCCACGTGGCCGTCTGGCCGCTGGACAGGTTGGACACATAGGCGGAGGTGCCAATCAGGCTGTAAGCGCCGTCCGTCAGCCGCCAAATCCGCAGGCAATATTGATTAGCGGCCGGATTCTCGAAAAAATACACGGTGGAAATACTCGTCAGGCGGCAGCTGTCGGGCAGATGCCCCGCCAGTATCTCGTCTCCCCAGGTCATCGCGTAGCCTCCGACGATGGTCCAGGTGTCGGCGGCGTCCCCGCTGGACAAGGTGGATTGCCCGGTTGCCGCGGCCAATTCCACGCCCGCCTCCTTGAGCGCGTCCGGCAGTTGTGCGGTCAGGGCGTCGGCTACCAGTTCGGACCAGTCGGCAAGCACCTCTGCGGGCGGCGCATAATTTGCCGGCAGGATGTCCCGGCGCACCGTCACCCGGATCGGGCGAGACGTGTGTTGCGCTCCATCAGGGGCCACCAGCACCACCTCGGCCACCAGGGCCACGCTGTCCGCACTGTCAAGCGCCTCCTGGAGCGGCGCCGTATTGACCACCCAGTCAGCCGTCTGCCAGTCATCTTCACGGACAAACCCGGTCACGGTCATGATCAGGTCAGGGCTGCCTATCGTCTGCTTGACCGCCAGCGCCGGTGTGCAATTATCCAGGGCATGCTCCACACGGATGCGCACCGGCACCGTATCGCCCAGCACCAGGGACACATCCGTCACCGGCACCCCGGAGGGCCAGCGGAGCGCCATTGTTCTGCCATCAATTACCAGTTCCATGTCTCGTGATTAGGGTTGCGGAGGGCGGAGGCTGCCTGCCCCCGCCGCTCCGGGTTTTCATCAGGCCGTCGCCGGAGATGCCAATGCCTTGGGCGTCAGCTTTTGCAACGGGCTGTATTCAATGCTCAATTCCCATTCAGCGGTTGCCGGGTCGGATGCGAAATTCGGAGTATTCGTCAGCCGCAATCTCCCCATGACGCACCACTCCATCAGTTCCTTGCCGTTTTCGGCGTGATCCGTCAGGCGGCCATATAGCCAAACCTTGATTTCTCCGTTAGACACAAACGGCACGGCTTCCTGATTGTCCGCCAGTTCATCAGCCACGCCAAAGGCAAGTTGAATCACTTCCGGCGCAATGTACTGCGTGGTGAATTTAAGTTTGTACTGCTGCACCATAGTTACATCCTCCGTCTCATACATGCCGGTGGCGTCATTCACGCCCTCAATCTGGACGTTCTTCTTGACCTGCTCCACCTGGCCGCTCTTGATTTTGCCCAGGTACAGCCAGGGGCCGGGAGCTTCGGAGGTGGGGATTGCCGGACATGCGTCCGCGCCCACTGTCTTGCTGCCGTCCGTGGTTCCAAATTTGGCAATCCTGATCGGCATGCCGCCAATCAGGTAGTTCACTCGTCTTGTTGCTTCACTCATGATGTTTAGTCTTTCTTCTTTAATAGTTGAGCCTGATGTTAATACACGCGCCTGGCGGCCTTGTCGGCTTCCAGAGCGGCAGCCTGTTTGGCCGTTACCGTCACCAGCGCGCCGGCGGCAAAGCGCCAGCCGTCAATCTCGGTTCCCGTCTTGAGGATGCGCACCTTGACGGCGGGTTCCCGCGTTGCTTCCCCCACGGCTGCTGCCGGGGCCTGTTCCTGTTTGGTTTCTGCTTTTGCCATGGTTTAATTTATGGTTCAGGGTTAATAAAAAAGTCTCGGAGCCAGCACGACGGCCTTGCCTACCAGGTTCTTGATTTTTTCCAGCTTGCTCAAATCCAGCGGCGTTACGCCAATAACGACCGGTTCTTCCTGGTTGTCCTCTTCATCACGCATCCAGTTCTGGACACGCGCAATAATGGTAGCCGCGACGTCGGCCAGATATTCATCCACGGATTCATACCCTGGCGGCAACAGGGATTCCTGCTGCATGTAGATGCCGACTACCATCGGGCAATCCATCCGTGTGGTGCGCGTGCGCTGCGCCTGGTCCGTGTTGGTTGGATCGCCCGGTGTGACGGCCACGCAGCAATACTGGGAATTGGCCGTCATCAGGAGCAGGTCACACTGGCTCACGCGGTCAAACAGGCCCGGCATCACCAGCGGGGCAAGATCTGTGTCCCCCTGTAAATGTCCCATCAGTTTGCGGGCATAAAGGTAACTGGGCGCTTTCTTCATGATTTCTTCTTTCTGCTTAAAAAATCCAGGGCATCATGTACGGCTTCCTCGGCCACGCTGCGCACTTCGTCTTCATCGGGCATCACATCCGGGTGTTCCGGTATGGTGACCTCCCGCATCAGGATGTAGAAAATCGGGCTTTGCGGATCTGCCACACGCCGGGTCTGTCCCTTGCGCGGTCCCCTCGTGATGGGAACGTCTTTGCCGCCAACCAGCACCCCCGTTGCAGGCCCCTTGCAAGGCACAAACACCAGGCTTCCCCCCAGCCCTGCCTGCTGGATGCTCAACCCATACGGGGCATACTCTGTCGGGATGGCCAGATTTTTGGTCGGTTCTCCCGTCACTTCGGACGGTCGGCCGCTGGCGCGCAGCGGACCGCCCAGGGCCTTAATAGAGCCAAGCCACTGGTGCCGGACGCCGCGCTTGTACACACGCACGGCCAGCCGGTCATTGCCGTCCGGTTCCACGACGGTGGCGCGGGCAGCGTCCGCCCAAAAAGACCGGCCGCCGCGATCCTCAAAGCGGGTGCGCAGATTGTCCTGAAGGTCCAGGGCAATGGCTTCATTCACCTGGGCCTGTTCTTTGCGCCCAAGTTTCAAAGCAATGCCGCCCGTGATGGTCACATTCAGACTGATCATAATTCGCGCACAGTGATGGTTGCCGGCCTGGTGGCCGTGTCGATGCCGGTGACGCGGTACGCCGTACCGCCCAACAATACCCGGCTGCCGGGCGCCACCTGGCGGCCGATGGCAGCCGCCGCCAAGTCAATGCGCCTAGCGCTGCTACCGCCTTGCACCACCAGGCGCACGTTGCCGGAGGCAGGGGGCGCACTCCCGACGGGCACAGCCGGCAACGCCGCCACCGTGAGCGGCACGCGATAAACGCCGGATTGCAGGGCTGCCAGATCCTGCGCTGTCAGCGTGAGGGACGTTTCCAGTTCCGGGGCTGCGTCCGGAAGAATCCGGCCAAACAGGCGCGCCACGTCTTCAATCATATCCAGTCCCGCGCGGTTCTCTGGCGCATCGGCCCGGAAGCCGTCGGGGTTGCTTAAAAATTCATCCAGGGCGTCGGCCTGGTAGTTGGTGCGCAGAGATGCCGGCACGTCCTCGCGTGGTTGGGTGGTGATCACCCGGCCAATCTCTCCGGCATCATAGGGACGTGTGCCGTTGCGGTCCACCAGGCGCAGGGAGGAACCGTCCCATTCTGCAATGCCCTTCATCTGTTCGGCCAGGGCTGCGCCCAAGTCTTCATCCCGGACATTGGCGTCCAAGGCAACATCATGGTTGAACGACTCCGGCCGCTGGGATTCGATGCGTTCCATATCTTCGTCCGTTACCAGGCCCTTTTGCTCGGCAACACGCCATTTCACCGGACGCCACCACATGCCGCTGCCGTAGTCAAAAGGCGGGTAAGGCGTCCGCCACCGGGACAGCGCCGCCCAAATGGGGGAATCATTCAGAGCAATGAAAGATCCATCCCTGGCTACACCTTCGTAGTTGACGGAGGCGGCCGCCTCGTTCCAGCGCATTTGCCAGTCCCTGGGCTCGCGGGATTGACGGTTGCGGTGCAGCTCGCTTGCCGGGTACATGGCATTGCCCGTGAGCCGGTTCTTTTCCGCATAGCCGCGCGCCATGTTGACATTGGTTTTCAAGGTTACATCCAGGCGGCGCGGGGTGTAGATGTCTTTAATCGTTCCGGTGGTTCCCGGCGTGGGACGGTAGCCGGCGCGTTCCAGTTCTTCCCGGACCGCCCGGCGCGCTTCAATCAGAGACACTTTCCCGTTGGCCAGAGCAGCCGCAGCATTCCGGCAAGCCTGGGCATCCTCAAATCGCACCTTGCCCGCCATCACAAAGGCCCGCTCCATACGCCAGTAATCCACGCGCGCAGCTTCCCATTCCCGGCTGCGCAGCTCGGACGGGATGACTTGCTTGTTAAGGATAAACTGACCGGGAGCGGGCATGCTATTACCTGATAACTATTCACTATTAACTGCCATGATGCCTCGATCATGGCTCCGGGTACCAGCCTGTGCCGTCGTTGCCGTAGGCCGGAGACGGGGCGATAATGGCAGGCTTGTGCGATGCGGGCACATGCACCTTGCCGTCCGGCCCCATCACCTTGCGTTCCGCCCTGGCAATGGAGGCCAGCAGTGCGGCGGCATCATCCGCCGCCTTGCGCCGCTCGTCGGTGATGGCCATGCTGAAACGCTTGAGCAGGCGCACCGCCGCAATGTCCATCGCGGCAGCGCGCAGCGTGCGCGGTATGGTTGCCTGGTCATCGTCCAGCGCGTTGGCCGGATTGCTGGCGATGGATTCCCTGACCATGGCTGTCACGTCGTCCAGGGTGTCCAGCGTCCAGGGATTGGCGGAGTCCGGGCCGGACGGTGCCACAACGGCCAATTCCTTGGCGTTGAATACCAGGGCCAGGTCATCCGTCGTCAGCTTGATCCAGGCTTTCATGAAGCGGTCAGGCTTGGGGGTTAGCGGCGGAGATCAGGGCATCGGCCACCCGCAGGGAGTTGAGCGCCAGCTCGCGGATCATGCGCTCGTCGCGCAGCAGTGCTGCATAGCGTCCGTGAGCCACCAGGCCGGAGGCAATAGTCGCGGCAATTTCCACGCGGGAAGGTTCAGCTGTTCGCAAGGTGGCGGCGGATGATACAGGTTCCTGTCCTTTAATTTCTCTGTTTTCCGTTTTAGGAGGATCCTCTTCTTGGGATGCCGTGCCGGTCAAGGCGTCATATTCTTGCTTGGTCATGTTGGGGTCGGTGGGTTCTCCGTCTGCCGGTTTGGTGTTGTCGCCCTGGGGTTCAGCCATGGGGGCGGATGTTTTGGTCTTGCTGGTATTAAGTTTTGTCATCATGATTTGGTCTTTTAGTTGTTGTTAGTCTTTGCCTCCCGCTTCCGCAACGGAAGCGGGAGGCCATGATCAGCTGATCGTCAGGCGGCTCACGCAGGGCGGAGCCGTTACGGCGTACGTATGCTTCATATTGATTTCGTACCAGGTGGTATGGATGCCGCGCTCGTAGTAGCTTTCTACGTTTTCCGCGTAGGCGTCGCCGCCGGCGCTCAGCACCTTGAGGCCGGAGAAGTCCCCGACGGCCATTCCCTCCTGGGCATAGGTCAGCCATACGTCGTCACCCAGCAAGTTGGTTCCTTCAAACTCCACGGATGGTCCTGCTTCATCCTTGCCAACGGAGACATTGGCCACCATTACCTGGAGATCGTCGGCGGCATGGACGCCCAGCAGTTGCTTGAACAAGTCAACGGTCAGTTCCCTGGCGCTGTTGTAGGTGATGGCATCCAGGATGGCGGGGGAGGCCCCCAGCACATCCCACTTCTTGCTCGGAATCAGAATGCGGTTGGGCTTGATGCCGGCCTGGGTTTCCATGCGGTCAATCTCGTCCTTGAGTTCCTTCATTGGATCGGCGGAGGAAGACGACCAGTTGCCCACGCCGGAACGCGCCTGAACCTGGCTGCGGAAATGGTCAAACCCGTCGGCAATCATGGACCTTTGCCAGACGCCCAGAAGCGTTCCCGTCCTGGCCTCCGCTTTAAGGGCGGCCACTTCGGAGCGGCGGGCGTCCAGTTCTTCCCTGGACAAATGCAAATCCTGATCGTCGATGCCGATGCGCAGACTGTGGTCCTCCAGGGCAAATGGACGTGGTGTGCAAACCAGGTCCAGGCTGCGGGCGGATTGATGGCGTCCGCGCGAGGTGTCCACGCGACGGAACGCATATCCCTGGGGAAAATAGTCATACGTCCCGCTGTCTCCGTCCACCTTCACGGACGGCGCGATAAAGGACAATGGATTGACCGGAGAACGGCGGAACCAGCCCACCACCATCTGGTGCAACGAGTAACAGTAAGTGTAATTTGTGCTCATATCAGTTAATGGTTAAAAGTTAATAATGATGTTATTCGGAGGCTGCCTCCACTTTGTAGGGCTTGCACATGATCACGTTGATCAGCTGCCCGGCCTTGGTGGTGGCCACGTCCTGAACAGCGTAACCCACAATCAGGTCGCCGGCAGTTTCCGAGGATGCGGAAACGGTACCGTCAGCGTTACGCTTGAGCGGGGTGTTCATCTTGATGGTGCCGGGGTCTGTGCCCAGCTGGGCCTGCACGATGGACTGGCTGGACCACAGGATGATGGATGCCCCGGTCCGATTGCCCAGCATGGAGCGCAGCTGGCCGTCCGGCTCGCTGATCACGCCATGGGGCATTGTGTCGTTGTCTTCCAGGGCGATTTCCCCGGCAGCATTGATGGAGGCAAATTTGCCTTCATGGAGGTGGCCCTGCTTGCTGGCTTCCTCCGTGTATTGCCGGCGCAGCACCGGCTTGTCATAGACGATCATGGTTGGTTTCCTTTCGTATGTTGGTGTGTTGGTTGTTGCCGGATGCCTTAGCGCAGGCCGTCCTGGTAGTCCTGGCGGGCATCGCGCCAGACGCGGGCATATTCGGCGGAGTTGAGTTGACGCCCCAGCTTGTGTTCTTCCTTATCCACGCGGCCCTGGCAGTAGTCCGTCATGGCTTTCTCCTGGGTGTTCACGTCGCGCCTCATTCCGTTGATGCGCACGCTCACATCCCGGTTGGGTTTCTGGCCCTGCATCCGCGTGTTGACGTCGCGCAGGGGAGCCAGGTTCGGGTAACGCCGTTTGCGGCTGTTGGTGTCCGGCCCTCCGGATGCGTTGGCGGCAGCCAGAGCGGCGGTCAGTTCCTCCACCTTGGACTTGAGGCCTTGGACGGCGGCCAGCACGTCCTCTGCGTTGGCGGATTCGTCCAGGTCCATCTCTTCCGCGAGTTGCATCAGGATGTTTACGGCAGCGCTTCCGTCGTCGTTGGTGTCCTTTTCCGGGTCATCCGGGTCAGTGTCCGAATTCATGTCGGCGGGTTTGTTGTCCTCCTGGGCCGGAGGGGTGGGAGGCGTCTTTTCCTCGGTCGGTTCATCCGGCGTCTGGTCCAGCTCGCTGTTCTTGTCGCGCTTCGGCTTGGTGATGGCCGTGCGGGTCTTGTTGGTCGGTTTCATGTCTTTGTCTTGTTGGTTATCTCGGTTTGCTTGTTTGCGAGAATTGGTCATCGGGAGTTGTCCCTTGTGGTTGGGGTAGTTGGTTACGCTCAGGCCGGCCAGCCGGACCGGAGCCACCACGCGGTTGTCAATCACTTCAAAATCCGGGTAATCGTATTCCGTGCTGAAGAACACATATTCCCCTTCATTCACGGCCTGGTGTCCCCTGGGCGTCCATTCAATCCAGGCCCAGAGCATATCCCCTTCCGCGTGCAGCGCCTTCACCCAGCCGAACGCCTTTTCAAATTTGTGCTGCTCGGAAGTGGGCAGACCGCGCCCGTCGGTATCTTCCAGGGAAAAATTGTCTTCCAGGATCATCAATCCCTGGGCATCCAGCCGGGCCTGGTATACCGTGTCGGAAGGATCGTTCAGGGCTCGCCGCAGTTCATCCTGCATTTTGGGCGTCCACTCGCAGGTTGGCTCCACCGCAAACCATCCGGCAGCCGGCACTTTCCCCAGTTCATAGGGCGCATGGGGCGCGTCATTAAACGGTATTACTTTCATGTCTCAAATTCGCTCTTGTTATTTGGGTCTTGCTTGTTAAGGTGAATGTCCGGTCGTGCACCGGGAGGAAGCCTGTCAGCGTCAACCAGTGGGGCTCCTTCCGTAGATTGGGGGTTGGGAGCGGCCCCGTATCACCTGACTGTGGCCTCGGTTCCTGACCGGGGCTTTTCTATTTCTTTTTGTGGGCCGTGATCATCTTGATGGCTCTCTTTTTCCCGGTTTGTCCCAGCACGGTGTTGGTTCCCTGATGTTCTGAGCGAACGTTTCCGCTCTTGGCATCCTTCGACTTCTTACCCACAACGGCTGCCCTGGCCGCTTTCCTGGCATCTGTGTCCTGCGGGTCAGCAAAGTGTTTGGCGGCGGCGTGGCTGCTGCCGTGCCCTTTGGTGCCTTTCTTCCCTTGACCGGGGCTGCCATGTTCCACCGTCAGGCTGCTGCTTCCGATTTTTGCCACGCCCTGCACGCGGCCTCCTTTGGCCGCCGTCTTCCGGATAGCCTTTTCCACCGCATCCACTTTTTCGGTGACTGTGGCATTTTGGCCGGCTTTCAATGGCGTGTTGCTCCTGCCGGATCTGGTTTCCCCTTCACGCCCGACGCCACGGTTCCGGCCGGTTCTTCCTTCCTGCCCCCAGCGCACTCTGGCGGCGTGTCTGGCCGCTTCCGACCGGCTCATCTTCCCGTTGGTGTCCTTCCTTTCGTCGTCATCCTCCAAATTTGCGATTTGCAACGGGGTTGCAACGGGGGTTCCCGGCTCTTGCGGGCCGTTTTGCATCTCGGTGTCCATGGCGGCTTTTAAGGGGTCCTGTAGCGTTTCCGCCAATTTGGCCACTTCTCCTATTCCCGGCACCTCCGCCATACGGCGCAGGGTATCGAGTTCATCCTTGCTCAATGCCGGTTCCTGGGTGCGGCTGTTGCAGTCTTTTCGCATGCAGGACTGGTCAAACGCTTCACGCGCTGCCGGCCACAGCATGGTTGGCGCATAACGGGTGTGCATCTCCCGCAGCAGGGGAGATTGCAAGCCCAGCCCGTCGGCTCCCGGCATGGCCTGGGTGGTGACGTTGTACCCGGTCAATTCCTGCACCTGGTCGTCGGGAGTTCGGTAGCCTGCTCCGGCCAGCTGGGATATGTTGGTGACGCTGGCCACCGTGTCGTCCGCTTCCGGGTGCTTGATTTCCAGTTCCACGTAAATTTCCTGGCCGGGGTGCCATTGTTCGATGATGGGCCGCACCATACCCCGGTTGAGGACGCCGGCAATGTCCTTGCCTTCGGCCGCAGCCAAATCGTCAAAGCCGTCTTCGTGCGTTGAGCCGGTTTCCGTGTTGGTGCCTGCCCCAGGAGCGGTCAGCATGGTCATCTGGCCGTTGGTGGAGCGCAGCACCAGTTCCTGGGTGGACAGGTCGATCAGTTTGAGAAACATGTCCGGCGTGCTGGCCGGTACGCTCACGGCCTTGACATCAGCACCGGGAGGCAGTGTGCCGCAGCTGTTACTGATGCACTGCATGGCCATTTTCAGATAAAGCGTCTTGGTGTCTTCATCCGTTCCTTCCGGCATGATCACAAAAAACGGCGGCGTGCCGTAACGTCCGTTGCAGGTCATCCACTGTGCCTTGGCGTTCTTGCGGTCCAGGCACAGCATCATGGCCACCTGGTCAATGGGACGCGGGCAGAGCCGCGTCAGGATGGACCATTCCGGCACGGGTACCTCTTCCGCCCGCGCTGTCCCAAACGTCGCGCGTGGGTTCCATTGCCAAGGGCCGCCATAGCCGTCACGGCTCCAATTCCAGTTATCGGTAACTTGCAGGATAAATTCACGGGAAGTCTCCACCATTTGCAACCGGCGGAAATGCCTGAAAGATGCCTGTCCGAATGCAGCGATTGCTTCATCCATGTTGGATATGGCATTGCAAAAGTCCTTGGCCGTTCTGAGTTGGGCGTCCGCAATGGCATCTTCCAGATCACTCAGTCCTTTCTTTTTGACAATGCGCCAGGGTAGCTTTTTCAGGGCGGTGTCCCTCTTTTCCACGCAACTGGCCAGCACGGCATCAGCCGGTTCCAGCTGTTCCCATATCCACTGTACTTGTGCGTACGCTCCGCGCAGGGCTTCATTCATACAGGAGCGCACGGTGGAAATGTTCAAAAAGTCTAGGGGAGGCGTATAGGACAGATGCCGGGATTGGTCGCCCAGGATGTCGCGCAAGTCCTGCTCGGTAAATACCACCGGCTTGCTGTCGCTTTTCAGGCGGGCAGCCTGTGCTGGTGTCAGCGTGAGATTGCCCAGAGTTCCTCCCTTTCTGAATTTATTGTTCCGGCTCATGCAAACGGTCTTTCATCTAGGTTGATGTTATTGGCCAGGGTTGCCTGGACAGCCGCCTCTGAGTAGGCGTTGTTCACGTCGCGCCGTCCCGGTTCCGGGGGAACTACTACAAAGCTTTTGCCGATAAATCCCCAGTAGGCCAGCTTGCCGCTGTCAAACGTGTCGGCATGGTTGCCGTCCTTGTCCGGCTTGCACTCAAACTTGGCCCCGTTGCGCTTGACCAGCCGATGATCATCCCTCAGCCATTTGCCGGAGGGCATGGCGATCAGGCCATCTTCCAACGCGCCACAGTACGCGGACCCCATGGCCGTTTTGGCGTCGGTCTTTTCTCCCTCGTAGATGACATTGTTGTTCCCAGCAAATCCGATTACGCGAATTTCGCCGGACAGTCTTTGTCGCAGTTTGTTAGCCGCAAATTTTTCATTGGATTTATCGACCACCAAGGCCTTGCGATATGATTTGGCGATGGGTTTGAGTACGTGCCGGATGATGGATTCCATCACGTCCAGGTCTTCCGTCTTCCATCGCACAACCAGCCGTTCATAATAGACGCCTTCCCATTGCTCCATCACTGTCAGCGAGCTCGGGTTGGACTTGTCCTCAATGGTGGACGCCACATCCAGGCCCAGGCATACCTTGCCGCCTTTCAAGTGTTCCGCCCATGTGGACGGTATCAATGTCTCATAGTTGCTCATGCTGCCAGTACCTCCTTGCTAAGATCAATGCCCGTGCAGCACTGCGCTCCCTTGTACATGGCGTTGTTGAGCCACGCCAGCTGCACGGCGGATTGCCCGCCCTGAACAAACTTGAGCGCATAGTTGCGATCGGCAGATGCCTTGTCCATGGCGTGGGCGCGGTATTCTTCAAACGCCACCGGCTTGCCGGAGAGCGGATCGAACAGGGACAGTCCCGCCAGCTCGCTGTCAAAAATGTCCACACGGTGGACCGGATAGCCGGCCTCCGTCTTGTAAAAATTCCCCTGGGCGTTGGGCGTGAATTCCAACGGGCCGGGGTTGAGAAAATCATAGGTGAAATGCTTGTCGTCCTCCGGCGGCGTCGTGAACATCCACATCAGAAAATCAGGGTTGCGGGAGATGATCGGCTCCACAGCGTCCAGGACCGCCCGGAAGTCTGGCCAGAACCCGACTTCATCCCCAAACACATCTCCGGTCCAGCCGCGCGCCGTGTCCGGGTTGGGGGCCAGAATCTTGGTGCGGCTGTAAGAGGTGCGCGTATGGTAGATGCGCACCTGGGCCGTCTGCTTGTCCATCAGTTCCGCCAGATCATCCACGGCCAGCAGCTTGTGAGAACGCTTGTCCACCACATTGCCGCCCAGTTCCTTGCCCAGGGCTTCCTGTTTTGCCCGCAGTTTGGCCAGCGCGTCGTGCCAGATTTGGGCCTCCTTTTCCACGATTTCCTTGCCCGTGGCGATGGATGCGCTGACAAAATAACAACTCCGTCCGGCACGTTCCAGCATGCGGTCTATCGCCTTGGCAGCAATAAGGTAGGACTTGCCGCGCTGCCGAGCCCACAAAAAAAACATGGTGCGCAGCCGCAGCCAAAAGGCCACTTCCTGGAAGGTAAGCAGATTGATCAGGGGCTGGGAGTTGCCTTTATCCATTGATAAATTCCGGTGTGATTGTTTGTGCCTTGCCAAACAGCAGCGGACGCAGCATGGCCACCTTCTGGGCGTCACTGCCCTCGCCATTGACGATTGCCTGGACCTCCGGCGAAAGCGCCTTGTCCAGCAGAGCCTGGGCGGCCATCGTCTGCCATTTGTCGATGTCCAGTTGCAGGCGGGTGGATTCCATCTTTCCCTTGGCGTAACTCTGCACGATGCCGAACAGAGTTTTCAGGGTTTTGGGGTCGCTGCCTGGTGAGGTTGCCAGGTCAAACACCGTGGAGCGCACCGCCTGCAAGGTAGCCTCGTCCAGGTCGGAGGCGTCCATCTTGTTGAGCTTGGCGGCTATGTCCTTGCGGCGTGTCGCCATCAGCGGCTGGACGTGGTTGTGGTAATACTGCGCGATGCTCGTCAGGCTCCAGGTGATGCCGTCTTCCGCCACCCGTTCCTGCACGGCCTTGTAAGTCGTGCCGGAGAAAAACATCTCGTCCACCGCATCCCGGAGGTAGGGCGGCAGATTGGCGGCTACGCTGTCCTGACGGAGTTTCTTCATCGGTATTTAATGAATAAATATAAAGCGGTTAAGCTAAAGGCCATGGAAGCAATGGTAACAATGGCGTCCGGGATGGTCATATCTGTCCAAGCTGTAGTATTCCGGCATCCGTGATCATCCACTTGCGTTCCCCGGTCAGCTCGTTGCGGGTGCCGATAATGCAGGAAGATTGTTCCAGGTCCGTAAGAGCGTCTTCCAGTTCCAGCAGCGTGGGGCGCGGCTGCACGTCCAGACAGACCTCCGCGCGCAATGCTTCGTCGCGCATCGTGTAGGTCTTGGGCATCCGCTTGAGACTGCGCAGGATGGCGATTTTAACCTTGGCATGTTGGTTCATAGTGATTTCCGTGATTTAAGAATTTCAATCATCATGTTTTGCTGTCCGTACATCTCATTGAGCTTGACCGTGATGCCGGTTAGGCGAGCGTGGAGGTCGGACACCTCCGCCCGGTGTTGTTGCTTGATTTCGGCAACTTCTTCACGGGTGGCGAATTTATCTTCCAGATAAACGCGTTGGGCATCCTCTGATTGCTGGGGTGACTTACGCGCTTTGCCCATCGCGTACCCACCCCCGCCGATCACGCCGGCTCCCATTAAGTAGGCCAGCATCTGGCCCACCGATCCGGCGTCCATGGTGGCCGCCGCCTCTGCAATTACGCCCCACATTGCACTGCGTAAGCATGGATGCCGTGAGCAACGGCCTGAGCCAGTACCTCACCCTTTTCATGCAAGAATTCCACATCGGAATCCACGGACAAAAACGCCCCTTCCACAATCACCGCCGGGCACACGGTGCCCTGTAAAAACACGTCGCCACGGTTGGCATAAGGCGTCCGTATGTTGCGGTCGGCCAGCTCCGCAATCAGGTCAAATTGCGCGTCTATCGCTTTGGCCAGGGCAATGCCTTTCTTGCTGCCGTCGTAGTGCACCACTTCATGCCCCCCCTTACAGGCTGGGCTGTCGGCGGAGTTGAGATGCAGGCTCACGGCTACATCGGCTCCCCAGGCGTTGATGGCTACGCATTCATTCTTGATGCTGCGGCTGTAATCCTCGCGGCGGAAGACGCGCACCTGGTGCCCCAGCTTTTCCAGTTCTCGGACGATTGCCGGCGTGTACTGCGCCCAAAAAGGATGCTCTGCCAGGCCGTCGTGGCTCACTGCGCCCTGGTCGCCCGTGGAGCAATGCCCTATGTCCAGTGCTACTTTCATCATATTTACCTGTTAAAGACTAAAGGCCTGCTATCATTTACCCGTTGCCTGCACCACGGGCGGCACCACAACCACGTCCGGGGTGGACTGGGACCAGGAAACGCTGTGATTGTCACGGTCCACCACCAGGGACGAGCCGCCACGGATGACCACCACCTGGCCATCCGTAAGAGCCACGCTGGCGGCGGTCTGCTTATCCGCGCTGCTGCAAGCCCAGGTCGTCATGACCAGGGACATGCCGATCATCAGCAGGAGGGCGGAGCCGCCGGCGCCGGACGTGTTGGACGCTCTCGGCGCTGACTCGTCAACGCCTCCATCCTGATCACCGGTCGGCTCCGCAAATTGATATTTGCCCACGGTCACAAACCGGAGCAATACGTTGACCGCCCCAAGAGCGGCTGTAAATTCCACAGGGTTGGATTCAAGCCAATCCCTCACTGCCGGCACCAATAAAGAGGCCAGGGCGGCAGCGTTGATCCAAAATGTCCGGCTCAAATACCAAGGCGTATTATTCTTTGCCGTTTGCTGCGTGGCAGCTGCCCCGGCGTTTGATTTGTTCGCCTTCGGCTCGCTCACCCCGACGTTTCCCAACGTGAGGGTTTGTCCGTCATGCGTTCCACTATCCGTAGCAGCTCCAAAATCTTGTTTTTGCGCGTCGTTCATGTGGGCAGTTTAGCCCATTTCCCGGATGGCGCTGCGGCGTTTGCGGCAAATGCGGCGTTTGCCGCAAAAGCTGTATTTGCGGCATTTGCGGCAAAATTAAAGGGGCAGCGTCAGTTGCTGCATGTCCCGCGCATACTGCACCGCCTGAGCCTGTGCCCTGGATGCGACATCTTTTACTTGCGCCCTGTACATCAAAAATTTACGGCCTCCGCGCCTGGCACGCCAACCGATCAATTCGCCGTCCTCAATCATCCGGCGCACGGTGTCCTGGCTGTAACCAAGGATTCGGGCGGCCTCCGTCACTCCACAAGTTCCCCCCTTCACCCAGCGAGTGATATTTGCGTCCATGTGCATAATATAACACACGGGCATCAGCCTTGTTCCGACATTTCAGGCCATGCAAAAGCCCTTGCGCCTCTCCCCTTCGCCTGATCATTCCCCGCGACAGAATTTCAGACATCTTCTCCCATCCCTGGCATCAAAACGGAAACATGTTTCCGTTTTGATGAATAACTCCCCCCTTTGCTGATATTCAAAAACGACACATGTGTCGCTTTTGGTTCCTTACTGAATTTGAAATGGGAATCATGGTTCCCGGTAAAGCTTCATAACTTTATTAGCTTCCCGCTGCCCAAAATTGAAATTCGCACAATTGTTCGAATTTGGATTGAAAAGCTTTCCCCATTCTCCGTGCTGGGCTGCCACTTTCATGCTATTGAGCTGGTTTGGGGCGACGCATCAAGCAGTCAAATCCCATTCCATCTTTGTTAATGATCATGATTGGCTCCCATCCTCCTTTGATCCAGTCAGAATCTTTGTTACGATCCACGAAGGATCCTTTTCCCGTGTATTCATGGATTAGACTAATAAATTTTTTATCATACTCCCATTGTTGCGGTTTTACGGTTTTTGTAAGAACAACATTGTGTTGCCAGAGTAGCCATGTATTGATTCCGGAGATTAATATCAAGCATGCAATTAACACCATAGAAGCGTAGATGAGGCGTTGCATGCTGACAGGATTCTTTTTTTTGACTTCCTCAGCTGGAGTAGTTTCCTCAGCTTGTTTAGGGGAGTAAATGATATCTGCCTGGTTTAACGGCGTCCATTGTTGATCACCCTCTTTGGCTACCATGGTATCCATGGTAATCAGACCGGAGTCCAGTAAGGCTTTGATCTTGTCTGCGGAGATTGGACCGCGAGCCTTACTATTAAATTGATAGTAGTATTTTGTGTTGTCCATGGTAATATTTTACTGTGTATTATATCTTTTCGGAATTATTTACTTTAGTCTTGTTCCAGCCATCTTCTCTATCTTTCTCCGGATATGTTGCCGGGTATCCAACATTTGAATGATGGTGAAAATCCTACAGAAAGACTATTCTTGCATAGTTCCGTATCTTTTTAACAAGTTAATTGTTCTCCCGCGAACATTTTTGCTAAATTTTTTTCAGCCACCCCTGCATGGCTGATTTCAGCATCTTCAGCTTCTCTTCAGACTTAATGGCTCTCACCTTCCAATTTTCGAGATCGTGATAATGCTCATGTTGCTCTTCTTTGTTTCCGCTTCGTCCCCAAAGCCAATCCATGCTTACCCCAAGAGCTATTGCGAGTGCCCCTAATTCGGATGCTCTTGGAGTATTTTCCTCTCTCAAATACCTTGATACAGCAGCTTGAGTAATTCCTGCTGAATCCGCTAATTCCTTCTGTGTTAGTCCATTTGATTTCATTGCTTCAAGAAGTCGCAATGAAAATATACTGTTTTGCATATTTTCTTCTTGCTTGTTCATACGGTTCGGTATATTCCGATTGGTATGTTCGCACGAGCACAAGAGAAACACAAGGCCAAAGCCCTGACCGGGAATCTGGTGAGGGCACGGCAAGAACTCAAGGACAAGGGCTGGAGCTATAGAACAGCCGCTCCGGAATTAGGTGTCTGTTACCAGCACCTGGCCAGCGTCCTCACAGGGATAAGGCAGAGTAAAGCTCTGCTGGACAGGATTAGCAAGCTTCCTAAACGCCGCCACCATTAACATCAATATCATTATGCGGGATATTGCAGAATTTGCTGGAGCCGTGGCCGTTATGGCCCTGATGGGCTGGCTGGCCGCCTGGGCGGTGGTGTATTGCCTGGACAAAGAAGCCGCTCAGGTGCGCGAGGGCCTCAAGGATGCCCGCACCGCCGTGTTGCCTGTACCCCTCACCAAATAACGCCATGCAACCTGAGGACGCCGTGAACATGGACATCCCCATGACGGAGGAAGAATGGGCCATTTGGCAGGCCCTCTGGCGGGTGCCGGAATTCCGCCGCCATTATGGCCTGGATCATGCCGGCAGCCTGACACAACGGGAAATTGGCCTCTATCTGGGCCTAACCCGGCAACGGGTTTTCAGCATTGAGCGCGCCGCCATGCGCAAAATCAAAATCGCTTTCAGAAAATTCAAAGATGAAATATGAGATTCAGATCATGCCTCAAAATGAGGTGACAACTACCAACCGGGATTGGGAAATTGCAATCGTCCGGGCCAACGCTCTGCACGGCCAAATCACCGGATTGACAAATCAAATTCAAACCCTTGAGCAAAAACGCTGGATGACTGCGGTTGTGCTGGGTGGATTGCTCGCACGCATGAAAGCGGCAGCCCAGCATGGGGAATGGAAAGCCTTATTTGGCAAAAGTGACACATGTGTCACTTTTGAATATCGCACGGCTGCACGCTACATGAAACTCTACCGGGAAGTGCTCAAGCGCGCCCGGAAGCTGGGCACGGTGGATGTGGCGCTTATAGAAAGCGGACGCCGAGACGCCCGCACGCTGGAAGAGATCGGCAAGCTTTCCGACGCTGACAGCCTCCGGCAAGCCTACTTTGACTTTGGCGTGGTCACTCCGCCCAAATCTCACGGCACCAGCACCATTGATGACAACCGGGGAACAGGCAAACCCCAGCCCATTGCGGACCCGGAGGAAGCACTGGCCGCCCGGCAAAAATCAGCATGTGATGAATTTGCCCGCATCATGGTGGACCTTGAAGCCATGCTGGATACCGGACGCTTGCCGCTGGTGAACCAGGATGCCTTGGCAGAAGGTAAAGACATTCTCAATAACGCCCTCAGGATCATCAACGCCTTAACCAACGCATAACGATGACGGAAACTCTTGCCATTTATGCCGCCGCCGCGACGGACAAGGAATTTGAATCCCTGCCTGAAAAGCATCGCGACCGTGTGACCAAGTGGGCGCATGAGCTTGAGTGGATGGAGCGCGCGCTTAAACAGGGCAAGCGTCTCACCGGGCCATGCGGCCTGTATAGCCAGATGGCCCGGCACATGGGACTGAGCGTTACCCAGGTGTCCCGCATCATCAAACGCTGGCAGGCCACGCAGGACTGGCATGTTCTGCTGGATGGCCGCGTGCGCAACAACAAGCCGGTAGAGGACTACGGCATCAAAACCCCTCGTTTCCGCGCCTGGGCCGTACGGTTTGCCGAACATGAATGCCGATCCAGCCGTGAGGCCATCCGCAAAATATTTACCATCTTCCTGTACGGAGGCATGACTATTGACGGCTATGAACGCCACGTTCCAGGCACCATTCCGCAAGAAGTCAACGAACGCGCTTTGTACCGCATTTTTGCCGACCATGAAAAGGAAATCCACCGCGCCCGGTTTGGCATGGGAGCCGTCCGGGAATTGCCCGTGCTGCGTGACCGCTCCGTGCTGGAGCCGGGGCAGTGGTATGAAATGGACGACGTGATGCACGATGCGGAAGTCATGTACCGGGGGCAGGCGGTGCGCGTCTCCGAATTCGGCATGTTCGACTATGCCAGCGCATGCCGCATCCATTGGGGGCATATTCCCAATTTCCGCCGCATGTCCGATGACAGGCGGCAAGCCCTGGACCGCAAAATGGCCCTCATGTTCCTGGCCTATGTGCTGCGCTATATCGGCTACCATCCGGAGGCGTGCGTGATCATGATGGAGCACCGGACGGCGACTCTTTCCGAAGATAAGATCAAACTGCTGGAAACCGCCACGGGCGGCGTGCTCAAGGTCCGCAAGGGCGGCATCAAGGGAGCGGCTCAAAAGGCGATCGGAGGACGGGCGGCGCGCGGCAAGGGCAACCCGCAGGCCAAAGCCGGCATCGAAGGATCGCACAACCTGATTCACAACGTGCAGGGCAATCTGCCCTTGCAGGTGGGCTGGACAGGACGCAATGAGCCGGCAATCACCTGGGGCATGAGGCGCGAGGCAGAACAGGTGGCCTTCTGGCAGGCAGCCCTGCGCGCCAAGGGGCGCGACGACCTGGCCGACAAAATTGATATGCCGGTCATGAACTTTGAGGACTTCACGGAATACCTCACTATCAAGTACGCCCTGATCAATGGCCGCACAGACCACAAAATCAGCGGCTGGGGCCGCAACAAGACCATACAGTACTGCATCGGCAACGGCTGCTGGGTAAATGAACACGACCTCAGACAGTCCCCGGAACAAAAGATGATGCTCCAGGCACTGGTGGGCCAGCATCCGGACCTGGTGAGGGAAACGGACCTCAGCCCGGCAGACGTATGGGAACGTGGCAAGGGCCGTCTGGTCAGGCTGCCCCTGGCGGCTTATGTGGACCTGATCGGGGATGACCGTGACTTTGGACGCACGGTGCGCGTGATCGACGGCTTGATCAGGGTACAGGACAAATTCTGCAACAACGGCGAACCGATTATCTATCTGGCTGAAATTTCCAATGACGGGCAGGCGCCCGTCCGGCTGATCGACCGGAAGGAATACCGCGTGGTAATCAACCCCTATGCCCTGCACGAGCTGATTGTGCTGGATGATCAAGGCCGCATCCTGGGACGCGCTCCGCAGTATGTCCGCGTCAACCCGCTCAGCGAAGACTTGTACAAGACCATCGGCAAGGTGGAGGCGCGCAAAGCCGCAGACATGGCCCGGCAGAAAGCACGCTGGCAGGCGGAAAACAATTTCAACGCGAGCCGCCACCAGGCCAACAAGGACGTGATGCACGAGGCGGACCAATCCGACCTGGGCCTGATCACCCCTTCCGTTCCCGGCACCGCCAGAGGGCGGCGCATGGTACGCAAAGAAGACATGTCCGCCCTCCTTTCCGATACTCCGCCACCTGCGAATAACGACGAAAGCGCCGTGGAAGTGAATATTTCAGACCTTTTCTAACCAACCCTAAAATATGGACGAAACAACAAAACAACAGGATTGCACTGCGGTTGCAACGCAGTGGGATCAGTACGAAGCAGCCATCAAGGAATGCTCCACCTATACGGCCGCCCAGCGCGATGCCGTGCTGTGGCTCAATAACCTCGGACGGCAGGAAAACATGACTCTTGCCTCCCTGGGAGATGCCATCAACTACAGTCCCACCGTGGTGCAGCGCGTGCTTTCCGGCACGTATGGCGCTGGTGTGGACAAGGTGATCACGAGCATTTACCGCTATAAATCCCTTCACGAGGCCCGGCTGGAAGCAGGGGACAAGCCCCCGTATGTACAGACTAGCATGGCGCAACGGATATGGGACGCGGCGGACTATGCCCGCGTGCGGCAGCAGATTGTATCCGTTATCGGAATGACCCAGCGGGGCAAGACAACGGCCATCCGCGAATATGCCGCCGCCAAGGGAGCCACGGTTCTGGTGCGCTGCCCGGTATCTCCCTCTCCCGGCAAGATGATCCGGCGCATGGCCCAGGCCCTGGGCAATACCGGCACGGGAAACATGGACATGTACATGGATTACCTGTACCGGACCATCACGCCCCAGCACCTCATTGTGGTGGACGAAATACACCAGGTGATCCTCCAGGAGCGAAAGCTTGGCATCCGCACCGTGGAAACGCTCCGCGAAATTGCCGACGAGTGCAACTGCGGAATGCTGCTTATCGGCACTAAAGTATGGTGTGACGCGCTCAATAAGGACATGTCCTGGAAGGGCGTTCTGGAACAAATCGTCAAACGAGGCATGACCGTGGCTCTTAAAGACACGCTGCCCCTGCGCGACCTGAAACAACTTTGGCAGCACTACGGTTTGCCGGAACCGGGCGCGGACATCATCGGCTATGTAAAAGCAGTAGCCAACGACGTCGGCCTGGGACGTTATACCAAGCTCCTTTCTATTGGCTACACTCTGGCCTCCAAAGCCGGCGAGCCTTACGGCTGGCACCACTTCCAGCGCGCTGCTGATATGATTGAGGTGCTTGCCAAGGGCCTTTAACCATTCACTCCACCCTTATCTCATGCGCAAGAAGACCATCAAGTACAGCATCGTTGACCTGGGAGCGACCCGCTATGTGGTCCTCCGCCTGGCTGACCTCGACGCCCTCATCACCACGCATCACAGCCTTGCCCTGGAACTTATCCCGGTATTGAGCGAGGCGCAGTGGGAACGGCACCGGCAGCTGCTTTACATCACCCAGCATATCCATGTTGATCGGGTCAGCCATTGCAAGGTGGCCCTCCTGACCAAGACGGACTATGACTCCCTCAATCTGGCCATATCCCATCTGCACGCCCTGCTGGGCAATATCCGCCTGGCCAGCATCACCGTCGGCCCCACCGAGGCCGACCAGCCTGACTCAACTTCCAACCAATAACACCACCATCATGTACAGCACCAACACTAACAATCAACAGGACAGGGGGCGGCAAGCCCCCAATGTCAAACCGGACCCCAAGAGAGGCCATTATATCATCCATATTGAGGATGTTATCACGGACACGGGCAAGCAAGGGCTGTCTATTTACAACGAGACCCTCCGGGATGCGGACCACGAGACGCCGGCATCACGTGTCGACACGCTGCTCAAGACAGTCATTGCCAGCAACACGAACGCTATCGGCGAAGTAATGGCCGATGCCATCAATCGCAACCGGGAGGGCCAACAATGAAAGATCTGTTTACCGCCACACCTGCGGAGCGTGAGATCATTGAACGCATCGCCAAGAGGGCTGCAGATATCATGCGCAGATTCATCTCGCCAGATCGTCGGATGGGTGAGGATGACATCATGATGTATCTGGAGGCCTGCCATTGCAACGGCTGCCCCCTGCGGCTGGAGGATATGGCATCAGGTGACCATTTCAGCCTGATGCACGATATTTACGGTATCAGCTCTCACATTAACACAGCCACGGGAGAGCTGAATAAGCGTTTCCTGCCTCGCTTTTTTGATGCTTCCAAAGAGGACTGCCGTCATGAATGAGGATATCTACTGCTATTACCACCGGCACGCGCGCCTGGAGATCATCCAGCGCCATGGGCAGACCTATGCGGTCTGCCCGGAGTGCCGAAGAATCATGACCGAGGGCATCCGCTCAGAGTTGAACCGCGCCAATCACGGCAATCATCTTTCATCCGATGACCTGGTACACAAGCTGATCAACAGAGCCGAGCCTGTTAATCCCATCCCTCCCGTCTACATCTACATTGACCAGCCATGACCTACGATCCCAATACACTGGCCTATCTCATCGGCCTGCAACTCTCCCGCTTCCCCGGCGCGTGTGACCACTGGGAAGTCTGTGACCCCCGCTGGCCGGGCATGATCGCCATCCGGCTGGAGCAGCTCGGACAGTACTACGTCCCTGTAGATGGAGAGCGATTTCTGGAGTGGCTCAGCGCCACGCCAGACCTTACCTGGCAGCATGTCGTAAACATGCTGGCCAAAAAGAGAAAACAACTCAACAAACAACACACACGCAACAATGGGTAAAATACGCACAACCACTAAAGCAACCGACCAGCAGATTATTAAGGACAAGGCTGAATTTTGTCAGACCCTGGACGACATCGCCCGCAAAGGCGTCGAGCTGGATACCTTGCAAGCCGCCAAGGAAACCGCCATGCAGCAAGTGCTCACGGATCACGACCCTAAAATCAGCGAGCTGACCAGGGAGATTGACCGGCTCACCAAGATGGCCGAGCAATGGGCATCCCCCCGCAGGGACGAGCTGTTTTCCAAGGGCCGCAAATCCGGCACCACCGCTTTGACCACCTACGGTTATCGTCTGGGGCAGCCCTCCCTCAAGCCCGCCAAGGGCTGGACGTGGGACAAGATTGTCGCCCTGCTCAAGACTACGCGCCGCAAGGCGTACCTGGTCACCAAGGTGACTCCTGACAAGGATGCAATCCGCCAGCATGTCAAGCCTCACAAGCTCGCCAAGCTGGGTTTGGAGATCAAACAGGTGGAGACTTTTTACGTAGAGAGGAGTACCAGGGATGACTAAGATTGAGGTTAAAGACTATGGATTCCAGACCCTGCTGACTATCTGGACGGGCACTGATAGAGGAGGAGCAACAGCCACTCTTGTCTATCTGACGCCCAAGCAGCGGCAACAACTGATCAAGGCTCTACAAAATCCCGGTCATGAACAATAAGCCACTTACCAAGCGACAGATCGCCGTACTGTCCATTATGGCCGGCAAGGCCTACAAGCGTATCCAGTCCCAGGGATGCCCCCTCCCGTCTCTGAGAGATTGGAGGCACGACGAGGTCTGGGCAGCCACAGGGATCACCGAGTCATTGACCAAAGCCACCCAGGAGCACTACGTACCTATCTATAATAGGCTGGCATCCTATCTTGGCTGTGCGCCTGTCAAGGACCGTACCTGGTCGGAGATGGACAAGGCCATCCACAATCTGCGTGATGCCATGCAGCGCTATGAGATAACTCCGGACTATCTGGCCGAGATTGTGCGCGACCAGCTGCACCTGCCTTGCACGGGCCGGGATGTGTACCAGGCATTGCGCAACTGGGCCGCCGTGGAACACGTCCGGCACCTGATGTACACCGTCATCAACCGGGGACGGGCGGAGACTCGCAAGATGGTCGCTGAAACCGGGCAGGAGACCTACGAACCGCACGCTGATCCGTGCACTATGCCGCCCGGCAAGCTGGCTGATCATGTCGGGGCTGTACGTATTGTTCCCACTCCTGGGCCGCATAAGGCCACTGAGCGGGGATTCCGTAGTAATATATGGATGCCAGATCAGGAGGTGCAGCCATGAATGATCCTACTTATCCGCTCACATGGCCGGAGGCGCTCATGGCTGCCAAGGATGGGGCCGTCATTGAGTGCTCCGCCTGCAATCCTGAATATGGTAATATCACGGCCATATACGATCCAATCAACCATGTCCTAGTGGATTGGATATGGACGGACTGGGTTTTGACTCCGGACGCAGCTGACATCGCTGCTCCCTGGCGTATTGTCTCACCAGATAGTGAGGAGGGGCAGCCATGAGCAGGAGGCTTGCTCTGATACCCTTGCGTCCTCAGTACTGGGATATGTACCGGGATGGCTCCAAGATATGGGAGCTGCGCAAGATCTCCCACTCACCCAGAGGGGTGGATGGATTGATCATCTACGCTACTGCCCCGGTATCACGGATCGTTGGCGAGGTTGACCTGATTAGTACCCATGTCGGCTATGTCAATGATGTATGGGATGTCGTCAAGGATGGCTGCGGTATTACGCGCAAGCAGTACGATCTATACTACCAGGATCAGGAGATAGCTATCGCATACCGCCTCGGCAATGTCTATGAGTACCCTACCGGACTTTGGATGCTTCCAGCTCCTCAGGGATACCGATATCTTAGGCAAGAGATGTATCATCAATTCCGATGCCAGACCGGACGCCCCCGCCTGGTGCATGCCTCCTGTGGATGCGCGGATTGAAATAACAGAAAAACTATCATGAAAACCTTAGAGCCGGGCGATAAGCTTAATTGCTACGTTATTGATCGCAATGGCCAACAGTCCAATCTAGCCATCCAAGCGCTTGTTGTCACCACCAAGCAGTCACTGTATGCTGATAGTCTCTATTCTACTGTCCTGTGCATCATTGACGAAAGGATAGAGCAACTGCTGGAGGATCATCAGGGCGAGGAAATGACACCTTTTGTCCGTGCTTTATGTTGTGATGACTAGGCTATGATACAATTAAGGCCGTCAGGTTGCTCCTGGCGGCCTTTTTGTTTTCCTGTTTCACTCGTCTTCGTGGATAATCACCCACACGTTATTGAGCACGTCCCGTACCCATGCTGTTATCTCATGACCCTGACGAGTGGCCCATATTAGCACAATGGCCGACTCCCGCAGATGATAGGTCTGGGGATGGGCATTACCCTGGTCCTGCGGAGATATGACAGTAACTGATCCGTACACTGGGATCGGCGTTATAACAAGAGGTGTATTTGATTCAGACATGGCCGCTATTTCTCTTAGTTTGCACTCTTCTTGCAACGACATTGCACTCAACGAAAAAAATTCACCATCTTTCTGTCAAATTCATTTCTATCGCGGAATTTTTCACCTTCTTTCTTCCTGCACGTTGTCCACCCTGCGAGCCTTTAATTCATCAAGCTTTCACCCCTCTTCACCCCAAATTCACCCCTTTTCCATGATCCCTGTCACACCTCACTGACCAGCGACGTTTCAATCCACGCACTCCTTGCGGAGTGCGACCTGATGACCAAGGTGATGCAACAGTTTGAACTTGTTTCAATCCACGCACTCCTTGCGGAGTGCGACATTTCTTGACAGCTGTTTTACTTGTAGTTTAACGTTTCAATCCACGCACTCCTTGCGGAGTGCGACTATTGAAGACCTCAAGAAAGCACGCTGGTATCTGGTTTCAATCCACGCACTCCTTGCGGAGTGCGACGAGTAACGGAAAGAAAATATCCCTAGCCGCCACGTTTCAATCCACGCACTCCTTGCGGAGTGCGACGGTAGGCATACGGATTGTCCCTGTTGGCTTTATGGGTTTCAATCCACGCACTCCTTGCGGAGTGCGACAGCCGAGGACGGCCTTGCGCACCGCGTCAAACGGGTTTCAATCCACGCACTCCTTGCGGAGTGCGACATGCAAAATCGGAAGCACGATTCAGGCATAACAAGTTTCAATCCACGCACTCCTTGCGGAGTGCGACGAACCATCATTGAAAACCTGCAATGGAGGATGAAGTTTCAATCCACGCACTCCTTGCGGAGTGCGACCAAAGCCGGGAACGTCTTCCGAGGCATAGATCATGTTTCAATCCACGCACTCCTTGCGGAGTGCGACCTCCCCCCAGCAAGCCCAAGCTTGAAGAGACGTTGTTTCAATCCACGCACTCCTTGCGGAGTGCGACCCATTGTCCCGGCCAAGTCGGGGAATCTGGTAGGGTTTCAATCCACGCACTCCTTGCGGAGTGCGACGGCATATTCCGTTCCGTTGGATCGCGGAACTCACGTTTCAATCCACGCACTCCTTGCGGAGTGCGACGGGTCAGTTTGGAGGATTAGGCAAGAATTTGAGAAGTTTCAATCCACGCACTCCTTGCGGAGTGCGACATGGACCGCATTTCTTCACGCTGTTCGTGAGAAAGTTTCAATCCACGCACTCCTTGCGGAGTGCGACTGACGGCTCCTACTGATGAGGAGTGGAGCAATGTTGTTTCAATCCACGCACTCCTTGCGGAGTGCGACACGCCAACCGAGAATATGTCGGGTTGACGAAAACGTTTCAATCCACGCACTCCTTGCGGAGTGCGACCGGAAGCCGCCCCTGTTGCGGCGCCGGTTAAAAAGTTTCAATCCACGCACTCCTTGCGGAGTGCGACTTGCCAATCTGGCGCATATCAGCCTCCACGACCGGTTTCAATCCACGCACTCCTTGCGGAGTGCGACCCTCAAGAGCCATCATCATTAACTGCCCCACATAGTTTCAATCCACGCACTCCTTGCGGAGTGCGACGCTGGTGTCCAAACAAGGGGACGTGACGGAGAATGTTTCAATCCACGCACTCCTTGCGGAGTGCGACTGCGCCTGACCATATACATTGTTATTCAACAGCGCAAACGATACTTTGCGCCAACCTCCCGAAGAAGGCCATCATCACCTAGCCTTCTCTTCTAAGTATTCATCTGTCAATCTTCCATTCCCAATGTATTACGCCAATCGCCGATCTCCCGGGAAATTGGTGTGAGCTTGGGGTTGGCGCAAAGGCCGTGCTCAGACAGCTTTTAAATGATCAAAGGGCCGGAAATGTCGAAACTCTTCTCCTTGCCCAATTGCTCTATTTTATGATGCCAATTGGACCCCATGTGATAAATTCTCAGGCTGTCGCTCTCGTTATCAATAATCTTAAGCAGCTTGTTCCTGATGTCAACCAATTGGGCCGGAGCCAGCTCACATTCAAACACGGAATTCTGCACTCTCTGACCGATATTTTCACAGGCGCGGGCAACTTGACGCAACCGCCGCTGCCCGGCCTTGTCATCCGTAGCTACATCATAAGTAATGAGAATATACATGGCTAAGGAGCGTTTTACTTGCCAATAAACGGAGGATAGCAGTCCAGGTCTCCGCGCAAATGACGTGCTAGCAAAAGGGCCTGGATGTGAATCAGCAATCCCTGTGTCGTCTTTTCCTGAAGGAAGGGGTGCACCAAAACGGTCTTCTTGCGCTCCTGCCAGGCATTCAATACTTTCTTACGGGAATCTTCCTTCAAAAAGACGGCTCCGGATTCCTCCTTGTCGAAATCATCTGCGGAAATTTGCTTGCGGTTGATTAGCGTAAGAGCCAGGCGATCAGCCAGCGGCGCCCGGAATTCTTCCATCAGGTCCAAGGCCATTCCGGGACGCCCCGGACGGTCGCGATGCAGAAAACCGGCGGCCGCATCAATGCCGGCGCTTTCAAGAGCGGACCTGGCATCATGGCACAACAGACTATATAGAAAAGATAGAAGGGCGTTAAAACAATCCTTGGGAGGACGCCTGTTGCGGCCTTCAAACACTAACTCCGGCTCTTCCGTCCTCTGGCAATGGGACACGCAGGAAAAATATGTTTCCGCAGCGGAACCTTCAATGCCCCGCAGCATATCGCCGGAACTGCACCCGCGGGCCATGCGGCAAAAAGCAGCCAGACGGTCCACCGCTTCCGACAAATCTTTCCCGTAAGTTCTCTGCGCTCTTAAAAGCAAACTGCGGCAATTGGCAATTTTGGCTCCTATCATTTCCCGGGCAACGCCAACCCATCTTGCCTCATCATCAGCCCAGCGGTATTGCTCCCGGCGCAGCAGGATATTTCCCTTCATGAAGCCCTGGACGCCAGCCAAGAATTTACCGTAAGGATTGCAGAAGGAAAGCGTGATGCCGCGCTCCGCACAGGCCCCCATCAAATAAGGGGAAACTCCTATGTCCCATCCCAGCGTCACAATACCCTCCAAATTATGGAGGGGAACCCGCAGCAAACATGTTCCTTCCGAATTGACTTTCACGGTATCGCCATCCTTGGACAGCCAGCATCCCTCCAGCGTCACAAACAAGGTATTTAAATGTTTCTTCATAAATCATCAGCTTCACTTGCACCAAGACTATCTTCAAACACATCATCCACCCGGGCCTTCATGGTCTGCCTGTGCTCCCGGCAAACGTCAGGAAGACAATCATTGACCAGGGAACAGGACTTGCAGGCTTTGGAATACATGGGCAACGGCGTCACTCCCCCGGTTAACACCTCCCTGGCATTCCTGATAACCCCGGCTGTCAGAGTACGCAGCTCTTCATCAAATACCACCTCCATCCTTTTCTGGGGCTTTCCATAAAACAGAAAACCGGAGGGAATCTCCAACCCAAACATTTCTTCCAGGCACAAGGCCTGGGCGCACACCTGCACTTCATCCGCACGGTGCGGTTTGGGCTTGCCCACCTTGTACTCCACGGGCGTCATGGATACGGGAATGCCGCCTTTCTCAGCATAAACAGCCTCCACGACATCCGCAATGCCGTGAATTCCCCATTGGAGGGAAGAAATATGAAGAGAACGCAGGATCCTCTTTCGCCCGCGGTTTTCCGTCATGCCGGAATCCGCCCGTTCATGAAATACATTCCCCTCCGCCGTAAATTGATTATCAGCCCACACGCATTCCAGATGAATCAGCGCGCATTGCCTGGGACAATACAAGTAATGCTGTAATGCCGCCAGGGGCACTGAAAAAAAGGAAGAAGGCATCTTGGAAATTCTGTTCAGGGTGAAACACTAAATAAAATACTAAATTAATCAATTCATATATTGCAAATGATCATATGGAACCTATGATAGTTTCACATGTATCAGGCTCGCCCCCATCAGTCTCTTTCCACTCACGAACAAGAATGTTCCCGTACGATGTCTACCCTGCTTGCTCCCTTAGGGCTATCGCAATTTGGGGCCTTGATCGGCGGCATGCACGACTTCGGCAAAATGAGTGCAGACTTTCAGCAATACATGGATGCTCTCTCTCAACATATCAGTCCTCCAATTCCAAAAAGCGGCATAGACCATTCCACTGCTGGAGCCCAGTTTGTCTGGAATTATTTTCCCATCCCGGAGGACTCTGAAGAATTTTTTATCTTCCGGCAAATCATTGCTTTATGTATTGCCTCCCATCACAACTCTGCTCTCATTGACTGCTTCCGTGGCACGATGCCCGGAGATGACGTATTCTCCAAGCGCATGGAAAAATCCGGAGAGAAAACCCATCTTGATGAAATCCTGTCCAAATTGACGTTTCAGGAGAAAGATCATTACTACTCTCTCCTGAAAAAAACGGAACTGGCCACGGAATTCAAGAATGTTTACACCCTCCTTGCCACCCTGTTTGGCCACTGTCCAAAAAAACAAGCATTCCATGCCGGACTAATCGCACGGTTCTGCTTGAGCAGCCTTATCGAAGCGGATTACACCAGTGCTTCCGGAAAAGGAAGCTACGAAAGCATTCCGGACCCGGATTGGGAAGGAATGTTAAAAAACTTGAATAAACATCTCGAACAATTCAAGGCTGATACTCCCATCAATCAAAGCCGGGCAGCCATGTCGCAGGAGTGCCTTCAAGCTGCGCCAGGACAAGTTGGCAAGTGGAACCTTACACTTCCCACCGGTGCAGGCAAAACTCTCTCAAGCCTCAGATTTGCCTTGGAACATGCACGGCGGCACCATTTGTCACGCATCATCTACATCATTCCCTATACCTCCATTCTTGACCAAACGGCCAATGCCATCCGGAAAGTACTTGGAAATGAATATAAAGACTGCATCCTGGAGCATCATTCCAATCTGGTGAAGGAAACCCTTAACGAGGAGGGAGAAATGGAACCATGGTCACCGAAAAGAAAAACCTGGTACATGGAAGCCACTCAAACATGGAACGTTCCCATTGTACTCACTACATCCGTCCAATACTTGAATGCCTTATATGCATCCGGCAAACAGCATGTGCGGCGCATGCACTCCCTGGCAAATGCCGTTGTTATTTTTGACGAAGTGCAAGCTATTCCCCCAACCTCACTACGGCTTTTTGAACATTCGCTGGATTTTCTCTCCGGCATCTGCCACAGCAGCACCATCCGCTGTACGGCTACTCCTCCGGAAACTGCCACGGAAGACGGAACGCATGCTCATCTCATCGAAACACCTATTATTCCGGACAGCCAAGCTTATTTCGATCAATTTAGCCAATTCCGTCAATGCGAGGTTGTCTGTGAACTAAAATCCTCCAATTACTGGACCGTAGAAAAAATGAGGGACTCCATCATGGAGCAAGCTTTCTCCAAAGGCCCCACCCTCGTCATCGTAAACACCAAAAAACTGGCCTCTAAACTGGCCTGCGCCTGCCGGGACCTGAATACAGAGGCGGACGTTTTCCACCTCAGCACCAACATGTGCCCTGCCCACAGGAAAGAAATCATCACGAACCGTATTGACAAAGAATCCCTGGAAAAGGCCAGAAGGAAGGGAAAAGCCGTTGTGTGCATCAGTACCGGCCTCATTGAAGCCGGAGTGGACGTAGATTTTGACGTAATCATACGGAGCGTGGCCGGCCTGGATTCCTGCACTCAAGCGGCAGGCCGATGCAACAGGGACGCCAACCGTCCCGGGGGAAGAGTTATCCTGATTAATCCCGCAGGCAATCTGGAAAGACTGGATTCTCTCCGGGAACTTGAAATCGGAAGAGAAATTGCTATGGGAATGATTTGTGATCCTGAAGAAGGAGGAATTCTGGGAAACAAATCCGTTTCGCTCTATTTTAAGGAATTCTACGGCAAGCTCACCCGCTCTCATAATCATGATCATCTGTCTTACCCGTTTAAATGCTCCGGCGTCGTCACCAACATGGAGGATGCGCTATCTCAAAATTCCAAACTGATGACATATCCCCGTCAGCAGTCCAAATATGCTCCCCTTCGTCTTTTCCAGGCCTTTGACTCGGCAGCACGCCACTATCATCCGATCCAGGTTGATACAATAGCTGTTATCACCCCTTATGGAAGAGGGGAAGAATGCAGGGAAAAACTCTGGAACATGAATCCTCATACGGATGAAGAATGGGAACAATGGAATGAATGGATCCAAAAAGCCAGAGCCTATTCCGTCGCGATTTCCAACCGACTTCTTGGAAAATACTTGAATGCGGGAGACATCATGCGTATACAGGAAGGAGTGGATATTTATACAACAGTACCTAATAAATATGATCCATTTCTGGGCTTTCTCACAGACCCCGGAGAGACTTCCGGTGCGCTGACCGTTTCCCGGATTTAAAAATTTCAACAGCTTCATATTCATGCTTAATCAAATCGAATTTAAGGTCTACGGGAAATATGCGCTTTTCTCCGACCCCCTCACCCGGATAGGCGGAGAAAAATGTTCTTATCAAATCCCCACTTATGAAGCCCTGAAAGGAATTGTAAAGGCGGTCTACTGGAAACCCACCCTGATCTGGTTAATTGACGAGGTGAGAATAATGCGCCCTATCCGTCTGGTTCCCAAAAATATGAAACTGATCAAATATCATGAAGCCGGGGCGGATTTATCCGTATATACCTACCTTCAAGATGTGGAATATCAAGTCAAGGCTCATTTTGAATGGAACATGTACCGTCCGGATATGTCCAAGGACCGGATCGACGGCAAGCATTATGAAATTGCCCGTCGCATGATTGACCGCGGAGGACGTAGGGACATCGCGTTGGGAACCAGGGAATGCCAGGGATACGTGGAACCATGCCGGTTTGGAGAAGGAAAGGGATTCTATGACCAATATGGAAACACGTCTTTCGGACTCATGTTCCATGGTTTCAATTATCCGGATGAAACGGGAAAAGAGGAGCTTTCCATACGTTTTTGGCGTCCGGTCATGGAAAATGGAATGATCCGCTTCGTGCGCCCTGAAGCATGCGAAATTGTCAAGCATGTACGCCCCATGGCGGCATGCCCGCCAAGATCCAGCGGACTGAATGATCTGAGCCTGGGAGAATGAAAGGAAAAAGAAAAAGATGAACTGGATGCACGCCTTATACGCCACCTATGAACAAAACCGTGATTATGTGGGTCGTATTGACAAAGAACCGGCCCACGGCAACAGGAAAGAACGCCTCATTACCCCTCTTCTGCCGCTGTACCACAGCATGCAGAATGCTCACATCACCATCACACTGAACAAACAGGGAGAGCTAATTAATGCATCCCTCAACAATCAGAACAGTCAACCCACCATCATCCCCGTTACGGAAGCCTCAGGAGGCCGCACCAGCGGAGCCTGTGCCCACCCTCTGTGTGACAAGCTCCAATACGTGGCAGGTGATAACGCTGACTATTTCCCTCCGGAAGAATCCCCGGCCAAACGGACAAAGCAACTCAAAACCCTTCAGGAATCCTACGAACAATATGAACAGCAATTATCGGAATGGGCGGCATTTGATCCCGGTAATGTCAAACTGAACGCCGTTCTGGCCTATATTCGTAAAAAATCCCTGATCACGGACTTGATCAACGGGGGAATCCTATATGCGGAAGATTCCACCAACACTCTGCTTCCTGTATGGAAAGGGGACAAACGGGAAATGCCCGCCATCTTTGAAATCCTGGGAGCATCCACCCAGGAAAATGCGTTCATAAGATGGAAGGTCAACAGCAGGGATGGAAGCCCTCCGGAAGTGTATGAAGACCCCGCCATGTACGAATCCTGGCGGATTTATACGGAATCCAAGGCCAACAAAGAAGGGATGTGCTATGTCCTGGGAAAAACAGCACCTCTGGCAACCACTCACCCGGCACGCATCAGAAACGCCGGCGACAAAGCCAAACTCATTTCTTCCAATGACAGTTCCGGCTATACCTACCGCGGCAGATTCATTGAAGCGGATGAAGCGTGCGGAGTAAGTACGGAAGTCACCCAAAAAGCCCACAGCGCGCTTCGCTGGCTTATCTCCCGCCAAGGCTGGTATGATGGAGATCTTGTCGTTCTCGCCTGGTCTCCCGGTCTGTTGAAAGTTCCGTCTCCCTGCGGCAATGTGCAGGAATGGGAACACTACACGCCCGACCAGCCAACACCGAATGACCAAGTCACCCAATTGGTTAAGCAATTTAAAAAAGAACTCTCCGGAGGAGGAAAAGAGCTGCTGCGGACATCATTGAATGAAAACGATATTAAAAACCGTGTTCTTGTTCTCAGCTTGAATTCTGCGTCGCCGGGGCGCATGTCCCTCTCGAGCTTTCAGGAATTCACCGTCTCCGAATACCTTAACAACCTGCTTTCGTGGCATTCCAAAGCCAGATGGAAACAATGCCTTCCTAAAGACAAAGAAGGAAATGACCGATCTTATATTGGCGCGCCGTCTATCTCCATGATTGTCAAAGCAGCGTATGGAATAAAGGTAGACGATAAACTACGCAAACACGCCCTCTCCAGACTACTACCCTGTATTCTTCACAATCTTCCCATTCCTCCGGACCTGGAAAAACAATGTGTTCTCCAGACATCCAAACGACATGCCATGGAATGGTGGGAATGGGAAATGACCTTGGGAGTATCCTGTTCCGTTTATCTTTATAATCATCCACAAACAAATACTTCGTCCTCAGATACCATGAGCCTTGATCCAAAAATCACAGATCGCAGTTACCTCTTCGGCCGTCTTTTAGCCGTTGCAGAAGCCATCGAAACATCAGCATTAAATATCACGAAAACCTCCCGCCCCACCAATGCGGAAAAACTTATGCAGCGGTTCCAGCAAAGACCGTCAGAAACATGGCCCATGCTGGAAAAAAGCATTCAGCCCTATCGCAACATTTTGAAGAAAAATGAAAACACCGTTTCTTTCTTGAAAAGCTATGATGCTTACATAGACAATATCATGGAAACATTCCTCATGGGACAGTTCATGGATAACGGACCATTAACCGGCGCCTACCTCCTCGGTTACCACTGCCAGAGAGCCTTCATTTACAAAACTAAAGAAGAAAAAAATGCTGAACTGGCAAAATAAATCTTAGAATAAAACATTAATTCAACACTATAAAACCACATCATGAGCCTTAATCATAAAATCGACTTTGCCGTCATCTTTACCGTTACAAACGCTAACCCCAACGGAGACCCCCTCGATGGCAACCGGCCCAGAACCACTTTGGAAGGACTCGGAGAAATCTCCGATGTCTGTCTTAAAAGAAAAATCCGCAATAAGCTGATGGACATGGGACAAAACATCTTTGTCCAGTCAGACGACAGACGTGTAGACGACTATAAAACATTGAAAGAACGTGCTACTCCCATCCTGAAACAAAAAGGTACGTCTGCTGAACTGGCACAAAAAGCCTGTCAGGAATGGTATGATGTGAGAGCTTTTGGACAGGTCTTTGCCTTAAAAGACAAAGATGCGGCAAAAGGCACCGGCGTCTCCATAGGAATCAGAGGCCCAGTCACTATTCAACCTGCCTTCAGCAGAGATACGGTGAATATCACTAGTACACAAATCACGAAAAGCGTCAGCAATGACGGAGACGGCAGTAAAAAATCTTCCGACACCATGGGCATGAAGCACCGGGTGGACAAGGGCACCTATGTCTTCTTTGGAGCAATCAATCCGCAGCTGGCAGAACTCACAGGCTTCTCGGATGAAGATGCATCCATTTTCAAACAAGCGCTTCCTCAGATGTTTGAAGGAGATGCCTCCTCTGCACGACCGGAAGGTAGCATGTCTATTCAAAAAGTCATTTGGTGGGAACATAACTGTAAAAGCGGTCAATACTCTTCTGCCAAGGTTCACCATTCCATTGAAGTCTCCGAGGATGGAAATATTGTAAAGAAATATGATCTACCGGGGTTAACCCCGGAAATGATTGAAGGCTTCTGATCTGTTTCTTTTCACAAATGTCAAAACACCCTTCACTAAAAATGAAGGGTGTTTTTAATGAGTGTTATAGCCAACTGCTCCTTCTCATTCCAGAGATAGTGAGGGATGACAGGATAGTTGATATAAGTTGATTTAGGGTTGAAATCCGTTGGAATCTTAGAAAACACGGGAGTTGGAGCGCTCCTGGCCAGACAGGAGATATCTTATAAAAGTCGAAGCCAAAATGCGGAGAAATGACAGGTATCTGATATAAGTGCACTGGCTATGCAGAGGGGCTGCACAAGGGGTGAAAGCATGAGAAAAAAGCACATGCAATCGCATTGCAGAAAAGGTGAAAGCTGATTGAAATAGCGACCATGTCTGAATCAAATACACCTCTTGTTATAACGCCGATCCCAGTGTACGGATCAGTCACTGTCATCTCGCCGCAGGACCAAGACAAAGAACACCCCCAGACCTATCATCTGCGAGAGTCGGCCATCGTGCTGATCTGGGCCACTCGTCAAGGGCATAAGGTAACAGCGTGGGTGCGTGACGTACTCGACAACGTGTGGATCATCGTCCATGAAGACGATTGACCCAAGAAACAAAAAGGCCGCCAGGTTGTCCCTGGCGGCCTGAATGGTATCTGGGCTAGTCATCGCATAAAGCGCGGACAAATGGAGTCATCTCCTTGCCCGGATGATCCTCTATCAGCTTACCCGTCCGCTCATCGACGATACCCAGAATAGTAGAATAGAGGCCGTCAGCATACAGGGATTGCTTGGTGGCAACAACAAGTATCTGGATGGCTAGATTGGACTGTTGGCCATTGCGATCAATAACGTAGCAATTAAGCTTATCGCCTGGAGTTAAGGTTTTCATGATGTTTTTTCTGTTTCAATCCACGCCCCTGTGAGGGCGAAAAGTTAGTTGTTATCCGACGGAACACTGGGCTGCTCCATGTCGATGAGGATGGGATTAAACTCATCGACGACTACACGGCCGGAGTATCCTCTCACTACATTACTCGCGGGGGGGCAAGACTGAACCAACCTAATGCCTCGGCGAGGTCTCCGGCACCACTCCAGTGTCGCGTCGGCAGGTATATCCGTCTCCAGCATGGTGCGCTGATATGGCAGCAGGCGCAGGATCGTGTCCAGTATCCTCATGGTTGCTCCTCCTGTGGGACGATACGCCATCCAGATCGGACCTCGTTACTGCCGATGTCAATAACCCAGTCCTGCCAAATATGATCGACTAGCACCCCCTTGGATGGGCTGAATACTGCCATAATGCGGTATCCATCCAATTGAGATAAGCAGGCAGACTCAATCATGGCTCCCTCCTTGGCAGCTCTAAGAGCCTCCGGCCAGGTGAGCGGATAGTCAGGATCACTCATGACTGCACCTCCTGGTCTGGCATCCATATATTACTGCGGAATCCCCGCGCGGTGGGCTTATGCGGCCCAGGAGTGGTGACAATGCGTACAGCCCCCACATGATCAGCCAGCTTGCCGGGCGGCATCGTGCGCGGATCAGCATGCGGCTCGTAGGTATCCTGGCCAGTCTCGGAGGCTAGTTTGCGGGCATCCTCCCGACCCCGGTTGATGATAGTATACATCAGGTGCTGGACATGCTCCACGGCAGCGTAATGCCGCAATGCCTGGTACACATCCCGACCCGTGCAAGGCAGGTGCAACTGGTCCCGCACGATCTCGGCCAGATAGTCTGGGCTGGTCTCGTAGCGCATCATAGCCTCGCGCAGGTTGTGGAGGGCCGTGTCCATCTCCGACCAAGTCCGGTCCTTGATGGAGGACGTGCCCAGGTAGGTAGCCAGTCTATTATAGATAGGCACGTAGTGCTCCTGGGTTGCCTTGGTAAGTGACTCGGTGACTCCTGTGGCAGCCCAAACCTCGTCATGCCGCCAATCCACCAGGGACGGCAGGGGGCACCCCTGGGACTGGATGCACTTGTAGGCCTTGCCGGCCATGATGGACAGTACGGTGATCTGTCGCTTGGTAAGTGGTTTGCTCATATATCGATGTTGGGCTTGAAGGGTGTAGGGTTAATCAGAGCATTGATCAGTTGCTTGTGCTGCGTCGGCGTTAGATAGATTAATGTTGCGGTACTGGCCCCACGGATTGCTCCTGTGGTAATGGACAGGATGATGTGGTGCCCCATGTCCTTGACCTCAATCTCAGTCATGCGCTTATCCTCCCTGCTGTGTCAGTCTTAGGCTCTACCCAATATGCCTCCGTCTGCTCAATGCGTAGTCCCAGGGCGGCCAGCCGCTCGTCATCCAGCTCGGCCTTGAGCTTGTCCTTGTCCGGCTTGGGATCGGACACCTTGAGGTAGGCGGTGAGTCCCATCTCCTTAATCTTGTTGCAAACGGCTCCCCAAGTGAATTTGCGGGAGAGTAGCACCAGTGTGGGATTGCCCAGTCTCCAACCCCATCGGGCCTTGCCGGTCTCTCCGGACTTGGCGTCCCCTTGCAGGAGCGCCTCCCGGTTGCGGATGGCATACTGCTCGGCCTGGGCCAGCTTGGCGGTGATCAGGTTGTTGAGGCCATCAACTACTCCGCCGTGCTCCTCGCGGGCGGCCAGAATGGCCTTGTCCAGTCGGGCCTGAGCCTTGTCTCGCTTGACGGTCAGCTCGGCGATCTGGTCCAGGCATTGCTCGTACTCGGCCAGGGTGGCCAGTCCGGTGTTGCGTGTTGTTAATTTAGTCATTGTTATGTGTGTTGCTTGTTGATTTGTTTACTTTTGCGGGCCACCATGGATACGACGTCCTGCCAGGTGAGACCGGGCGTCTGTAGCCATGCGTAGAATTTAGCTCCATCCACCGGGACGTAGCGCTCTCCCAGCTGCTCCAGACGGATGGCAATCATGCCCGGCCAGCGTGGGTCGTAGATAGTCCAGTAGTTGCCGGAGCTGGCAAATCTGGACAGCTGCATGCTGATCAGCGTGCACAGGGTCTCTGGATCGTAGGTCATGGCTGGTCAATGTACATGTAGATGGGAGGGATGGGATTAACCGGCTCGGCACCGTCTATCAGCTTGTGGATCAGGTCGTCGGATGCAGCATATCCTCCGTGATGGGATATATAGATATCTCCCCTGAGCCTATCAGCCAGGACGGCTCGACACTCCGGGCAAACCGCATAAGTCTGTCCATGGCGCTGGATGATCTCCAGGCGTGCGTGCCGGTGGTAATAGCAGTAGATGGGATTAGTCATGACGGCTGGACCTCCTCTCCATATCGGTAAAACGGGGGAGAAAACACCTCTCCAGCTTGCCCGTGTCATGATTAAGATGCGCATTGATGCCCGTGACATCGTGCATGAGATTGAAGTTATCAGCCTGCTCCATGTCAGCAAGCCGCAGAGGGCAGCCGTTGCAGTGACACGCCTCCAGGTCCATCTGGATATCCAGCTCATCGACGTCTGTATTGCCGTACTTGTGGTATAGGGCGCAGGCCCGCTTGGCGATGCGCTCAATGATCTCACGCTCCGCAGGTGTGGCGGTAAACAGGTCTTTCATTGCTCGCCCTCCCGGTTATGGTGAATAGTATCAATTATCACCTCACCAATGGTGTCGGGATTACTGGCGATGAACTCATTGATCAGCGTGGCGACACGGGCGGCAGGGGTCTCATGGTCGGCCTTTTGGATGGTCTCGCTATAGATGGCGAGTCCGGACCGTCCGCTGTCCGTGATGACGTCCTCGATGTGGAGGACAAAGTTGCCTCCCTTAGGGTCCAGCGTGAAGTTGGGGGCTTGCCGCCGCCCGTCCTGTTGTTGATTGGTGTTGGTGCTGTACATGATAGTAATGGTGTTATTGGTTGGTGGTTGAGGTGGGTTGATCGGCCTCGGATGGACCGACGGTGATGCTGGCCAGGCGCATCTTGCCCAGTAGGGTGTGCAAATGAGATATGGCCAGATTGAGCGAGTCGTAGTCAGTCTTGGACAGGAGGGCCGCCTTGCAGTGGCTGACCCGCTCAATGTGGATATGCTGGGTGATGTAGAGCAGTTGCCGGTGCTGCTCCCACTGCTCCTCGCTTAATACCGGGATGAGCTCCAGGGACAGGCTGTGATGCGTGGTGATGAGGGCGTCGAGGTCGGCTAGGCGGAGGACCACATATCGGGTGCCGTCCAGGTCAACGATGGTGTACTTGATGGTCTTCTTGCGCATGGTATCGGAGTGTTAATGGGTGTCCTGTGCAAGCATGGCGTCGCGCAGCAGGGTCAGGTCCTGCAGGAGATCGGGCAGCTGATCAGCAGCATCGGTGAGGACCTGGTGGATATCGCCCAGGTCGACCGGATCGGTCGTACCAATGGCTCCCCATGTTGTCAGCGCCGTGCCGACGAGGTCAACCAGCTGCGGTATGCCTTCGGCAATCCTGATAGCGGCCAGGGTTTCTGGCGGCACCGTAATGGTGAGCGTGTTTTTCTCGGTGTTGGGTTGTTGTTTCATGTTTGCTTATTGTTTGTGGTTATACGTGTTCCGGCATCTTGCCGGCTTCCATTTCTTCAAGTTTTCTAACCGCGGCCAGGTAGTAGTCCCAGGTGAGGTCCACCCCTGCATTGTTGGCTGCCTCCAGACCCTTGCGCAGGCGCTTGGTAGTCTTGCCAAATCCGTACAGGTTGGCCTGCTGCTTGAGGGTGGCCAGCATGGCCCGGCTGGGAGTCGGATAGCCGTAGTAGGTCCAGAGCGTCTCCAGGTCACGGGTCTCAATGTAATCCGGGAGGCGGTAGATATTGGCCGCTCCGCGCTTGGAGGTCTGCTCCAGGATGCCCTGCCACTTGTCATTATGCTCCACGTACTCAGCCAATACAGGTGTGCCCACCAGGAGCATGCCGCACTGGGTCTCATCGTATATCTCCCGCAGCTGCTCAATGCCCTTGCGTCCGGTCTTGTCGCTGTCCAGCGCGTGGTGGATCTCGTCGACAATGAGCAGGTGCTCCGGAGTCAGGCGGTTGACAATCTTGGCAATCTGGAACTCGGTGTTGCCTTTGACCGACAGGCCTAATTGAGCGGCAATGCGGTAGAGCAGCCGTCCCGGACTGGTGACTACCGGGCAGCGCACCAGGATGACCGTGCCGGGGTGGCGGCGGGCATACTCCTTGAGCGCCCAGGTCTTGCCCCACTGCGTCTTGCCCACCAGCATGGAGGCGTATTGATTAACGTGGGTCAGCTCGGCAATCTGCATCACGTAGCGCGCCAGAGCCGTCTCAATAAACGGGCCGTCCGAGGTTGACTGCTGGCGTAGGGAAAGGACGCCGCACAGGTCGTCCAGCTTGGCCAGATGGGGGCCGGCAGGCGCTTGGTAGGTACCGTTGAGCAGACGGTGCATGACCGTCGTGCTCACCGGCAGCTTGTCGGCCAGAGTACGCAGGGTCCACTGATGCTCGACGGCGTAGTTGATCAGGTCCGTAAGCATCTTCTTGTGGCCTTGCTTGTAGGGCGTGGCCGGGATGCGTGCCAGATATCTGCTCAGGTCGGCGTCGTTGTTGATTTTGGTGATGTCGTCCATATTGTTATTATTGTGTTTATTATGTTATAAAAATCTTACATCGGGCAGGTCGTGGGGCAGCTCGTCGTCATCGTTGCCGCTGGCGGGGATGAGGCTGATGTCCGGCATGGACTCGGCCGCCGCCGTGGCTGCCCTAGTCACGGCCCGCTTATCGGCAGGCGTGGGGGTGAGGGAGTATGCCTGGGCATACTCGGCTGCCGTGACCGGCTTGCCCTCCATCAACCGCCTGTTGTGCTCGCGCTTGCGGACAATATCCGCCTCGTCCTTGGCTCCGATGATGCGGGCATACTCCAGCTGATGCTCCCGGCGCCCGGCCGCCTTGCCCATGGCCTGCTCCACGGCGTGCGTATCCGCCGTGCAGACCCTCTGCACGAGGCCTGCAGTGCCGATGATGCGGCCGTCCTGACCGCACACAAATAGCTGGTTGGCATCGTAGGGATTGACGTAGCCCTGGTACTTGCCGTGGGCCAGCTCCCGGATGGCTCCGTCAGGAGTAACCACGCGGGCCTCGTAGATCAGCTCCTCGTCCTGGATAGCCTTGTCGCGCATCCGGATGTAGGCGCTGGCCACCTTGATGGGGCGGGCCAGGTCCATGCCCAGTATCTGACAGATGCACCAGGCGGGCAGCTTGATAAGCCTGTTGCCCGGCTTGGCCTCCTCGTAATCCCATGCCTCGGTGGGGCTCATCCGGCGGCGGTGCACCAGGTCGGCTCCGGTCTCGCAGGCGGTGCGGATGATCTGGGCGGCCATGGACGGCTCCACCTCGCAGGACGGAGTCCAGGGCGCGGAGGGTGACAGGCGCAGCTCCTCAACCATGTAACCGCAGCGCTCCCAGCCCTCCAGCTTGTGGGTGGTGCGGGCATTGATGTCGCTGACAATCTTAGTGAGCTCGTGACTCAACTCGTCCATGGTCAGCATGTAGTGCTTGAGTTGACCGGCTCTATCCGCGGGCAGCTTGTCCATCGCCTTGATGAGCTGGTCCTCGGCACGCGCCAGGCCGTGCAGGGTTTCCGGCGGCGTGCGGTCGTGGCCGGTGGCCCCAGGCAGATGGCTGATGCGGTTGTGCTGCAGGTTGTGGTAACTCTCCAGGGGGGCCTTGTGGCGCGGGTTGCCCACCCCACGGCCGCCATGGCCCTGCTTGAGCGTCTGGCGCACGCCTCCGATGCCGGAGCGGTCCACCTTGATCAGACCGCCGCTGGCATGGTAGAGCAGCTCCTCCATCTCCTTGTCAATGGCGGCCGTCCCATTCTCGACCACGAGGGTGGTTCCTCGTGGGGAGTATCCGATTGTAGCTCCCCACAGGGCCAGGATGCTGCGCATGTCCCGCTTGTTAAGATGGATCATCTTGCCCGTCTCCTCGTCGCGGCGGCGGATTTTTTGGCCCCACGCTACACGCTTGCCCGTAAGGTACTCCAGCACCCCAAGCTGCAGGGGCTGCCCCTTGTCGCGGCCGGATAAGACCTGGAGGTCCAACCACACGTCGTCAAACAAGAAATGACTGCCCAGCCAGAGTCCCTCGCGGGTGGCCAGTACCTGGGCCAGTTGGGGCGCTGCCGTGCGGATGCCCTGCTTGAGCGCCACCGTCTCCAGGGTCTGGGGGGCAAGCCGCTGCAGGTTGCGCAGGCTCCAGCCGGAGGGGATGCGCGGCCAGCCCGGCCAGTCCTCATAGCCGGGGATGGTGTCGCGCCTCTCCGTCCAGGTCTTGATAAGCTGCAGCCTGGCGGTGGGTATGCCCCCATTGCGCTGGCACTGGGTGCAGAGACCGTGCCAATAGGCCAAGAATTTGCTGAGGGTAACACGGCTACGGGCCTGTATCTTGCGGTAGCGGCGGTCCACCAGGGAGAGGGGATTGTCTCCGCTGTTGCGCCAGATATCATACCAGCGGCGCATGGTGACGGAGGATATGCCACAGAGGGCTGCAGCATCCCGGATAGCTCCCTGCTGCGCTCCATAGCAGGCGCTGGCCTCCTTGATGCGCTTGCAGGCCGCATAGATGGCCAGCACTCTGTCCCGCTCCACCAGCGGTAAATCGTCCATGGTGATATTGTCCATTGTGTTATAATGTAGTTGTGCCGTTGACCAACCCATCCATCGTGGCCTTGACTCGCTGCTCGTCGACGTTGGATATCTTGCGGGCGTAGGCGGCCAAGGACTCAGCGAAAAGCTCGCGCTCCTGGAGACGCAATAAGTGGATGTAGCCTTGGTCCACAAAGGTCCCCAGCTGCTTGAGCAGGCAGGCCGCATCCTGCTCGGCCTGGTGCCGGCGACGCTCCAGCTCATCCGGGGGGAGATTGAGGGCGGCCAGGTCATTGGCCAGCTTGTCCATAGGGGTGAGGGCCAGCGCTCCGTCAGGGTTGCCGGCTCCAGTAAATCCCAGGGGCTTAACCCGGTCATGCGTTGTCCGCTTGCGGGTAGAGATAACTCCCAGGTTGATCTCCATCTGTCGAGGTGTCTCGGCTCCGTCGGTTACTTTATCCACTAGGGTGGGCAGTTCGGAGACAGGTTCACCGCTCAGTCCGGCGTCCAGGAGATACCTCTCCGTATTGGCCAATCGACCGGCTGCTGTCTTGTAGCAGCGCATGTAGCGGTTGGACATCTGCTGGGTAAATTGAAACCGTGGTTTCAATTTATCGTCTTTGGCGAAGAATTCACCCCACTCTCCATGGGGAGTCGCGGCCTTAAGCTCGGTCAGCAGCTTGCCCAGCTTGAGTCCTGCCGTCACGGCATTGCGGCCGGCGCATGCCGCCATCTCGGCCTGCGCCTGGGCATACCGATGCAGGCGGTTGGCTTCGCTGACGCCCAGCGTCACCCGCGTTTCAGCGGTTATCATTAGCTCGTGTTTCATTGGTCAAAATGTTGTTGACGATTGATCTCTTGCTGTAGGATGTAGCGGTTGAGGGCCACCCTCAGCTTGACCAGGGCCTTGTCTTGCAGCTCCCAGATAGCCTTGTCGGACAGGCCCAGGTAATGAGCCAGGTTCGAGCAGGTAAGCGGTCCGTCGTGATGTACCTGGTAATGGCGGCGCACCTCCGGGATGTTCCACAGGGCTCCCCAGATGGCCCACTCATCAGCAGTCATGGGGGCGTCCATATCAACGGGGGTGTCGTCCATCATCGTGTGGCCTTTCTATAACTGGCAGGCTGGCCGTGCGCGGGTCCTTGATGCCGTCGCGCACTTGCCGCTCCTCCGTATCCAGATACCAGCCTCCTGCCTTGACCATCCCAAAAAATGCCAGGGCCATGACTGCTATGGCGGCAATGAGATTGGCGGCGTTCCTCAGCATTGTTACCTGCTCCTCCTTAATGATGTCAGTTTTTTACGCGGCAACCTCCTGATGCGAGCTTTCAGGGCATTGCCTCGGTCTGGGGCCCCTTTGAGTACTCTGCGTACGTGACTAGGTGATACCCCTAATGCTTCGGCAGCCTCAACAGGCGTATACCCCCTGCTCAAGAGCCACTGGAGTGAGATGTCTTCTTGTGTTCTCATAAGAGATTTGTTAGGTTCTTCCTATGGCCGCCCTTATGGGGCGGCCTTATGAAGAAACTAATACCAGTAACGTAATATTTGGCAAGCACAAAATATGAAGAAACTTCTATTTCAAGATAATTTGAGAGAGCTGATGAAGCAAAAAGGGTTCTCTCAGGTCATGCTTGCCGAATCTACTGGTATATCACAAAGTGCTATATCTCTTTATCTTAGAGGTAAGGCGACTCCTAAAGCGGGGGAGTTGCAAAGAATGGCGGATGCTTTGTCAGTATCGATGGACTATCTATGGCGACGTACTGGAGCCGAAAGTCTACAAGAATCTTCATACTATGAACATAAATGGAGAGAGTCAGAACGAGAGCTCGCAAAATTGCGTGAGGCCTTAAAATTATTAGTTAACAATGTAAGTAAATAATGACCAATTAGATATGAAACCATGGCAGTTTTACACTCTCACCGTAATAGGCATCTGCTTGATCGCTCTTACTGGGGCAATCTCATACAGCTTGTACAACCTTTCTACCCAAATAGCTGATGTGACAAGGCTACCTCAAACAGGTAGCCAAGAAAAAATCAGCAAGCGTCCAATCAAATACGAATACCGATTCCGCGCATTATACAAAAAGGATTTTTACGACGGAAAAGAAGAACCTTTGATCTCCCCCAATAGCCAAAAAGACCTTGATTTTTTTGGATGGGATTATGCTGGCACTTTGTTTGACGACGGCCGCTGGATTTTTGTCCTTATGAAGCGCAATATCTGATGTATGACACAGCGCAACATTCTGATCATAAATTTTATACATCTAACAAGCATAACAAATTCATAATAAATTTGTTGTGACGTTAGAGAGAGGTGCTTGCGTGAGCTATGCTCGCGTCCGATGACCAACACACATACCATGTTGCATGGGGACTGCATGTCCCTGATGATGACGATGCCGGAGGCATCCTATGATGCCGTGATCACCGATCCTCCCTACGCCAGCGGCGGCCTCTCTACCGCTGCCAGAGCACAAGACCCACGCGTCAAGTACCAGCAATCCGGCACCCGTAAATACTACCCGACGTTTAGCAATGACACCCGCGACCAGCGTACCCACCTGATGTGGTCCGTGCGGTGGATGGAGCAGGCCCTCCGCCTGACGCGCCCCGGCGGCTGGCTGATGGTATTTAGCGATTGGCGTCAACTCCCGCTCACCTCCGACGCCTTGCAGATTGCCGGCTGGACGTGGAGGGGCATCATCCCCTGGGACAAGACGGAAAGCTGCCGCCCCCAGATGGGACTGTACCGCAACCAGGCCGAGTACGTCCTGACCGCCACGCATGGAGGATATAACAAGTCCGTCAAGCTATGCCCTCCGGGAGTGGTCCGCGAGCCAATCCGCCCCAAGGATAAGCTCCACTTGACGGGCAAGCCGGTCCCCCTGATGGAGCACCTCATGACCATCTTGCCTGCCAAGTCCCGCATCTTGGACCCGTTTGCCGGCAGCGGAACCACCCTGGTGGCTGCGCGCAACAAGGGACATACGGCCGTGGGCATTGAGCTGTCACCGGACTACCACCGCATCGCCTCCGACCGACTCGGCCTCGTGCTCACTGCCTAATCTCCGTCGATACCCAGTACGGCAAGACCGCCAGGAAAATTCCCGGCGGTCTTTTTATTAATGTTAATGACATAAGTACAAATTTTGTATTTTCATACTTCTGTATATTCTATTCCTATATGCACAAAATATTACTTAATTCAACGTCAAATAACGAAATTGAATCCATTACTATTGACGGAAATAATGCCTTGAAATGGAATTTTATGCATGCATTGCTCAACAATATTTTTGAAACGGATAGACACAATGAAGTAGAAGCCCTAGAAGACATAAAATTGTGGGCGAACCTATCAGATGATGAAGTGAACCAAATCCTACCATTCTCTCCATGTGAGAGAAAAGGTGACACGATGCATTTGAAAAGCCCTGCTGCCGAAACTGCGCCTGATGAATTGTTAATCCGTATTTATGAGGCAATAAAAGAAAAAGCTCCCCACGTTTTAGGTTAACAACATCCAACCATTGCACGCCCCCTGCAGCATCCCTGCAGGGGGCTTTTTTTGGCCGTCATTAGAGATGGCAAAAAATTGTGGTAAGGTTGAGGCATGGACGACAAGACGCTCAAGCACTGGGCCTCCGGGCCCCTCTGTACCATTACCCAGGCAGCGGCCCTGCTGGGAGTGTCCTCACAGACGGTCAGGCGCATGGTGATGCACGGCAGCCTGATCGCTTGGCGTCCCAACCCGGCCGGAAGAAAGTGGCTGCTCTACCGTCGCCAGGTGGAGGCTATGGCCGTCACTCTCCAGAGACGGGCCATCCGTCACGCCCGCCTGCTGCAGAGCACATTCGACTTTTTTTGACGCCAAATGCGCCAAATGCAACAAACGCGCCAAATGCAACAGAGGGTCGCCGGGAATGGGCTAAAGTGCCCCCATGAGCTACACTCCCTCTCCTGTTGATAATACTACTGGTGCACATGATACAATCCCGGCTCCGGGTGGAGCCGGGAACACCACCACCAACAAGACGCCATTTTACCTGTCCAAATACTTTTGGACCAACTTGGCCGCCTTACTGGCTCTGATCATCCCCGACGTACGGGCCTGGCTGGACAGCAACCCCATTGAATTCTTTAGCGCCCTTGGCGCGGTCAACATCCTGCTGCAGTTTATAAGCGGCGGGAAATACCAGCTTGCCGGAGAGGATGGCCAGAGTGGCCAGTCCGCCAATCCGGCCGGCGTCCTCCCTCTCCCCGTCGCTTCCATGGGGGAGGACGTCGCTCCCCCTGTGGAGGACCGGAGCCAGTATCCTGATCAGGATACGTCGTCCATGCCCAATGGCTCCGGGTCCTCCTCACCTTTGTCCGGGACGACCCGCCTGATGATCGTCCTGGGCGCGTTGATGATCCTGCTTGGCAACTCCTGCAGCAAGGATGCCGACCCGGTAGCCACCAGCGTGGCTCTTACCGACGGGCAGGTGGTGGTCATCCGTGGTGGCTCATCCCTGGTGGTGGACCGTGACTCCCACAGCGTTGCCTGGTCCCAATCAACTCCGGACGTTGTCGTAGTACCGCCAGTCGTCCAGGCCACGTCCAAGTAACCTCCACTCTCAACTCTTAACCCTCCACTCTCCACAGCAATGACCTACGCAGAGTTACAATCCAACACACTGGCGTGGCAGCGCGCCCTCAAATTTGCCGGATTTTACCGGGGCCAGCTTGACGGCATCACCGGTCCGCTGACCCGTGAGGCGGCGGCCCAGTGGCGCGAGAGCCATCAACAGCTCCAGACCCGCTACGGCCGGCTGGACAAGCGCACGGAGGACAACCTGCTTACCCTCCAGCCTCTGGCCGCGCTCAAGGTGCGCCAGATGATGACGGCCCTGCGCGGTCTTGCCGACTGGCGGCTCATCTGCGGACTCCGCACCTACGACGAGCAAGACAAGCTCTACGCCAAGCGCCCCAAGGTGACCAACGCCAGGGGAGGGCAGTCCATGCACAATTTTGGCATTGCGGCCGACGTCTGCCTGTTTAGGGACGGCCGTGATATCTGGGCACCCAGCGAGGGACCGGACTCCATCTATAAGCCCGTGGCGGCCCTGGCCCATAAGCTGGGTCTGGTGTGGGGTGGAGACTGGCGCTCGCCCTACGATCCCGGCCATGTCCAGCTGGGCTCCCTCCCCACGGCCACCCTCCACCGCGCTTACACCACCGGGGCCAGCACGCTGGCCCAACTGCTCTGATCATGATCCTTGCACTAATAGCAGACGCCGCTGCAGGCATCTCGCCGGAGGCAGTGGGCACCATCCTCGGCGTTGCTCTCGGCTCGTCCGGGACATGGTGGATGGTCAAGGGCCGCAAGGCTCCCCAGCAATCCGACGATCCCCAGCGCTTCTTGATGGAGGACAAGTACGCCACCCGTGAGGAGGTGGCGGAACTCAAGGCCCTCCAAGCCAAGACCACCGACGACATGCACAAGAGGCTCAACGGCATCACCGTCAAGCTTAATGAGATGTCCGGCACCCTCACCCTGATGATCGACATCCTCAAGACCCGTAAATCCTTATGACCACTCGCGCCAACATCAAGATCACCGTCCTGCAGGTCCTCGACCGGCTGCCCGCTGCCTATACCCAGCGCGTGTCTGCCCTCCGGGCCGAGGTATCCCTGGACATGTCTCCGAGTCCAGGTACTGCCGATATCGACCTAGCTATCCAGGAGCTGGAGGCCCTGCGCCTGATCACGTCCACCACCTGCATGATCACTGGCGAGCGCAAGTACGCCATCACCGACGCCGGCCGCGTCCAGCTTACCCAGATATGAGGTAACAGTGAACAGGTAATAGTTAACAGTATTAACGCTATGCTCCGCAAGCCCAGACCAGACAGTGTGATCGGCTCCCAGTTGCCCCCCATCATCAAGGACGACGTAGACACCATGCTGCTCTCCGGCGAGTCCTACCGCAAGGTGCAGCAGCGCCTGGAGGAGGACGGCATCAAGCTGAGCCAGGAGGCCATCCGGCGCTACTACCACTCCCAAATCCTGCCGGCGCGTCTGGCCCGGCAGAACAAGACGGCCGAGGAGCTCAACAAGATATCCGTGGAGGGGGTGGACGAGGCCACCATGCGGGCCATCCGCTCCGCCGCCCTGGACCTGGCCGCCTCCCCGTCCTGCGACCCTAAGGCCCTTAACATCCTGGTGGGACTCATCCTCAAGGCCGAGCAGCTGGCCCAAGACAAGCGCCGCCTCAAGATACTGGAGGCCAAGGCTGCCCAGGCCGACGCCGCCAAACAGGTCACCCAGTCCACCCTCACTCCAGAGGAGCGCGACCGCAAGCTGCGCAATATCTTTGGATGCTAACGCATCCGGTTAATAGGTAACAGTTAATAGTTAACACCAAATCAACTCTCATCTCTCCACTCTCAACCCTCCATCATGTCCTCCTCCCTGATCACAACGCCACTGGATCTGCTGCTGCCTTACCAGGCGCAGTGGGTGGCGGACGAGAGCCGGTTTAAGGCCGGCATCTGGTCCCGTCAGTCCGGTAAGGATTTTAGCACGGCCGCCGAGGCGGTGAGGGATGCGATGATCAGGCCCAAGACCACCTGGATGATCGCAGCCCCCTCCGAGCGCCAGGCGATGGAGTCGCTGTCCAAGTGCAAGGAGTGGGCGGAGGCATTTAGCGTCGCACTGGCTGCCGAGGAGATTGAGCGCCAGGACGGCCCCAACACCCTGCTCAAGTCCGGCTCCATCACGTTTGACAACGGCAGCCGCATCCTGGCTGTCCCCGGCCGGCCGGATACCGTGCGAGGCTTTAGCGCCAACCTGGTGCTGACGGAATTCGCATTTTTCGAGGACCCCGATGCGACGTGGCGTGCAGTGCTCCCATCCATCACCAATCCCCTCCGGGGCGGTGAGAAAAAGGTCCGCCTCATTACTACCCCCAACGGCAAGACGGGTCGTGGCGCCAGGACGTACAAGATCATCAACGACAACCTGCTTAACCCCAGGGAGGGCCGCAAGCAGCACTGGTCCTGCCATGTGGTGACCATCGCCAAGGCAGTGGAGGATGGCCTCCCGATCGACATCGACGAGCTCCGCGAATCCTTGGACGACCCCATTGGTTGGGCTCAAGAGTACATGTGCGAATTCCTGGACAGCAGCAACGTGCTGCTGCCCTACGACCTGATCGCCACGGCTGAGTCGGCAAGTGCCACGGTGTCCTGCGACCCGGCCATCTACCTGGGCAACAAGCTGGACCTGCGCCTGGGCATCGACTTTGGACGCACCAACGACCCGACGGTCTGCTGGACATTGGAGCGGGTGGGGGACGTGCTCGTCACCCGCGAGGTACTGGTGCTGCGCAACATGTCCGTGCCCGACCAGATGGAGGTACTGCGCCACCGCATCAAGGCGGCCAGACGCGTCTGCTACGACTACACGGGTGTGGGCATCGGCATGGGCGATGTCCTGGTCAAGGAGTTTAAGCGCTGGCATCCGGAGGGCCATGAGTATGGCAGGATCGAGCTCTGCACGTTTACGCCTGCGTTTAAGCGCCTCATCTTCCCGCGCCTCCGCCAGGCCTTTGAGGCTCCGACCCGCGTCCGCATCCCCATCGACGTGGAGGTGCGCGAGGACCTGCACGCCATGCAGCAGATATTTAGAGGTACGGACTACAGCTACGAGGCCCCGCACACCAGGGAGGGACACTCCGACCGGTGCACGGCCCTGGCTCTGGCCCTGCGCGCCGCCGACGGCCACGTGCAGCACCATCTCCCGGCCCCAGGCACCGGCCGCATCATCACGGGAGCGGGCCTGTTTGGCGGCCGCTCCCACGGCTCGCTCTTTGGCGGCCGTCCCATCCTACATCAACTCCTGGCAGCATAGTATGATCAGACGACTCTACAACTACATCCTCCACCGCAGGCCCCATGCAGAGGGCGTGCAGCGGGCGCTTACCGCGCCGGACAAGGCATCCCAGGACAGCAAGCCGGCCATGTTTGCCGCACTCGCCCTGGCCGAGCTGGACAAGGTACGCCGCCGCCAGATTGAGCGCGTGTGCCCGCTGGACTACCTGAGCGTGGATACCATACGGCGCTGCCTGCAGGACTGCCAGCTGGGCGCCTATGCCGAGCAGCAGTGGATCTGGGAACAGATGGAGCGCTACGACGCCATGCTGATGACCTGTATTACCAAGCGGGACGACGCTCTGAGCAAGTACGACTGGTCTATCACGGTCAAGCCGGACCTGGACGACCGCGACAGCCTGCTGGCCGAGAGCCAGCAGCGCACCATTACCGACCTGTGCAACGCCATCGTTAACATGGACGAGGCCATCACCTCCCTGTCCCAGGCGTCCCGCCGGCACTACAAATTCTTGCAGCCCTACGCCGACAGCGATGGCCTGCATCTGTTGCCCATTGACAACTGGCTGATGTGCCGGGACGGCTACCGGGGTCCCTGGGGGTACAATCCCAACGCCCAGTTTGGCCGCTACCGGGGAGAGGCCTTGCCGGTCCCGCTGGACGACCTCATCCTGCGCCTGCATCCCCGGCCCATCGACATGCCCGCCCAGATGCTGGTGCTTAACCGTAGCACGACGCTGGCCCAATGGGACGTGTTCTTGGAGAGGCTGGGTACGCCGCCGGCATTTTTTGTGCTTCCTCCTGACTGCTCCGAGGAGCTGCGTCAGGAGTACATCAAGATGTCGGCCATGTGCTACTCGGCGGCCACCGGCGTCATCGACCACGACTCCGATATCAAGTCCATCCCGATATCCCAGACGAGCGTCGACTTGTTTGACCGCCGTTACAAGGTGGCCACCGAGGAGATCGCCATGCTGACCACGGCCGGCAAGCTCACGGTCATGACCGAGTCGGGCTCCGGTACCTTGGCCGGGGGAGCACAGGCCGACGGATTTGCCGACTGGGCCGGCGGCGAGGCATCCTCCATCGCCTCTGTACTGACAGTCCAGCTGGTCAACCGGGTGCTGGATGAGTACCACCCCGGCCAGCCGCACCTGGTGAATTTTACGCTCTCCTGCGTGGACAAGACCACGCCGGACAAGGAGATTGCCAACGCCGCCGCCCTGCGTGCCGCCGGCTACGACATCGACGACGCCGAGGTCAGCGAGCGCACCGGCTGGCAGGTGACCGCCGGGGTCTCCTCCTCCCAGCTCTACGCCATCAAGGCCGCCGGCTACGTGCCCCAGCAGCAGGCCATGGAGGGTGTCGTCAAGATGCCCCTGCAGCCCGCCCCCCAGGAGACGCCCTACACGCTTAACTCCCGCCGCCGAGACGCCCTCACTACCCTGGCTCTGCACCGCAGCACCACACTCTGGGAGCCAGCCCGCCTCCGTCTGGAGGAGGTGGTCGCCCACCGCCTGCAAGACATCGACAAACGCCTGGAGCGGGTCACGCTGGAGATGCTGCCCCTCTCCCCGGCGGAGCAGGCCCAGCTGGCCCTGATGCTGCAGGTCCCCGGAGAGGAGGAGATCGTCTCCACCGCACTCCAGATTGCCCGACGCCTCCAGGAGGCCCGCAACGAGGGGAGACGCCGCGCGGCGGCCATTGACCCGTCTCTCACATTATCCACCCCTGCACGACCCCTGCACGGCGCAAATTCAGCCCAATCCAACGCATGAGCAACTACCGAGACAGATACATCGCCCGCGGCATCCCGGATTTTGACCCGGCTGCCTGCGCTCCGTACCCCGTCGGCCAGGTCCCGCAATCAGGCTGGTACCTGATTGAGCCGGCCGGCACCTACACCATCCCGGTGCCCGACACCTCCATCGCCCCAGGCAAGCGCTGGGACGTGGACGAGGTCATCGACGAGGCAGCACTGCAGGCCATCTGCGAGTCCTACGATCCTGCCATCAACGGCGGCAACGGCATCCAGGTCAACAACGACCACCTGCATCTGCGCACCACCGGCGATAACCCGGCCCTGGGCTGGTGCAAGGCGCTGGACTACGGCCGGGTCGACGGCAGCCTCTACCAGGCTGCCTACATCGCCTGGGTCAAGGACACCCACCATGACCTCAACCAAGGCAAGTACTGGGCATTTAGCACCGAGTACAAGCTGGCCGACTATAAGCGCGTCTACGACAACGGCTACAGCCCGACGCGCCTGTCCGGTCTGGCCGTCACCAACAACCCGGACCACGAGGCCCAGCCGGGCATCATCCGCCAATCCGCTGCAGGCGATGTGGTCGTCCACAGCCGCAGTGCCACCATCTCCCAAACCACAACCATGAGCAAGAAAGCAACACAGCAACGGGTCCTGCACTCCGACGATGCCGCCGGAGATGAGGAAAAGAAGAAGCAAGAAACCAACACCAACAATGACAATCCTTCGCCCGCTACCACGGAGGAGGAAAAGAAAAAGGAAGACGAAACCAATACCAACAACGACGACCAAAACAAAGACGAAACCAACTGCAACTCGGACGACGAGGGCTGGCTGGGGATCTGTAACGAGATCGCCAAGGCACTCAACCTGTCCGAGACCGCGACCGGGGACGACATCCTCAAGGCCGTGACGGATCTCAAGACGGATTTTGATTTGCTCAAGCAGCAGGTCGATGAGTCCAACGGAGGCTCCGTTGCCCACAACAGGGCACCCCTGCCGCGACAGCTGCATAACAAGGGCAACCAGCAGCGCATGGACCCCAAGGTCACTCCTGCGGGTGTGATCACCCACCGCACGCCGGAGGGCAAGGCCGTCAAGGTGCCGCAGAGCGACGTCGATCTGGTGGCCCATTGCCGCAAGGCCGTGGACGCCGAGGTCACCAAGCACGGCCGCGCTCTGACTCCGGGCGAGTACAACCGCACCTGGACCAGGGCTGCGGAGGAATTCACGTCCTCACGCAGCAAATAGCTCCACTCCCAACTCTCAACACTCAACTCTAAACAAGATGATTATTAAGCAAACTCCCGTGGTGCGCCGCGACTGGCCGGCCGGCACCACCGGCACCGACAAGAGCGAGGGCAAATTCGCCAAGCTCTCCGCTGACGGACAGACGATGTCCCTGGTGACGTCCGCCACCACCGTCCCTGACGGCGTCGTCAGCAACCCCGACGGACGCGACGGCGCCGACGGCAACGGCGGCGACCTGATCCTGATGCCTCATCCGGGCATCGTCCAGGTCCGTCTCAACGACACTCCCGGCATGATCGAGACCGGCACCTATCTGGTGCTGTGCGCTGATGCCACCGTCAAGGCAGCCACCGGCACGGCCGGTGAGCTCATCGTGGCTCAGTCCATGGCCCCCAACACCAGCGGACAGGGCAGCTGCCTCCACGAGGCCCTGCTCGTCGCCTGGGCAACGCCCACCGCCTAATACGCTATTAACTGTTAACTAATCACTATTAACTCATATGAGCACATCTGCAACTTACGCCGTCAACCTGCCGCTGACCAACTACATCGTCGGCTGGTACGGCACTCAACTCCACGACCCGGCACGCTTTCTTGCTCCGGGTGTCAAGGCCCCCGGCTTGCTGACCTCCTACAAGCGCTACCTGCGCCAGGACGCATTTGCGGTCTCCGATACCCGGCGCGGCATGTACGAGGCACCTCGCACCATCGACATCCAGGGAGAGGACCTCCCGGTCATGTTGGAGGAGCACACCCTCAAGATCGGCATCGACGACCGCGAGCTGCTCGGTGCCATCGACCAGGAGGTCTACCGTAACAGCCTGCGCCAGGCCAAGACCCGGGGACTGGCCCGCCGCATGTTGATTAGCCACAACAAGGAGGTGTTTGATTACGCCAACTCCATCATCCCCAGCATCACCAAGGTGGGCGACACCAACGAGGCCAACAAGTGGACCAACCTGGACCTGCCCTTGGCGGATATCCTGAAAAAGATGGCTAAACAATTTGCTCGGAACAATGGAGTCTATCCCAACCGCATCCTGACTACGGGCGATATCTGGGACCTTGTTGAGGCCAACAAGCAAATCCAGTACAAGATGGGTGAGGGGTCTCCCAAGGTACTCACCCAGGACAAGTTCCTGGATTTTATCGGTCTAAAAGGAGACGACATCCCGCCGGTCAAGATCATGCGCTCCATCGCCTCCTACAATCCCGGAGGCGTGGCGGGAGCAGAGGTGGACAACGTCAGCATCGTGGGCAGCAATTTCTACTTGTTTTACGCTGACGACGATCCGAGCCCATTTGACATCACGGCGCTCAAGACGCTCAACATCGCCGGAGACGACATGTACAGCACGGTGGAGACCTACCGTGACGACGACATCTCCACAGAGTGGCTGCGCATCAAGGGCCACCACAAGGTGGTCTTCTCGGCTCCCTCCTGCATGATGCGCATGCAGATCGCTTAATACAGGGTGGAGTGTGGAGAGTTAAGAGTTGAGATGCTCTTGCCTCCACGCTCCCTCTCTTAATACTTACCATCAATACACAATCAAGATGACCGCTAAATCAACCAAGACCAACAAGGCTACCAATCACGACGCTCCTCAGGCTCCCGCTCAGGATATAGCACCTGCCAATACCGACCAGGAGCAGATCACGCCGCCCGCAGAGGACACCGCTGCCGAGGCATCCACACCGGAGCCTGTAGCCAATCCCGCCAATCAACCTGCCGTAGACTCCCCCACGCCCGCCGACAAGGGTGACGGCACCAACCAGGAGGCAGGGAACGATCACGGACCCAACATGACCGAGGACGAGTACGAGGCCCTATATGGCCCCGCCAAGACCCTGGAGCCATACGTCGCCTCCTTGCGTCCCATCCAGGCCGGCTTGACTCCCAGACAGGAGATCACAGCCATCATCGCCGGCGGTATCATCGGCGGCTTGCTGGCCCGTACCAAGCCCTACGAGACCCTCGACCTGCATAAGGCGGCCGAGACCCTGGGCATGTGTGACACGATAGTCGATATGATCCTGCACCTCGACGATCCCGCCCCGGAGTCCCCGGACGAGCAACCCAACTCTTAACTCTCCACCCTCTACTCTCAACAACAATGTCAAGCTGGATCACATTGACGGCGGACATGCTCACGGAGGCCATCGACCGAGCGGAGCTGGAGGCCATCACGGCCGCCGACACGGATGGCACCGTCATCCCCGGCATCATCCAGGACGTGACGGCAGCCGTGCGCGAGGCCATTGCTGCCAACGCCGCCAATGTGATGGACCTGCAGAGCGACACCACCATCCCGCGCACGCTCAAGCCGGAGGCCCTGGACATGATCGCCTGGCGTCTGCTCAAGCGGTTTGCGGTGATGGTCTCCGAGGACCGGGATAAGGCCAACACAGCCGCCCGCGAGCGGCTGGAGGCCGTCCGGGCCGGCACCCACCGGGTGATCGGTCCGGATGGCCGCATGCCCGTGCCTCCCGGTAAGCGCCCCTACGTCCAGGGACCGCGCCCTGCCTACGGCTCCGGAGCTCCGGGGTTGTTCCCGTCCCCCGGACGGGGAGTTAACAGGTAACAGCAGCTCAACTCTCCACTCTCAACCCTCCTCACTCAACAGCAATGCCCTCTCCCTCGGATATCATGCGTGCCAAGGTCACGGTGCCTGCTGCCGGCATGTCGTCGGCGGACTGGGACGGCGTGGACCCGGATATCCGCGAGCGCTCCTACTGGACGGCCAGGCAGGGGCACTATGCGCGTGTGCAGGGATTTAGGGATCGCTCCCAGGGCATTGTGGACGGCAACCTGTCCGAGGCCGACGCCCTGCGCGAGGTCCGCGCGATGCTCAAGGCCACCGGCTACCAGCCGGAGCCCGGCACAGAGGGCACCATCCAGGACCTCAACTCCGACGCCCGCCAGCGCCTGATCCTGGAGACCAACGTGGCCATGGTCCAAGAGCGAGCCTACCGGGACTCCATGATGGGGTCGCTGGCCTATCCGGCCCAGCGTCTGGTGCGTATCCGCTACAGCCGCCAGCCCAGGGACTGGGCCGCCCGCTGGAGGGAGGCGGCGGCGGCCGTCAACTACGAGGGCGTGGCCACCGACGGCTCCCACATCGCGCTGCTTACCTCGCCCATCTGGCGCAAGCTCAGCCGATTTGACCTGGACTATCCTCCGTTTGATTTTAACTCCGGCATGGGGGTTGACCCGGTTGACTACGAGGAGGCTCAGCGCCACGGCCTGGTTATCCCGGAGGCGACGGTGGATGACATGGACGGCGAGTCACTCAACGCCAGCCTGGAGGCGTCCATCGCCAAGATGGACGGCGACCTGCAGCAGGCATTTGTCGAGGCTCTGGAGGATTGCGTGGAGGTGGAGGGAGACCGCGTCTACTACACCGACCCCAACGGCACACGCCCGGTGCACTGGAGCGAGGCCGGGCGTGTGATCTGCGGGCAGCGCCCTCCCGTCATCCCGGACACCCAGGCCAGGGCCATGGTCAAATTCGTGGAGGACCAGCGCAAATTTGACAGGAGCCAGCGCGGAGTCCAGGACTACGCCACCCAGGAGGAGTGGGACGCCCTCTACGATGCCGTCAACCGCATCACGCCCACCGACGTCCGGGAGAGCGGCACGCTCTACCGGGGCATGTCCATCGACCCCAACAACGCCGACCAATTCCTGGTTGCCATCAAGCGCGACGGCTACCAGGCGCTCCCCACCAAGATGGTGGACAGCTGGTCACGCACGGAGGAGACGGCGCAGCGGTTTGCCGGCAGCGGCAAACCGGGCAACGAGAGGATCATCCTTGTCAACGAGGACTACCGCTCCGGCCACCGCATCGACACCATCGTCCGCACTCTCCAAGATCAGAGGCGTCTTGTCAACAAGTCCGACCAGCATCCCCATACCAACGAGAGCGAGGTCCTGTTCATGCAGCAGGTCCGCCACGGAGTCAACAAGATCGTCCGGGGGAGGGACGGTACGCCCACCTACGTCTATGTCAGCGAGCAGTAATAACAGATCAACCCTTACGCCGGAGATGGCGGTTCTGGCGGCCGTTGTTATGGCGGCCGCTTACAAACGGTCTGGCCGGCTGCCAGCCCTGGGCGCGGGCTCGGCTTTCCCAGTCGGACGGCTCCGGTCGGATGCCGGACGCAGCATCGCGCGGTCTGGCCAGCTCCTTGAGCCACCAGCGCAGGTCGCGGTTACTGATCTTGCCGTCCATCCCACTCATGTCCCCCTTATGCCTCAACCCTTAACTGATGTCAACTCATGATCAGGTTGCACGTAGATGTGATTGGGCTTAACCGGCTCCCCCTGGCTCCCGCCATCCGCACGGAGATGGTGGCTGACGTGGCCAGGGCTGCCCGCCAGGCAGTAAGGGATAGTTTCCAGGACATGCTCGACCGCACCCAGTCCCAGAGATTCTGGGGCGCGGCCAAGCGATCAGTCAACCCTCCCGTCATCCGGGACAACAAGGCCACCATCGACATCACCCACATCGGCGTGCGCCTGCAGTGGCTGGGCGGCACCGTCAAGCCCTCCGGCCGCAAGTCGGAGGTGACCGGTCGCCGCATCAAGAGCCTGCTCATCCCGTTTAAGGATTCCCCCCTGCGCCGGCGCTCCCTGGCATCCCTCAATATCCCGGAGGAGGAGGTCATGGTCCTGGGCGACGTCGATACCGGCAGCGCCATCCTGGCCCGCGTCAAGCAGCGTAAGCGCCGCAACAAGGACGGCCACTACCAGGATGTCACACCACTGGGTGCCCTGGTCAAGTCCGCCACCATCCCGGCCCATCCGGAGGTGATGCCCTCCCGCGAGCAGATGCGCAAGAATGCCGTGTACGCCGCCACCCTGGTCCTCAACCGCCTCCTGGCCCAGGCCGACGACAACTCAACACTCAACTCTTAACTCTCCACTCTCATGGACAAGGATTACAAGCTCGCCGAGCATCTCATCAAGCACCTGCAGCAGGACGACGTCCTGGCTCCGATGGTGTGCCCAACCGTGTGGGACGACCAGGACCAGGTGGACGCCATCAACCGCGTGGCCATTGGCAAGCCCGGCAGCGTCGCCGTCACTCCTGCAGGATACGTCCCCCTGCTGGACATGGGCGTTGATGCTCCGATGGTGCGCATGCACGCCGTGCTGGCCGTGAGCTGCTTTGCCAGGACAGCCGGGATGCCCGGAGGCATGCCGCCTCTGCGCTGTCTGTCCGGCATGGTCGGGCAGGCGCTGCACGCGGTCCGCACCTGGGACCCGGTCGTCGACCGCGTCTGCTACGACATGCCTTCCGTGGCATCCGTCGAGGATTACGATATGAGTAAGTCCAAGCTCACCGGCTTCCGGGGACGGGCCATCATCCTCTACGCTCCCGTCAACTTTTAATTTTTCCCTCATCCTCACCCACAACACACAACCATGGCTAAGACCAACACAACCAACAACACAGATACGACCGGCACGACTCCGCAGGCTCCCGCCCAGGAGGATACGCTGGTGTTAGTCCGCGTGACCAAGACGGGCACGCTCATCAACGGCGCTTACGGGCGCGCAGGTGCGACCGCCAAAGTGACAGCCTCCCAGGCCAAGGCCCTGGAGGCGGCCAAGCTGGCCGTCATCATCGGCGTGTAACTACCAACCATTAACCAACCACTAATCACTGATATGTCTAGATTTATCATCCCCGGCCTGATCATCGGCTCCAAGGTCAGCATCGCCAAATTCGGAGCCTCCATCGGCAGCGGCGACCAGGCCAAGACCGTGTCTGCAGACTGGCTGCCCGTCCCTCCGAGCGACGAGGACCCCGGCCCCTGGCTCTACATGGGCAAGGTCCGCACCAGCAACCCTCAGATTGAGCCCAAGACCGCAGAGATTGAGGGCACCAGCGTCGGCGGCACCTACGAGACCGAGGAGATGCAGCTGGTCACCAAGCGTAAATTCCTGTTTGCCTCCAACTACATCACCCCTGAATTCCTGCAGCTCTCTTTTGGGCTGCGCGAGGACTGGGGCACGGAGCAGGTTGTGTTTGCCGCCGGCTCCACGCAGATCGACGTCTACGTCTACACGGAGTGGACCGACGCCTACCGCGACGGCGCCAGGATCATGAGCGCCTGCATGCAGGGCCGCCTGCGTCTGGTCAACCCGGCCAAGGCGGCGTCTGATCCGTCCCTGGCCGAATTTGAGCTCAGCGTTGTTTACAACCCGCTTTGCAAGCTGACGCCTGACGCGGACTATCCGGCGGCCTAAGCACGCCACTTCCTCCCGGCGATCCGCCGGGAGGAACCTTTCTCAACTCTCCACTCTCCTCCCCCCACACTGATATGATACTCCTGATTGACTTGGCCACCATGGCCGTCATGCACCCCGGCGGCATACCGGTCACCGACCTGTCCCTGGTGCGCGGCGATAAGCTGCCCCTGCGCATCACTCTGCTGGATGAGGGCACTCCGGTGACTCCCTCCGGCACAAGGCCGGCGCTGGCCGTCAAGACCGCCCTGGGTGACGATACCCTGGTCCTGGCCGCCACCAACCTGGAGCCGGTCGACGACGCTCTGGGGCTGGCTTATGTTGGCAGCTTGTCGGTCAACACGACTCAGTTGATCGCAGCTATGGGCAGCGCCGATCGCATCGACCTGGTCGCGGAGGTGGTCATTATTGACGGAGACGGCTCCCAGCGCACCTCATCCCTGATCAAGGTAAGAGTGCGCCAGGATATCATGCCGGCAGACGTCGTCCCTCCAGATGACGTCATCGTCAACTGGGAGGAGATGGTGGCCGCATCCCTGGCCAACCAGCTGCCAGACGCCTTGCACAACGCCGGCATGTATGTCACTCCGGCCAGCGGCACGGCATCCATGTCGCCTCCCGGCTATGACCAGGACCAGACCGTGGCATGGTCATGGGCTCGGTTTATATTTGGCGATGACCTCTTGACCGGTTATGTCGGATCGATCTGCAAGGTGCGTGACGTGTACATGTGGGCAGTCCTCGGCACGACGGACACCACACCGCGCTGGCTGGACATCTGGCGACGTGCTCCGGGCGGGGACTGGGTATTGGCGGCACGATCCAGTCAGGCCGTAGCATCCAGCACTGACGTGGACCTGTACATGTGGGGGATGATTGCCGATACGGATATTGTAATCGGGGACGAGGTGGCGCTGCACGTCTATGGTGGCACGCCCGAGGCGCCAGTGGAGATCCCCCTGTCCATCGCCCGGCAGATGGTGACGGCAGCCGACGGGCGCGGGATTGCGTCTGCGCTGGACGGACCGATTACCGATGCCACCGTCATGCCCGCAATGATGTTGTCCTGTACTTATCAGGACGGCGTCAGCGTGGGAGGGGTTAATCTGGCCACCCGCGCCGAGGTGCAGCGGTTGACGGATTATGCTGCCGCTACCAGCAAGCAGACATACCAGGATGCCCGCGCATCCGAGGCGGCCAGGGACGCAGCTCAGGAGATTGCCGAGGGTCTGGCCATCACTGTTGGCACGGTCACGACGGGCGAGCCAGGCAGCCAGGCAACCGCCTCCCTGACACCCGGCAGCACGCCGGGATCGTGGCAACTGGACATGACTATACCGCGCGGGGACGTGGGCGCTGTGGACACCTCCAAATCCTACACATGGACACAGCCACAGGTATTTGATGCCACCGTCACGGCATCCAGGGGCGTTCGCGTGCCGCTGCCTGCCACGGCCCAGGAGGCTATCTCTTACGAGGCGCTGATAGAGCAGCGGGCCGCAGATGATTGGCGGCGGGCGAACTACTACATGGAGACGCTGATCCCGTCTTGGGTGACAACACTGGTGCGGCAGATGCAGATGTCCGACGCTTATAATGTAGTCACGGCCAACGCATCCTCTAAGGAGGCGGTGTATACCAACGATCTGCACGATTTTTTGATTACCATGATGCCCTCCGCCGGTGTGTCTTTGATTGGCCGATCTACAGGCGCGTGGAAATTTGCCAATTACATGGGAGATCATAACAATAGTGCTTATGCCGCCGCCGTTGTATGGCGGATTATCGGCTCTGACAAGGCGTCTATCCTGCTGGGGAGCACATCCCAAGGGTACTCATCGACAACTAATCCGGCAGCGCCCTGTTATGCTCACCCCATCCATTGGGCTGACTACAATCTGGACGCAGCGGATTACAGGTATCCGTTGCTCAACGCAGTCAATAATTACACCAGCCGGGACATGGCACCCGCATGGCAGGTGACGATTTATCCCACAAGCTACCTGGGGAGTACGACGTCTTGCCTGATCCGAGGCACGGATTATGGGCGCGCCGTTGGCGACCAGCTATATATGTGGGCGCTTGTGCCCAAGATCACTTACGTTGCCGTGGCAATGGCACCCCGCGCAGCCGCCGATCATCAAAACACGATGAACAGATGGGAACTGTTTGTCGACGGCAATTATGTTATGCCGATGACATCCTTGTTTTGTGGCAGCGGCCACACGGCCTGCGTCACAGTTAAGGCCAAGGCTCACGAGGCAAGCAGTACCTTGCAAGTGGGGCTGCGTATGGGAGGCATGAGGATTGACGCAGCCCCCGCGCTGGGGGTCAACGATGTACGATCCATTATGGGGCGCGTGGTGATGGACGGAGTAACGGCCAAGCCTATGCCGGCGGTGACGGCTTCCGCGCTGGATGTACCTGCGGAGGGCGGTGAGGTAACGCTGACGGTATCGTCCACGCTGTCCGAGGCGGTTTATATACTCAACGATACCATGTGCGGGCATGACCCCGCCGCCGTATGGTGCATGCAGTCCTCTGAGCAGACACCAGCCGGAGGCGGCCAGATCACCCTGACGCTGGCTCCCAACACGACTGGCCAGCCCCGGCAGGTGTGGGCGTTTGTCGGCCATCACTACGCCCAAGCCTCCGTCGTCAAGATTAACCAATTAGCTTAACAACAACATGCAAGAGATACATTTACATTTTCCGCGCCCAGGTAAGTGGGACAAGTACACCATGACAGCCGTGTACCAGGACGCGGACGGCTACACTCACACTGACCATTATACCCAGGATGACATACCCGCCGATCAGGCCCCGGTCCTGGAGGCAACAGTCACCGCAATCGCGAGCATGGGTGAGGACTGGCAAGCCTCCCAGGTGTGGGCACAACTGGGAGACGACTCCGTGATCAATAACCCCGCTGCCCGCGAGGGGGCCGTCGAGGTGCACGAGGCCGTACTACTGACGGTTGAGGCTGTCAATAGTGCCGGCGGCCGGCGCATTTGCACACCCTCCGAGTACATGCAGTTTGTACTCGCGGACCCCAGCGCGGTGGCGTTTTTCCGGTATTTCACGGCTCTCAACTCTTAAGTCTCACCTCTCCACTCTCATCACACCATGCACTACCTCTCTCTCGACACGGTCATCTACCGTCCGGACGGACTCCGGGATATCGTGCTGTGCCAATACGACGACGTGATGGAGGAGCTGGTGACCGTCAAGCCATCCGTCCAGATCCAGCGCGAGGCCGTCATCGGTAGTCCCTGGATGCACCAGGCAGCCCGTGGCAACGCCTCCCTGCAGATGTCTTTTACCCTCGTGCGGGCGTTTACGACTTTCGCCCGCGCCCATGCCTGGGGACTCGACCTGCAGGAGGCGCTCACCCTGCACCCGGAGGGTGTGGTTACCTGGTTGTCCTGCTACTACCAGGGCCGGCCGGGCCGGACCAGGACCTACCACGCTACGGTTGACCTTGCCCAGCCTCTGCCGCTCACGAGCGATCATGACCTCGGTCCGGATGGGCCGCGCCTCGGCCGCCGTCCGGAGGATATCCGGCTGCCGGATGCCGAGGGCAAGGTCTGGGCTGCCCTGCAGGTATCCCTCACCCTCACGGGAGACATCTCTTAACCACTCTATTAACTTTTAACTATTAACTAATAACTATCATATCACCATGGCAGACAAGGATTACAAGGTACAGGTAGGTGTGGAGGCCAAGGCCGACACGCGAGGACTGGATCAAGTCAACAAGGGACTCGACAAGGTCCGCAAGACGGCACACCAGGTCAACGAGGAGCTGGGCGACAAGGAGGTCGCCACCAACCTGGAGGAGGTGACCGATGCCGCTGAGGAGACTGCCGATGCCCTGGACAAGACCAGTGACGCTGCAGAGGGTGTGCAGGAGGCCGTCAGTCAGGTTGGCCAGGAGGCCAAGACCACCGGCAATGAGATGGACAAGGCCGGCAGCAAGGGAGAAGAGGCCGGGCGCAAAATGGAGAGGGGAGCTAGGAGAGCGGCGTCCGGATTGGGTAACCTCAAGAGCAAGGTACAGGCGACGTTTAACATCCCTACCGAGCTGGAGGCTGCCTACAACCGGGGGGTGGCGTGGGGCAAAGCCATCCTGGATGCCTGGGATAAATACATTGAGGGCGTGGACAAGGCCGCTGTCAAGCGGGCGCGGGAGCTTAAGGACCGGCTGGCCACCGAGGCCGCCACCCGCGAGCAGGCTTATACCGATGCGCTGACCAACGCCAAGCGAGAGCGCATCTATGACGAGGAGCAGCGCAGGATCACGGCCATCAATGACCTCTACACCCAGCGCCTCCAGCTCATCGGCCAGCTGGCCGTCAACCGCACGGCGGAGGTGGATCATGTCGAGGCCCTCCGTCAAAAGGAGCTGGAGCTGCAGCGTACCATCGTCAAGACCCGCGAGATCAGGGGGGAAATCAGTAAAGAAACGGCCGCCGCCCTGATGGCCGACCTGGACGCCTCCGAGGCCAAGTCCGCTGCCAAGTCTCGTGAGGATCGTCAGCAGATCATGCTGGATGCAGCCATCCAGGCACGCGATGAAACGGCCAAACAGGTGGCCCAGATCAAGGCTGAGCAGGAGCAGGCGGCCAAGTCGCCTTATGCGGGTGTGACTCCGGATGGATATCGCACACTCAAGCGACGGGAGGAGGTGCTTGACAAGGCGCATCAGGAGGCCAAGGACCTCCTGCCGCAGAAACAGAAATTAGAACAGGAAAAACAACGCCTCGAAAAAAGTATTAGCCTACTCGAAAAGACGCAGGAACTTAACAAGCAGCAACGGATGAATCCGTTGCTGGGGGCGGAAAATGCCATCTATGAGACGGAGCGCAGATTACAGGCAGACCGTGCCCGATTGGAGCGCATCAATAAAGAGTTGGGCACAGCCAACATTGCTATTGCCAAAGACAAATCCCAGCAAGCAGAGCGTCAGCTTGTTGAAGATAAAATAGATGCCATTGAGGACTATTACCGCACTAGCAATCCTCTCAAGTCGTACTCGGCTAACAACGATGGTGCAGAGAAGATGAAGAATGATATCGCCGCAGATATTGCAGCTCAGGAAGCCAAACAAAAAGATATCAAGGACCGTCTCAAGGAAAAAGAAAACCAGCTCAAGCTGGACGAGGCCAACGTCACTACTCAGCAGCAGATACTGCAGTACCAGCGTGAGATCAACTCCAAGGAGGCTACCATCGCCGCCGCCAAGGCGGATCAGGCCAGCGCCGTGGCTGCCGACGAGCGTCGGCAAAAGGACCTCGCCGAACTGGCCAGCCAGCGCAAGGGCGTCCAGGAGCGCTGGCGCGAGCACTACGACAAGCTCACTGCCAGCCAGGATTACAAGGAGCGTGAGACTCCCAGGCTCAAGCGGCTGCTGACCCAGGGGCAGCACATGGCCGATGCCGGCTACATGTCCGAGCAGGACGCCGTGCGCCTGGGACAGATGCGCGACGAGGCCCTCAAGGGGTTGCCCAGGGAGCTGCGGGCCAAGGTCAAGTGGATGGTGGACGACATGATCAAGGGATACTCCAGAGCCGCGTCCGGAGAGAGAGAGTTGTTGACTCCCCTGGAGCGCAAGGACCTGGAGGCGAGTCGCTACAAGGCCAAGCTGGACGGCCTCTCCGACATTACGCCCAGCCTGCCCAAGGATGGGGCCGCCAGCAAGATTGTGGCGATCCTCAAGGATGTGGCCAAGTACGGCATCCTCAATGAGGCCACCGTCAAGCGGCTCCAGTCCCTGTCCATGCGTATCAACGGAGACGATGCCGCCGGGCAGCGTGTCGTCTCCCTGGTCAAGGAGCTGGTCCAGGGCGAGCTGGGCCGGATATTGATGACCATGTCCAGGCCTCAGCCGGTCAAGCCCCGCCGCGTTACTCCGGAGGGCCGCGACCTGGACGCGGAGGATGCGGTGCGCACGCGTATCCGGGCCGGAGCCCAGGCGCCACAACCTCCTCCGCATCCTGCTCCCCAGCCTGCAGCAGGCCAGGACTACAGCTCCATGATCGGCGAGTTTACCCGGCAGATGTTTGGTCAGAGCGACACCTCTGGCCGTATCCTGGATGTCATGCAGCAGTTTGTCACCATCGCCAAGCAGGCGGCCGATAACTCCTCCCGGCACAACGACCGTTTGAGCACGATTGAGCGGGAGGTGGCAGCCCTCAAATCCCGTGAGCAGTACGGTCGCCATTAACCCCTATCCATCACCGATTGATCCTCCATGCACGTCATTGAGCTAACAGGCAGCGCCATCAAAGGAGCCAAGTATGACTGGCGCAATTTTACGGCCGCCAAGGTATCTTGGCTGCAGCTGGCCCGCGACCAGGACGAGCCGGCTCCCTATGCCTACCTGGATGATGTGCGCGTAGTCTGGGACGGCGTCATCGTGCTACAGGGCACGATCCGCAAGTGCGCTCTGGAGCAGTCCGGCAATGCCTGGCGCTGGTCCATGGAGGCATGCGATATCCTCCAACCCCTGGAGGCGGCCTTGTGTTTCAATCCTGGCGGTAAACTGAGCGGCGGCTTGTCTCCCTATGTCTCCGGAGGCGGGGGTGATGGCGTGGACGTGCCGCGCAAGATCAAGATCGCCAGCACGGTGCAGTGGCTGCTGGAGGATGCCCGCAAGTACGGACTGCTACCGGCAGACGTCGGCATTGAGGTGGCCGTATCTCCCACGGCCTGGATGTGGGACACTGCGTTGGGCTGTGACATGTATGCCGGGGTGTTGCGCAAGCTTCTGGGCGGCCGTCCTGGCATGGTGTGCTGGGTTGATTACTCCGGGGCCTCTCCCGTGATCAAGGTGGCTGACGGAGAGGAGTTGCCGGTGGCGACGCTGGACCGTGTGCGCGATCGGTTGTCCGGTATCAACCTGTCTCCCCGCCCGGACCTGGTGCCTCCGGCCGTGGGCGTCGTACTGACGGCCGGACGGCAGGCTTACCAGTCCCAAGTCTGGCCCAAGGGAGCTGACCTGCACCAGGAGGGATGTGTCACCATCCAGGTGGCGCTGTCCGGTGGCGCCACCTCCACCGGGGACGAGCCTCCGGTCAGCAGTGAGGACCCCGTCTGGGATTTTACCAAGCCGATTGTCGAGGTCAGGGGCGACAGGCTGCCCACGGGTACGGGGGCGGCCGACCTCAAGTGGTGGCAGTCCCAGGTGCCGGAGCTGGCCAAGGCGACTGGAGTAGGATTGGGGATCATCAAGCGGTCTCTGATAGCGGATGTAGAGGGCAGCGACCTGTCCAATTACTCCACCGATGATACGGCCCAGCGATATCGCCACGCGTCCGGTCAACTGTCCACCATCTGCAAGACCATTAAGTGGAGTTACATAGAGCTGCGCCAGGTCGTATACACCGACACCAAGCCTCCCAAGGGCACCGAGATGATCTTCACCAAGACCCGCAACTTTGGAGGCCGCGTCCGCTATTGGGGATGGCTCAAGTGGCGCGGGCGCACCATCAACAAGCAGCGCATGCGTTACCGGGCCAGCAAGTCCGGGGATGCCGGGGGGGATGACGGCAGCGATCCGCCCATCAGCGGCGGAGGCACACCGCCGTCATCCACGATGGAGTGGCCGGATTATACGTCCATCCTGCGGCAGTATTACGAGATCACCCGTCCGCTGCCCTGGGAGGGTGCGGTTACGTCCCTGCGCGCCCTCTGTCCGGCCGGGTTGGTGGGCCGCCGGCTCGCCCTGGAGGGCGCTCGCCGTGCGTACCGGGACATGGCTACCGTCGTCCAGGGAGTCTCAGTGGATTTAGCCGGCGAGACTACATCACTCACGACGGGCGTACCCTCTCACCTGTCCCTGCAGGACATGGTAGACCGCATCCAGCAGATGGCTGCCGACCAGCAGGAGCTGGACCAGGAGCAGCAGCAGGACAACCCGGTCCAGACATTGCAATATGACGACGAGGCCTACAAGTCACCGGATGCCCCGACCATCGGCCCGGAGGGCGGCATGGTATGGAGCGAGGCGCCGGAGCAGCCTCCCGCCTACGGCTATCAGGTCACCCTGGAGCGCGCCGAGGGCAGCGACGACATAACCGGCTGCCGAATTCGTCCGGGCAAGCTGATGCTCTCCGGCCGGTACATCGGTACGGTTCCCACGCCCAATAGCGGGGAGTGGTTTGCGTCCTCGTGCACGGCAGGCGAGATATGGCTGGACGTCAAATTCAGTGGTATGGGCAAGCTGACCGGCACCTCCATAGCTTACGAGCAGGGGGCGGTCAACCCCCTCCGCCTTCAGATGGAGGAGGGCGACCCCTCGGAGGTGTTTTCCTATTCCTTCCACTTGGCCACCATCCGGGACAAGGAGGTCATCCAGCACATGCTGGGCACCATCCAGGTGCCGGTCTACGGAGGCACTTTCTATCCATACGGCCCCGCCATCTAAATTTTACCCTATATATAATAGTATGATCAGGATTTTTATTTTTTCGTACTCCGGAGACGCCGACGAGGCAGCAGCTTGCGTGCGGTGCGCCCGGATGGCCGTACCCTATGCGAGCGTGACGGTGGTAGATGATGCAGCCAGTCCGGTACAGGAGGATATCGCAGATGCTCTCCGGTCCATGGGGGCGGACTACGTACAATCCACCTGGGAGCGCAACGGCAACCTGCGTGGCCCGGATTGTATCCGCGGCATGCTTTCCGAGATGTGCCGGGAGGCCGAGGATGACGATATCCTGGTCAAGATTGACTGTGACACGGCTCTCCTGGATGACGGCTGGCTGCGGTGGATGGAGTCCCGGCCATGGTGCCCGATGTATGCCTCTGGGGATTTTATCGACGGCTCCTGGAGGATTTACGGCTGTCTGTACGCCTTGCGCGGCTGGATGGCCAGACGTCTCTACCGGGAGATGGACTGGACGCTCCTGGACGATTCAGCGCCGGAGGACGTGACGATCGGCCGCGAGGTACTGGCCAGAGTGCCGGTGACATTGTGCCGGGTTGAGGAGCCGTGGCGACAACGATCTCCTTGGAGCGAGTGGACGGCCTGGTGCTGGCCTAGCAGGACGGTGAGAGCCGAGAGCTATGCGGCCAGGTTTGCGATGGTGACCACCGGTTCCCCTCGCATGGATGACCGGCCATCCAGCGAGCGGGCCAGAGTGATGCACCTGCTGGCCGACGCCAGGGAGCGGATGCTCCGGGAGGGAGTGGACAGGGAGGACGATGAGGCGGTGGATTGGGGTGAGCTTCTGGCCGCGTGTAAGGGTGAGGCAGAGTCTATGCAGACACCCTGCGCGGAGTAGGCAGACAGGCAAGTTATATCAGATACCTGTCATAGTTCTATCAGATGCCTTGGCGCGTTACAATAGTAGGCCGTTCAGTCTGCGACATCTAAATCCACGCACCCGTGTGGGTGCGACGAGCCAGAAGGACTTTGTGGAATTTCTGGAGGAGTTTCAATCCACGCACCCGTGAGGGTGCGACTCGAAACCAGGACCATCACGGACCCTGACACAGGTTTCAATCCACGCACCCGTGAGGGTGCGACGTGAACAAGTTAGAGATTCTTACGAAAAAATATAGTTTCAATCCACGCACCCGTGAGGGTGCGACATGTTTTCCGTATTTCAGCAGGCTTCCACGAAGCGTTTCAATCCACGCACCCGTGAGGGTGCGACCTGGCCCTGGGCGAAAAAATGTACTACGTCTTTAGTTTCAATCCACGCACCCGTGAGGGTGCGACTTCCCGGAAAATAACCATGCGTCACTGTCCAACGGTTTCAATCCACGCACCCGTGAGGGTGCGACTGGAAGCCCTGCAAGCCGCAGGCAAGAAGGGTTGTTTCAATCCACGCACCCGTGAGGGTGCGACTCTTGCTTTGTGCTAACCTTGAAAAGGAGTTAGAGTTTCAATCCACGCACCCGTGAGGGTGCGACCGATAATCAGCCGCCCGGCGCCCGTGGGCCTCCGGTTTCAATCCACGCACCCGTGAGGGTGCGACATCACGCCCACCGTTGTTGACGTGCCATCCGGAAGTTTCAATCCACGCACCCGTGAGGGTGCGACAACCGAAATCGAGGAAAAGATCGGCATGTCCATCGTTTCAATCCACGCACCCGTGAGGGTGCGACGAGACGGCAAAGGCTATTCAGCTTCTTGCCGTCAGTTTCAATCCACGCACCCGTGAGGGTGCGACGAAGGATATATGCTACAGATTTGAAAAATTATTGGTTTCAATCCACGCACCCGTGAGGGTGCGACTATGGAGGATTACCACATAGCGCGTGAAGTTGAGGTTTCAATCCACGCACCCGTGAGGGTGCGACTGCCGTCATGCACGAACAATCCGCCGCCCAGATGGTTTCAATCCACGCACCCGTGAGGGTGCGACCGGAGAATAACAACACACTAACATTCAACTATTAGTTTCAATCCACGCACCCGTGAGGGTGCGACTAGCAATGCAATCCAAGGCTGAGGAACTACTAAGGTTTCAATCCACGCACCCGTGAGGGTGCGACTTCCAGCCGCGCAAAACAGTATCTTTTGGACTCTGTTTCAATCCACGCACCCGTGAGGGTGCGACATCCGTCTTAACCCGGAAGACCCGTTGCAGACAGGTTTCAATCCACGCACCCGTGAGGGTGCGACAATCTACGTCAAGAACATGCCGGAGGATACCAATGTTTCAATCCACGCACCCGTGAGGGTGCGACACGGGTCTTCATAGCAAAGGAAACCTACCATCCGGTTTCAATCCACGCACCCGTGAGGGTGCGACTCGTGATCATCCATGACGAAGGCGGCTTCCTGGTGTTTCAATCCACGCACCCGTGAGGGTGCGACTGCCGAAGACACAGCGGAGCTTGCCGCCCGGCTGGTTTCAATCCACGCACCCGTGAGGGTGCGACGCTATACCATTGACCCTGAAAAGCTTACGTCGATGTTTCAATCCACGCACCCGTGAGGGTGCGACGGCGGAAGGGGATATGCGTTCAAAGTTAGTGGTACAAATCGCTTTTTGCGCCAACCTCTTTCAGGATGCATATTCCTTACCCCCTTATATTTTATTGGAGAGAATGTCAATCTACTGATTTCAAGGACTTACAGAAATCGCCGATCTCCCCGGGAATTTCTGTGAGCTTGAGGTTGGCGCAAACAGTTTATCAGTTCAGCAATTCATTTTGGAATTGCTGATTCCCATCTGGTTCACCAACCTGTTTTTAATGCTAGATGGCCAGCGGCCTATCGTCCAGCAACTTTTTTTCTCTGCCATTCCAAAAACAAAAGGCCGCTCCATATTAATGGAGTGGCCTTGAAGTGTTTTCCGGCATCGGCGGCTGTCAAAGGCGCCGTTAACGCACACGGGCAATGAGCCAGTGCAGCAGGTCCTTGATGGCGACGCGTTCCTGTTCCATGGAGTCGCGGTGGCGAATAGTTACCGTGTCCTTGAGGGAGGCATCGTTTTCTCCAAGGGTTTCAAAGTCCACCGTGATGCAGAAGGGGGTGCCCACTTCATCCTGGCGGCGGTAGCGGCGGCCAACGGCTCCCGTTTCATCATAGAAGACGGGCATCCATGGCTGGAGCGTTTTTTCAATTTCCCGGGCGATGCGCACCTGTTCCTCGTTTTTCTTGAGCAGCGGGAAAATGGCGGCCTTGATGGGAGCCATCCGGGGCACAAAGCGGAGCACGGTACGGACGTCTTTCTTGCCCTTGTCATCCACCAGCTCTTCTTCATCAAAGGCTTCACAGATGATGGCCAGAATGGTGCGGTCACACCCGGCGGAGGGTTCCACCACATGGGGAATGAATTTTTCCCGAGTTTCTTCGTCAAAGTATTCCAGCGGACGGCCGGAGCCTTTCTGGTGGCAGCTCAAGTCATAGTCCGTGCGGTAGGCAATGCCTTCCAGTTCCTGAATGCCGAACGGGAATTCATATTCCAGGTCGTAGGTTTTCTTGGAATAGAAGGCGCGTTCACCATCCGGCACGTCCAGGATATGGATGTGTTCGCGCGGCACGCCCACTTCGTCATAGAAGCAGAGGCGGTGTTCCAGCCATTCATCCACCAGGCGCAGACCGTCTTCCGGCCGGCAGAAGTATTCGATTTCCATTTGTTCGAATTCGCGGGAACGGAAGGTGAAGTTGCGCGGGTTGATTTCGTTGCGGAAGGATTTGCCGATCTGGGCGATCCCGAAGGGGAGCTTCACGCGGGAGCTGTCCAGGATGTTCTTGTATTGGCAGAAGATGGACTGGGCCGTTTCCGGGCGCAGCCAGCCAGTGGCATTGGGATCGTTTTCATCGGAGGTGGCTCCGATGGTCGTCTTGAACATGAGGTTGAATTCACGGGCTTCCGTCAGCAGGGAACCATTGGCGGGGTTGTACATGGTGGAGTCCGTTATGGCCTCCATTCGCTCGCCTTTCAGTTCCATTTCCTTGTGGGAGACGTCCTTGCCTGCTAGCTGGGCATAGTACTGGGCCGCGGTCTTGCGGGCCTTGTCCGCCTGTTTTTCAGAGTCCACCAGCACGGAGTATTCCTTTTCCATGCTCCAGGAGCCGTCCTTTTTAACGGCTCCGGTGTAGAAAAATCCCATGCCGCTCTGGGCCGGCACCTGGTCGGCGCGCAGGCGTTCCTTGGTCAGCAGACAGTCGCACATCGGGTCGGAGAATCCGCCCACATGGCCGGATGCCACCAGTACGGAGTTATGCGTCAGGATGGAACCGTCCATGCCGACCACATCGTCGCGCTCCTGCACGTTTTTGCGCCACCAGTATTCCTTGAGGTTGCGCTTGAGTTCCACCCCCATGGGACCGTAGTCCCAGCAACCATTCAGACCGCCATATATTTCAGCTGCCTGGAAGATGAAACCCCGCCTTTTGCAGAGGCTCACGATTTTCTCCATTCGGGCGGGATCTGTATTGGTTCTGTCTGCCATGATAATATCTATAATTGGGTTGGCTATGCGGGTTGTATTGATGACCGCAATCAGCGGCCAGTGAAAGCAAAAAGCGTGTCTTCTCAAGAATTCCAGGGGAGAGGCACATCCTTGAGCAGCTGGGAGTCATATCCAGCTTCCACCAGCGTGCGGAAGGCTTCCATCGCCTCCGGAGTCACAGGTTGTTCCGTGGAAAAACCGCGCCTGGGGTATTCCAGTATCCGCTGGAAGTCCCCCACCATGGCGGAGACAACCAGCTCCCGCGGCAGTTCCGGGGTCAAGTATTCCCGGAAAGTGACGGGAGGGGAGCTGACCGCCACCTGCGCTTCCGGCCACTGGGCCTGGAGCGTAGCCAGCGTACGCCGCTCCATGTACGGTTTTTGCAGGGCAATGAGGCTGGCAGGGTCCGGGATGCCGGCCTTTTTCAGGATTGTACGGGAAAAGCGGACGTTTTCCCCGGTGTTGGTAGATTTATTTTCAATGAGGATACGGTCTTCCGGCACTCCCTTTTTCATGGCCGCCTCAGCAAAGAGTTCCGCTTCCGGCACGGCCCATTCCCCTGTAAAACGCCCCATCCCGCCGGAAAAGAGCAAGAGGGGAGCCAGCTTCCGAGCATAGAGTTCCGCCGCATATTCCGCCACCCGCACGTCATTGCTGCCAAGGATGAAGATGAGGTCCGCCGGGCGCAGCTCCTGCTTCACATGATGGTATTCCCACAAAATTTCTATCGCTTCTTCCGGAGTCATCGGCCCTATGTACCCAAGAAGTTCCTTTCTGTAAACGCCGGATTCACCACAGTCCGTATTTGCCCCATTCCAACGCGGCCCATCCCAGCAGCGCATTCGCCACCGCATGCATGACGATGACAGAGCACAGGTTTTTCTGCCAGACGGCAAGCAGGTACACTAGGGAACCGTAAATGAAGGCGCCGCAGTAGTCCACAGGCTGGTGCACGGCCATGAAACAGAGAGTGGTCACCCAGTACGCTTTCCAGCTATGCGTGCCGAAGGGGATTTTCCAGGGATGGTCCAGGTTCACCATCAGGCGCATCAGATAACCGCGCCAGAAGAGTTCCTCCACCAGCGCCACCACCACCACGGCACGGAAGAAGCGCAGGACCAGCGCCGCCAGCCAGCTCCAGGAATCCGGGGCAAAGACGACGCCGGGATCAAAGCCTTCCGGGCGCATGTCAATTCCCAGCAGGTACCGGTACCATGGCCAGGAGGGGTGGCCAAACCATGCATCCGGACCGCCCGGCAGACGGTCCGCCGCCATCGTAGGGGCCAGCCAGCACAGGATGCCCAGCACGCCGAAGAGGATTCCCCATGCGGCGGGTTTCCATTTCCAGTCCCAGTCAATGGCTTTTCTCCACCACAGGACCAGGACAAAGCAGACGATGGCCTGCACAGGGTACAGCCATTGCTCCGGCGCCCTTCTCCACCAGGCGGCGGCGGGGTGGTTCCATTCCAGGAACGACCCGCCAAGCTGCCACAGCAGGGTAAAGCCCATGAACACCGCAAACGGCGCTACGTACGCCCTTGTTTTCAGGGCCTCCGGGACGGAGTTCATGGACGCGGAGGGGTCAGGAAAGAGTTTTCACGAAACGCTCCATGCGGTTGCAGGCTTCCTTGATCTGGTCAAAGGCAGTCGCATAGCAGCAGCGCAGGAAGCCTTCCCCGCTTGCACCAAAAGCGGTACCGGGCACGGCGGCCACCTGCTCTTCCATCAGCAGGCGCGTAGCGAATTCCTTGCTGGTGAGTCCAAATTTGGAGACGTCCGGGAAGACATAGAATGCGCCGCCGGGCAAATGGCAGTCCAAGCCTATTTCGTTGAAGCGCTTCACCAGGAAATCGCGCCGCTGGCGGTAGCTTTCCCTCATTTTCATCATGGCGGAGGTTCCGTTTTGCAATGCTTCAATGGCCGCTTCCTGGGAGGTGATAGGAGCGCAGAGCATGGAGTACTGATGAATTTTCATCATGGCGGAGATGAGCGGCTCCGGTCCGCAGGCATAGCCCAGGCGGAAGCCCGTCATGGCAAACGCCTTGGAAAAGCCGTGCAGCAGCAGGGTGCGTTCCCTCATCCCAGGCAGCGAGGCTATCGAAACGTGCGGCTTGCCGTCGTAGCGCAGCTCGCTGTAGATTTCATCCGTCAGCACGATGAGATCGTGCTTGATGCAGATGCGGGCAATTTCCTGAAGGGTTTCCACAGGGGCCACGGCCCCGGTCGGATTTGTGGGGAAATTGAGCATCAGCACCTTGGTCCGCGGTGTAATGGCGGCTTCCAGCACCGCCGGGTTAAGGGCGAAAAGGTCCTGCTTGCTTGTGGGCACGGCAGTAGCCACGCCATAGGCCATGTTCACGCTGGGAGCATAGGAGACATAGCAGGGTTCATGGTAAAGAACTTCGTCCCCCGGGTTCAGAATGGCACGGAGCGCCAGATCAATGGCTTCGCTCACGCCCACGGTCACCAGCACTTCATGCAGGGGATCGTATTTCACATGGAAGAAGCCGTCCACGTATTTGACGATGGAACGGCGCAGGGATTCCAGTCCATAGTTGGAGGTATAGGAGGTGTGCCCCTTTTCCAGGGAGTAAATGGCCGCTTCCCGGATGTTCCAGGGGGTAACGAAGTCCGGTTCCCCTACGCCCAGGGAGATGATGTCCGTCCGTCCCGTGACTAGGTCAAAGAATTCCCGGATGCCGGAACGGGGGATGGAGCTTACCTGCTCCGCAATTTTGTTCTGCCAGTTCATGATGATTTCTTTCGTGTCGGCAGGGACTTACGGAGCAACAGCCAGGCGTTCATTCTGCGCGGGGGCCTCGAACACACAGCCGTTTTTCTTGTAGGTTTTCAGATGGAAGTGCGTGGAAGTGGACAGCACCCCTTCCAGCGTAGACAGTTTTTCCGCCACAAACCGGGCAATGTCACGCATGCTTTTTCCTTCCACCAGCACCAGCAGGTCAAAGCCGCCGCTCGCCAGATAGCAGGAGGAGACTTCGTCAAAACGGGAGATGCGCATCGCCAGGCGGTCAAAGCCGCCATCGCGTTCGGGCGTCATTTTTACTTCAATGAAGGCCGCTACCCTGCTGTCGTGTTCGTATTCCTCATTTACCACCGCCTGGTAGCCCAGAATCACGCCTTCCTTTTCCCACTGCTCCCGCTGGGCTCGAACGGCTTCTTCAGTCATGTCAAGACGTTCGGCCAATTCGCCATCGCTCAAGCGGGCTTGAGTCGCCAGTAACTGTAGAAGTGATGCAGTGGACATAAAATTTCAGGCATAAAAGACCCTTTTATAGCGAACGTGTCAAGAACACATGTTACGCAAGGCTGACATCCGTTCTTTCCAACATAATAAAATACGTTCTTTTTCTTCAAAAAACAGCCGCCGTTCCGAGAATATAATGCTATTGCCTTCAATAAGATAACCATTATTTCAAACATCCGTTGGAATTATTTTCAGAGAATAGTTGCTCTAATCCGCCTTTTGTGCCATAGTAAAGTGCATAGACCTGTAGCGTCCCTTTACAAGGAACGCTTGTTTCCAATTTTTATATGACAGTCTGATATTATGAGCATGGCACTTAACCCGGATAGGGCTACCCTGAACTTTCTCAATGCCTTTCCGGAAGAAATCCGTCTGCGCGGCGAGAAGCTCCAGAAAGACGGAGCGGTTACGCAAATCTTTGGCAATCATTTGTATATTCAGGGCCGTGTGGAAGATGCGCACGGCGTACACCGCGTGAACCTCCGCCTCCAGGGCAACAGGTGGTTCGGGGCATGCTCCACGGAAGACGAGGATCTGGCCGGAGCGGCCATGTACGCCGCCATGCTGGAACGCATGTACCGCGGCCAGGATCTTCCGGAGTCCCCGAACGAACTTAACGACGTTCCCCTGCTGGATATTCTGGAAGAGAAGCTGGGCCGCGAACTGGATGACAAGGAAGCGGATTACGTCAGCAAGCTGGAGAAGCGCTACCGCCGTTTCGCCATTGAGCAGGAAATCCATGACCATGACATGGTGCGCCTGAATCCCCGCTGGGAAATCGTCAGCTATGACCCGCTGGAGCTGTGGCCCGTGCCTCCCACGAACATCCTTGAATTCTGGAATTACATCGCCTATGCCTTCAACAAGAGGCGCCTGCCCTACCCGGAATTCATGGAATCCATCACGGATCTGGAAAAAGTTCAGCGCAAGATTCACGAATGGGAGCGTTCCCGTGAAGTAGGCACCTGGTATGACCGCATCCAGTCCGTGAATGAACGGCCCCCGCAGCCGCCCCGCGGAGAGCTGTTCATGAGGCTCGTTTCCACCATCAACGAGGGCCATTTCGAATACCGCCATTCCCTGAAGCAGGACTGGATTCCCGTCCGGGAAAAGCAGGATTTGGAACATCTGGAAAACCTGCATGAACGCGCTGCCGTGCGCATGGATGCCCAGACGGAAATCCTCCTTGTGTCCCTGTCCGATTACGCCCGTGCAGAAGACGCCCTGACGCTGGACCTGGACCAGGAAGCCGCGTGCGCCCTGATGAACAAGCTTTTCCACCAGCCCGCCCTGAAAGGCTACCTGGTGAACCTGGATGAAAATTATTTCAAGGTGGTGGACGAACCGCTCAAGTGGATTTGCCAGGACGACCCCATTGAGCCGGACTGCTACGCCCTCCAGCTCGCCACGTCCACCGGCATCAACGTCTCCCACTCCGTCCGCCAGCTTCCCGGCCAGCAGGAGCTGTACCAGTCTGACGAAACCGTGTTTCCGGGTCCCCCCCGCTGGCTGGAGAGCACGGAAGTGGAACCCCGCTATTCCATTCCCAAGCAGGTCATCGACAGCCTTGAAGGGGTGGAGTTCCTCCGTAAGATCGGCGCTTCCCTGCCCCCCAGCATGGAGGACCGCGTGGTGGACATCGACCTGCGCGGCACCTTTGACATGAAGATCGTCCGCGGCCTCACCTCCGCGGAAACGGAACACGTGCTTTGTGAAGTAAGCGCCAGGGACGCTTCCGGCTACCGCACGGAAAAACTCGGCAAGGACGGCTGGGACGTCGCTCACCAGGAGCCCATGAAAAACAAAGCCCTGCTGCGCTTCATCCGGGAGCACCTCTATCCCATTCCCGGCCTGCTGGAAGAAATGGGCTTCTCCTATGATCCCCAGGTAGGCGCCTTCAAGGCCCGCGTTACCCGGCAGTTCCCTGAAAAATTTGCGGAGTGGGCCAAGCAGCTCCCGGAAGAGCTGACCGTCAACATGGATGACAAGCTCAAGACGCTGCTGGCGGACCCGGTGGCCGCCGCCGTGCGGTTTGAAGTAGTTAACCAGGAGATTGACTGGTTTGACCTCCGCATCGTCATTGACGTGGAAGGCGTCCAGCTTTCCAAGGAACAAATCCGCGCCCTGGTCGCCGCCAGAGGCGGCTACGTCCGTATGGACGACGGAGGCTGGATGCGCCTGGAAATCAAGCTGGACAACGACCAGCGCGACGCCGTCACCCGCCTGGGCCTGGACCCCTTCGACCTTTCCGGGGAAACCCACCGCATGCACGCCATGCAGCTTGCGGACCCGAAGGCCGCGGAAGTGTTCGACCCGAAGGCCTGGAAACGCATCAAGGACCGCACCGCGGAAATCAAGATCGATGTCAAGCCGGACGTTCCCTCCCAGCTTCAGGCCACCCTGCGCCCGTACCAGGTGGACGGCTTCCACTTCCTGGCCTATCTGGCCACGAACGGCTTCGGCGGCATTCTGGCGGACGACATGGGTTTGGGCAAAACCATCCAATCCATCACTTACGTGCTCTGGCTGCGTGAGGAATTCGCGCGCAAAAACAAATCCAAGAAGAAAATCGCCGTTCCTCCGGTACTCATCGTCTGCCCCAAGTCCGTGCTGGATGTCTGGGCCGGGGAAACGGAGAAATTCGCTCCCGGCGTGCGCGTACTCGTCATCCGCAGCAAGGATCAGGCCAATCTGGACGACATCCGGAAGAATTACGATATGGTCGTGGTCAACTACGCCCAGCTCCGCGTCTGCGGAGAAACCCTCAACCAGATCAAGTGGCTCACGGTCATCCTGGACGAAGGCCAGCAGATCAAGAACCCGGACTCCAAGGCGGCCAAGGCCGCCCGTGAAATCGTCTCCTACAACCGCCTGGTCCTTTCCGGCACGCCCATTGAAAACCGCCTGCTGGACATGTGGTCCCTCATGGCCTTCTCCATGCCCGGCGTTCTCGGTTCCCGTTCCTACTTCAAGAAGCGCTTTGACAAGCGCAAGGACCCGCAGAGCCAGAACCGCCTGGCCGCGCGCCTGAAACCCTTCCTGCTGCGCCGCACCAAATCACAGGTGGCGAAGGACCTGCCCCCCAGGACGGAAGAAGAAGTGTACGCCAAGATGGAAGGCATCCAGAGCCAGCTGTACAAGGCGGAACTCCGCCGCATCCAGCAGGCCCTGCTCGGCCTGGATTCAGACGAATCCGTCAAGAAAAACAGCTTCGCCATCCTGCAGGGCCTCATGCGCCTGCGCCAGATCTGCTGCCACCCCGGCTTGGTGGACCCCAAGTACGCCAAGGAAGACAGCGCCAAGATGACCGCCCTGTTCTACCTGCTGGACCAGCTCCGGGAGGAAGGGCACAAGGTGCTCGTCTTCTCCCAGTTCGTCTCCATGCTGGAAATTATCAAGAACCGGCTGGAAGCGGAAAACAGGCCGCTTAACTACCTTACCGGCCAGACCAAGGACCGCCGCGGGGAAATTGAAAAATTCCAGACTACCAAGGACCCGTCCGTCTTCCTGCTTTCCCTGAAAGCCGGGGGCGCCGGCCTCAACCTTACTTCCGCCTCCTACGTGGTCCTGTATGATCCGTGGTGGAACCCGGCTGTGGAAAGCCAGGCCATTGACCGTACGCACCGCATCGGCCAGAAGAACAAGGTGATCGCCTACCGCCTGCTGACGAAGGACTCCGTGGAAGAAAAAATCCGCATCCTCCAGCATCAGAAGAACCAGCTCGTCGCCAACGTGCTGGGTGACGAGGGCTTCACCTCCAGCCTGGGCATTGACGACCTGAACTTCATCCTCAACCACGGGGATGACGAAGAAGGCTAAGCCGATGGCGGTGAGTAGAGAGTAGTGAGTAGAGATTAATTATTTCAACTTCCGGACATTGGTCCGCTCATTCTTTCCCTACTCTCTGATCTCTCATCATTAATCGCTATAAAAAAGCCCTGCAATTTCATGCAGGGCTTTTTTATTTCACCATTTAAGGCTGACAGGGTCCGTATGATAAAGAATCCCGGCCTCGTCACGCACAAGAAGAGTTAACTGGATGCGCGCAGGAAGGCGCAGCATCTGGAGGCCGTTGAACGCAAATATCTGCCCCTGGCACAACAGGGGGCGGGAACCGAACAGTTCATCCCCTTCAATCACCTGCGTGCCGTCTTCATGGGAACGGACGGTCCACTTTTTACCGATGATGCGCACGGCGCCTTCCCCCGTATTGCGGATGCTCACATTGTAGGGCACGGGAATGCGCCCGTCGTCACGGACCAGCCGCTCCAGCTTTTCATCCCGTGAATACAGGCTGCGCGGCGTGAGCCGCACTTCCAGGCTGGTCAGGAGGGGGAGAACCATACGGGAACCGGAGAGGAATTATGATTCCACGGGAGCCAGGGCCGCCTTCATCAGCTCCAGCGTCGTCTTGCGGATGGCTTCCACGCCCGCCTTGGTGGGCTTGGCGTCCGGAGCCAGCGTCATCTGCTCCTGCAAGGTCGTCAGAAGGTTCATGATTTTTGCAATGTCCCGGCGTTCCTTCATTTCCGGCTCCACCCCGTCCAGGATGTAATGGAAGTATTCCGGCACGTCCGGCTGGAAGATGACCTTCGCCTTGTCCTCCGCAAACTTGTTATCCAGCGCCGCGGTAGCGGCATCCAGGGCGCGTATCCATCCTCCCAGGCCAATCAGGTTCGCCATGTCGGAATCCCGCAGGGAGGCAAGCTCCTGTTCCACGTCGGACTGAATCAGGGCCAGATTATTCTTGAAACTGCTCAAATCCCCGTCTTCCGCATTTTTCAGCAGGCTGGCGGCATGGCGGTTCACCCGTTCCCCGGCTCCGATGGCCTTCGCATAGCTGGAGAGGTCCAGCGCAATGGGCTTCACTTCGTTCATCTTGCCGCACTGCACGATCACAAAGCCGTCCGCCATCATGCCGCCAAGCTGGAGAGCCAGGGAGCAGCGGTCCATGGGGGGGCGTTCGGGACGCGCGCGCAGCGCCACGTTCTCCGGAATTTCCGGCAGCCCTTCCAGGTCTTCAAAAATCTTGCGGATGGACGGCGCGGTAAATTCGTTGATGCCCAGCTCCTCATTCATGTGGGAGTCGTCCAGCAGGCGTTCCGGAATGGCCGGCTGACCCTGCCTGTCCTGCTTGCCGGGCGGCGTCTGCACATCCAGTACGGCTTCCTCCTTCTCCGGGGCATTTTCCTTCGGGGCGGCAAACGCCATTCCCCCCGTGACGGATACAGCCGCTGCCAGCACATACAATCTCTTCATAACAACACTCAAAAAGGTTAAGCAAAACGGAATATGTCTTGACTCTCGCCCTATGGTGTCTTATACGGGCGTCACGTCAAGGAAATCCCCCGCGCCTGACGCAAAAAGATACCAAACACCCTTTGCAAGCCCCGCATGTCTTTAAATTACAATTTTATCTGGCTCCTGTGCTATCTTCTGGTTCTCGTCGGCCTAGCCGGATACGGCTTTCACCGCCTGAGCATCGTTTACCTGTACTGGAAGAACCGCAACAACAAGCCCCAGCCCAAGTCCCGCTTCCAGGAACTGCCCGTCGTTACGGTCCAGCTCCCCATGTTCAATGAGAAGTTCGTCGTGGACCGCCTTCTGGAATCCGTAGCCGCTCTGGATTATCCTCAGGACAAGCTGGAAATCCAGATTCTGGACGATTCCACAGACGACACCACGGAACAGTGCTACCGCAAGGTGGAGGAACTGAAGGCCCGCGGCTTTGACGCCGTCTGCATCCACCGCACGGACCGCACGGGCTTCAAGGCCGGCGCGCTGGAAGCGGCCACCAAGGTGGCCAAGGGCGAATTCCTGCTGATTCTGGACGCCGACTTCGTTCCGGAACCGGACCTTCTGCAAAAAACCATCCATTTCTTCACGGATGAAGGCGTGGGCCTCGTCCAGACCCGCTGGGGCCATATCAACCGGGAATACAACCTTCTCACCCGCGTGCAGGGCATGTACCTGGACGGCCACTTCGCCATGGAGCAGACGGCGCGCAACCGTTCCGGGCGTTTCTTCACCTTCAACGGCACCGCCGGCATGTGGCGCAAGTGCGTGATCGGGGATGCGGGCGGCTGGTCCCATGACACCCTGACGGAAGACATGGACCTTTCCTACCGCGTCCAGCTCAAGGGCTGGCGCTTCATTTACCTGAACGATGTCGTCACCCCGGCGGAACTCCCCGTGGACATGGACGGGTTCAAGTCCCAGCAGCACCGCTGGACCAAGGGCTCCATCCAGGTCTGCCAGAAAATCCTGCTGGACATCTGGCGCTCCAAGGCTCCCCTCAAGGCCAAGGTGGAGGCCACCACGCACCTTACCTGCAATTATTCCTACCTGCTCCTGGCCCTGCTCTGCTTCCTGGTGTACCCCATCTGCACCCAGCGCATCCCGGAAAATGAAACGGTCTTCATGTGGTTCGTGAACGTGGCCCTGTTCTTCATGACCAGCGTGGCCGTCTGCATCTTCTACATGAGCGCCCAGATCGTGGTGCGCCCCAAATCCTGGTGGAAGGAGCTGCCCTACCTGCCGCTTCTCCTCACGCTGAGCGTGGGCATGGCGGTGAACAACGCCAAGGCCGTTCTGGAAGCCATCTTCGGCCATCAGTCCGCCTTCGTCCGCACGCCCAAGTACGGGGTGGACCAGAAGGAAAACAGGCAGCATGTCTCCCAGCTCAAGCGCAACGGGTACAGGGCCATCAAGTCCGTCGTCATCCCCGTCCTGGAAATCGCCTGCGGCACCTTCTTCCTGAACCTGATCATCATCATGATCCGCCAGGGCCATTACCTTTCCCCCATCCTGATGATTCCCTTCCTGGGATTCTACTACACGGGGTTCTGCTCCCTGGGCCGCATGATCTCCAACCTGCTGCCCGCCAAACAAACTGCCAAAGCCAAGAACTGACACCTTTCCCATGCCTGCGCCTCTCTCGCAAGCAGTACGCCTGATTCAACTCGCCGGCGCCGCCTTCGCGGTGTTCGGCGCCTTGGTATCCTGCTCCCGTCCGGACTACCAGCCCACCGCCATCGTCAAGGATGGCGCCGTCGTTAGCGTCAGGGACCAGAAAATGGCCGTCATGCGCAACGGACACGTCGTAAAAACCTACCCCATCAGCACTTCCAAATTCGGTCTGGGCGACAGGAAGGGGAGCTGCCGCACTCCGCTGGGCGCCCACCGCATCGCCTCCAAGATCGGCACCGGACAGCCCAAGGGCATGGTGTTTAAAAGCCGCAAGCCCACCGGGGAATGCGTGGCCCCCAATTCTCCGGGCCGCGACCCCATCGTCACCCGCATCATGTGGCTGGAAGGGCTGGAAGGCCGCAACCGGAACGCCCACTCCCGCCTGATTTACATCCACGGAACGGCAGAGGAACGCACCATCGGCACGCCCGCCTCCTACGGCTGCGTGCGGATGAAAAGCAATGACGTGTACGAAGCCTTCAACCTGCTCCGGACCGGGGATCCCGTCGTGATCGAACGCTGCTCCATAGACGCTTCCCTGAAAGCTCTGGCCCAGGCGGAAAAAACGCAGGATTCCTCCCTGCTGGTCATGGCTTCCGCACCGTCTTTCATGGAGAATGCCAACACGGCTTCCATCATTTCCCACCGCCGCCGGGCATCCCGTCCTCCCGCCGTAGCCCTTTCCCGCAAGCAGACCGCGGCCGCCGGGAAGAAAGCCTCTCCCCACAAGCGGACGGCAGTCCGCAAGACAGTGAAGAGCTCCAAAGCCGCCGCCCGTTCCGCCAGGGGGACCCGTTACACCCTCGGCTGAACCGACCTTCCCCGCCATTCTTCCGGCATTCCCGTTCCTCCGCCTCCTGACATGGCTGTTTGAACGCATGGTTGCCTGCGTCCGTCACATTTGTTAACGTAGACTTATGGCCATGATGGAACATGAAGATATCAGCAATGAAAACCTGGCGGGCCACCTTCTGGTTTCCGCCCCCTATCTGGACGGCGGCGGCTTTTACCACTCCGTGATTTTTCTGAGCCGGGTGGAGGAGGAATTCGTCATAGGCCACATCCTGAACCATCCGGCCGGCATGAACGTGGGAGAAGTGGCGCGCCATACGGACATTCCGGAATCCCTTTACCCCGTTCCCATCTTCAAGGGAGGCCCCGTGGAGCGCAACCAGCTCATTTTCGCCGCCTTCGTCCGTACGGAGGACAAATTGCGCGTCCAGTTCCATCTACAGGAGGAACAGGCCCTGGAATACATTGAGGATCCCCACGCCATCCTGCGCGCCTACGTGGGCCACAGCGCCTGGACGCCCTCCCAGTTGCGCCGGGAGCTGAACGACCGCGCCTGGTACGTCTCCCCCACCGTGCCGGACATCTGCCTGGAGCCGGACTCCTCCAAGGTATGGGCCATGGCCATGCGGCGCCTCTCCCCCCTGCACCACATCATGAGCCACGCGCCCGCACAGCCTTCCCTGAATTGAACCATCCATCATGAGCATCCAACAGAATCTGGAACACATTCTCTCCCGCATCCGCTCCGCGGAACTCCGTGCCGGGCGTCCGGCGGGGTCCGCCCGCCTCGTCGCCGTCAGCAAAACCTTTCCTGTGGATGACGTGAAGGCGTGCTACGATGCGGGCCAGCGCATTTTCGGAGAAAACAGGGTTCAGGAGGCCCTGGGAAAAATCCCCGCTCTTCCTCCGGATACGGAATGGCACCTCATCGGCCCCCTGCAGCGCAACAAGGTGCGCAAGGCCCTGGAACATTTCACGCTGATCCACGCCGTGGACTCCCTGCGCCTGGCGCAGTTCATGGACGCCGTAGCGCAGGAGACGGGCAAACGCCCCCGCATCCTGCTGGAAGTGAACGTAGGGGATGAAGACAGCAAATTCGGCTTTTCCCCGGAGACTCTGGAACGGGAATGGCCGGAGCTGGCCGCGCTGGACCACCTTGAAATAGCCGGCCTCATGTGCATCCCTCCCCCGGTGGAAAATCCGGACGAAGCGCGCCCTTATTTCCGCCGCCTCCGGGAGCTGAAGGAAACCCTGTCCGGCAAGGGGGGAGCCCCGCTGAGGGAGCTTTCCATGGGCATGAGCCATGACTTTGAAACGGCTGTGGAGGAGGGCGCCACCCTCGTCCGCGTGGGCACCGCCATTTTCGGCGGCCGCTCCTACGCTCCGGCCCCGTGATTTTAGTTGGACAGAAGGAAAAGCGGCGTGTACGTTTGTTCCGGAATAACGGAACGGCCCGGACGGAGCCTTGATTTCAACACCCCATGCTGACAGGAGGAAAAAACGTGATTCCGCATGCGGTGCGGGACGTAGCGGATGCCGCCGCGGCATTTTCCGCCCGCATTGGCCCGGACCGTCATTTTGACTCCCAGGAAAACGTGGAGGAAGCCCTGGCGGAATGCTGCTCTCCGCAGAACGTCACCGTGATCGGCATGACGGGTTCCGGCAAGTCTTCCACGCTGGACGCCCTGGCCGGAGAACGGTTCTGTTCCCGCGTTTCCAGCGAAGCCACACTGGTCCGCTGGCAGTACAGGCCCCACCCCGCTCCCCACACCCATGAATGGGTGCTGGACCTTTTTTACCCGTCGGACGCCCTGCTGAACCTTGAGTTCTGGGACACCATCGGCCTGGAACAGGAGGACGCCCCCCGGAAGCTGAAACACATCGTCCCCAAATCGGACGCCATTCTTGTGGTCATTTCCGCCAGGGACGGCAACCAGCCCCCTTTATGGGACTACCTCCGGACGCTGGAGGAACGGCTCCATTCCCGCATGGTGCTCGTCATCACCCACGCGGAGCTGCTATCCTTTGACCAGCTCCAGTCCCTGAAAGAGGAATTGCGCTCCACCTCCCGCGAACGCCTGGGCGTGCAACTTCCCCTGTACCCCGTCACGACCGCCGGGGAGCAGGCTGGGGAAGGCGTGGAAGCGCTGAGAACATGCGTGCAGGAGGTGCTGAAACGCAGCCCGCTGACGGACAAGCGCGTGGAACGCCTGCTGCTGGCTACGGACCGCCTGCTGGAAGAACAGGGAAAGGTGCTCAATGAACTGCACCGCCTTTCCAAGATGGATTCCGGCTTCCTGACCTCCATTGACCGGGAGATAGACCGCATCCAGCTCCAGATGGAGGATGAAATGCCCGCACGGCTCAAGGCGTACGCCCAGTACGTACAGGACTGCGTGCCGCGGCTGGGGAAAAAATCGGCCCGGCAGATGGGGCGCTTCCTTTCCATCCGGCGCACGATGATCCTGCACAAGCTTCCTCCCGTCATTGACGAATGGTTTTATGAGCTGGTCAAGTCCGGCATTGAGGAACGGCACGCGTATTACAACAAGGAATTCCTGAACATCTGCCAGACGCACTGGAACCATGTGCGCCCCCGCGTGAAGGAACAGTGGGACTGCGACATAGGCGATTTTCCCGCCGCGCGGCTCCAGGCGGACCTGGAGGTGTACAAGGAGCGCCTGGGCCGTTCCATTTACATGCCCCTGAAGGATTTCGGCATCAAGCCGTGCCTCAGCAAGCTGTTTCTGGACCAGGAGGACGTGATGAGAACGGAAATCAAGCTGATGCTCATCCTGGTGATTCTGGGAGCCCTGCTGGGGTGCTTCGGAGAACATGCGGCGGGGTTTGCCTGCGTAGCCGCGGCCCTGGCCGTCTGGGTGGGCGGCAACCTGGGGCTGGCCTGGATGCAGTTCCGGCTGTCGCGCCAGATTGTAGCCGCGGCGGCGGAAATGCACATTGCCGTAGAATGCGGCCTGCGGACGCCCCTGTATGAAGCCATGGTCAGCGGCCTTTCCGATTACCGCAAACTGTACGCGGACATCCGCGGCCAGGTGGCCGGCGGCGTGGAACATCTCCAGCCCCTGCTGAATGCCCGCTACGACCTGTTCTATAAACTGACCGTGCAGAAACACCGGTTCCGCATCTAGCCCCTTTCCTTTTCGTCCGGAGACGCGGCTTCCTGTTCCCTGCCGCGGAAACGCACCCGCTTTCCATCAAGCATCACTCCGCGTCCGGCGTAATCACCATGTCCACATGCCTGTCATGGGCTTCCATGGGCAGGTCGTCCAGAAGCTGGCAGGGGAAGCAGACTCCCGCCAGGGAAACTCCCGCAGCCGGTCCCGCCAGCAGCGTATCATAAAATCCACCGCCGTACCCCAGCCGCTTGCCGTCCCGCGTAAACGCGGCTCCCGGCAGAACAATCAAATCCATTTCTCCCGCATGCAGTTCCGGGCAACCCGGGCCGGGTTCGCGAATGTCCCAGCAGCCCGTCACAAACTCCCCGTGGTGGCATACGCGGTGGAAGCTCAGCGTCCTTCCCTCATGCACCAGCGGGAAGTACCATTCCCGGTCCGGCAGCATGTCCAGCAGGGGCAGCAAATCCACTTCCCCCGGCCTGGCGGCAAAAACAGCCACGCGCCGGAAATTCTTTTCCCGTACCAGCGCCGCCACATGGCGGCAGATGGAACGGGACATGGCTTCCCGGGCGGCGGCGTCCAATCCGCCTATCCTTTCACGTATCATGCGGCGCACTTCCCTCTTGGAAGCCGCCGGACCGCTCACGGTTCCGGATTGGGGTGCTTTTCCTTCCATTCCAACAGGCTCTTTAAAAATACGCTTTCCAATGAGTTGCGCGGGTGTCCGGCTTCCAGCCATGCGGCGCGGCCGTCTTCCCTCACCAGCTCCTGCAACTGTTCCAGCAGCTCCGGGGAGGCATGCTCCAGCAGGATTTCCTGCTTGTCGGAATCCCGTGTCAGCTCGTTCATGGAACCCTCCGCAATGAGCAGCCCTTTAAAGATGACGCCCACCCGGTCGCAAACCTCCTGAACCTGTTCCAGCAGGTGGGAGCACAGGAAAACGGTTAGGCCGCGCGCCTTCAGGTTCTCAATAATGTTCCGGATGTCGCGGGAACCGAGGGGGTCTACGCCGGCGGTCGGTTCGTCCAGCACCAGCAGGCGCGGAGACTGAACCAGAGCCTGCGCCATGCCGACGCGCTGGAGCATTCCCTTGGAATAGCCGCCCAGCCGCCTGTCCGCCGCGTCGGCCAGCCCCACCAGGTCCAGCAGTTCACGGACTTTCTCTTTCAGGGATTTGCCGCTCAGGCCGCACAGCTTGCCGTAAAAGGAGACGGTTTCCGCCCCTGTCAGGAATTTGTAGAAGTAGGGGTTTTCCGGCAGAAAGCCTACCTCCTCCTTGCTGTCCGGGGACAGGCTGGATTTGCCGAAGATGGCGCACGACCCCTCCGTGGGCCTCACCAGCCCCAGCAGGGCCTTCATCAGGGTGGACTTGCCGGAGCCGTTCGGACCAATGAGGCCGTATACCTCTCCCTGCCGGATGCTCATGTCTATCCCCCGCACGGCATGCACCACGGGCTTGCCAAGACCTGTCTTGAAGGTCTTGTGCAGGTTGACGATTTCAGCGGCGGCAGGCTGGTCCATAAGAACGCGGTCAATGCTTGATCTGCCCCAGGCGGCGCAGAAGAATCTGGCTCATGTCGATTCCCTTGGAGAACAGGTCCACCGGGAAGTTTTCATTGGGGGAGTGGATGCGCGCATCCGGCAGGCACATGCCCAGCATCAGGGCGTCCGCTCCCAGCACGCGCTTCATTTCCTCAATGATCGGGATGCTGCCGCCCTCCCTCACCAGCACGGGCTTGCGGCCAAAGGCCTCTTCCAGCGCCTGCTGGGCAGCCAGGCCGAACTCGGAATTCGGGTCGCACACGTAGGCGTTTCCGCCGTGGCCCCGCTTGAATTCCACCGTGACGCCCCTGGGGACATGGCTCTTCACATGTTCTTCCAGCAGCGTTTCAATCTTTTCCGGCTGCTGGCCGGGAACCAGGCGGCAGGAAATCTTGGCAAAGGCATGGCTGGGAATGATCGTCTTGCTTCCCTCTCCCTGGTAGCCGCCTCCGATGCCGTTGATTTCCAGCGTAGGACGGGCGAAAATGCATTCCGCCCCGGTGAAGCCCGATTCCGTCACCACGGTTTCCACGCCCGTCAGCTTCGCCAGCTCTTCATTGCTCATGCCGGGCACGGTGGCCCACATGCTGCGCTCCCACGTGGCGATGGGTTCCACGCCATCGTAAAAACCTCTCACGGCCACGCGGCCGTCCTCGTCATGGAAGGAAGTGATTATTTCCGCCAGGGCCGCAATGGGGTTGGCTACCGCGCCGCCGAACACGCCGGAATGAAGGTCCGCGGAAGGGCCCTTCACGATAATTTCCGCCCCGGCCAGGCCGCGCAGGCCATAGGAAAACGTCGGTGTGTCCGGAGCGGCCATCCCGGTATCGGAAACCACAATCACGTCGCAGGCCAGTTCGTCCCTGTGGTCCTTGATGAATTGGGAAAGACTGCCGCTGCCCACTTCCTCCTCCCCTTCCAGCAGGAAGATCACGTTCACCGGAAGGTGGCCGCCGTTCTGGCGGAGCAATTCCTCCACGCCCAGAATATGGGCGAACAACTGCCCCTTGTTATCCGTGGCGCCGCGGGCGTAAATCTTCCCGTCCCGCACTTCCGGTTCAAACGGGTCGGACTCCCACAGCTCAACCGGGTCCACGGGCTGCACGTCATAATGGCCGTAAATCAGCACGGTTGGCTTGCCTTCCTCCCGCGGGCTGCGGGCCATCACAATGGGATGGAGGCGCGTCTTGTGGGCCGCGGCTTCCAGCCCCATGCCGGACAGCTTGTCCACCAGCCAGTCCGCGCAGTCGCTCACGTCCTGGGCGTGTTCCTTCTGGGCGGAAATGCTGGGGAATCTCAACAAGGTTGCCAATTGATCCAGTCTGTTCATGGCGCCATCAGACCACGCCTGAGGCTTCAAATCAACCGGTAAAGTGTGGCATTCCGCGCCGGAACGGGCCTTTTTTCAAAAAAATGAGGCTTGCCCGCGGGTCCGGGAACAATATTTGATTGCCCTCGCGCGAGATTTGTTCCTTTATATAGGATTATGTTCAGCAAATCCAAAGTGAAGAAAGTGGATTTCGTCACCCTGTCCAAATTTTACGGCAAATACAAGGAAGCCCTCCAACTGGAGCTCATCAACAGCCCCGCCGGCCTCAGCCGCCACATTTGCGAACCCGCCCTCAACCGCCCCGGGCTGGCGATCGCCGGCTTTTACTCCTACTTTGCCAACAAGCGTATCCAGGTCTTCGGCTCCGCGGAGCTGGCCTACCTTCAAAAACTGCCGGAGGGCATGCGCAAATCCCGCATCCAGCGCATGTTCCGGTGCGAGGTGCCGGGCATCGTCTTCTCCCGTGACCAGGACCCGCCCCAGGAAATCGTGGAGCTGGCGGACGAGGCCGGCGTCTGCGTCTTCCGCACGAGCCTGGTGACCATGAAATTCGTCAACTCCGCCACTATCATTCTGGAAAACGAATTCGCGGAAAGCCTCACCCTGCACGGCTGCATGGTGGACGTGCGCGGCGTGGGCGTCCTCATCCGCGGCAAGAGCGGCGTGGGCAAGAGTGAAACGGCCCTGGGCCTGATTGAACGCGGGGCGGCCCTAGTGGCGGACGACATGGTGTACGTGCGCAACGTGGGCGGAGAACTGGTGGCCAGCGCGCCGGAGATGAGCCGCGGCTTCATGGAAGTGCGCGGGCTGGGCATCGTCAACATCACCACCCTCTTCGGCCTCAAATCCATCCGCCACAACAAGCGGCTGGACCTCATCGTCACCCTCATTCCCGCCAAGGACCAGGAAGCGCTGGACAGGCTGGGGCTGGAAAGGGAGGGCCTGGACGTTCTCGGGGAAAAAGTGCTCCACGTGCAGCTCTCCGTAGCCCCCGGCAGGGACATCGCCCGCCTGGTGGAAGTGGCCGCCATGGACTACCATCTCAAGGACATGGGCATCGACATGGCCGGGGAGTTCAACCGCCGCCTCATGTCAAACTTCCAGCCCCCTGAAAACCAGGACTGACAAAAAACTCTTGGAAAAAAACTTCAATTAGTGTACTTACCGTTCTAGCAACCGTTATCACCCCTTACTTCAAATTCCATGGTTACCAAGGAACTCACCATCATCAACAAACTCGGCATTCACGCGCGTCCGGCTGCTCAATTCGTCAAACTGGCCAGTAAATTTGATGCAGACATTGTCGTGGAGAAGGATGGCGAGGAAGTTGATGGAAAGAGTATTCTGGGCTTGATGATGCTGGCGGTAGGCCACGGCTCCAAGATCACCATCACGGCGGAAGGAAAGGATGAGCAGGAAGCGTTGAACGCGCTGGAAGACCTGATTTCCCGCAAGTTTGAAGAAGATTGAACACTCCGGCTCACGGCCATATGAGACCGGGCCATCAAGCCCGCAGATGATTCAGGAACCCATTTCCACGGAAGAAACCTGGCTTCAGGGCATTCCCGTTTCCCCCGGCATCGCCCTGGGCAAGATCAAAATTCAGATCAGCGGTTCCAAGGAACCCGTGGCGTATGAAATTTCCCCGGAGGAGGTGGATGCCGAATTGGTGCGCTTCCACCAGGCGCTGCAAACCACCGCGGATCAGATCCGGACGCTGCGTGAGCGCATGATCCAGATATCCGGGGAAAAGGACGCCTCCATCTTTGACGCCCACATCCTTCTTCTTCAGGACAAGGTCATCCTCCAGCAGGTTCAGACGGAGCTGCTCAAGCGCCTCCAGAACGTGGAGCACATCTTTTATGTGGTCATGCAGAACTACATGGAAGTCCTGCGCCGCGTGGACGACCCCTACCTGCGCGCCAAGACCGCGGACATGGAGGACGTCATGCAGCGGGTCATCAACAACCTCCGCAGCACGGAACCCCTGGAAGACGAGGAAGAGGCGGAGGAAGCCCAGGTGCTGGTGGCCTATGACCTGACCCCTTCCGACACGGCGGCCATGGACGCCAGCCTGATTCACGGCTTTGCCACGGAAATAGGCTCCTCCGTTTCCCACACCGCCATCCTCGCCCGCTCCATGGGCATTCCCGCCGTCGTTGGACTGGACCAGGCCCTCCTGCGGGTGGAAAGCCACGCCCCCGCCATCCTGGACGGCTACAAGGGAGTGCTCATCCTGAAGCCCACGCAGGAGACGGTGGAGTACTACAACCGCCTCCAGGTGGAAAAGGAAAAGGCCTACAAGGCGCTGGAAGCGCTGCGGGACCTGCCTACCATCACCAGGGACGGCCGCAACATCCGCCTTTCCGTCAACGTGGAATTCCCCCATGAATACTCCGGCATCAAGGAGGTGGGGGCGGAAGGCGTGGGACTCTTCCGCACGGAATTCTTCCTGCTGGGCAATCCAGCCGGCATGCCGGACGAGGAGGAACAGACACGCTACTACAAGAAGCTGGCGGAAGGCTGCGCGCCCCACGGCGTCATCTTCCGCACGCTGGACTCCGGCGGCGACAAGCTGCCGTGCGAACGGCTCTGTACGCCGGAACCTAATCCCTTCCTGGGCTGGCGCGGCATCCGCGTCTCCCTCAGCCGTCCGGAGCTCTTCAAGCAGCAGCTCCGCGCCATTCTCCGCGCCTGCGCGGACACGCCCGGCTGCGGCATCATGTTCCCGATGATCTCCGGCTATACGGAGGTGGTCACCGCCAAGCACATCCTTCAGGAATGCCGGGAGGAACTGGAAAAGAAAAACGTTCCCTACGCGCGGGACCTGAAGGTGGGCATCATGATTGAAGTGCCCAGCGCCGCCATCATGACGGACGTGCTCGCCCGGGAGGTGGACTTCTTCTCCGTAGGCACGAACGACCTCACGCAGTACACCATCGCCGTGGACAGGGTCAACAACCGCGTCGCCAACATGTTCCGCCCCACGCACCCCGCCGTGGTGCGCATCATCGGCATGACGATCACCGCCGGAGAACGGGAAAACGTCCCCACGGCCATCTGCGGGGAAATGGCGGGGGACATCACCCTGCTTCCCCTGCTGATCGGGCTGGGCGCCACCTCCATGTCCGTGGGCGTGCATCTGGTCCCCATCATCCGGTACGCCATCCGCAACCTGGACTACGGCCAGTGCCGGGACATGGCGCAGAAGGCGCTTCAGGCGCCCAACAGCAGGACCATCGTGGACCTGAGCACGGCTCTGGCACGGAAATCCTATCCGGCCCTGTTTGAATAAGGCCTTCCCTTCCGGCGCATGCCGTACCGGAAAAAACGGCTCTTATCCCCGGCAAACTGCCGCGGGAACACGAATCCTTGACAGAATAGCCCGTTTCATGCGTTATATGAGTACTGGTCTTTTTATCATGAAAACTTTCCGCATTGCATTTTCTCTCATCCCGTTCCTGCTGGGAAGCGCCCTGTCCGCTTCCGCAGCACCCTCAAACGCGCCCCGCGCGGAAGCCCAGAAGCGCCCCAACATCATCCTTTTCCTGGTGGACGACATGGGCTGGCAGGATACATCCCTGCCCTTCTGGAGGGAAGCGGACGGCACGCCCAAGCCCACCTTCCTGAACAAGCGCTACCGCACGCCCAACATGGAGGCCCTGGGCAAGCAGGGCATGGTCTTCACGAACGCCTATGCGCAGCCCATCTGTTCCCCCAGCCGGTGCAGCCTCATCTCCGGCATGAACTCCGCCCGGCACCGCGTCACCAACTGGACGCTCCTGCGGGACCAGACCACGGATGCCGGCCACAAGGCGCTCAAAGCTCCTGCGGACTGGAGCATCAACGGCGTGCAGCCGCTGGGCACCAAATCTTCCGGCACCACCCTTCTCCCCCTGACGGAAGAGAAAATCCAGTACAAGATGGAAAAGCCCTTTACCCCGGTGCTGGGGCTGCCCGCCCTGCTCAAAAAACAGGGCTATACCACCATCCACTGCGGGAAGGCCCACTTTGGCTCCAAAAATACCCCGGGGGCCAATCCCAAACTCTTCGGCTTTGACTACAACATCGCCGGCACGGAAATCGGCGGCCCGGCGGACTACCGGGGCTCCCAGAAATACGGCACGGGTAACTTCCACGTCCGCGGCCTGGATGAGAACAACTATTATGAAAACGACGTCTTCCTGACAGAGGCCCTGACGCAGGAGGTGCTGAAACGCCTGGACGCCATCAGGAACAACCCCAAGGAGGCGGACAAGCCCTTCTACCTGTACATGTCCCATTACGCCATCCACGCCCCCTTCGACATGCGCGGCTATGACAAGCGCTTTGCGGAAGACTACTCCAACCCGAACGACGGCCACAACTGGTCCGATAACGAAAAACGCTACTCCGCCCTGATCCAGGGGATGGACAAGAGCCTGGGCGACATCCGGCAGTACCTGGAAAAGAACAATCTGGATAAAAACACCGTCATCATCTTCATGGCGGACAACGGCGGCCTCGCCATCAGCGGGCGCATGGGCAACAAGGAATCCAACTACCCGCTGAGCTTCGGCAAGGGCTCCAACCGGGAAGGCGGCATCCGGGAGCCGATGATCGTTTACTGGCCCGGAGTCACCAAGCCGGAAAGCGTCTGCACCACTCCCGTCATCATTGAAGACTTCTTCCCGACCATTCTGGAAATGGCGGGAGCCAAAAAAATCCAGGCTCCGCAGGTCGTGGATGGCAAAAGCTTCGTCACCCTGCTGAAGGGCGGCAAAATGAACCCCAACCGCCCCCTGCTCTTCCATACGCCCAACGTCTGGGGGGAGGGGAACGGCAACAACTCGCTTTATTCCCCCAGCACGGCCATGCGCCAGGGGGACTGGAAGCTGATTTACTGGCACCCCACCCAGAAGTTCGAACTCTTCAACATCAAGGAAGACATCAGCGAGGAGCACAACCTGGCGGAACGGCATCCGGACCGCGTGAAAGCCATGGCAAAAACCATGACCGCCCTGCTCAAGGACCGCAAGGCCCAGATGCCCACCTACAAGAAAGACAACCCCGCCGGAGCCCGGGAAGGCTCCCCCGTGCCGTGGCCGGACCAGGCGGCGGCCAGGCTGTAAAGGCATCTCCACCCCTCCCCGGAAAGCCGCATTATTCCCTTTTCTTTTAAGGAAACAGGGAGTATGGTGCGGCTTTCCTGTTTTTATTCCCTTTCTCCATTCTCTTTACAATATCATGAAAAACCTTCTTTCCATCGAACAGCTTACCGGAGACGAAATCAAGGACCTGCTCGCGCTGGGCCACAAGCTCAAGGCGGAACGCGGCCATCACGAACGCCTGCCCCTGAAAGGCCAGACCTGGGCGCTTATTTTCTCCAAATCCTCCACCCGCACCCGCGTTTCCTTTGAAGTGGGCATCAGCGAACTGGGCGGACGCCCCATGTTCCTTTCCGTCCATGACATCCAGCTCGGGCGCGGAGAACCCATCAAGGACACGGCCCGCGTGCTGGGCCGCATGATCCACGGGGCCGCCATCCGGACTTACGGCCAGCAGGAAGTGGAGGAATTCGCCGGCTTCTCCGGCATTCCCACCATCAATGCCCTGACGGACGAGGAACACCCCTGCCAGATCCTGGCGGACCTGCTCACCATTGAGGAAATTTACGGCCCCGGCTCCTGGAAGGACATGAAGATCGCCTTCGTAGGGGACGGGGACAACAACATGTCCCGCTCCTGGATGTGGGCGGCCAAGCGGCTGGGCTTCACGCTCGCCATCGGCGCGCCGACCAACTACCTGCCGCTGGAAGACTTCCGCAAGCATCTGGACTGCGAGAACGTCATCTTCACCACGGACCCCGTGGAAGCCGTGAAGGGAGCCTCCGTCATCAACACGGACGTCTGGCTCTCCATGGGCCAGGAAGCGGAAGGCCTGTCCAAGGAAAAACACTTCTACCCCTACCAGGTGAACAGGGAGCTGCTGGAACACGCCGCCCCCAACCACTCCGCCTTCCACTGCCTGCCCGCCTACCGCGGCAAGGAAATCACGGAAGACGTGCTGGAACACTTCGCCCCCGTCATCTTCCGTGAAGCGGAAAACAGGGTCCACGCCCAGAAAGCCGTTCTCGCCACGCTGGCGGACGCCAACCGGGCATAACCGGCCTTTCCCACCAAAATCCGAGCCATGAACTACGAAGAACGCCTGCAAGACCTGCTGGATGAACTGGACCTGTTCCAGGACTGGACGGAACGCTACGAATACATCATCAGCCTGGGCAAGAAGCTTCCAAAGCTGGACGAAGCCCACAAGACGGAGGACTCCCTCATCAAGGGCTGCCAGTCCCGCGTGTGGCTGTACACGGAGCCGGACAAGGGCGTGCTGAAGCTCTACGCGGACAGCGACTCCCTCATCACCAAGGGCCTCATTGCCGTCTTCATCCGGCTGCTCTCCGGCCTTCCCCCGGAAGAAATCCTGAAAGCGGACATGTCCAAGCTGGACAGGACCGGCCTGAAGGACCATCTGGCGCCCACCAGGGCGAACGCCCTCAACTCCATGGCCGCCCAGATCAAGCAGGCCGCCATGAACATGGTGGAACACCATTGATTTTTCCGGTATGATGACCCACGGCCTTCTCCCGCATCTCTTCCTTCTCTCCGCGGCCTGTTGCGCGTGCCTCTCATGCAGCAGCTCTTCCAGGGACATCACTATCCGCAGTGTCCCTTCCGGGGCCAGCCTGCGCGTGAACGGAGACTATGCGGGGCAGGCACCCGTCACGCTCTCCCTGAACAGGCACAAGTCCGTGCACGTGGCGGCGGACAAGCCCGGCTTCCTTTCCACGGAAAAAACCTTTTATCCGGAGATGACCACGCAGGGGGCCATCCTGTGGGGCCGCAACAACGAAAAGTCAAAAGACTTCAAGACGGACACCCTGACCATTCGCCTGAAAAAGGCGGACTCCGGAGCGCCGCCCCTGAGGGAACTGCCCGCACAGTGGTAACGGCCTCCCGGCCATGCCTCTCCCCGGGCACGGCTCCATTCCTTCCCTGACGCGCGCGGCACGTGCCGCGCGCCCCCTTTGGGTCCTCTCCGCATCCGGCCTTGATACGCCGGTTTTTCGCGGTAATGGCTATCCTTCCTCCTGCCCCAGGTGCCGGGCCATGACGGCGGAACCCACCCTTTTCAGGACCAGGGCCGTACGCGGCAGCAGGTACAGGGAAAGATTCCCGTCTTCATCCGTAAAATGCGGCATGGAATCGTCCTGCCTTCCAAAGCCGCCGAAGCGGGCGCCGTCCGTATCCAGCACGACCCTCCATTCCCCCTTCTGGGGAGCGGGCAGCACGTAATCCATGATCGCCCTGTCTCCGGACCAGTTGAACACAAACAGCAGGCCGCCGCGGTGGAACGCCATGACCTGGTTGTTTTCGTCAATATTCAGCGGGAACGGCGGCGGATTGTTCAGCAGCCGTGCATCCAGGGCCAGGCGGACCATGGCCTGGTCAAAGGCATTCAGGAACTTGAACCTGAGGGACGGATTATCCACCAGGGACCACTGGCGGCGGCAGTGCTCGTAAGACCAGCCGTTGCCTTCACGCGGAAAATCAATCCATTCCGGATGCCCGAACTCGTTGCCCATGAAATTCAGCCAGCCTTCCCCCCCGGTAGCCAGCGTCACCAGGCGGATCATCTTGTGCAGCGCCATGCCGCGGTCAACAACAAGGCTCTGCTGGTCCACGGCCATCTTCCAGTACATCTCCGCATCCATCAGGCGGAACGCCAGGGTCTTGTCCCCCACCAGGGCCTGGTCATGGCTCTCGCAGTAAGCCACGTGCGGCTCGCCGTAACGCCTGTTGGTCAGCGTATGCCACATGTCGCCCATGCTCCATTCCTCGTCCTTCTTCTCCTTGAGCAGCTTGATCCAGTAATCGGGAATGCCCATGGCCAGCCGATGGGAAAAGCCCAGGCCCCCTTCATCCACCGGGCGGCACAGCCCCGGCATGCCGGACATGTCCTCCGCAATCGCGACGGCGCCCGGTCTTACCCGCTGGATCAGCGTGGAGGCCAGCTGCAAATAAGCCACGGCGTCCAGGTCCACGGACGGCCCGAAGTACGCGCCCAAATCCCCGAACGGCTCGTGGCCCCGGTGGAAATACAGCATGGACGTCACGCCGTCAAAGCGGAACCCGTCAAAGCGGAACTCCTCCAGCCACCAGCGGACATTGGACAGCAGGAACTCAATCACCTCGTCCCGCCCATAGTCAAAGCAGCAGGAATCCCAGTCCGGATGATGGCCGCGCTCCCCGGGCAGGAAATACATGCCTCCGGAACCGTCAAAATTATTCAGACCTTCCGCCTCATTCTTCACGGCATGGGAATGCACCACATCCAGCAGCACGGCGATGTTCAGGCCGTGCGCCTGGTCAATCAGGTACTTCAGATCCTCCGGCGTGCCGAAACGGGAGGAAGGAGCGAAAAAGGAGGAAACGTGATAGCCGAAGGAGCCATAATAGGGATGCTCCTGGACGGCCATCAACTGGACGGTATTGTAGCCCAGTTTGGAAATGCGGGGGAGAACTTCATCCGCAAACTCCCGGTACGTATGCACGCGCTGCTCTTCCCCGCCCATGCCCACATGCGCCTCGTAAACGAACGGCACCTCTATCCGGGAAGGGTCAAAGCCGTTGTTCCTCCATTCATAGGGGTGCTCCGGCATCCATATCTCCCCGGCAAAATCATAAGTGGCGGGGTCCTGCACGGCCCTGGTGATCCACGCGGGAATACGGTCCTTCCCCGTGCCGTCCGCGCCGATCACGTGCACCTTCACCTTCTGCCCGTGGGCCAGCGCGTCAGGCGGCAGCGTTATCTCCCACACGCCGCGCTCATTCCGCACCAGCGGGTGGCTCTCCCGGTCCCAGCCGTTGAAATCCCCCGCCAGGAACAGTCCGCGGGCGGCGGGCGCCCATTCCCGGTACGTCCATGCCCCCGTCTCCGGATCACGGTTGAAGCCGTAATAGCGGTACCCCTGCGCATACCCCTCCAGAGAGCCGGAACGCTGGCTGATCCTTTTCATTTTCAGGTCAAACAAACGCTGGCGGTCGCGTATCTGGCGGGAATACGGCTGGAGCCAGCCGTCCGCCATCACCAAACCGGGAATCGGGGGTCTTCTCATTATCCGATGATACTCCGCCCCAATCAGCAGGGTCAAGGAGAAAGACGTTCTTCCGGGCCTCCCCGCGCATGTCCTGCGCCCGCAGCGTCAGGAACACCTTCTTTCCGGAGAATACGCCACGGCGGAACGCCGGAACCACGCAGCTCCTCCCATGCGCCCCTAGTCACATTCCGGCAAACGCCCGGTATCCCGCATGTACAGCATCCTGAGCAGCACTTCCTTGGAAATCCGGTTCAGGTCAAAATGCACAGGCGGCGAATCAGGAAGGACACCCCAGTCTCCATATTGCCCGTATAAAACCATTTCAGGCACCCGGGGCCCGGGAAAAGTCTTTCCTTCAAACAGGACGCTGGACAGGGGAAACATCCATTCATGACGGAAGGAATGGCGGCACGGTCCGGCAAAGGGAATTTCAAAACCCAGACAGACGTTTCCATCCTCCACAGGCTCCTTCCCTTCCATCACCAACTCATCCCTGATCTTCATTTTATCCTCATAAGAACACAGCGTTTGGTAACGGCGCGACGTGTTAGCTTCATAATCAATCAGCTTAGAAGCCTTGTAATTACGCAGCATCCATTCCCGCTCCTCCGGATCATCCGGAGACCAGGAGCCGGGAGCAACATCGTACGGGAAAATGTCCACATTGCACAAGGTGCCCGGCAGCCCAATCTGGATAAACGGCTCCAGGCTGACGGAAAAGCCGCGGGAACCAAACAACTCGGCAGCGCCCGCCCTCAGTCGTTCATAGTCGCTTCGCAGCATGGAAATATCCAGATCATCATCCCAGGGAATAAACCCCTTATGCCTGACCGCCCCCAGAAGGGTCCCGAAATCCAGCCAGTACTGGTAGCCGTTTTCTTCAAGAATACTGCCCACTTCCTTCAAAAAAAATGCCATGGCCTGCTGCACAACCCTCAGCACGCCGGACGCCGCCGGAACTTCCTCCGCCCGGACGGTGGACTTCACCAGCTTTCTCATCTGTGCATGCTCATTTTCCTTCCCCACCCTGAACCGGGCGCAGGGAATGCCGAACAACCTGATGGTACGCTTCTTTCTATCCGTGATTGAAGAAAGCACCGTCAGGCCGCAGCAGCGTACTTCCGTCACCCACAGATGTTTATTTTTCATTAGCTTTCCGGTTCTTCCGGCAGTGATGAACGAAGGCAATCTCATGGTGGGCAAATCTAGGCAGTGAATACGGGAAAATATCAATCTTTCCGTAAGCGAACAACGGGGGGGTCCTGAAACGGACCTTATCCACCGGATACCATAAGTCAATGAAAAACAATGCGGCTTTTTAATGAAAAACAACCATTTCCGTATATTAAAACCATTTTCTCCAAGATGCAGCTTTTGAAAAAAACCCTCAATTCTCTTTTCCCCAACTTCCATAGCATGCGGATTGATCATCCGTTAAACGGATCGCCATCTCCATTTGAAGTTAAATCAATGAAAAGCGGGAAAATAGGGAAGGAAAATGAATTACGTACTTTTCCTTTTTCACCAATGTACTTTCCATTAACATGTTTTTGCAGAAATTTTTACTTTGACGGCGGATGATCAATCCGTTAAACATTGTTCTTAGTTCTTTTTAAGTTCTGAAGACAAATTAGAGTATTTATGCAGGCGATCATTTTAGCGGCCGGAATGGGAAAAAGACTGGGGCATCTCACCCAGGACAACACCAAATGCATGATTCAAGTGAACGGGGTAACGCTGATTGAGCGAATGCTGAGGCAACTGGACAACCTTTCCCCTTCCCTGGAGAAAATCGTCGTCGTCACGGGATACAAGGGAGCAAAACTTAAATCCTTCATCTCTCTTCTGGACATTTCCACGCCCGTGGAATACGTGGACAATCCCCTTTATGCCGCCACCAATAACATTTATTCCCTTTACCTGGCCAAGGAGCACCTGCTTCAGGACGATACGCTGCTCTTTGAATCCGACCTGATTTTTGAAGACTCCGTCATTGACGCCCTGCTCCACCATCCCTATCCCAGCCTGGCCCTCGTCGCCAAATTTGAAAGCTGGATGGACGGCACCGTCGTCACGCTGGATGAAGACGACAACATCAAGCAATTCATTCCCGGCAGCAAATTCTCCTATAAGAAAAAAACGGAATACTTCAAGACCGTCAACATTTACAAATTCAACAGGGATTTCTCCCGTACCCACTACGTCCCCTTCCTCACCGCTTACAGCAAAGCCCTGGGCAACAACGAATATTACGAGCAGGTGCTGCGGGTCATCGCCCTGCTGGACAAACCGGAAATCAAGGCCCTGCGTCTCGGCAGCGAAGCATGGTATGAAATAGACGACATCCAGGATCTGGACATAGCGGCTTCCATGTTCACACCAGACCGGGAGGAACACCTGCGCCTGATGGAGTCCCGGTACGGCGGCTACTGGCGCTACCCACGCATCAGGGATTTCTGCTACCTGGTCAATCCATACTTCCCCAACAAGCGCCTCATGTCCGAACTCAAGGCGAACTTTGAGCACCTGGTGCGGGAATACCCGTCCGGCATGAGGGTCAACAGCCTGCTGGCCGCAAAATACTTCGGCGTCAGCCAGGAATACATCTGCATCGGCAATGGCGCGGCGGAACTCATCAAGGCGCTCATGTCCCGCATGGAAGGGAAAATGGGCGTCGTCTACCCCACCTTTGAGGAATATCCCAACCGGGCGGCCCCGGATATGGTGGTGCCCTTCCATCCCGCTTCCTGGAATTTCAGCTACACGGCGGACGACCTGATGGAATTCTTTTCCGGCAAGGACATCAGCACCCTGCTCCTTGTCAATCCGGGCAATCCTTCCGGCTTCTTCCTCCCGAAGGCCGACGTGCTGCGCCTCTGCCTGTGGACGAAGGAGCGCGGCATTCGCCTGATCGTGGATGAATCCTTTGTGGATTTCTCTGAAGGCATGCCGGACAACACGTTGCTCCGGGACACCCTCCTTGAGGAGTACCCCCATTTGGCGGTGGTTAAAAGCATTTCAAAGTCCTACGGCGTTCCAGGCCTCCGCCTGGGGGTTCTGGCCTCTGCAGACAAAAAGCTGATTGCATGGATAAAAAAGGACGTTTCCATCTGGAACATTAATTCCATTGCCGAATTTTACATGCAGATCTTCGGGAAATATGAACAATCCTACGTGCGCGCATGCCGCCGGTTCATGGAGGAAAGGGACCGCTTCATGCAGGAACTCTCCCGCGTTCCCTTCCTGAACGTCCTCCCCTCCCAGGCCAACTACTTCATGTGCGAGGTAATGCCGCCCATGAAAGCCCGTACCCTCACGGGCCTCCTGTTGAAAAACCACTCCATCCTGATCAAGGATTGCAGCCGGAAAAAGGGCTTTGAGGGTAGGGAATTCATCCGCATCGCCGTCAGGAACAAGGCAGATAACGACGCCCTGGTACGCGCCATGCACGCGGAAGCCGCTTCGGAACCGCTTTCCATCTGACCACGCTGGCGGAAACCTCCCTTTTTTCATCCTTCTCCATTACTGCTTTTTCATGAACGCTACTTCTGCGCCCATCATAGGCATCTGCGGCGGCGGCAACTTGGCCCATGCCATGGCCGGGTGGCTGGGGGCCCGTGGCCTGCGCGTCAATATCCTGACCCGGAAGCCCGAACAATGGAATAAAACCATCTCCGCCTCCTTTCCGGACGGAACCGCGCTCCGGCCCCCCCTGGGCCGAATCAGCAATCATCCGGAAATACTGGAGGAATGCAGCCTTGTGCTGGTGGCGGTCCCCCGTTTCGGCATCCGGGAAATATGCCTGCGCATCAAGCCCTTTCTGCGCCGTGATCAGGGGCTCGCCATCGTGCCGGGCACTCCGGACGTCATGGACATGGCGGAAGACGCCTCATGGACTTCCTCCGTCAGCCTGATGGGAATATACAAGGTTCCCCTGATCTGCCGTACGCTTGAATATGGCCATTCCGTCTCTATTCTCGGCAGCCGCCCCCTCAACAGGATATGGGTTGCCCCCGGGAACGACGCCGGCCATTGGTCCGCATTGCTGGAAACTCTGTTTGATACTCCGCTGGAACTCCTTTCCTCCCCATGGCCTTTCCTGCTGAACAATTCCAATCCCCTTCTGCACCCCTCCCGCTGCATGAGCCTGTTTCGCCATTACAGGGAAGGAACCTTCTACGACAGGCAATTTCTGTTCTATGAAGAATGGACGGAGGAAGCCAGCGAACTGTACATCCGAGCAGATCAGGAACTTCTGGCTCTTTGTTCCCGCTGTCCCGGCATGGAGATCGGCAGGGACATCATTCCTGTTCTGAACTACTATGAATCCCGGAATGCCGCGGAACTAACCGGGAAAATCCGTTCCATCCCGGCGTTCCGCGGAGTCAAGGCACCCATGGTCCTCCGGGAACAGGGCTGGGCGCCGGACTTCGCCTCCCGCTACTTTACGGAAGACGTTCCCCTGGGCACCGGGCCGATTTGTCGTCTTGCGGAAAAACTGGGCGTTCCGTCGCCCACGCTCCATTCCTTTGTGGAATGGAACACTTCCATGCTGGACAGGTTTTCTCCGTTGCAGGAAAAATCATAAAACGGCTGACGACAACGCAGTTCAAGACAGGCCTTTCATACCGGACAGCTCCCCGGAAAGCACCGGCTCATTCCGTCAGGCGGGTTCAACGGTCCGGGAACGGCATTTTTCCTGTTCAGTTGATCTCTTCAACATCGCCGCCTTCGCGGAACCGGCAGGTCACGTCAGCCATGAACAGGGAATCATCCCGGGACATGAGGGAAAACTCATGACGGCAGCCGTGAATCAGGCGCAAAAACGCGGCCAGCTCATAGCGAAGGCCGTCGCCCTCAAACCTGATAAAATATTTCCTGTTCTGCCGGGGGTCTTCAAAACGCACCTCAAATATCTCCGTCTTCCACCACGGGGAGGGCACGTAAATATAGCCGCGCGTTCCCGTGACGCACAGGTCCCCCTCCCGCTTGGCTCCGATGGCGACCGTAGCGGAGGCTGCCGCATTGGGATAAAGGAAATCCGCCCGCGTAAAAAGGTCCACGCCCGTTTCCGGCTTCCTGCAAGTCGTGAAGCGGATGCGGCGGCTTTCCGTCCCCAGCAGCTTTCCGATGACGAAAACGGGATAAGCCCCCAGCTCCGTCCACGCCCCCCCGGCCTGCATGGGATCGAACTCCCTGCTTGAATCATCCTCAATCAATTTGGTGAACGCGGCGTCCACCGCCTTGATGGAACCGATAACTCCGCTTTCCGCCACGCCTATCAACTGCTGGAAAGCCGGGAAAAAAGCCGTTTTCAGCGCTTCCAGTAAAACGCATCCCCTCTCCGCGGCCAGCAGGAACAGCTCTTCCACCTCTTCCCGGGAAAGGGCAAGCGGCTTTTCGCACAGCACATGCTTTCCTTTCAGGAGGGCTCTTTTGACCAGTTCATAATGCAGATGATGCGGAACGGCCACGTAAACGGCATGGACCTTGTCCAGGAACCGTTCATACTCCGTGTAATATTCCAGCAGTTCATACGATTCCGCAAACCGGCGCACCTTCTCCTCGTCGCGTCCGTAAACGGCCGTTATTTCAATGCCGCTGACGTACTTGGACTCCTGGAGAAAACGGCCCGCTATGCGCCCGTGGCCGGCAATTCCCATGTGGACAATGAAATTCCGGGCGGAACGGAGGTCGGTTGAAGAAACGCCCTTCGTGCGCTCCAGGTAAACCACCTCGCAATGTTCGCGCAGATAATCGAACTTGCCCGTCCAGTCGGAACCGATCACGAAAATATCCGCCCCATACTTCTGGATGTCGTGCAGCTTCTGCCCTTCCAGCTCCTCCGTGATAATAAGGTCCGCCAATCCGGTCTTCCGGACATTTTCCACGCGTTCCTCCAGGCTTTCCAGCACATTCAGCTTGCCCCGGCTCTGGTCGTAGCTGTCTGTGGTCACGCCGACGATAAGGCGGTCCCCCAGCGCCCGTGCTCTTTTCAGAAGATTGACGTGCCCCGTATGAAGCAGGTCGAAAGTGCCGTAGGTGATAACCGTTTTCATGACTGGGATATGTCAATCTGCTTTCCGTAGACGTCAATGAAACGGTTCACCGCCGTCTCAAAGGGGACATGTTCCATCATGCGCTTTACGGAAGGGTGCTTGAACTGGATGCGGTCCGGATAGGACAGGTAATCGCCATAAAAAAATTGCAGGTACTGGCGCGCATGGTTGGGCACGGAGAATTTCATCCCCTCAAACTCCATGGATCCCAGGGGAAAGAACGTCTCATAGGGCAGATGAGTGTTTTTCGTAAATGTGATGGCCGGGGAAAGGAAAATTCCGGGGGTGTCCTCCTCCGCCGCCGGGTCCTTGCCTTCCAGAATCTCCCGGCGGATTTTCTGCTGGATCTGGTCATCGGTCATGTTCATCCGGCCATCCACCAGAACCACGTCTTTTTTAAACGCAGTAAGCCGCCTGTCCAGGCTGCCGTGCTGTTCCGGGGACACGAGGCTTTCCGAATAAAAATGATAAGGGTATACGTCAATGTTGAGAGGAGTGCCCTCATACCCTATTTGCAGGAAGGCATGCCTTTTCCAGGTAAAACCTTCCTCCCGCGGAAAGAGGGAGGGCAGCAGTTCCAGAAGGCGGTCGTACTCCGGCCTCATCATGCTTGCGTCCAGATCATCGTCCCACGGAATAAAGCCCCTGTGCCGCACCGCGCCCAGCAACGTTCCGTAATCCAGCCAGTACCGGAGGCCGTTTTCCCGGCACTTCCGCGCAAAAAGAGCCAGCAAAACGGTATTGCCTTCCTGAAGCAGCCTCAGTTTGCCCGTAGCCGGAGGAACCTGGGAAACGGGATGGTTGTAAATGAGAAGATTGCGGATATCTTCCAGCTTTGACGCCAAAGATTCGTTTCTTCTTCTCCTGAAACCATTCATAAACCGATTGATGATTTTCCGCCCATAATAAGGGAGCTTACAGAGAACCATATATTTTATATGGTTTAATTCCATCATATTCAATCAGTTTTAAAAAATTCAAACCATCTGCCGAAATCGAACGGCCTTTAATCATTGAAGAGGAATCAGTATAATGCAACCTTTCAGCTATGCAACGTTTATTATATTGATTTTCATCAATAAAAAGCTTCTTTCACTCTGGCTAGAAGCTTGAAAATACAACTTTTACCTGAAAAGAAAAAAAAGAGGGAAGCTTTCCTGAAATTCTTTTTTCCTTTTTTCTGGAACGCATTAAAAAATTACTGGAGCAACCGCTCCGTGAAAAATAACAGGCCGCATGAACAAAGACACTCCGCCAGCCGGGAAAAACCATGCGCTGCCGGTCAGCTACACAGCCCTAACCAGGCAAACTTTCCATAGCAAATGCCGCTACTTCAGCACGGGGTTATTTACAGCTTGTCCAGGGCGGAACGGCCGTAAGCCGTGTTGGGATACCTGTCCGCGGCTTCCTCCCAGTATTTCCGGGCCTTGTCCGGATTGTTGAGCTGGGAATCATAAATCACTCCTATCTTGTACAGGAACAGGGCCCGGTCCTCCTTGCGCCATCTTCTGGACTCCAGGCCTTCCTGAAGGACTTCAACGGAATCCGCATACCGGCGCATATCGTTCAGCAGGCTGGATTCCATGAGCCAGGAACGCACCAGCCCCGAATTTTCCTTCCGGTAGCGCTCCAGCAGTTCCAGGGCTCCCTGCGGATCCCCGGAATTCAGCATGCGCCGGGCGGCATCCACCAGCACTTCCTCATCCGTGGTGATGTTGGAGGAATACAGCGTCTTGGTCACCAGATCGCCCATCACGGGCAGCAGGTACTTGACCACGAGCCACACTTCAAAGGCAATCACCGGAATCAGGACGACCAGGGATTGCAGCGGGGAAAGGGGAATAGCCTGCGCCAGGAACGCAAAGAGGCCCAGGGGAAGCAGCACCAGCAGCAGCCGTATAAACGTGCGCCGGGCCAGCAGCAGAATCATTTTCAACATGGCGGGATTGTTCAAGGGAGTTAGAGGCCGTCCGGGCGGCTCCGGAGAAAAAGGAACGCCTCCGCGGCCCCGCCCGGAGGAAAGGGCCGCGGAGGCTTCCGTTTAAAAGCGGTAAACGGCTTCCACGCCCACGCGGATGCGGAAGTCCTCAATCGTGCTCATGCCGGTGTAGCGGCGGATTTCGGAACGGGTGTTTCCGGCCCAGTCCAGCTGGATGAAGGGAATGACGCGGAACCCGCGGCTGGCATCCACGCCCGTTACGCGCACGGGAGCCGCCAGCTTGATGTTCACCTGGTCAAATCCGGCCACGCCGGAGCCCCAGTAGCTGGAAGAATAGCCGGTTCCGGCGCTCAATTCCAGGTCCACCTTCTCATGAATCAGGCCGCTCCAGCGCTTGCCCGCGTTCAGGTCGATACGCCAGCCAATCATGCCGTAAAAGCCGTACTGCACGTCCAGGGAGCCAAAATAGCCGTGGCCCGGATCGTCATACGCCAGGCCTGCCGTCACGGACTGAGCCACGGAATGGGGGGCCTTCCCCATGTACTTGCTCAAATAGCCCGGCAGGCCGCCGTAATTGAATTCGTACCCCCCCCGGAAAGACAGGTTGGGGAACAGCTCCTTGACGGCCTTCCAGTTGGCGTCAAAGGCATCCTTGTCGCTCAGCAGGCCGTCGCAGAAGGCCATGTATTCCGCGCCGATTTCCTGCTTCCAGTCCCGGGCCAGGTTGAGATTCAGCTCACCGCCGATGTTGAACACGCCGCTGCGGTTCAGCAGGGAGGATGCCACCACGTCCTTGTAGGCATACCGGGAATCATAACCGATGTGGGCCGCGCCGCTGACCGTATCATTGTAGGAACTTGCGGGACGGGGGTCATAACCGTATCCGTCATAGGCGCCGGCGGAAACCGCGGCCAGGGCTGAGGCCGCCATGAACAGGGCTGTTGCTTTCATAGTAAGCTTATCTTAATCATTTCAACCCCGCCAACGCAAGCAGAATCCCGGAACGGCACGGAGAAACGGACCTTGGCGGCAGCAGCGGGAAAATCCCTTGAAAAAAGACAGGGTCTTTCTTGTAAAGAATCCCTTTCCTCCTATGATGGGGCAGTGATGGACTGGAACGCTGATTTGTACGAAAACAAGCATGATTTTGTCGCGGAATATGGCAGGGACCTGCTCTCCAACGTGCCGGAAAACCCCGGCCAGGCCATTCTGGACCTGGGCTGCGGAACCGGTACGCTGACGCACGCCCTGCTGGAAAAATCGACCTCCGTCGTCGGGCTGGACGCCTCCCCGGAAATGATTGGAAAGGCACGGCAGCTTTATCCCGGCATGGACTTCCGCGTGCTGGACGCCTGCCTCATGCCCTGGAACAACTGGTTTGACGTCATTTTTTCCAATGCCGCCTTCCATTGGATACCGGACCACGGGGCTCTTTTGAAAGCCGTCTCCCGCGCCTTGAAACCGCAGGGAAAACTGATCTGCGAATTTGGGGCCCACCGCAACATCCTCCGCATCAGGGAGGCCTTCCGGCCCAGCCTGGAGCGGATGAACCTCCCGTACAAGACACGTTTTTACTTCCCCACCGTGGAAGAATACCGCAGCATGCTGGAACAGGCAGGACTGCGCCCGGAAGTGGTAATGGACTTTGACCGCCCCACGCCGCTGAAGGACGGGCCGTACGGCTTGCGCAACTGGGCGCGCCAGTTCTTCTGGGCGGACCTGAAGTGCCTCCACGAAAAACGGCGCGTCCGGATTTTCGAGGAAATGGAAAAGGCCCTGCGGGACGAGCTGTGGGACGGCACCCAATGGGTGGCGGACTACCGGCGCATCCGGGTGATCGCTTCCAAACAAGCCGAAGGCCCCCACAGGGGGAAAGGCGCGCGGACGTGCCGGATACGCTGATAATGCTTGAGCCTCCAACGGGCATTTTGTACAAAAGCCGCCAATGAGTACGTTCACTCCTTTTGAAGAAAAGATGGAGTCCGCCGGCGTTCCGGCCGCAGCCGTCAAAGCTTTCTCCCGCTGTTACGAAGCTCTCGTCTCCAACCACTCCGGCATGATTCCGGAAATGGACATCCAGCCCGCCGACCAGGTGGAGGACTGGCAGGACATCACGGCCTCCACCCCCGCGGCGGACAAGGACCTGATCTCCCAGTGCGTGTGCATCAAGCTCAACGGCGGCCTCGGCACGAGCATGGGCCTCCAGAAGGCGAAAAGCCTGCTGAAGGTAAAGGGTGAAGATACGTTCCTGGACTTGATCGTCCGGCAGGTGAAGCACCTGCGCTCCATCTCCGGCACGCCCGTGCGCCTTCTGCTGATGAACTCCTTCTCCACCAGCGCGGATACGCTGGCCTACCTGGAGAAATACGCGTCTGACGGCTTTGCGGACCCCGCCCAGGTGGAGCTGATGCAGAACCGCGTTCCCAAAATCCTGGCGGACGGGCTCGCCCCGGCCAGTTGCCCGGAACAGCCGGAACTGGAATGGTGCCCGCCCGGCCACGGTGACCTGTACCCGGCGCTGCTGGGCTCCGGCTGGCTGGACCGCCTGCTGGCGGACGGCGTCAAATACGCCTTCGTCTCCAACTCCGACAATCTGGGCGCACAGCTTGACATGAACTTCCTGCGCTGGTTTGCGGAGAGCGGCGCCCCCTTCGTCATGGAAGTCACCCGCCGCACGGAGGCGGACAAGAAAGGCGGCCACCTGGCCGTCAGGAAGGCGGACGGCCACTTGATCCTGCGGGAAGTTGCCCAGTGCCCGGATGCGGACATTCCCGAATTCCAGAACATCTCCAAGCACCGCTATTTCAATACCAACACGCTCTGGATACGCCTGGACGCCCTCAAGGAAATCCTGGACGCCAACGGCGGCGTGCTCCCTCTGCCCATGATCCGGAACAGCAAGACGCTCAACCCCCGCGACCCGGAATCCGCCCCGGTGTACCAGCTGGAAACGGCCATGGGCGCGGGCATCGAGTGCTTCCCCGGCGCAAGGGCCGTCAACGTTCCGCGTTCCCGGTTCTTCCCCGTCAAGACCACGTCCGACCTGCTCCTGCTGCGTTCGGACGCCATCGCCGTGGATGAAGACGGCAAGGTGGCCCTGGCTCCGGAACGGGAAGGAAAAACTCCCGTTGTGGACCTGGACTCCAAGCTGTACAAGCTGGTGGACTCCCTGGACAGCCTGGGCCTGCCTTCCCTGATCGGGCTGGACAAGCTGACCCTGCGCGGCCGCTTCCACTTCCAGGACGGAGCCGTTCTCCAGGGCACGCTGCTGATGGAAAACGATTCCGAAGAAACGAAGGAAATCCTCCCGGGCGTTTATGCCGGAGCCTGAACTCCATTCTTCCGCCTCCGCCCCCCGCCCGGTCAAAGCCGGGCTGGGCGTGGAGGACATCCGGCACATTCCCGCCCGGGAAAGGGAGCTGCGCTTCACCCGCAACCGCGCGGGCTCCGTCCTGCTGGCGGCGGGATTCCTGCTGATCGCCACCGCCGCCTTCCTCCAGCTCACGGGTTACGATACGATCACCCCGTACCTGCCCGCCCCCCTGTGGGCCATGCAGGCTGCGGCGCTTGTTCCCGCCGTCCTCTGCCTGATTGCGGGGAGCCGCTGCCTGAAGCACGCGGCCGTCATCGTCACCCCGGTAGGCGTGGAAATCCTGCCCTTCCTGCGGGCGCGCCGCGCCATGCAATGGTGCTTCTGGCAGCAGATACGTTCTGCGGACCGGAAAGGCGGACGCCTGAACCTCCGCCTGACGGACGGCTCAACCGTCGCGGTCAGCCTGCGCTCCATGACAGCCGCCAGCCGGGAAATGCTGGTCCATGCGGTCCGGCAGCGCGTCAACACCCTGCAATGCTCCGGTTATGGTAAGGCCTGAAAAACTGGCCGCTCTCCAGGAGCGGATGGAAGCCCTGGGCATCCGTGAACAGGATCTGGAGGAAAGCTTTGTCCGCGGAAGCGGGCGCGGCGGCCAGAAGGTGAATAAAACCAACAACTGCGTTTATCTCAAGCACATCCCCACGGGAATCGCCGTCAAATGCCACGTGGACAGGTCCCGCGAGCTCAACCGCTTTCTGGCGCGCAGGGAACTGTGCGACGCGGTGGAACAAATGCAAACGGGCCGATGCGCCGCGAGAGCCCGCGTCATCCAGCGCATGCGCCGGCAGAAGGACCGTAGAAGACGCAGGCGTTCCAGTCCTCCGGCTCCCTCTCCGGACAACGAATAACGGCTCCAAAAGCCGCTAGGAACGCGGGAAAACTTCCCGGTACTTCTCCTTCAGCATGGCGAATACATTGTGGGGGACATAGCGGCTTACCTGGCTTTCCCAGCCTTCCGGGCCAATCAGCCCCTTGATCATGCTGGAGGACAGTTCCGCCGTATCCCGCGGAGGCATCAGGAACACCGTGCAGACCTTGGGAGCCATGTCCGCATTAATATGGCGCATCACGCGTTCATATTCATAATCCTGCGTGGAACGGATGCCGCGCAGCATGAACGTGGCCCCGTGTTCGTTGGCAAAATCCACCAGAAAGCGGTTGTGGAACTCGGCAATGCGCACGTCCGGCATGTCGGAAAGCGCCACCCGCAGCATGGTCATGCGTTCCTCATGGGAAAACGTGTAGTGCTTGTCCGGATTGTCGCCTATGGCCACAATCAGCTCATCAAACATCCTCGCCCCCTGCTTGATCATCCATAAGTGACCATTGGTCAGAGGGTCAAAACTACCGGCATACACGGCGATGCGCTTCATTCGTGCCATGCTATACGCCCTCCTGCGGAAAATACAATCCTTTTCCATGCGGCGGACCCGCCCTCTCCATTCAGGCCCGCTCTTTTCCGGACATCCCTGCTTGACACTCCTGCAATAACGGCTAAACATTAACGGACAGCGCCTCACTCCCCGCGTGCGGGCGGCTGTTCCGCAACTATCCGACCTTTCTCCTATGACAGAACCTTCCTCTTCCTTTCCGGAGCGTCCATCCCTTCCGCCTTCCTGCCCCACCTCCGTCCGCAGAGATCCGCAGTCCCTGCTTTCCCCTTCCTGGTGGAGGCATGGGCACATCCCGCTGCTTGTCCTGATTGCCAGCGGCTTTGCCGCGGATTTCATGTTCGGTACATTGGAGGGCCTGGGCATCGGCACTGCGCTGGGCCTTCTGCTGTACACGGCGGCCTTTCTGGCACTGAGAACGGACCTCAGCCGGAAGGAGCAGGTGTTCCTCGTTTTCATGGCCGTGCTGAACGCTGCTGCGGCAGGCGCCAACCTGACTTCCTTTACCCAGTTCAATCTGCTCATCGGCCTGGGGCTTCCCGTGGTGATAACGTTCCTGCCGCGGAAAGAGGGCAACAGCTTTGACCCTGCCAAACGGTACGTCACCTGGTGGGGCTATAAATTTTTCCGGATGACCCAGGCAAAAGAGGCGGCCGCAAACGTCCTGGGGAAAATTCCGCTTGCAGGCAGCGTCGCCATCGGAGTCATTCTGTTCCTGGTCTTCCTGTCCATCTTTGCGGACGGGAACCCTGTGGTCGCCGCTGTCAGAACAGCCATGAACAAATGGTTCTGGAGCTATTGCTCCTGGCTGGTTCCGGATATGGGAACGGTAGCGGACATCCTCCTGTGGTGCCTGGGAGCCCTGGCATTCGGCATTGCAGCCATGCCGCGCTCCCGCTCTTCCTTCCCGGAACAACACCCCGTGCGTCCGGGCAGCCCCTGGCTCCCGCACCTCCCCGCCGTTTCCCTGCTGTTCATCAACCTGGCCTTTCTGGTCAACAACGGCACGGACGTGGCGTTCTTATGGCGGGGGAGCGTTCCTGACGGCATCTCCCAGACCGCCTATCTGCACGACGGGGCGGACTCCATCATGCTGGCGGCCTTTCTTTCCGCCCTGGTGCTGCTGGTCCTGTTCCGTCCGGAAGGCTCCGTGCGGGCGTCAAAAACGGGAATCGTCCTGGGCTTCATCCTGGCGGCGCAGACCGGACTGCTCGCCGCCAGCGTGGGCATGAGGCTGTATTTCCAGATAAAAGATTTCGGCTTCTCTCCCAACCGCGTCACGGCCGGCATCTATTTGCTGATGGGAGCCTGCTTCCTGTACCTTCTCTTCCGCTACATGGCCGGTCATGGAAACTGGCTGCGTTATGGAAAACTCTGCGGCGCCACAGCCCTTGTTTTCCTGGCCCTGACCGGGCTCCGCAGTCCGTCCCAACTGAGCGGCGACCTGAACCTGATGACGATGGACAGGCAGCCGGACTGGTATTTCAGCGATGGAGACCTGCCGCGCTTTGAACTCCGGGACAACATCCCCTTCGCCATGGCCGTCTACCGCCGGCTGGGAGGGGATACGGAAGCCGGAGCCAACGTTTACGCCATGACCCGGGAAGCCCTCCATGCCGAAAGCCGCATTTGGAACTGGCGTTCCCGCAACCTGCGGAAATGGAGACGGGACCGGCAGAGGATGCAGTTCCGGCAGCTTCCCGAACCCACGGCACAAGCCACCTACGGCACGGATGCGTGGCGTCCTTCCTCCCGGCCCACCGGAATGAGGCCGAACTGACGGAGGGGCCGGTCCCTGCGGCGCGGGGAAGATTTTCATCTCCCCGGCTTGTCAAGGAGCCGTATTTTTTGCATCATGCTTCTCCGTTATGCAGAAACGACGCGTCGTCATCCTGGGCTCCACCGGTTCCATCGGAACCAGCGCCCTGAAAGTCGCCCGGGACATTCCGGACAGAATGGAAATCGTGGGGCTGGCCGCCGGAACCAGCGTGGAGGCCCTGGCCCGCCAGGCGTGCGAATTCAACGTCCGCAACGTATGCATTTTTGACCCGTCCGGGGCGGACAAGCTGGCGCGCGCCCTTCCCGGCGCCCAGGTGGAAACGGGCGAGGAAGGCCTGTGCCGCCTGGCGCAGCTTCCGGAGGCGGACATGGTGCTGATCTCCATCGTGGGGACTGCCGGCCTCAAGCCCGCACTGGCCGCCATTGAAGCAGGCAAGGACCTCGCCATCGCCAGCAAGGAAATTCTGGTCATGGCCGGCCAGATTGTCATGGAAAAGGCGCGCCAAGCAGGTGTGCAGGTGCTTCCGGTGGACAGCGAACATAACGCCATCTTCCAGTGCCTGAACGGCAGCCACGGCGGACCGGATGCCGTTTCCCGCCTGATTCTGACGGCGTCCGGCGGCCCCTTCCGCACCTGGAAGAAGGAAGACCTGGAGCACGTCACGCTGGAACAGGCCCTCAAGCACCCCACCTGGAGCATGGGCCGGAAAATCACCATAGACTCCGCCACCCTGTTCAACAAGGGGCTGGAAATGATTGAGGCCCGCTGGCTGTTTGACGTTCCCATGGAAAAGGTGGACGTCATCGTTCACCCGCAGAGCATCGTGCATTCCATGGTGGAATACCGGGACGGCACGGTGCTGGCCCAGATGAGCAGCTCGGACATGTGCTTCCCCATCCAGTACGCCGTCACGTGGCCGGACCGCGTTCCCAACTCTCTCAAGCAGCTCAACTTTGCGGAGATAGGCCAGCTGGTGTTCGAGGCGCCCCGTCCGGACGCCTTCCCCGCCCTGGACCTGGCGCGCAGGGCCGGCGCCAGCAGCAGCACCCTGGCCGCCGTCTACAACGCCGCCAATGAAGTGGCGGTGGACGCCTTCATTCAGGGAAAACTCACCTTCCCCGGCATCTGGAAACTGGTGGAAGCCGTCATGAACGACCACACCCCGGCAGATCCCCGCGGAGAGCTGGCCCCCATCCTGGAAGCGGACCAGTGGGCCAGGCGGCGCGCGGCGGAACTGATTCCTTCCCTTTCCCGCCCTTCCTGACGCCATGACCGCCCGGACTCCCGCCGGAGCGCCCCCCCGGGCGGCGCGCATCACCATCCTGGACATCCTCCGGGCGCTGGCCCTGCTGGGCATCGTCACCGTCCACGCGCACGACCACTTCAACCTGTACCTCCCCATGCCCCCGGCGGAGGGATGGCAGGCCGCGGCCAACAGCGCGGCGGACTGGGCCTACGAACACCTTTTCGTCAGCAAATCCTTCCTTCTCTTCTCCTTCCTGTTTGGCCTCAGCTTCTTCATCCAGCTGGACAGGCAGGAACAGAAAGGCGTCGACTTCCGGAAGCGCTTCATGTGGCGGCTGGCGCTCCTGTTCCTGCTTGGGCTGGCGCACACCCTTTTTTATGACGGGGACATCCTCACCATCTTCGGCGTGCTGGGTTTTGCCCTGGTGGCCCTGTACAAACGCGGTACGCCTCTTCTCGTCATCCTCTGCCTGCTGTGCCTGATGCAGCCCGTCGCCTTCATGGACACGCTGTCCCGCGCCGGACTGGCGGACCTGTGGCCGCATTCCTCCGGCTGGTTCCACCCGGCCTCCCCGGCGGCAGGCCCTTCGCGTGAATTCCTGTACGCCCACGGCAGCTGGGGGGAAGCGGCCCTGTGGAACCTGACGCAGGGCCAGGCGGGCAAATGGCAGTTCTTCCTGCTCAGCGGCCGCATCTGGCAGACGCTGGGCCTCTTCATCCTGGGCATGCTGGCGGGGAGATGGCAGGTCTTTGTGGACGCTCCGAACAAGCGCCGCCTGTTTCTGCGGATGCTTGGAATCTCCGGAACCCTGTTTCTGGCTCTGCTGGCGGCGCGCCTACTCCTCACCTCCCGGCTGGACTCCGCGTTGGGAACGGACGCTGGACACCTTCTGCACCAATGGGAAAACCTAGCCTATACCGCGGCCTTCGTCTCCGCCGCCGTCCTGCTGTTCACCCATCCCGGCCTTCCCCTGCCATCCAGGCTGCTCAGCAGCACCGGAAAATGCACGCTGACGTGCTACGTCTCCCAAACGCTGGTATTCACGTTCCTGTTCTTCGGGTGGGGGCTGGGACTGGCGCAGGGCATGGGACCGTGGGCTTGCCTGTGCGCCGCCGTTGCCGTCTTCCTGCTTCAAGCCTGGGCCTGCCGCCTCTGGCTGAGCCGCTTCCTGTACGGCCCCCTGGAATGGCTGTGGCGCACCGCCACCATGTGCCGCATGCAGCCGTTCCGCAAGCGCATGCCATAGGAAGGGCGGCTCTTCTTCCTCCCTGCGTCTGTTAAAGCCCGGTTTCCCCGGAAGAAGGGGGAATAAAGCGCATGGCCTCCTGCGTCCGGTCCGCGATAAAGCCGTTCCTTTCGTAAAAAGGCACTCCTTCGCGGTAGGAGGTGAGCACCACGTTCAAATACCCGGCATAGCGCTTTTTGCACAGCTCCAGCAGGCGGGAGCCGACGCCGCACCCCTGGTACAGCGGATGCACCAGCAGGTAATGGACATACGCCGTCATGGTTCCGTCATCCATGGCGGCGATCAGTCCCGCCAGCCTGCCGCCGTCCCAGGCGGAAAACACGGTCCCGTAATGGAGCAATGCTTCCGCCAGGCGTTCCGGATGCCGCCCGGATTCCCATTGGACGGAAAGGAACAATTCCTCCAGCGCCGCCGGGGAAAATTCTTTGGTGTCAGTGTAGGAAAGAACCATGGAAAAAGGCATTTGTCCGTAAAAAAGGCTTTCCGCCCTGCAGGGCGGAAAGCCTGAAAAAAGAGGGAAAAGCGCTTCACTCGTCGTCTTCCGCGTCAAAGGCGGAATCTTCCGAATCAAAGTCCTCATCCAGGTGGGCGGTGAATTTCTTCACGCGCTGCTGGACGGGCAGCGGGGAGAGCACCATGTGCATGGTGTTGCCGGCCAGGCGCGGAGCCTGGTCCACCTGCGCCATGGTCTTCAAGTCCGCAATGACCTTGTTGAACATGTCATAGCCAAGTTCCTGGTGGGCGTTCTCACGGCCGCGGAAGCGGAGCTGGAAACGGACCTTGTGGCCGTGGTCCAGGAAGCTTTCCGCACGGGCCAGCTTCACGTTGTAGTCGTTCGTGTCCGTCCCGATGCGGAGCTTGACTTCCTTAAGCTTGATCGTGCGGCTCTTGTTGTTTTTCTGGAGCTTGGACTGCTGGTACTTGTACCGTCCATAGTCCACCACGCGGCACACGGGCGGATCGGCATTGCCCGCCACTTCCACCAGGTCCAGGCCCAGGGCCTTGGCCTTTTCCAGCGCGTCGCGCGTATTCATGACGCCGAGCTGGTCGCCGTTGGCGGTCACCACGCGCACGCGGGGGGCGCGGATGCGTTCATTCACACGGGTTTGATCACCGCGCTCACGGCGGCGATTACCATCATTATTCTTCGTTGGCTTGATTGGCACGTCCGGATACTACTAAACTAAATAAAATAACTTGGCAACTCAAATCATGGGGGAAATATGACGCTCCGCAATTTCCCTGACCACAACGTCCGCAAACTGTTCAAAGGGCATCGCCCCCAGGTCTCCCTTGTCCCGGTGGCGGACGGAAACGGTGCCTTCCTCCGCCTCACGCTGGCCGAGCACCAGCATGTAGGGAACGCGGTCCAGGCGGGCGTTGCGGATCTTCGCGCCGATCTTGTCCGGCGTTTCATCCACCGTCACGCGCACTCCCCTGGCGGCCAGGGCGGCGCGGTGCGCGGCGGCCACGTCCATCACCTTGTCGGAGATGGGGAGCACGCGCACCTGTTCCGGTGAAAGCCAGGTGGGGAATTTCCCTTCAAAGTGCTCAATCAGCAGGCCCGTGAAGCGCTCCATGGAGCCGAAGGGCGCGCGGTGCACCATCACGGGGCGGTGCGGCTTGTTGTCCGCTCCGGTGTAATGTAGGTCAAACCGTTCCGGCAGGTTGTAGTCCACCTGCACGGTGCCCAGCTGCCATTCGCGCCCGATGGCGTCGCGCACGATGAAGTCGATCTTGGGGCCGTAAAAGGCGGCTTCCCCGGCTTCCTCGCTATAGTCCGCGCCCAGCCATTCCGCGGCTTCCCGCAGGGCCTGTTCCGCCTTGTCCCAGTTTTCCGGAGAGCCCACGTACTTGTCGCTTTCCGGGTCGCGCATGGAAAGGCGCACGCGGTAGTCCGTCATGCCCAGGGTGCCGAAGATGGTTTTCACAATGCCCAGGCACTGGCGGATTTCCCCGGCCAGCTGGTCAGGCGTGCAGAAAATGTGGGCGTCGTCCTGCGTAAAGCCGCGCACGCGGGTCATGCCGCCCAGCTCACCGCTCTGTTCCCAGCGGTACACGGTTCCGAATTCCGCCAGCCGCACGGGAAGGTCCCGGTAGGAATGGGCGTCATTCGCGTAAATCTTGATGTGGTGCGGGCAGTTCATCGGCTTGAGCATGTAGCCCTCAATGGTGCCGTCAGCCAGCCCGTTGAACAGTTCCGCGCAGGAAGCTCCTTCCTGGCTCAGCTTTTCCATGGCGTCCCGTTCCGGGATGGGCGCGTACTGGCTTTCCTGGTAATACGGGAAGTGGCCGGACGTGCGGTACAGGTCCAGCTTGCCGATGTTGGGGGTGTACACCTGGGAATAGCCCAGCTTGTCCAGCTCCTGCGTAATGAAATCCTGAAGGGAGCGGCGGATGAGGGCTCCTTTGGGCTTCCAGAGAATCAGGCCCTGGCCCACGGCCTCGTCAATGCAGAAGAGACCCAGTTCACGGCCCAGCTTGCGGTGGTCCCGGCGGCGCGCTTCCTCCAGCCGTTCCAGGTGCTCGTCAAGCTGGGTGCGGTTCGGGAAGCAGGTGCCGTAAATGCGCTGGAGCATGGGACGGTTCTTGTCTCCCTTGTAGAAGGCGCTCGCCACGCTCATGATTTTGAACGCCTTGCAGTTGCCCGTACGGCCCACGTGCGGGCCGGCGCACAGGTCCGTAAAATCTCCGTTGCGGAACAGGGAAATCTCCTCGTCTTCCGGAATGTCGTTCAGCAGGTCAATTTTAAACTGGGAAGGCGTATTGCGCGGCCCAAGGGCGCCCAATTCCCCGGATTCCGCCATCTTCATGGCCTCCGCGCGGGAAATAACTTCCTTCTGGAAAGGCTGGTTTTCCTTCACCACCTTCTTCATCTCCTCCTCAATGCGCTCAAAATCCTCTGTGCTGATGCGGTGGTCCAGCTCCACGTCGTAATAAAAACCGTTATCCACGGCAGGGCCGCCGGCCAGCTGGGCGTCCGGCCAGAGGCGGCAAATGGCCGTAGCCAGAACGTGCGCGCAGGAGTGGCGCAGCCGTTCCAGATCAGACATCTGATGGCGTTCTTCAAGAGTCTTTCTTTCCTTGTGTTCGGACATACGCGCATTAGTTAACCTCCCCCAGGCACTGTTGGCAAATGCAAAAAACCCTCCTCTCCAAAAATTCAAGGCATGAACGCCGCGGAGACTTTCCGGAAGAGAACGAACACTCTCCCCTTTTTCTTCTTTACGGTTGCCGCACTGGAAAATCCGGTATAACAAGAAATTCATGCTGAATGTCATCTGCCATACCTTGGGAGCCGCTCTTCTTCTGCTTGGCATACGGATCATTCTGCAGGACTGGTACGTTTTCATCTCCCTTCATTTCACCAAGTCTGAACGAAGGAACAGCTTTTCCTTCACACCATTCGCAGGAGGAATCCTCGGTTGCGCCGCTCTCTAGCTTCTTCCTCCTACCCGAGAAATGGGCATCCGATGGCTTCCCATCCTTCCGGATTCCGGTGTCATCCTGTACAGCGTCCATCTGGTTAAACAATTCTTCAAGTTTCTTTTTCGTCGTTCCCCATAAGCATTTTCTCATTTTGCACCATCGCGGGGAGAACAGGAAAAAACGGAATGCAACCATTTACCTTCCATCCGCTATTCCTCCCTCAACGAGTGATTTACACCTGCGGCCGTTTATGCCATAGTGGCGGCCAGCGGTTATGAAAATCCTCCCCCTCTCCCTTCTCTGCCTCTGCCTGCCCTGCGGCCTCTCCCGGGGCGACCAGCCGCCGGACGGCTCCCCCGTCCGCTTCCAGATCAGCATGGACCAGGCCGCGGAACACAAGGCTCCGGAACCGGACCCTGTTCCGGACCAGAGCACGCCGTTCAATGCGGCCAAGCTGCTGCTCCGCGCCCTTCAGGAAAAAACTGACTGGAAAAACGAACCGTACAAATCCCTGCCCGCCACCTCCCCCTTTGTAGGCCAGCTCAAGCTGAAAAGCATCCTTTCCCGCATGGAGGCGGTCCAGGCGTATGTAACCGGAGCGGCCCCGGAACGCCCCCCTTTTGTGGATGAAGCCTCCATCATCACCCAGGGAGACCTGGCGATGGCCTACATCCTGCTGCCGGACAAGACAAACCCGTACGTCTATGCAGCCACTGCGGTGGCCCTGGTGAAAAAGGGCGGCCAGTGGAAGGCCTCCCTGACCCCAGGGAGCTTTGACAATACGTTCCTTCCCTTTGACGACCAAATCCGGGAGGAAGCGAAAAAAATATCAGCGGAAGCCAAGAAGAAAATCTTCGGCCTCGCCCACCAGTACTCCGTGGCCGCCGTCAAAGCCGCCCTGGAGCACATCAAGCGGTTCCGTGTGGAAGCCGTAAAGGGGAAAACGGACGACGAACTCAAGACCCTGCTCATCCGCACCGTGAAAGGGGATGACCCGGCACGCATTGCCGCCCTGCTCGTTTCCCCGTACTACATGGAATCCGCCATCACCCAGAGCGCCCGGCTCACCCCCGTGGTCAAGGCCATGCGCCTTCAGGACAGGAGGGAGGAAAGCCGCTACATCCAGCCCACCAACCTCAGCTTCATGACCTTTCCGAACACCATCCTGGTTCCCCTGCGCCCCCATCCGGACGACCAGACAGACCCGAACAAACGGGATGAGGACCAGCAGGAGGAGGCCAATAAAAACAACGCGAAGAAAAGCGGCAAGGATATCCACAGCATTGCGGCCATGACCATCCTGCCCCCGCGCATGAGCATGCCGGACACGGACAAGCCCGCTCTCATTTACCGCTATGCGCTGGAGAAAATCAAGGACCCCACGGATGGCTTCCCCGTTTTCAAAATGTATCTGACGGACGCCTTCACTTCATGGAACCTGAAAGCGGACGAATCCACCACCGCCCGCATCATGGCGGATTTCCACCGGACCTACCCCCCCCTGGCCTTTCCCACGCCGGAAGAGGCCGTGACCGCCGCCGGGCGCGCCCTGGCGAACCGGGACAGCCTGGCCATGATACGCATGCTGGCTCCGGCCAAATTCGCCTCCGTGAAGGAATTTGAAGACGCGCTCTCCCAGTTGAAAACGGTCATGGGCAGGATTCCCGCCCCCCGGACCGAGGTGAAGGAAAAAGGCGCTCCCGTCGTCAAGGCTGCCTACGTTCCCGTCACCAGAGACGGCGCCCCCGGCATCAAGGCCACCATCGGCGTGCGGCCCGCTTCCAGAAACGGATTCTCCGTCAACAACCTGTACCTTACCAAAACAGACAGCGGCTGGATGGTCACCGGAGCTGATGTGGAGAACCCGCTGGCGCTGGACGAACAAAAAAAACCCTGAAAACCGCCCGGGGAACGCCCGCCCCTCTATCACACAACCTTTTCCATTATCACACCATGATGAATCTACCGATACGGCCGCGCCGCAACAGAAAATCCGCCAACATCCGGGGTCTCATCCGGGAAACCTCCCTCTCCCCGGAACACCTCATTTACCCGGTCTTCGTCCATGAAGGAACCGGGAACCAGCCCATTTCCTCCCTGCCCGGCTGCACGCGCTGGAGCGTCAAGGGCCTGGTGGAGGAAGCCAAGCGCCTGATGGACCTGGGCATCCGCACGCTGGACCTTTTCCCGGCCATCCCGGACGGAAAGAAAACCCCGGACGCCTGTGAAGCCTGCAACCCTGACGGCCTCATTCCGCGCACCATTTACGCGCTCAAGAGCGAGGTGCCCGGCATCACCGTCATGACGGACGTGGCGCTGGACCCCTACAATTCAGACGGTCACGACGGCCTGGTGGAATTCCGCTCCGACGGCACGATGGAAATCCTCAATGACGACTCCGTGGAGGTCCTCTGCCGCCAGGCTTTGTGCCACGCGGACGCCGGGGCGGACATCGTCTCCCCCAGCGACATGATGGACGGCCGCGTGGCCGCCATCCGCGCCACCCTGGATTCCGAGGCCCTGGACGACGTCTCCATCATGGCCTATACCGCCAAGTACGCCAGCGCCCTGTACGGGCCGTTCCGCGGCGCGCTGGAAAGCGCGCCGAAGGAGGGGGACAAGAAAACGTACCAGATGGACCCCGGCAACATCCGGGAAGCCCTGAGGGAAGCGCAGCTGGATGAAGCGGAAGGCGCGGACATCCTGATGGTGAAACCCGCCACGCTGTATCTGGACGTGATGGCCGCCATGCGGAAGCACGTGACGCTGCCGATAGCCGCCTACCACGTCAGCGGGGAGTACCTGATGATCAAATCCGCCGTGGCTTCCGGCTGGCTGGATGAACGGGAAACCGTTCTGGAGACTCTAACCTCCATCCGGCGCGCCGGGGCGGACATGATCCTCACGTATTACGCCCCCCAGGCCGCCGAATGGCTTAAACAACGCTGACGCCGCACGGCCTCCGCACAGGAGGTGGACGTACGGTCCAGAATACCGCTCTCCGCATGTCTACCTCCACAAAAATATTTGTCGGCATCGTGATCGTCGTCGTCATGGCGCTCACCTCCCTCTGGGGCGTCTATGCCCCCACCTTCTCGGAAGCCTACGTACTGCCCGTACAGATGACGACGGCGGACGGCGCCCCGCTGGGCAACTTCCAGTGCCGCCCGGTGGCCGCGGAAAACGGGAAGACGCTCCTGGTCTTCCGGGATACGGACTTCCTGCGCCAGACCACGGGGAACATGGTCCATTCCAAGATCATCCTTTCCTACAAGGGCACGCCGTTCTTTGAAGGCATCGTCCCCGGCCCCATGGAGGCCATAGAAATTCCCTCCGGGAGCCTTCCGCCCCAGTTCCAGGCGCTCCAGCAGAACTGACCTGGGCTGCTCCGGAAAAGAAAACCTCCGAACCGGGAACCGCCCTGTTATGGCATTGTTACTGAAAGGGCGCAGGTTTCTCTATACAAACAGGGAAACATTGTGGTTTTATAGAATCAAACGATGAGTGATTCAGCCTATACCATTCTGATTGCGGAGGATGACGACAGCATCAGGCACGCCCTGACGGACGTGCTGACCGCATCCGGCTACGAGGTGCTGGCGCTGGAAGAGGGCCTGGCCGCCATCCGCGCCGTGCGGGAACGCAACTTTGACCTGGCCCTGCTGGACGTAGCCATGCCGGGAGCTGACGGCTTCCAGGTGCTCCAGGTCATGTCTGCGGAGCGCCCCGGCACGCCCGTCATCATGCTCACGGCGCGCGGGGAGGAGGAGGACCGCGTGCAGGGGCTCAAGCTGGGGGCGGACGACTACATCGTCAAGCCGTTCAGCATCCGGGAGCTGCTCGCCCGCATCGAGGCCGTGCTGCGCAGATCCCCGGAACGGCCGCGCCAGCTCCGGGAAATCCGGATCCCCGGCGCATCCCTGGACAGCGCCAACCGCCTGCTCACCTTTGAGGACGGAAAGGAAACCTCCCTGACCGCACGGGAATTCGAATTCCTCACGTACATGGCCACCCACCCCAACCGCGTCATCACGCGGGACGAACTGCTCCGGCGCGTGTGGGACGTGGACCCGCGCCTGACGGATACGCGCTCCGTGGAAATGACCGTCATGCGCCTCCGGGACAAGCTGGGGACCGTCGCGGCCGCCCCGCTGGAAACGCTCAGAAGCCAGGGCTACCGCTGGAACTCATCCTTCGTCTCCTGACCCGTGAACCGGCGCATACGCATCACTCTGCTGGCAATCAGCCTGCTGCTGGTCATCGGCACGCTCGGATGGCTCACCCACGTTCTGCTGGTGCAGGCGGAGGAAACGGGCCGCTCCGAACAGCGCATCAGGGTGGAGGCCCTGGCTCATGAAGCCAAGCTGGAAATGGACCGCCTCCTGACCTCCTTCATCACCTTTGAACAGGCCCGCGGCTACTTTGAATACCAGCCCTTTTACGCCTACAAGCGCCCTTATGACCAGCGCATGGGCTCCCCGGAACCCGGAGAGGCCGCCCGCGGCTCCAACCTCTCCTCCTACCTGCCGGACTACGTCACGGCCTATATCCAGATTTCCCCCTCCGGCCATGTAACCGGACCCGCGCTGGACCCGCAGCTTGCCGAACATCTGAATGAGCAGAAGGACCTCTACCAGCGGCTGAACGGCAAGGTCTCCGCCCTCACCTCCGTGCCGTCCAGCGGCAACCTCTGGACGGACATTCGGAATGAAATCCTGCATGAAGCCCCGGAACCTGAGCCGACGGCATCCGGCACGCCGGCCCAGGTGGAAACCGTCACCTCCTTCGTCCCAGTGGAAGACGGGGGGAACCTCTATATCCTGCGCCAGGTGCACACCAGCCGCGGCGTCTATTTGCAGGGGGCCCTGATGAACATGGACAACCTGAACCGGCGGCTGCCCGGCCAGGTAAAGCTGTTGCTTCCCCACAGCCGCCTGGCTACCTTCGATCCCTCCGCCCCGCCTCCCGCAGAAGCGCGGCAGACGGGCACGCTCCCCTTTGCCAACGCCCCCCTGGTCTTTCTGCCGGGAGACACCGGAGCCGTCCCCCTCCAGGACCACAAGAAAATGCTGACCTGGACGCTCACGCTCATCTGGAGCATGGTACTGCTGGGCGCGGCAGGCGTCATCTGGCTCATGCTGGGCACCTTCCGCCTGGAGCAGCGCCGCGGGGACTTCGTCTCCGCCGTCACCCATGAACTCAGGACGCCGCTCACCTCCTTCTCCCTGTATACGGAAATGCTGGAGGACGGCATGGTGCCGGAGCAGAAAAAGCCGGAATACTACGCCAACATGCAGCGGGAATGCCGCCGCCTGGAACACCTGATTGAAAACGTGCTCTCCTACTCCCGGCTCCAGCGGAACGCCATCCGCCGCACGCGGGATACGCTCACCTGCCAGGAACTCTTTGAACCCATTGCGGAAAAAATAGACCGCCGGCTCCGGGAGGCGGGCATCAGCTTCTCCTTTGCCCTGGCGCAGCCCATCCGCATCCTGCCCATTCATACGGATGCCGTCTCCGTGGAGCAGATCATGGACAACCTGACCTCCAACGCCATTAAATACGCCAAGGGGGAAAACGCCAAAGTCCAGCTCACCGTCCAGGCGGACCGCCACAACATCGTCATCCGCTTCCGGGACAACGGCCCGGGCATCTCCCCGAAAAACCGCAAGCTGGTGTTCAAGCCCTTCCGGCGCACGAAGGACGCCTCCGACAGCCGCAAGCCCGGCGTAGGCCTGGGGCTGGCGCTGGCCAAGGATACGGCACGCTCCCTGGGGGGGGACCTGAAACTGGAATTCGGCACCTTGGGGGGAGCCAGCTTCCTGCTGACACTTCCCAAATCCTGACCCCGCCAAGGGGCCTGCACGTCTCCATCTGCTTCCCGGCCCGCACGGAACCATCTTTCCTCTTCCATCGCATCCCCTTCCCTTGCCCGGCTGTTCCACAAAACATCCCGCCCGGGAAAATCCTGTCCGGCATGCTATGCGCTTGCCTTCACGTGACGGATATGTGACATTGAACCGCAACGCACGGCGGGACGAAAAATTCCCGTTCCACGCAGGAATATCCGCCTTCCCTTCCGGCGCGGCGGAGCGCAAAACGCATGGACATGCTATCATGAGTAAAAGGATTTTGATCACCGGAGGAGCCGGCTTCATCGGCTCCCACCTCAGCGAACGGCTTCTGAAAGAAGGCCATGAAGTCATCTGCATGGACAACTTCTTCACGGGCAGCAAGCAAAACCTCCTTCACCTGGCGGACTATCCCGGATTTGAAATAATCCGCCATGACGTCACCGTTCCCTGCGTGATGGAAGTGGACCAAATCTACAACCTGGCCTGCCCCGCCTCCCCTCCCCATTACCAGTTTGACCCCATCCACACGGTTAAAACCTCCGTGCTGGGCGCGCTGAACATGCTGGGCCTCGCCAAACGGTGCAAGGCCAGAATCCTCCAGGCTTCCACCAGCGAGGTATACGGCGACCCCATGGTCCATCCCCAGCCGGAAACCTACTGGGGCAACGTCAATCCCGTGGGCGTCCGCTCCTGTTACGATGAAGGCAAAAGATGCGCGGAAACCCTGTTCATGGACTACCGCCGCATGAACGGGGTGGACATCCGCATCATCCGCATCTTCAACACCTACGGACCGCGCATGAACCCGAACGACGGCCGCGTGGTCTCCAACTTCATCGTGCAGGCGCTGAAAGGGGAAGACATCACCATTTACGGAACGGGCAGGCAGACCCGCAGTTTCCAGTACGTGGACGACCTGGTGGAAGGCATGGTCCGCATGATGAACACGGAAGGCTTTTCAGGCCCTGTGAACCTGGGAAATCCCGTGGAATTCACCATGCTGGAACTGGCGGAAAAAGTCATTGAAATGACGGGTTCTTCTTCCAAAACGGTCTTCCGTCCCCTGCCCCTGGACGACCCGGCCCAGCGCAAGCCGGACATCCGGCTGGCGGGAGAAAAACTGGGTTGGAAGCCCAATATTCCGCTGGAAAAAGGCCTTGAAAAAACCATCGCCTACTTCCGGAGCATTCTGTAGCGTTTCCGAGGCGCCGCATGCTTATGCGGCAACTTAATCATTATTGGCGAACTGATTTCATTAAAAGGCGTGGCTTACAGCCGCGTTCCTTTCGGTTGCCGCATAGGCAAGCGGCGCTCCAAGGAAGCAATCCGGAAATTCCGGGAAGCTTCCCATGCGGTCCATGAACTCCGGCATGCCGAGCGGCTCATTACCCGTTTTTGGCTGGTGCGGTAAAACGGTTCGGCTAAAATGAATTGTTATGAAACATGCCGACGCCCACGGAATCTATTCCACTCAAGCCACTGTCCGCACTTATGAAAGCGGTGCGGACGGCCTCATGAAACCGGAAACGGTTCTGCACTGGTTTCAGGAAATAGCGGAGGCCCACGCCTCCTCCCTCGGCTTCGGCTATGACTTTGTGATGTCCCGCGGCCTGGCCTGGGTGGAAGTGCGCCTAAACACGGCCATCAGCCGCCTCCCCCGGTGGAAGGAAACGGTGGAACTCCGCACCTGGACCGCGCAGGAAACGCCGCTGCTGGCGCGCCGCAATCTGGAAATAAGGGACGCCCTGGGAAACCAAATCGTCACGGCAAGCTGCCTGTGGGCCGTCATTGACGTACGCCGCAGACGCCCGGTGCCGTTGAACAGGCACATTGATGCCTTCCCGGATACTCCGTGTGAAGAAACGGTGGCTCCGGCAGCCATGGATACCTCGGGCCTTCTGCCGACCATCCGGGAATGGATGGCGGAACGCCGCGATACGGACTTCAACCGCCACATCAACAATGCCGCCTACCTGGTCTGGGCGCTGGAATCCCTGCCGGATTCCTGGCTGGAGAACCATGAATTGACGGGAATCCACCTGCATTTCAAGAAGGAAACCCATGCGGGAGAATCCATGAAATCCCTGCTGTTCCGCCAGGACTCCCTCACCTCCCACCACATCATGCACGGAGACGAACTGCGGGCGGAAGCAGTGCTGGAATGGAAAGCCGCCGCAATCGCATAAAAAAGGCCCTATTCCACGCCTTCCGGATTTTTCTGACATCAGACAGCGGACGAGGGCGCGCAGGAGTATTCTGCGCCGTTTTATAGAATCGGAAGGGGCGTGCCGTGTGGAGGGCAGAGAGCGGCGCAGGGAGAGTAGTGGACAAAATGGACTTGATGGACAGGATGGACACCATTTTTTTTTTTCTACTCTGTCCTTTCAGCCCACACGGCCTATTACTCCGGAGGACGCTATTTCCTTACACAAGCAGGGCCGCCCCGGCTCTTGTCCGCAACGGCCCTGGAAGTCCGGAGAGCAGAGCGTCTCCGCTCCACTCTCAACTCTCAAACCTCAACTCTCCTTAAAAGTCATACCGGTAGCCGATACTTCCGTTCACCGAGTTGGCTCCGTCCCGGAAGTCCGCGTTCCCGTTGATGAAGACCGTTCCCTGCGTTCCCACCGGCACGCTCAGCCCCGCTCCGATTTGCAGAGCCGTCGTTCCAACCTTGGCCCCACGCACGCTCTGCATGAAGCCGGGGTTGCCCAGCAGCGCCACATTGGTTTCTCCGCGGCGGTCGCCCATGTCCTGGGCCGCGTTCACCCGGAACTCAGCCAGCGCTTCTCGACCGAAGATGTTGCTGCCAATGAGCCCCATCCAGCGGCCGCCCAGCGCAACCGTTCCCGTCGTCCATTCCTGCTTGCCTACATTCAGGCCCGCGTTCCCCGCTCCCGTTTCCGTGTAGCCGTCCATGCGCGTCGTCACTACCGAGGCGTTGGCCAGGGGCTGCAGGATGCTGCTCTTGTCTTCGTTGAGGTACACGTCGTAGGTCAGTTCATACATCGCTCCAAAGCCCCACCCGCTGGTGTTGCCCTGCGTCCTGTAGCTGCCTTCCCCGTAGTTGACCGTGCGGTTGAGCTTCGCGTCGTTCCAGCCTCCCGTCAGAATCAATGTGTGCGCCCAGCGCTTGCTCTGGTAGCGGCCGAAGAGGTTGGCGTAGTAGCTGTCCAGGTGGCCGTCCGCGCTGTCCGCCGCGCTGGCCGTCAGGTCGCCGTAGTTGGCCGTGAAGGCCGCTCCCATGGTAAAATGGTCGCTGAGGTCCACGTCCATGCCCACGGTGCCGCCCCAGGTGGTGAGCTGGTAGCCGCTTTCATCCCCCCTGGTATCCAGCTTGGCGTAGGAGCCCGTGCCTTCCATCCACATGTGGAAGTAGGGGAGGTCTTCGTTGATGTAGGCGGGGTTGACGCCCATGAGGGTGGTGCGGTTCCTGATCCAGCCCATCTGGTCGCGCAGGGCGTCCTTCTGGGCCGTGCCCAGCGCGTTGACCGTGCTGCCCGCTACGGCGGCCAATGCCCTGGATGCTCCCGCCAAATCAGGATTGCTCCCCGTAACCATGGTGCTGATGGCATTCATGACCTGCCCGAGCCGGGAAGTGGCGTCCAGGTTGTTCCTGGCTCCCCACAGAAGTTCGGAACCTGCTCCGGAATTATGGGAATTCACCGCAGGCTTAAAAATATTATCCTGCTGTACCGTGGCGTTCAGCACAATATTGTTTCCTTCCCGGACCATGGTCGCATCCTTGTAATACACGGCAAAGAGTCCGGAAGTACCCACGGACATGGATTCCCCTTCCGCCATGCCGTCAATCGCGTCCGCGGTCATCAGCACCACTCCGTCCAGGTTGTCATACGTTCCCAGGCCCGTGTTGCCGGTCATGTTGGCAAGCGTAAAGCCGGCGCCGTTCCCGATAGTAATGGAATCCGCCGTCAGCATGGCGGAGCCGAAAGGATCGGCCGCGCTCAGGTTATACACGAATTCCGTCATGGAACCGCTCTGGAAGTCAACGCTGCCGACGTTCAAGGTGGTATTGGGGTCCCCTGCTCCATTCCCGATGGCCTCAATGCGCAGGGTGCCGGAAGCGCCTACCGTAACGTTGCGGTAGTCAAGCGCGGGAGCGGCGGACGTGCCTTTCAGCACCAGGGTGCCCCCTCCGTGCACGCCCAGGTCATACGTGGAGCTTCCGGTCTGCATCACCTGGGTTACCTTGCCGGAGACGTCAATGCTCCCTTCCCCGTCCAGTGTGCCGGAGAAAGAGCCGTTCACGGCGGATGCGGAGGTGACGGACAGTGCATTGCCATTCAGGGCCAGCGTTCCAGCGCCGGAGAGGGCCAGAATGGACTTCTCCCCGGTCCCGGACAGGCTCAGCGTTCCGTTCAGCGTCACGGAGGTTCCGAACAGGCCGGCTTCCCCTGCCAGGGTGAGGGAAGAACCTTCCTGAACGTTCAGGCGGCCTGCTCCGGAAATGGTGGTCGCCTGGTCCAGGGTGGAATCCCCGGCAGTCTTGAGCGTTCCGCCCGCAGAGATTTGCAGGGAGCCGCCCTCCGCGTCATCTGCCAGGGTGGCCGTCGTGGTCCCTCCGATCACGACGCGGACGGGTTCATCCGCAGAGGCGGAGGACAAAGTCAGCGTGCCGATATTATTGGCGCTCCCGTTCAGGGCCAGCGTGCCTTCCCTGGCAACCACCGCATTGGAGGTATTGACATTGCCATTCAGCACCAGGGTCTTTTCTCCCGTCTTGATCAGGTCCGCGCCGTCACCGTTCACGGTAAGATTGCCGTTGAACACGGAGTCGTCCAGATCGTTCGCAAGTTCGATATCCAGCGAACCGTCCCCGGCGGCATTCACCACCAGGTTGCCCGTGCTGCCGGTGCCGGAGGAAAGATGCCGGATGATGGTCTTGTCCGTATTGGCCGCAGGCACGTCAAAATTCAGGGTGAGGTTTGTGTCCACAATCACCTGCGCATAGGAATTAAGGGCCGGAATTTCCGTCACCGTGGAACCGTCCACGGACGAAATGTAAATCTGGTCCGTTCTGCCGGAAATGATGATGCTGCCGCCTTCCACCCCCTTGATGCCGAATCCCAGGCTTTCCAGCGTGGCATTGAACGTAAGGTGCTGGTTGAGCCACGCCACCAGGTCGCTGGAAGGCAGGCCGGTGATCGTTCCGTCGGTCAGCAGAATGCCTACGGATTCCAGTTCGCGCATGGCGATCAGGATATCCGTATCAATGTCCATGTGCAGCGTGAGGTCGGAAGCGTCCCCGCCGAAGGAAACGGTGCCCGTGGCCGTGTCATTGAACTGGAGCAGGCTCTTCTGGTCCCCGGCAGCGGCATACGTGGTATTGTTCGCACCCACATGCAGGGAATTATTCCCCGTCAGCGTCAGATTTCCCGTCAGGCCGGTAATGGCCGTTCCCGCCGTGGCGGTATTGATGCCGCCCACCTTGTCCCCGGACAGGCCGCCCAGGTCAATATCCCCGGAATTGGCCTCCGCATTCACGGTTACGCCGCCGGCAGTGGCGTAGGCTCCTGCATGTTGCAGCCCTCCCTTGGTAATGGTGATGTTGTTGGCAATCGCCTGGTTGTTCATGTCCAGAACGGAACCGCCGTTAACGGAAACATTCCCGGTCCCCAGGGAACCGGCGCCCAGCGCCTTCACCGTGCCGCCGTTCAGGGTGGTTCCTCCCTGGTAATTGTTAGCGGCGTTCAGTTCCAGGACCGGGGACCCGCCGGCCCTGTTCACGATCAGAGCTCCTGCCCCGGTAATCTGCCCGACCCAGGAGCCTGTGCCCTCTCCATTGCCCAGCTGAACCGTGCCGCTGGTAATGGTGAGCGTCCCCGTAGCGGTATTGTCCTGCGTCAGCACCAGCGTTCCGGTTCCGGCCTGTTCCACCCTGGCGTTCAGGGCGCCTTCCGCTCCTACGGTGGCGTTCATCAGAACGAGGTCATTGGTGTAGGAGAATTTGAACAAGCTTGTTCCGCCGTCAGCCTTTAACACCACACCATCCCCGAAAAGCTTGCCATCATTCAGGGTCGCCGCCGTATTGTTGCCGAATGCCCAGGTAAACAGGGCATTGCCAGTGCGGGTGAACGCCCCGTGGAACCCGGTCATGTCTCCCGTCAAGTAGGCGAAGGCATCCCCCAGTGCGGTGGTCACCGTACCTGAACCGGTGAATGCCCCGCCAAAGTAATAGGACTTGCCGCTCCCTCCGTTTAGGTAGGTTCCTTTCTCCAGCACATTGATCGTTGCCATGACGGCGGTATCCGCCGTGTTGACGGCATCCATCCAGAAACCGCGTCCATTCAGGGTTAACGTCCCCCTCCCCATGCTGGCGGCGGTGGCAAACTGGAGGTCGCGGGCATCATTTGTACTGCCCGGATTATTATTCAACCCGGATGCAACCAGTTCCCCGGTAAAGGATGAATTGTCTCCTGAAATGTAAAAACGGGATTTGGCCGCCTGGTTGTCCAGCTCAATCCGGCCCGCTCCGCTCATGCCGTTGATGACGATGTTGGCGCTGTTTCCGGAAGGCATTCCATCGATGGCGCTGGAAATGGCGAGGGTTCCTCCCGCATTCACCGTGACTCCCGCGGAAAACCTCGTTTGAACACTTCCGGAGGCAATGGACACGGAACCTCCGTCCACCGTCAGAGCGCCCGCATACACGGCGGCGCCAAGATTCAAGGTGCCGTCTCCGGATTTTTCCATGGCCATCGCCTTGTAATTATCCACGGAAGCCCACGTTACGGCGTTCCCGTTGGTATCCACTTTAATGGAGTTCTTGCTCGTGGAGGAAATCTGTCCGGAAATATCCGCCGTCACGCCAGCGCCATACTGGAGGATACCGCCGTCAAACGACAGACTGCCGGCGCCGAGGGCGGCGTCATCTCCCATTTCAAGCGTGCCGCCGCCCAGGATCACCTTTCCGGTATAGTTGGTATTGGCCGTATTGATGGTCAGCTTGGCGTTGCCGGTCTTTTCCAGATTACCGTTGCCTTCCAGAGAGCCGCCCCCTGCCGCGGCATCCCATACATAATCCGTCGTATCCGCCTGCACCATGATAATCGTGGGAGAGACGGCGCCATCAATGGTCACCGTCTGCGGGGCGCTGCCGCCAATGTCTCCCATGACGACTCCGAAATTATCATTGTAAACGCCGTCGTCCTTCCACGGGGAAGCGGCGGGAGCAGTGACGGACCAGATTCCGTCGCCCCCCTTCCATTCAAGCAAAGCCACCTGCGCCACCACCAGGGTAAGCTTGCCGTTCCCCGTGCTCCAGGAACCCAGAAGATTGTCGCCCAGGACAAAGGAACTGGCAGGAACTCCGGTGACGGTGCCCGCGCTGATCAGGTCATAGGAACCCTCCGTCCAGGCCACGCCGTCTATCGTTCCCTGCCCCAGAAGCAGTTCGCTGTTCACGGTCAGCGTTCCGGTCACATTAAGCAGAGACGCGCCGGAAGCCGGAAGAGCGGAGAAATTCAGGAGGGACGAGTTTCCCAGCGTCAGGTTTCCCGTAATCGTGCCGGACGCGCCCAGCGTCAGACTGCCAGCAGCGGCAATACCAAGAGTTCCACCATTCATGTTCAGGGAACCCGCGGCGGCAAGAGTCACATTGGAAAACTGCGTGGCGGCGTTTACCGTCAGGCCAGATGAACCACTCACGGTCAGCGTATTATTGTAGGTAGCATCATGCTGCGCTTTCAAATTGCCTCCATTCAGGTTCACCATTCCCGAACCCAGAGCAGTAGCATTATTCAACTGCAATGTTGCCCCTCCCGTAACCATCCAGTTCGCTGTCATGGCCTGACGGTTCCTGTTGACGGATTGATCAGTTACATTCGTCGTCTGTGCGGCCGAATTCAAAATCAGCGTACCAGAATACCCCACACCTCCCACAGTAATTGTGGGGGGATCAGTAATCCCTTCCCCAACCGCAAGCGCTCCATAAACGTTCATGGTCTTGCCTGCAGCGATCTGGAACAAGGTATTCGCATAAAATGAAACGCCCTCCCAGGCCGTACCCGTTGATCCTAACGAAAAATCCTCCCCGATGTTGAAAACCGTCGCCTGCCCTTCTCCCGGAGCACGGAAATTGACGACGCGGGAACCGCCGTCGCTGGAGGATACACTGAATCCTGAAGCACCTGCCGCCACATTAATGCCACCCAGCGACAAGCTATTGAACTGGGCCTTGACGGCCTTTTGAACATTATCTCCATATGGTCCGCTGAATTGCATAATATTGGCACTGGTTCCGGCCCACACGTTTGCATAATTGGTCGGCGCCGGATTCCAGTTGGCATTTGTATGGATCCAGCCATCCGTTCCGCCAAGCCATGTATAGGTTTCCGCCAAGGCATGCGGTGAGGAAACGGCGGCCATGCAGGCAATCAGAGAGGACAGGAGACCCAAGGGAAGGTGCAGCTTCATAATTTTTAATGAAAATGAACGTGAAAATACCTCCTGAACCTGACAGGAGGCTTTTTATCATCATTAACGGATTAAAAATCCTCCTACAAGCTTAAACGTTGATTCCGTAGGCGTTGCAACTCTCCTGGAAGACCGTTTTCATGCTATATCTGGTCCGCAATCAGGTATGTTCGTGGTGGTATCCTTATCAGTATAAACATGCAAGCAGGTTCATTCTGGTATATTGGCGGCTTTTCCGTTCCCTAGCGGATTTTTAATCCGCCTTGCGAATCATTCCGGATGGAATCAATAATCCATTTTAACATCATTTATTCCACTATATGATATCAACTGCGCTACTGCACCATGCCGGCAGAAGCGCCGCACAGCATGCAATGTTCCGTGACGCAGCAGGGCCGTTCCGGACAATGCCGGAACGGCCCTGGAAGTCCGGAGAGCAGAGCGTCTCCGCTCAACTCTCCACTCTCAAACTTCAACTCTCCTTAGAAGTCATACCGGTAGCCTACGCTTCCGTTCACCGAGTTGGCTCCGTCACGGAAGTCCGCGTTCCCGTTGATGAAGACCGTTCCCTGCGTTCCTACCGGTACGCTCAGCCCCGCTCCGATTTGCAGCGCCGTCGTTCCAACCTTCGCTCCTCTGACCGTCTGCGTATAGCCGGGATTGGCCAGGAAGCCTACGCCCGTCTTGCCGCGGTGGTCGCCCATGTCCTGGGCCGCGTTCACCCGGAACTCAGCCAGCGCTTCTCGCCCGAAGATGTTGCTGCCAATGAGCCCCATCCAGCGGCCGCCCAGCGCAACCGTTCCCGTCGTCCATTCCTGCTTGCCTACGTTCAGGCCCGCGTTCCCCGCTCCCGTTTCCGTGTAGCCGTCCATTCTCGTGGTTACTACCGAGGCGTTGGCCAGGGGCTGCAGGATGCTGCTCTTGTCTTCATTGAGGTACACGTCGTAGGTCAGTTCATACATCGCTCCAAAGCCCCACCCGTTGGTGTTGCCCTGCGTCCTGTAGCTGCCTTCCCCGTAGTTGACCGTGCGGTTGAGCTTCGCGTCGTTCCACCCACCCGTCAGGATCAATGTGTGCGCCCAGCGCTTGCTCTGGTAGCGCCCGAAGAGGTTGGCGTAGTAGCTGTCCAGGTGGCCGTCCGCAGAGTCCGCCGCGCTGGCCGTCAGGTCGCCGTAGTTGGCCGTGAAGGCCGCTCCCATCGTGAAGTGGTCGCTGAGGTCCACGTCCATGCCCACGGTGCCGCCCCAGGTGGTGAGCTGGTAGCCGCTTTCATCTCCCTTGGTGTCCAGTTTGGCGTAGGAGCCCGTGCCTTCCATCCACATGTGGAAGTAGGGGAGGTCTTCGTTGACGTAGGCGGGGTTGACGCCCATGAGGGTGGTGCGGTTGCGGATCCATCCCATCTGGTCGCGCAGGGCGTCCTTCTGGGCCGTTCCCAGCGCGTTGACCGTGCTGCCTGCCGCGGCTGCCATGGAACGTGCCGCCCGGGAGGTGTTGCCGGACTGGATGTCGTTTCTGACGGCTTCCCTCAGGTCACCGAGCTGCGTGCCTTTCGGCGCGTTGCCGCGGTTGTTCCAGAGCAGGTTGGCCCCCGCTTCCGAGTTGGCCGTGTTGGCCGCGTCCATAAAGGCGTTCTCCGTCTTGACCATGCCCGTCACCACAATCTTGCCGCCTTCCGTCCGGATGCCGAATTCCTGGTAGTAGAAGTCAAAGTAGCCGGAGGCGTCCACCGTGGCTCCGTTGGCCGAAACCGTTCCGGCTCCCGTCGCGTCCACCAGCGTGAAGTTGAGGTTGGCCGTCGGGTCCGCCGGATCGTCGTAGTCCCCCAGGCTTCCCAGGGAAACGGTAGTTCCGTCCAGATTGACGTCTCCGGCCTGCACGGTGATGACCGGGCTGGAGAAGAGGTCGTCACGGTTGGTGTTGATGACCAGGTCCAGATGGGAGTTTTGCAGGTTGAGTCCGTTGGCGACGGTGAGCGTCGTGTTGACCGCTCCGGTTCCCTCCCCTACCGGACTCAGGCGCACATGGGCGCCGCTTGCCGCCGTGAGGCTCTTATAGGTAACGGAGCCGTTGCCGCCTTCCGCTCCCGTCAGTTCCAGCGTGCCCTTGGTGACGCTGAGGGCCTGCCCGATCGCGCCGTTCCCCTTCAGAACCTGCGTGCCGGTGCCGTTCATGGTGATGCTGCCTTCCCCGCTGAGGGTGCCTTCATACAAGGCATTCCCGGCGGTGGTGATTTCCAGGGCAGACCCGTTGTTCAGCGCGCCGGTTCCCGTCAGGCCGGAGATGGTGTTGGCCGCGTTGCCGAGTTCCAGCATTCCGCTGCCGTCCAGGTCCACCTGCACGCCGTCAAGCTTGGAGGTGCCGTTGAGCGCGAGGGAGGCGGTGTCCGCCACATGGAGCACGCCGGTTCCGGAAACGGTGCTGTTGGAAAGTTCGGAGCCGGCTCCCGTAAGCGTGAGCGTGCCGTTTTTACCGATGGCGAGGTTGCCGCCGTTGCCTTCATCCGTGAGCGTTCCCGCTTGCGTTTTTCCAGTGATGTCCAGGGAGGAAAGGTCTCCGGAGTTGGTGGAGTTGAGCCTGATGGAGCCCAGGTCCGCCGTGCCGGAGAGGATAAGGCTGCCGTCCTGCATGTCCAGCGTGCCGCTGGTGTTCAGGGTTCCGGCGAGTTCCAGGGAGCCTTCTCCCGTTTTGGTAATGTTGGCCGTGCCGCCGTTGATGGTTCCGGAGTACTTCGTATCGGGACCGGACGTATTCGGATCTGTTCCCAGCAGCTCGTTGTTCAGGATGACGGATGCCGTCTTGTCGTTCGTGCTGGTGATGTTGATGACGCCGGAGGCCGCGCCGGAGAGGTTGTTAATCGTCAGGCCGTCAGCCGTATCGTCCACGCCCGGGAGGTTGAGTGCGAGGTTGCCGTCCACGATGACCGCGCGGTACGGGTCGAGTTCGGAGTTGCTGGAGACGGTTTTGTCTTCACTGCCTACCGCGTAGATTTGCGTGGCGTCACCGGTGATGCCGATGGAGCCGCCGTTGATGCCCGTGACGGCAAAGCCGAGGGTTTCCAGCAGCGGGTTGAAGACGGCCGTGCCGTAGCCCAGCGCTCCGTTCGTGAGGTTGAGCCACGCGGTGCGGTCGCCCGCTCCCCAGCCCTGCATGGCATTGATGAGGTCGGCGGAGAGGGTGAGGGTGAGGGTTTCAATTTCCAGCTGGGTGCCGTCCGCGTCAAATTGGATCATGGAGGTGCTTCCGGCCAGGTCCTGTGTTTTGGAGACGTTGCCCGTTCCCACCACCAGGCTGGCACTGTCCAGGCTGGCGGCGCCGTTGAGGCCGCTGATGACCGTTCCGGCGTCCGTCATGCCGATGGTTTTAAGCGAGGAGCCGGAGAGGCCGCCCAGCGAGATGGAAGTGACGCCGGAGGCCGCGTTGACGGTAACGTTTTTGGTTCCTTTGTGGTTGTTTCCTCCCGTGAGGGTGCCTCCGGTGATGTTGAGCGCTCCCTTGTAGCCGTCCGCCGTGAGGGCGAGCGTGCCGGAGGTGAGCGTGACCGTACCCGTGTAGCCTGCGCTGGCGTTGCCGAGCGTGAGTGTGCCCGTGCCGGTTTTCAGGAGGCTGCCAGTGCCGCTGAGCGCGCCGTTGAGGGTGATGCTGCCGCCCGTAGTGTCCACGGTGGCGGTTTTGCCGGAGGCGGCGTTGAGGAGGACGCTGAGGGAGGCGCTCCAGTCCGCCGTGGAGTTGAGCGTGCCTTCTCCCAGGGTGAGAGTGCCGGAGGCGCCGGTGATGTCACCGCCCAGCGTGAGGGTTCCGTTGCCGGCCAGCGTGATGCCGGAGTTGGAGTCGTTTTCCAGGTTGATGCCGCCCAGGACGGCCGTGCCGCCGTTGATGTTGAGGTTGCCGGCCAGGGCTCCCTGGCCGTTGGCCCCGCCCAGCTTGACGCTGGTGCTGGTGAGGGTGACGCCCGTGTTGACGTTGACCGCGGAGGCTTGCGTGTTGCTTCCCATGGTGCCGCCGCCGATTTGAAGCGTGGCGATATCAAGGTCTTTCTTCAAGTCCAGCGTCACGCCGTACGTGACGTCAATGAGGTCGGCATTCAGCGTGCCGTTCACCGTGACGGTGCGGTTGGCCGTGGCCGCTCCGTAGCCGGAGAGGACGATGCTGCCTCCGGCATTGGAGAGCGTGCCGTTGAGCGCGTCATGGCCGTTGGCCGCCTTGACGAGCAGGGAGCCCCCGTCCGTCTTGGCGAGCGTGCCGCTGATGTTTTTGAGTACGCCGGAGAGGGCGATTTCATTGCCTCCGGAGAGCTTGAGGGTGGAGCCGCTGGCCACCGTCACGGTTCCGGAGAGAATCTTGGTATTGGCGATGTTCCCCAGCGCCACGGCTCCATTCCCGGAGATGTTCCAGTTGAGGGACAGGAAGCTGTCCTGCCCGGCCGTGTCCACCGTCAGCGTGGTGCCGGTTCCGGAGGCAGCCAGCTTGACCGCGTCCCCGGCGTTTTTCTGCACCATGGTCTGCGTCAGCGTCACGTTCCCGGAGGCCTGCAGGGTGCCGCCGCCGAAGATGATGGAACCCGTTCCCAGCGCTCCGTCTCCGTTGATGTCCACAATGCCCCCTTCCAGGGACGTGGAGCCTCCGTAGGTGTTCGTGTTGCGGATTTGCAGGGTGCCGTCCCCCCTCTTGGTCAGGATGGTCGTGGCGCCCGTGATGTGCCCGTCTCCCTGGAAGGTGTAGGTGTTGTCCGCGCCGCTGTTGCTGACGACGATGGAGGAGGGAGCCACGTCTCCCGTAATCGTCACGGTTTTGTTGGCTGCCGTGTTGTCAAAGAGCAGGGGCTGCCCGTCCGTGGTCGCCGGCGCGGAGCCGCTTCCGCCGTAGGTCCAGTTGCTCACGTCGCCCGCGCTCCATGTTCCGGCGTCCGCCGTTCCGTTCCAGGTGAGCATGTTCGCGGAGGACTCAATCTTGAGCTGAAGCGTTTTGCCGTCCGCGGAAAGTCCCAGCGTGTAGGTCAGTTCCGGATGGGCGTCATTGATGAGATCTCCGATGTTGAAGGAGCCGAGCGTGAGCGTTCCGCTTCCCACCGTCAGCAGGGAATAGTCTCCCGCGTCGGTGAGCGTGTCGTAGTTGTTGAGGGTGACGTTGTGCGTTCCGGTGAGCGTCAGTCCGCCGGTGAGCGTCACCAGGGCGTTTCCTCCCGCCGTCAGTCCCGTCATGTCAAAGGTGAAGGAGGAGCCCGCAGCCATGGCCATGTCTCCGGTGACGTTGAGGCGCGAGTAGCTGCCCAGCGTCAGGCTGCCGATGGAGCCGCCGTTGCTGGTGATGGCGCCCGTGGAGAGCGCATCCGCCGTGCCGGCTTTCACGTTGACCGCGTTATTCACCGCATAATTGCCGATGTCCAGCGTCGCTCCGGAGGAGATGGAGACCGTGCTGGTCCCGAACGCCGTAGCGCTTCCCGCCGCCAGCGTTCCGGCTTCCGCATTGGTCGTGCCGGCATAGGTATTGGCGCCGCTGAGCGTCACCTTGCCCGGACCCTTCTGGGTGATGGAACCCGTTCCGCCGATGGCGTTGGCCACCGTCTGGTCCGCATCCACCGCATAGGTCAGGAAGGCGTCTCCATTGCCGCCGAGCGTCACCGCTCCGGAACCCAGGGAGCCGGCTCCCGTCAGCAGGATGGTCCCTTCCTTGATCAGGGTCTGGTTGGTATAATCGCTGGCCTTGGTCAGTTGAAGCACGCCGTTCCCCTGCTTTACGAGGTTGGCGCCGTTGCCTTCCTTGGCTACGATTACATCCAGCTTCAAATCTGCCGTATTAGTATCGTCCAGCGCAAAATTCCCGCGCGCTATGTCAAAGATGACCGTGCCGCCGCGGAGGGTCAGGGCATTCGCCTGACCGGTGGAGGGGGCTCCCTCCGCCACAGAGAAGACGCTCATTCCGGTAGCGGACTGCTGCGTCACAATGGTATTGGTGCCGCTGAACAAGTCGAAGCCGTTTAATCCCCCGCCGGGTATATTCAGAATGACCCGGCTGTTGTTGAACACCATTCTGGTATTGGCCATGGTCGTATTGCCGCCGCCGACATTCCAGGTGCCGTTGTTCAGGGTCAGCGTGCCGAAGTTCCCGCTATTATTGTAGCCGAACGGATCGCCCGCCGTAGTATTCAGCGTGCCGCCGTTCACCATCAGGTTGCCGTAAAGGATGGACTCTCCTCCGTTTCCATTCTTGCCGAGGTTCAGGACCGCGCCCTCGCCCACCGTGGTCAGCGCGGTTTTCGTCTGGGCGGTGGAAACCGTCAGGGCCGTTCCGGCTCCCGACACTTCCAGATTGATGCCGGAGCCGTTGGCCAGATTGGTTCCAAGCGTATTGGCGCCTCCGGAAGCAAAGGCGATCGTGCCTCCGTTAATCGTCGGCATCGTGGCTCCCAGAATATCCGCAATTCCGCCCGTTACGCCGATTTCCAGCCGTCCCGTCCTGTCCACGGTCACCGTTCCGGTCCCCAGGGCCATGTTCGCCTTCACGGCAACGGTTCCTTCCTTGATGTTGACCGCGCCGGAATAATCGTTATTGGAGCTGTTGAAGGTCACTTTTCCTTCACCCAGCTTGGTCATGGCGCCGTTTCCGGAAAGCTTGCCTCCGTTGTTGGTCAGCTCCAGGTCCTGCCCTGCCCCGTTGTTGAAATAAATGGCCTTGGCATTCACGTCCCCCGTCAGGGACGCCACTCCCGTGTGCGTACCGTCAAACAGGTAGGTTGTGGTGTTGTCCACGGCGCCGATCGGGTTGCCGTCCCAGACTACCACGCCGTCCGCCATGCTGACGGAAACGGTCACCGTCTTGTCCCCGGTGTTTACGTTGAAGGTTCCCTGGTACAGGCTGGCCAGCGCCCCGGTCAGGGTCATCGTCCCCGCATCCGCGAAGTTGCCGGCCGTCAGGTTGTCCCAGGAAACCAGCGTATAAGTCCCCGCGGTGATATTCCCGTTAATGTCCAGGCTGACGCCCGCATCCGCGCCCAGCGCCAGGTTGCTCACCGTCAGCGTCGCTCCGTCCGCGCTCAGGGCGCTTCCGTCAACGGCCAGTGAAGCGGCGTTCAGCGTTCCGGTCACGTTCTGCTTCCGCAGCGCCGTCACCTTGGCGGTGGAGGCGTTCAGCGTTCCGGCCAGCGCCGTATCCGCATTCAGGTAAAGGTTGGCTCCGGAAAGGTTCAGCATTCCGGAAAAACCGGAGACGTCCCCGCCCAGCGTCAGGGCTCCCGCATTGTTGCGGGTATTGACAGCCAGCGTGCCCGTTCCGCCCAGGCCGCCGAGCATCTGGAGGCTGTCCCCGCTCGCGATGGCCGCCGTTCCCGTGCCGGACGTTTCCACGGATACCTTGCCGTTGAGGTTCACGTTCACGGTGGCTCCGTTAAAAATGCTCAGCGCCGTGGCCGCATTCGTCCCTTTCAGGGTGATGTCCCCGTCCAGGGAAACTCCCCCCGTGACGGTATTGGAATTCAAGTTGCTGAACGTCACGGTGACGTTTTTCTCACTGCCGCCCAGCGTTACGTTGCCCTGCCCCCACGGGGTCAGGGTCTGGCCGGAGACGATGGAGGCGTCCCCGATATTGTACGTCAGATTGACCAGGTTGCCCGTTCCGGCTATTTCCGTATCCCCGTCATAGGAATTCTTCACCCAGCCCGTTTTAAAACCCCACCTGTTCCCCCCGGCATCGGAAATGATTTTAAGGCCGCCCGTTCCGGTGATGGTGGATGAAACCGCGGTGGCATTTCCATAAATGGCTCCATTCAGGAAAGCAAATCCTCCTGCGGCATCCAGGACGATTTTCATGTCGAAATTCGCGCCGGCGGCATTTCCGTTCCTCAGATGCAGGGTGGAGCCGTTCCCCATGGTAAGAGTACCCGTCCCCGTCACCTTGGTTCTGGCGCCCGCTACGTCCATCACGGTATTTTCCCCCAGCGTAATGTTCAGGTTGGAGCTCCATGTTCCGGTTTCGTCCGCAAGCATCACGGTGCCCTGTTCCACAACCAGCGTTCCTCCTCCTGAAGCGTTGAAGGAATTAAGGCCCAGCGTTAACGTTCCCGTACCCGTCTTGGTGATGGTGCCGTTGATTCCCCCGTTCAGGGTGGAGTCCCCCGCGCCAATGACCAGGGAACCGGGGCCGCTGTTGGTCAATTTGCCTCCATAAGTGCCGGCCCCCAGCAGGAGGCTGCCGCTTCCCGTACGGGTGACGGTCCCCGTCCAGCCGGCCAGTGAAGCCCACGTTACGGCATTCCCGTTCGTGTCCACCAGAATGGAGTTGGAAGCCAGCGCATCCGTCTTGATCTGGCCGGAGACGTCTGCCGTAATGCCCGTGCCGTACTTGAGCGCGCCTCCATTAAAGATGATGCTGCCGGTGCCCAGCGCGGAGGCATGCTGCATTTCCACCGTGCCGCCGCCCAGCAGGACTTCTCCGGAAAAACCGGCGTTGTCCGTGGCGATGGACAAGGTTCCGCTGCCGGTCTTCTGCAGCTTGGAGCTTCCCACCAGGGAACCGGACCCCGTCCACGTGTAACCGGTTGCCTCAGCATTGACGACGATCAGGCCTGGATTCACCTGTCCGGCGATGTTCACGGTCTGCGGTGCATTGCCTGCTACGTCGCCGAAGATGACTCCGTTGCCGTTGGCAAAAGACAATCCCGCATTCCAGGGGGAATTCCCCGTTCCTCCCACCGTCCACGTATTGTCTCCGCCGCCCGTCCAGGTCAGCGACGTGACCTGCGCCACGACGAATTTCAGGGTATTGTCCGTCGTGCTCCAGTTGCCGATGTATTCGGTCCCCAGCAGAATGGTATTGGCCAGATCCCCGGTGATGCCGCCCGTGGCATTAATCAGATTGTACGTGCCCGCGCTCCAGCTCACGCTGTCGCTATTCTCCAGCAGCAGGCTGCCGTTCACCGTCAGGGCGCCGTTCAGGGCCAGCAGGGGATTGCCGTTCACCGTCATGTGAGTGGCGTCAATCCGCACGGCCGCTCCCAGGTTCAGGTTGCCGGTCATCGTATTCTGCCCCCCAAGGGACAGGACGCCGCCGGTCATGGACAGGCCGGCATTGCTGTCCACGGCGGAGACGTCCAGGCCCGCTCCCGCGGACAGGGAAAGCCCGCCGTACCCCGCGGAAATGCCGCCGATGGCCGCATTCCCCGTTACGGAAAGGTTCTTGTTCGTTCCCATTCCGGAGGCATGGCTGACAATGAGGGTGCCCCCTTTCAGTTCCACGCCGCCCGTGAAGGAAGAGGAATTGGCCAGGGTCAGCGTTCCGGAGCCGTCCTTGATCAAACGCCCGGTTCCACGGAATGCATTGTCACTGCCCGTGATCATGTTCCCTGCTCCGGTAATGGTCAGGGCGCCGTTCAGCTGGATATTATGAGTGTTGTCAGCAGTGATGGACATGGTGCTGCCGGCATTCACCACCTCCACGGCGCCGCCGCCCGCGGCGACTGTCAGGCCGTTCCCGAAGGTTCCGTCGCTTTCCTTGGTAATCTCCAGGCGCCCGTTGTTCAAGGTCCAGTACCCCGTATTGACGGCCATGGAACCCAGCCCCGCGCCGTCATAGGCATATTCTCCCACGCGCAGCACGCCGCCGTTGGTGACGGTTACCTTGTAGCGCGTATAATTATCCCCTTTCATGCTGAGGCTGGCTCCCGGAGAGCTCAAATCCAGCGTGGCGTTGTCAATGGTCAGGGTCCTGGTTCCGGAGCCATTCCCCGCTTTCACGGTAGCCGCCGTTTCAATCTTGAACACGCCGCCGCCGGTAATGGTAAGGCTGTTGTCCCCGACGTTGAACGCTCCCTCCGCCTGGGTAAGCGTCTTTCCGGCCTCAATGGTCAGCGTCAGGTCGTTGGCGCCGATGGTCGTAGCCTCATTCCAGGTAACGTCCGTATCAAACGTCTGGTTGGTCGTAATGGTGAGGGGATCAGCCTGAACAGAGGCGGACAACGCAGCGCAGCAGGCAAGAAGAGCGGACAACAAATTGAGGGGCAAATGCAGCTTCATAAAGAAAACAATTAATTATAAATATATTGAGAAAGACGTGGTCTTTTAGCAGAAATGAGACATGCTATTAGGTAGATGAAATATCGGATTTGAAATCCGGTGTCAATCTGGAAGTGCCGTTTCCAAAGCTTTAAATTATTTCCGTTATCTCCATTCTATTCCATGCCCTCATTCAAATTAGCCACATTATTCAAAAAACAAAACCAACAGAATTTAAAATAAACATCTGATCATAAACAAATTATTTCATTTCCACCACTCTCACGACTTCCCTGACGCCCTTCTTGTCCGGATTTCAAATCCGTTCATTTTCTTTCCCTGCATGCAGGGCCTTCAGGCAGCCGGGAAGCCATCCATGAAGGGCACAGTAAAAAACCTCCTAAGGATTTCATCATGAAACCGCTTGTTTCCGGAAATTCCGCCGCGGGAGCAGAAGCGTGAAATCCAGTCAGTCCCATGAAAAACAACATCCTTCCCATAAAAGGCATGCCGGAGCCAGGGACAAATTCCGGGACCGGTCCGGAGGGAGCAAAAGCAGCGCGGGATGTATTCTTTCCTCCTTGCTCCCCGCCCGGCAAGTTGCTAGAATACGTCAAGCAAGTTTTTCCCCTTTTCCCATGGCCATTTTTGGTTCCTCCAATCTATCCGACTCCGGCGACCTGCTGATTTTCAACAAAGTATCTCATAAAACCCTGCTGATGTTCGAAAAGGAACTGGGCAGGGACCGCATGACGTACCTGGTGGAAGAAAGCCTCCCCCCGGATGCGGCCACCGCCGCCCATCTGGAATCCACCAAGGCGGACGGCATCCTGTTCCAGGCCGGCGGCAGCGATCCCATTGCCCTGCGTTCCGCCATCATGGAACGCATCAACGAGGGCAGAAGGGTAGTATTCCTGCCCGGTCCCGTAGCCCACGTGAAAGGCTCCATCAGCCACATTCCCCCACGGGTGATCAAGGCCCTGGAAGCACTCCATATTTCCCCCGTGCCGGTATGCACGGGCTTTTACACCAGCTCCGTGCTGGACGCGGAGGCGGATACGGACGCCCAGGCGGATATCCAGGTGCACATTCTCCCCAAGCTGGCTCCCGGGGCGGAAATGGCGGCGCGCCTCACCTCCGCGTGGCTGGAATGCTCCGCCCAGGCCTATGCCACGCTGCCGCAGCTGCACGGCTCCCTGTCCGCCCTGCTGTTCCGCAGCCTAAAGCTTCATTCCGACTGCCGGGTGATCGACGGCATTGACGATACCACGCTGACCTACGGCCAGCTTCTGGCCATCTCCGTGGCCTTTGCCAAACGGCTGAAAAAGATCACCACGAACCGCCGCGTAGGCATCATTCTGCCGCCCGGCAAGGGAGCGGCAATCGCCAACCTGGGCTGCCTGTTCGCCGGAAAAACGCCGGTGAATTTCAATTATTCCGCCTCGGAAGGGGCCTTTGCCAGCTCCGTGAAGCAATCCGGCGTGGACTGGTTCATCACGGCGGATACCTTCATGCGCAAGCTCCAGAACTTCCCGTGGCCCCCCCAGCGGGACCTGATCCTCATGGAGCGGGAGATTCCGCTGCTCAAGGGCTCCGCCAAACGCTGGGGCGTGGCCATCAAATTCCTTACAGCGGGGTTCATGATTAAAAAGCTGGGGCTGGATGCGCCCACGGGCGCGGATGAAGCCGTGCTGATGTTCACCTCCGGCTCCTCCGGAGAACCGAAAGGCGTGCCGCTGACCCACCACAACATCCTTTCCAACATCTCCCAGTGTTCCTCCCGCATCACGCTGGCGCCGCAAAGCAGATTCCTGGGCAGCCTCCCCGTATTCCACTGCTTCGGCATCACGATCGGGCTGTGGTACCCGATGATCGGCGGGTACGACATGGTCACCTACCCCTCCCCGCTGGAGGCCAAGCGCCTGGGCGCCCTCATCAAGCAGTACGGCATCAGCCTGGTGGTCACCACCCCCACCTTCCTGCGCGGTTTCATGAAGCGCTGCGAGCCGGACACCTTCAAAACCGTGCGCTACCTGATCGTAGGAGCGGAAAAATTGCCGGACGAGCTCTCCGCCGCCTTCCGGGAAAAGTTCGGCACCGTTCCGTGCGAAGGCTACGGCCTGACGGAAGCCTCCCCGGTCTGCTCCGTCAACTTCATTGACCCGGCCCCGTCCAACGCCGCCGGAGACTTCATTCCCGGCATGAAAAAGGGCTCCGTGGGCGCTCTGCTTCCCGGCATCGCCGTACGCATCACCAGCCCGCATACGGGCCGCGTGGTACCCGTGACGACCTCCGGCATGATCTGGCTGAAGGGGCCGAATATCTTCCCCGGCTACCTGGGCGGTCCGGAAGCCGACCGCGACATTTTCGTGGACGGCTGGCTGAAAACCGGAGACATCGGTTCTGCGGACGAATTCGGCTTCCTGAAAATTGAAGGCCGCATCTCCCGCTTCTCCAAGATAGGCGGGGAAATGGTGCCCCATGAAGCCCTGGAAGCCGCTATCATGAACATCTGGAACCTGGACCCGGCGGACGAGGAACGGCGGATAGCCGTCGTCACCATTCCGGACCCCGTGAAGGGGGAGGCCGTGGCCCTGCTCACCACCCTGGTGACGGACTACGTGCACCAGGCGCGCACCCTCATCAGGCACGGCCTGATTGACCAGGGGCTCCCGGCCCTGTGGTGCCCCAAGGAAATCATTCCCGTGGAGCACATTCCGGTGCTGCCCTCCGGCAAGCTGGACATCAAGCAATGCAGGATGCTGGCTTATGAAGCGCTGAACATTCCCTTTGAACCATAACCCATGGAATTCCCGGAGGAAACGCCTGCCGCTCCCAGGCCCATCACGGTCAAACAGCTCGTTTACCGCCTGAGGGATACGGTCAGCATTGCCGTGGGGACCCAGTGGGTGGTGGGAGAGCTCAGCAACGTCAAGCACCATACCAGCGGCCACGTTTACTTCACCCTGAAGGAACAGGGCGCGGAAATCTTCTGCGCCTTTTTCAAGGCTGCGGCTTCCAAATGCCCCGTACGGCTCCAGGAAGGGATGAAGGTCCATGTGCTGGGCAGCGCCACCGTGTACCCGGACCGGGGCCAGCTTCAACTGGTCATCAGGCAGGTGAAAGCCGCCGGCCAGGGAGACCTGCAGGCGCGCTTTCTGGAACTGAAGGAAAAACTCCAGCGGGAGGGGTTGTTTGACGCTGAACGCAAAAAGGGCATCCCCGCCTTTCCCCGCGCCATCGGCATCGTCACCTCCCCTACCGGCGCCGTCATCCAGGATATACGCCATGTGCTGGAACGCCGCGCCCCGTGGGTGAAAGCCTACCTGCTGCCCGTGCGCGTCCAGGGGGCGGGAGCGGAGCATGAAATAGCCGCTGCCGTGCGCGCCTGGTCCGCAGCCCCTCTCAACGGCCTGCCGCCCGTGGACGTGCTCATTGTGGGCCGCGGGGGCGGCTCCATAGAAGACCTGTGGAACTTCAATGAGGAAACGGTAGCGCGCGCGATTTACGAATGCACCGTTCCCGTGATTTCCGCGGTAGGCCACGATACGGACTTCACCATTGCGGACTTTGTGGCGGACCTGCGCGCGCCCACCCCGACCGCGGCCGCGGAGCTGGCTACGCCGGACGGTCCGGAATGGCTCCGCAAACTGGCTAGAATGGAACAGGCCCTGCACGCCTCCGCACGGCATTCCCTGTTGCGTTCCAAGCTGAAACTGGATGTTTACCTGCGGGGAAAACTGTTGGATGCGGATTCCCTGCTCTCCCCTTACGCCCAGCGCCTGGACGACATGGAAGAAACCCTGCTGAATGTCGCGGCCACGCGCATTTTTCAAAACACGCTCCATATCAACAAACTGGAACATCAATTACAAATGCGCCATCCCACCCACCGCAACAGGGAGCGCGCGCAGCTTCTGGCCTCCCTCCAGGCCGGACTGGCCCATGCGGCCGCCGTGCGCATGGCGGACTTCTCTTCACAACTGGCTCTTATTCAAGCCCGGCTGGAAGCTCACAGCCCGGAGCAAACGCTGCGCCGCGGATACGCCCTGGTGGAAAACCAGAATAAGCAGCTCATACGGCAAACGAACCAGGTACATGCAGGAGAAAAATTGAAAGTCCGTGTCTCCGACGGTTGTTTTTATGTCAGGGATGACACACCGCAATAGGCTGTCCACAAGAGCCTAGCATTGCATTTTTTGCACTCAATCTAACAAATTGTGTTTTTTCTGGATTTTACAGGAAGTGGAACCTATCCTAATAGAAGCCTGTCACTGCTCCTATTACCCGGTCCCATAACTTCTGTACATATGCCTTGTAAAAACATCACCCGCTACACTTACGAAACGACAGCCTTTCAAGGCTATCGGTTGGCGATCTGTAAGAACAAGCGCTTATTCACTCGTTATTTCTCCGATTCTCAATACGGGGGCGCTGATGCGGCGCTTCAGGAAGCGATGAGAGTGAGAGATAACATTTTCACACTTTTTGAACAGGGGAACCTTACGGTTAGCCAAATTTTCGCAAAATATACCGTGCGTTCCCGCCGTCAGTCCGCCGCTGACCGCCGTGAAAAAATGATCCACGGAAAAAGGGCTCTCGGCCACGTGCGGCAGAAAGCCAAAGTCCGCAGCTGAGGAATCTGCGGAAGCTGTTTTTTCAGCTTCCCCGGAGCCTTGAATCATACCGGAAACGTTGCATCCGGTACAGGTGGAGCATACTCCTATCACATCAAAAAGCCGTTCTCCGTCCGGAGAGCGGAAATACCGCAGCATGCGCGGCGGAGAAAGCGGCAATCTGTACCAAAGCGCCCCCTTTCCGCCATCCGCGCCCGGGAAAGCCAAGAGCGGCCCGGCAAAGCAATTCCGGCACTAATGCGGCTGTGCCGGATAAGCCGATCAAAGGCCTGCGGCACGCTGCCAAGGCATTCTTCCGCCGTCTGTCGCCCGCGGCGCTTCCCGCGGAGGGGGCGCGGGTCAGCCTGCTGAAAAGGGCTTCAATTATCTGCGGCGGCGGCGCGAAGCAGGCTTTTCCGGTTCTTCCACCGGGGCTTCCCCTATCTTCGCCAGCACCCGCCGGGCCTCCGTGGTCCGGTTCTGCTTGAGACACACGTCAGCCCAGCTCCGGTGAATTTTGTTGTAAAGGTCTCCGGACTGGATGGAGGCCAGATTATTCTGGAGCTTCGCCTTGTCTTCCGGACTCAGCGCATCCCATTCTTCAACCAGCTTTCCATACTGGGCTTCCGACAGGGACCACTGTTCTCTGCCCGCGCTTATCTCAGCCTGAAGATTCAGAATGACCGGCTGGAGGGCCTGGACAAACGTGGTGTTCTCACGGGCCACCTTCATCGCCTGGTCCAGATATTTCATCGCCTGGTCATAATCCCGCGCTTTCAGGAAGGCGGCGGCGATGTTCACGTCCTCATAAGCCCGTTTCACCAGGGCCTCCGCCTGGCCGTACTTCTCAAGCTGGGAACGCAGAGCCTCAATGTCCTGGCTTAGGCTGGAACCGCTCAGAATGCGCGGGGCATCCACGCCCAGGGTCATCGCTGTCCCTTCCGCACGGGACAGCAGGCGGGAAGCCTCCTTCAAATCCCCCATCTGCATCCTTACCCGCGCCAGGGCAAGCATCGTTTCCGGCGTGCAGTCCATCTCCGTTTCCGCGGCGCGAAAGCAGATCAGGGCGGCTTCCAACTGGTCAGCCATGGCTTTCAGCTCCGCCTGGGAATACTTACGGCGCGCATTGAGCGGCATATTCAGCTCGTTCAGGATGATTCGGCCCATATCCGGACTGGCGGTCAGGCGGAATTTGGTGAGCAGTTCCCGGGCAATGGCGCTTCCTGTGCCGCCGGGCTGCCCCGTAGTCTTGTCCGGCAGAGTATCCTGAAGCAGCAGAATCTTCACCATGCTCTTCACGTCCTCCGGCTTTTTCAGCATGCTCCTCATGACAGGGGAGGCGGCCTGCTTGCACAACGCGGAAAAACGCTCAAACCTGGCCTGGTCATACGCATAGTGGGCCAGCGGTTCCAGGCATGCCAGACGGACGGATACCTGCTCCTCCGGCGTATTTTTCAAAATCACTTCATAAAGCTTCTCCGCCGTGGCGTCATGCTTGCGGCCTGCAAACTCCCGCGCCCAGTTCAGGCTGACGCCCAGCAGGCGGTTCCTGTCCTCCGCCGGCATGGAGGCGGAATCGGCCAGCTTCTTTTCCAGCAGGGCCGCCAGCATCGGTTCGGACTCCTTCAGCATGCCGCGCCTGTCCATTTCCACCGCCAGCAGCCACGCAAAGGAATCCCGCGCTTCCGGGGAATTCATCCATTCCACCTGCTTGTCCACGGAGGAAGCCATCTGCGCCAGCTCCGCGTCGGAACCGTTCCAGGAGGCCAGCATGCCCTGCAAATGGCCCATGGCCTGCGTCTGGCTGTGCACCTCGTGAATGGTCGGCTTGAACCACCCTTCAATCGTGGGCCAGTACTGAATGTAGCCGAACCAGAGCCCCCCCAGCAGCACCAGAAAGAGAACCGGCTTCCAATAAGACTTCTTCTTGCGTGAGGGGCGGTAGGGCTTGTTGGAAAAATGGCGCTCGGAACTCATGCAGGCATTGAGCCAAAAAGGCGGCACAAATCAAGCAAAATAAACACCTCGCAACGTCTTACGAGGACCGCCCGAAGCCTACCGCCGGGAGGATCTGGCGTTCCCGGACGGCCTGCGCCCGGGAGAGGCCATGCGCACGCGGGGAAAACCGGATTCCTTCCAGCAGGCATCCGCCTTTTCCTTCATTCCCAGTTCATCGTAACAGCGGCCAAGCTGCTTGTAATTCTCCGACCGCTGTTCCCCCTCCAGCATGGGGAGCACCGCTTCAAAAGTTTCCACGGCCTCCTTCCACTGCTCTCCGTCGCACAGGGCGTATGCCTTGCACAAATAGGACTGCACCAGCAGACTTCTGCGCTCCGGCCCCTCCCCGCATTTCAGCAGGGAATCCACTGCTCCGGCATAGGCGTGCAGGGCGCTTTCCCGGTCCCCCGCCATATCGCTGGCGAGCCCCAGGGAATAATAAACCCGGCCCAGGGACAGGACATCCGAGGCAAAGTGGGATTCCCGCAGTTGAAGGGCTTTTTGCAGGTTTTCTCTGGCCTTGTCCCCCTCCCCGGCATCCAGCCACGCTTTGCCTAGCCCTTCCAGGGACTGGGCGGAAATGACGGGGGAAGCCGCGCTGTTGGCAATCGCCTTCAGGAAATCCGCGCGGGCTTCCGGAGCGGCCTTGCGCATGATGTTCACCCACCCCCTCTGATCGTACAGCCCGGCCCAGAATGCATGGTCCGCCGGCAGCACGCCGCGAGCGGCGCCCTCCGCCTGGTAAAGATAAGCCAGGGCTTCCTCATAATTCCCCTGCTCCGTGGAAATGCGCGCCAGCCCGCGCAGGGCGTTAAGGCAGTCATTCAACAAGTAGGAGGCGTTCTCCGAACCGGTAAGGCCCTTTAAAAACAATTCCCGCGCCTCATCCTTCCTGCCGGCCTCCAGCATGGCTTCTCCCATGCTGATGCTCGCCAGGGCCAGGTCACCGGTCGTCTTGTCCGGCTGGGGGCACAGGGCCAGGGCCTTCTTGAAATAGGCGCGCGATTCCGGAATGCGCCCCGTGGCGCGCGCCAGCCGGCCCTGGGCGGCCATAAGCCTGGACCTGACCGGGAGGGCGTCCGTCCCCAGATGGGCGGCGGCGTCCACCGCGTGCTGGAGCAGCACGTTCGCCTCCTCATTCCTGTTCAGCATCTGGTCAATGGAACTCATGGTCTGGAGGGCCCGCACCAGCGGCTCGGCCATTCCCTCCTTCTCATACCCCTCCACGGCGGTTTTCAAATAACCGTAGGCCGGGGAATACTGGTGCTCCGCCAGAAGGGCCTTGGCCACGGCGTCCGCGCGGGGGGCCCACACCCGGTAGCGCCCGGAGGCATATCCGGCGTCAATCAATTCCCTGGCCGCAGGAAGGGCGCGGTCCACGCCGTCCCGGCTGATCAGCTCACGGGTGAGGCCCCAGGCCGTCTCCGTCCGCAACTCCGGATCCCTGATCCATGCCAGGCGTTCCTCCCGGTTGTCCAGAATGCCGGCCAAGCTCTCGCGTGAAGCGAAAACATCCGCCATGAAGCGGGATAAATTCTGCATGGCCTTTTCATCGCTCTTCTGCACCACCACCGGCGGTGTGGTCAGCATCCCTTCATCATAACCGATGCGGTACGCCATATGGTACGTCAGGAACTCCAGCAGCATCACGAGCGCGCACAAGCACAGGGCAATCAGCCACTTGGTGCGCGGAGACAGGGGTTTCAAAGGAGAAGGGGCCTGCATAACAAATGCATAACGTTACCCGGCGCTCCCTGAATTTCAAGCTTTTTGCATGGGGAGGAAATCTCCGCTGCACCTGAAGGCGAACAAACCAGCCGACGACAACCGTTTCCCCGCCAGTCCCCGGGACCGGCCCGGGAAAGCTTTTTCCTGCCTTTTTCCCACTTTCCGGCCCTTCTCTCCGCCTTCCGCCGGGCGCTTTTCTCCGGGCCATGCGCGGCAATTTACGTCAGCCGTTCCTGCGCTTCCGTTCGGACGCCCGGTACAACTGCCAGGCATTCCATAAATTATGCCACAGCACGTAAAACGTAGGCCCCAGCGCGGCGATGGGGCTGGCATACGTCAGCGCCAGGTAAATGGACAGCGTGGTATTCTTCTGCCCCAGGGCCTGGCTGCACTCCGCGGCACGGGTACGCCCCCCCAGCAAATGCCCCAGTCCAAAATTGATCCCGCACACCAGCAGGGAAACTGCGCCGATCTGTTCCAGCACGCGCTCCGAAATGCCGTCACGGGAGGAAATATCATAAGAGGCGTTCGCCGCGATCAAAACCAGAATCACCACCCAGATGCCGAAGGTGACGTCCTTCAGCTTCCGCGGCCACGCAATGGCCCGCGGATAAAAACGCCGCGCCGCCAGGGCCAGGACCAGCGGCAGCAGCATCACCAGGGAAATATTCTGGGCCACGTTCAGGTAAATCTCAAAGCCGCCCTGCCCCACGACCGCCGGCAGAATGAAAGGCAGCAGAGCGCAAATAATGCCGTTAAGCAGCAGGAGGGCCGTCAGCATGAACTCCACGCTGCCGCCCAGCAGCCCCATCACCACGGGAGCCGCCGTGGCCGTGGGCATGATGCCCACGAAGAAAGCGGCCTCCGCCAGGTATCCGTCTCCGAAAACGAGGCGGCACGCGCCCCACGCGGCCAGGGCGATCAGCAGGTTGGCCCCTACCAGGAGCCAGTGCGCGCGCTCCGGCTTCATCCGCTTGAAGCGGATGCCCAGGAACGTCACAAACAGCATCACGATCAGCATCCACTTGAACGTCCAGCTGTAGACGTGCAGACCGGGCATCATGTACCCCGCAATAAAAGCCGCCACGATGGCAAACGTGCGGATGAGGGATTTGAACATGGGGTACGGAGGCAGTAAAACGGTTATGAGGGCTGCCCGCACAAATGGATCAGCCCGTCCACCTGGCGGACAATCAGCTCAAACAAATCCTGCACGCTGCCCTTGGGAACCCGGTTGTTCTCCATCAGCTCCACAATCATCCGCAAACGGGTCAGCAGGCCGATCATGATGCTTTCAATAGCCAGCACCGTCCAGAAAACCTGGTAAGTGGAAGCGCCCGGAAACATGGTGCGGATGCAGTCATGCAACCGGCGGCGGATGGGGGAATACACCTCCTTGATATACTCCACCGCTATCTCCGGAGTCTGCACGTGGCAGATGCCCAGCAGGCGCAGGTAATGGGGGAAATTGCCCAGTTCTTCCAGCTTCACATGCAGGAGGCCGTGGAAGGAAGGGTAAACATAGGCGTGGGCCAGCGCCCGCACCGTGCCTTTCTCCATGGCCTCATTCATCATGGAAATCCGGAAATCCCGCGCCTGCGGCGCATACTTCATCATGACCGCCTTCCAAAGCCCTTCCTTGCCGCCAAAATAATAATTGGCGGAGGCGATGTTGACGGATGCCTGCTGGGAAATCATGCGCAAGGAAGTGCCTGTATAGCCGTGCTCGGCAAACAGGCACTCCGCCGCGTCCAGCAATCGTTCCTTGGTTCCTTGCTGTCGTTTCATGGGGGTGGGGGAAGTTTGGAATTACCGGTCAACGCGGGCGGCGCGGACCTGGAGGGAGTGGTTGTGGGCGTCCAGCCCCTCCACTCTGGCGAACTCCGCCACGTACGGGGCGGACTTGAGCACGGCGTCCCGGTTCATCCGCACCATGCTGGTGCGCCGCTGGAACTGGTCCGCCCGCAGGCCGGAAAACGACTTGCCGGCCCCGCCGGTCGGCAGGGTGTGGCTGGGACCTGCCAGGAAATCCCCGCAGGCCACCGTGGAAAGAGCGCCGGCATAAATGGCGCCCGCCGTGCGGATGCCGTCCAGTACGGCGTCTTCATCCCGCGTGACGAGCACCAGATGCTCCGGAGCGAAGGCGTTCACCAGGTCCACCCCCTCCTGGATGGAGGAAACCAGAAAACCGTAAGCGTGCTTGTCCAGCACCTCCCGGATGATGGAACCGCGGCTCAGCAGGGCGGCCTGGCGTTCCACCTCCGCTTCCACTTGTTCCAATAACGCCTCCGACGTGGTAACGAACACCACCACGCTGTCCGGACCGTGTTCCCCCTGCGCCAGCAGGTCGGCGGCCAGGAACTCCGCGTCTGCGGTCTCATCCGCCAGCACCATCACCTCACTGGGTCCGGGGAGCAGGTCGATGGCGACGGCTCCCACCAGCTGGCGCTTGGCCTCCACCACAAAACGGTTGCCGGGGCCGAAAATCTTCTCAACCGGCTTCACGCTCTCCGTTCCCAGCGCAAGGGCGGCAATCGCCTGCGCTCCGCCTATCTTGACAATCTCCGTAGCGCCGGAAGCCTTCAATGCATATAAAAGAGCGGGATTCACCCGCCCGTCCGGCCCGCAGGGCGTAGCGGCCACAATCTCCCGCACGCCGGCGGCCTGGGCAAAACCGCCCGTCATGATGGACGTGGACACCAGGGGAGCCTTCCCGCCTGGAATATAAATGCCCACGCGGTCATACGGAAGGAAGCGTTCCGCCACCTCCACACCCTGGGCGTTCACGCCGGACCAGTCCTGCCTGCGGCTGCGGTCTGAAAAATAATGGATGTTGGCCAGGGAGACGGCAATGGCCTCTTTCACGGAATCCTCCACGGCGGCTTCCGCCTCCGCCAGCTCCGCCTCCGTCACGAACAGGGAGGAAGGATCCAGATGCACCCTGTCAAACCTGGCGGCATAATCAAAAAGGGCCTCGTCCCCGCGCGCGGAAACGTCCTGGATAATAGCGTTCACGGTATCCCTTACGGAATCCTCCGGGAGAGCGCGGCGGTTCATCCGGCTCTTCATTTCGTCAAAGCAGGTGTCGGAAGGACGGTAAATTTTCATAAAAGATATAATACGGAAAAATGAGAAGGAAGTTTCACAATCTTTAAGCATGCAGTCAAGCCTTCTGTCCTCTTTGATTTCCAAAGGCACTCCATGAATCCCCCGAACAAAAAATCAAAAGACCAAACCATTCTCCCTTGACCGGCACAAAAAACAGGCATAGCTTTTCTTTCGCAAACATTTGGCCGAACGGCCCACTGTCATGAACATTCACGAATATCAAGCAAAACAACTCTTTGAGCGCTTTGGCGTGGCTACCCCCAAGGGCATTGCCGCCGCTACCGCCCAGGAAGCAGCACAAATAGCCCGGAACATGGGCCTCTCCCAATACGTAGTTAAGGCACAGGTACACGCTGGCGGCCGTGGCAAAGGCACCTTCAAAAACGGCTTCAAGGGCGGCGTGCACGTCGTTGACTCCGTGGAGGAAGTGGAAGACGTAGCCGGCAAGATGCTCAACCAGGTTCTGGTCACCAAGCAAACCGGGGAAACCGGCAAGCTGGTCAGCAAGATCATGGTGGCGGAAGCCGTGGACCTGAAGAAGGAATGCTACTTCGCCATTCTCCAGGACCGCGCCCGTGAATGCCCCGTCATCGTAGCCAGCACGGAAGGCGGCATGGACATTGAAGAAGTAGCCGCCACCCGTCCGGAAGCCATCATCCGCGAACACATTGACCCGGCCTTGGGCATCCTGCCCTTCCAGGCCCTCAAGATCGCCGTGGCCCTGGGCCTGACCGGCCCCCTGCTCCGCCAGGCCACCAAGCTCATCACCAACGTTTACAAGCTCTTCACCGCCCTGGACTGCTCCCTGGTGGAAATCAACCCCCTCGTGGTCACCACGGACGACCGCGTGTGCGCCCTGGACGCCAAATTCAACTTTGACGACAACGCCCTGTACCGCCACCCGGAAATCATGGAAATGCGGGATGAAACGGAAGAAGACCCCCGTGAAGTGGAAGCCGGCAAATATGACCTGAACTACATCGGCCTGGACGGCAACATCGGCTGCATGGTAAACGGCGCTGGGCTGGCCATGGCCACGATGGACATCATCAAATACTACGGCGGGGAACCCGCCAACTTCCTGGACGTGGGCGGCTCCGCCACGGAGGAAATGGTAACCAACGCGTTCCGCATCCTCACCAGCGACAAGAATGTGAAGGCACTTCTGGTCAACATCTTCGGCGGCATCATGCGCTGCGACGTCATCGCCCAGGGCATTGTGGCCGCGGCGAAAAACATTGACATGAAAATCCCGCTCGTCGTCCGCCTGGAAGGCACCAACGTGGAAATCGGCAAGAAAATCCTCGCAGACAGCGGCATCGCCATCATCCCTGCCGACAACCTGGACGAAGCTGCCCAGAAAGCGGTCGCAGCAGTCAAATAACCCTCACTATTTATTACGACAATGACATCTCTCATTGACAAGAACACCCGCCTGGTCGTGCAAGGCATCACCGGCAGCGCCGGCGCGTTCCACGCCAAAAACTGCATGGACTTCGGCACCAACGTGGTCGCCGGCGTGACCCCCGGCAAGGGCGGCCAGCTCTTTGAAGGCAAGGTCCCCGTCTTCGACACCGTGGCGGAAGCCAAAAAAGCCACGGACTGCAACGCCTCCATGATCTTTGTGCCGCCGCCCTTCGCCGCGGACGCCATTATGGAAGCCGCTGACGCTGGCGTGAAGCTCATCGTCTGCATCACGGAAGGCATCCCGGTGCAGGACATGCAGAAGGTGAAAGCCTTCCTGAAGGATAAAGACGTGACCCTCATCGGCCCGAACTGCCCCGGCATCGTCAACCCGGCCGCCAACTGCAAGATCGGCATCATGCCGGCCTACATCTTCAAGCCCGGCAGAATCGGCATCGTCTCCCGTTCCGGCACGCTCACCTATGAAGCCGTCTGGCAGGTCACCAACATGGGCCTGGGCCAGAGCATGTGCATCGGCATCGGCGGCGACCCCGTCCACGGCATGACCCAGCAGCAGGCCGTTCAATTCTTCACGGAAGACCCCAACACGGACGCCTTCATCATGATCGGTGAAATCGGCGGTTCCGAAGAGGAAGAAGCCGCTGAATGGATCAAGAACAACTGCAAAAAGCCCGTCGCCGCCTTCATCGCAGGAGCCACGGCTCCCAAGGGCCGCCGCATGGGCCACGCAGGCGCCATCGTGGCCGGAGGCAAAGGCACCGCCGCCGCCAAGCAGGAAGCCCTGAAGGAAGCCGGCATCGTGGTGGCCAAGACGCCCGCCCAGATGGGCGCCGCCCTGGCGGAAGCCATGAAAAACAAGGGAATGTAAGCCCTCATTTACACACTCCCAATCAAATCCTAAAGCGCCTCCTGTTCAGGAGGCGCTTTTTCTTGGAAGGACACGGCATCAATCCCATGATGCTGATTGGACCTGGATATAAGAAGACAGACATCTTTCAGGTATCTAAACAGGAGAAGCTTTCTAGTAATGCACAGAAACATTCCTATTATGTATTTTCCATATTACAAATTCACTTATATAATAATTATAATAAATATCATTATTAAAAATTAAATCATTTTTCTTTACAAAAGATTCAATTTAAAATACGTATTTTAGCATATTTATGAAATATCTCTCTCATCTTGTTTGCTTTTTAGGAATTCTGTACAGTTGCAACAATTTATTAGCAAACGATAATAATGACGATCTTGAAGAAACGGAGCAAGAAGCTTCTGCTTCTCTTAAGATCAAATCTCAAACACAATTATGTTCAGCAGATTATTATATTAAGAAAGGATTAGATAAGGAAGAAGATCGAAAAAGAACAGATATCGGTATCGGAGAAAAAATCACATTTTTACTTGTTGGAAAACCTAAAGGCGACATCAAGGAACTTACTTGGAATATTAAAGGAAACGGCTTCGAAGAAACAAAGGCCGACTTATTAAAAGGATCACAAAAGATTAGTCTAATTGCAAAAAAATCATTAACAAAAGATACGAACGTTCAAATTGTTGCCCAAACCAGTGAAGGGAAGGAAGCAAAGATTTCAATTAATATCAAAGTTCCTACAAAGATAGAGGCAAAGAAATTTAGTGGAGAAATTGAAACAGAAGATGGCAACGATAAAGTTGATACCAAAAAAATTAAATTCCCGAAAGGAAAGTATGGTCTCATAGGATTCATTGAATTAACCTTATTGCCCACTAATGTAAGTTTTAAAAAAATTAACGCTGTTGAGCGAGACGGAGGTCTTGAATGGCCTGAGAGAGACAATAATTCAAAAAAACCGGTACTAGCATCAGCACATACAGGACACGGAGTTAATAAAATTGTTAGAATAAGAGATAAAAATAATCTTTATGACATGGTTGCTGAGACAGGAGATACAGTAGTTAACCTTAACGCAATTCGCAAGTCGGGAGTGAATCCACAAAATTTCTGGTGGATATGTAAAAAATATATTAATTTAAAAGAAGAAAATAAAGATACCATTTCATTAGGGAAAACAAACCAAATATTCAATATAGAAGCAATAAAAATGTCTATAACTATAACTATTGTAAAATTTGGATTAGAATTTAAAAGAAACTCTGATGAAGGTGAAATTTTATGAAAGTACTATCATTTATGTATATATCTATCATTAGTCTACTCATTTCGTTGTGTCCTATTGTTATGGCTGATTCTTCTCTGAAAAGTCCTGCCTGCTTAGATCAATTTAAACAACCATCTGCCACTATCCAGAAACTTTCGGATTTGCTAGAATATCAGCATTTTAAATCCTTTTATAAAAATGCCGAAAAACATACATTTACCTTCGGTTTAACGACGCAAAATAATATTAATACTGAATTGAGCGACAAAATATGGCATTGTTATCTTGTCGCCTCAGCTCCGTTATTTTCCTTTAAAACATATCAGAAAACCGAACCGGAAGTTGAGATTGATGAAATGGCCGATATCAATCAAAAATCCGAGATTTGTCTATTCCTCGATAAATATATAAGACTTATTAAGGATTCGAATGATATGAAAGAATCTTCTAAAAAACAGATTATCCATCATATATTTTTGCCTTATTATGCAAAAATATTAAAACAATTCAAAGAATCAAAAGAACATAATCCCTACAGAATCACGGAATATAAAGAAACAAACGGAGAATCTAAAAACTTAAAAGAAAATAAAACTATTTATATTGAATCTCAAGAACAAATTTCAGAGCTTTGGAATCTTCTCAACGAAGTTGCTGATGGTGAATCATTTATTAACTCTAGAAATCAAGTAATCGAAGACGAAACTAAAGACCTGGAAAAATCTTTTATGGAAATTCTTGTTTCCATCTTTCCTGGTAAATATTCCAAAGTCGAAGAGTTCCTTCTTCAAGCCGGCTATACCAAAGAGGAAATTCCTAATTTGATTGATCGCACCGTCGGCAGGAACAATAAAACTGACTTTCTCTACAAAGGAAAGCATCGCCTTGCACATGACCGGCTTCTTAAGAAAAAGAAATAACTTCTCTCTTTCCGAAACAATGCATTGCCGCAAGCACACAAAGAACATTCACAAACGGACATGAAATATCCGTCATCTTAGGACATTCCTACAAGCACAGTTTTAATGCAGCAATTGCCGCCACGGCAGTACATGTACTCAAGGAACAGGGCCACACCATCCGCTTTCATGACCTCTGCCGGGAGCACTCCAACCCCGTTCGGCCGGACATGGAACTGGTCAGCGACATCCCGGGAAAACGCCTGGACAGCTCTCCATCAGCCGGAAACCAGGGAAGTTGACGGCATTGTCATCATCCATCCTAACTGGTGGGGACAGCCCCGGCTTTTAAAGACTGCATCTTCGCTTTCTGCAGCGTGCATGTTTTTGAAAGAAAAATGTTCTGCATCCTTGTAGCCAGCACTCCGGACATCCGTGCCAAATGACTTGACGAAGTGCGGGAAACGGTATGCACCCTCTTTCCCCCCTGAGAGAGAACCCCGGTAAGAGCCCGCTTCGTGCCAAGATGAGCGAGCATGGGAATTCATGAAAGCCACGGACTACTCCCCTACCGTAAACCCGGCGGGAAGGAAACTGGTTTCCCTTTAAAGCAATTACGGCCAAATTGATTTTCATACTCCCCCGTTAGGAAGGATTTCCCTTAAGGAAGTCCTTCCGGATATCGATCCTTGATAAGCTTTGGCAAAGGGAAAGATACAACGTAAATGCCGCCAAGGAGCAAATCCACATACCTCAGTGGATGGCACAACTCAATCTTGAGACGTGGCATGTAATACAGCACTTTTTCTCCTCGTCATTGCAAATGATCCCTCTCAGAGAAAAAAGCTTTTCTTTCCCTACGTCAAAAAAGTCAAGAAGATAAATAGGAATCTTTCCCTGATTTTTAAACATAAAACTGGCCAAAGCATCCGGAGACAGGGTCCTCCCACCGTTCTCCCTGCATGGAAAGTGCAATGGGGCTATCCGGAACAACCCTGTTTTTTCCGCTTGTCCCATACCACAGGAACGGTGTTCCGCTCCCGTAAGAGAGGACAAGGTAAAATGCCCACAATAAAAAAGAATGGTTTTCATAAAGAGGATACATTATCCATTTTTAATAAAAGCTTCACAGAGAAAATCAATCAATAAAAAACCATATTCGCTGCAGCAAATAATGGAAAGGGACAGCATCGCCATTTTTTAATCCTCCCCCATTAATAATTTCAGAACAATCAGGCTTCTTTCATGCTCACCTCATTCCCCGGCCTTGCCATTCATACGCTGGAAGAACTCCGGCAGAGATAGCTTGCTGAACTGTATCTCCATGCAACTCTCCCTTGCCAGTTTCTAAACCAGTGCAGCCAGGCATTTGACTAAAAGGCAAATGATCCTTTCTCTCTTCTTGCAACACCTGCCAAAAAAGCAAAAAAGAGCCTGTATCGTTAAAATACAGACTCTTAAGAAGAAAAATGTTTTGGCGGAGCGGGAGGGATTCGAACCCTCGGTACCGGTTTTGCCAGTACGTTCCTTTAGCAAAGGAGTGCTTTCAGCCTCTCAGCCACCGCTCCGTCTTGGGTAATGTGTGGAAAAGAAACTACACACTTCCCAAAATGAAGTCAATACATAAATAGTACAGGCAGGAATTACTCCAGGCAGGCATATTGGCAGGTCAGTTCCTTTTCTTCACCGGGTTTCAGCGCCACCTCCCACTGGAATTTCCCGTCCGGATTCAAGAGACGGACAAACGTCCTCCCAACATAAAATCAACCGGAAGCCGTTTTTCACCTGCAAATATAACCCCGCAGGAACATTCAGCGGCCGGACCATGGGAAAACAAGGGCCATCAGTTCCCCCACGGCGGCGCGGACATGGTGCAAGCGGTCCGGAAAACCTTTTTAAACCTCGCAATGCTCTGCGATCACTTCCAGAAAATCATCCAGATACTTCGCGGCCTTCTGCTCCCCGATGCCGTGGACGTTCATGGCTCCCCGGCGGGTGGTGGGTTTCAGCCTGGCCAACCCTTCCAGGGTGGAATTGTGGAATACGGCATAAGCCGGAATTCCGGCTTCACGGGCCAGCTCATTCCTGAGCTCCTTCAATTTCAAAAACAAATCTTCGTCAAACTCGCCCAGGGCGGCCAAATCCCCCGTGGAGCGCACCCTAGTCTGTCCCGAGGGGGCAGAAGCTTTTCCTCTGCGGGCAAGAGGCCAAATCATGGAGGCCTCCTTCCGCCCCATCATCACTTCATTACCTTTCGGGCTCAGGGTAATCAGGGGGCGGTCCGCTTCTCCGCTCATTTTGGTCAGGCCCGCCATCTGCATGGCGCGGAACAGCTGGCGGATGTCGTCCTCGCTCCACCGGGAAAGGATGCCATACGTACTCAGCCGGGCCAGGGAAGTTTTTAAAATTTCCTGATTCTTCGCCCCCTTGAGCATCTGGATGATTTTCGTCCTGCCCCACCTTCCCTGCCAGGAACCGTCCGCCATGCGCACGGACGCGCGCGCAATCCCGCTCAGCGCCTGCCGGACAACCCTGGTTTCCTCCTCGCCCAACGATTGGCCTTCCTCCACCCCCAGCGTCAGGCACTGGTCGCAGCGGCCGCACGGGGCGCCATCCTCCTCCCCGAAGTAATTCAAAATCCACTGCTGGCGGCAGCCGGTGGAATAAGCGAACTCCGTTACCGCCTTCAGTTTTTCCCGGTCCCTTACCTCTTTTTCCCGCAGGGCCTGTTCGTCCAGAGGAATCTTCAAGCCGCTTACGGCGGGGTCCGTCACTCTGGTAAGCTTCACGCGCTGCCCCGGAACGTCATGGCGGCTGATCGCGCCATTGCGCATGAGAACGGACAGGGCGGCCCCCACCTGCATGGCATTCCGGCATTTGAGGCGTTCCCCCATCTCCTCCATGGACCACGCCACATCGTGGGTTTCCGCACTGCAATGCTTCCTTAACAACTCGTACAGTTCCACAATCAGCGGAACGCCCGGATTCACCCCCTCAATAAAAAACTCCTGGGTCCGCAAATCCGCGTGGTTGAACAAAAGCTCGCAATAGGCTTCATCCCCGTCGCGGCCGGCACGGCCAGCTTCCTGGTAATAGGCCTCCACACTGCCGGGAACCTCAAAATGGGCCACAAACCTGACGTCGGCACGGTCAATGCCCATGCCAAACGCATTCGTGGCAATGACGATGTCCGCATGGCGGTTCATGAAGGCGTTCTGAGCCTCTTCCCGCTGCTCATCCGTCATGCCCGCGTGGTAAGCCGTCACGTTCAGGCCAAGTTCGGAAAGAGCCTCATGGACCTGCTCCACCTTTTTGCGGGTGGAGCAATACATAATACCCGTCTTATGGCGCTTCACCAGCTCGTACAGCCTCTTGTACTTGTCCTTGTGCGTATCGCAAGCCGTAATGCGGAAATGCAGGTTTTCCCGCGCAAACCCCCGTACAATCGTCACCGGGTCGTCCAGCCTCAAATGTTCCAGAATATCCTCCCGCACGCGGGGAGTGGCCGTGGCGGTCAGAGCCGCTACCTGCGGGCGCCCCATCGCTTCAATAGCCCTGCCCAGCTTCAAATAATCCGGACGGAAATCATGCCCCCACTGGCTCAGGCAGTGAGCCTCATCCACGGCAACCATATTCACGTCCACCTCCGCCAGAGCACGCATGAACCCCTCATGGCCGAAACGCTCCGGAGCCACATACACCAGCTTGAACGCCCCGTCCTTCATGCCGGCCAGGCGTTCCCTTTGTTCAGGAAAGCTCAGGGAGCTGTTGATCATGGTGGCGGGAATCCCTCTGGCGGCAAGGGCGTCCACCTGGTCTTTCATCAGGGCGATCAACGGGCTGACCACCAGGCAGACCCCGTCCCGGCACAAGGCGGGAAGCTGGTAGCACAGGGATTTCCCTCCCCCGGTGGGCATCACCACCAGCACGTTGCGGCCTTCCATGATGGAAGCCACCACGCGGTCCTGTCCCTCCCTCAAACTGGAAAAGCCGAAGTACTCCTTCAATGCCTCCATCGGCGACCTGATCACCTTGAACTCGCTCATTTTCTCCGTTCAGTGTGCCACAGCCCATTCCGTGACGCAACGCCTTTCCCCTCTTTCTGCGCTCCGGAATCAACGGCCTGTCTTTGAAGGACTCCTCTCCCGGGAAGAGAAAAAATGAGATTTTTTTCTCAAATCATCTTACAAACATCTTGACTTTCCCGAAGAAAAACCTATATTCCTCTCACCGCTTACGCGGTACACGACGCAAGTCAAAGCGCCCGTAGCTCAATTGGATAGAGCGTCTGACTACGGATCAGAAGGTTTGGGGTTCGAATCCCTACGGGCGTGCCACTTGCATCACCACCGGTAAATAAAATAATTCCTGCCTGAACGCCATGGCGGGATTTTTTGTCTCTACCGGTAAATACATATGGGGGCGCCATGGTTTCGACTGGAAGTCTGAGGTGCTGGCTGCATGTGAAGGTTAATCGGCTGGCCTTCTAAAAAGCCGATTAAAAAAATAAATGCAGAGTCTAACGACCTTGCTCTGGCTGCCTAATTAGTTCAGCCGCGTCAGAACCTCAACGCCTGCTAGAGGGGACGACGAACATTCAGCAGGCTGGTGCAATGCGGGGTTGCCGCGCAACGCACGAGACTTCCACAGGCAACTAGCGAGCCTGCCTAGTTGGCGCATGACGAAGCGGCCGCGAAAGCAGCAATATGCGTCTGAACATGGAGATGCCGGCATCAACGGCCTTCAGGACACGGGTTCGACTCCCGTCGCCTCCACCATTTATTTTAATCGCAAGTGCTTGAAATACAGTACTTGCGATTTTTATTTATCCAAAACTTCAGTACAAACAGTAGTACACTGTAAATCATTTTGGAAACAATGTACTGCGGGAAATTGCCGTGCACTGCGGGTATAAAGAAGCCCTCTCCTGCGGTGGGCGGGAGAGGGCTTCGGTGAGAATGTTGTCCTGGGCGTAACGGTTAGTGTGAGTGTAGCCGTCCGCGTCCCGGTACACGGCTGTCATCGTGAACTTGTCCCACTCTCCGAGACATGGAAACTGTAGCTGTAACTATCTATCTGCAATCATGGTATCAGGCTTGATCTTGAGTATCCGGATCAATAAAATCCTCTATCGTCTCGGACTTGATCGCGTTATACTCGATGGCCGAAAATCCATAATACGCAGGGTTATAACCGTCCATGTATCGCTGCATAATGCGCGGAGCGCCTATGTCCACAGTTGTGGCGTTTGTACTGTTGTAGATGTCCAGGTGGCATGCGTTAAATCCTACCGAGTTGTAGGTATGTATGCCCCGCACATTGGCGATGCGTATGCAGCAGCGATTATCGTAGCCGCCTGTCATTAGCCACAACGTCCCATAATTGTCAGTATCCCAGCCACCGTCACGGTACTGGTGATACACCAGCCCGCTGATGGATGCGGGCACGGCTGTGTTGCCGTCAAGGGGTAATAATGCCCTCGTAGTCTTGACAAACTTCCTCCCCGCTGAACGGGAGTAATAAATCTCTCTGACTCTGACCCAGTACCCTCTGGACTCAGAATCTCTTGTGTCAGATATAGTCACATCCAGCACCTCGCCAAAGTGCTCAGCGCTAGTGTGCACCCTAGTGTAATCGTCAACGTCTCTATCCGTCCTCACCGACACCTGTCCGTCACCCATGCCTAGCGTTATCTTGATAGTGGCTTTATAGGCTGACATCCGGACTGGCAGGGTAAATCCGCCAAATTTGCTGTAATTGGCGCGGCCTATAAGAGAGTGATCCAGGCCCATATTGACAGATGACGACTGTCTGGCCGGCACGGTAACCCTCATGAGCTGCCCCGACACCCGCTCCGTCACGGCAGCATTATTGGTGGTGGTAGTAATCGCGGCATCAAGGTAAATCTGCAGGTTGTATGTCTCGGCCACGGCGGCAAGCCCGGCAGCATATATCCGGTTGACGGCCGCAGTATTAGTCACGGCTCCCGCGGCAAGCGGGATGTTGATGCCTCCGTTAGCATTAACCGCATCGGAAAATGTTCCGCCCTGAGCCGTTAGTCCTCCGTCCAGCGTCATATTGCCCGCTTCATCTGTCAGTTTGTCCTGCTTGCCGTTCCACGTTTCACGTTCTTTCGCTGTTATGTGGACTACGGCATCATCCTTGTGCACATTGAAGGAAGACGCGTCGGCTTTTGCAGAAAGAGCGGCAGCATCCGCCTTGGCGTTCCACGCGGCGCGTTCGTCTTCCGTCACATGGATGGCCTTGTTCCCGGTATGCTCGTCAAGGTCTTCCTGGGTGGCAATGAGAATCCCCTTGGCCTTGACCGTGGTTTGATTATTCCATGCAGTACGCTCTTCCTCTGTAACATGGGCAGTTCCATTCTCCACATGTTCATTCAGTTCATTCAGAGAAGCTATGAGGGTTCCGTTGATAGAAGTAATTTTATTCATGATTATTTCTTGTTGTTTGTTGCGAAGTGGCTGAACAACGCCACTGCCATCCCGTCCACCATCGTGAACTCCGAAATTCTGGCTGGTGAAAAACCCGCTCCCTTCCTGGGCGGTGGCTGCTTCCACGGTCAGAGCAACCGCATCCCTGGATTCCAGAGATATTTCCCTTTCCTCCAAAGGCGAGCTGATGATCTGATCCAGCCGCACTCGGACGTGAAGCTCCTTCCATTCATCGGATAAAACGGCAACGTGTGCTACCACTTCGTTGAAAGTTTCTACCTGTTCCTGGAAAATATCATCCTGTGAAAAGCGTCGAGACTGAACGAAGCCGTTCCTGTCCGGGAATACGGCCGTCAGGATAATCTTCCTATAGAAGTTGAAGTGTCCCTGCCCCTACCTCCCACGCGCCACGATTGCAGAGCCGGCGGATATGTTAGCCGTTAATGCAAGCATGGTAAGCGGAAAAACATTTGGGGCGCTTCCTTTTTACATGGGCCGCCTGGTTGCTTCATGGAGAAACCTAGCATCCTTCTTCCTGTTGAAGCACACCGGAGCAAGAACCAAATTTCCATTTGCCTGGTTTCCCTTTCCCTCTTTTTCCTCGTAGAAAGGCCCTTATAGGCCATATTAAAGCAAATCCAACTCGGCAACAGCCGCTTTACGTGCTCCGTCGGCACCCTTTTTAGCGCTGAATTTGACGAATCTAGCTTCAACGGGAACAAAATTGACCTCCTGTTCCACCGGGTTGTTGACGATATTGCCGAAACGGCCGGAAGCCACCGGCTTTCCCCATGTTTTGCCATCCCTGCTGAGGCGGATATCATACATTTCAATATGGCCCGGCCCTCCCTCCATCACAGGCGTATATATCAACCCGGCAATTTTCTGCACTTTTCCCGTATCAATAACAATGTCGCATCCCTGGGGAGGCAGTCCCACTTCCACATAAGTATCCGTTTTCCCGTCTTTCAGCCGCTCCAACTGGGCCGCGGGAAGGTTTTTCCCGGCAACGGTTATTTTCCATTCCTTCCTGTTCAGTTTCCGGACGCCTTCCACGTTGTCCTCCGTTGAGAAAGGAGCCAGGTAATACAACGAGAAATTGCTGAATGAAATGGATTTGCGGGAATCCAGGAAGCGTATCCTCAATTGATCAGCCTTCACCGCCTTCGGCAGCCTGATCATTTTACGGAATCCGATGGTGGTACTTTCAGCCAAGGGTTTCCACTGGCCGTCCAGCCACGCATCCACGGCAAAGCGCTCCACACGCTGGCCGTAATCACGAACATTTTCCTGTAGCTTGATGACGTTGAACTCCTGTTTTCCAGACAATCGGATTTCTACCTCCGCCCGGGTGGTGCCATCAGGAGTGGCCCAGCCTGTAAAGGGGCTGCCGTCAAACAAAAGCCCGGATTCCGGATTTCCGGCCCACCCGGAAAGAGCTTTCGCCCGGGCTCCCCTGGCCAAGTCATTTTTTTTCATCTTTCCAATCACCCTGCCAAATTGGATCATCCTCCTGGCATCCGCCTCCGGAATGATTCCTTCCTTATTGGGAGAGAGGTTGGGAAGAACGTTGGAGTTTTGTCCCACGGTTGAAAAGTAACAGTCCACCAGGTAATCAAGAGATTTGATGGTTTTGTCGTCGCGTTCATGGTAAAACCAGCCTCTCCGTATGGGGAGGCCTGCACGTGAAGGGTACCAGACGAGCCGCTTTTTCCCTGCCAGGCTATCAATGGAGCCCAGATTCCTGTCTTTAGCCCGAATCCCCACATCATTTCCGCCAAACAGGCGCGACGAGGCCGTAACCCCCTGGACGCACCATTCCGTTTCCCGTCCGCGTCCCATCTCGTTTCCTCCCCACCGGACATCTGGAGCCGCCCCGGAAAGCAGAACGTCCGGCTGCAATTCCCTGGCCTTTTTAAAGATCCTCTCCCAGTCGAAGGGAGTCTGTTTCCCATTGACTTTGCTATCCACCCCGGCTCCGTCAAACCATAGAAGATAAACAGGGCCGTAATTGGTCAGCAGCTCTTCCAGTTGTTTGACGTAGAAATCATTGTACTTTTCCGTCCCAAAGCTTTTTTCATGCATGTCCCACGGGGAAAGGTAGATGCAGAATTTCATGTCCAGTTCCCGGCAGGCCGCGGAAACTTCCCGAACCAGGTCTCCTTTTCCTCCCTTGTAGGGAGAACGGGAAATGTTGTGATCCGTCCATTTGGTGGGCCACATGCAGAATCCGTCATGATGCTTCGCTACAAAGATCACTCCCGTTACACCGGCATCCTTGAACGTTTTTACCCAGGAACGGGCGTCCAGCCGGGAAGGATTGAAAATTGCAGGCTCCTCCTTTCCGGTTCCCCATTCCGCTCCGGTAAACGTGTTCATGCCGAAATGGATGAAACCCAGCATTTCCCGCTGCTGGTAATCCAGTTGCCGGCCGGAGGGCCTTACCTTGACCGCCATCTCCACCAGCTCTCCGCGGGAAGCCTGTTCCGGAACCATGACGGACACGCCTTCCTTTCCTTTTCCACACGCGACAGCCGGGTACCCCAGCAAACCACAGAGCAACAGGGCGCGAAGTTGAATAAAGGCAGTCATTTTTTTAAATCAATAAGGGGTATTTTTAGCCGTATATTGATAATACTCTGTTAACAATAATATTCTTTCATCTCCCTCCGGGCCATTCCATCATCCGGGCTGAAATGGGCATGTCTTCTGGCATCCAGACGGCGGCGGTTCCGCACGGGGTTGCCGTCAAAGATTGCCCGGGAACGTGCAGGCATCATTACGCCGTTTGACGAGTGCCGGAGGCCCTTCGGAATTGGAATCTCAAATTGCCGTTCGAATAAAAACTCCACTCTGAATGAAGCCATGAAGCGGGCCGCCAGAAAAGGTTTGTCCATGGAAGAAGGGATATTGAGCGCGGCAAAGGAGAAATGGGAAAAGGGTTGTTAACAGAGGTTCATCTGAAAAGATAATGGCGGCTCAAGCATGGAGAAACCGTTTTCCCATATAAGCCACAGAAAAATCGGAAGACCTCTAAAGAGGGGGCTCATTGATGGAAGCGGACCGGGAAAAGGCGGCGGCAACTATCTCCTTTTCCTGCCCGTCAGTCACCGGCTTTCTCCGCTTTTGGGCAAAGATCAGGTATTCCCAGCCGGGGTAATGCCGGACCACCTGCCGATGAAGAAAGAATGCTCCCGCAAATACCAGGACCGCCGCAATCATGGGAGAAGGAAGTTCTTCAGGAAGGATTCTCGAGAGGAGCGGCATCAACCAGGGAAGGATCAGGCAATGGACGGCATAAATGAAGAAAAAGAGGGGAGCGCATGCCTGAGCGATTTTACGAAAGAACGTCTTTTCCGCCAGCAGAACGCACAGGGAGCCCAGTCCCAGAATCCCCGGAATCCAGCAGGGGATGGTGTGCAGGGTTTCCGTGGAGATGACGCCGCCATGGTTCATCCACGCTATTGCCGCCCACGCGGGAAGGGAAAAGTAACTTATTTTTTTCAGGAACAGCTTAATCTCGCCCAGCGTCAGGGAGGAAAGGCAGAACCCCAGCATGAAAAAAGCCAGGGAGTCCGCCCACGGAACCCGGGGAGGGTCGGAAAACAGCGCGTTGATCTCCGGAAACAGCACTACGGAGAAGAGAACGGCTATCGTCGCGGGAATCAGCAGCTTCCTTTTTCCCAGGGCAAATAAAAGCGAAGAGAGCAGGCTCAGCGCCATCACGTATTTCAGGAACCACAGGGGGCCGTCGTAGGGGAAGGTGGTTCCCACTCCCGTCAGTTTCCAGGGCAGGCTGCTCCAGTCCCACGTGCTTGAATGGCCCAGGCTTAAATAAATCCAATGCCTGAAGAACGCTTCCAGAAAAGCCGCGCCGTTCCATGCCAGATAAAATAAAACGTACCTGCACGGGGAATGACGCCAGTCGAACATTTTCCTGCGTCCCACAAAGTAGGCCGCCGCCATGAACAGAAAAGGCACCCGCTGGAAGAAGAGAGGGAATTCCGCTCCGCTTCCCCCAGCATGAAAAAGGACGATGAAGAACAGGCCAACCACCCTGCCCAGGTCAAGCCAGCATTCCCTCGGCGGCGTCCCGGGAACGGCCCCCGGACGGGTAGCCTGCGCCTTTTCCGGCTCCGTGTCCGGAGAGTATTCTTCAACCATGGACATTTTCATTCCGGCAAAAGAATCAGAAGGGGCTTTTGCAATACGGCTCCACAGCCCTCATGCCGTCATGAAGACGCACCGCCCCGTCCCTGTCCTCCTGGGAAGCGAACAGGTACAGGGCATATCCGCCGAACCCGCCTCCCAGGTATTTCTTCGCCAGCTCCTCCCCCAGTGCTGGAAGGGGGGCCATCCCCTCCTGGAGCTGCACGCTATGGTACAGCGCCACTCCGGCAGCCAGTTCATGAATGCTGCGCTCCATCACTCCGGCGCGGGCAATCAGGGAAGACTGGGCGATGCGGGCATAGTCCCTGCACCCGTCAGCCATTCCCGGCGTATCATGGTCATGCCCGGTGTGGAAGACCGCCATTTTCCCGGCCAGAAAGTCACCGGTGCTCTTGATGTCCAGCACGGGAACGGCGCCGGAACGCCAGACGCACAGCCCCGTTTCCGCAATCACGGCCGGATCCTGCCAGCCAACCCCCAGGGCAAGTTCCGACTGGACGGGGTCCCGGCCCTGCAGCATGGCCCAGGCTCCGCTGCCTCCCAGTCCGGACCGGAGTTCATAGGGCCAGTGGTCCAGGGATACAAACGGACTGATGGCGCAGTTGACAATGTACGCCCCCTGCCGCGCATGCCTGGGAACGTCCAGCCAGCCCCCCGCAAAGTCCACGCGCAGGGGAACGCTAAGCGGGGCCTTGATTCTGTTCACCAGCTGGGTGGTGGAAATCTGTTCGGAACAGGGAGGCGTTTTGGGAAGCACCACATACCGCGCTCCAATTCTTGCGCACAGTTCCCTTTTAAGGTCGCCGTAACAGTCATCTTCCGTAACAGCCAGGATATCGGGCCGTTCTTTCAGGAAAACGTGTTCAAAATCCATTCCCGGCTCCAGATGTTCTCCGCAGACCACCTTGTCCACCATACACAGGCTTTCCAGAATCACTTTTTTATGGTCGTCCGGGATGGATGGTTTTCTGCGCTTGCTTTTCCAGAGCACCTGCCCGGAGGCGAAGGAGACGATGAGGAAATCCCCCAGCGAACGCGCTTCACGGAAGAACTGGATATGCCCGGCATGAATGATGTCGTAAAAACCGGAGACGAATATTTTGGTAGCCATCGTTGAAATGTATTAAGGTGTGGATGTTGCTGTATGGAGAGGGGTAAGCATTAAACCGGAGCGGCGGGAACCGGTGCATGGGAGGAACCGGCCTCCCATTCCAGAGCTATTGTTTCCAATTCCCGGTTCCCTTCCACATAGTCCTCAAAGAGAACCGGATATTGCGGCAGAAGCAGCGGGAGGTCCTCCGGAACGTTAATTTGATGCCGTCTTCCCAGTTTTTTCCTTACCAGGGACTGGAGTTCGCAAAAAGCCATCGGCACCAGGCTGGCGTTGAAGGGCAGGTTCCAGAACCTCGCATCGTCGCTGACAATGATGAATTTCCTGCCTTCTTCCCTGCCCCAGTCAGCCAGCAGGTCATCCATGTTGCCGGGAAGCCGGCCGAAACATGAAACCAGCGTACAGGGAAGAGGGGGCGCTTTTCTTTCCCTTCCGGAGGCGGCAGCCGGCCTGGCCGCCTTTTGCCGTTGTTTTTCACGGATAAAAATCCAGGGCAGGACAGAGATTATTTTCCAGCAGCGTTTCATTTGCTTGCGGGGTTCATTAAAAATGCGGTAGAGAAATTCCAGCCTGCAGTCCACCATCCAGGCAGGGGCCCTTCTGATATGCCGCCCGGAGGCGAAGTTAAAGACGGCGCCCACGGCCACCATAACCCCCCGTTGAAGATGGGGGCACAGCCTGTTCATGAATATTTCCTGCTTGGGAGCGCCCAGGGAAACCCAGACGATGTCCGGCAGGTATTCATTGATTCTCCCGGCAATAGCCGCGTAGTCAAATTCATCCACAGGGCAGAACGGCAATTCCTCAAAAGGCATGTGCTTCACGCGGGGATCTTCCCGTTCCAGGGTCCGGCGAAGGGCATCCAGCGTCTCGCGGTTTCCTCCCAGGAACATCATTCTGTATTTTTTCATGCCGATGGCGTCGCTGAAAATCTGGGCGCCGCAGTATTGGGGCCTGTCCGCATGCAGCAGCCATTTCAGGTAGACGGGCACCCAGCCGCTGTCGCAAATGGTCAGGAGCGCTCCATTCAGCACATTCCTGTATTCCCGGTTGCGCTGTACCTCGGAAAGTACATGGCCGTCCGCCACGCAGATGTATCCGGCGCCCCCGGAACGGAGCACTTCGTCCATGCGCCGGAAAACGCGTTCACGGTCAAATTCGTATCTGATGTTGAAATAGGTCTCCATACGGTTTTCACTCATGGTCAATGTTGACGGGCCTTCAAAACTTCGCGGTAAATGCCGGCCATCCTTTCCGCCTTGCGGTTCCAGTCCAGTTCCCTCTGCCTGGCGTAAAACGCTTCATCCATATCCCGCAGGACCTCCCTGTGATGGAAAAAGAAACGGATGCGTTCCGCAAAGTCCCGGGCGGACCGTCCGGGACGGGTCAGGGGTATCTTGCATCCCACGGTTTCATCCACGATGGTTCCCATGCCGCAGGTATCAAAGCAGAGCACGGGCAGGCGGTTCATCAGGGCTTCCACAAGCACGGTTGAGGTTGCTTCCATGATGCTGGTAAAGAAAAAGAGGTCGCTTTCCCGCATGAGTGATTGAACCTTTTCATTGGAGACTGTGCCGTGCCACACGCATTGCCCCGCCACGCCCAGCCGTTCCGCAAGGTTCCGGTAGCCCCGCCCCCTCTCCCCTCCCCCGCAGATATGCAGCTTCAGCTCCGGCAAATCCCGGAGATGGGTGAGGGTTTGTAATGCCAGGGCCAACTGCTTGCTGGGTATCATGCGGCCTGCCCACAGCAGCCTGAATTGTCCGCCGTCCGTTGCCCTCCGCACTTTCTCCTTCGGCGCGGCGCAGCCGGTTTCGCTCATCAGCAGCGCTTCCCGGCGATGGTACCGTTCCATTTTCTCCCGCACTCCCTGAACGGAAGCCAGCACGGCGTCAGCGCGCTTCATGGCTTTCCGCACCCTGGGCTGGAACCTGGCCTGCACGGTATTGATCACGTTTTTCAATGCCGTCTTCCCCACCTGCCCCCAGCCGCTTTCCCGCAAGTAGGCCACCGGCGTATTTTCCATTCCCCCCACCGGTCCCCATATGTAGGGAATTCCCCCGATTTTCCACAGCATCCCCGGCTCCCGGAAGCCTATCATGTTCAACTGGTGAATGACGTCTATGCGGTTTTCCGCCATGATGCGCCGCGCCAGCGCAAGCGCCCGTTCCTGCCATTTTTTGTAATGGCGGTAAAAACGCCAGTCCCCCTGGTCCCAGCACATCCGGCGAATTTTTTCCGGTACGGGAAGATAATGGAACACGATGTTGCCGGCCTGGGGAAGGCGGGCGAGCTCCCGTTCTATGTTTTCCCTCCATTCCCCCTCCGTAATCACATGCACCTTGCAGTGCATGGCCAGGTGGATGACCCAGTTCCACCCCATGCCGGGTTCGCTGCCCCAGTCCGGGTTGACGGCATAAGCGTTAATCAGGATTTGCATCATGGCTTGTCTATTTGATGGAATTAAGGTAGTTCCGGTGCCTTTCCTCCTCTTCCGGGGCGGCAAAGCGGCGGCGGATGACCCGGGCAGGATTGCCGCCCACCACGGTCATGGGCGGCACGTCTCCGGTCACGACGGCGCCTGCCGCTACAATGGCCCCGTCCCCTACGCAAACGCCTCCCAGGATGACGGCGCCGTGCCCAATCCACACGTCGCTGCCGATGACCGTCATGCCGTCCTCCCAATTCCGGGGAGAATCCCAGATGGCGCAACCGGGCCTGTTAAAGGAATGGTCCCTTTTTCCGATGAATGAAACGCGGGCGGCGCACAACACGCTGTTTCCAAAGCGTATATCGCAGGAGACATGGCAGTGTGGCCCCAATTGCACCCTGTTCCCGAAAATGATCCGTTTGTGAGGGGAATTCAGATGCACATGCCTTCCTATCCTGGTCATTCCCTCCACGGTGACCCAGCGTTGAAGCAGGCGGAACCGTATGAAACTGCGCACTCCGTTAGCCAGGGAACGCAGAAACAGGATGGGCCGGGACCTGCCCGGGGCGGCATTGGCGGAAGCATTCATCATACAATATGTTCCATGAGATGGTTGACGTATTCCCGGAATCCCGCAGGCATCAGGCATTCTTTCAGGCGCGGAGGGGACGGACTGCCGCCGCGGTCCAGGCAGGTTTTCCGGAGAAGAGAGGCCAGCCCCTTTTCATCTTCCGGATCGAACAATTCCCCGTTCCAGCCCCGGCGGATCAGGCAGGCGGAGCCGCAGCGCCCGGAAACCAGGCAGAAGCACCCGGCGGCCAGCGCATCATTGACAACCGCCCCAAACGGTTCCACCAGGCTGGGCAGGACAAAAACGTCGGCCAGATTGTACCAGGCCGCCAGGCGCTCGCCTTCCAGCCAGCCGGTAAAAATGGCGCTGACTTTCAGCCGGACGGCCAAATCCTGCAATTCCGGTCCCAGGCTTCCCGACCCCGCTATTACCAGAACGGCGTCCTCCGGAAGGGCCGCGGCCGCCCTGACCAGGCATTCCAGATTCTTCTCCGGGGCCAGGCGCCCCACATACAGGACCACCCGTTTTCCGTGCAGGCCGTATTCCCGCTGCATGGAATGGCTCATGGAAAGCGCTTCCCGGCATTGTTCCCGGAATGCCCGTTCATCCCTGACAATCGGAAAAAAGACGCCCTTTCCATAATGTTCCCGGTACCAGCGGCATGCCTCCCTGTCCGGGAGAATCACATCGTCCATCACCGGCATCGCCGCCTTCCGCGCCAGCGCATGCATGCGGGACAATTCATTTCCGCGGATCATGTCCATGCTGTCATCGCAAATGCTGACGATTTTGAATTTCCAGCGGCAGACCGCGCGCAGCAGGCATACCTCCAGAGCCAGAATGGAAAACTCCGGAACGATCACCAGATCGGGCTGTCCCTGCCGCAGAATGCGCGCAAGGCCGGAGGGAACGCGCCGCCCGGCCACGCGGACATGGTTCAGGTATTGGGGGCGGAACGCGCAGCGGGCTTCCATTTCCGGCCTGTTGTAGTGGTGGTCCGGAGAATTTTCATATTCGAAAAACACCTCCATCTCTCCAATCCGGGCCAGCGCATTGAAAAAATCAATGCGGTAAGGCGCCAGGTATTGATGAAAGACCATCAGTTTCCGTTTGTTGCCGTTCATGATTCAGTGCCTTTTCCTGTAATATTGCCACGCTTGCCTGAAGAAGCCGGAAACCGTCTTCCGGACGCCCGCATACCGCAGGGAAAACCGCAAGGGCCGTTGAATTGAGCCGCACAGCTCCAGCAGCTCCTCATCGGTACTCCGAAAAAGGCGGCTTAAACAGCATTTGAGGAAGGGGATTCCGTGGCGGCGGGAATGAAAGGGGATGACGTGCACTCCCCGGCAGCCGCCCAGAAGCTCCCTTTGCCTGCGGTCAATGGGAGAAAACAGGGAGTGGAAATAATAAACGGGGGTCTCCGCATGCAGAAAAGGGGCCAGGCGGTAAAAAGGCGCCCGTTCCGGGTCGTTCCCGTACCGTACCAGCAGGGGATTGATTCTGGCGGCGTCTTCCATTTCCGTTTCCGGCGCAAGGTCAAAATAGCCGTTGAAGGAGAAAACGCGTTCCGCATGCAGCAGGGAGCCGAAGAGAACGGCGGCATAGCCTCCCGAGGAACTGCCCACCATCGTTACCCGGCAGCCTTTCGTCTCGTTTTCAAGCCACTTCAGCACCTTTTCCGGAGAATTCAGGCGGCTGTTGATGCCGCCCAGGTACCATTGCTTGAAAACGTCCCGGATGAAGATGTGCCTTCCGCAGCCCGGAACCCTGGTTCCGAACCATTCAAACGTATTCCGCAGGGTGACCCGTTCATGGAACCGGGCGCGGTTGTTGGGAAAGTACAGGTCGTTGCTGCTGAAATAAACGGCGCACCGCGAATCATCCCCCTCCGGAGTGCGCTCCATGAGGTAATTGTCACGGGTCCTGTACGTCTCCAGCACCTCTTCGTCATCCGTCTGGAACACCCAGTCTATTTCGTTGCTGTCCATAAGAAGGGGAGAAAAACTCGTACATGCATGCAGATCATGGCCTTGCACGCGGCCAGCAGGCCGTCGTGCCTGCGGACGTAGTGGAAGTAATACCTGGGCTGGGCATTCCCCAGCGGGGAATACAAATTGCGGAGCCTGCCTGCCAGGGGCACCTTCCGGTCCGTCCAGGCTACGGCCTTGTCATGCCGTTCGCAGGTTCCCAGGCAGGCGGGGGCCACCCGCAGCTTTATTCCGCGTTCGCGCGCCGTACGGGAATAGTCGTAATCCCCCAGCGCGTGCAGGTAGAACCCGTCCAGAATGCCTATGCGCTCCACCACCCGCCGCGGCACCCACAGAATGTTCCCGTGGCATAATTCGCACTCCCTCAGGGTTCCATCCGGAATAACGGGCTTCCCGCCCGCCGTGCCTCCATAAGTCCACTCATCCGTGCCGGGATGGCAGGTGGAGCCGCAGATGACGGCGGCGTGTTCCATCCGGAGGGAGGCTTCCAATAGATGGCTTACGGCAAACGGATGAAGCACGGTATCATCATTCAGCCACAGGTAGAAATCCGCATCCTTCTTCAGGGCGTCCTCCCATGCCGTCCTCATTCCCCGGTTCCAGAACAGAGTTCCGTCCCCCGTGATGACGGAAACGGAGGGGTAAGCCTGCCGCACGGCGTCTCCGGTGCCGTCGGAGGAACCGTCATCCACCAAATGCACGGAGGCGTCCAGCTCCGCTTCCGGCAGTGCGGAGAACAGGGCGGCAAGGGAGCGGAACGTTTTTTCCCTGCGGTTGTGGCACGTCATCAGGACCGCAAGTTTTTTTCCGGAGGTATCATCAGTTTTCATGGAATGCGTATGGAGGGGAGAGGGTTGGAGGAACGGCGGCGGAAGATGCTTTCCACCCATTCGTGAAGCTCGCCGTCCGTCATGGCCCGGAAGCGGCTGGAATAGCACATGGCGATCATCATCCACAGGGAGATGTTCATGATATCCAGATTGAAGTTGGTATCCTCCAGCCATCCCCAGAGCCAGCGGAAGGCCACGAACACTCCCAGCAATTTCATCCAGCGGTTGTTGGAGCGGTAAATGGCCAGATAGGAGGCCTGCCAGTAAAATCCCGTGTAAAGGAAGAGCCCAACCACCCCCGTCCAGGCGAAAATATTGAGGAGGACGGGTTCGCACCAGGCGCGGCGCTTCTGGTCATGGTAGGACTGGCGCTCATCACTGGACATCTGGAAACTGGTTTCATACCCCTGCGCCGGGGTGCGCCCCAGCAAAATGCAGCCGTCCTTCAGGGAGGAAGAAGCCACCTCTTCAAAGACGATGCTGCGGGAATCCGCCAGCAGGTCGTCCTCCACGGAATTTCCCGGCGCTCCGGCGTAGGAGCCGACATCCAGGACATTGAAGACGCCGCCCAGCCCGAGGGCGAGAAAGAGGGAGGGAATTAAAAACAGGGCGTGCCGCATCATCCTGTAAAAGCAGTCCTTGAGCAAATCCCTGCCGCAATAGACGGCCAGCAGGGACAGAGCCACCAGCGCCTTTAAAATCTGGCTCCTGGCTCCCATGCTGACGCACACCATCAGGCATGCCATGACCAGCACCACCAGCTTCCATTTCCGGGGCAGCAGGGGCAGCCACGGCACCAGCATCAGCAGGGGATTCAGCAGGGAGGCGTAAAAGTCCGGATTGAGGGTGAACATGAACAGGAAAAAAACGGGGATGAACACCTTGAACCAGACGGACAGGACCTGCCGCGTCACCTCCGGCAGGCTGAACACGTAAACCAGCACGGGGATGAAAAGCGTGGGGGCATTCGTCACCAGGGCCCGCGCGGACCAGTAGCCGTCCACGGCGAAGACGCCCCGCAGGCAGCAAATGAATACCCACAGGAAATAAATGGAAAAGAGGGGATAAACGGGGGCGTCCTCCCTCCGGAAATACTTCCGCATGATGACGAAGGACACCGACAGCAGGAGGGCGGAGGAAAGGGAAATGGCCTGTTCCGTACAAACCGGGTGAAGGACGGCGGCGGACGAGTACATGGCCAGCATGATCATGGCCTTCACCAGGATGATGAAGGGGAGCACGACCCGGATGCTTGAAGGAAGGCGGGATTTCCCATCAAGGGGCGGCCTTCCATTCGCCTGACATGAAAGGGCCGTATTACGCATGCGCGCTCCTTTCCATCACCTGGGGAGCTTTCCCCTCCTCCGCCCGGCGGATGCGGCGCGCCGGATTTCCCGCCCACACCTCATTGGAAGGGATGGAACGCGTTACCACGGAACGTGCTCCCACGACGGCGTTGTCCCCGATGGAAACGCCTTTCAAAATGAAGGTTCCGGCACCCAGGAAGACGTTGTTCCCAATCCTGACGGGAGCGGACCGGCGCAGAAGCCTGTCCTCCGCTCCCCGCCTGGCTTCCGGGTCCAACGCGTGGAAATCCGTATCCATGATGTGGACTCCGAATCCGGCCTTTACATCGTCTCCGATCGTCACCGACTGCGTGCAGATAATCACGGTATTGCTGATGCCCACCCGGTTGCCGATGCGCAGCACGCCGTCCCGGTCCACGGAAATCAGGCAGCGCTGGGAGGAACGGGAGACGCCGTGGGAGCCGTTCCGCATGGTAAATTCCCTTCCTATGCGGCACGGCACGGATCGGCGGCGGCTTCCCCTGGATATCCTGACGTCCGGAATGCCGAACGAACAGAGGCCGGGGCCGTAAACCGCGTTGCCGGCATACAGGAGCCACCTGGCATACCAATTGTGGAGGGGATGCAGGCAGACGGCCCAGCAGCGGAGCACGGCTTTCCTGGCAAGATAAATCAATTGCTGCATGCGGCCCCCTCCCTTCCCTTTCCTTCATGTTCCTCCGTCCCGTTCCCGGCCTCTCCGGCGATGCTGCCGTAGATGCGCTTCAGTTGTTCCGCATTCGCGGAACGGTCATGGCGCTCCAGAGAGGCCTGCCTTCCGCGGAAGGAAAGACGCCTGCACAAATCCATGTCCCCGAACAGGCGGCACACCAGCATGGCCAGCATTTCCGTCTCTTCAAACCGGTACAGGAAACCCGTTTCCCCGTCGGACACGGAATCCATCATCCCCCCGGCATAGGACGCGATGCAGGGAGTGCCCACCATCTGGGCTTCCCCCAGTGAATTGGACTCATTTTCAATCATGGAGGGGCAAACGAAGACATGCGCCTTCCGGAATTGGCTGCCCATCTGTTCCGCGTCCAGGCGTCCCAGCCAACGAAAACGGTCCCGGACTCCCAGCCGTTCCATCAGGTTTCCCAAATAACGGGCGTAGCCGTTCCTGCGCCACGCAGGGACTGACAGGATGTCCGGTCCGGCCACCTTCACCCTGGCGTCAGGATAATGCCGCAGGACCAGGGGAAGAGCCTCCACCACTTTGTGCAGCCCTTTCAGGGGGTAGTGGGACTGGCTGAGAAAAACCGTATGCTTTTCGCATGTTCCGGCATCCCATTCATGACGGTAAAAGGGTTCCCTGAGCGTGGGCTGGAGAACATGGTACCGTGCCGCGGGGTTCATGGCCCATGCGTGGGAACGGTCCCAGGCGGTACGCCCGATCACATGGCGCACCCTGCCGAACAGCTCCCGTTCGTATTTTCCGCGCGCCTTGATTTTCCGCTGCTGGGCAAAAAGCGTGTCGCGGCGCAGCAGATCGCGGAAGGTAACGGATTTCACGAGTTCCCGGATAGGAATGCCGCCCAGATAGAACCCGGCGCAGACGGAAGACAGCCCCTGGATGGAAACGGCCGTGCGTTCCGCCCCGCAAGCCTGCACCCAGGCCAGGGAGTGCGGATATTCGGAACCGTGGATATGGACCACGTCCGGGCCGAACATGTCCCTGATTTCCCGGAAACAGGGTTCCAGTTCCTTCCTGTACCCCCCCATGTCCGCAGGGGCGGGAACCAGGTAATAGGTCATGGCCTCCCCGTCCAGGCGGCGCAGGGTGCGCCCCGGATAAAACATGACGGCGGCCAGCTTTAAATCCGGGGCGGCTTTCATCAGCTCCTGCGCTCCCGCGTACATCCAGCCTCCCAGAACCGGTTCCGGAAGCCCAAGCATCCGGCACGGTTCGGGAAACAGGATATTGGACAGCCAGAGCACGTTCATCCTTTTTTCCGGAGGGTTCATGTTCTTCACCAGTAGCACCCCCCCTCCACACGGCTGGCGTGGCCTACCGTCTCCTCTCTCCCCGGCCTAGCCCACGCGTCATTGAAAAGCCGGGAATAATCATATTTGGGAGCGCCGGGATCCGCCCCGTAGGCCGGGTCTTCCCAGCGCCTGCCCCGCAGGCCGAACAGCAGTTGAAGAGCCCCGCCGAGATGCACGGCCTGCCTGCCCCTCCTCTTGGCATGGGCCGCCAGATGAAAGCCGTAAGCCCCGCATCCGATGAGGCAGACATCGTAATCCCGGCGGTCCATCTCCCCCTCCATCCACGCCAGGGCTTCAAACCAGTCGGCAAAACGGTCCGGCCCCGCGCCCAGGCTCTGGACGGCGGCCAGCGTCTCCAGGGAAAAGGAAGGAAGGACCTCCGGGTTTTCAAAAATCCTTTCCCTGTTCCGTTCATATTGGAGCGTGATGCTTTCCGCGAAAGGATGGACCACCAGCACCTTCCTTCCCTCCAGGGCCCTGCTCCATGGCCGGGAAGACCAGTAAGGCTCCAGATTCAGCAGGCGCACGCGGGGAACGTCCCGGATCATGGGCATCACCTCCCGTTCATATGGAAGCCAGCTTCCCAGGATATCCAGTTCCTTCATGTCGCAGAGCATCAGCTCGCAGAAACGGGCCAGATACTCCGGCGCGGCCGGGAAAAAGCCGGACCACTCCCTCATCTGCCTCATGATGCTTTTATTCCACCACCACTGGTCCCTCCGGCCTGTGATGTAGTCCAGCGGATTCCTGCCCGCCTTCCCAATTTCCAGATAATTATGCAGGCAGGACATTTCCGTGCAGCCAAACCGCCCCACCATGGCGGGACGGCCGGAGCGGAGAAGGTCCTCAATCATCGCGGAAGCCGCGTCCGCGTCCAGTTCACAGGAAGGGGGGTTCAGTTTCTCCCTGCCGGAACAGCGGTCAAACATGCGGCGCAGCAAATGCAAACCCTGGTGCGTCAGTGAAATCATGGCATGGACAAGTTTAATTACCTCCGCAGGCATTCTCCTCCCGAAGGAAGCGGCGCTTCATGGACCGGAGCTCCAGCCGGCTGCGCCACGTCTTCCAGTTCCTGGCGGCATTCCTGATTCTCGCGGAGCAAGGGGGCTTTTCCTCCGGATCAAAAAAACCCCTCCTGGAAAAATCCATGGAGATGCCGTGCCGTTCAAACAGCTCCGCCACCGGCCCGTACCATTTGCCGTGGATGATGCCCGTGAAAATGTAGGGAATGATCTGGTACCCCTCCCGGGAAAACAGGGAGGGGTCCACCGTCAAAAACTCCATGCGGGAATACTTCGCCCTCCGGCTGCCGAAGCATTCGAACTTCCAGGCGGATTCTTCCTTCCTCAACAGGGAAAGCAGCGCCTCCCTGCGCCACAGGGAGCCCTGGCAGCACGCGTACCAGGGATAATCCGGGTCACTGGTGAAAAGGCCTTCATACCGCGAAGGCTCGCGGGCCGGAATTCCCTCCGGCGTCAACTGGATGCAGGGAATTTCCGGATGGGCGCGCATCTGCTCCGCATACCTTTCCACCGCCCCGCCGTCCACCGGCGCCGTCAGGAAGTAATCCTCCTGCATGTAAAGCACCGTATCCGTTTCCATGGCCTCCAGGGCCCATTTCAGGCATTCGCTCCACGTGGCCCTCCCGCGCCCCGGAATGGTGCGGCCTGCGCAGCTCCTCAGGGAAACGACGTTTTTTTCCGGACCGGAATAGGTCTTGTACTCCGTATTCAGGTAGACGCGGGCGGGGCAATCGGGCCAATAGAGGGACCAAAGCCTGAAAAAAGGCTCCCAGCAGTCTTCAAAGGAATCACAGGTATTGACGAGAATGGAATAGGATTTCATGGAATTATTTGGAAAACTGAATTTTCCTCCAGGCGCTTTTCAGGAAAAAAACAAGGGTGCCGCGCTCCCTGCCGTCCAGAGAAAAAAACCAGAGGAAAAGGAGGAAGACGACCAGGAGCGAGCAGGTGCGGAACAATACCGGAACGGGAGAAAGCGACGCATCAATCCGGGACAGGAGGATGCCCGCGGCAAACGTAGCCGCGCTGGGGACAAGGCACGGCGCCAGCACCTGGAAAGAAAAATCCCGCAGGCTGAGGCCAAGGCGCCGTACGCAGATGGAAAGGGCCAGCAGCCCCCCCGGCACGGTGACGAAGAGAATGGCGGCCACATACATCATGCAGGGAGGCGATCCCATGCGATAGAATCCCCAGGTAGCGCCCAGGAAAAGAATCCCGGAACCCGTTTTCACCAGCGTGTACAGGCGGATGTTCCCCTCCGCGTAAATGGCGGACCCCAGGCTGAGGAAAAGCTGTTCCAGCAAGGTTCTGGCAAGCTGGAGCCTGCAGAACAGGACCGCCCAGGCGGGGACGGAATGAAGCCAGAGGCCCAGGAGTCCCGGAGCCTCCAGAATCAGGGGAATGGCGAAAACCGCCATGAGCAGGTAGGCGAATTTGCAGCCGGACAGGGAGGCCCGCAGCATGAGGCCGCGGTTGCCCGCCCCCTCGCTTTTTGAAATGACCGGATTCAGGGCCTTCAGCATGGTCCCGGAAAAAGCCATGGTTTGCCCGTTGATCTGCTGGGCGACGGCCTGCGCCGCATTGAGGGCAACGCCGAAAAAGTGGTTCAGGACGATGCCGACGCCGTATTCCGACAGCATGCTGCTGGCGGAAACCGTGAAATTCCACCCCGCAAAGCTGCCCATTTCCCGGAAAACGCCGCGTTTCCAGTAACGCCGCGGCGCAATCACGCACTCCGCATAGTTCCTGCGGCAATAAACAAGCATAGCCGTCATGGCAAGGATGGAAATCCCGGCCATCAACACCCCGTACAGAACCAGCTTGTCCGCCAGCACATGAACGACAAGCAGGGCCGCCCCCAGCTTCAGGAAAGATTCCAGAACGCCTATGACGGCGAAATACAGCATATTTTCATGGGCGTTCAGCATGGCTTCACAGGGAACGCCCAGAATGCCGAACACGGTGCTGGCGATCATGGCCCAGTAAACGCACCTGGCGGCAAAAACCCGGTCCTCCGGAATATTGAGAACATGCCCGAACAGGATGGGGGCCGCAGCGTACAGCAGGATTCCGACCATCACGGCAATGGCAAGATGGAGCACCACGCTGATATTAAACACGATTTTCTGCTTCTCCGGGTCCCCTTCCCCCTCCGCGTAGCTCATGAAGCGCTGGGTAGCCGCCGCCATGCTGGCGTTGAGAAAAGCCAGCATGGCAATCACGCCCGCCACCATGTTGAAAATGCCGAAGTCGTCCACTCCCAGGGCATTCAGGACCAGGCGCGTCGCGTACAGGGAAACGAACATGGTGACGCCCATTTTCATATACAGGAATCCTGTGTTCCTTATCACTCTGGAGACGGTGTTCATGAAACGGTGGAAGAAGAAAATACCGGGAAAAAGGCTATGGGGCTAATGCTGAAGAAAAGGGAGTGATCAACGCAGAGGACAGTTCAACGACGCTATCCGTCAGTTTCGGAATATTCGTTGTAGTAATGAAAACGGGAGTTTTTGAAATTCTCCGCATTGAGGATAATAGCTCCGGAACGGAATTCGCCCTTGTCCGCCAGCCCCTGGATGGCGGGGACGTACTGCTTCTCGATCATGCCGCATCTGATGACATAAAGGACCAGGTCCGCATGGCGCGCCATGAGGGAGGCATCCGCCACGGCCTCATACGGGCAGCCGTCCAGAATGATGCGGTCATACCGGGCGCGCCAGTACCGGAGCAGTTCTTCCAAACGGCCCCGGGTCAGCAGCGCGACGGGATTGGGGGGAACGGGACCTGCCGTCACCAGGTCAAATCCCGGGAACCTTTTGCCGGATTGCAGGACGGAATCCGGAGAGGCCTGCGGATTCATCAGCAGGTGCACAAGGCCCCTGGTATTCTTCCCTCCGTAAAAGGCGGAAAGACTGGCCTTGCGGAGGTCTCCATCAATGAGAAGGACTTTTTTCCCGGTCTGGGCATACGCGGCGGCCAGGTTCAGGGCCGTAAACGTCTTCCCTTCCCCCGCCCTCGTGGACGTCAGGAACAGGACGCGGGGCGCTTCCTCCGGATTGGGCAGCAGCATAAGTTCCGCATTGTTGCGGAGGATGTGAAAGCATTCTTCCATGAAGGAACGGCCATTCGTGACGACCAGGGGCAGCTTTTTCCGCTCCTTTCCGGAAAGCAGGGGCAGTTCCCCTGCCAGCGGCAGGTCCGTCACTCCGGCAAGGTCCTTCTTATCCCGCACCTTCGTATTCAGGGCGTTCCCGGCCAGCAGGACCAAAAGGCTTGCAAAGGCGCCTCCGGCCATGCCGCCCATCGTCATCAGGGACAGTTTGGGCGCTACGGGAGCATTGGAGCCGAACGCAGGTTCCAGAATGCGGGCGCTTGGTTCCGTCGTGGCCAGAGCCAGGGCGTTTTCCTCCCTCTTTTTCAGCAGCATCAGGTAAAGTTCCTCCATGACCTTCTGCTCCCGGAGAAGAGGGACCAGGCCTTCATCCTTGGAGGCCATGTCCGACAAAAGCCGGTTGAGTTCATTCCGCTCCTTTTCCAGTTCACCCATCCTCACTTCCAGCGCGTTGCAGTAATTGGCGATGGAACGGCCAATGGATTCGCGCATCTCCTTCATGTTCTCCGCCAGCGAGGAAACCATGGGATTCTGCCTTCCCGCGCTGGCGAACAACTTTTTATGCTGGAGGAAATTGTCATTGAAAAGTTCGATCTGCTTGGCAATTCCCGCATCCTGAATGCCTATATTGGCGGGGATCATGTCCTGCTGGCGGCTCCGGTCCGCCAGCAGCCTGGCGAGCACCTTCACCTGGATCAACTCCGTCCTGGTGGAGAAAAGTTCCGTCCCTATTTCCTGCACCCTGTTGAACGTGGCATCCAGCGTCGTATCCATATCCTTGACGATCCGGCTGTTGCGCTTGTAGTCAATCACCTGCTTGTCCACGCCGCCGAGCTGGCCGCCAAGCTTTCCAATGCGCTTGACGATGAACTCCTCCGCCCGCGAGGCGGCCATTTGCTTCTCCCGCCTGGAATGGTCATTGTAAACCTCAATAAGATAATTCAGGGCGTCTTCCGCCTTTTGCGGATGGGAAAGCCTCAACGTCAGCTCCAGCAGGCTGCTTTCCTTGGAATCGGGCCGCGTTACGCTCAGCCGGCCCAGCATTCCGTCGGTGGCCTCCTTCACGGAAACGCGCTCCACGAAAATGGTCCTTCCCATGCTGCCTGAAGAAAAATAAGAAGTAGGGCATACATTCACCGTGGCGAAGGGAAGCTTCAGCGGAACGCCGAACTTTCCGTGCAGAACGTTTTCCCCGCTCTCCTTCGCCCGGTAAGACAGGGAAAATTCCCGGCCATTCAGCGGAGTAACCGCCAGGGAACAAGGCTGAAACGCCACCTCTTCACTGAACTCCGCCTTCAGGGGAGTCGTATGGTAAAGATCCACTTCCCGGATATTCCGCTTTTCCCAGTAGGAGACGTCGAGCCCCAGCCCCTTCACCACACGGCTCATCACCTCCGAGGACTTGACCACATAGCTCTCGTTCGCCAGGTTGGCCTCCCCCGGCTTGAACCCCAGATCGGAAAGAATGATTTCCGAGACCTGGGCATTCTTCTGCTTGTCATCCCTCAGCATGATGCGGGCGGTCTTCTGGTACAGATACCCCTGCCGGGCGCAGATGAAATAAGCCAGCCCCGCGCCCAGCAGGGCGCACGCCAGAATCCAGGGCCAATACCTCCTGGCCGTGGAAAAAATGAACCGGAAGGAAAAAATATCGTTGTCCTCAGGCTGTATCACTGAAACGGGCATGGAAGGAAAACAGGATGAAGCGTCTTACAGGCTGATGGCGATGACGGCGATAAGCAGGGACAGGCCCGAAAGGCCCCAGGCGTAATACTGGGCGCTTTCGCTCCTCATGTTGATCTTGCGGTCTGACGGAGTGACATAAATAATATCATTCTGCCGGATATAGTAATAAGGAGAGGAGAAAATGGACTTGCTGCGCAGGTCCAGCTTGACGATCTTCCGGTCACGCTCCATTTCCCGGATCAGCACGATGTCCCGGTTGCCGTCGATATTCAAATCTCCCGCCCGGCTGATGGCGTCAAAAATGGTGACGCGCTGACCGTCCACCTGGTAGGAGCCGGGATTATTCACCTCTCCCAGAACGGAAAATTTGAAGTTCATGATCTGGACATTGACGGAAGCATCCTTGATGTAATCACTGTTGCGGAGCTTTGCGGAAATGTCGTGGGCAAGCTGGGAACACGTCTTCCGGGCGGCCTTCATCTTCCCGATGACCGGCAGGACAATATATCCCTCGTCGTCCACCAGGTACCCTTTGGGCCGCGAATTGCCGGTGTTGTTGGAGATGGAATTGCCCATTTCCGCCATGATGAAGGGGGTAGTCAGTTCCGGCTGCTTGCTGCTGACGGAAATATAAAGCTGATCGTCTTTTTGAATAGTCGTCTGGTATTTGGTGACTATATCCTGCCGGGTCTCACCCGTAATGTCCTGGATATAGAGAACCTCTTTCGGATTGACGCAGGAGGCCAGCAGCAGGGAGCAGACAGCCAGGGAGGCCAGCCGGAAAATTCCGGGAGAAAAAAGAGAGGGGCGGTTTATCATCATTAAGGTATAAGGTTATGGTTTTAAATGGATAAATAATCAGGATTCTTCCTGCTTGGACGGAAAAGGCATAGGCACGGAAAGATCGTTCCTGATGAGCATGCTGCCCGAGATATTCCTGAAAGCGTCCTCGCACTGCCGGACGTCCTTATGGGCCAGCAACCGGACAACGGTTTGGAAAACGATCCTGGCGTCCATGAACAGGGACACATTCCGGGCGTAAACGATGTCGTAGCACAACCGCCTGTAGAACGGGATTCCGTTCCTTCCGTATACCTGGGCCATGCCGGTCAATCCGGGCCGGACGGAACAGCGCGCCATGCGGCAGCGGCCGGGAAAAACATCCAGCTGATCCGGAATCCATGGCCGGGGGCCTACAATGGACATGTCTCCCTTGATAATGTTGACCAGCTGGGGCAGTTCATCCAGGGAATAGCGGCGTAAAAAAGTTCCCAGCGGAAAAGACCTCAAGTCATCCGGAAGCAGGAGCCCCTCCGAATCACGGGCATCCGTCAGGGTCTTGAATTTAAAAACCCTGAACAATTTCCCGCGGTACCCCACACGCGTCTGGAAAAAAAACGGAGACTTCCGCGTATGAACCAGGAGTATTATGGATATAACGGCCAGAAGAGGCGATACGATTATCAATGTCCATAAGGATATGGCAATATCCAATACGCGTTTTCCAAAAAACTTATACATGGCTCCGCGCGCAAACTACCGGATTTCAAATCCGGCATCTGACTTTCCGGAGAAAAACGCTCATCATCAATGATGATAAATAACTTGCATGATTCTAAAATTTCCTTTCACGCCGCCTTGCGGAAGCGCTGCCATTTATATATTCAACCACAAGTATCTGATCCGCATGAAAAAATATTAATTCGTCATTGACGACGGATTTGAAATCCGCACTTTTCATGAATGCAACAACAACAAAATGGAAAAGCGAAAAACGCCGCCATTCCTGAAAAATGAAACCGCTTTCCACGCTCACAGGAACAACCAGAATATTCCGGGTTCAAAATGCCGCAATTGAAGAGGACCGCAATGAAAAAACAGGAAAATTAAGGAAAAAGAAACCTGAATTTCCGAGGGCTGGAAAATTCTTTCGGAAAAGGAGGCATTCCGAAGAAATGCGCCTGGGGCATGCGCCAAAAAGCGCACATCTTCACGGACAATGAATTGCCGGCAACAGGCATCAAGACAAAAAACCGGTTCCTATGATGCCATAGGGCGGATGGCATTCCCTGCCGGAGTTGAACCGAGCCTTTGCCGTTGGAGAGACGGCCTTCCTGACCGCTAGAAGAAGGGAACGTTACAGCCGGAATAAAACAGCCCGCTTTTCGCAAGCCGCTGGGACTGGCATAGCACTTTCCCGGAAAGAGTCAATGATTTTGCCGTATATGTTCCCTTTTTTAATCAAACACGGGATTCCAGCAGGGATCGTCCGCCGCATCAAAGCACAGCAGCGCCTGTTCCGGCGTGTTCTTTTCCAAAGCCATGGGAGGCAGTTCATCCCGTCCGAACCAGCGGCTTTCAGACGTTTCCAGATTGGGCTGGAAGGAGCCGCCCTTTTCTTCACATAATACAAAGACCTTGCAAACCCCGTACGCATAGGGGGGAGGGTTGTGCCTGTTGCGGTCATGCAGGGCTATCAGCCGTACCGCTTCCACTTCCAGTCCGGCTTCTTCCCGCACTTCCTTGATCGTGTTATCCCGCACGGACTGGTTCACATCCACCCAGCCGCCCGGCATGGACCACAAGCCGGAACCTTTTTCTTTCACCAGCAATATTTTACCTTCCCGGAAAATAGCCGCGCGGGTATCCATTTTCGGCGTTTGAAATCCGGTCTCACTGCAAAACAGCCCCCGGACCGTACCCATATCCAGCCCGGATTTGGCGCTCATGATTTCCGCGGCGATTTCCCTCAACCGCTGGAAACGCTCCAGATCATAGGGGTCTTTCGCATACGTTATCCCCGCCTGGGCCATAAACTGAAGTTCCACCGCCCATTCCAGCCATTGCGGAGGCAGCGCATTACGGACCGTTTCACCAGCGTCATCCATGCGTCCACGTTACCACAAGGAGCTATCCCGGCGAACCTTATTTTCCATCCGGCCGCCTTCCGTGGCGGATTGTTCACTCAGGCCTTCTGGACCATTCCCCATCCCCATGGCAGATTTCCCCGCGTAACCGGCACGATTGATTCATCCAGTCTTAATGGACCAAGGTACGGGCACTCCCCAGGTTTGCCCTTCCGCATGAAAAAAGACGCCTCATGACGCTCCAGGCCGCATGAGGCGTTGATCATTTTTCCCCTTTTACTTCCGGCACTGCCACGGGTTCCCCCAGGAACCGGGGTTCACGCCCCCACAGCCACAAGTCCAGCATCATCCATACGCGCGCCGCGCGCTCCCTGAACCAGCTTTTAATGCGTGAACTGCGGTTGGGAACATCCGGGGCGCTGACGGCCCACGCGTCCATTTCCTCATGTGCAGCGATGGCCAGGGCGCGTTCATTGTGAAATTCCTGGGAAACGACGATCATGGTTGAAACGCCAAAGACCTCCTTCATCCTCACGACGGAATCCAGCGTCCGCAGCCCCGCAAAGTCACACACAATCCGGTCCTCCGGAACGCCGCGCTCCACCAGGGCCTGCTTCATCCATTCCGGTTCATTGTAGGCGTGGGAGCTATTGTCCCCGGAAACGACAAAAACCGTCGCCTTCCCGGCCCTCCAAAGTTCCGCCGCCGTATCCATTCTATTATAGAAATACCCGTTGGGGCCTCCCATGAACGCAGGGGAGCACCCCAGCACCAGGGCAGGCGCGCGAACGGGAACATCCGCGGAATGCTCAAAAACCCTGCCTCCGGAAGCGGAAGCTATGTACCACTCCGCTCCCGCCGACAACAAGGCCAGCGCCAGAAAGGCGCCTCCCGCCGCTTTCAAAATGAAAACGGCTATCCTGCCCTTCCTGTTCCAGCCACGGTCCAAATGCTTTCCCATCCAATAAACGGCTCCTGCCAGCATAGACGCTCTATTTCACTTTAAGCTTTGAATGTAAATAGTTCTTAACCGCAGGATCCACCGTTTTGATATCCAGCACCGTATCACCCCATTTATTTTTTGCCTTAATGTCCGCTCCGTGATCCACCAGAAATCCCGCCACGTCCAGATAACCGCCCTCCGCGGCATAGATCAGCGCGGTTTTTCCATGCCTGGTCTTTCCCTTTACCTTGGCTCCCTTTTTGACGAGGTACTTGACCATATCCAGGCATCCCCGCTCGGAAGCCTTCATCAAAATGGAGTGGCCTTCCTTGTCCGTGCCATTCAAATCCGCTCCTTTAGCCACCAGCATTTCCATTCCATCCATATTCCGGCCATCAGCGGCATACGCCAGCACATTCCGGCCTCCCTTGTCCCTGGCTTTCACGCTGGCTTTCCTGTCAATCAAGTAGGCAAGAATGTCATTGCGCCTGCACGTTGCGGCTCTCATCAGGGCGGTCGTGCCGAATTCCCGGTCCTTTTCATTGGCGTCATATTTGCATTCTTCCATCAAATACTTGACAATGTCCATATTGCCCCCTTCCACGGCTCTCATGAAAATGGAAATGCCGTACTGGTCCACAGCCTTGGGGTTGGCGCCTTTGGACAGCAGGTAATCAAAAATCTCCTTATCTCCCACATACGCCGCCCAGGCGAGTGGAGACCAGGTCATCGCGTCCCTGCCATTCACGTCGCTTCCCTTTTTCAAGCCTTCCAGCTGCAACCCGAGATTCACCCAGTTCTTCAGCCTGTTTTTTGACTTTAAGGGGTCGAGGGCCGCCTTCACTTCCTTTACCTTCTTTAAAGCGGCATCGTAAGAGTCAATTCCAGCGGCAGCGGCGTGAGAAATGGAAGCCGCACACAGGCAGGCGCCCACCGCCCAAACGGAGAGTTTGTTCAAATTCATGGTCATCATAGGGTGTGGGGATGGGTACCGGAAACCCGGCAGGGAGACCCCCGGAATGGGTTCCAATATAAAATGGAAAAACCTTTTGGTCAATAAGAGAAGGAATGGGCCAACACCGGACCTCTAACAAAAAATGGCTCCTACCCAAAATTCCATGTGCCCGGCTGTCCGGGACCCCGGACAGCGTCACTACACAATCCTGCAAGGGACGCTTGAACATAAATGCCCCGGGGCCTTTTACGGAAAACCAGATGATTTCATCGCAAAACAGGGAGAATACCCCACCCGGCAGTACTGGGGGAGGCTCCTTTCAACACATTCTTCAGGTAACTATTGTTGACCGGAGATACAAGTAAAAGCGGTAATTTCCGTATGCTTGAAGACGGAAAAGGCCCGCCAGAAGCGAGCCTTTTATCTACATAATTTATTGTTATTCAGCGAAGTACCCCCGACCGGACTCGAACCGGTACGTCCTTGCGGACAACAGATTTTAAGTCTGCAGCGTCTACCATTCCGCCACGAGGGCATTGACCGGACGGCACTCTACAGGAATGCCGCGGGGATTCAAGCACGAATCCCCTTCCGGTTTTTAAATCCCTAGCCGCAGACTTCCACAACCATGCTTATTTCCACCGCCACGTTGAGCGGCAGGGCGGACACGCCCACGGCCGTGCGGCTGTGGCGGCCGATTTCGCCAAAGGCTTCCACCAGCAGGTCGGACGCGCCGTTCAGCACCTTGGGATGGTCGTAGAAATCCGGGCCGGCATTCACAAATCCGTTCACGGCCACAATGCGGGAAACCTTTTCCAGGGAGCCCACGGCCTGCACGATGACGGCCAGGCGGTTCAGAACGGCGGCTCGCGCGGCGGCCTGCCCTTCTTCCACCGTCAAGTCCTGCCCTACCTTGCCGAAGTATTTGTCCTCCCCGTTCACGGAGATGCCGCCGGAGAGGTGAAGCAGGTTGCCCGTACGCACGCATTGCACGTAGGAACCCACGGGCGCGGGCGCATCGTAAATGGCGTAACCAAGATCGGAAAGGCGTTGACGTATTTTATCCATAATAGAGAATTTGACAAAGGTTGGATTGGAAGAATGCACCGGAAATATTTGCGTTTCCAGATGCATTTCATGACATTTTGAACAATTTTCGGCCTGTTTGCACGTAAAATGATTGCCATCTACCTCATTTAGTTGCTATTGAAACAACCCGTACATGATGACCGAAGAAACTCCTTCCACAGACCCCAAGCAGCAAATTCCGGACCTTTCCGGCTTGGCCGACTTCCAATTCGGTCCGGCCTGGGCGAGACCGGGAGCCCGTCAGGAACGTTCCGCGTCCTATCCGGAACGCAGGTCCGGCGACAGGCAGGGAGGCGACCGCCGTCCGCGGCGCGACAGCCGCGAAGGACGCCAGCCCCGGGGGGAACGCCGTTTTGACGGTCAGAATGGTGAAAGAAGATTCAACCGGGAAGACCGCACCCGCGGTTCCTTCCGCCCGCGCCGCGACGGAGACCGCCGCGAACAGGCGCCCCGCCCGCCCATGGCGGAACCGGCCGAAGGCCTGCGCGTGGAGCTGCGCCCCGTGGATTCCGGCCTGGCCGCCCTGCACCAGGAGGTGCAGAAGCACCGCCGCACTATTTCCCTGCTGGACCTTGCCAAGGTGGTCATGGGTTCCTACGACCGTTATGACCTGGTGTTCATGAAGCAGGAGAACGGCCCGGACCTTTACCACTGCAAGCACGGCGACGGAGCCTGCTTCATTTCCCGCCAGGAGGCCGTCAAGCATCTCTGGCAGTCTTCCTGGATGCCCAAGTATTACGAGTCCGTGGAACAGGAAGTGGAAGCGCCCAAGGGCGATTTCAAGGCGATTGCCAAGTGTTCCCTGAACAATGAACTGGTGGGCCCCGTCAACTGGCACGGCTACCAGTCCGCCCTGATGAACCTGCACCGCACCAAGTTTGCCAGCATGCCCTTTGAGGCATTCCGTTCCAAGATCGTGACGGACAAGAGCGAGGAAGCCGTGCAGGCATGGCAGGAAGCCGTTTCCAAGCGCACCGCCTGGAAGCCCGTCCGCGAAGGCGCCTCCGAGGTTCTTCTGGAATCCCCCGCCGCCGTGGAACAGGATTTCGAGTCCAACCACTTTGAAGAGTGCTATGACGTCACGGACAAGGTGTTCGTCAACGGAGCCGTGAAGAAAAACCATCTTTCCCCCGGCCTGTGGGCGCACCTGATCCAGTTGTCCGGCACCACGCGCCGCCATCCCAGCATGCTGATTCCGAACCTCTGCCACGGGCTGGCGCGCCACCACATGCCCATTTTCAAGTGGAAGGGCAACCATTACACCGGCCCGGCACGCCCCAAGGCCATGGAAGAAGGCACCGTTCTTTCGGATTCCCTGATGTCCATCGCCACCTGGGCGGCCAACAATCCGGGCAAGGGCGTGGACGCCATGCTCAGGGAGCTGGCCCCCGTGCCGGACCCGGAAAAGGCCACGGAAGAGGAAGTGGCCCAGGCTACGGAAAAACAGCAGAATCTGGTCCGCGACCTGTTCTGGCTGTCCGAACAGGGCTACATTCTGGTTTTCTCCAACAACACCGTCAGCCGTCCGAAGGCCGTTCCGGCCCAGGCCCCCTCTCCCAAAAAGGCTCCCAAGGAGAAGCAGAAACCGGAAGAGAAGGATCCGGACATGCCGGTGGCGGAAGCCGCCGCGCCCCAGGAGCAGAAGGAGGACACCCCTTCTTCCGAAGCCCCGGCAGCCCGGGAGGAACCCGCTGAAGAAACTGACACGGCAGCCGAGCCTGCGGAAGCAGCCGCCCCTCCCGTGGAGGAAGAGCTTCCTGCGGAAAATGTTCCAGAGACGGTTGCCGCAAAAGCCTGACGCCTTTCCCGAATTCCCCCGTCATACAGTCCGCAGGATTATCTTGATTCTGCGGACTTTGTTTTGTAGAAGAAAAGGAAATCAACAGGATTTTACATATGATCAGTACAACAATGGCAACCGCTCTTAATGAGCAAATCAAATGGGAAATGTATTCAGCCAACCTTTACCTGGCCATGTCCGCCTACCTGCAGGACGCCGGCCTGACGGGGTTCGCCCACTGGATGCGCGTCCAGTACCAGGAAGAAACCGCCCATGCCTTGAAATTTTACGATTTCCTTCTGGCGCGCGGAGGCCAGTTTACCATGTTGTCCATCGATGCCCCGGCCGCGAGCTGGTCCAACATTCTGGAAATGTTTGAAGAAACGCTGTCCCACGAACAGGAGGTCACGCGCCGCATCAATGACCTGGTCCGCCTCTCCAAGGAGGAAAAGGACTTCGCTACGGATATTTTCCTGCACTGGTTTGTCAGTGAACAGGTGGAAGAGGAAGAAACCGTCAAGGACATCATCAGCAAACTGCGCATGATCAAGGGAGAAGGCCAGGGAATGCTGCTCATGGACAAGGAGCTGGCGGCCCGCACCTTTACCCCTCCCCCCGCCAATTAACTTATTCAGGAACTTTTCCGGCCATTCTCCGGCACGTTTTCCCCATGAAAACACTTTTCCGGAGAATGGCCGGCAGAACAGTTCGGCTATCAGGAGCGCATGAACATCAAGATAAGGTCGGCTGCAAGGGAGGATGTCCAAAAAACAAGCGCTCTATACGATGATTTTTTTGCCTGTAATGCTGCCCAGCTACCGGAAAATTGCGTTGCGGCAACTGAAACGGGAGATTGCCCGAATCCTGTGATTGAAAGCGGCAGCGGCGATATCATGATCGCGGAAAGAGACGATGCCGTTATCGGATTCGTGCATGTTGAAGAAAACGCGCCACCTCCCTATCCTTCCGTAGTTCCTCATAAATATGCCTGCATCATAGACTTTTTCGTCATGCGGGGATGCAGGAGGAATGGAACAGGACGCCTGCTTTTGGATAAAGTCAAACGCTGGACAAAATCACGAAACCAGGAATACCTGGAACTCATGGTATGGGAGAATAACGGCAGCGGCAGAAGATTTTACGAGCGTGAACATTTTACAACAGCATCCCGGACAATGCGCCTGGACGTGTAACCGACTTTTTAAATGGAATTATTAAAGATGAATGATTTTGAAACAGCCTTGGTGAGCCCGGGGAAAAACAGCCTCATTCCGGAGAAGGACAACTGGTTCGGCCCCCTCGTCGGAACCTGGGATATTGAATGGGTTGACGGGCACGGCACGGAGCATGAACGCCACGTGAAAGGGGAATGGATTTTTTCATGGGTCCTGGAAGGCATGGCCGTCCAGGATGTGTTCATCTGCCCTTCCCGGGAGGCCCGGAATATCAAAACCTGGCCGGACGCCGCCTACGGCACGACGATCAGAATTTACAATCCCCAGCAACGGACATGGGACATTTTTTACGGTGTGGCCGGAGAAGCCACGCGGCTGGAAGCGAGAAAGGAAGGCAGCCGGATTGTCCTGACGGAAATTACCGGGCAAAAGATGAAATGGATTTTTTCCGAACTTACGGAAAATACGTTCCATTGGAGAAACATGGCCACGGAGGACGGGATGCACTGGTTCCTCCAGGGGGAAGCATTCGCCGCCAGACGTATCTAGAACACGCTTGTTCATCGGCATGGCAGGCAACCCGCCGTCTTTCCCTTTCTGCACCCTTCCAGGCCCGTTTAAAGGGGGTTTCCCTGCCTTCATTCCTGTCCAGCAAATAAAGCAGCCCGGACTCAACAATGAGCCATGCCTGCCGATGCCCGCCAGGCATCCATAAGAATTTCCGGGGGTAGAACCGGCTTTTTTCTCTTCTCCGGCAGTCCAGAACTGATGACGGGACCTGCCTCCAAAGGCGGCAGCATCCTGTTTTTCCTGGCGCGCACCCGTATAAAACTTTTCTGAAACAGGCCTCCCTTTCCCATGGAGAGCCCTTGCATGAGGCCTCTTTCCTGTCCGGGCTTGTCATGCTGACGCGCCCTTTTATGCCAGATTTATGCCGGTTTCCCGGCAGTTCCGGAAAAAACTTTCATTCATCAACAGCTTACGACTATTTTTAACATGTTATTCACATTCTATCCTCAAAATACAATCATTCTATTAACATTCAACATATTGTATCCGGAATACCATCAAAAGGCTTATTATCTGCAAATGTAAAATTTTAATAAAAATTTATATTTTTGACTTGCTCGCGGAAGGCGGCGGCGGTAGGTTGGCTGAACCGCCGCCAAGCCTCCGGACGGCACCGTTACCAAACCTACCCCAGACATTCACCACGACCATGAGCTCCATTTCCGAAGAAGCAAACAAGCTGGCGGATTTCATCCTGTTCACGCAACGTTCCTGCATTCTGAATCTTTCTTCAGAATTGAATGAGGGCAAGGTTTCCTATCCCCAGTTTTTCCTGCTGACCTACCTGGCCAGCGAGGACTTCCTGAGCATGTCCAGCATTGCCCTGAAGATGGGGCATTCCACGGCGGCGGCCACCGGCATGGTGGACAAACTTCAGGAGATGGGCTATCTGAAACGCATGAGCGCGGCCAAGGACCGCCGCAAAATCATGGTCGCCATCACCCAGGAAGGGCGCGACCTGGTGGACCGCATGCGCCAGAATATCGTCCGGGACCTGGCCGCCCTGATGGCCGGAGCGGACCCCGACGCACGGCAGACGCTTGCCGATACCGGAAAATCCATCAGGAAGCGCCGCCTGGCCTGATTTCCGGCCTTCTTCCCTCCGTTCCTTTCCGGGTAAAAAAGTCCGGAAGCCGGATCTCCGGCAACGCCTGCCCTTTTTTTACTATTTATTCAGGAGCATGGTGAACAGGGAGGAGCTTCCTTCCCTTGCAGCAGGAGCAGGCCGCGTTCTTCACGGCCTCAAAACGGAGATTCCCCATGAACCGGCCATCCCCGGCATCCCTGTCCGGTCCCATCCCGATTTCCGGCCTTCCGGACTGGTCCGTTCCGCTCCCCCCTGCGGATGATTTTTCCCTTCCCCGCTTTTTTAAAAGGGCTTCCTGCGGAGATTGTTTTTGCCTGAACTGGGGCATCGTGCTAAATACTGGCAGTCACGAATGCAACAGACCATGGATCTCCATACCTATTTACGCAATTTTCCGGACGCCCAGGGCCGTTTTGGCGAATACGGCGGCGTTTACCTGCCGGACGAGCTTGTTCCCGCCTTTGAAGAAATTACGGAAGCCTACCAGACGATAGCCCACTCCGCCCAGTTCATCAATGAACTGCGCCGCATCCGCAAGCAGTTCCAGGGACGCCCCACCCCGGTTTACCACTGCGAACGCCTTTCCCGCCACCTGGGCACTTCCCAGATTTACCTGAAACGGGAAGACCTGAACCATACGGGCGCCCACAAGCTCAACCACTGCATGGGTGAAGGCCTTCTCGCCAAATACATGGGCAAGAAACGCATCATTGCGGAAACGGGCGCCGGGCAGCATGGCGTGGCCCTGGCTACGGCTGCCGCCTTCTTCGGCCTGGAGTGTGAGATTCACATGGGAGCGGTGGACATTGCCAAGCAGGCCCCCAACGTCACCCGCATGAAAATCCTGGGCGCCAAGGTGGTGCCCGTCACGCACGGCCTCCAGAGCCTGAAGGAAGCCGTGGATTCCGCCTTTGATTCCTACCTGAACAGTTATCAGGATTCCATTTACTGCATCGGTTCCGTGGTAGGCCCCCACCCCTTCCCGCAGATGGTGCGCGATTTCCAGATGTGCATCGGCGTGGAAGCCAGGGAGCAGTTCATGGAAATGACGGGGCTTCTTCCGGACGCGGTGTGCGCCTGCGTGGGCGGCGGCAGCAATTCCATGGGCATGTTCACCGCCTTCCTGGGAGACCCGCTGGATATTTACGGCGTGGAACCGCTCGGCAAGGGGCCCAGGCTCGGGGATCATTCCGCCTCCATCTCCTACGGGAGCAGGGGCGTCCTGCACGGGTTCGAGAGCATCATGCTCCAGGACGAGGACGGCAATCCGGGACCGGTCCATTCCGTGGCCAGCGGGCTGGATTATCCTTCCGTGGGTCCGGAACACGCCTACCTGCACGACATCGGCCGCGTGAATTACGTTACCGCCACGGATGAGGAAGCCGTAGACGCCTTCTTCAAGCTTTCCCGCTATGAAGGAATTATTCCCGCCCTGGAAAGCTCCCACGCCATCGCCTACGCCATGAAGTGGGCCCGGGAAAACAGAGGAGGCGCTATCCTGGTCAACTGCTCCGGCCGCGGAGACAAGGATGTGGATTACGTCGTGGAGCATTACGGCTACGGGGAAGACCGCCAGTTCCCCTCCTGATTTCATCCCCTTCATCGTTTCCGGCGGAGGGAGGATTTCCCTGCCCTCCGTCCGCCCCCTTTCCGCAAGGCCCTTCCGCCACGCCTCTCCATGAAAGAATTGTCCAGCCTGGTTCAACGGAGTTTCCACGTCGTTCCGCGGGAAGAGGATTTCCATACCTTGGCTTTGGGCGCGTCCGGCCGCACCATCGTCCGCATCCGCCTCGGCTCCCGCACATGCATCGGCATCCGGTGGGGCAATGACCGCGCGGATAATGATTCCTTCATCCCCGCGGACCGGCACCTGCACGCCCACGGCGTGAACGTGCCGGAGATTTACGACTACGAACCGCTCGGCGCCGGCTGCGGGGCTGCGCTGGTGGAAGACCTGGGAGACGCCAGCCTGCTGGCCTTCCGGGGAGAGTCCTGGCCCTCCCTGCGCCTGCGCTACATCCGGGCCATGGAGCAGCTCCATCTGCTTCACTCCTGCCCGTTTCCGGAGGAGTTCCCCCTCCAGCCCGCCTTTGACGAAGCCCTGTACCGCTGGGAGCAGTCCTATTTTGCGGAACACCTGCTGGGGGCCCACCTGGGGCTGGAAACGGATTCCTTCCTGAACCATCCGGCCCTGGAAGAGCTGGCGCAATTCCTGGCCTCCCTTCCGGAATGCCCCGTGCACCGGGACAGCCAGTCCCAGAACGTGCACATCCACGCGGGTAAGACCTGGCTGATCGATTTCCAGGGCATGCGCGGCGGACGCCCGGAGTATGACCTAGCCTCCCTGGTTTATGACGGCTATGCCCGTCTGGAACCGGAGCAGGCGGAGGAATTGCTCAGGGAGTGGGAAAAGATTTCAGGGCAACCCCTGGATGACCGCATCTTCCGCGCCTGCGCCCTGCAACGGCTCATGCAGATGCTGGGCGCCTACGCCAACATCGGCCACAACCAGGGAAAAACCTGGTATCTGGCCCAGATTCCCGCCGGGCTGGAACACCTGCGGAAGCTTCTGCCCGGCTCCACGCTTGCAGAACCGCTGGCGGCCATGCTAGCATGATCTTTCTCCCTGCTCCTGATGACGCTGACCCCCAGATTCCTGCTTGTGCTGTCCCTGTTCCAGATTTCCCTGGGGCTGGGCTGGATTCTGGGGTACGTGTTTCTTCCGCCCACCATTTTCTGTTATGAGCGGGCGGCGGAACGTTCCCTGGCAGGAGAGTACCGGACCGTGCGCCCGGAAGGTCTGAATGCGGAAAGCAGCATCGTCCTCCAGCCTTACGATTATTTCAACAAGGGGCAGACGGCCCAGCTTCCCGTGGTTTCCCTGCACCGGGAATCCTCCCTGAACAGCTTTGCCGCCTATCCTCCCAATCCCATGGATTACACGGTGCTGTTCCGCCACCTGTACGAGCAGGGGGCCAGGAATGTTTACGTGATGGCTCCCATGGCCTGGGAGGAAGAGCCGGACAGCATCGTCAAGGCCGCCGTGGGGTATGAGCTGGACCGCTTCCGCCACAAGGCGCTGGGACGGCAGATGAGCGAGTCCTCCCGCCACGCCCCCCTCCCGCCGGACTGGAAAGGCCTGGTTATTCCCGCTGCCAACATCGTGGGAAAGACGGACCTGTTCCCGCGCGCGGACAGGCTGGTGGGGGAAGCTCCGCAACTGACCACGGCAGCCCCCGCCCTGGGAACCGTCGTGGAAAACAACGAACTGTTTTCCCCCTCCCCGGAGAACAGGGTTTCTCCGCCGCTTTTCATCCGCTGGGGTGAGGAGATCATCCCCACCCTTCCGCTGGCCGCCGCCCTGAACGCGCTGGACCTGAAACCCGGCGACGTGAGAATCATTCCGGGCGACACCCTTTTCCTGGGCGGCAAGCGTTCCGTTCCGCTGGACAAATACGGCCGCATTCCTCTGGCGGAACACAGCAGCCCCACCATGCTGGACACCAAGGAGGTGATCGTCCCCGTCATGTCCGGCCTGCGGCCGCCGGATACCACCGCCGTCAGAAAACTGCTTTCTTCCGCGGACGCGGTTCTCGTTTCCGAACCGTCCGCCCTTTCCGACACGCCGGACGCACAGGCCCTCCTGGCGGCGCAAACCATCCGCACCCTCATGGGGGCGCTGGCTCCGGCCCCGGCCGTCCTGATTCCGGTAGCCCCCGTATGGGTGCAGTGGGTCATCGTGCTGGACGTCCTGCTCCTGGCAGTCTGGGCCCTCCGTTTCCAGCGCCGGGGGCGTTTCATCATCTGGGGGCTCTGCATCCTGGCGGCCCCGGTCATCGCGTGGTACCTGTTTTCCGTCCATGACACCTGGTTCCCCGTCATGACGCCCGTGGCGGCGGTGCTGTGCGTAGTGCTGGCGGGCTGCCTGTTCCCCTGGCTTTCCCCCCCCTCCCGCGATGCGGACGAAGAGGAGGAGGAAGACGCCGGAGCCCCCCCGCCGGAGGGGAATGGAGCCGGGCACGTGCTCCCCCCGGACAACCTGTACCAGGAACCCAACGAGGTGCCTATCCCCCACCATTCCAAAAGAGAACATCCCGACTCATGACACAGCGCAAGCACATCCTTTTCATCTGCACCGGCAACACCTGCCGCAGCCCCATGGCGGAAGGCCTGTTCCGGAAGCTTTCAGCGCATCATCCGGAATGGCGCGCCGGTTCCGCGGGAACTTCCGCATGGCACGGGCAGGAGGCCAGCCCGGAAACGCTCCACATCCTCCAGGCGCACGGCGTCAACCTCTCCTGCCATGAAAGCCGCCCCGTCACGGAAGAACTGATGGAAAACGCCACGGACGTCTATGCCATGACGGAGAGCCACCTGGCCGCCCTGCTTGCCAATTTCCCCGAGCATGCGGACAAGATCAGGCTGGTCACCTGCTACACGGACAACCGCAGCATTGCGGACCCCATCGGCTGCGGTCAGGCTGCCTACAACAGCGTGGCGCGGCAGTTGACAGCCGCCATCCAGGCCATCATCGCCCGGATGGAACAGCAAGCGTGACAACTCTTTCCTCCCCCATGGCCGCCCCTTCCATACGCATTGACCTGTCCCGCCAGGAGCTGGTGCTGGAAGAATCCGGAAACATCCTGCTCCGGTGCCCCGTTTCCAGCGGAAAAGCTGGCACGGGCCATGAAGAGGGCTCCGGAAAAACGCCCACCGGACATTTCCGCGTCTGCCAAAAAATCGGGGACGGAGAGCCGGAGGACACCATTTTCATCTCACGCCTTCCGGCAGGCCGCTACCCCGCCGCCATCCCGGAAAGCCTGGATGAACATTCGGACTTTATCCTGACGCGCATCCTGTGGCTGGACGGCCTGGAACCGCACAACGCCAACACGCGGAGCCGCTACATCTACATCCACGGCACCAATGATACGGACCTGCTGGGCGCCCCGGCCTCCCATGGCTGCATCCGCCTTTCCCCCCGCGACATGCTGGATCTTTTTGCCCTGGCGGAAGAGGGGATGGACGTGTTCATTCAGTGCTAAACCGTTCTTTTTTAGATACAATCTAAAAAAGTTATTCAGGGAAAAGGAAAATAATTGAACAAAGGTCCTCTTGGGATGTATAAAGTATGAAGGTACCGGTATTTGGCTGCCGGCCTCCTGTTCCATAAACATCCACTCATCCCCAAGCAATCATGGACGATCCGGTCTTATTATCCCGTCTTCAATTCGCCGTTACGATCATGTTCCACTACATCTTCCCGCCGATGACCATCGGCCTGGGGGTGGTTCTGGTCGCGCTGGAAGGCCTCTGGCTGAAAACGAAGAACGAACTCTACCACAAGCAGGCCAAATTCTGGACCAAGATATTCGGCATCATCTTCGCCCTGGGCGTGGCCTCCGGCATCGTGATGGAATTCCAGTTCGGCACCAACTGGGCTGACTATTCCCGCTGCGTGGGCGACATCTTCGGCAGCCCTCTGGCGGCGGAAGGCATCTTCGCCTTCTTCCTGGAATCCGGCTTCCTGGCCATCCTGCTCTTCGGCTGGGACAAGGTGGGCCCCAAAATGCACTTCTTCTCCTCCTGCATGGTCGCCCTGGGCGCCCATTTCAGCGCCATCTGGATCATTGTGGCGAACTCCTGGATGCAGACGCCCGCCGGGTACAAGCTGGTGGAAGTGAACGGGAAAATCCAGGCCCATATCACCAGCTTCTATGACGTGGTGTTCAACCCGTCCACCGTGGACCGCCTGACGCATGCGCTGGCCGGCTGCTGGCTGGCGGGGGCCACGCTCGTCCTCAGCGTCTCCGCCTGGTACATCCTGAAAAAACGCTTCACCGGAGGAGCTGAAAAAAGCTTCAAGGTGGCCCTGGTCATCGGCCTCATCGGCGTGGTGGGCATGGGCATCACGGGGGACTCCAGCGCACGTGAAGTCTCCATCCACCAGCCCGCCAAATTCGCCGCCATGGAAGGCGTGATGGAAACCGGCGCTCCGCTGGCCCTCCACCTCGTCGGCTGGATGAACCCGTCCACCCATGAAGTGACGGGCATCTCCATCCCGTACATGCTCACCTTCCTGACCCATCATGACCTGGATACGACCATCACCGGCATGAACGACATCCCGCAGGACGAACGCCCCCCCATCCTGCCCGTCTTCTACTCCTTCCACATCATGATCCTGATCGGCTGCGCCCTGGGGGCCCTGTTCCTGGTGGGCCTGTGGGGCTGGAAAAAAGGCTGGCTCTTCCAGAAGCGCTGGCTGCTCTGGTGCTTCGTCTTCTCCGTGCTGGGCCCCCAAATAGCCAACCAGGTGGGCTGGGCCGTGGCGGAAATGGGGCGCCAGCCATGGATCGTGTACGGCATCCTGAGAACGGAACATGCCGTATCCCCCACCCTCACCGCGGCGGAAGCCCTTTCCTCCCTGGGCATGTTCTTCGTCATTTATGCCCTGCTGCTGGCCCTCTTCCTCTATCAGATCACCCATAAAATCCACAAGGGTCCGGACCAGGAAGCAAACGAAGACGACGGCACCGGGGAAGGCAAGCTCCAGGTCCCCTTCGTCAAAGACTAACCTTCAGCCCCTCTTAAAACCATGTTGGACAATCTTACTCTTACAGACCTGCAAATCATCTGGTTCATCCTCGTCGGCGTGCTCTTCTCCGGATATGCCATTCTGGACGGCTTTGACCTGGGCACCGGAGCCCTTCAGCTTTTCATCAAGGGTGATGAAAACAGAAGGCTCACGCTAAACGCCGTGGGCCCTGTATGGGACGGAAACGAAGTCTGGCTCATCACGGGGGGCGGCGCCCTCTTCGCCGCCTTCCCGTACGTGTACGCCTCCGTCTTCTCCGGGTTTTACCTGGCCTTCATGCTCCTGCTGCTCACCCTCATCTTCCGCGCCGTCTCCATCGAATTCCGGAGCAAGCAGCCCATGAAATGGTGGCGCAGGGGGTGGGACACCACCTTTTCCATCAGCAGCCTCCTGGCCGCCCTGCTCATCGGCGTAGCCATGGGGAACGTCACCAAGGGCATTCCGCTGGACGATCAGGGCAACTTCACCGGAACCTTCCTCAGCCTGCTGAACCCCTACTCCGTTCTTCTGGGGCTGACGACGGTGGCCCTGTTCGCCATGCACGGAGGCATCTACCTCCTGATGAAAACACAGGGAAGCCTGCAGGAACAGATCAAAAAACTGCTCAGGCCCTGCGTCATCATCTTCACCGTCCTGATCATCCTTCACGGAGCGGCCACCCTGCTGTACGTGCCGCACGTAGCGGCGGCCCTGCACCGCTCCCCCTGGATTTACGGCATCGCGGTGCTGGCGGTCATTTCCATCACCGCCATCTGGATCTTCATCCACAGGAACCGTCCGGGCTGGGCCTTCGTCGCCTCCTGCTCCACCATGGGCTGCATGATGGCCCTCTTCGGGGCGGCCATGTTCCCCAACCTGCTCTATTCCATGCCCAACCCGGAGAACTCCCTGACGCTCGTCAACGGCTCCTCCACGCGTGAAAGCCTGGTCGTGATGACGTACATCGCCATCCTGGGCGTGCCGCTCGTCCTGGCCTACTCCGCCGCCATCTACTGGGTCTTCCGCGGGAAGGTCCAGCTCAACGAACACAGCTATTGACGCCCTGCGGGCAGAGAATAGCGATTAGTGAACATGGAATAGCCCCGTATCAACCCATCTTTCGGCATGAACGCCTCCATCTTCTCCAGACTCCCGCCTGAGGAAATCATGGCGCTCCACCAATCATGGAAAAACGATCCCCTGTCCGTAGACCCTCTCTGGGCCGCCTGGTTTGAAGGCTATGAACTGGGGAGCGGCAACGCTCCGCAGGAAAAAGCAAACGCAGGGAACTGCACGGACGCCTCCCCCTACACCGTCCCGCCGGAAAGCGCGGAATGCCGGGGGCGCGTCAACCAGCTCATCCGGGCCTACCGGGTCATGGGCCACCAGTGCGCGCGCTTCAATCCCCTGGCGTCTCCGGACAAGACCTGCACCCCGGTCAATCTGGAAGAAATGGGCTTCCGTCCGGAAGACCTGGACCAGCCCGCCAACATCGGCACCTTCATGGACGGCGGCACGTTCACCCTCCGTGAAATCATCAGCCACCTGCAAAAAATCTATTGCGGCCCCATCGGGTTTGAATACCACCACATAGACAATCTGGAAATCCGCTCCTGGATTGAAGAAAAAATCAAGCTCCGGGCGAACGGCGTGGACTACGGCCCGGAGGTCCGGCGGGACGCCTTCTTCCATCTCTGCAAGGCGGAATTGTTCGAGGAATTCCTGGGCAAGCGCTTCATTGGGGAAAAACGCTTCTCCCTGGAAGGGGGGGAGGGTGCCATCGTCCTGCTGGACGCCATCGTCAAGCGCTGCCCCGCCGCCGGCGTCTCCCACATTGAAATGGGCATGGCCCACCGCGGGAGGCTGAACGTGCTCGCCAACATCCTCCACAAGCCGCTGAAAACCATCTTCCGAGAATTCACGCCGGACTACCTGCCGGAATCCCCCATTGGCAGGAGCGACGTCAAATACCACCTCGGCTACGCCACCACGCGCCATGTGGACGGCCGCGACCTTCACGTCCGCCTCTCCTCCAACCCCAGCCATCTGGAAGCCGTGTATCCCGTGGTGGAAGGCAGGGCCAGGGCCATGCAGCACAACCTGGAAGACGCGGAACGCAAGCATGTGCTGCCGCTCGTCCTCCACGGGGACGCCGCCTTCGCAGGACAAGGGCTCGTGGCGGAAGTGCTCAATCTTTCCCTGCTGAAAGGCTACCGCACGGGAGGCACCGTGCACCTCATCATCAACAACCAGATCGGCTTCACCACCGGACCGGACGAGGCCCGTTCCTCCCGCTACGCCACGGACGTGGCGCAGATGCTCCAGTCCCCCATCCTGCACATCAACGGGGAAAGCCCGGAGGACCTGGTGTGGGCGGCGGAATTCGCGCTCCAGTTCCGCCAGAAGTTCGGGCGGGACATCATTCTGGACATGTACTGCTACCGCCGCCTGGGCCACAATGAAACGGACCAGGCCGCCTTCACCGCGCCCATGCAGACCAAGCGGATTGAGGCGCGCCCCACCGCCGCAGCCCTGTACGGAACGGCGCTCAGAGAGCGCGGGGAATTGACAGAACAGCAGGAGCAGGACATCCGGAAAGACCTTTGGGAAGGCATGGAACAGGCCTACCTGCAAATGAAGGAAAACCCCGCGGACTACATCCTGCCCGCCACCGCGCAGGATGCGGATGAAACGCCCATCCCGCGTACCAGCGTACGGACGGGAATCAGCCCGGAGCTGTTCCAGCGCATCGGAGATATCCTTACGGAACTGCCGGACGGCTTCACGCCCCACCCCACGCTGGAAAAACGCTTCCTGGCCCGCCGCCGGGAGGCCTTCCGGGAAGGCGGACTGCTGGACTGGGCCATGGCGGAAGCCCTGGCCTGGGGCAGCCTGCTCGCGGAAAACCACACCGTGCGCCTGTCCGGCCAGGACTGCCAGCGCGGCACCTTCTCCCAGCGGCACGCCGTCCTGCATGACTTCAATGATGGCTCCCTGTACACTCCTCTGGAAAAGCTGAACCACGGCACTACCGCGTTCCGCATTTACAACTCCTCCCTGTCGGAAGCCTCCGTGCTGGGCTTTGAATACGGCTATGCTCTGGAAAGCCCGGACGCGCTGGTCATGTGGGAGGCCCAGTTCGGGGACTTCGCCAACGGAGCGCAGGTCATCGTGGACCAGTTCATTGCGGCCGCGGAGGCCAAATGGCACCAGAAAAACCGCATTGTGCTGCTGCTGCCCCACGGCTATGAAGGGGCGGGCTCGGAACACTCCAGCGCCCGCATGGAACGCTATCTCCAGCTCTGCGCGGACGACAACATGCAGGTCATCAACCCCACCACCCCGGCCCAATACTTCCACGCCCTGCGCCGCCAGGTGCACCAGAACGTGCACAAGCCGCTGATCGTCTTCACGCCCAAAAGCCTGCTCTCCCGTCCGGAGGCCGTCTCCCCGCACCGGGAATTCCTGGTTCCCTCCCGCTTCCACGAAGTGCTGCCGGACCCGGACGCTCCCGCGCCGGACCAGGTAACGCGCGCCGTCTTCTGCACCGGGAAAGTTTACTATGACCTGGCCGCCTACCGGAAGGAACGGAATATTTCAGACACAATCATTATCCGCCTGGAACAAATCTACCCGCTGGCCCAGGAACAGCTCACCTACCTGCTGGCCCCCTACCAGAAGGTGCGCGACTTCGTCTGGTGCCAGGAGGAACCCTCCAACATGGGGGCCTGGGGCCACCTGCGGAACAGGCTGGGGCGCCTCTTCGCCACCTCCTTCCGCTATGCGGGGCGGCCGCCCATGGCCTGCCCTGCGGAGGGCGCCAAGGCCCTGCACGCCGCCGCGCAAAAAAGACTCATCGCCACCGCCTTCGGGCCGCGGGCGCAATCCTGAACCCATCTTCCTCCCATGAGCGACATCCTGATCCCCAACTTCGGAGAATCCATCACCACCGCCACCGTAGCCGCGTGGCACAAGAATGCCGGCGACCCGGTAGCCAAAGGCGACACCCTGGTGACGCTGGAAACGGACAAGGTTTCCACGGACCTGGAGGCGGACGAAAGCGGCGTGCTGGAAATCCTCGTCCCGGAAGGAGCGGAAGCCCCCATCGGCGCGGCTCTGGGCCGCATTTCTTCCGCTGACGGAACCGCAGCCGCACCGGAAAAGGAAGAGGCTCCCGTACCGCCGGAACCGGAGAAAACCACAGCGCCGGGAACACGGGAGGAACCCGCTTCCACCCCCCCTCCTCCTGCGGCCGAATCCCCGGAACAAAAGCCGGAAAAGGAAACGTCCGCCCCGGAACAGCCTCCCGCCGGGAAAAACGGGAAGTCTGACAAGGAAACCGCCCCGCGTTTCATCAGGAAACCCATGAGCCCCCTGCGCCGCACCATCGCGGCCCGGCTGGTGGAGGCCCAGCACCAGGCGGCCATCCTCACCACCTTCAACGAGTGCGACATGTCCGCCGTGATGGAGCTCCGCAAACAATTCAATGCGGCGTACCGGGAACGGTACGGCACCAAGCTTGGTTTCATGAGCTTCTTCATCAAGGCGGTGGTCAAGGCCCTTCAGGAAGTGCCCCAGGTCAACGCCAGAATTGACGGCACGGACATCGTGGAAAACCTGTATTACGACATTTCCGTAGCCATCGGCACGGACAAGGGACTCGTGGTCCCCGTGCTGCGGGACTGCGACCGGAAAACGCTCCCGGAACTGGAACTGGAACTCGCCGCCCTGGCGGAAAAAGTGCGCGGCGGAAGCTTGTCCATGCAGGACCTGCAAGGGGGCTGCTTCACTATCTCCAACGGGGGAACCTACGGTTCCCTGCTCTCCACCCCCATTCTGAACCCGCCCCAGAGCGGCATTCTGGGCATGCACGCCATTCAGGAACGCCCCGTGGTCCGGGACGGCCAGATCGTCGCCCGGCCCATGATGTACCTGGCCCTTTCCTATGACCACCGCCTGGTGGACGGCAAGCAGGCCGTGCAGTTCCTTATTGCGGTGAAAAACGCCGTGGAGAATCCGGTGTTTGAGCTATGAGGACCGGGGAGAAAAAGACTAAATACTAAAGAGGAAAGACTGAATGTCTTTCCTGTTTTACAGGGGTTCTCCGGGATCAAAATCCCTTCATTCCATGGAACGGGAAAACCACTCCTTGCCATAAGCATGGATATGACGCTCCAAATCAGGATTGGTGATTCTGTTACGAATAATCAAGTCTACCTCCACAGGCAGGTTCAACTCCGTGAGACGCGCTTGGAGAGTCAAAAGGACGGACAAATCCAGGTCCTCGCCCTCCAGGGCAAGATCGATATCGGACGCAGGCTTCCACGTGCCCAGGGCGCGGGAACCGAATAAAACGGCTTTCCTAATCTGCGGAGTCTGTGAAAGAATTTCCCGGATGCCTGAGCGCACCTTGGCCGTCAGGCCATCGTTCAGTCCTCTTTCTCCGCCATCATGTTCAGATTTTCCACACATGGGGCCAGCATGGAAAAGAATTTTCCCTTAATCAGGGAAACCGCCTCTTCCGCGCTGGAATCATCATAAGTATGTACAAACAAATTGCGGCTTTCCAACGCCTGAAACCAGCAATCAATATGGCCTATCAAGCCTGCGCCAAACGCCTGCCTGATGGCTTCGCGGGGGCTGTTAACGCTGTAGCCGTCATAGACCAGTTTATCTTTCAACGTTTTCCAGCACAGCTCAAACGTAAATTCATAAGTCTGCACCAGTCCGGCCATTTCCAATTCATTGTATTCCGGCAACGCGCAAGCATGGCGCAACCGGGAAAAAGCCTTATTCAGGTTTTGAAGCCTTTGTTTCCAGCGCAGGTTACCGTTCATCTTTTTTAACGGAGAAAAAGAGCCCCGTTCCGGGGCTCTTCCCGTGAAAACCGTTACATGTGGATGGCGATTCCCTCGGAAGCCAGCATGGATTCATGGATGGCTTCCGACAGCGTGGGATGGGCAAAGATGGTGGCGTGAATATCCTCGTCCGTCAGTTCCGCCTGAATGCCGACGCCCAGCGTGGCAATCAGTTCCGTGGCTTCCGGCCCCACGATGTGGGCGCCCAGCAGTTCGCCGTGTTTGGCGCCGTACAGGGTTTTCACGAAGCCGTCCGTTTCTCCGGCGGCCACAGCCTTGCCAATGGCCTGGAAGGGGAATTTGCCCACCTTGTACTCCACGCCCGCTTCCTTGAGGGCGCGTTCCGTTTTACCCACGGAAGCCACCTGCGGGTAGCAGTACGTGCAGCTTGGGAAGAAGCCGACCTGCCTGGGCTGGTAGTCCGGATTAAACATGCCTTCCACGGCCTGCACGGCTTCAAAGGTGGCCGTATGCGCCAGCAGCACGCCGCCGATCACGTCGCCCGCCGCGTAAACGCCGGGAATGGATGTGGCGTAGCGGTCATTCACCTTGATGAATCCCTTTTCCGTCAGCTCCAGGCCGGGAGCGGCGGGAACGACCGGCTTCACGCCGATGGCCACCAGGCAGACGTCCGCCGTGATTTCCTCTTCCTGTCCCTTGCTGTTTTTCACGCTGGCCTTGACCTTGCCGTCGCAGGTTTCCGTGACGGATTCCACGGAGGCTCCCGTCATGACCTTGATGCCCTGCTTCTTGAACGCGCGTTCCAGCGTCTGGCAGGAATCGTCGTCTTCATTGGGAAGCATGCGCGGGAGCGCTTCAATGAGCGTTACCTTGGTGCTGAAGGAGTTGTAAATGTAGGCGAATTCCGTGCCAATGGCGCCGGAACCGATGATGATCATGCTTTCAGGCCGCTTTTCCAGCACCATGGCTTCCTTGGAACCGATGATGGTGGCGCCGTTGAGGGGCAGGCTGGGCACCGTGCGGGTGACGCAGCCGGTGCTGATCAGGATGTTTTTTCCTTCCAGAACGCTCGTCGTTCCGTCGGCGGCCTTCACTTCCACCTTGCCGGGGGCGGTGATGGAGGCTTCCCCCGTGACGGAGTCCACCTTGTTTTTCTTAAACAGGAAACCCACGCCGCCGGCCAGGCGGTCGCTGACCTTGCGGGAACGGCCGATCACCTCGCTCCAGTCCACGCTGACGCCTTCCACCGTCATGCCGAATTCCTTGGCCCGGGCCGTCACGGTCAGGTAAGCCTCCGCATTTTTCAGAAGCGCCTTGGTGGGGATGCATCCCCAGTTCAGACAGGTGCCCCCTACCCGGTCGCGTTCCACGCACACCACGGATTTTCCCAGCTGGGCGGCGCGGATGGCGCCCACATAGCCGGCAGGGCCTCCACCAATGACGATGAGATCATATTGCATGAAATTACTATAAAGGCATCCCCCCTTGCGGGTAAAGAAGGAATATGAGCATGCGCCGCCTGAACGGCGCCCCAATGACAAAAGATTAAATAGAGGGGAAATGCCTGTTAAAGACTATTTTCTCTTTTGTATTTAGTCTTCCGTCTTTATTCCTTCCCCTTCACCCACTCCACCAGGTCCCGCATTTCCGCGGCGGTGTCTGCGTACAGGCCGTCCGTGTAGGTTCCGCGGTCGTACAGGATGTTCCCTTCCACCATGGTGAACACGCAGTCCTTGCCGGAAGCGGCATAAACGGCATGGGACGCTTCGTTGAAAATCGGGCAGAGGTTCGGTTCATCCAGGTCCAGGGCAATCATGTCCGCGGGAGCTCCCGGAGCCAGCGTTCCCAGCCCCGGCGTCCGGAAGATGCGGGCGCCCTCCGCCGTGGCCATGTTCAGCGCCTGCGTGGCGGGCACCGCGGTAGCGTCCCCGCTGCATCCCTTGGCAAGAAGGGCGGCCAGCTTCATCGTTTCAAACATGTCCAGGCTGTTGTTGCTGCACGCTCCGTCCGTTCCCAGGGAGACGGAAATGCCGGCCCGCGCCATGTCCCGCACGCGGGCGAAGCCGGAAGCCAGTTTCAAATTGCTGACCGGGTTGTGGGCGATTGCCGCTCCGGAAGAGGCTACCAGTTCCAGTTCCTCATCCGTCACGTCCACCATGTGGGCCAGCACGGTGCGTTCATTCAGCAGCCCCATGTCCCGGGCATAAGCCACCGGGCGCCTGTCCCCGTGCAGGGAGCGGCACTGCTCCACTTCTCCGGCGGATTCGGACAGATGGATATGCAGCATCAGGTCCAGTTCCTCCGCCAGCTTCATGGAACGCCGGAGCACGTCGTCACTGGTGGTGTATACGCTGTGCGGCATCAGGGCCACCTGCACCCTGCCGCGGCCCGCAAAGCGCGCCGCCTGCTCCCGGTACAGGGCTTCCGCCGCATCCCATCCGCCGTACGCCGGAGAGGGAAACGCAAAAAGAGCCTCCCCGCCCACACAGCGCATTCCCATGCGCTCCGCCTCCCGGAGCACGTTGATTTCCAGCAAATAGGAGTCCACAAAAGCCGTCGTGCCCGTCCGCATCATTTCATACATGCCCAGCCGCGCCCCCAGGGAGACGATTCTGTCCGTCAGGCGGGCTTCCACAGGGAAAATATGCCCGGTCAGCCATTCCATCAGAGGCAGGTCATCCGCAAAGCCGCGCAAGAAGGTCATCGGAACGTGCGTATGGGCATTGACCAGCCCCGGCATCAGCAGGACATTTCCCAGGTCCCTGCGGGCGGTGGGCTTCCACCGGGCTTCCAGCTCTGCGGCACTCCCCGTTTCCAGAATTTTCCCGTCCCGGACGGCGACGGCCGCATTTCCGGCGGCGCCGGCCTGCCCCGCGCCCGCCAGCATGCGGGAAGCGGTCACCAGCAAATCACACGCTTGTTGTTCCATGGCGCAGAATGTACCCCACCGGGCCCGTTCTGGCAACTTCATCTCCCGGTGCCCGGGGATTTCATGCAAATTTGACATTTCATGTTTGACTTCAAAAGAGAAAACTGCCAAGAATGAACCACAGTTAAATTCACCATTTATCCCCATATGAACAAGACTATACTGCTAGGTTTGGCCCTTGTGGCCTCCGTGTCCGCCGCCAATGCCTACCACGCCGACAAATACGACGGCCAGTTCGGCATGTCCCTGGAAGGAGCTTACGGCATCGCCACCAAGGATGCCATGCCCAACGTGGCCGGCGGCAATCTGAGCATTTTCAATTACATTGAAACCGGCAGCATTGTTCATCAGATTTCCCTGAACGGCGGCATTCTGGCAGGCTCCCACCATCCCAGCGTGCATGACCTGGGCATCAGCGGCCCCTATACCGCCAGCGTCCGCTCCACCTACGTTCCGATGATGGCCGGTTATACGCTGAACCTCCCCATCGGCGATTACACGATGTTCTATCTGGGCGGCAAGGCGGGCGCCACGTACGGAGACATTAAAACCACCATCCACGGGCTGGAAGACGGGAGCCGTTCCCACACCATCTCCACCACCAAGTTTTCCTGGGCAGCCCAGGCCGGGTTCAAGTTCAGCATCTCCAAGAGCGCTGACTTCCTGATCGGCTATGAATATTACCAGATTCAGGGCTACAGTGATCCCGGCTACCACACCATCAAGCTGGGCTTCTCCTGGAACTTCTAACAATTAATCATTGAGTTCATTACTGCCTCCCGGCGGCTCCGTACACCACGGAGCCGCCTTTTTCATGCCGGGGGGAGGAGACGCATGCCATGCGGTAACCAAGGCATCAGCAAACACGTGCTCTTAAAACCAGCGCATGCCGCGCTCGCGTGAAGATTCCGTTGCCTCCAAAAGTGCTCCAAAAGGAAAAAGGCCGCTCCATCCCAAAGGATGGAGCGGCCCCGGAAAGATCAGGATTTCCGGGAATCCCTATTTGACAGGCTTGAACGGCTTGGGAGACGCGTAGACTTCATAGTCCTTGATGCGGCCGTTTTCCCGGTTCTGGCGCGGCAGGTAGCGGAAGCCGGAGAGCTTCTGTACCTTGCCCAGGTCCAGCACGATCATGTGCGGGTGCGTGGGGTTGTCTCCCTGCCACTTGGTGTGCCAGTAGGTGGTGGGCTGGTTGTCCATCACCAGGCCCGCCTGGGCGGCTTCCCCCGCCGTTTCATGGGAATCCGCATAGACCACGGACCACTGTTCGCGGGGAAGCAGGTTGCCGGAGGCATCCAGGAAATTCAGCTCCGCAATGGCGGCGTGCGGGCCGTTGTCATGGGCGTTCTTGCTGACGAGGGCGATGTAGCGGGCCTGGACGGGAGCGCGGAATTTGATTTCCTGCTGGTCCGCGCCCTTGGCGAAGGTTCCCTTGTGCACGAGCTGGCTGGCAGCGGGAGCTACGGGCTTGCCCACACGGAAGACGTCCGCCATGGCAGGGTCCCTGTTGACTTCGTAAATGGCTTCCTTCACGCCTTTCACCGTGCCGGAGCCGCCGTCCACGTCCAGCACCACGATTTCATTTTTCCCCGGTTTCAGGTATTCGCCGGGGCAGTAAAGCGCCTGCTGGGAACCGATGAACCAGAAGCGGCCCAGATTGTGGCCGTTCACCCACACGACGCCCTTTTTCCAGCCGTCCCGCATGTCCAGGTAGGTATCCTTGGGGTTGGAGACGTTGAAATATCCACGGTGGAACACGGGCTGGTCGCCGCCCGGCTTCTTGCCGGAGAAGGACAGAAGCTCCACGCCCTTGCACGGGAGGTTGTAGATGAGGAAGTTTTCCAGCTTCTTCCCGTCCAGCGTGATGGGGCCGCGGATTCCCTTGCGTTCCCCCTGGATTTGGCCGCCGAAGTTGATGCGGCCCATGTTTTCCACAAAGATATCCACCGTATGGAGGCCCGCGGGAATAACCACGTCACAGGCGTCCTGCTTGTAGCGGCGGTCTGCCGCACCCTGCCTTTTGCCGTCCACGTAAACGATGGCGCGGTCCTGCATGTTGTTCATTTTCAGCTCTCCCTTCACCGGGCCGTTCACTTTCGTCCGGTACAGGATGAAGCCCAGGCTCTGCCCCAGGGCTTCCATGTGCACGGGCTCCTTGCGGATGACAGGCTGCGGGAGCCGGTTGAACATGCCGGCTTTCTCCGTGAACGTGATGGGCGGCAGCTCCATCATTTCCGGCTGCGCGGGCGGTTCGGGGAGCTTGTACGTATCACCGTAATAGTCCTGAATGGTCTGGCGGAAGGTACGGTAGCGGTCCGTCAGGGTTCCGTTTTCAGAGATGGGCGCGCCGTAGTCGTAATTGGTCACGTCCGGCGTGTAGGCCCCTTCCCAGTTCGCCCCGTTCATGAAGCCGAAGGAGGTGCCCCCGTGCGCCATGAAAAGGTTGGGGGAGACATTGTTTTCCAACATCCACTTCAAGTCGCGGTTGAAGCCTTCCGTACTGCCGCCGTTTTTGGGCTTGCCCCAGTGGTCAAACCAGCCTACCCAGAATTCGCCGTTGATGCGGGGAGTCTTGCCCTTGTGCTTTTCCAGGTTGGCAAAGGCGCCCTTGGCTCCGCCGCCGAAGTTCATGGCGGGAACGATGCCGGGCAGCGTGCCGTTGTTGATCATCCAGTCGTTCGGGCCGTCCGAGGTAAAGGGCACCACGCCCGGAAGCTCCTTTTGGATGACTTCCAGGTGTTTTTTCACGTAGTCCTTGTCGGAGCCGTAGGAGCCGTATTCATTTTCCACCTGGGCCATGATGATGGGGCCGCCCTTGGTGATCTGCAGCGGTTCCAGCATGGAGCAGACTTTCTTGAGATAAGCCATGGCCGGTTCCAGGAAACGGGGGTCCTGGGAGCGGACCTTCAGGTCCGCATCCTTCAGCAGCCAGCCGGGGAACCCGCCGAATTCCCATTCCGCGCAAACGTAAGGGCCCGGACGCACGATGACCCACAGGCCGGCCTTCTGCGCTTCCTTGACGAATTCCACAAAGTCCAGGTTGCCGGAGAAGTCCCACTTGCCGGGTTCCGGTTCATGCACGTTCCAGAACAGATAGGTGCAGACGGTGTTCATGCCCATGGCCTTCATGCGCTGGAACCTGTCCTGCCAGTGCTCACGCGGCACGCGCGGGTAGTGCATTTCCCCGGAGATGATTTTGACGGGCTTTCCGTCCATCAGGAAGTTTTCCTGGTTGGTGGCGAAGACATGCTTGGCGCCGTCATTGGATTCCGGCAGGGGCATGGGAGCGGCCATGCAAAGGTGGCCTGCCAGAAACAGGGCGGAAAAAAGTGATATTTTCATGATAATGGAGTCAATAAACGGTTCTAGGGAATAATAAGGGGAATTATGATGAAAAACCGCCTCCTTTCAATTTAAAAAGGAGCCGGCGGGCTGGTTTTATTACGGAGCGGCGTCATCCGGTCTTTCAACACGTATCACCTGATGCCTTTCCTCAAACGGAACGCCCCGGCGCCGGGCCTCCTGCGTTTCCTTCTTCATTTTTTCATCCACCCAGTACAAGTGGGATTCCAGGGGGTTGTAAATCCGGGGGGAACAGAACCGCGTGGGGGATTCCGGCCAGCGTATCCAGCGCCAGCAGGCGACGTACGTGTAGGGTTCCCGCCAGCCGGGAATCCAGACGCAGAGTTCATGAATGCGCTTTTGGGCGCGTTGAAGGGCTTTTTTCAGGGCGGCGCCATCCGGGGCATTCCGCTCCGCGTCCAGGGCCGCATCCAGTTCCGTGTCCGCCACGGCAAAGATATTGTTCGTGTTGCCCACGGGGTTGCCGCGGGCATCGTACGCCAGCTCGGAAGCAAAGGTTTCATAAAGCCGGGGGAACGGCGTCTGGAGCGGCCACGCCCACAGGGCGGCCTGGTACCGTTTTTCAAATACCTTCCGGGAACAGACATTATAGGTCAGGGGGTCCAGGCGCAGGTCCACCCCGCATTTCAGGGCCTCCTGCCGTAGGATGGAACAAACATTGGTCATCAGGGTGGAGGAGTCCGCGAAGGTCAGTTCCACCACCAGCCGTTCCCCCCGTTCATTCTTCAGCACGCCGTCCTCCCCCATTTCCCGGTAGCCGGCGCGGGCAAAATGTTCCATGGCTTTTTTCTTGCTGTATTCCGGCGCTTTCAGCGGAAGCGTCAGATCGCCGTACCCCTCCATGTAGGAGCCCAGCCTTCTCATATTCCCGCGGAACAGGGTATCAATCACCATGCCCATGTTCACGGAATGCGCCAGCCCCCTGCGAATGCCGGGGTTTTTCAGAAGCTTGTCCGCACAGTTCAGGTACAGGCCGTACGGGGGGCAGGCATAACCGGCTTCCAGGCTGTACTTGTCTATGTAGCCCCGGTGCACTTCCGGCAGTTCCAGCCTGTTTTCCCACACTTCCGGCTTGCGGACGTTCATCATGTCCAGCTCCCCGCGGCGGAACATTTCAACCGCCTTGTTTTCCAGGTTTACAAATACATGCTCCACCTGGTCCGCATTGCAGGAATAGCGGTAGTATTTCCTGTCCTTCGCCCACCAGTCCTTCACGCGGGCCAGGGTGATGCGCTCGCCTATCCGTATTTTACCGGGAACCACCACGTAGCCCCCCGTATTCGGCGGAACCTTCCACTGGTAGCGTTCCAGAAACAGGGAGTTGAAATCATGGTAAAAACCGGGATGGGCCGGATGGAAATCCACGCAGGCCATGTAAGGCAGCAGCGGCCCGGGTGACGGAAGCGTCAGGGCAATGACGGAATCCCCGTATACCGTAATCTGGTCATACGTGGAACGGAACAGGGTGGTCCAGAAGGGGTCCCGGGCAAAGCCGGACGTGCGGAGGCAGATATTCAGCAGGAAGTCCTGCGCCCTTACGGGGCGGCCGTCCGAGTACGTCGCTTCCGGGTCCAAATGGTAAAAAACGGTTTTCCCGTCCGCGGAGACGGCCCAGCGGTCCGCTAGCCCCGGAATGGGCCGGAAGGTTTCCGGATGCAACCCCACCAGGGGAAGCCACACGTTGTCAATGGCGGAGTAGTTGAAAAAGGTCTCGCTTCCCGGTCCGAACGCCCGCAGGGTTCCGGGAAACGGCGTATTGATCCACAGCCGGACCAGCCCCCCTTTCACGGCCCGGGGGTCACCCACTTCCGGTTCCTCCATTCCGGTCTGCCATTCCAATCCAGCAGGAACCTCCTCCAGGGGAAGCTGGCGGATATGGTCTTTCAGCTCCAGCCTTCTGCCGATGCGTTCCACGGAACGCTCCTGCTCGGCCAGACGCCGCCCATCCCCATCGCCACGGGAGACGGACAGCAGGCTTTTCTTCCGCTCGCCGCCTGCCAGTTCCCGGAGCAGTTCCCGCTCCACAGATCTGTTCCACCGTTCCACGAAGCCGTCAAACACGGCAGGCATGCCCCTGCCGTCCGTCCGTCCGGAGGCCTCATGCCAAACGTCCGCTTCCCGCTGGGCGAAGTAAAGGACTCCTCCCAGAAAGACGGCGAGGACCAACGCCCCCAGAATGTACAGCCAGCGAAACACAGCTTAGATTACCGCCGCATGTTAACCGATTCCGGAACCACCGGAAAACAAAAAGCCCATCTTCCGCCCGTGGCTGTTCCCTTCGCCTGAAACAGCCCGCAAGACGGAAGATGGGGGTGCAATCAACAATTAGTCCTGAAAAGCAATTAGAATTCGACCGTCACGCCGCCGAAGACTCCCAGCCCCCGGGCCTGGCGCGGTCCGAAGTTATAGTCATTCGTGATGATGAAATTCTGGTCAAACAGGTTTTCCACACGCACATGAAACGCCACATTGTCCGTCACCTGGTACCTGGCGAACAAACGCGCCGTAAAGAAGTTGTCCAGACGGGCATAGTTGTAGTCCGTACGGCCCATGGCGGATGTTACGCCGAAGCCGACCGTCAGTTTTTCAACCGGAGAGGTATAAACCTCCGCGTTGATGGTGTGGCGGGCAGTATTGGCCATCTGGATGGTTTCATATTTGCCGATGGAGTCGCGCTTGGGCATCGTGAAGGTGTAGTTGGCATAATAGCCGCTGTTCCACGCATCCTTGAACTGCCCCTTGAACGCTACTTCCACGCCATAGGAAGTGGCGTGGGAGAAGTTGTCGTAAGTCGTGTAGGAGTTGGGCCACGTGCCTACGCTCCTGGTGCCGATTTCATCGTTGATGCGGGTCCAGAATCCCGTCACGGAAGCGTAATGGTTGTCCGCCAGGCGCTGTTCCACGCCCAGGTCTCCGCCCAGGGATTTGGACACATCCAGGTCCGGATTGCCCACGTAGCCGTAATTGGCGGCGTACTGTTCAAAGTAGGTGGGGGCGCGGAATCCGGAACCCACGGAACCGAAAATACGGGTGGGGGAATCCTTGCCCGTCACCTTCCAGGAATTGGAATAACGCCACGTGAAGTGGTTGTTCCAGACGGAATCATGCTCCAGGCGCAGGGCCACGCTGGCGTCAAAGTTGTCCGTGGGCGCCCACATCTGCTCCGCAAAGAAGGCAAGCGTGCTCTGCCATTCATCCTTGGCCACGTAATTGTTTTCGCTCATGTAGTCGGAGCGGTCCCAGGCCATGCCGGCGACCGTCTTCCATTCCTTGTTCCACGTAAGTGCATTGCGCCATTCCGTCTGGAAGCGGCGGTTGCACATCACGTTGGGCTGGAAATCGAAGCCCGGCGTATGCGTGGAATAGTCCATGTTGTAATGCCCGATCATGAAGCTGGTGGACCACAGCTTGGTAATTTCCGCATCCACGCGCCCCGTCACCAGGTTGCTGCGGTTCTTGTCTTCCGTGTTGTACAGGTGGGGGTCCGTCACGGCGGGCCACTGGTCGTAATCCACATACGGCGTGGGGTATTCAAAGTAGGAATCCAGGCGGCGGTAGGTAAAGCCCACCTTCACCTTGTCATTGACGTCATAGCCCAGGCGCACGGCTTCCTGCCACTGGCGGAAGTCGTTCATGCCTTTCCGGTTGTCATAAATGGCCGGATAAATGGTGGGATCGTTTTCCGTGGATTCAAACCCCACGCCCACAAAGTAGGAAAGCTTCTTGATCTTGCCTGAGGAAGTCGCGTAGCTGTTGAAGGAATGGAAAGAACCGGCTTCCGCAAAAATCCTGGTCACGGGATCGCCTTCCCCTTCCGGGGTGTCCATGGCGACAACGCCGCCAATGGCGCCGGAACCGAAGACGGCGCCCTGGGCGCCCTTCACCACTTCCACATTGTCCACCGTAAAGAGATTGGTGATCCCCAGCAGCTTGTTGCCGGACATGTTGACATCACTGATGCGCATGCCGTCAACCATGGTCAGGGTGTAGGTTTCCTTGTTCATCCCGCGGATGACGGTGTTGCTCACGGAACCGCGCTGCCAGGTGCCGCCGCCGTCCAGCGTGAAGACGCCGGGAGTCTGGGAAAGGGCTCCTGTCAGGGTTTCAATGCCCGCTTTCTGGAATTCTTCCGGATTGATGATGGAAACGGATACCCCGGACCGGTTGTACGGCACGCCCGTAAAGTGGGACGCCATGGTCAATTCCGGCATGACCTGCATGGTTTCCGAACTGGCGGAGGGCTTGGAGTCTTCTTTTTTAGCAGACTCGGCAAGAGAGGACTGGCCTGCGAATGCGGCAAGGCCAACGGCAATAGCGCCCATCTGAAGGGCTTTCTTCGTATAAAGCATGGTTGTGGTGCCTTACGTTCGGTAACTCGCCGAACAGTTGGACAACCCCACAGGCTGGTCTTCTGGCTTGCGAGACAGGCTCGCTTACAGTGGCGGTACCGCTCCGGATTCACACCGGTATTCCCCAATCTATTTCCTGCCCGGCTACGGGCGTCCCTGAGGTCTGTAACCCTTCCCATGAGGGTTCATGAGACGGATGAAATACCAAAGAGACCGGTATGACAAGCCAAAAAAATTTTTCTTTGAACATTCCGCCGCTTTATGGACGCTTCCTCTTTTCAGCCGCCGCGCGCCATCCCGTTTTTCCAACCGGAGTTCTCCATTTTTGTCTTGTCACCCCCGGCGCGTACAGGACATGATGCGCCCATGACACGCCTTTCACCCTCCTTCCCGCAGCGGGGAAGGATTTCCGTTTTCAGAGGAGTTCCCAACTTCCGGAAAAACCGTTTCTTCAAGGCGTTTCCTTCCTTTTTCCGGAACAGGCGCCATCCTGGAACGCCGGTCTTAATTACTACGGCATGAACAGTTTTTCACACGGAGGGGATTTAAAATCCCTGGCGGCGGACGCCGGACGGCCCGAACGGGAGATTCTGGATTTCAGCGTCAACCTGAGGCCGGAGGGAATGCCGGAGTTCATTGCCTCCGCGCTGTGGAAGGCCATGGATGCAGCCGTTCCCTACCCCTCCCCGGACATGGCGGAGCTGCGGGAACTGGCGGCGGTTCATTACGGGCTGCCTTCCGGTTGCTTCACCTTCGGCAACGGAGCCAACGAACTGATTCACGCCCTCCCGCGCGCGCTGGAACTGAAACGGGCCGTCATTCCGGAACCCGCTTTTTCCGAATACAGGCTGGCCTGCCTGCGCCACGGCACGGACGTTCTTTCCATCCGGACGGAGGAACGGGATTCCTTCATTCCGTCTTCCCTCCTGCCGGCGGAACAGGCCGCAGACGGAAGCGCCGTTTTCCTGGCTAATCCCTGCAATCCATCCGGCGGGCTGCTGGACGTTCCGGCCCTGCGGCAGGCCGTGCGGAACCGCCCCGGAGTCGTCTGGATTATTGACGAATCCTTCATTGACTACGCGGACGGAACGGAATCGCTTCTCCGTGACGCGGCCCTTCTGCCCAACCTGGTTGTCCTGCGTTCCCTGACCAAATTTTACGGCATCGCCGGCGTCCGGTGCGGCTTTTCCGTCTGCGCCGCTCCACTGGCGGAACGGCTGAGGCAGTCCCTGCCCGCGTGGAACGTGAACGCCTTTGCAGCGACTGCGGCGCGGGCCGTGCTGGAACAGCCGCCTTCATGGGCGGACGGGGAACGCGCCCTGAACCGGGAACGCCGGGAAGACCTGTTCCGCAGGCTTTCTGCCCTGCCGGGCGCCGCCGTGCTGCCGTCCGGGGCCAACTTCCTGCTCTTCCGTCTGGCGGGGGCGCCTTCCGGCCTGGCCGCCCGGCTCCTGAAAAACCACGGCATCGCGCTGCGCGACTGCTCCAATTATCCGGGGCTGGAAAACGGCGGCTGGTTCCGTGCAGGCGTCCGCACGCCGGAAGAACACGCCCTGCTGGCAGAGGCCCTGCGGGCCGAGCTGAAGGGAGGCGGCCCCGCCATTCTCCGCAAACTGCCCAAACCGGCCCTGATGATTCAGGGCACCTGCTCCGATGCTGGAAAAAGCGTGCTCACGGCGGCCCTGTGCCGCATTTTTCTTCAGGACGGCCACCGGGTGGCCCCGTTCAAGGCGCAGAACATGGCCCTCAACTCCGGCGTAACCGCGCTGGGGGAGGAAATGGGCCGCGCCCAGATGGTGCAGGCCCAGGCCTGCCGCATCGACCCGGATGCCAGGATGAATCCCATCCTGCTCAAGCCCCATTCCAACACCGGCTCCCAGGTGATCGTGATGGGGCGTGCCGTAGGCCACATGGAGGCGCGGGAATATTTTACGGCCAAAAGGCGCTTCTGGCCGGACGTGCGCCGGGCGTACGATTCCCTGGCGGACGAGTATGACGTCCTCTGCCTGGAAGGGGCCGGAAGCCCCGGAGAAATCAACCTGAAATCCGCAGACGTGGTGAACATGAACATGGCCCGCTATGCGCGCGCCAAAGTTCTGCTCACCGGGGACATTGACCGGGGCGGCGTGTACGCCTCCTTCCTGGGGACGTGGATGACGTTCGCCCCCTGGGAAAAAGAGCTGCTGGCGGGCTTTGTGGTCAACAAGTTCCGCGGAGACCCGGAGCTGCTGGCCCCGGCGCACAGCTACATGCTGGACCGTACGGGCAGGCCCGTGCTGGGCGTCATCCCGATGATACGGAACATCAGCATTCCGGAAGAGGACCGGGCCGCTCTGCCCTTTGAACAGGACGAGCAAGCCAGGCACGCGGACTGCCTGGACGTGGCCGTAGTGATGCCCGCCCACGTCTCCAACTTCACGGACTTCGCCCCGCTGGCGGCGGAGCCGGACGTTCGCCTCCGCCAGGTGCGGACACGGGAGGAATGGGGGAACCCGGACCTGGTCATCCTGCCCGGCACCAAGAGCGTGGCGGCGGACCTGGCCGGACTGCGCGCCGCAGGGCTGGAAGAACCCATCCGCCGGCACGCTGAACAGGGAAAGTGGATGCTGGGCGTCTGCGGCGGCCTGCAAATGCTGGGAACGGACATTCTGGACCCGCTGCACATGGAATCCGCGGAGGAACGGACGCCGGGGCTTGGCCTGCTGGAGCTTTCCACCACTTTCGCCGCCGCCAAAACCCTGCTCAACGTGCGCCGGGCAAGCACGCCGCTGGCCCCTCCCGCGGCGGGCTATGAAATCCACCACGGCGTCACCCGCCATGAGGGAGCGAGCGTCCCCATCATGTTCCGGGAAGACGGCTCCCCCTGCGGCTACGGCAAAGGCCGAATCTGGGCCACGTACCTGCACGGCATGCTGGACGGCGACGAGTTCCGCCGCGCGTTCATCAACATGGTCAGAGTGGATTCCGGTTTGTCCCCCAATCCATCCCTGCACGCCTCCTATGACCTGGACGGCGCGCTGGACCGCCTGGCGGACGTAGTCCGGGAGCATCTGGACCTCAAGGCCATCTACCGTATTCTTCAACTGAAACGCTGACCCATGCTTCCGTGCCCGTTCATCCTGCCTGCGGCCCTTCTGCTGGATATTCTGGCGGGGGATCCGCCCAACAGGTTCCATCCCGTCTGCCTGATCGGCTGGTGCGCGCGCCGCGCGGAAACCCTGGCACGGCGGCTGTGGGGAGGGACTTTTACGGCGGGAACGGCGGCGGCTTTAGGAACCTGCGCCGCCGCATGGCTTGCCTGCGCGGTATTCTGCCTTCCCTTTTCCGTCTTCCCCTCCCCGTGGATTCCCTGGATTCCGGCCGTTCTGGTCATTTACATCTGCATGGCCCCGCGCGGCCTGGCGGAACATGCGCTGCGGGTGGCGAACGCCCTGCGCAGCGGGAAGGACGGCGAGGCGCGGCACGCCGTTTCCATGATCGTAGGGAGGGACACGGAACGGCTGGACCGTCACGGCATGGCCAGGGCGGCTATTGAAAGCGTGGCGGAAAATCTGACGGACGGCGTCTTTTCCACCTTGTTCTGGGCTACAGCAGGCTGTTTGGCAGGAGGTCCTTTCGGCGCGGCCTTCGCCGCGCTGACGCACCGCGTTTTCAATATTCTGGATGCCATGTGGGGGAAAAAGAACGACCGGTACAGACGCTTCGGCACCTTTGCCGCCCGCACGGACGATGCGCTCAACTTTATCCCCGCGCGCCTCATCCTGCCGTGCATTTCCCTGGCGGCCCTCTTCGTGAAGGGAACCTCCGCCCGGAGGGCGCTCACTACGGGCTGGGCCTTCCGCCGCGCCCATGCCAGCCCAAACTCCGCCTGGAGCGAGGCGGCCTTCGCGGGCGCGCTGGGCCTCCGCATCGGCGGTCCGGTCTCCTACAAGGGGATTCCTGCGGACTATCCGTGGATAGGAACCGGGCGCACGGAAGCCGCCGTCAGTGACCTGGCCCTGGCCATACGCCTCATGTGGATGACCGCCGCCGCGGGCACGCTGGTCTTCTCCCTCATCCTTTTCTTCATTCCCCGCTTCTGACCATCATGAACAAACTGCATATTCCCCCGCTGGACGAACAGGCCGCCAAAACCGCCCTGGAACATCAGAAAATACTGGCCAAGCCCCCCCTCGCGCTGGGGAAGCTGGAACCCGTAGCCATCCAGATTGCCGCCATGACCGGCAATCCCGCGCCGCGCCTGAAGGACAAAGCCGTGGTCCTCTTCGCCGCGGACCACCACATTGCCGACCACGGCCTCAGCCTGACGTCCACGGACGTCACTTACATCCAGACCCGCAATTTCCTTCAAGGCGGCGGCACCATCAACGCCTTCACGCGCAACGCGGGAGCCCGCCTCTCCGTGGTGGACGTGGGCGTGAATTACGACTTCGGCGACCTGCCGGGGCTGGTGAAAAGAAAAGTTATGCACGGAGCCAACGATTTCAGCAGGGGCCCGGCCATGACAAGGGAACAGGCGCTGGAATGCCTGCAAGTGGGAATCGACATGGCCCGGGAGGAAAAAGCCAGGGGGCTGGACATCGTGGCAGCCGGAGAAATGGGCATCGGCAATACCACGCCCTCTTCCGCCATCGTGGCCGTGCTCACGGGAACCCCGGTGGAAACCGTGACGGGGCGCGGCTCCGGCGTCAAGGGGGAAGTCATCCGTAAAAAAATAGAGCTCATCGAACAGGGAATCGCCCTGAACAACCCCGACCCTTCCGACGCCATCGACGTGCTGGCGAAGGTAGGAGGACCGGAAATAGGGGCCATGGCCGGACTGATGCTGGGCGCGGCCTCCCTGCGCGTCCCCATCGTCATTGACGGCTTCATTGCCGGGGCGGCGGCAGCCATCGCCCAGGGCATACGCCCGGAAGCGGCTCAGTACTTCATCGGTTCCCACAACTCCGCGGAACCGGGGCACAAGCTCATCATGGACCACATCGGCGTCACCATGTACATGGACCTGGGCCTCTGCCTGGGGGAAGGCACGGGGGCGGCCCTGTTCTTTCCTCTGCTGGACGCCGCCACGCGCGTGCTGTCTGAAATGAAAACCCTGCCGGAACTGGACATCACCGTTCCGCGCTAACTCCTCCTTTCCCTGCGCCATGGCCGTCATTACCACCATCCGCTCCGCCTTCGGCTTCCTGACCCGGCTGCCCGTAGGCCCGTGGCCGCTGCAAAACGACCTGAACGGCATCTCCGCATGGCTCCCGCTGGTCGGTCTCGTCGTGGGAGGGCTGGCAGGCGGCCTGACCTGGGCGGCCACCCTGCTCTTCCCCTCGCTGGTCTGCGGCGTCATCGGCTGCGCCTGCTGGGTAGCCATCACGGGCGGCCTGCATCTGGACGGAGTGGCGGACTGCGGGGACGGACTGCCCGTGGAAGTGCCGAGGGAACGCAGGCTGGAAATCATGAAAGACTCCCGCCTGGGCACCTTCGGCGGCACGGCCCTGTTCTTTAACCTGGCCTTCAAGGGCGCCGCGCTGGCGGCGCTGGCGGCCTGCGGTTCATGGGAGCTGCTGCTCACGGCGTGCGCGCTGGCCGGGCTGCTGGCCCGCAGCCAGATCTTCATCGCCATGCGCTTTCCGGGCGCGCGCCCCGGCGGCATGGGGGAAGCCTTCAAGCAAGGGACGCGCCCCGTCCACGACCTGATAGCCGCCGCCGTCACCCTGGCTGCCTGCGCGCTGGCAGGATGGCACGGGCTGTACGCCCTGCTCACGGCCCTGGCCGGTTCCACGGCCCTGCTCCTGTATGCCCGCCGCCGCCTGGGAGGCGTCACCGGGGACGTGTTCGGCTGCACCGTGGAATGCACGGAATGGCTCGTCCTGCTCACCTTCTGCACCTTATGAAAACTCCGCACAAATGCCGCGTTCCGGGCCTCAACATCGGCTGCACCTCCTTCATCATCCCGGACTACTACGTCCCCGCCATCAGGGAATGCGTCCATTACGCGGATGACATCGCCCTGCTCCTGCTGGAAGCCGGAGAGCACGGGGAGGGACTCATTACCCCGGCGGAAATCCGGGAGCTGGCCGGAATCGCCGCGGACGCCGGGGTCAAGTGGAACGTCCACCTGCCCACGGACGGCGGCTTCGCCACGGAGGAATCAGGGCGCCGCTACACGGAAAACATCATCCGCGCCATTGACCTGACCCGGGAACTGGAGCCCCACACGTGGGTCATGCACGTGGTTACGGACCACATTCCCGGCCCGGACATGCGCCCCCATCTTACGGAGCGTGAAACGGAACGCATCCTCCGCAGCCTGGAGCAAATCACGCCCCATCTGCCCGCTCCGGAATGCCTGGCCCTGGAAAACCTGGAACGCCACCCGACCGACTACCTGGACAAGCTGGTCTCCGCCACGCCCCATTCCCGCTGCTTTGACATAGGCCATGTCTGGAAGGAAGGCCTGCGGCCGGAAGAACTGCTGCCGCTCTGGCTGCCGGACATACGCATGTGCCACCTGCACGGGCTGGAAAAACGGGACCACAAATCCCTGCACCACATGGCCGCCGCCACGCTGGACGCCATCCTCCACCCCATGTGGGACATCCGTTTCTCCCCCCTCATCACTCTGGAAGTCTTCAGCCTGGACGACTTTCTGAACTCCCACCAGGCCATGCTGGAATCCCATGAACGCTACATCTCCAAACACTGACGCCAATCCCGCACGCATGACGCTCGTCCTGGGCGGCATCAGAAGCGGCAAAAGCCAATACGCCGAACAGATAGCCGCCGGATTCGGGAAAAAAATCCTGTACGTCGCCACGGCGGAGGTGTGGCCCGGAGCCGGATCCATGGAATACCGCGTGCGCAAGCACCGGGAACGGCGCCCGGCAAGCTGGCTTACGCTGGAATGCCCCCGCCATGTGGCCGCCGCCGTCCGGGAATCCGGCCTGCTGGATCAGGTGGACGGCGTCATTCTGGAATGCGTAACCCTGCTCACCTCCAATACCCTGTACGCCCAGAAGGACCCTACGGACTACGAACCATTCCAGGAAGCGCTGATTGAGGAAATAGAGGCCTTGAAGGAACTTATCCCCCAATCCCCCGTGCCCTGGGTTCTGGTCTCCTCTGAAACCGGCATGGGCATCAGCCAGGCGGACGCGGAAACGCGCCACTACTGCGACGGGCTTGGCATCGCCAACCAGCTTCTAGCCAAAAGCGCGGACGAAGTTTACTTCATGGTTGCGGGGCTTCCCGTAACCGTAAAAAAATAGCAGACGGTCAATTCTTCAGCGCAATATACTTCAACACTGCCGGACACATCCGCGCCAGTAAAAAGTACAGTCCGCTCAGAGCCAGAAAAACAAGGGGTACGGCCATTCCCCATATCCAGAAGCTTCCCCTTGGAAAACCGAGCCTGAGCATGCCCTCATAAACCAGGGCATGCGCGGCATATACAAAAAAGACGGAGGGAGCCAAACGGGCGCAGAAAGAGGAGATTCCCGGAAAATACCGCATCATCAAGAAGGCGCAGGATGCCAGCCACAGCACGCCCATGCACAAGGATAACGCAGACTCCTGAACGGTGCTGTACATTTCCCATATAAAAATAACGGGAAACACCATCAGCACGTACAGCCACGCTTTACCGACTGCATTCTTCAACTCTTCAAGGGAATAACGGCACAAAAACATGCCAAGGGCAAATGCTCCAAAACCCCTGGGATGGATAACGCAGAAAACCTTGTCCATGTATTCGAAGGACAAGTAAAGGGAATTGCTCGTACTGAAAAGCACCAGGGAGGCCATGGACAGAATGAGCAGACAGGCCCGCGGCATCCGGAATAACGCTCCTGAAACCAGCACAAACACCATTAAATCCCGCAAAAACCATAAAACAGTTCCCAAAGGAGGGCGCCCTATTCCCAGACCGATCATCCATTTTACAATGTCCGCGGGAAACCCGAACAAGGCCATGGAAACGAAAATCCAAAACAAATAGGCACACAGAATCAGAAACGCTTTTCTCCAGTTAAGCCAGGGCACCGGGGCCGGGCTGCCCCCATACTTCCGGGCCAGGAAGTAACCCGCCGCCATGAAAAAGAAAAATACGCCCGCACGTGTTGCATACACAGTGAAGCCATGAGAAGCGGGAGTATGCTGGATCATGATAAGCAACATGGCCAGCACACGGATAATATCTACCCACGGGTCACGGCACTTCTCCGTCAGTTTCCTTCCCCGGACGATGCCCGGCGCATGTGAAGGAGAGTTCGTTAACGCTTCATACATATGCCAAATACAATAACGAACATCCGGGGCGCCATGATAGCATGGCCGTCCTTCATGGCAATACGAAACAGGGAGCCAAACGCAAGAAAAAGTTCCAATTGACAGGGTCCGGAGGATATGTTAGGCATGCCATGCCTCCCTCACCAACCGGAGGCGCTTCCGGGAAGCCCGTGGTACGGGCAGGAAATAGATGGGGAATCCGGTGTGAATCCGGAGCGGTACCGCCACTGTATATTGCACGGCTTAAAAACCTGCAATGAGCCAGATCGCCAGCCCCGAAGTATTTTATGAACCGCCGGCGAGTATTCCGGCATTCAGACCATACACATGCATTCATCCAACACGCTCCGCTTGAACGGAGCAGACTATGATGGTCCGGCCTCCTTGAAGTCCGGAATGTTCAACACTCCTGAAAAAACACCGTGCCACGCCAGGCACCGGATGCAGGCTGTGGCTATGACCCTGGCCTGCCTCGGCATGCTGGGAACGGTCCATGCCCAGGATACTGCCAGGGAAGACCTGGCCGGCGCTTATGACGCCACTGTAGCCAGAACCGCCTCAGATGCGGCCCTGGGAACGGTCTCCGCCACATTCAACGTGACAGGCTCCAGCAACGTGCGCGGAATCTGGGGAAAATCAGGCACCCTCAGCATTGGCGCGATTGCCGGGGATGCCGTATTCAACGTCTCCTCCACGGCAAACAACGCCTTCGGCATTGACACCTCCTCCGGAGTCAATGTGGACATCGGCACCCTAGCAGGAACATTCAACATCTCCGCAGCCAGAACGAATGCCACCGGCATCCGGAGCTACGGGAAAATACTCTCCATCGGAACGATCACGGAAGACGCCCTCATCTCCATCACGGCCAATTTCTCCTCCAATGGCATTTACGCCTATCAGGGGCGCCTGGACATTGGAACGATGGCCGGCAAAATCTCCGTGGACCTGGGAACAGGAAACTATGCGAGGGGACTGTATGCCTACGGAAATACCATGGACTACCAGGGCCCGCGCTACAAGGACGTCAACATCGGCACCTTTTCCTCCACCGGCAGCATTTCCGCGGCGACGGCCGGCGGCTACGGAGCCAGAGGCATCCAGTCCAACTACGGGCAGGTGAACATTACCCGGCTGGACGGTCAAATCACCGCAGCCTCCGGCTCCAATGATGAAAGCGAGGACTTTTCCGCCATCGGCATTGAAGCCAGGGAAAACATCACGCTGGGCGACATGGGAGCAACGGGAAGCGTTACCGCCACGACCAACGGCATGGACGCCTACGGCCTCTTCGCCGGAGAAGAAGGGGGTTACCAGACCCATTCCAATATTACCATCGGCAATGTGGGCGGCTCCATCCGGGCGGAAGCCATGGCCGGAACGGCCGCCGGGGCACGTTCCACGGGCTCCCTGTCCGTGGGAAACATCAGCGGTTTCATCTCCGCCTCCTCCACGGGAGCTGCGGAAGCCTACGGGCTGCTGGCGGAATTCTCCCTGACCACCGGCACTATCAACGGAACCGTCAGAGCGGCAACTGCCGGCAGCACGGCGGCGGCCCTGATGGGAGGAGCCGGCATCACGACGACCATCGGTTCCACCGGCGTCATTGAAGCAACGGCGACGGGGGACGAAGCAACGGGGTATGCCCTGTACAGCGGGTCCAATACGGGTTCCGGCTTCTCCACGGAAAACACGGCGGACAACGTCACCGTCCACGCCGGAGCTTCCATCAGCGGCATCTGGGAACTGGGCGGCTCCGGAGCGGAAGGCTCCGTGGATACCATTACGCTGCTGTCCGGAACGGACGCCGCTCCGGGACTGTTTGACTATACGGTGAGGACAACCGTCAACACCAGCAAGTCCGATACGGCCACCCACCATTCCTCCGTCACGCTCAACGTGGGCAGTGCGGACAACGAAGCGAACTGGACCATCTCCACGGAAAAAACTGCCGGCCTGTTCAACCGGGTCAACGTGGGCCACGGCTCTGCCGTCACCTTGACCGGGAACTCCCAGATACTCCGTGACGGGGCCGTCGTCAACAACCAGGGCTCCATCTCCGGCAGCGGCACGCTCACCATTGCGGAAGGCATGACGCTGCTCAACGGGACCCTGGTGCAGAATGCGGCGGGAACGGCCCTGGAAGTGGGCTTTGACGGCCTGAACGTAACTCTGGACCTGGCGCAAAACGCCACGGTAGGCGCCACGGTGCTCAACGCCACGGATTCCGCCTGGGTCGTCACGCTGGACCAGATCAAGAACGGCATCACCGCCATGTACGGAGCCAGGGTGGACAACTTCCAACTGGAAAACTACCGCATGAGCTACCGCCTCCAGGGCCAGGTATTCCTGGGTGAAGGCGCCCCCATCGTCGTCAACCCCGGAGAAAGCATCCATGTGGGGGAAGGCTCCAAGGTCATCATCGGGGAAAACCTGCCTGAGCACGGCATCGTGCTGGAAGGCGGGGAGGCTGACTTGAGCCAGTCGGACGCCGTCATTTCCTCCGGAGCCGTCAGCGGCGTTTCCGGACAACTGACGCTGGCGGGCAAGGATGAAAAGGAACAGACCCTGAACTGGGAACACTCCGGCACGGCAGGCTACAGCGCCTCCGCCGCCGACGGAGGCGCCTTCGCGAACCTCAACGTCACGGCACAGGATGTGAAGGTTGTCGCCAGGGGTTCCTATGCGGCGGAAAACGTCGTCATCAGCAACAACGCCACCCTCGTTCTGGACGGCTGGGACGCCAGTCTGGGCGTGGAAGGCGGGAGCATCCGCCTGGGTGAGGCATTCGCCCATCCGGCTAATCCGGGGCATCTGGTGCTGAACGGCTCCACCGTTCTATCCGGCGTGGAAACCAACAGCGGTTCTACCGTCTCCGGTTCCGGCGCCTTCAAGGGAGAGGTTACCTATTACGGCAGTGAAATCGTGATCGGCTCCGGCTCCTCCGCAGGCTACCACAACTATGAAGGCGGCCTGAACGCGTGGGGGGGAGTGCAGGAACTCACGTTCATCGTGAACGGAACGGCGGCGGCGGACGCCGCCCATACCGGAGCGGACACCTATTCCCAAATGAACGTCTCTTCCTCCTACCATGTGGATGGAGCGCACGTCAATGTGGTCATTGGAGACAACCTGCTTTTCAGCAAGGAACAAAGCTTCTCCCTCTCCCTGGTCAACCTGGACCCCGATACGGTCATTGATCCGGACGGATCCCTGTGGGACCTCACCGGCATCGACCCCACGCTGAAGGGCCGCACGGACCTGGTCACGGATACCGGCTTCACGGTTTCCGACGACGGCCTGCACCTGATTTTCAGCGGCAAGGTCAACATCAACGCCGTGAAGGCCCTGCGCGGAGAGGAAGCCTCCCGCATCGCCAACACGCTGTGGTCCTCCGTCCGGGTGGTGGACAGCTTCGCCCATACGGCGGCTTCCCAACTGGATTTCCGCGGACCGGGAGCGCGCAACATCTGGTTCTCCGGGCTGGGGGACTTCATGAACGTCTCCTCCGCCACGGGAGCCTCCGGCTTTGACTACAAGGGCGGCGGCTATGCCGTGGGCATGGACTACGCCTGGACGAAAAACTGGATATCCGGCGCGGCCTTCGGCCAGACCTTCGGTTCCTTCCACTCCGCGGACAAGCAGTTCAAGGCAGACCAGGACGGCCTGATGCTGGCCCTCTACCAGCGTTACCACCGCGACCTGCTCCGTGGAAACAGCGTGGACATTGACGGCTACTTCACCTACGGCCGCATGGACAACGATGCGGACGGCACGCTGGGCGGCAGACCCGCCACCGCCTCCTGGAACGATGACGTGTACGGCTTCGGCCTGAAGGGAACCTGGAACATCCGCCTGAGCAGCACGGATGTGCTGAAACCCTTCGCAGGCATTGAATTCCTGCACGGCTCCCAGGGTTCCTTCGGGGAGCGTTCCGGTTCCGGCACCGCCTGGTACCAGGACGGCTCCGTGCAGAACTGGAGCATCCCCGCCGGCGTCACCTGGCAGAAGCAGATCGCCGTCGGCAGGGGCCAGTACCTGCTGCCGCAGATGACGGTTGCCTACGCCGGAGACGTCTCCCGCCGCAACGCTTCCGTGAAAACGGACGCCTTCGGCACGCCCTTCCGGGTAGACGGCGTCCATCCGGGACGCCACGCCCTGATCGTCCATGCGGGGCTGAACTGGGTCATTTCCAGCGCCTGGAGCGCCGGAGCCTTCTACCATCTGGAACAGAGGGAACACATGACCAACCAGAGCGTTAACGCTACCGTGCGCTACTCGTTCTAAACGTTCTTCCCATTCGGAAACATTCCGGAGGGAATCCACTGTGGATTCCCTCCGTTTTTTCGGCAGGCTTCCCACATTCCACAGGAAATTCTTGACTCCACAGCCCTCTTGCCGCTTAATTCTTCCACTTCACGTGCCGTCGTGGCGGAATGGTAGACGCGCTCGACTCAAAATCGAGTTCCAAAAGAGTGTGGGTTCGAGTCCCACCGGCGGTACCAATAAATAAACCCTGAAAGCTTAATCCTTTCAGGGTTTTCTTTTATCAGTTAACAGCTCTCGGTTAAGAAGCAGAAAACTGAAAGCAATAATTTCCAGAAGAAACACTCGTGTGTTTATATAGATATAATTTCTGAAACTTTTTCCGGAACACTATATCTATAAATAAAATCATCAGTAATTACATACTTTATATTAAAAATTATTCTACTGTAATTTTCCAATATTCGCCCTCGCGATGTAATTTTACATGCAACAAATGAACTAGTCTTTCTGCTTCCCTGCAAAAATCTCCTACAATATCGTCATGGGATTCTCCTTGTTGAAGATGCCACCAATGGTATTCCATTTCCGGAATCAATCCAAATTCATCCACCCCTGTATAGTTTCCAAGTAAATCTGATAAATGCTGAAGCATGTCTTTTTCAGATTCTACTCCTCCTTTCAAACCACAGACAACATCTTGAAGACATCCAAGACAATAAAGCCTAACGGCATCCTTGCCTTTTGGAGGAATTATTCTGGCGGCTGAGGCAAATGCTCGGAGATCGTCCTGCAACTCAAAATAATTAATTGAAAGCTCTCCAAAATGCGAACTCAACAAAAGCAGGGCTTCGTCCATTTCTTCGCCCAGGGAATTATGTAAAGAATCAATTGCCCATTTCACATAATCATTTAAATCTTCCAAAAAGACTCCTTCAAAGGCCAGTACCTGCTTGCTTGTTGGCCGTGCAAGGAGAGCTTCAATCATGTTTTTTTCAATCTTTGCCATTAATTAATTCTTTTTATTATAAAGCCATAACTCCTCCTACAATAGCACCAATTGGGACAGTACCGATTTCCTCCGGTAATGCAATTTGAGGCCCCAATTGTCCACCAATGAAAGCAGCTAGCGCTCCTGCTAATGCACCTTCCCAAAATGCATCCCATCCACTGCCAACCGGTTCTTGCACAGGCCCAGAATCCGAAATTAGAACTTGAAATGGTCCAGGACCAGTAAGCAACGCCACTTCGTCTATCCATTCACGTACTACTTCCAATTCAGGATGTATCGTAATGAATTAATTATTTTATAGAAATAATCTTAGTGCAGTTCACTGCATTTAACCTAGCTTTCAAAAATTCCGTACGATGATTATCCCATGATTCTTTTGTACCATACTTTCTCCAATAATCTGTAAAATCTCTTTCACGACGTGTTTTGGATGCCGTGAACCATTGGAAAAATCTTTTTATATTCTCTTGACAACACTCTCCAAAGGAACACGATTTGACAGTAGGATGTTTTCCATCAAATGGACCTCTTTCTATTAAACCAAGTAAATCAACAAGCTTGACCGGATTATTGAGAATCATTCTATAAACATTATTCCCTATCTTTTCAGCAATAGGATCTCTATTGATCCACCTGCCGTCAGCTGAATTGTAATGACGATAATTGTAATAGACGAGAGTAAGTTCCTCATCACAATATTCGCTACTCCACTGCATAGGTTGAATCACATCTCCTGCCCATGCCTTTTCCCTGGAGAGGAGCTTATGGACGGAAACAGACTATTCGCGGACAAGGGAAAATATCTCGGGAAAAAGTACGGAAAGTTCAGAGTGAGGAAGGAGATTCGCTCTTGGATGATCGGACAGGGATTGACGATAAACTCCGGAAAGTTTTCCGTAGTTGTTGTCCAGGAAGTATACCCGGCATCCGGCAAGCAGACCTGCAATGCAGATGTGCAGGCGGTCTGAAATGACGATGTCCAATTCCTTCAGAATAGAGAGAAGGCCCCCTATTAGAAAAGCCTGCTCGGCAGAACCGTCACCCCAGCCATTCCAAAGATCGGAAATATCACGTCCCAGGATCAATTCCGCAGGCAGAGCGCTCTCCTTGCCCCGGCGCGGCAGAAAAGCCCCCTGCTGCCAGTAATTTTCGCGGAATGCGCAGAAAGAAGATTCCTGCACGGATTCCCGGATTTTTTCCAGGAGGGAAACCGCCCATGGTTCCGGACAAGCGGGAGTTCCCTTTTCTTCCAGGATAAAAGACGGCAAGGAATTAGGGCAGAAGTAAAGAGCCATGTCGTCCGCCGGGAGAAATTGCGCCCGATCATTGAGCGAAAGGCAATAATCCAGGGAACGCTGTTCCCGGCAAAAGACCAGGTGCCTTTCATCAAAGGAACGAATAAGAGAATCTACCTGATAAAAGCTGTGCGGAAGGATAATGCACCGTTCCACTGAGCGGGCCGTCAGTTCCTCTTTCTGCTCATCCAGAGAACCGTAAAAGGACACGAACCTTCCGCCACCGCCATACACCACATGCCGATGAGGTTTTTCCTGCGCCGGCAGATGATGGCGACGGAAAAACTGCCGCGTGGCGATGTCAATAAGCAAATCTCCTATGTTGCCATGGTTGGCGCAATATTGAAATCCACCCAGTTTAATGAGAGCAGGAAGAATGGAAATGGATTCAGGCATGCGGTATGATTTCACAAAATTCGTTAAGAGTGCCCAGGCAATCCCTGGAAGAAACGTGTGGCACTTCCAGTCCCATCTTGCGCCAGACGCAGATCTGGTGGAGAAGCTCCGTTCCGGAGCCTTCGCAGATGTTATGGAACACGTTGACGAATAATCGTTTAATTGGAATATTCATAATTGTATAGGGAATTGCAATGAATAAGAAAAAGAGATGGTCCATGCTCCTGACGAATATGGCGAATCCGGACGTGCTGAATCTCTCGTTGTGCGGTTAAAAAATGAGCTGCATGCAGCGACGCCTGCTCCATTCGGAGCATCCATGCCTATTGGCGTAAAACGGAAAGCTCCCGCCTTTGGGCATCCCCCCTTGAACGATAACGGATGGGCTGCCTGCTATTGACGGCTATCCGTAAAATGTTTGAAAAATGCCACCGCCCCCGCTTCCGGAATTGTAAATTCTGGATAATTTGCGTTGGTGAACAGTTTACGGGCTCCCCGGCCATTGACAGCTTCCACGGTCAGGGTAACCGCTTCCACTGTTTTGACCATGTCTTCGCTACCCTCCGTGGATGTGCCGGTCATGCACATATCCAGCCTCGCCCATGCCTGAACGGCCTTCCATTCGTCAGACAGAACGGTAAGGGCGGACACTACTTCGGAAAAAGCCTGCAACTGTTCCGGCGTCAGCTCCCGGTGCCTGTAGCGCTGATTCTGAACAAACCCCGCCATATCCGGGAAAACGGCAGTCAACGTGAATTCATCCCACTTGCCGGGTCGCGGGAAATAAAATTGTAATTCTTTCATGTTAAATTGTTTCTATTTTAAGATAGTCAGCCGGATTAATCCCTTGGATGACGCTTACCCTGAACATGGCCATCTCTGCGGAGCAAGTATCTATAATAGCGTAGTGGACGTCATTGCTGACGAGCCCCAGAGAAACTTCCCCCAGGTAATAAGCTTGTGGATTAAGATGACGGCGGTTGAAATTGTAGTGGTTCCCGTGCCCGGAGCTTATCCCCGTATGCCGGGCCAGATAAATACTGCAGGTACCGGATGAAGAGGGAACCGCAATCAAATCAAGCCGGGATACCCAGTCCAGGCTCAAGGCAGCCCAGGAAAGCTCCGTTACAACCTGTCCGTCTCCGGACCTGGCCACTACTTTTCTGCTGGCTGCATCCACATAAAAAAGCGGTCCGGGAATATTCTCCACCGTTGTGGCGGTGACGGTTCCGGAATACCCGGTCCAGCCGAATTTAGTTTGAGTCGCGGCCAAATTCACACCGGAAAGCAGAGACATCACCAGCGCATAGCTGCCGGTTCCGGCAGGGCTGATGGCTCCTCCGTAATTGGTATTGGTGACGGCAGACTTGACCAGGACGCATTTGTGCGCCGTCAGCGTGCCCGCCCAGGACAGCCCGCACCAGTCCGCCAAGGAACGCTCCATCTTGACGTTGCTTCCCTCCAGGGTGGTAACGGTTCCGTTCGCGTGGTCCAGATGGTACACATTCCTCAGAACGGACATGACGGCGTGGCTGCCCGCGTTGAGGCCGGTTGTGGAGGCTCCGGCCGCAAGCGCGGATACGGCATTGATACCGCCGTTGGCATTGACGGTTCCGGAAAAGGTGGACGCCTCCGCCGTCAGATTTTTCAAAACGGCATCTTCTCCCAGCCGAATGCCGCCCTGGGCAGCCAATCCCAGAGCGGCTACTTTAAAAGTCTGTGTTACCAGTGCATGTTCGTCGGACACCTCCACCGCATCCGTAGGGGCCACAAAGATATACTGTCCGGAGTTTTCCGTTTCCAGAACAGTCAGGCAAGAAGCATCGGAGAGAAGAGCCTGGACAGAGCATGCTGCCGTACATGTCAGCGCATAAGCCGCGCCCGGTATGGTATTCACTTTCATTGAGCAGATTTAGCACCGGAAAAGAGACAGGAATCATCCATGCTGATACGTGCATGCCTCCTGCCACTTCCCCGGAGGAAGGCACGCCGCATGCGGAGCCAACCGACATGAAAAAATGACACCGCTTGACAGAAAAGATAAACCAAGATGTTTATTATGAATATTTTATAAAATAATCACAAACCACTCACCTGCGAACGCGGGAAACATGTAATCCATTGATAATAATATATCCTTTACCCATGATTTCTCCACTTTCCGACATTAAAAAAGACCAGGGACTCATATTTTTATCTAGATTACAGAATTCCAACAACTTACCGCAACAAGGACATTCACGCTGAATTTGGCTGCGGAACCAATCCCTACAATTGACTCGAATTCACGCAAGGCAGTACGTATATAAAAGAGTATGACTTCGTTGCCCGCATCTTCATTGGTTGAAACCGTAGCCAATAAAATCAAACAGATGATCCTCAGCGGCAGCCTGGTCAACATCCTGCCCGGCGAACGGGAGCTCGGGCACAGATTGTCCGTAGGAAGGGAAACCGTCAGAAAGGCTCTGGCTCTTCTGGAGAGGGAGGCATGGATCGCTCCCGCGCGCATCAAGGTTCCGCGGCGCATCCTGAAAACTACGGAGGAAGGAGCGGGAAAAACCATCCCCTCCCATCCTGTTCAGGAAAAAAGGGGCATTATCGGCTTTCTGACGCCCCAGCCCCTCAAGAGGCTGGCGCAAAGCGTGCTGGCGGAGGTGTACACCATCTCCAAGATTCTGGAGGAAGACGGCATCAGCGTCCGCATTTTTGAAGCTCCCTGGATTTTAGGCAACAACCCGGACAAGCGTCTCGCCAAGCTGGTGACCAAATCCGAATGCGTCTGCTGGATACTCCACCGCTCCTCGGAACAGACCCAGCTCTGGTTCAAGACACACGGCATTCCCTGCATCGTGCGCGGCACTTCCTACCAGAGCAGCAACCTGCCCTATCTGGACCGCCATTGGGCGGCCACCACGCACCATGCGGCGCAGCACCTCTGGAACAAGGGGCACCGGACCGTCGGCCTGTGCCTCCCCCCGGACCCGTTGAAGGGCCACCAGTTAATGCAGAAGGGCTTTTTCAGCTTTGCGGAAAAGGGCTGGAACCCCGTGCTGATTCCCACCCCGTTTGAGACGCCCCTTTTCTTTGAATACCTCGCCAAAGCGTTCAAGGAACATCCGGACATGTCCGCCCTGGTAGCTACGCGGGGCAACCAGATCGTTCCCCTCCTTTCCTGGGTGGAAGCCCGCTCTTTAAGCATTCCGGACCAGCTCAGCCTGATCAGCCTGACGTATGAACCCTTCATGGAGCGCCTGCTGCCCACCATCACTTATTACGAGGAGAACCAGACAAAAACGGTTCACAAGCTCATCCGGATGCTCCGTGCCCTGACTGCGGGCAAAAACATCAAGAGCATCTCCGTCATCCCGGAAATCTACCCCGGGCAGTCCGTCTCCGTGCGCCACACGCCGCCGTCCGCATAAATACGCTTTCCCGGAAGAAACAAGGGACGCCATGGGCATAAAAAGGCGCGTAAACGCCATCTGTGCCCTGGTAATAAGCCCCAGGCTGTACAGCACGGATTTCCGCATGCCTCTTCCGCACACAAAACCCACCGGACCACCGGCGGCGCCCGCCTTGGGAGAACACCTGGCCGCCATCCCGGAAAAGCATGAAAACCGAATAGCGGATGCCCGGCGTTTCCCTCTCTTCCGCCCGGGCTGCGGGAGTCCCTCCGGCAGACCAATAATGTTTGACATCCCTCCGGGCTCCAGATAGGTTCGACTCTGATTTCATCCCCCGGCCCCCACGCTGCGGAACGGGGCTCCACAGAACTCTCCCATCCACCATTTCCCCCATGAAGCCATTGAAAGGAGCATGCATCATCGGCCAGTCCGGCGGCCCCACCGCCGTCATCAATGCCAGCGCGCTGGGGGCCATCCAGACGGCCCTGCAATGCGAACCGGTCACCCGCGTGCTGGGAGCCGCCAACGGGATTGAAGGAGTGCTGAAGGAACGCCTGTTCGATATGGCGCAGGAAGACCCGGAGGAACTGGAATTGCTGAAATACACCCCGGCCTCTGCCCTGGGCTCCTGCCGCTACCGGATGGCGGATCCCGCCGTGGATGATACGGACTACCGCCGCCTGCTGGAGGTGTTCCGGAAGTACGATGTACGTTACTTTTTCTACAACGGCGGCAATGATTCCATGGATACCTGCAACAAGATATCCAAATTCATGCAGCAATCCGGCTATGAATGCCGCGTGATCGGAATCCCCAAGACCATTGACAACGACCTTTACGGCACGGACCACTGCCCCGGCTTCGGTTCCGCCGCCAAATTCATCGCCACCTCCTGCATGGAGGTGCACCAGGATCTCCGCGTGTACGACAAAGGGCGTGTCACCATCGTGGAAATCATGGGCCGTCACGCCGGATGGCTGGCCGGTTCCGCCGCCCTGGCCACTTATGCGGGCGCCGGACCGGACCTGGTTTACCTGCCGGAAGTCCCCTTCCGCATGGAAGAATTCTGGCAGGATGTGGACCGGATTTACAAGCGTAACGGGAGCTGCATGGTCGCCGTCTCGGAAGGGGTGCAATATGCGGACGGCCGCTTTGTCGCGGAATCCGGGGACAGGGACGTCTTCGGCCATACGCAGCTGGGCGGACTGGGCGCCATGCTGGCGGAATCCGTCAAGCGGCAGACCGGGGCCAAGGTCAGGAGCATTGAACTTTCCCTCCTCCAGCGCTGCGCCTCCCACGTGGCCTCCAAAACGGACATTGATGAAGCCTACATGGCGGGGAAAGCCGCCGTGGAAGCGGCCGTTTCCGGCCAGACGGACAAGATGGTCGCCTTCGAACGGAGCACGGAAAACGGCATCTACTCCTGCAAGACCAAATTGACCAGCCTGGGAGACGTGGCCAACGTGGAAAAACTCGTCCCCCGTGAATGGATCAATACCCGCGGCAATGGAGTTGAACAGCCGTTCATCGACTACGTTCTGCCCCTCATCCAGGGAGAAACGGCCATGCAGAAGGAATGCTCCCTGCCCCGCTTTGCGAAGCTCAAAAAAGTGCTGGCGGACCCGGTACAGGGATAGCTTTTTTCTGGCAGCACCTTTTTCTCCATTTTCCATAACAGAGAGGAATTCAGCCTACCCGGAACTTCTCCCGGCCAGGTAAAACACTCGGCCAGCCACTAGCCCAACCCCTTTTCCGGCTCAAGGCAAATACGCGGGAAGGAGATTGCATAATTGACCGCAACTGCGGCATTCACGCTGTTTCCATAAGGTATGTACAACTTCTTGAAAAAGAAAAATCCCGGCAGGAAACAGGCTGAATGGCACGGCAGGGGCGGAAGAACATGAAAAAAGAGAAGGCGGATGCAACCCATGACTGCTTTTTCTCCAGTCCAAGAGGCCTTCCGTGCCGGCTTAAAAAGAACACCGTAATAACAGGAACGATAGTTCCCTTCATCATCCGGAAGAGAAAAATAAATTCGGGAAAGGAATCGGCCTGTTTCCTCATCCATGAACTTTATTTTCTCCATTCAATTTCTTCTCCGCGCCCGGATAATTATGGAAAAAACCGGCTTCCCGTTTAATCCCCAGATAAACTTTCCCCTATCATCTTTAACGAATTTATTTGCACTTTCTTAGAAATGTTTGAAATAAAGTTTTAAATTCCATTTTATTCATTTTCCGGTCTTATATTAGCGCGACAGAGGAACATTTTTCCCGATATTTCTGCAAGTGCCCTCATAAAGTCAGCTTCCTTTTCTTTTGAATATAATCCGGCCCTCAATCACCTTTCCCCCAGGGAATAAAACGGAACAACAAGATAAACTTTTGGTTCAGAAATCACCTGCGCCAAAACTCCACATCAAGATAAAAAACACTCATTGCCAACAAGTTTAAAACTTTTCTTCCCGTTATCATTTATCTTTCAATAAAAGTGAGCTGGACCCGAAGAAAAGGCTCCCCTGGCAATCCGTCCCCCCCAAGGAGGAGCCGGAACGGAGACGGTACAGAACTCCGGGACGGGGATATGAATCACTTTTCGGCTTCACGGGGATGGGAAACTCCTTTGTGCCGTTTCCCGTTGTTTTGTAACCCGCAATTCCGCAACACCCTTTTCTTCCGCTAGCCCTGCGCCCTGTTTCCTCTCTGGAAGATGATGGAACCGGCTTTTCCTCCATATTCAATTGTAGAATAATTCTTTTCCGGCATATTAAATTCAAATAGCGGGAAACAAGGAAATGAAAAATCTTGCAAGCAAGGGTGAAAAAAGGCTAAAATGATAAAGAGCTCCAAAATTCGACGCCTATCATTTCATCATGTAAAAACGGCTTGTTTCCGGATATTTTTTCGGAAACTGGCATGAAATCGGTCCCCGACCAGCTACTATCCAAGTTTTCCCCGCATGCCATGCTCGATTACCTGTTTCAACATTTTTATTCTACGCTGGCAATTGTTGCTTTTTTTATTGCCATCCTCATTCTGCGCGCCTGCGGCAAGCGCGGCAGGCGCTGGATTCCCGTCTCCACGGCGCCCTTCGGCTGCATGGCCTTCCTGGTCGTCTTTCTCCTGCTGACGGCCTTCATCATCTGGTTATTCAGCTTTTTCACCACGGGTCCCATGGTGGAGGACCTGGCCTTCACGCTTGCATGGCTGGCAGCCATGGCCTGCGCCCTGGCCGTCATTTCACGCCTGACCGAATACTGCCTGCAGCAGGACAAATCCGCCAGCAAGCTTTATCCGGGGGAATCCCGGAAGTTGCTTCCCGTCCAGCTCCGGAACAAGGGCATCCTGCTGTTCGTGCTGATCGGCGTCATCAGTTGCGTTATTGACATCATCACCGTACCCTTCCCGGTTCCGGAACTCCCGCCGGGGTCCGCGCTGTCTGCTGCCACCCTTGTTCCCCTGCCGCAGGAAGTGCCCGTGGAGGTCCATATCTCCTCCCGTGTCACCAACAGGTTTTTCGGAGAATGCGACTTTGACCTGACCGTCCGGGAGAAAGGCGGGAACAAGCATGTTTTCCCCGCCATCCTGATCAATCCCGGCGGGGAAAGCGCCATCACCATTTACAGGCTGCGGCCGGAGGAAAAACAACGCCAGGGCAGCTTGATATTCACCAATGGCATGCAAAGCTGCCTGTTCAACATGGATACCATGCGGATGAAGTCCCTGAGCGGTCCCGCCTCCAATTATCCCCCACCCACCCGGGAGGATCTGGATGGACAGGATATGGACCTGCGCCTGGAAACGGTGGGACTCTACCAGGGGCTTTCCTGCATACGCGGCGCGGAGCATACGGATACAACGCGCGCCTATGTTCTGAAAATCCTGAAGGATACGCAGCCATGACCGGAACGCCTCAAAAGGGTCGTTGACACGGGCTCTCCCGCTCCCTTACTCTGGATACGGCCAAAACAGCCATAGCCATGATTAAGATTACAGCCAAAAGCATCGTCAAAGCAGGAGCCAGGGAAGAATTCATCGCCACCGCCCGGGAACTGGTGGAAAACAGCCGTGCGGAAGCCGGCAACGTTTCCTACCACCTGTATGAGGACATTGATGACCCTAATATCCTGACATTCATTGAAGAGTGGAAGGACCAGGCAGCCGTGGACGTTCATGCGGATTCCGAGCACTTCCAGCGCATCATCCCACTCCTGAGCGACATGACGGAGGAAGCCATTGAAATTTCCCTGTACCGGGAAGTGCTGTAACTCCGGCAGGAAAAACCGCAGCCTTATTCCCTACCCCTTCCGGGAAAGGAAAAAGCGCCCCGTCCCACCAGGGAGACGGGGCGCAGGAAGCTTCGCATCATTTACCGTCAGAATGCGAAGCAACCACACCCGGAGCCCCAGAAATCGGAATACCTGGGCCGCGACGCATTCGCCGCGCCCTCCATCAGCATGAACGCGGAATGCATGCAGCCGTGTTCATGGCAGTGTGAGGAATGCCGGTGCTCCTGCTGGAAAGGCACGCCGGCCCTGGCCGCCTTCTTCGGGTCCAGGGGAGCGCCGTATCCGCCGAACACGGCAATGGGGGACCACTCGGGCAGCACCGGAATGGGCGCCGGGTCCAAATCCTTGAACGGTCCCGCGGCATAAACGATTTTGCCGTCCATGACGGTCAGCACGGATTCTATTCCCTTGATCTCCTCTTCCGGAACGGAGAAATAATCTTCGCTCAGCACGACCATGTCCGCCAGTTGACCGGGAACAATCGCTCCTTTTTTGCCCGTCTCGGAGGAAAACCAGGTGCTCCCCTGCGTATAAAGCCGGAGGGCTTCCTCACGGGAAAGGCAGTCTTCCTCCCGGTACATCGGTTCTCCGCCCACGGTCTTCCCGGTGGTCAGCCAGTACAGGGAAACCCATGGATTGTAGCTCGCCACGCGCGTGGCATCCGTTCCGGCCCCTACGGGAATGCCCATTTCCAGCATTCTGCGCACGGGCGGCGTATGTTCCGCCGCCTCCTTGCCGTAGCGGTCCATGAAATATTCCCCCTGGTAGGCCATGCGGCACTGCACGGCAATGCCTCCGCCCAGCGCCTTGACGCGTTCCAGATTCTTCTCGTCAATGGTCTCGCAGTGGTCGAAGAACCAGTGCAGGCCGTCAAAGGGAATCTCCCGGTTCACTTCTTCATACACGTCCAGAAAGCGGGAGATGCTCTCATTGTACGTGGCGTGCAGCCGGAAAGGCCATTTGTTGGCGGCCAGCAGGCTGACCACCCCCTTGAGTTCGGATTCCATGTCTCCGGGGAGGTCCGGACGCGGCTCCAGAAAGTCCTCAAAGTCCGCGGCGGAAAAGACGAGCATTTCACCCGCTCCGTTGCAGCGGTAATAATCGTCCCCCTCTCCCGGCCTGGTCATCCTGATCCATTTGGCAAAGTCCTCCTTCTCTTCCTTGGGCCTTTGGGTAAACAGATTGTAGGCAATCCGCACGGTCATTTCCCCGCGCTTGTGCAGCTCTTCAATCACCTGGTAGTCCTCCGGGTAATTCTGATAGCCGCCTCCTGCGTCAATGATGCTGGTCAGGCCCAGGCGGTTAAGTTCTTTCATGAAATGCCGGGTGGAATTGATCTGGTGTTCCAGGGGCAGTTTGGGCCCCTTGGCCAGCGTGGCGTAAAGAATGGTGGCATTTGGCCGCGCAATCAGCAGGCCGGTGGGATTGCCCTCGCTGTCGTGCTGGATTTCCCCGCCCGGAGGGTTGGGCGTATCCTTCGTATACCCGCAGGCGCGCAGGGCGGCCTTGTTGAGCATGGCGCGGCAGTACAGGTGAAGCACAAAAACGGGCGTATCCGGCGCCGCCTCATTAATCTCCTCCAGCGTAGGCATCCGGCGTTCGGCAAACTGGAACTCGCTCCAGCCGCCCACCACGCGCACCCACTGTCCCGGCGGCGTTCTGCGGGCCTGCTCCTTGAGCATGCGCATGGCGTCCGCCAGGGAGGGCACGCCGTCCCAGCGCAGTTCCATATTGTAATTCAGGCCGCCGCGGATCACGTGCAAGTGGGAATCGTTCAGGCCGGGAATGACGGTCCTTTTCCCGGCGTCGATCACCTGGGTATCCGGCCCCTTGTACTGGGCAACGTCCTCGTCGGACCCCACGGCCAGTATCTTTCCATCCTTGACGGCGACGGCGCGGGCCATCGTTCCGCGTTCATCCAGCGTTGCTATGTTGCCGTTTGAGATCATCAAATCGGCGTAAACCTTATCATTGTTTTTCATTGTTTTCATCATGGTTCGGGGTTGTTCCCGGAATGGTTCCGGCCTGCGCCCTGAAAAGCCAGGGAGACAGAATGCTGCTGATCAGCGGCATGAATACCCAGGTCAGCAGCGCCACCACACAGGCGTTGAACAGGAAAAAGGAGAGCCATGCGGGCAAAAGGGCGCGGATGGGCCCTCCCACGGTAATGTTCAGAAGAAAGATGACCAGGCACACGCCCAGATAAGTAGCCGCCGCCGTCTTGTAGCGCGGCGGCGTCATCATCGGGGTGCCCGGCTGGTTCAACCAGGCGTCCAGGCCGTTCATCTCCTGGATATGGGCCTCCCCTTCCGTATGGGCTCCCAGCAGCTTCATCCAGCGTTCGTACTCCGGGGAGGAAACCAGGGCTTTTCTGGCGGCGGCGCTCGCGAAACGGTCCACCACCACATACTCCCCGTTTCCGTCGGAGGGCCGCAGGACGCTGATGCCCACATGCCCGGGGCAGCTCAGCACAAAATTGACGAAATCCCGCATGGCGTGCTCAAACTGGCCTTCATGCCCCGGCAGAATATGCCGGCGCACCACAACGGTCACTTCCTCTGAAGGATTGATGGCGTTCATGCCTGATGAATGTTCAGGTTTTTTCTTCCGGCGCGCACCCCCGTGTTAACGGAGGGAGCGCCGGAAAAACTCTGCGGGCAATCAGGCGTCATGCTTCACCACCTGCGGGGACAGGGCGGACTGGGGAGCATGGTGAACCATCGTGTAGGCGTACTCCACGCCCACGCCGTAAGCGCCGCCCTGCTGCTTGAGCAGATTCATCAGGGCGTCGTAATGTTCCTTGTTCTTCCAGTCGCGCTGGAACTCCAGAAGGGCGCCGATGGTCGTCAGCCGCGTGCCGCCCGCCTGGACGATGCGGGAAAGGGCCGCTTTCTGGGCGTCCTTGGAGGTGGCGCCGCAGCAGTCCTCCACCACGTAAATGTTATAACCGTCGCCGATCATCTCAATAGCCGGCCACGTGACGCACACTTCCGTCCAGAGCCCGGTAAGGAGGATATTCTTGCGGCCCGTCGCCTTGATGGCCTTCCGGAACTCGTCGGAATCCCAGGAATTCATGGACGTGCGTTCAATGACATGCTGGCCTGGAAAAATATCCAGGAGCTGGGGCCAGACATAGCCGGAAAAGCCCTCCGTTTCCACGGCCGTAATCACGGTGGGCACCTGGAACAGCTTGGCGGCCTTCGCCAGCAGGGTGACGTTATTGATCAGATCGGCACGGTTGATGTTGGCTACGCCAAAGGTCATTTGGGGCTGGTGGTCAATGAAAACTACGGCAGCGTCTTCCGGCGTATACAGCTGATGATAATGCGAGGATATCAGGGACATCGTCTTATTCTCCTTATTAATCTATATTTAATTGCTAAAAGCGGGCATTGGCAGGTTTTGAAACTGCTGGCCCATGGTTGGTTGGAGGCCGGTTTCCCCGTTTTTGTTGACACTATGCCAAAGTGTGACCAACCGTTAAAAATGGCTGGCCTCCTGAAAAAACGCTCCATCCCCCACCGACCGGAGCTGAAAGCGAAAATGGCCTCTTCGGAAAAAGACAGTCATCGCCTCATGCAAGGCGCCCGCATCTCCGGAGATCACGCCCTCGCCTTCGCGAACACTCGGAACGACATAAAACAATCGCCCGGGCACAGCCCCGCCGGAAAGGAAAATCCCAACACGCCCCTGCCGGAAGAAACGCCGCTGCGCAACGGGGCGTGGACCGCTGCGGGGTGATTTGGATTACTTCCCTTCCCCGTGCTTGATGTTCAGGACATCCAGAATCTTCTCATACCCCGGCAGACGCCTCTGGAAATCCTTAAAATCCTTGTCCTCCTTCCGGCTCCAGCCCGTCTCCGCATAAGCGGCTATGCGGGGAAAAACGCGGCGGTGCAGCTTTTCCACATCCGCAATCCACTCCGTCCAGACCTGGCAGCCAAGACCGATGACATTCTTCTGCTCTTTCGGCTTCAACCCCGCAAAAACGGGTTCAAAGGAATAGGATTTGGACAGGGGAAGCTGGCCGTAATCCTTATTCATATAAGTCATGCGGGAAGTGGAATTGACCACCTGGTGGCCTTCCCGGATCGCCTTGGCGGCTATTTTGTCGGCCCCGCACCAGAAATGAATAATGGCCTTACCGTCCAGCTTGCCCAGAGCGGCCCCCTGGCCGCCGTCATTGTGCACGTCGGACCCCAGAATTTCATTCCATCCGATCATCCGTACTCCCTTCTTTGCCAGCATGCCGGAAATCCGGTTCGTAAACATGATCTGAAGATCAGGGAATGTCTTGATCCCCTTCTTCTTCATGAACTGCTCAATGTGGGGTACGTCGGCCCAGTACTTCTTATAGCGCACCTCGTCCCCGCCGATGTGGATGATGCCGCCGGGAAACAGGGCGACCAGTTCCGTCATGACATCTCCCAGAAACTGATAGGTCCGCTCGTTGGTGGGATCAAAGGCAGTTCCGTCATTGAAGCTCACGGGAATCTCCGTCACGGGCTTGGCGGACAACTTCAATTCCGGATAGGAAAACGTAGCGGCGGCGGAATGCCCCGGAATATCTATCTCCGGCACAATCGTTATGTTCCGGTCGGCCGCGTAGCTCACAATACGCCTGATCTGCTCCTGCGTATAAAAACCTTCATGGGGCCTGCCCGCATACTTGCCGCTCCCCCACGTCTCTATCTCCGTGTCTCTCCGCTTGCTGCCGATGGAGGTCAGCTTGGGATACTTTTTAATCTGGACGCGCCATCCGGCATCGTCGGACAAATGCCAGTGCAGGATATTCATTTTCAGAAGCCCCATCTGGTCAATCAGCCTCTTCACCTCCTCCTCTCCAAAAAAATGCCTCGCTTCATCCAGCATGAAGGCGCGCCACGCAAACCGCGGGTAATCCAGCATGGAAAAAGGCTTCTCCGCCACGGTCCAGCTTACGGCGCCCTTGTCCGCTCCACCGTCAAAAAACGCGGCAGGCAGCATCTGCGCCAGGCTCTGCCCGGCGTAGTACACCCCTTTTGGAGCAGCGGCCTTGATCACGATATTTCCAGGCGCCGCCTCCAGCCGGTAAGCCTCCGGTCCGTACTGTTTCAGGGAAGCATCCTTCTCAATGCGGATAGTTTCTGCGCCCCCCGCCCCTGCCAGGGACAGTCCTGTTCCGCGTGATAAAAACTGCTGCAGCAGCCGGGCCTGCCGCTGGAACCCGGCGTCCTTCTCCCGGCACACGATGCGCGTGCCTCCATCCAGCTTCACGGGCTTTGCCGCGTTCCCGTCCGCAACCTTGACGGATACGGGCCGGGGAATGATCTGGTCCTGCGCGTTCACGGGCATGCAGCACACTCCGGAGAGCAGGAAAAGGAATACAGGGGAAACATAGCGGAACATCGTATTCAGTATACACCACTTCTCCCGGGAGTCTTTCCTTTTCTTCCCGCCTTTTCCTTAATCCCGTTAAAAGAGTCCGGAAAACACCCGCTCCATGACACGCCAGCCCGTCCGCTCCGCCTGAAATGCCATGATGCGCCCCTTGCCTTCCTTTTTCCCGCGGCGTATGATGATGAGCATGAAAAAAGACGACACGCCGGGCCTGTTTGCCGCCTTCGCGGACCGGCCCCTGGCGGACCGCCTGAGACCGGCCGCCCTGGAGGAAATCGTGGGCCAGGACCACCTGCTGGGGGAGGGAGGGCCCATCCGGCTCATGGCGGATTCCGGCAAGCTGACCAGCTTCGTCCTGTGGGGGCCGCCCGGCTGCGGAAAAACCACGCTGGCGCGCATCCTGGCTACGCGCACGTCCATGCACTTCGTCGCGCTCTCCGCCGTCTTCTCGGGCATGGCGGATCTGAGGAAAGCCTTTGACGAGGCCGCCAAACGGCGGGAATACGGCCAGGGAACCCTCCTCTTCGTGGATGAAATCCACCGGTTCAACCGCGCCCAGCAGGACGGCTTCCTGCCATACGTGGAAAACGGAACCGTCACGCTCGTGGGCGCCACCACGGAAAACCCCTCCTTTGAACTGAACAGCGCCCTTCTCTCCCGCTGCAAGGTCTTCGTCATGCATTCCCTGGACGCTCCGGCGCTGGAAAGCATCATTGAGCGGGCGGAATCCCTTCTCCAGCGCAAGCTGCCGCTCGCCCCGGAAGCGCGCGCCACCCTCATTGAACTGGCGGGCGGAGACGGCCGCTACCTCATCAACCTGATGGAAAGCGTCTTTGACCTCTGCAAGCCTGACGAGACGCTGGACACGCCGGCCCTGCTGAAAATCGTCCAGCAGCGCGCCCCGGTTTACGACAAGGACCGGGAGGGCCACTACAACCTCATCAGCGCCCTGCACAAGTCCCTGCGCGGCTCTGATACGGACGCCGCCCTGTACTGGGCCGCACGCATGCTCCAGGGCGGGGAAGACCCGCTCTACCTGCTGCGCCGCCTCACCCGCTTCGCCATGGAGGACATCAGCCTGGCGGACCCCGCCGCGCTGCAAATGGCCATTGCCGCATGGGACACCTATGAACGCCTGGGCTCTCCGGAAGGAGAGCTGGCGATCGCGGAACTGGTCATCTACCTGGGCTGCGCCCCCAAATCCAACAGCGCCTACACCGCCTGGGGAGCGGCCCGGAAGGCGGCCAGGGAATACGGCTCCCTGATGCCTCCGGCGCACATCCTGAACGCTCCCACCAAATTGATGAAGGAGCTGGGCTACGGAAAAAATTACGCGTACGACCACGACGCGCCGGACGCCTTTTCCGGGCAGAACTACTTTCCGGACAAAATGCCCCGCCGCCAGTTCTACAAGCCGCCGGAACGGGGCTTTGAACGGGAAATCAACAAGCGGCTGGCATACTGGGACAAACTGCGCCGCCAGCGGGCAGAGGAGGATTCCGGAAGCTCCGGCACGCGGAGGAGCCGGAAAAAGCCCCCCGCTCCGGAGGAACAGGCCCCCTCATGAGGCATCCGCCGGCCACACGGCCACTTCCGCAATCCCCTGCCCCGGCGACAGCCGGATGCGGACATACCTGGCCTTCGCCTCCCCGGAACACGCGGCGGTCAATCCGGCCCCGTCCTTCAGAAGAACGGTTTTCACATCCTTCCAGGTTTTGCCGTCTTTGCTGACCTGCACCACGGGAGGCTGCCCTTTCCATATTCCGGCGGCTTTCGCCTCCACGCGGTCCAGGCTGAACTCAAACTCCATGTCCAGCCTCCACCATGGCTCCCTGTCTTCTGCGGACGGCACCCATGCGGAAGCGCCGTCGCCATCGGACGCCTTCATCGCGTCCTGAAGATTGGAGGAAGCGGAACAAGGCCTCAAAACCGCCAGGTTCGCCTTCTCTCCGGCTCCGGTTCCGGACTGCCCGTACCGCGCCACCTGGGCGTCCCTCTCCTGCGCGGTAAAACGCTTGTAGGGCCTCTCCCGGGTTTCCGCGCTCCTGCCCGCCACGTACGCCGGGGCGTTCCGGGAAACAATCTGGATGCTGTCCCCCTTCAATCCCGGGGAAGACGCCTTGATGACCGTTTTCCCGGCGTAATAAGACCGGAACTCAATAGCCGCGCAGCCGTCAATGAGGTCAATGTCCGTCCCGGGCGTGAACGTGATGCTCTTGCCGGTGGGAAACTCCCCGGGGCCGGACTCCACCGTGAGCGTTACCGGAACGGCATTGGCTACCTGCCTGCCGGAGGCATCCGCCACCTTCACGGTCACGTGCACGTCGTCCGTGCCGTCAGCCGGGCTGATGGCCTTCTTGTCCGCGGACAGCTTCACCTGCGCCGGAGTTCCCTTCACGGGCCATTCCGGCGGGGGAATGTTCCTGAACTCATTCCTATACCAGTACCAGGCCCGCTTGGGAATGCGGAAATAATCCACAATGCCCATGCGGCCGCCGGAGGGCCAGATGCTGCCGTGGTCAAAACCGCACCAGACCGCCTCCCCCACGCGCCAGGGATAGCGCACTCCCGCCTCCTTGTCCTTCTTCATATCCCCCCAGCCCGGCGCATACGCCCCCGGCCTCTTGCAGCTCACGGAACCGTACTCCGTCACCATGCTGGGCCTGCCGGGCGTCTTCACGTGGGAGCCGTCCCCGTTAAAGGCGGCCATGTCCCCCAGCTGGTCGAATTTTCCGCGCTGGCCACCTCCCGCGCACACGGGGCGCGTCGGGTCCAGCTCCTTCACCAGGGCAATGAGCTTGCCGCACAGGGCCCTGGCCTCCGGCGTATGCCGGGTAAAAAACGGTTCGTTGCTGATGCTCCAGATGACGATGGAAGGGTGGTTCCGGAATTGCAGCACCATCTCCCTCACCTGGCGCATGCAGCTCTCCTCAAACGCGGCGCGGTCCTTCTCGTCCGTGGGGTAGGCGTCGCAATTCCAGTACCTGTCGTGCTCCTTGAAACCGCCCATGCCCCAGAAAATGCCTTCATTCAGCATGCACATCCCCTCCCGGTCGCAGGCGTCCAGAAAAGCCGGGGAATGGGGGTAATGGGAGCCGCGGATGAAATTGAACCCGGCGTTCTTCATCAGCAGCACGTCACGGCGCGCTCCGGCGTCCGTCACGGCATCCCCCCATCCTGCGTGGTCCTGGTGCACGTTGGCTCCTTGCAGGTAAACGGGCTTCCCGTTAATCAGCATGCCCCGGTCCGCCGTCAGCTCCAGGGTGCGGAAGCCCAGGGGATTCTCCGCCCGGTCCAGCACTTTTCCCCCTTCGCCCACCAGCTCCGTCGTCACGCGGTACATGTTGGGGGCTGACGGACTCCACAGCCTGGGAGCGGCCAGCGGGGGCAGGTCCGTCTGAACACGGGCTTCCTTTCCCGCGCCCAGCTCCACGGGCTTCTCCCCGCGCAGAACCACACGGTCGCCCTTCTCCTCGCGCACCGTGTGGCGCACGGAAAACTTCTTCATTTCCGGGGAATCATTCTTCACCTCCGTCAGGATGCGGACCTTCCCGCAGGAAGGAGTCACTTCCGGCGTCTGCACCCAGACGCCGTGCGCGGGAAGATGCACGGGAGAACACACGTTCAGATGCACGTTCCGGTACAGGCCGCCGGAAAAGGTATGCTCTCCCGCCCGCGGGGCGATGCGGGGACTCCAGCGGTTGTCCACGCGCACCTCCACCCAATTCTCTCCGGGCTTCAGGAAAGGCGTCAGATCCGTCCGGAACGCCGTATACCCTCCTTCATGCGTTCCTGCGGCCTTTCCGTTCACCGTCACCTCCGCCACCTGGAAGGCTGCGCCGCAATCCAGAAAAACCTTCTGCCCCACCCATTCCTCCGGCATCACGAGCTTCTTGCGGTAGGAGCCGCGCCCCGTGTAAAAGGAATCGGACATGAAATAGGGCAGGCTGAACGTATGGGGCAGATGCGCCGTCTGCCAGCCGCTCTTTCCGGGCTCGTCTTCCAGCCGGAACTCCCAGCCGCGGTTCCAGACCATCCTCTTGCAGGGGGCCGGAGCTTCCCCAGCGACGGAAACGGGCGTTTCCGCTCCGGCTGCGGAGAGGCACAGAACGGCGGCGCCCAGCATGTAAGCAATCATCTTGCGCATGAGCATACTACCAGACCGCGGCATTCTTTCTTTCAATCAAAAAACATTCCCGCGCCTTGTAGCCCCGCAACGGCAAAGCCGTGCACCCCTTCCGGGCTGCACGGCTGGAAAAAGCCTTCCTTCAGGAAAGCGGCGCTTGCGCCGGTCCGCTACTGGGTAATGATATTCAACTCCGCCACAGTGGCGCTCTGCTCGCCGCCCTTCACCGGGGAGCGGGCGTCCAGCTTGAAATAGCGGGCCTCCACAGGCTTGCCGAAGTCGATGCGCTGAACGGCGGGATCCTTCCGGATGTAATGGTAGGTGAACTGGCCTTTTTTCACTTCCTTCCAGTTCTGCCCGTCATCGGAAACGGAGAACGTGTACTGGCTGATGAGGCCCTTGTCCTTGTCCATTCTGGGCGTGTAGATGAATCCGGTGAACTTCATTCTGGTTCCCATGTCCACGGCAATGGAGTGGGGGAAGCCCGGCAGGCCGTTCGTATAGGACGTGTGCCAGCAGGTATCCGGATTCCCGTCAATGGCGAAGTGGGCGAAGCCGGTATCCGGCTCTTCCGAGGAAGCGCTCAGGATCTTCCATTCGCCCTGCCCCTTGACGAGGGGGAATTTCCGCTCGCCGGGAGACGTGGGAGGCACCTTGCCGGATTTTCCGGCGGCAGCCCAGGCCCTCACTTCCCCTTCGGGAAGCTTGAAGGGTTTCCGGTACGTTTTTTCCGGTCCCTTGTTGACGGAATACTTCATCTCCGCTCCGGGCGTGGAGGAAACCAGGCTGACCATGCCGTCCCCGTCCCGTTCAATCACGGGGGAATGGGGCACGCCCAGTCCCGCGCGCGCCAGGTTCAGCAGGGCGGACGTGGGGGCCAGCACAAAGCCCAGGGGGGTGGCTTCGCTCAGCGTCTGGTACTTCGCCAGGGGGCGCGGCCCGCAGGAGGAACCGCCCAGCCCCATCTGGAAGGCGTCCAGATTCACGACCACCTTGTCCTTCTCCGGCAGCCTGTCCAGGCTTTTGGCGTTGTTGAGCTCCTTCGGCGTATAACGCAGGATGGACACTTCCAGCGGGGCCCTGGGAGAGGCGGAGCCTACCCACAGCGCCGGAGCCGCCTTGGGTCTGGACAGGGCCACCCAGTCCGTCTCCATGCGGTTGCCCATGTCCTGGGGGCGGGAATAGGCAAAAAACATGTCGTCCACGGAAGTGCGGAACACGTCCTTCCAGCAGCTCGTGCGGCGGTCCCGGTAATTGTCCCACGGCCCCAGCCCCAGGTATTCCACCTGGTCATAGGCGGCAGGCATCCCGAAGGTGACGCCCAGCCGCAGGAGCTCTTCCCCCTTGGCGGAGGGATACATTCTGACGGAGGCATTGATGACGCCGTTGCCGAACACCGTCCAGGCAACCTCCCCGGAGAAGGAAAGGCCGGAGCCTTTCGTCCGGAATTGCGCCGTAATGCGGGCCACGCCGGGAGAAATGACGGCGGCCTTCACATCGGAATACTCCGCCTTCATGGTCTGCATCTTCATCTTCCCCTCAACCTTGCTCCTGATCCAGGCGTCGTTGTCCACCGGGGAACGGTACGCCTGGAGCGCCACCGGATAGCCGGGCAGAATCAGGTCCTGGCTGCCGTACCGGAGGGCGGAAAGCATGCCGTCCTTGAAGGAGGCGGAAAAGCCCTTCCCCTGCACCACCACGGGATCGCCCTGGCGCACGGAGACGGCGGGCAGCGCCGCCGGAGCCTTCACGGAAGCCTCCTTCTCCACGGCCGCCGGGAACCACTCGTAAGCTTCGCACTCGTCCGCCACATGCTCCAGTTGTTTGGCGGAAAGCTCCTTCACGTCTTCCGGCAGCTTGAACCGGGCGTCCGCCAGAACCATCAGGGAGCCCGTCTGCATGGCGGCGGAAGGCAGTTTCACCGTCACGGACTTGCCGGGGGCCGTCTCCGGCAGAGCCATGCGCTCCACGGCATGCTTGCCGCCGGGCGCGAGGGACACCAGGTAAAGCGTATAGCCCTTCAACGGCTTGTGGAAATACTTGTTGCGAACGGTCAGGGAACCGTCCTTGCGGTCAAAGGCCATGTACTGGTACACCTTCTTTACTTCCTTCGTCTTGGCCGTGGTGTTCCGGTTGCCCAGAATGATGCCGTTGTCGCAGAAATTGGCCTGGTTGGGCCTGTCCCCGAACATGCCGCCGTAGGCCTGCGTCACGCCCTTGAAGGGAGCGGGCTTGTAAATGCCGTTCCCGGCAGGGTTGGCGCGGAGGGACTGGTCCACAAAATCCCAGATGGCCCCGCCCACCATGCGAGGGGAGGACTCAAAGGCTTCCATGTACTCCTTGAAATTGCCCAGGGCATTCCCCATGGAATGGGCGTATTCGCACACGAAGAAGGGGCGGGAAGTCTTCTGCCTCCCCCAGTTTTCCACCCGGTCCACGGGCGGATACATGGCGGAATCCATGTCCACGGCCTTATGGCCGTGCGGGAATTCGCAGTAATGGAGGGGGCGCGTATCGTCATAGGCCCTGATGGCTTCCGAGGCCGCTTCAAAATTCGGCCCGTTGCCGGACTCGTTGCCCAGGGACCAGAACACGATGGAGGGATGGTTCTTGGAACGGTGCACCATGCTCATGTTGCGTTCCACATGCGCCTTCTTCCATGAAGGCTTCCGGGAAATATCCATGCCGCTGTTGCGGATGCCGTGGGCCTCGCAGTTGGCTTCATCCATCACGTACAGGCCGTAGCGGTCGCACAGTTCGTAGAAATAGGGATGGTTGGGATAGTGGGAGCAGCGGACGGTGTTGATGTTGTGCGCCTTGATGATCTGCACGTCCTTTTCCATCACCTCCCGCGGGATGGCGCGCCCGTAGTCCGGATGCGCTTCATGACGGTTGACGCCCTTGAACTTGACGGCCTTTCCGTTGACCAGCACCGCGCCGTTATCGGCGATTTCCACGGAACGGAAGCCGATATTGACGGACCGGGGGTCCTTCCCGTTCAGGGAATAGGTCACCTTGTACAGGTTGGGCGTTTCCGCCGTCCACGGCTTCACGCCGGGAAACTTCCTGTCCAGAGCCACCTGAACCTCGCCTCCGGCGGGAATGGCGGGAACTTCCAGCGTGCCGGAATCCAGCCTGCCCCTGTTGTCCGTCTGCACGCGGCCGGAGCCGCTCGCGCCCTCCCAATTTAAATTGGTGGAAATCCCTTCAATGGAATAATCCAGCTTCATTCCGGCGGGAATATCCTTCTTGCCGGAATTGCGGATGGTGAACGTTCCGTCCAGCACCCCGGTCGTGTAATCCTTCCTGTCCAGCCCCGCCTTCAGGAACAGGTCGCGCACGTGCACCTGCGGCTGGGCGAACAGGGTCACGTCCCGGAAAATGCCGGAAAGGCGCAGGAAATCCTGGTCCTCCAGATAGGAGCCGTCGCTCCAGCGGTACACCTCCACGGCAATCGTGTTCCTGCCCGGCTTCACATAGGGAGTCAGGTCGAACTCGCCGCCCGTATAGGAATCCTCGGAATAGCCGACTTTCCGGCCATTCACCCACACGTAAAAGGCGGACTCCACCCCGTCAAACCGGATCATTACCTGCTCCCCCTTCCAGGAGGCGGGGAGATTGAAATCCCGTCGGTAGGAGCCCACGGAATTGCGCTCCTTGTATGCCGGCCAGTTCCTGGGCGGCTCTCCCATCACCTTGGGGGGATTCGGCTTGAAGGGATACGGGACGTTCGTGTAAATGGCCGTTCCATAGCCCGCAAGCTGCCAGTTGGAAGGCACCTTGACCGTATCCCATCCGGAAACGGAATAGGAAGGCTTGAAGAAATCGGCAGGCCTCCCGTCCGGCGTCATGGAAAACTTGAACTTCCAGTCACCGTTCAGGCTCAGCGTCTTGTCTCCCGCCGGGAGAACGGAGGCGCGGGGAGCCTCCTTGTTGATTCCCGTCACCTCTTCATTCTCCCAGTCCGGGGCTTCCCCCAGCAGGGGAAGCGCCGGAGCCAGGCACATCACGGAAAACAGGAATGCTCGTACCGTCTTCATCTCGGGTCAGGTGCTGGATTGCTTACTTGTACTTGTTGATGGAAGGGTCCTGATAGCGCTCGGAATCCTTCTTTCCTTCCTCCCCCCCGGAAGGCTTCAAGGTCCATTTGCAGGAATCCGTGTACGTTTTCCCGCCCACGGAGGCCGTGGCCGTGATGGTGTTGACACCGGGCTTGAGAGTCACTTCAGGCCAGACGGCGCGCTTCAATTCATCCGGCTTGACGCTTCCCACGGCCTTCCCGTTGACGGCCAGCTTCACCGCAGGGGCATTGCTGTAAACCTTCACGGGCACCGTCTTTTCCGTGCGCTCCGCAAACCTGCGGGACGTAATGTACACAGTCGGCTGGGGACTCCAGTTGGCCTTGTAGAAGAAATAGGCGTCCTTGGGCGTCTTGCGGTCATAGGTCACCAGCCCCTTGTCATTGATGCCGGGGCTTTCCCCCTCAAAGCGGGAGGCGGAACCGAAGTCAAACATGTTCCAGACAAAGGAGCCCCACACCTCCGGCCTCTCCCTGATGCACTTGTAATTGATCTCATGCGCCTGGGACTGCCATTCCTCCGGATGCCAGAACCCCGTGGGGGACGGCCTTTTGGCCGGATTCTCATGCATGCCCGTGCTGGCGCCATGGCCGTATTCGCTGACGGCGATTCCCATTTTGCCGCCGTAATCGCGGATGTAGCCGTTCAGGTTCCCCTTCATGGTTTCCGGGCCGCCCCCGTACCAGCCGGGATACGTATTGAACGCGATGTGGTCCGGAATATTGTTCAGCTTCTTGCGGCCCGCCTGGTTGCTGGCCGCCACTGTCATGCGGGAGGGGTCCGTCTCCTTCACGAACTTGTTCAGTTCCGTCAATTCAGCCTCCATGTCCACCCCTTTGGAGGAAGCCTCCGGCTGGTGGCCGATTTCATTGAAAATGCCCCACATGCAAATGGAGGGGTGGTTCCAGTGCTGGTAAATCATTTCCCGGGCCTGGAGGCGGTTGTTCTCCCGGAACTCCGGCGTATCACGCACCAGGTTGACGTTGGGCACCTCGGACCAGACGACCAGCCCCGTCTTGTCGCACAGGTCGTAAACATTACTGGAGGCGGGATAGTGGCCCGTTCTCAAGCCGTCCGCTCCCATGTCTGCAATCAGCCGGATGTCCCGCGCCTCATCTTCCGGAGAAAGCGCCCAGCCCTTCCCCTTCATGTCCTGGTGGCGGCTGACGCCCTTGACCTGCATGGGCTTCCCGTTCAGGACAAAGCCCTTCCCGGGATCGACGGAAACGGTCCGGAGGCCCAGAGGCTGCACTATTTCGTCCGTCTGGCCGTCCGCCGTCCTGATGGAAGTCTTCACCTGGTAGAGGTAGGGATTCCTGACTCCGTTCCAGAGCACGGGCTTGGCGATCGCCAGCGTTACGGGAACCTCCAGGTTCTTCTTTTCCCCGGCGGCTTTCACCGTCTTTCCGGCCACCTTCCTGCCCTTCATGTCCAGGATTTCCACGGCTACATCCACGTCCCGCGCCTTCCCGTCCGAGTTCAGCAGGGTCTTCACTTCCACCTCCGCTTTGGACTTATCCAGGGACTTCGTCGTAATGAAGACGCCGGGGGAGGCGTAAAAGAGGGGGTCAATGCACACGCCGTCCGTTTCAATCAGCTCAATGGGCCGGTACAGGCCGCCGAACATGGAAAAATCCCCGCGCTGGGGCGCTATATGTTCCCGCTGCGTATTGTCCACCAGAACGGAAACCGTGTTGGCGCCTTGTTTCAGGAGGGGAGTGATTTCATAACAGAAAGCGGTAAACGCCCCCTCATGCCTGCCGGCAGGCTTCCCGTTGACGGAAACCTCGGAAACGATGCTGGCGCCTCCGCCGCGGATGAAATACCTCTTGCCCGGCCTGGGGGCCACCGGAAGAGTGCGGGAATAAACGGCGGAGCCGCGCCGGTAGGCGTCGCTGTTGACGGACTTGGCGTCTCCGCGCTGCCCCTTCACGCCGTCCGCGGCATCCTCCGCATTCCAGGTATGGGGAACCGCCACCTTCCCGGAAGAGCCTCCGTTGAAGCTGTAATCCCAGGAGCCGTTCAGGGAATGGACCTCACGGGCATCAGCCGCCAGAAAGGAGCCCAGGGCGCAGCACAGCCCGGCACACGATACGTTGAAAGAGTGAATTCTGATGTTCATGGTACAGCGGAATAATTTATCTCATACGTTCAGGCATGTAAAATACTTTCATCCTGCGGGGGAGTTCTCCCCTTCTTCTAACAAGAATTTATTGGCGTCAAATGGATAGTGTTCAATTTGACATTCATGAACATAACCATGCTTTCTAACATTTTCGGTTCCTGCACTACCAGAAACTTTGATTTTCCGATCGGATCAAAGAAAACATAAGTAACAACATATCCTTTACGGTTACGCGTTTTCCGATGGAAAGCATAAGTTTTCTTTACTATAAGGATGGCCTTTTTCATTAAAACCGTGTTTGTACAAACACGAGGAATGAGTATGAGAAAAGCACCGAATACAAATAAGTTGAAATACGTTGGAGCCGCGCTTCTGGAAGGGGAATCAGTCACCCTGATCCAGGCTGCAAGGCTGGTATTGGAAATCAAGGAGGCCCTGGGAGATGAAATCTGCACCATCACCCGGTGCAGGGAAGTCGTCTCCCTGGGACTGAACGCCATCAAGAACAAACACCATACCGTCAGCTTCGGTACGGCGGCCGTGGAATGCCTGCGTTCCAAAAGCCATCGCCGTCCCCGGACGCTGACGGACATCAGGAGCATCATCCACAAGCTCAAGAAGAGCAACCCGGAACTGGAGCACACGCCCCTCCGGAACCTGAGCGTGGAGGAATGCCAGAGCATCCTGATGAACACCTTCACCACGTCCCGTCAGAGGCACAAGGCGAGGCTCATCCTGAGCGGCATCTTCTCCTTCTCCGTCAAGCGCGGATGGTGTGATGAAAACCCCATCCTCCGCGTGGATACGCCCTTCCTGCGGGAGCAGGAAATTCCCGCCCTGACGCTGAAAGAAGTGACCCAGCTTCTCAAGGCGTGCATGGATGAATTTGACGGAAGCTGCGTGGCTGGAGCGGCCCTGATGATCTTTGCGGGCATCCGTCCGCAGGAAGTGGAACGCCTGCTCTGGGAAAACATCGCCATCCGCGACGGCTGCGTGATCCTGAACTCCAAGCATACCAAGACCGGAGGCGCCAGACACGTCACCATCCTGCCCGTGCTTGCCAAATGGCTCAAATTCTGCCGTGACAAAAGCAAGCCCGGACCCGGCACGCCCATCTGCCCGAAGGGCTGGACGATCAAGTGGCGCAAAATCCGCAAAAAAGCCGGCTGGGGCGGAAGAAAGAAATCATGGGTGCCTGACTGCCTGCGGCATACCTATGCCAGCTATCACGCCAAGCACTTCAAGGACTACAACCTGCTGCAAATGGAAATGGGCCACCGCTCCTCCTCCCTGCTCCGCACGCGGTACCTGAACATGAAAGGCATTTCCCCGCAAACGGCCACGCGCTTCTGGGGGCTGACGCCGGCCAAGGTCATTGCGGAGACGGAACCGCCGGAAGAACCGCCGGCGGCCTGATGGGCAAAGAGAAAAACGCTTTGGAACGGAAGGCCCTTTTCCCTGCCGGGGCATGGAAAAAAGGCCGTTTCCTACAGCTCGTAATAGGTATATCCGTTCAGGCCGGAACGGAACACTTCCAGAGCCCTCCGGCGTTCTGACGGCGATATTTTCCCGTCGGCTACGGCCTGTTCCGCAAACGTGCGGAACTTGTTGATCAGCTCCTTGGGGTCATACTCCACGTAGGAAAGGACGTCAGCCACCGTATCGCCCTCCACTTCATGGGTGTAAACGGGGCGGCCGCCTTCCAGGTGCACGCCCACCACGTTCGTATCCCCCAGCAGGTTGTGCAGGTCTCCCAGGGTCTCCTGATAGGCCCCCACCAGGAACACGCCTATGTAATAATCGTCCTCTCCGGGCTTGATGGCATGGAGGGGGAGAGCGGTAGCCACGTCCTCACGGTCGATGAAATGGTCTATCTTCCCGTCGCAGTCACAGGTAATGTCCGCCAGCACGGCCTTGTTCGTGGGCCGTTCGTTCAAACGGTGCAGAGGCATCACGGGGAAAAGCTGGCGGATGGCCCAGGAATCCGGCAGGGACTGGAACAGGGAGAAATTGCCGTAATAAAAGTCCACCATGGAGCAGGAAAGCTCCCGGAGGTCTTCCGGAATGGTTTCCATCTCCGCCAGCATGCGGGAAATGCGGCTCAGGATGTGCCAGTAATAGGCCTCTCCCAGCCCGCGCTGGCGCAGGGTGGCGTTCCCGTAAAAAAACTGGGCGCGCAGCTGGTCCCGGTAATAGCAGGCGTCATTGTAGCACTCCTGCATGTTCTTCCTGGCCAGGGTCCGGTCCGTATCCGCAAAAGCCTTCAACAGCTCCGGCGCATCCTCCGGCAGCTCGGGCGGCGGTTCCTCGCCCGGCGCGCTCGTCACGTCCAGCACGTTGAACACCAGCACGGAATAATAGGCCACCACGGCACGCCCGGACTCCGTCACCAGCGTGGGATGGGGCACCTCGTACTTGGTGCACATATCCCCCACCACCTCCACCACGTCACGGGCGAACTCCGCAATGGAATAGTTGCAGGAGGAATGGAAATTCGTCTTGGACCCGTCGTAATCCACGGCCAGGCCGCCGCCCATGTCCAGCGTGCCCAGCGGCGCTCCCTCCTTCACCAGGTCCACGTAAATGCGGGCGGCCTCCGTCAGCCCCTCGCGCACCACGGAAATATTCGGAATCTGGGAACCCTGGTGGTAATGGAGCAGCTTCAGGCAATCCAGCGCATCCACCTGCTTCAGCTTATCCACCACGTCCACCACCTGGGCCGCGTTCAGGCCGAACACGGACTTGTCCCCCGCGGACTCCTGCCACAGGCCGGACCCCTTGGCCGCCAGCTTGATACGCACGCCCAGATTGGGGCGGATGTCCATCCTCCGGGCGCGTTCCAGAATCACGTCCAGCTCGGAAGGCATTTCCAGCACAATGAAAATATTCAGCCCCATCTTCTGGGCCGTCAGCGCCAGGTCAATGAACTCGTCATCCTTGTACCCGTTGCAAATCAGGTAGGCATTCGGATTGTGCATGTGGGCCATGGCGGCAATCAGCTCCGGCTTGGAACCGGCCTCCAGACCGTAATCATACTTGGTGCCGAACTCCGCGATCTCCTCCACCACCTGCCGCTGCTGGTTCACCTTGATGGGGTAGACACCCTGGTACTTGCCCTGGTAATCCGCTTCCTTGATCGCCTTCCGGAAGCTGTCGTTCAGCTCCGCAATGCGGCTGCGCAGCAGGTCCCGGAAACGGAACAGCACGGGAACGGTGGTGCCGCGCTCCTTCAGGCCTTCCAGCAGGTCGCACAGGCTGATATCCTTCTTCCCGCCGTCCTCGTCGTTCAGGCGTACGGTCACCTCCCCTTTCTTGTTGATCCGGAAATAACCGTTCCCCCAGTCGTCAATGCCGTACAAATCTGCGGAATCATGATGACTCCAACCCCGGACTTTCTGCTTGATGCCTTCTTTAGCTGCTGCCATGTCAATCTGTCTGGTCAAATGTTCTAGCCCAGGCGGGCTTCAAAATCTTCATAAGTAAAGCGGCGCACCGTCTCCACGGAGCCGTCCTTCCTCTGGACGGCGATGTCCGGGTGGCGCACGCCGTTGAAAAACGTGGTCTTCACCATCGTATAATGCGCCATATCGTCAAACACAAGTTCGTCGCCCGCCGCCAGGGGCTCCGCAAAGGAATAATCCCCTATCCGGTCTCCCGCCAAACAGGTGGGCGCGCCCAGGCGGTACGTATGGGAGCCCTCCCCGGCGTTCCCCGCCAGCGCGTAGCTCTCCCCGGCCATCTGCACGGCGGGCTGCCGCGCGGAACGGAGGGAGGCGTCCCGGACAATCTGGAATACGTCCGGGCGGTAGGGCATTTCCAGCGTATCCGGCATGTGGGCGGACGCGGAAACATCCAGAACGGCGTGCTCCACCCCTTCCGAGGAAAAAATATCCAGCACCCTGCACCGCAGCACGCCGGTATGAATGGCTGCGGCCTCTCCCGGCTCCAGCCAGACCTCCACCCCGTAGCGCTCGCGAATGCGGCGGACGAGCTCCGCCAGCAGCTTCCGGTCATAGCCGGGCTTGGTAATCCAATGGCCCCCGCCCATGTTCAGCCACGTCATCTCCGGGCGGGACAGGATGTGGCCGAAGTGCCGTTCCACCGCGCCCAGCGTAGCCGCCAGGTCATCCGCCCCCTGTTCGCACAGGGTATGGAAATGAAGGCCGGAAATACCGGCCAAATCCGCCCCCTGCATGACGTCCGGCGTGACGCCCAGGCGGGAGCCGGGCGCGCAGGGGTCATACAGGGGCGTGTGGCCGGTGGAAAACCGGGGATTGACGCGCAAGCCGCACTTCAGTTCCCCGGAAAGAAAGCGGGGATGCCGCATCACCTCCTCCCGGAAGCGGCTCCACTGCGTCAGGCTGTTAAAATCAAGGTGGTCGGAAATCTCCGCCAGCTCCGCTATTTCTTCCGAAGCATAGCCGGGAGAATAGGTCAGCACATGCTTCCCGAACCTGCGCCGGGCCAGCCGCGCCTCCCACAGGCCGGACGCGCAGCAGCCGTCCAGCCAGGGGGACAGGGCATCAAAGCAGGGCCAGCAGGAAAAACCTTTCAGAGCCAGCACGATACGGCACCCGGCGGCATCCGCCACATCCCTCAGGATAAGGGCGTTGCGTTCCAGGGCAGACTCGCTGATGACGAAGGCGGACATAAAGCAACGACAACCTAAGCGATTCAGAACGATTTGCGAGAAAAATTTGAGTAATCTACCATCATACCCTCAAGGCGGCACGCATGAAAGGCTTCCGCCGCGCCTGCGCGGTTCCCCTCATCAAACGGAAACGTCAAAAAACGCCACAAATCGGCACTTCCTGCATTCTTTTCCTTGAAATGGGATGTGTTTTCCTCTTTTATAACGTAACCATTGCGATTGCCATGACTAACATTCATCCCTTCACCACTGCAGCAGCCTGCATCCTGACCGCCGGAGCAGCGCTCTTCACCAGCTCCTGCCAACCTACCTCTCCCGAGAGCTACGCCCGTCAATTCGCTACTGCCCAGCACGTTTCCGTACACGGGTACAACGGCCGTGAAACGCTGACCACCAGGGTTTACGCCGACTGGGGCGGCATGCCGGCCAATGCGCGCCGCGCCATGGAGGAATACATCAAGGGAGCCGAATGGAAAACGATGGACTACATCCGTCCGCAGTACTTCATCCAGGTGGACCGCTCCTACTGGGCGATCTGCATTGACAATGACGGCAACCTGGTGGGCATCATTCCCTTCCGCAATGGCAGGGACGCCCGCAAGATGTCCGTCAACAACCACTTCAAGATGCTGGTCAACACGACGGACCGCGCTCCCGCCCTGGGCTATGCCATCCTGAAAAACCTGGCCTATGCGGACGGCCTCCGCGTCAGCACACGCAAGGCTGACGGCCTGGAAACGCCCGTTCCGGCGCCCCCCGCCGTGAAGGTGGTCGTTCCTCCCAAGGAAACCGCTCCGGCTGCCGCCCCCGCCGCCAAGCCTGCCGCAGCTCCGGCTGCCGAACCCGGCACGACGGAGGAAACTCCTGCGGAAGACGCTACCGGAACGGAAGAAACTCCCGCTGCGGATAACGCGACTGAAGGCGGCGACGCCACGGCGACGGATGACGCCGCTTCCGACGACTTTTAAGATGCCTCCCCTTCCGGGGATGCCATCGCCTTAATTTCCATCACGCTCCGCCGGCACGTACGGCGGAGCGTTTTTTATCCCCGTTCCTCCGGAACAAAAGCAAGTTTGCCGTTATTTTCACCTTCTCCCCATCCTGAAAAAAGAGAATGGAAAAAATGCGTTTTTAAGCGGGACCGTATTTCCGGGAAGGGGAAACTTCCTCCGCTGAATATCGGAAAAGCTACCGCAGGAAAGGCAGGGAGGCTCCCTGCCCGGATGGGGGCAGAATGGCCGTCCCGGGGAATACGCCGTTTTCCCGTGTTTTTCCATGGACAGCCTGCGGAAAAATGGCTTGCCTGAAAAGCCCGGAGGATTCCACGCGGACCGCATGGAGCGCCGCAAGCCTTTGCGGCAGATGAAAAGAAACTGAGGGCCAGCGAACGGATATTGAAAAAAGTCCGTTAATCAAAACAGCGTACGCCCTCCGTCCGCCTGTTCATGCGGAAGCCGCAGAAATTGGCGGCTCTTACCGCAAGTCTTTTCAGAACAGGAACGCGGCGCGGAGAAAAGCGCCTGTGAACAGCCCGTTTCATGGGGAAACTGCCCTTCCGGCAAAGGCGGTCACAAGCTGAATGCCCTGCCGGAAGCAGGGCATTCCCATTCACCCGCCTTCACCAGAGGCACATCTGCCGGCCCTGATGGAAAAGAAACCGGAAACTGCTGCGGAATCTCAATTCCCGCCCTTCTTCACCTGGTCGGGCCACGGAACGGAGCTTCCTTCCGGCGCGCCCAGTTCATTACCCTTCTTGTAGGTGGGCATCTGCGCCTTCCGCTCGCGGAGCAGCTTGCCCATCAGGCCGGCCATTTCCTTCAACTTCCGCGGTTCCCTGGCAGCCAGGTTTTCCTTTTCACCGATATCCTTCTTCAAATTGTACAGCTCAAAGCTCTGGTTCCCGTGACGGTAAATCAGCTTCCAGTCCCCGTGGCGCAGGGCGGTGGAAGCGCCGTACTGAGGAGCCTGACGATTGTTTTCCCCCCAGTTGTTGGGCTGGTGGAACAGCAGGGGACGGTCCGCAGGGAACCGGCCTCCCTTGAGCAGCGGGACCAGGCTCAGGCCGTCCAGCTTCTGCGGAACCTTGGCGTTCCGGCATCCCGCTATATCCAGAAGGGTCGGGAAAAAGTCGTCAATCACCACCGGAACAGCGCACCTGGAACCGCCCTTCGTCACGCCGGGCCAGGAAACGATCATGGGCTCCCGGATGCCGCCCTCCATGCACGATCCCTTGCCGAAGGAAAGGGGATAATTGGCGTCCTCATTGCCCAGCCTGCCGGAAATGGCCAGGCCGCCGTTGTCCGACATGAACACCAGCACCGTGTTCTTGTCCATGTCATGCTCCTTGAGGTACTTCATGATATCCCCCAGGCTCTTGTCCATCCCCTCGATCAACCCGGAATAATGCTTCTCCACCGGAGACCACTTGTGCCCGTCCTCCGGATTCTTGTAGGAATCCGCAAACCTCTTGTCGTAGGCGCGTTCATCCAGCGGGGCGTGCAGGGCGTACTGGGCCATGTACAGGTAAAAGGGCTTGCCGGCCTCCTTCGGATTGGTCCTGATGGCTTCCAGCCGCTTGAGGGCCTCAAGAGTCAGCGCCTCCGTCAAAAATACGTCGTCCTGGTAATAATTATTCTCATCCAGCCCGCGCACATGGTTGAACCCTTTTCCGTAATGCTTGGAACCGCGGTAATCTGCCGGGTGACCGATCTCCGTACCCGCAATATTGTAGTCAAACCCCATATTCAACGGGTTGGATCCCGGCGTTCCCTGGGTGCCGAAATGGGCCTTCCCGCAGTGCACGGTGACGTAGCCGCACTTCTTCAGCATCTCCGGCAGCGTGGCCGCTGTGACGAAGGGGCGCGTCATGTTGTAATGCATGTCTTCCCCGGAAATGGGGCGTTTCGTCGTCCCCCGGGCGGGAATCCCGACCGGCTGGAGGCCGTTGAGGGCCCAGTCCGGCGGCTGGAGATTTTTGTTGTTGCGGTCCGTCGTTCCGTTCTGCTCCCTCACCCAGCAGGTCACGCGGTGCCGCGCCGGATTCATGCCGGACATCAGGCTCACGCGGGAAGGCGTGCAGAGGGGATGGGCGTACGCATCCGTAAACGTCATGCCCTGCGCGGCCAGCTTCTCCATGTTGGGCGTGCGGTAGCGCTTGTTCAGGAACGTCTTCTTCGGGTTGCCCCGGTCGTCGGACCAGAACGGGTGGGACGTATCCTGCCAGCCCATGTCATCCACCAGGAAAACGATGATATTGGGCTTCTTTCCGGAAACGGGGTGGGAAGTATTGCTCTGGGCGGACGCCCCGGCAAGCAGGGAAAACGCGCCGCAGGCGGCGGACAGGAGACAGGCGGAGAACTTCATGGTCGCAGCATATTTAATATAATCGTCAAAATCCTTTCAACCTAAAAATACGCACAAGCAACCTCTGGTCTTTCCTCTTTTTTCCGGAAAAAGGCATCATCCTCCGGGAAGCGGCGGAAACGCTTTTGCGCCACCGGGTTTAGGCTTGATTGGCCAGCAGGCGGAGTATACATTCCTCCCCATCATGTCCGAGCGCAAGAAACCATATCCCTTTGACGTTTTTGAACCCAAATGGCAGCAGATCTGGGACGAAAGGAAAACCTTTAAAGTAAGCAATCCCGGAGAAGGGGGCTTTGACGCGTCCAAACCCAAATACTACGTGCTGGACATGTTCCCCTACCCCAGCGGCGCGGGCCTGCACGTGGGCCATCCGGAAGGGTATACCGCCACGGACATCGTGGCGCGCTTCAAGCGCATGAACGGCTTCAACGTCCTTCACCCCATGGGGTGGGACTCCTTCGGCCTTCCCGCGGAGCAATACGCCATCAAGACCGGGCAGCACCCCTCCGTCACCACCTTCCAAAACATTGACAACTTCCGCCGCCAGCTCAAGATGCTGGGCTTCTCCTATGACTGGGACCGGGAAATAGCCACGACGGACCATGAATACGTGCGCTGGACCCAGTGGATCTTTCTCCAGCTTTACAACTCCTACTACAACAGGGAACTGAAAAAGGCGCGCCCCGTCTCCGAACTGGAGGAACAGGGGCTGAGCCGGGAGGAAATCGACCAGCGCCGCCTGGCCTACGTGGCGGAAGCGGCCGTCAACTGGTCCCCGGACCTGGGCACCGTCCTGGCCAACGAGGAAGTGGAGGAATGGAAATCCAAGGGCCACCGGGTGGAACGCCGCCCCCTGCGCCAGTGGATGCTGCGCATCACGGACTACGCGGAGCGCCTCATTGACGAACTGGAGCCGCTGGACTGGCCGGAATCCATCAAACTGCTCCAGCGCAACTGGATAGGCAAATCTGAAGGGGCGGAAGTGGACTTCACCCTGAACGGGAAAACCATCACCGTTTACACCACCAGGCCGGACACCCTCTTTGGAGCCACCTACATGGTCCTCTCCCCGGAACACCCGCTGGTGGACACCATCACCACGCCGGAACAGAAAGACGCCGTGGAACAGTACCGCGCCCAGTGCGCCTCCAAGAGCGACCTGGAACGCACGGACCTCTCCAAGGAAAAAACGGGCGTCTTCACCGGAGCCTATGCCGTCAACCCCGCCAACGGGGAACAGGTCCCCGTCTGGATTGCGGACTATGTGCTGATGGGTTACGGCACGGGAGCCATCATGGCCGTTCCGGCCCATGACGAACGCGACTTCGCCTTCGCCCAGGTATTCGGCCTCCCCATTCTCCAGGTGGTCCAGCCGCCCAGTGAAGACATTGACTGGCGCGGCTTCTGCGGTTATGAAGGCGCCAGCGTGAACTCCGGCTTCCTGACGGGGCTGCCCACTCCGGAAGCCAAGGAAAAAATGATCCTCTGGCTGGAGGAAAACGGCAAGGGCCGCCGCAAGGTAAACTACAAGCTCCGTGACTGGCTCTTCTCCCGCCAGCGCTACTGGGGGGAACCCTTCCCCATCGTCTGGGAAGACGGCCGCCACCGCGCCCTGCCGGAAAGCGAACTCCCCGTGCTCCAGCCCGATCTGGACGACTTCGCCCCCACGGGCGACCCCCGCGGCCCGCTGGTCAGGGCCACGGAATGGATTGCGTACACTCCCACGGCCCACCGTGAAACGAACACCATGCCCCAGTGGGCCGGCTCCTGCTGGTACTACCTGCGCTACCTGGATCCGGAAAACACGGAACGCTTCGTCAGCCGTGAGGCGGAACAATACTGGATGGGCTCCACCGGCAACCCCGGAGGCGTGGACCTGTACGTGGGCGGCACGGAACACGCCGTGCTCCACCTGCTCTATGCCCGCTTCTGGCACAAGGTTCTCTTTGACCTGGGCTACCTCACCACCAGCGAGCCCTTCCAGAAGCTCGTCAACCAGGGCCTCATCCTGGGGGAAGACGGCCAGAAAATGTCCAAGTCCCGCGGCAACGTCGTCAACCCGGACGACATCGTCCGCGAATACGGAGCGGACTCCCTGCGCCTGTATGAAATGTTCATGGGGCCCCTCAAGGACGTGAAGCCCTGGGCCACCAAGGGGGTGGAAGGCATCTCCCGCTTCCTGGCCCGCGTCTGGCGCGTGGCCTTCCGGGAAAACCAGGAAGGCGAATGGGAAATCAACCCCAAGCTGGCGGCGGACGCTCCGGAAGCCGCCGTGCTCCCCGTGCGCAAGGAACTGCACAAAACCATCAGGAAAGTGACGGAAGACATCAATGACATGTCCTTCAACACCGCCATCGCCAAAATGATGGAATGCACCAACGCCATGACCTCCGCGGACGTGGTGGACGTACAGGACTATGACGCCTTCCTGACGCTGCTGAACCCCTTTGCCCCCCATCTCACGGAAGAAATTCACAGCCGCCTGCAAGCGAAATTCCCCGCCCTGGCGGAAACGCAGCTCTGCCAGAAAAACTGGCCTGTCTGGGAGGAAGCCCTGCTGGTGGAAAACACCGTTCCCATGGTCATCCAGGTGAACGGCAGGCTGCGGGACAAGCTGGAAGTGCCCAGGGACATCTCCCGGGAAGAACTGGAAAAGCTGGCCCTGGCCTCCGCCAAGGTAAAAATCTTCCTGGACGGCGTCACCGTGCGCAAGGTAATTGTCGTGCCCGGCCGCCTGGTCAACATCGTAGCCAACTGACACCCCGGAAAGACTCTGCCATCATGACCATGATCGCCCCGTCCCTGCTGGCCGCCGACTTCTCCCGCATCGGGGAGGAAGCGCGCCGTGCCTTTGACTCCGGAGCCGACTGGCTACACCTGGACATCATGGACGGCCACTTTGTGGACAACATCTCCTTCGGCCCGGAAATCTGCGCCGCCGTCAGAAAAGCGGTGGGGCCGGACCGTTTCCTGGATGCCCACCTGATGATTGAACGGCCGGACCACTACTTTGACCGCTTTGTCAAAGCGGGCGTCAACCTCATCTGCTTCCATGTAGAGCTGGGGGACCCCCACTACATCCGCGACACCCTCAGGCGCATCCGGAAAGCCGGAGTGAAAAACGGTCTGGCCGTCAACCCGGCCACGCCCTTTGACGCCGTAGTTCCCTACCTGGAGGAAATAGACCTGCTGCTGGTCATGTCCGTGGTGCCGGGCTTCGGCGGACAATCCTTCATGCCCTCCGTGCTGGACAAGGTGGAAAAAGCCGCCGAATGGCGCACGGAGCACCAGGCCCCTTTCCTGATTCAAATGGACGGAGGAATCGGCAAAGACAATGCCGCGCAGTGCGCCCTGGCCGGGGCGGACGTGCTGGTGGCGGGCTCCTCCACCTTCAAGGCTCCGGACATGGCCCGCGCCATTGCGGAAATGAAGTAACCTGCGAACGGTCCTTACCCAGCCCGTTATTCCGGAAAATCAAAAAATCCGGCATTCCCGGGAGGAGTGCCGGACTCTTTCATTCATGGCTCCGTTAATCAGAACCTGCGGCGGCGCATCAGCAGGGCGGCCAGCCCCAGCAGGCCGAGGGAGGCGGAAGCCGGTTCCGGCACGGCGGCCAGCGTCACTTCCGCCCTCAACGCCGGTCCCCATACGGAACCCTCCGTACTGGTAAAGCCCGCATTCTTATACACATCCCCGATGTCCACGCCGTCGGCTTCCTTGCCAAGCCTCAACCTGGCGGAGGAAAAGCTCACATCACCCCAACTGGTGGCATCTGAAATCTGCGTCGTCGTAAAAGCCACGTAATAAGTTACGCCGCTATCAAGCTGCAAATTATTGAACACGGCCTTCTCCCAGGAGGCCGCTCCGTCTCCGGCGCCATCTCCGGCCATGTCAACGGTGGTCGTGGACTGCCCCACGAACGTCGTTCCGTCCTTGGTAGCGGCGGAGGAAAAAATCGTCACGTACAGCCCGTCGGTGGCATCCGTTCTGTTCGTCGCCTTGGCAATATCCAGTGATTGCAGGAACACCGTGGAATTCGGTGAAATCCCTTCCCCGGAGGAAAGAAGCATGTGGTCCAGGTCAAAGGAAAAACCGTAATAGGCTCCGTATCCCCCGGAAGTCAGGGTGGAAGGATCGTCCTTGGTCGTCGTGCTCAACACAGTAGCCGCCTGTGCCGTTGCCAGGCTGGCCAGAACACCAAGAATACATAGGCACTTCATAAATTTATTCTTATTAATGGGTGAAATACGGAATGGAACCCGTTGCCCAAGGAAATAGCGGATTATGAATCCGTTAAAGATTCTACAATCCGGAAAAGCTGTCTTTCTCCAGGCTCCGGCTTGGCTGGAAAAAACTCCAAATGGACATTCCATCAACATTTCCCACATTCACTTTTTACGGCCGCATATCGTCTGGTAGTCCAGGACCTCCCGGCTCTGATGGATGCCCTCACCGGAATGCAGTGACGGCTATTAAAAAAAACTTCCGCTATGCTCCAGAAAGAGTTTCAACAACGAAAAGCAGGAACTCTGCCGCTTTCAGGCGCCAGTGCCGCAAAGCCACAATCCATCCACACTTCCACCGTCCCCTTTCACAGCCGCATATCTCCCGGGAGCCAGGGCCTCCCGCCCTGATGGAGGGCGCCGCCGAAGCGTAAAGACGGTTATTAACCATTACTGGAACGAAAAGAAAGCCCATTACATCAGGAACACCCTCTGACAATTCCCATGATATGGACAAGCTCAAATTCTCCAAAACCTTTTTCTTTCAATTTTGTAAGCTTGACTCCGGATTCATAATCCGGAGACATCATGGCCGCACCCCTTCCCGGACCGCAGCTACTCCGCAGAGACGCCCATCATATCTCCCTGACGGGCAAACAACTCCATGCCTTCCGCCGTCTTTTCCAGCAGGTCGGGAGCCAGGCGTATTCTGCCCGGTTCAAAAAAGCACATCACCGTGGAGCCTCCAAAGGCAAAATACCCCTTCTCCCCCCCTCTTGCGGCGGGAACGTCCGGAACATACGTCTCCTCAATCAGCCCCACCCCGGTGGCGCCCACCTCCAGCATGGCGACCTCTCCCCACAACTCCGACCGGATCAGGGTCAAATTCCTTTTATTAGTCCATAGCCACGCCAGCCGGCGGCGCAGGCAGTACGGAGACACGCTCGCCAGCGGACCGCCCAGCCTCGTCCACGGGCCGGGCACCCCGGACACCGGAAAATGAAAACGGTGGTAATCCGTGGGGCACAGGCGCGACAAAACGACGGCGCCTTCCGCATACCGTCCGGCCAGCGCTTCACTCCCCATAAGGGCGGGCAGGTCAAAACTCTGCCCCTTCACGAAAACGCTCTTGATTCGGTCAGCGCGTTCCCAGCCCATGTGCCGGGCATCCGCGGGAAAAACGGCCGTATCCTCCCCACCGGCCAGAGGGCGAGCTCCCGGTTTCAGGCGGCGGTAGAAAAAATCGTTGAAATGCTTGAACTCTCCCATCCCCTTGAGGGAATCCTCCATATTGATGCCGTACTCCTCCACAAAAGAGGGGATGGACCGCGCGCTGGAAGAACGGTTCTTCAACCACCCCAGCAGACGGGAAAAAACGCCGCGCTTGATCAGGACATGCAGTGCAGCCCGGCCTGTGGAAGTGCCGTAAATCCATTGCAGGTACTTCTCCCCCAGCACCTGTTCCCGTTCTTCCCTGCCCGTGTAGCGGTTGTAATAGCGTATGCCCTCCATGAAACGCCTAGAGTGTCGCCCGCTTCCCCATTTGTCCAGCCGAAAGAGGCTCGCCGCCTCCTATTTCCCCTGTGCGCGCTCCGGATCCTCCTCCGTACCGGAATCCTTTCCTTCCGCCGCGCGGTCATACCATTCCCGTGCAAGATTCAAATCCTGCGGAACTCCATTGCCGTGTTCATAACAGGCGGCCAGCAGGTACTGGGCGTCCCTCTCGTCCGCTTCCGCAGCCTTACGCAGCCAGTACATGAACAAATCCTCATTCTTCTCCACCAGGCCGCCTTCCCGGTACTCCAGGGCCAGGTCAAACATGGCCTCCGGCTTGCCCTGCTCCGCTGCAAGCTGCAGCCAGTGCAGGGCCTGCGTATCGCTCTTCTCCGCGCCCAGACCTTCATGAAAACAATCATACAGGTCAAAGGCGGCATCCGCATCTCCCGCATCCGCCTTCTGCTTCAACCCGGGCAACGCCCTGTGAAACCAATCCTCCGCCCGGTCCGGGTCCTTCTCCACGCCGTCCCCCTCCTGGTAAATGCGCCCCAGACGGAACTGGGCGGAGGGATTCCCGGCTTCCGCCTGCCGGACGATCTTACGTTTCCACTCCTCCAGAAACTTCTTCATCCTGCCGCTTCTCCATTTCAGCGCCACCAGAAAAACGACCGCTACCAGCACCATCAGCAAAATAGGCGTCCATTCCAAAAAATCATTCAACCAGTCTATATGCATCTTATCTTTATATTGGATTGCTCCGGCTTCATCCATCACAAACTGTGAACGCGGAAAAAAATCCCATGCCGCAGGAAATGCACCGCTTGCCTGCTTCCCTTTTCCGGACAGGCTGTCCGGAAACCATAATAAACCATCCGGAAAGTTGTTCATCCGGCGTCCTCCCCAACATAAAAATCCTCCTTAAAAGAATATTCAATAAATAACCATTTATCATAATAATCACCTCCCTTACCATGCAGACATCATTAAAAACAACTGCACTATTCATTCTACGCACCCCGTGAGGGTGCGACTGACATGGACAAGCCGCTTTGTCTTGGCTCCCGGGTTTCAATCCACGCACCCGTGAGGGTGCGACTCCTTGGCCGCGTTACAAAGAGCGGAGTTGACGAGTTTCAATCCACGCACCCGTGAGGGTGCGACCAAGGGTTCCGGCGGCCTGAAGGGGTTTAACTCTGTTTCAATCCACGCACCCGTGAGGGTGCGACGGTCGCCCAACAGGAGACCAGAATCAAGGAGCTGGTTTCAATCCACGCACCCGTGAGGGTGCGACCTTCCGTCACTCGGATGCGCTTCAGAAGGAACGGGTTTCAATCCACGCACCCGTGAGGGTGCGACCTACGCGGGGGCGGACCCCCCGGGTGTCGTGAAGAGTTTCAATCCACGCACCCGTGAGGGTGCGACAAAATGTCGATAAAAAAAGTATGTAAAAGTTTTTAGTTTCAATCCACGCACCCGTGAGGGTGCGACTCCTGAAAACGGAGACCCATATTCGAACCTTGAAGTTTCAATCCACGCACCCGTGAGGGTGCGACCAATAGAGGTTTCCGAGCTTACGGCCACCCAGAAGTTTCAATCCACGCACCCGTGAGGGTGCGACGGCAAAAGAGCTGGGACTCTCCGGCGAGGTGACGGTTTCAATCCACGCACCCGTGAGGGTGCGACGCAGGTTTTGGGCCGGTTCAGCCTGCGAATGGTCGTTTCAATCCACGCACCCGTGAGGGTGCGACGCCCAGTTTATTTCCTATGGGCTTCTGGAGATGGTTTCAATCCACGCACCCGTGAGGGTGCGACACTATAAAATTTATAGTAACGCAAGAGAAAAAATGTTTCAATCCACGCACCCGTGAGGGTGCGACCAATTTCTTCGCCCGTCATTTGTTCAAAGACCACGTTTCAATCCACGCACCCGTGAGGGTGCGACCTATTGTCCCGGCGGCGTCGCCATCGTAGCAAAGTTTCAATCCACGCACCCGTGAGGGTGCGACATTCCGCTCCTGCATGTTGTCATCAACAACATAAGTTTCAATCCACGCACCCGTGAGGGTGCGACGTGTCGCTGACCAGGGCCATGGCATCCGACTCTTGTTTCAATCCACGCACCCGTGAGGGTGCGACGGCCTGAAGGATACGGGTTGAGCATCAAGGGCGCAGCAAGGGGTTTGCGCCAACCTGATGCGGAAGCCGGATACGGTCAGGTCCGATAAGAGGTGATTCTTTTGTCAATATCCATTTCCCAATCACTTGCAGCAAGCGCCGGTCTCCCGGGAATTTTCTGTGAGCTTGGGGTTGGCGCAAGGCGGCATCAGACGCGGCGTTATTCCGTAATATTCCATCTTCGCCGCGTCCGGTCCGGCTTGCATTCAACTTGGTTCATTGATGCTAGCCGTTCCCCTCTGCCGCGTCCAGCAACATCTTCCATGTTCCTTCAAACAGAACCGTGCATCCCCGGAGCCGCCAACATGGAGACACAAAAACAACAGGCCTCCCGGGCGGCGTGCCGTTTTCCCCATTGCCGGAAGCCGAATTCCCCTCCGGTTTCCGCTGCCATTAAAAAGGAGCCGCCCTTGCGGACGGCTCCCGTTAACGAATGAATGACGGAATATTCCTTACAGGGCCGTCGGAATTTCCTTGCCCAGTTCGGACGCCTTCTTGGCGGAGCCGTCCCCGGCAATGCGTTCCAGAATCACGTCCTTGTAGCTCATGCCGCCCAGGATGATCGGCAGCACATGCACGTCGTGAGGAACCATTACGTCCAGCACGTACGCCTCCGGGGATTCAATCATGCGGGTGATGGCCGCCGGAAGTTCCTCTATGCGGAGCACGCGCTCGCACTTGACGCCGAATCCGGCGCAGATGAGCGGGTAGTTCGGGTAGATGACGTCTTCCGTCTTGTGGGTGGGGTCATAGCTGTCGTGCGGGTCCGCCAGGAAGGTCTGGGCCCGGTTGGAGTCATACTTCAGGTCTTCCCACTGCACCACCATGCCCAGGTGCTGGTTGTTCAGGATGATGCATTTGACAGGCAGGCGCTCCACGTGAATGGTAGCCAGCTCCTGAATGTTCATGAGCATGGAGCCGTCTCCGTCAATGTTCACCACCAGCTTGTCCGGACAGGCCAGGCACACGCCCATGGCGGCGGGAAGGCCGTAGCCCATGGTTCCCAGGCCGCCGGAGGTAGCCAGACGACGGGGCTTGTCGAATTTGAAGAACTGGGCGGCAAACATCTGGTGCTGGCCCACGCCCGTGCAGATGATGGGATCCTTGTCCGCCGTCTGGCGGTAGAGTTCCTCAATGACGGCCTGCGGGGAGATATAGCCCTTGCGGTCTTCATAGGAGAAGGGGTACTGCTTCTTCCAGTCTTCAATCACTCCGAACCATTCCGGAGTGCGGGTAAAGCCGGAGGATTTGCGTTCCCAGCCTTGAGCGGCCAGAGCGGCGTTGAGAACCTGGAGGGCGTCCTTCACGTTCGCGCGGATGGGGTGCGCCACCTTCTTGTTTTTGTTGATCTCGCTGGCGTCAATGTCAATGTGGACGATGGTGGAGTCCGGGCAGAACATGTTGACGGCGCCGGTCACGCGGTCGTCAAACCGGGCGCCCAGGGCGATCACCAGGTCCGCTTCATTCACGGCGTTGTTCGCAAACACGGCTCCGTGCATGCCCAGCCAGCGCAGGGAAAGAGGGTGGGTCTCCGGCATGGCTCCTATGCCCATCAGGGTGGTCGCCACGGGAATCTGGGAGCGTTCCGCAAATTCCAGCAGGTCCGCGGAGGCTTCCGCGGAGATGATGCCGCCGCCGGCGTAAATGACGGGACGGCTGGCGCCTTCAATCAGCGGAATGAGTTCTTCCAGCTTTTCCGTGGGAACGGGCAGCACGGGGTTGTAGCCGGGGAGGTCCATCTCCATGTCGAAGTCCGGCGCAAACACGGCTTCCTGCACGTCCTTGGGCATGTCAATCACCACCGGGCCGGGACGGCCCGTGGAGGCGATGTAAAAGGCTTCCTTGATGATGCGGGGCAGTTCTTCCGGTTCCGTCACCAGATAGCTGTGCTTCACGATGGGGGCGGTCATGCCGAACACGTCCGTCTCCTGGAAGGCGCCGCGGCCGATCAGGGAACGCATGACCTGCGCCGTAATCGCCACCAGCGGAGTGGAGTCCAGATAGGCGTCCGCAATGGAGGTGATCATGTTGGTGGCGCCAGGGCCGGAAGTGGAGATGCAGACGCCCACCTTGCCCGTAACGCGGCCGTAGCCTTCCGCGCCGAACGCGCCGCCCTGTTCGTGGCGGGGCAGGATGGTCCGGATTTTGGGCTGATGGCTCAGGGCCTGGTGAATCGGCATGCTGGCGCCGCCGGGATAGGCAAAGACGACGTCTACACCTTCACGCACGAGGCATTCCACGAGCACTTCGGCTCCTGTCATGCGGGTTTTCGTCGGGGCGGATGATGTTTTGTCGTTTGTGCTCATGTGCAAATAATATTTTATTTGTTCAATAGGAAAAAAGGTTCTAGCGCATTCCGGGCGTAATGTGAAGCCTTTTCATTAAAATGCAGGCGTGCATCCCGGGAGGAGGGGAAGGCCGGAAAGCGCCCCTCTGCGGAAGCCGCTGGAGAGGGAATCAGGCCAGGGACGCGCGGCGGACGTGCACGCAGTCCATTCCGGCGGCTGCGGCGGCCTCCATGCCGGGTTCCGCGTCTTCAAAAACCACGCAGCGGTCCGGGGATGCCCCCAGAAGTTCCGCCGCTTTCAGGAACATGTCCGGCGCAGGCTTGCCATGCTCCACTTCATCCGGCGTCAGAATCACGTCAAAGAGACCTGAAAGTCCGGCGGCGGCCAGCGTCCGGGACGCTCCCGGCATGGCGCTTCCCGTGGCGATCGCCTTGGGGGCGTCTCCCAGGGAATGCACGAATTCCACCACCTCCCGGATGGGCTGCATGCCCTCCTCTTCCAGCATTTCCAGATAAATTCGGCGCTTGTCCGCAGCGGTAGAAGCAGCATCCATGTGCATGCCGTACCGTTCATTCAGAAAACGCACCACGTCGTTGGCGGATTTACCGCCGCAGGAATAAAATTCATCCGCCAGGAACACGCGGTCCGGCGCCCCCGCACGGGCCAGGGCCTTGCGCCATGCCTTGTAATGGAGCGGCATGCTGTCCACCAGGGTGCCGTCCAGATCAAAAATATATCCTTCATATTTTTTTTCAGGCAAATCCACGCGTTTCTTCATAACGGAGGCACAGGATGCCACAAACCCTTTTTCCGGTAAAGCCCGCAGTCTGCCCGCGCTTAGGAGGAATGCCTTAAAAAATATATCAAGAGCTTGACATTTTGTCCTGTTATTCTAATGTTTCTGCCACCTCGAAACGGAAACCGAACCTCTTTTAAAACATGGCCAATACCAAATCCGCACTCAAGCGCATCCGTCAGACAGAAACCCGCACCGCCCGCAACCGCGCTGTGTCCTCCAAGCTGAAGACCCTCCGCAAGAAGATTGCCACTGCGGTGGAAACGTCTGACAAGGAAGCCGCTGCCGTTGCCTATAACACTTTCTCCTCCGCCGTTGACAAGGCCGCCAAGGTGGGCACCATTCCCGCCAACCGCGCCGCCAACTACAAGAGCAAGGCCGCCAAGGCCATCGCAAAAATCGCCTGAGTTTTCACTTCGGTTTTCTGACGATCTTTATGGCAAGCCGCTCTGTTCTGCTGAGCGGCTTGTTTTATTTTCCCCTCCCATGCAGCAATCCCGCCTGGATAAAGCCAAACTGATTATTGACCGTCCCGGGGACTTCAAGGTTTGCGAAGCCTGCGGCTCCATCGTGTCCCTGACCACTGCCGTGTGTCCCAACTGCAACGCCTACCGTTTCGACTCCAATACGGAGTACGTCGTGGAACAGGCCGTACTGCTTGCCTCCCGGGAACAGCGTTCCGTCACCCCGGAAGACCTGGAAAATTAAGGAGTCCCGCCCGGCGCCGTTTTCCGCCGTATTCCTGTTTCTCTGTTTTCCTCTCCCGCGGGTTCGGCCACCGCTCCGTTTTCGTGAGAAAAACGGCAGATGCCTTCCCGGTGGAAGGCGTGCCCATTTCTCCGCATCCCTCCAGCTCCGGATGCGCGCCGCTACTTGCGCAATTCTGCAATGCGCAGGATAGTGGCCTCAATCAGGTTGGCCGGGCATGAAGCGCCCGCCGTAATCCCCACCTTCAGGGATTTGCCCAGATTCTGCACCACCGGTTCCGTGGTCATGCGGCGGACTTCCCGCGTTTCCGTGTCAAAGGCATCCACGTACTGGATGGATTTGATGCTTTCTGCGGATTCAATGAAATACGTGGGCACATGCTCCTTGGCGATATCCACCAGGTGCGTGGTGTTGGAACTATTGTAGCCGCCCACCACGAACATGACGTCCAGAGGGTTCTTCAACAGCTCGTACAGGGCGTCCTGGCGGTCCTGGGTAGCGCCGCAAATAGTGTCGAACACATAAAAATTATCATCGTCCCCGTCCCTCTGGACGACGGCGTCCTTCACCATCCTCTGGAGCGTCTGCGTCTCCGTCTTCAGCATGGTGGTCTGGTTGGCGATGCCCACTTCCTCCAGATCCCGGTCCGGATCGAATCCCGGGGAATAACAGCCTTCAAACCGTTTCAGGAACGCCTCGCGGTCTCCGCGGCCCAGCATGTAGTCGCACAGGATGCGGGCGTCCTCCAGATCGTAAACCACCAGGTATTTCCCCTTTCCCCGTTCCCCCAGGGCCCGGGAGGCCGTGGCGCTGGTTTCCTCATGGGTGGCCTTGCCGTGAATGATGGAGGTAATCCCCATGGCGGCGTAATTCTTCACCCTTTTCCAGACCTTCATCACGTCCCCGCAGGTCGTGTCCACAATCTGCACGCCCTTTTCCTCCAGCGCATCCATGAAGGGAGTGGGCACGCCGAACGCGGGAATAATCACCACGTCGTCCGCGGCAATCCGGTCATAGGAGGAATCAAGCTGCTTCCAGGGAAGCTTCTGAATGCCCATTTCCTCCAGCTGCCGGTTTACCTCCGGATTGTGGATGATGTCCCCGATCAGGAAAATCCGCCGGTCCGGGAACACCCTGCGGGCCGCATACGCTATGTCTATGGCGCGGCGCACGCCGTTGCAGAATCCAAACTCCCTCGCCAGGAAAAATTCCGTGTGGCCCAGGTTGTACACGTTGCCCGCAGACCGGATATGGGAAATCAATTCACTCTGGTAATGCTGCTGGATTTCCTTCTCCACCTGTTCCATCACCTCGGCTCGTCTCACATTCACTCTGGCTTTGCGGGTTGAGTCCTGATTCATGCTCACAGCTTCCACACTTTCCTTCTTTCGTCAAGACAATCACAGCTTGCCAACCGGGGCTTTTCACGGTATGCACAGGCGCATGCTCCTGGCCCTGGCCCCCATGAAAGATGTGACGGATCTGGCTTTCCTCAAGACGTTGAAGGACTTGAATTCACTGCCGGATTATTTCATCACGGAGTATTTCAGAACGGTGGCCCATCATAAAAAGATGTCGCCATACATCCTGCGCTCCATTGATGAAAATCCCACGGGGCGCCCCATTTACGGCCAGCTCGTGGGCCATGAGCCGGAGTACCTGGCGAGGGACGCGCTGGCCCTGATGGAGCACGACTGCGCGGGGGTGGACCTGAACATGGGCTGCCCCGCCCCGATGGTGTGCAGGAGAAACGCCGGAGGGGGCATGCTGCGCTCCCTGAAGGCCATGGACGCGGCCCTGGGCGCGCTCCGGGACGTTCTTCCCGCCGGGGCCTTCACCGTCAAATGCCGCCTGGGATACGAGAATCCGGACGAGTTTGAACGCATTCTCCCCGTGATTGCCGCCCACACCCCGGACAGGGTGTGCATCCACGCCCGCACCGTACGGGAAGGCTACCGCTCCCCGGTGCATCCGGAATGGGTAAAATGGGCCGTGGAAGCGCTGGACTGTCCGGTGGTCGCCAACGGCAACATTGTGGATGCGGCCACGGCGGACGCGTGGGTGCGGCTGGCCCGGCCCGCAGGCCTGATGATCGGGCGCGCGGCCCTGCGCAATCCATGGATATTTTCCCAGCTTCACGACCGTTTCCAGGGTAGAGTCCCTGCTTCCCCCACCTTCCGGGACGTGCTGCATTACATCCGCCGCCTCCATGAGCGCACGCTGGAAATGCAGGAGCGTTATGTGGAGGAAAAACACATCCACCGCATGAAAAAATACCTGGTTTACACCGCGCGCGGGCTTCCCTATTCCTTTGACCATTACATGAAAAGGGCGAAAACCTCCCGCGATTTCATGCGCATTTGCGAGGATATCCTGGACAATGACGCCCCGTTTGCCCCCACGCCGCCGGAAGACACGCACCTGTTCGCCCATTTCCATGCCCTACTTGCGCAAGAGGAAGCTTGTCTCCCTCCCGGAATTCAGGTATGAATTCCGGTGTTCATGAATCCGCTGCCTTCCGCCCTTCTCCTGGGCCTGACCGCCGCTCTCTGCGCCGCCCATGACGCCATTCCGGACGGAGTGGAATTCCTGCGCGCCTACATGCCCGCGCAGGACAGGGAAACGATTACGGAAGAACGGCTGGACCGGGAAGTCCGCCTGGCGCTGGACGCCCGCAGCCAGTTCCCCTGGGCCGGCAAGGTTCCGTGGGAGCTTTATGAAAACAACGTGCTCCCCTATGCCGTGGTCAACGAGCCGCGCGACGAATGGCGGGAACAGTTCCACAACCTCTTTGCGCCGCTGGTTTCCGCATGCAAGACGGGCCGGGAAGCCGCCCTCACGATTGCCTCCTGCATCCAGAAAACCCTGAATGTGCGCTATTCCACGGAAAGAAGGGTTCCTCACCAGGGGGTGAAGGAATCCCTGCAATCCGGCAAGGTTTCCTGCACGGGCCAGAGCATCCTGCTCGTCTGCGCGCTCCGCTCCGTGGGCATTCCGGCCCGCATGGCCGGCGTCCTTACCTGGAACCATGTGCGCGGCAACCACAACTGGGTGGAAGCCTGGTGTGACGGGGAATGGAAAATGCTGGAGTACAACGAGAAGGATTTCAACACCCCGTGGGTGATGTCCGCCATCAGCATGCTGGACCCCCGCAAACCGGAGAACGCCATTTACGCCACCTCCTGGAAGAAGGAGGGCGCCGGAGAGTTCTTCCCGCTGATCTGGGAAGCCCGCTACGACGAAAAAAGGCGCGCGCTGACCTTCCCTCCGGAAAGCCGGACCGTCCCCGCCGTCAGGATCACGGACCGTTATATGAAACTGGCGTCGGACTGGGTGGCGGCACAGCCGGAGTACCTGCCGGGCAGCAGGCTGATGCTGGATATCAGGGATGGGAAGGAAGGCAGCGGCAGAAGACTGCCCCTGCGCGTCGTTCTCAAGTCGGAAGAAGGGAAAGTCCTGGCGGAAGGCACCACCCCCGGCCCATCCGACGACATGAGGAAGTTTCTGGAAGTGCGCCTGCCGGACAACGTCTCCCGCGGCATTCTGGAATTCATGCTGCCCGACGGAACAGTGCGCCATGAACCCGTGGCCCATACGGAAGCCCCGGTGCAGATTTTGAATTTCTCCGTGACCGCTCCATGAGGATTCCCCTGTTTTTCAATAATACGGCGCGCAGCGCCAGGGCCGACCGCTTCCGCCGCTGGCTGGACGGCCACCGGGATCTTTTTGACGTCATTGAGCCGGAAAGCAGGGAAGACATGCTGCGCCACCTGGCCGCCCGGGCGGATTCCGGAACTCCCGTCGTGGCCGTGGCGGGCGGGGACGGCACGCTGGGCGTGGCGGCCAGGGCCCTCTGCAATACGGAAACGGCGCTGGCCCCCTTCCCCGCGGGAACCATGAACGTCTTCTCCCGTGAAATCGGTATCCGGCAGGATTTTGACCATGCTCTGCATGTTCTGAATGCGGGACGTCCCAGGGACGTGGACCTGTTCGCCTTCAACGGGCAGCCCTTTCTCCAGATGGCGGGCATAGGCGCGGACGCCCGTGCCGTGGAACTGACCACGTGGGAAATGAAAAAGAAATGGAAGGCCTTCGCCTACGTCATTGCCGGCGCCCGGGTTTGCACGGAGCGGCAGCCCCGGCTGACCCTGTCCACGGATGACGGGCGGGTGGTGGCAGGCCGTTCCATCCTCTTCGGCAACGGGCGCAGGTACGGCGGACCGCTGAATTTCTTTGCGGAAGCGGATAATGACGACGGTCTTCTGGACGCCGTGGTTTTCAAACATTCCATTCCCTCCATCATCGGGGAATGCCTGATGGCCGCCGTCCACGGAGGCTTCCATTCCCGGCGGAACGGCTCCTTTGAATATATCCGGATGACGGGGGGAACCGTCATTTCCGCCGGACAGGCCGCCTGTGAACTGGACGGCGATTATATGGGCAACGCCCCGGTCCGCATCACGCGCCACGGCACGCTGAAGGTACTCGCCCCCTGAAGAGGAGCCGCAAAAGGCTTCCTTCAACAGGCCGCCCCTGCGCGCCTTAACTGAGCAGAAAACGGGTAAACGTATCCAGCATGCAGGAAAGATGGACGGTGTGGCCCTCCGGAAGCCCGATGAAGGCCAGTACAATGGCGGCATCCATCAGGGCCGCGACGCCAATCCATTTGACCATCGCCGGAAGCGGGGAGGCGGAAGGTTCGTAAAAGCTCCAATCTTCCTTCACAAAGGAGAAATCCTCCCCTGAATCAAAACGGCGGAATTGTTCCTCCAATTCCTCAACCGGCATTTCATGGGGGCAGACGTAGCCATGGGCGTCATCCCCCACCTCGCAATAATAAAGGCCGTTACCCACCGGAACGGACTGCATGTGCATTCCGTCCCCGCCAACAAGGGAGATATGGGCTTTATGAGAAGAGTTCCCGTAGCGGAGGAACAATTCATCCAAGCTGCCGCACGTTTCTCCGTTAAACAGATAACGAGGGGAGGCTGTCATTTTCTTATTTATAAAAATGAGACACCGGAACACAAGAATTTTTGACAGGAGAGATGGCGCATCCCTGTCATACCCGCGGAAACAGCGCAAAAAGACCGTACCGACAAGCGGTACGGCCTGAAACAAAGGGGAAATTTTCCCGGAGGGAATGCTACATGCCCATGATCTGATAGCCGCCGTCCACGTAAATCACCTGTCCGGTGATCGCGGCTGCGCCGTCGCTGGCCAGGAAGACGCCGGTAGCGCCCAGTTCCTCGCCCGTGCAGGAACGGCCCAGGGGGGCATGTTCCTCATACACCTTGAACATGGTGTTAAAGCCGGAAACGCCGCGTGCCGCAAGCGTCTGCATGGGGCCCGCGCTGATGCAGTTGACGCGGATGCCGCGGGCGCGGCCCAGATCATACGCCAGATAACGGGTGCAGGCTTCCAGGGCGGCCTTGGAAACGCCCATCAGGTTGTAGTTCGGCACCACCTTTTCGGAACCCAGGTAGGACATCGCCAGAATGCTGCCGTTGTCGGACATCATGGGCTCCACGGCGCGGGAAAGGGCCACCAGGGAGTAGGCGGAGATATCCAGGGAAATCTTGAACGCCTCGCGTCCCGTATCCAGGAAACTGCCGCCAAGGGCTTCCTTCGGGGCAAAAGCCACGGAATGCAGCATGCAATCCACCTTGTCCGTGTGTTCCCGGACTTTTTCAAAGAATGCATTGATGGATTCATCATTGCTGACATCCAGATCGTAAACGGGGACGTCTTCGCCGAAGTTTTCATGGACCAGCTTGAGCACGCCGTCCTTGAGGCGTTCGCCCTGATAATTGAAGATGAGCTTTGCGCCCGCTTCATGCCATGCCTTGGCAATTGCGAACGCGATGCTGCGCTTGTTCGCCACGCCGATTACGACACCAACTTTGCCTTCGAGTAATTTACTTGACATAATGGTAAGTGAATACTGCCCTACTTTCCTTCATTTGACAAGAAAAACGGACGTCACGGCACTCCGTCAGGCCCCCGTCTGCTGGCGGCAGGCCTTGACCGTGTTAGCCATCAGCATGGCGATGGTCATCGGCCCCACGCCGCCGGGCACGGGGGTAATGGCCCGGCACTTGGGCACCACTTCATCATAGGCCACGTCTCCAACAATCCGGTAGCCGCGCTTGGCGGAGGCATCTTCCACGCGGTTGATGCCCACGTCCACCACCACGGCGCCGTCCTTCACAAAATCAGCCGTCACAAATGCGGGCCTGCCTATCGCCGCCACGATGATGTCTGCGGAACGGCAAAGCTCCGGCAGGTTCTTCGTGCGGGAGTGGGCCACCGTAACGGTGGCGTTCGCCTGCTTGGACATCAGAAGATGGGCCATCGGCTTGCCCACGATCATGCTGCGGCCGATGACCACGGCATTCGCGCCCGCCGTTTCAATGCCGGCCGCCTGCAACAGCCTCATGCAGCCCAGCGGGGTACAGGGCACAAAACCGGTTTCATCCTCCAGCACCAGCTTGGCGACGTTCTCCGGGTGGAAGCCGTCCACATCCTTGGCGGGGTCTATTTCCAGGACCACGGCCGCCTCGTCGATATGGGGGGGAGGCGGGCTCTGCACCAGAATGCCGTGGATGGAGGGGTCCGCATTCAAGTCACGGACGACCTGGAGCAGTTCTTCCTGGGAGGCATCCGCGGAGAGAACGATTTTACGGGAGTTCATTCCCAGCTCCGCGCATTTTTTCACCTTGGAATTCACATACACCTGGGAGGCGGGGTCCTCCCCCACCAGAACCACGGCCAGGCCGGGCGTTATTCCCTGTTCCCTGAGCCGGGCAATGTCCTTTCCAACCTCTTCCAGCACCTGGGAGGCTACCTGTTTTCCGTCGATGATTTGCATAATAATGATTGATTAAGTGGCGGGAAGTCCGGAAGCCCCTCGCTCAGCAGCCCGGCCAGAAGGCGGGCGTAGTCCGCTACCTGCTCATCCGTTGCGTCCGGAGGAATGAACAGGCGCTTTTTCCATAGAATGTTCACGTTGGAACACGGCTTGGGAATGGCGTAGCGGTCCCAGGCCTTGTTCAGCCTCCAGCAGCTTTCATATTCGATGCACACGGGAACGATGGGAAGCCCGGACTGGGAGGCCATCTTGATGATGCCGTGGTGCACCTGGTAAATGGGGCCCTGCGGACCGTCCGGGGTGAGGCAGAAGCAGACGTCCCCCTCCTGCACCTTCCTCATCATTTCCATGTAGGCCAGGGCTCCCCGCCGTCCGGAGGAACCGCGGACGGAATCCAAGCCGAAGTGTTTGCATACGGCCTCCACCAGGGCGCCGTCCTTGCTGGCGCTGGTGAGCACGCACATCTTGAGCGGCTTCTGGGCCAGGGACCAGGCGTAGCCGGGCACCGTCGTGCGGTTGTGCCAGAGGGCCACCAGGAAGGGCGCCGTGTAAACGTCGTCGTGCTCCTCCTTGATGGAGCGGATATTCAGGCTCATGCAGATGGGCTGGAGCAACGACCACAGGCCGAAGCCGGCCAGCTTGGTCCACCAGCGGGAACGCTTTTCGGACGTTTTTCGGACAATGGGGTTGAGCAGCAACATGAATCCTCGGCAATATCACATGAATCCGTCCACCGTAATGCGGGCGGGCGGGGTACTTGACGGAGCGGGAAGAGCCGTTCCGCGGGAGGGGGCAGTCCCCATTCCCGGACGGTCCGCGCGCGGCTCCACTTCCTGGAGCATGCCGGCGGAGTTGTCCTGCGGGGATGCCGGCGTACCGGAAATTTTCACGGGGAGAATGATTTCATGCCCCTCCTGCGTAACGCCGGACGGCAGGCGTCGGCTATCCACCATGTAGGAGGGGATTTTAAAGACCAGCTCTCCCGTCACGGCGGAACCGTTGCTGTACAGAACCCCGGTCACTCCCAGGAAGCCCTGCTCAAACAGGGAAATCTCTTTCAGGGAGGCGGAACGGTCCGTTCCGTCGCTTTCCAGCAGAAAGGAGCCGGACGTAAAGACTGGGGAAGAGTAAGGCAGCCTTATTTCCGTGTTCCGGGCGGTCATGGCCGCCAGCAGGCGCAGGACGGGCAGCCTGAGCATGGTCGCCTTGATGACGGAACCGCTGTACCCTTTTACGGAGGGCCTTTTCTGTTCGTCCGTCACGGGCAGCGCAAAGTCCAGCTTCAATTCATGCTTTTCATCCACTTCCTGTTCCCCCATCTGTACCTTGAGGAAGGAAGCGAAGTCATCCCCCACCAGGGAGAGGAGGTCAAAATTCCTGCCCGTCAGGGTCCAGGCCTGGTGGCGGAAATCCGTACCCAAGAGGAAATTCCCCGTAATCATGAAGGGGCTGAGGTCCGTAGGCTTGTTGAGCAGGCGCCCCTTGTCCAGAAAACCGGAGAAGGTGAGCTGCTTGACGCCGTTTCCGTTTAAAATGATGGAGCCGGAGTCGACGCCCATCAGAGGCCAGCCCTTGATTTTCAGCTTTTGCTGTGACAGGTCCAGCACGTATTCCGGTTCCGTACCGTTTCCGGACGTGCGGATGTAGGCTTCCGCCGTCATGTAGAAGGGGCCGTCATTCCGCTCCAGGGTAAGTTCCTCCGTCTTGTGGGCGTAACCTACCTCCAGGCGCGGAGAGGTGTACCGCCGGAAGACGAACGGGAGTTCCCGCTTCGTCTGCGGCACGGCAAATTTGGAGAATCCGGGACGCAGGCCAATCGTGACCTTGGCCATGTTCAGGCTTTCCCCCTTGATTTTTCCCATGAACAGGGACGTGGCGGAGATTTCTCCGGAAACGCCTTCCATCATTACAAAAGACAGGCAGGAATCCTGCGGGAAAGTGACCTTGATGCGGGCGGCCTTCATGGAAAGGCCGTCCATCGCCATGCCGGAGGCTTCCACCTTCCCGCCCCAGGCGGCGGAGAGGTCCGATTGCAGCCGCCCGGCGAATTCCTCCGTATTGAAGGAAGTCAGGCGGTACATGTACGTTCCCGCCAGGGCGCCCACAACCAGCAGGACCAAGATGCAGAGGCCAATGAGGAAACGCTTGTTTTTCAGCACGGCCTGCTTGGCGTCCCCGTGGTCGTCATTGTAGGTCCGCCGGCGTTTTTCCACACGGATGACCTTGCTGCCGTCCGGGCGCACCACTACTTCCCTCTTTCGCTCCACGCCCTGGGAATCCGAGGCATGCAGCTGGCGCATGATATTGTCCGCCCCCTGGGAGGAAGAAGAGGACTCAGGATCGGAATCACTGTTCTTCAATAGTCTTAATCCGGTTAAAGGTTACTGGGCATTGCTGAGGGCGGGAAGAGGCGCGAGCCCTGCCGGAGCTTCCTCATCCGGAACGGCGGTGCCCGGCGTGTAAAGCTGCTTGCCGCCCGGGTCCACCACTTCCGCCTTCACCATGATGATGATGGCCTTGCGCTCTTCCTTGGATCCCTTGGAGCGGAAAAGGCGGCCCACCCAGGGAATATCCCCCAGAATGGGGATTTTATCCTCATACGTGATGGAGGTGGATTTTTTCAAGGCGCCGATGACGAGCGTGCTGCCGGTGGCAATGCGTACCGGAGCGGTCAGGCGGCGCGTGGAGAATACGGGCTGGAGAATGAAGTTGTCGGAAGCTTTCACCATGACGATGTCTTCCTTCGCATTTTTCTCCTGGGAGGCCACGGGGACGAAGAGCGGCGTACCGTAGTTGATGAAGCCGTCAAAGTCCACGATTTCCGGCACTACGGTCATTTCCACGATGGATTTGTCATCGCTGATGCCGGTTACCTCCACGTTGAATACCGTGCCGAGCTGCCTGGTTTCATAGGCGGATGGGTGGGCGGGCGTGATGGGCATGACCGGCAGGCGGTCTCCGCCATCGTCGTCATAGTCGCCCCAGTCGTCTCCGTTATTGTTGTTGCCCGTGCTGTTGGGAACTTCGGGCGGATCGTATTCCGTGGGGTAAATCAGTTCCTTGCCGCTGAAGAAGGTGGCTTTTTCCCCTGGGCGCACAATCACGGAAGGATGCTGCATGATGTCCGTGCCTTTCTTCTGGCTCAGGCCGCGCATGATCATCGTGATGTCCGCCTGGCTCCACATGCCGCGCATGGTGACGATGCTGGGTGCACCGCCGGGAACGTAGGCCACGCCGGTGCTTCTGGCGGAGGAACCGCGCTCAATCATGCCGTCAATGCTGTCTTCCGTAAAAACCTGGTTGCCGGACCTCAGTCCACCCACCACCCCTGCCGGGACGGCGGCTCCGACCACGCTGGCGGCGCTGTCCAGCACAGTGTTGTTGTAGTCATTCTTGTTGGTGCCCGCACCGCCCATGAACCACTTGGAGGGGTCCAGGTTCAGGTTCACGATCCAGTTGAAGCCCAATTCTTCCAGGTCCGTCTGATTGACTTCCAGGAACGTCGCGCTGACAACCACCTGCAGGGGCTGTTCCGCCGTCTTGGACGCCACCAGCTCCTCCAGCATGCTCAAGTCCTTGGGCGTGCCGTGGAAAAGGAGGGTGGAGTTGCCCGAGTTGTATTTGATGAAGCTGCCTTCCGGGAATTTCACGCCCAGGGAGGCCAGCGCCTTCTGCGGGTCCACCCGTTTCAGGGTCATGCCGGAAGAACCGGCATCCCCGGAACCGAAGGGATCGGCATTTTCCGAATCGGAGGATTCCGACAGGCCGGAGAAGAAACCCGGAGGAAGGGCAATGGCCTTGGTCACCATGTAGGAGGTGCCGTCAGAACTGGATACCAGCTCCGCGCCAAAGGCGTTCGTGCGCAGAATGAGGCCGGAAGCGCGCGCCACGTATTCCAGGGCGTCGCGGAGCGGCACGTTTTGAAGATTAAGCGTAATTCTCTTGCCGGCGGTCTCCTTGGCTGAAACGCTGTCCGCAGGACCGGGGTCCACGGAAATGTTCACGCCGCGCTCTGCCGTCGTCATGGCCGTTGTATCATGCGTCCTGGCCAGGCTGCGCAGATAGTCCACGGCTTCCTGCACCGTTGCGCCGTCCAGCTGCACGCGGGGCAGACGGATCATGCCCAGCTTCTGGTCCACATTCACCACCGGATTGTCCAGCGGCTGGGAGAAGGAAGCGGGTTCCTCCGGCGTTTCCGTCAGCGGAACGGGCATCTCCCACAGCTTGGAGACGTCCGCCAGGGCGCTGCTCCGGGTTTCATCCCTGGCAGCGTCAAAGTAGGCGGTTCTGGCGCGGTTGACCAGCTCCATGCCGCGCCGCGCCGCCGTGTTGTAAGGGTCCGTCTGGAGGACGGAGGTAAATTCCTTCAGGGCCGCATCATACTGGCCCAGTTCATAATAGCCGTAAGCCAGGCGAAGCAGGCGGTTGACTTCCTCCACGTTCTTGACGTGTTCCGGGGATAGGGCCGGATTCGTGCGAACCGGGTCCCGGGCTATTTCCAGCGTGCGCTTGGCCAGGGCATGGTCCGGCGTGGCTTTCAAGGCATCTTCCAGCAGCTTGACGGCCTCGTCGTAACGCCCCACCTTGATGTATTCCTGCGCCACGGCCACGCTGGCGTCCGCAATGCTGGTTTCCAGAAAACGGCGCCGCTTCTCCATGTTGGGGGACTTGGGCAGCGCGGTCAGGCTCCTGCGGTAATTGTCCAGGGCTTCCTGGTACTTGCCCTCGGAATACAGCTGACGCGCCTGCCCCAGCAGCAGCATGGAAGCCTGGGCCTGCTCTTCCATCCGGGCCGCAGTCCGGCGGGCGGCCCCTGCTCCTTCCTGGGCCAGCCCCTGGCCGGCTCCAATACCGGCAACGGCAAGCGCCAGGGCAATTTGCTGAATGGCAGACATGGAGTGAGGGAAACGTCTAGTCATAGGAATTTCCGGGACTATACCGAATTAAAAACCGCCCGTCATTATAAAAACGCCCAGCAGAGCAAAAAATATCGGAAAGAGCAGCCGCACCCCTCCGGAGGGAATGCGCCTTTAAACGGCAGAGAGTTCCAGCACGCCCACATGCCCCGGTTTCAGGGGATGGGGAAGCCCGCGTTCCATCAGTTCCTTCCGGTCAAAAACCCGGTCTTCCCCCTCTCCGGCCATCAGGTTCCTGACACGCACGCGGTCCGTCTGGATGCCGCACCAGCCGAAGGCGTGCTGGGCAATGGAAATGCGGAGGTTGTAGAAGTTGATCTCCGGGGAAAGGTTCCCCACCACCAGCACGGTGGCCCTGGCACGGGCATCATGCCGGAGCATGGCGTACACCCAGTGGCCGGAGGTGTCTTCCGCAGGTTCCCTGCCAAAGGTGGTGTTTTTCATGTTGGCCCAGTTCAGGCCGTAAAAATCCCCGCGGTCCAGTGCCGGATGCTGCATCAGGGGAAGCAGCCGCTGATGAAAGTTCCTCAGCTCCGCGGAGTCCTCCGGCAGCAGAGAGGCGTCAAACCGTCCGTCCGCCACCCAGGGCTGGAGCTGGGGCAGGCAGGTGTAGTCAAAAATGCTGGTGCGGCCGTCATGGCCGCCATAGCCGCCGGGGCTTTCCGCCCGCTCCCCTACTTCCTGCCCGTTGTACACCAGCACGGGACCGCGACCGGACGCGTACACCAGCGTCATGATGGCCGGCAGGACGGTACGCCCCACGCCGCCCCAGGAGAGCGGGGAGCACACGCGCGTTTCATCATGGTTCTCCACATAGCGGACGCCGTTGGTCATGTACTTGGGGTTGCTGCGGAAAAGACGGTCGAAATCGTTGGCCCAGTTATTCTCCGTGTACATGTGGAGCGCCAGATGGTAGCAATCGGAATCGTAAACGGCATTGAACCCGGCTTCCAGCAGCGCGGCGCAGGGATCGCCGGGAGTGGTCTTCATGTGGTCGTTGTACGCCTCCGCCATGAAAAACACGTCAGGCAGACGGACGCGGGAACGGGAAATGGCCCATTTCCAGAAGGCCATGGGGATCATTTGGGCCATGTCGCACCTGAAACCGCCGATGCCCAGGCCCTGCCAGAAGGAAAGGATGTCGTCCATGATGCGCCAGGTCTTGGGCACGTGCTGCTTGGGGCTGGTCCAGTCCGGCAGCAGGCGGAGGGTCGGCAGTCCGGCCAGGAAGTTATAGCCGTAGTTGAGCTTGACCGTTTCATACCAGTCATACCTGGTGGGGTTCCACGTAACGGCATTGTTGCCCGTGACGCGGCCGAAGGTCATTTCCCCTTCAAACAGGCCGTCCGGCAGATGCAGGGGGGGGCCGTCCCCCGGGCTGTTGGAGGTCAGGTAAAAGTACCCCTGCTCCGGAGAGAAAAACGTATGGTGGTCGTCCCCTTCCCCGAAATCGTCATGGCCGTCCCAGTCCGCCAGGTAGGCGCGGGAAACATGGTTGGGGATGAAGTCGATCATCGGCAGCAGTCCCACCGTCCGGCAGCGCTTCACCAGGGCCTTGAATTCCTCCATTCTTTTTTCCGGCGTGGAGGCCAGGTCCGGGTCCACGTCAAAATAATCCACTACCGCATAGGGACTGCCGGCCAGGCCTTTTACGATGGATTCCGGCTGGGCGGGCAGCTCGGGATAGGCCGTCTGCGTGGCGTGCCTCAGCACCCCGGTCAGCCAGATGTGGGTAAAGCCCATCCGGGCTATTTCCCTCAGGGCCTTGTCCGTCACGCCGTTAAAGGTGCCGCACCCGTTCGTCTCCCGGGTCCCCCAGTCCACCCCATGGGTTTCCATGTTGGAGAAATGGCGGACAAACAGTTGATAAATGACCGGGCGCATGAGCTGAAAGGATGAGGTCTTGCGGCCTATAATGCTAACTTTTCCAGGTACTCTGCAAGTGTATTCTGTTCCACCGGGGCAATTTGCCCCAGCATCAGCAGGGCCTCCTTCCTGGTCCGGAGCGTTCCTTCCAACTGGAGCTCCTGCAAACGGGACAGCCATTTCCTGAAATCGGGACCGGGGGGCAGTCCCAGGTCCAGCAGATCGCGCCCGGTCACCAGGGGCGGAGGCACCAGGGGTGCGTCCCGGTAGGAATCCATGGCGTCCCTGACAAACTGCCAGTTGTCCATCAATCCGTTGGAGGAAAGGCAGTCCAGGCGGTGAAGCTCCAGCTCGTCGCTGAAATGCGGAGCGCTCATGAACATCCGCAGGGTGGACTTCTTCATCTGCTGCACGTTCATGAAGCGCATGTGGCGCTCCACCATGGCGCACACCGCATCAATCACGGCATTGGAATATTTCAGTCTCCTTAAAATGTCCCGCGCCATGGAGGCGCCCTCCTTGTCATGACCGGAAAAACGGATGCGCCCCGTTTCATCCACCTGGCGGCAGGGAGGTTTTCCGACATCATGCAGCAGCACGCCCAGGGCCAGCTCCAGAGACACGGGGGCGCCGTCCTTCCCCAGCGCGTCCAGCATCATCAGCGTATGGGCATACACGTCCCCCTCCGGGTGCCACTGGGGAGGCTGCGTGCAGCCGATCATGCCGTATACCTCTGGAATAACATGCTTCATCAGCCCCGTTTCCACCAGCATTTCCACGCCCCGTTTCCTTCCTGGAGACAATAGAATCCGGTCCAGTTCCTCCCGGATGCGCTCCGGCGCGATGCGGGCCAGCAGCGGGGCGTTCCTGCAAATGGCGGCATAAGTTTCCGCTTCCACCCGCACTTCCCTGGTAACGGCGAAACGGACGGCGCGCATCAGCCGGAGGGAGTCCTCCTCAAAACGGCGGTCCGGCTCCCCGATGCACCTCAGCACGCGGGCCCGGATGTCTTCCACGCCGCCCACATAATCCACCACATAACCCGGAGGAACGGAAAACGGATCTTCCAAGAGGCCGTTCATGGTAAAATCACGGCGCCGGGCGTCCTCCTCCGCATCCGTGAAGCAGACGGATTCCGGGCGCCTGCCGTCCCTGTAGCAGCCGTCCCTGCGGAACGTAGCCACTTCAAAGGAGAAACCGCCACGGCGCACCAGCACCACGCCGAAGGCGGCGCCCACTTCCCAGGCGTCCGGGAACAGGCGCAACACCTCGTCCGGACGGGCGGAGGTGGCAATGTCAATGTCCTTCACGGGATATCCCAGCAGCCTGTCCCGGACGCAGCCTCCCACAAAATACACCGTGTGCCCCGCTCCGGCCAGCAAGCGCGCCACAGCCTCCGCGGCCTTTCTCAATGGAATATTTTCCATGGAACAGGCTATTCGGGCATGGGCCGCAAGGGGGGAGCGGAAAGAGAAGAGGGCTGCTCCACACCGGAGGAAGCAGGCGGGGCCGCTGGCCGGGGCGCGGCAGGCTGCGGAACGGAGGGAATGCGCGTATCCGGAGAGTTGATCCTGGCCGGCAGCGGAGCCGGCTTCACGGCAGCGGGGGCGGCCGGGGCCTTTTTCTCGTCCGCCTTTCCATTCTTTTTCCCTTCCAGCTTGCCCATGACCGCGTACAGATTCGCGTCAAACAGCATGTCCGGCGTGCCGCGCATCAGGATTTTCCCCGCAGGGTCCAGCAGGTACACCCGCGGCGTGAGCATCACGCGGTAATCCTTGAACGCCGCCGCCTTTTCATCTACCAGGGAGGGAGTATCCATCTCCAAATTCAGCAGGGCCTTTTTCACGTCCTCACTGTTTCCGGGGGCCACCGGCATGACCGTCAGGCCCGGAAATTCCTTCCGTAGGGAAACGGCCTTTTGCAAAAACTGGACAGAGCGCACATCCCGGGGATCCCAGAAAACCAGCAGCACGGGCTTGTCTCCGGAGGGGACCGTCACTTCCGCGCCCGTGGCGGTGGAAGGCAGGCTTATTTTGGGCCCGGTCTGTCCAATGTTGAGATTGCGTATTTCATACAGCTCTTCCTTCACCAGATTCCGGACCGGAACGGGACCGAAGCTGGAATCATAGCATTTGATGATGGCGTCTTTCAGCAGCTTTCCGCGTGCCGCCACCAGCCTGACGTCATCCTGGAGCATTCCCGTCGTTTCCTTCATCACCATGGCCAGCCCCAGGGCGGACAGCCCCTGGTCTTCCGGAAACTGGTTGTAATCCTTGATTTGTTCCAGAATAACGCGGCAGCGCAGGTCGCGGGAGTTGCTCAACGCATACGCCGCTTTTCCCGCTCCCTTTTCCCGGAACAGGGTATTTTCCAGGGAGTCCAGGCAAAGCACGACAATTTTCCTGGCAACGTCTCCGTTGGGGAAAGCCTGCGCCACGGCCTGGGGATGGTCCAGAAACCAAATGACAGCCGGGAGAAGGTAGGGTTTTTGAGTCTCGGGCTTTTGAAGGTCCCTCCCCACCTGCCTCCACAATTCCTGCGCCACCGGAATGGCGTTCGGACGGCTCTCCATCAGTTCCGCTCTTTTTTCATCGCTTTCAGCCGTTTTGAATGCGGATTCCCAGTCGGACTGCCTCATTTGCCAGTCCGCCAGCGCATTCTTCATGCCAGCCTCGTCCGCCGGAGCCCATCCAAGCAGGCTGCATGCACCGGCTATCACGCAAAACGCTCTCTTCATACCCTGCCACTATGCCCTGATGCGTCCCGCTCGTCAATCAAACCCCGCGGCAAAACGCCTCCTATTCTTCCTTCCCCGCTTCTTTCCAGCCGTTTACGGCGTGGAATGCGCCATCCGGAGACGAACAAACCCCGGCGAATCCCTTCGCCGGGGCTGCTGTTCAACTAACTACCTATGAAGACGGTTGAGTCCTTAAGTGGATGAAGTGCTCTCTCTTTCACTGCATCCGGATCATAACCGTTATGGGTGAGACAGCCGGGCGGGAAATATGTTCAAACATTCCTTCTTTTGTATGACACAAGGTCCGCCCCCCTCCTGCGGGGGCAAAAAAGCGGCTGCGGAATTCCTTCCGCAGCCGCTCCAACTAACTACCTATGAAATCAGGGTCGTTCCTGGTGATTCGGAAGGCTCTCGTTCCTTCTTTATCGAACACCCCTGTCCATTCAGCATACTTGCATGAACCAAACGCTCAAGATTTTTCTTTCCTTTTCATGCAAAAAGCCCGGTTCCCCGCCGCCTTACGCCGCCACGAAGTTCCGTTCGTCATTGGTCAGGGCCCGCACCTGCACGGCCATGAACCTCATTTCATTAAGCATGTTCAGATAAAGGAGGGAGGAACGGGTGCGCGTCTGGTTGCGCTGGGCGCGCTTGATCTGGCGCTTGGTGGCCTTTGCCACCAGTTGAAGGAGCTGTTCCTGGGCCACCATGGTATAGTCGAACTGGATGTACGTTCCCGTCTGGAGCATCTTGCAGTATTCATCCAGAAGCTTCATTAGAGCGGTATGCACCTCCTTCAAGTCGTCCACCTGGTCAATCGTGAACGGCGTGTGGTTATTGTCCACATACGTGAAGATGGACTCGGAAAACTGCGCCAGGCTCTGCGTGGCTTCGTTCAAATGCTCCAGGGCCTGCACGAAGTGGTAGCCCATGTCCAGGGAACGGGACTGCATCTTGTACAGGATGGGGAGAATGTCGTACTTGTGGTGCTCGCTGCTGGTCAGGGCCAGGCGTTCCGCGGCGTCCGCCAGCTCTTTCAGGGCCTTCCGGTCCCCCTGGAAGAAGTTTTCCACGGTGTCATTGTAGATTTCCCGCAGCTTGAGCGTGCTGTCCACGACCTGGTGGCTGCACACGTCCAGAATGTTTTCCTCCGTAATCTGGTCAAAACGCTCTACGGAAAGCTTGTTCTCCCGCTTGCGGTGCATGATGGTGGATTTCACCAGGATGACGACCACCAGGGCCAGCAGCCCGAAGATGGCGTACACCTGCCCGTAGTGCAAGACGGTCGCCATGACGGCGGCCAGCGTGAAGGCGGCCAGGCCGGTCATGAACCAGCCGGAGATTACGGTCAGTACGCCGGTCACGCGGTAAACCGCGCTTTCCCTGCCCCACGCCTTGTCCGCCAGGGAGGAACCCATGGCTACCATGAACGTCACGTATGTGGTGGAAAGGGGGAGCTGCTTGCCCGTGGCCCACGCGATCAGCAGGGAAGCCACCGTCAGGTTCACCGTGGCGCGGATCAGGTCAAAAGCCACGCGGTCCTTGGGGTTCAGTGGCTGCGGGGCAGCATCCCACTGATGGTTCATGCGCACCAGCATGCGGGCGGGGATAAGCTTTTTCACCCCGCGCCCCAGCGCGATGGCGCTGCGCACGATGGCGCGGGCGGGGGGAACGGAGCCGAAGCGTTCAATGCCTCCTTCACCCTGCCGGGAAAGCTCCACGCCGGTGGCGATCACCGTCTTCGCCTTCTTGGAGAACCACAGCGCAAAAATCATCATGCATCCGGCGGCAAAAAGAATGTAATGGTTCACCGGAACGCCCTGCCCGGGCATCAGGCATTCCATGGCGGTGATGGAGGAGGCGGAGCCGCCGGCCTCCACTACGCCTGTGGCGTACTGGAAGGAATCCAGGCCGCCCATGAACACGCCGATGAAGTTCACGAGGTCGTTGCCCGCAAAGGCCAGGGCCAGGGAGAAGGTGCCGGCCAGCACGGTCAGGCGCAGGATGTTCGTCATGAACAGGTGCTGGAGCAGGAACATGAGCACGGAAAAACCGCCGAAGGCCACCAGCAGGGCCATGCCCAGGTTCTGGTCAATGTATTGAATGAAGGAAGGCTCCATCAGGGTGGATTCCTTCAAGCCCTTGAACACGGCAAAGTAGGCCACCGCCGTCATGGCGATGCCGCACCAGAAGCAGCCGAACCACTTGAAGCGGGACTGGTATTTGAACGTAAACGCGAGGCGGGAAACCCACATGACGATGGTGCCCACCGTGAAGGCGATGGCTACGGAAAGGAGAATGCCGGTGACGATTTCAAACGCCTTGTCCGTATTGATGAAGTCCCACACGGACTGCGTCATGTGAAGCTTGGAAATCTTGAACAGGGCCGTCGCCACGGCGGAGCCCAGAATGCCGAACACCAGGGAAACGGTGGTGGACGTGGGAAGGCCGAAGGTATTGAAGGTATCCAGGAGTATCACCTCGCTGATCATCACCCCCAGGAAGAGCAGCATCACTTCGTGGTAACTGAACATGTTCGGGTGAAAAATGCCGTTGCGGGCCACCTCCATCATGCCGCCGGAGAAGCAGGCGCCCACCAGCACGCCGATGGAAGCCACGGTCAGGATCACCCGCACGGGGGCGGCCTTGGAACCAATGGCGGAGTTGAGGAAGTTGACGGCGTCATTCGCTACGCCGTTGATCAGGTCAAATGCCGCCAGAAGCAGCAGGGCTACGATGATAATCCAGTAAATTGAGTCCATAACTGTCTCTTGTGAATGGTGGGCGGAGGGCGTCCGCGAGCTGCACCACCGCCTCTTTACACGGAAACGGACGATTTTGCTACTGTTTTGTTACAGAAAAATCCTTTCGCCTTCTCAACGGGAACGGGGGAGGAAATCCAGCTCTTCAGGATCGGGCCAGCGGTGCCGGGGATAGCGCCCCGCCAGGTCTTTTTTCATCTGGCCGTAGCCGTTCCGCCAGAAGCTTTCCAGGGAGCCCGTCACCTGCCAAGGCCTCTGGCTGGGGGCCAATACCTCCACCTTCACGGTCACGGAGCCGTTGGCAATGCGCGGAGACGCCGCCACGCCGAACAGCCGCTGCACCGTAAGGCCGATCACAGGCGTGGAATCCTCCCCGTACCTCACTTTCGCGTGCTGGCCGTTGGTCAGCGTGAGGCTCACCGGAGCGTAATCGTCCAGCGCCTTCGCCTGCCAGCCGGAGAGCCAGTCCCGGAGCACGGGAATGATCTCCCTCTCCTTGATGTCCTTGTAGCCCACGGCTCCCTCGCAAACCAGGGAGATGGCAACCAGCTTGTCTTCCTCTGAAAAACGGGGGAGTTCCAGTTCCGGCATCCAGACGCTTAAACCGTTCAGGCGGCGTATCCACTGCTCCACGGCGTCATCCCATTTCACCAGCTTCAAGGTTCCGTCCACCACCTTTTCCGCCAGAATGGGGGCGGCCAGCTCCGGCGGAGCGTCCCCGCGGTCCCGGTCTTCCAGCACCAGGTCTTCATACATCAGTCTCCGGTGCAGGCGCACGCGGCGCAGCACGGCGTCAAAGACGGCCGCCTCCCCGCCGGAAAAACGCTCCGGCCAGACGGCGCGCAGCTCCTCCGGGTCAATGAGCGTACAGCGGCCCACACGGGTTTCCACCGCCTTTCCGGACAACTCCGCCACCTCCGCCGCCACAAAATGCTCCCCGTGGAACGCCACGCTGCCTTCCGCCAGCCTGCCCCCCACGCCGCCGGCCATGCGGCACGTGTTGGCGGCCACTCCGTTCCGGACGCCCACATGGTCCGCAAAGCTCTCCATCATGGCGCGGACCACGGCAGGCCGCGCCGCCGTGAAATCAGGCTCCGGCATTTCCCGGGATTTCCCCCGGCTGCCGATGGACAAAAGCTGCCGATACGCCATCCACACTTCCCGCGCCCCACGGGCGGAAATGCCCCAGCGGGTGCACGCCCCCGCCTCAAACCCGGCGTCCACAGCCTTTTCCACCGCGCGCCACTCCGCCTGAAAATCCGTATAGTCCGCAGAATCGCGCAGGTTGTCGTTCAAGCCGCCCTTCATCGCCACGCCCTCCCCCTGCATCAGGGCCGCAATGGCGGCAAGCTCCACCACGCACTGTTCATCCTGCCCGGCCGCCATCAGGCGCGCCAGCCGCGGCGGCAGAGGAAAAGCGGTCATCCTTCTTCCCACGTCCGTCAGGCTCCCGTCCGCCTCCGTAGCTCCCAGGGCGGCCAGCAGGTTCACGGCCCGCTGCATCACCAGGGGGTCCGGCGCATCCAGCCAGCGGAACCCTTCCGGCGCGGTTATGCCCCACGCGGCCAGATTCAGCACGGCCCCCGCCAGATCCACCCGGAAACATTCGGGCGGATCAAAATCCGCCTTCCGCGCCTGCTCCGCCTCACTCCACAACCGGAAGCAGCGGCCCGGAGCCACGCGCCCGGCACGGCCCGCGCGCTGGGCGGCGGACGCCTTGGAAATCTTCGTCAGGTGCAGCGTATCCATGCCCCTGTAGGGGTCCCAGCCGGACCGGCGCACCAGACCGGAATCAATCACCGTGCGCACCCCCTCAATCGTCAGGGAGGTTTCCGCTACATTGGTGGAAACGATGACGCGGGGATTCTTCCCCTGCTCCACGGCGCGATTCTGCTGTTCCGGGGTCAACGCTCCGTAAAGAGGAAAAACGTCCCGGCCGCCCATCCACGGCCTGCCGGCCAGCAACTCCGCCGTTTTCCGGATTTCATACACGCCCGGCATGAATATCAGCACGTCCCCGCAGCCGTCATCCTTCACCGCCTCCTTCACGGCGTCCGCCGCCTGCTCCCACACGGGAGGGGGAGCCACCCTGCCGCGGCCGTCGCTGACCAGCCGGGGAGCCCGGTAAACGGTTTCTACGGGATACTGCCTTCCGTGCGCCTCCAGCACCCGGCAGGAGGCGCCCATGTAATCCCGCAGGCCGGATATTTCCAGCGTGGCGGACATCACCGCTACGGCCATGTCCGGGCGCGGGCCTTCCTGCAAGTCCAATACGCGCCCCAGGGACAAATCCCCGGAGAGGCTCCGTTCGTGAAACTCATCAAACACCACGGCGCTCACCCCTTCCAGGGCGGGCCGCTCCGTCAGCCAGCGTTCCAGCATGCCGTCCGTCACGTACGCAATGCGGGTGCGGGGGGAAATGTGCCGTTCAAAGCGCACCACATACCCCACTTCCTTCCCCAGCTCCACTCCGCGCAGCCGGGCCACGTGGCGCGCCAGCAGGCGCGCGGCCATCCGGCGGGGCTGAACGACGACGATCAGGCCGCGTTCCCCCAGCCCGGCGTCATCCATCATGGGGGGAACGCCGGTAGACTTGCCGGAGCCCGTGGGCGCTTTCAGCAGGATGCGCGGAGAGGGGGCTTGCAGCGCGTCCAGCAATTCTCCGCGGATTTCCTCAATGGGAAGGGAGGGGGAATCCATACCGGGTTACAGGGGAATCCGTTCATGCCCGGGCCGTTCAACCGATGCAGGCCAGCAGGAACCAGAAGAACGGCACGGTAAAGGAAGGACTGTCAATCAAATCAAAAATGCCGCCTATCCCCGGCAGCAGGGAGCCGGAATCCTTGATGGCCAGGCTGCGCTTCACCAGGGAGCCCGCCAGGTCCCCGTAAACGGACAGCAGGAAAATGAAGGAGACGCAGCCCACCAGCACCAGCATCTGGGGCATGGACAGGACGGAGACCCTGAACATCGGGAAAACCAGCCCGATGGCCGCCGCATTCGTCAGCACCCAGGAACCGAGGATGCCCTCCCACGTCTTCTTGGGGCTGATGTGGGGAATGAGCCTGCGTGAAAAAATGCGGCCTCCCAGCAGGAACCCGCTGACATAGGCAAAAATGTCCGCCATCTTCGTCACCAGAATGACCCATAGCACGCACATGACGATGGACGGATAAACATACCCTACCCTCATATAGGCCAGATGCAGGGCCAGAATGGCAAAGGCGAACAGCCAGCCGGGATAAATGAAGGAAAGCAGCGTGGTCCCGACGGAACGGAGCGCCCGGCTTCCCACCACCGGATACTTCATTTCACGGATAAAGGAAATCACGACCAGAAGGACCGGGGCGGCAAGCGCCACCAGAAGAGGAAGGGGAATCAGGAACGGGGCATTCTCCGTAGGGGCGATTTCCCAGAACTTGGTCACGTAGCACGCCCAGGACAGCAGCACGGGATACGCCGCGCCGAAAAGAAAGCTCAGGTTCGGCTGGGAGGCTTTTCTGGAACGCAGCAGCATGTGCCTCCATTCCCAGGAGGCCAGGATGCAGAAGATGCAGACCAGCCCGTAATACCCAAGTTCACGGTCCCACCACAGGGCCCCCGCCAGCAAACCCAGCAGAACCACGGTGCTGAATGAACGCTGCAGCAGAACGCCCATTTTGCTTCCGGAAGGCTTCTTGTCCTGGTTCGGTGTTCTCATCATCACGCGAAGTGTACAGAAAACCTCCGTGACCTCAATCCTGAAATGTTCCCCTCCCCGCGGCGGCCATACTGGAAACATCCGCGCCCCGTCCGGCCCTCCCCCGCCGCTGACAAGGAAGGAATGCCTTCCCCGCTCCGGGAGAAATGCGGCGGCGGAAAAAGAAAAAGGCTGCCGTCAAGCGGGCGGCGCTACGGCGCACGGGAAAAAGTCTCCGGAAACCGCGTTCTCCTTCCTGTACGGCCCCAATATGACAAATGCCGGACTTCCGCACAGAATTTCAAACTTTATGGTGTATTTGTCCACTAATGAATTTGCCTCTTTCTTCCTCTCTCCCGCGCCCTGCATTCGCAGAGGATTGCAACCCCGCCGGATGCCGTTCCTTCCGGACGGACGGGGGTTCTTCCGCCCTCCGGCAGTCCCTTTCCCCCTTCCGGAAACCCGGCGCGTAAAATAGCGTCATGTGGACGTTTTATAAGATAGACAATCACCTACAAATCAGTAACACTCACATCCCAGCACTAGCTTTTTTTCCCTGATGGAGAAAACCGCACCCTTTTCCGTTATGAACATGCACTCATTCCGTTGGATTCGACTTACAGCATTCTCGGCCCTGGCCGCAGCCGCCATCACCTCCTGCGCCTCCGCGGCCACGGACTTCAACCAGGTGGGCAAGCAAATGTCCCTCCTGCTCCAGAACTTCCACTTCTCCCGCAAGGAATTCAGCGACGAACTGTCCGGAAAATTCTTGGAAACCTACCTGCGCAAGGTGGATCCCAACAAGATATTTTTCACCCAGCAGGATGTGGACGCCCTCAAGAAGAAATACGGCAGGGAACTGGACGACTACCTGATGTCCGGCCAGATGATGGACGCGGCCCAGGCCATGCACGCCCTGTACCGGCAGCGCGCCATGCAGCGCATCGCCTATGCGCGGGACCTGCTGAAAAAGGGCGGCTTTACCTTTGACAAGGACCGGTCCATTGAACGCTCCCGCCGCAAGACCGCCGCGTGGCCCAAGGATGAGGCGGAAATGCAGCAGGTCTGGAAAGACATGGTGGAGGAACAGCTCCTGTCTGAAATCCTGCGCCGTGAAACCGTGGCGCGCCTGGCGAAGGAACAGAACAAGCCCGACCCGCTGGCCAATGAAAAGCCTGCGGAGGAAAAACTGCTCATGCGTTATGAACGCATCCAGCGCAACATTCAGGAAACGGACCTGGAAGACGTGGCGGAAACCCTGCTCAGCGCAGTAGCCATGACCTATGACCCGCACACGGACTACATGGGCGCCCGCCAGGTGGACCGCTTCAAGATTTCCATGGGCACGGAGCTCACCGGCATCGGCGCCCTGCTGGGCAGTGAAGACGACGGCTCCACCAAAATCACGGGTATCGTCGTGGGCGGTCCGGCTGACAAATCCGGAGAGCTCAAGCTGAACGACCGCATCGTGGCCATTGACTCCAACAACTCCGGAGAAATGGTGGACATCCTGTTCCTGAAGCTGGACAAGGTGGTGGACATGATCCGCGGGGCTGAAAACACCCAGATGCGCCTGAAGGTGGAACCGGCGGACGCTCCCGGCCAGGCCAAGATCATCACGCTGACCCGCTCCAAGGTGCCGTTGAAGGACGAACTCGCCAAGGGCGAAATCATCGAACTCACCGGCGCGCCGGAAGGGCAGAACCGCATCGGCGTGCTGAGCCTTCCCTCCTTCTATGCGGACATGGAAGGCGGCGACCGCCGCTGCGCCAAGGACGTCAAAAAAATCCTGGAACGGATGAACAAGGAAAACGTGGACGGCCTGGTCATTGACCTGCGCAGCAACGGCGGCGGTTCCCTGGAGGAAGTGCGCCTGATGACGGGCTTCTTTACCGGGAACGGCCCCGTGGTGCAGATCAAGGACACCCGCGGCAACGTGGACATCAAATCCGCCCACAACCGCCAGAAGCTTTTCAACGGCCCCATTGTGGTGCTCATCAACAAGCTCAGCGCCTCCGCCTCTGAAATTCTGGCCGCGGCCCTCCAGGACTACGGCCGCGCCGTGATCGTGGGGGATGACTCCACCTTCGGGAAGGGTTCCGTGCAGCAGCCGGTGGACATCGGCCAGTACCTGCCCTTCTTTGCAGCCAGGGACCGTGCCGGCCTGCTGAAAGTCACCACCCAGAAATTCTACCGCGTGGCAGGCGGCTCCACCCAGCTCAAGGGCGTGGAGAGCGACATTCAGCTTCCCACCGCTACGGCGGCGTTTGAACTGGGGGAAGACATTCTGGACTACGCGATGCCCTATGACCAGATCACGCCCTGCACCAATTACAAAAAGGACTCCTCCATCACGGCCATGCTGCCCGCATTGAAGGAAGCCAGCGCGAAGCGCGTGGAAAAAGACCGCGACCTCCAGATTGCCAGGGAAGACATCGCCATGATGAAGCAGCGCATTAAGGACAACAAGCTCTCCCTGAACAAGAAGACGCGGGAACAGGAAAACTCCACGCTGGAAGAGCGCCGCAAATCCATCAACAAGGAACGCAAGGGCCGCTTTGCGGAAATGGCCAAGGAAGACGCCACCAAGTACAAGATTTACCGCCTGACGCTGGACGACGTCAACGCCAGGGAGCTTCCCCTGGCGGACCCGGACAAGGACAACGAACAGTTCATGCACCTGGCGGAAGACCCCACGGCGGAACTGGACGACTCCCCGGAATATCCCTCCGGCCTTGACCCGGAACTCCGCGAAGGCATCAACATCGTCCAGGACATGTTGAAGCTGGAATCCTCCGGAAAATAACGGTCCCTTCCCCATTCCTTCCCACTCGCCCCGGTTTCCTCCAGGAACCGGGGCCCTTTTTTCCGGGGTAAAAGGCGGCCGCCGCTCCTTCCGGAACGTGCCGGAATGAATCCGGGACTTGCCAGCCGGGGTGAAATAAGGCAGTATCTTTGCCCGTCAGCAATGAGCACCATCATGAATACGACATATAAAATTGCCATCGGCGCGGACCACGCCGGAGTCGACCTCAAGGAAACCGTAGTAGAACTCCTCAAGGCATGGGGCCATGAAGTGACCGACATGGGTACCATGACCAAGAATTCCTGCGATTATTCCGACTACGCCAATGAAGTCGCAAGCAGCATTGCTGACGGTACCAACGACCGCGGCATCCTCATCTGCCGGTCCGGCATCGGCATGAGCATCGCCGCCAACCGCTGGGTGGGCGTGCGCGCCGCCCTCTGCCGCACGGCCCCCGCCGCGGCCCTTTCCCGCCAGCATAACGATTCCAACCTGCTGTGCCTGGCCTCCGCCTATGTGGACAATGAAAGCGTGGAAGACGTGCTGGACGCATGGCTGCACGCGGACTTTGAAGGCGGCCGCCATGAACGCCGCGTCGTCAAATCCTCCGGCAGCCCCCTGCAATGGACGGACCCCGAACTGGCCGCGTTCATCCAGGAGGAAGGCCGCCGCGAAAGCAACAACATTGAGCTGATCGCTTCTGAAAACTTCGCCTCCCCCTCCGTCCGGGAAGCCCAGGGCTCCCTGCTGACCAACAAATACGCGGAAGGCTATCCCGGCAAGCGCTGGTACGGCGGCTGCGAGGTAGTGGACAAGGTGGAACAGCTTGCCATTGACCGCGTGCTGAAAATCTTCGGCGGGGACCATGCCAACGTGCAGCCCCACTCCGGCTCCCAGGCCAACATGGCCGTTTACTTCTCCGTATTGAAGCCCGGCGACACCATTCTTACGATGGACCTTTCCCACGGCGGCCACCTCACCCACGGCCACCGCGCGAACTTCTCCGGCAAGCTGTACAACGTAGTTCACTACGGCGTATCCCAGGAAACGGAAGCCATCGACTATGACGCGCTGGAAAAACTGGCCCTGGAAGTGAAGCCGCAGATGATCACGGCCGGAGCCAGCGCCTATTCCCGCACGATCGACTTTGAACGCATGGGCCAGATCGCCAAGGCCTGCGGCGCCTACCTGTTCGTGGACATGGCCCACATCGCGGGCCTGGTGGCCGGCGGACAGCATCCGAACCCGGTTCCCTATGCGGACTTCGTCTCCTCCACCACGCACAAATCCCTGCGCGGCCCGCGCGGCGGCTTCGTGATCTGCAAGGAGGAATACGCCAAGAAGCTTGATGCCGCCGTCTTCCCCGGCATGCAGGGCGGCCCCCTCATGCACGTGATTGCCGCTAAGGCGGCCTGCTTCGGGGAAGCTCTGAAACCCGAATTCAAGGACTATGCGGCCCAGGTCGTGAAAAACGCCAGGGCCATGGCGGCCAAAATGGCGGAACTCGGCTTCCGCGTCGTCTCCAACGGCACGGACAACCACGTATTCATGGTGGACCTCCGCAACAAGGGCATCAACGGGGCGGACGCGCAGGAAGCCCTGGACCGCGTGGGCATCACCGTGAACAAGAATGCCATCCCGTTTGACACGGGTTCCCCCATGAAGCCCTCCGGCATCCGCATCGGCACGCCCGCCGTGACCACCCGCGGCATGAAGGAAAAAGACGTGGAACAGGTAGCGGAATTCATCGCCCGCGCCCTGGCGCTGTACGTAGGCGACCAGGTCTGCCCGAACCCGGACGGCTTCGCCCAGCTCAAGAAGGAAGTCTCCGCCTTCAACCGCAACTTCCGCCTGCCTCACTAATCAAATTGCTCTTTCACGTTCAAGCCGTCCCATTGCCAGCAATGGGACGGCTTGCGTTTTTCACAAGAAAAGAGGGAAGTGCCGGGAGCTGCTTCAAGGGGCTCCCCTTTCCGCGTTCAACTCCCTCCGGTACACTAGCGAGGATCTGCCGGGATGTTTCCCCCACCCCCTGTAGCCGCCATATAACAGGCGGCTACATCGGCAATGCCATGGCCGTTGGAAAGGGGCGCATTCTGCCTGGGGATGCGGTACCGGCCGCCCACCAATCCTCCGCCATACGTACTGACCGGATCACAGCAAGTGGTTATATGGTCCAAGACGCCGGCAGCGGCCGCCAAACGGTCTGCACCCAGCGCCTGCAAGGAATTACCGGACAATCCCGCAGCATTCACCGCGACACCGCCAACCGGGAGAGGTGACCCTACATTGGCCGCCACCCCGAATTGGACCATGCCGCCGCCCAGGGAATGCCCGGTGGCCTGCAAGGACACTATTCCCGGCACATGATTCAACAAATGGCGAATCAGTCCCGCCGCCCTAATGTAGCAAATGTCACAGGAATACAACTGGAAAATATCCGTCAATACATTGGGAACAAAGACACGCACATGTCCCGTATCCGTTCCGCGAAACGCCACATATACGTTGCAATCACCGTTCTCGGCGACCTCCTGCTTGATGTAGGCATTAAACCCATGGCGCACATGGACATGTCCGCTGTCGGGATCGTAGCCGGGTGCACCTCTAAAGGGAGAGAAGGCATGATCCAGGGAGGCCAATGGAACGCCTGGCAGAAGGGCTGCGTCAGGGTGCGGCGCCATTCCCATCAGATACCCTCCGGCTCCCGGATTAAGGTAGGCATACCGGGAAAAAGTGATCCAAGTGGGAATGAGGGCAGGATAATGCGTATTGTCCCTGTAATGAAGGCGACAACTTATCCTGGCCGTCATAATGCCGGCCAATATCTGGACCAGAGCGGAATGCCGGGTCAGAGGCAACCCCGAAAGTCTTTCCATGATATAATTATAATGAGGAAGCGCCGCATGGCCTTCCTGAACGAGAAAGGCATCCAGCCTGCGCTTTCCATCCTGGCGGGAAAAATACCTGGTTGCTATAAAGTCAAACAAGTGCCTGAGATGAAGTAATGGAGTCATGGTATTTATCGAATTGAATTTTGAATATAATTCAGCACATCACGTTCTTCATCCGTCAGCGTGCCGCCCAATTGCTCTTTTCTGGACAAAATCTCCCGGGAGAACAGGAGGGCGTCCTGGTATAGAGACGCGATCTGGTTCTGTTCCAGTTGGTCCAGGGCTTCAAACCCCTTCAGCTTGCCCAATTGGGTTTCCACCCACTTCCTGATTTCCCGTTCACCGGATTCAGGCGCAGAGTTCGTAAACTTCTCCCATTCCTCCAGCCAGGTATTCGGGATTTCCACTTCAGACAGAGCCTGGAGCACTTGCTGCTCCAGATCATCCAGCTTGCCTTCCAGCCGTTCCATTTTTTCCAGGAACTGCTTTTCATCCGATTCCGGAAAATGGAAGGATGAATCATTATTTTTCTCGTCAGACATGATGTTTCAACATGGGTTGCGGTTTGCCGCCGCATCCGGAAAGGACGCGTCCAGCGGCAAACGCTGCACGAATACCCTGGCCTCCCGCGTCCGGAAAGAAAACAGGGGCTTTCCCAATACGGGGAACCATCATTCACAACAGCCATGCGCGCCTTTCAGCGGCATGGAAAAACCCGGCATGAACAAATGCCGTTTATACCGCCACCGTGCGGCCGCAGCTTCCGGCTACTTCCCTTCCCCTCCCAAACGGCTCTCCATGGACAACAGGGTGCACTTGGCGGCAAGCCATGCGTCCCGGCCCTTGAGAACCATCATTTTATCTCCCACGCTGGAAGCATAGGCCTTTTCCGCATCCCGAAAGAGCTGCTCCAGATACTTGACCAGTTCCTTCTGGACGGCGATGGCTTCTTTCAGAGATCCGGCGTTGTTTCGGCGGAATTCCAGCAAGTTCAAGTTGGCCCGCGTCACTTCCTCCCAGGGAACCATGCCGGACTTGTACTGTTCCTGCGCCAGTTCAGCCATGCTGGATAAAAGCCGTTCCCTTTCCTTGAGAAGGTATTTCAAGGTTTCTTCCGCCGGGGAAACGGCCGAAAAGCAGACGAGACAGAGTATGATCAGGGTAGTTTTCATTACTCCCCTTTTATCCCCTCCCTTTATTCTGTCAAGATGGAAAGGAACGTATCGCTTTGAAACAAAGAAGCTCTCGAAGATGAAAAACAGCGCAGCACGGACAAACATAGCCACCTCCGGAAAGAATCCCCAGCCGGGAATTCTTTCCTTTTATCCTGCCTTTCTCCTTCTTCCGGGGCCGCTCATACGCCGCCGGCCTTCCGGACCGGGGCGGACCATTCCTTGCCGCTTACATCCGTCAGCACTACGGAAAGCGGACCTTCCGGAACCGCAGAAAGCGCGGCGGGGAGTGTTACGCCGGCCCTGGCCCCCAGCGGAACGACCAGCCCGAAGGCGCCCGGCTTGACCTTTGCCAGATAAGCGTTCTCCATAGCGGAGGGGGGAAGCGCGGAAAGCTGGTCCGCCTCCATTTTCCACAGGGTGTTGCCCTGGCCGTCCGTCAGCCTGATGCGGACGAGGAAGGAGCCGTAGGTATCCACGCCTTCCGTGCGGAATACGTTGAAGCGCAATTCCTGCCCGGACAGGGAGGCCCCGCTGACTTCCAGCAGGGGCTTCACGGATTTGTTATGGAGCGGCCCCCATACGCCGCCATGAAAGAACTGGTTGGTTCCCAGCGTGACCAGCATCATGAACACGGCTCCCCAGATGGAAACGCGGGCCATGCGGCCGTATCCCAGCGGCAGCGGACCGGACCCCACCCAGGCAAACAGGGAGGAACGGCGCGCGCAGCACGGAAGTTTGGAAAGCCTGCCGTCCAGCGAACAGGAACCGCCCCCGGTCAGGAACAGGAGCAGTCCGGCGCACATGCCCAGAATGCCTATCTGCCATTCGTCCAGGCAGGTGGTTCCCAGCCAGCCGGAACCCAGCAGAATGCCCAGCGCCAGGCAGAAAACGCCCACGCTCGCCAGGCGCGTCAGCAGCCCCAGCATGAGCATCAGCCCCACCAGGAATTCAATGATGGTAAACGCCACCATGAACCACCAGAGTTCGGACGGGTGCGTCACCAGATATTCAATGACCGGCTTGATTCCCAGCGCATTGGGAAGGAAGTGGTTGAATTTGACGCCGATGTATCCCGGATCATCCGGAATCAGCTTGTTTTCCAGCACCAGGCGGCGCCAGAACGCGGAGAAGTACGTCCAGCCTACTACCAGACGCAGAGGGAGGGCCATTACGGCAGCCCAGCGGTAGGCTTCGGGCTGCATGGCGGAATCATGGGAATGTTCTTCTTTCATCTGGTCAAATTCTTCAGTATTCCGCCATCCTATTTCCGTCGGAAAAAAATCAAAGGATAAAATGCCCGGTCCGTGACAGCGGACGCGTCAAAGATTTACCGGGAGGCCATGCCGTCCCACACCGGGAAGTAATAATGCAGGGAGGGCGCGGGTTCATTCAGCAGGCGGTAGTGCCACCATTCCGGAGAATAGTTGGCGAACCCCTGCTTTTCAAAAGCCTTTTTCAGAATCATCCGGTTCCGGTGCTGGGCCGGGGTCACCAGTGCGGTGTCCGTAGCGGAACTGGGGTCCAGCAGGTCATGATGGCCGCCCATGTCCACGGGCTTTCCAGTTTTGGCATACAGCAGGGAGACGTCCACAGCCACGCCGCGTGAATGTTCCGAGAAGTCGCGCACGTAGTGGTCCCCGAACACCTTGGCCTTGTCAATGTTCGGGTAATACCGGGCTTTCATCTTCTGGTCTCCGGCGTCCGCGCCCCATTTGCAAATGTCCAGCACGGCGGTGTGGGGGCGGTAGGCGTCATAGATTTCCAGCAGGTAGCCCTGCCTGTACAGGTCTTCCGAGACTTTTTTCAGGGCGTGCGCCGTCTGGGTGCGCAGGATGGCGCGCCTGCCGTGGTAGCCGTCCAGCGGACGCCCCACGAAATTGTCATACCCGGCATACTTCAGGTTGGTCTTCACCAGCGGGGCCACCTGGTCCACGTACACAAAGCCCGGCTGCATCACGGGCTGGAGGGGCTGGTTGAAAGAGGGCTTGAATTCCCCGCTGCCTGAGCAGGAAGCCAGTAAAATGAAAATGCCGCATGCCGCGGCCACGCAGGTCTTCATGACCACGGAGCGTAGCACGGCATGCGGCGCAAATCCGGTCAGGATTCCGTCATTTCCAGGAATCCCTTGATCTTGCTGATGCGCGTGGGATGGCGCAGCTTGCGGAGGGCCTTGGCCTCAATCTGGCGGATGCGTTCCCGCGTGACGCTGAACTGGCGCCCCACTTCCTCCAGGGTGCGGGGGCTGCCGTCCCGGAGGCCGAAGCGCTGTTCAATAACCTCGCGCTCGCGGTCCGTAAGGGTGTCCAGCACATCCTTGATTTTCTCTTTCAGGAAGGAGAAGGAGGCTTCCTCCATGGGATTTTCCGCCGCCTTGTCTTCAATGAAGTCACCAAAGGAGGTGTCGTCGGAATCCCCTACGGGGGCTTGCAGGGAAATGGGCTGCTGGGCCATTTTCAGCACGGAACGCACGCGTTCCACGGGCAGGTGGATTTCCTCCGCGATTTCCTCCGGCGTAGGTTCACGGCCGTATTCCTGCACCAGCTGTTTCTGAACGCGCATCAGCTTGTTGATGGTTTCAATCATGTGCACGGGAATGCGGATGGTGCGGGCCTGGTCCGCAATGGAGCGGGTGATGGCCTGGCGGATCCACCAGGTGGCATACGTGGAGAATTTGTAGCCGCGGCGGTATTCGAACTTTTCCACCGCCTTCATCAGGCCCATGTTGCCCTCCTGAATGAGGTCCAGGAAGGAAAGGCCGCGGTTGGTGTACTTCTTGGCAATGGAAATGACCAGGCGCAGGTTGGCTTCCACCATCTCGTCCTTGGCCCGGCGGGCTTCGCGGAGCCACTTGCGGAGCTCCTGATAGGCTTCCCCCATTTCATCCGCAGTCATCCACATGCGCAGTTCCAGTTCCGCAAGGTGTTCCTTGAGCTCCTTGTTGGACGGGTCCTGGGCTACCTTCTTCTGCATGCGGAGCACGCGGTCGCGGGCCTCGTCAATCATGGAGCAGAAATCCTCAATCACCTTGTGCTTGAAGTACAGGCGGCCGAAGAGCTTCACCAGAACGCCGGTGATCTTGTCAAACTCCGCCTGGCGGGCCTTCACGGACTTGGCGGCCTCCTTGCTGCGGTACAGCTTGCGGAAGGCGCTGGAAGCGTCCTGATGGGTCTGCTGGATTTGGGCGCAGAGCTGGGCCAGCCCCTTCATGTAGCGTTCGCGGGAGTCGATCTTCTTGTCAAGGATGACGCGGTCAAAGCGTTCCTCGTTGTCCAGCAGGCGGTAGGCCACGTCCAGATAGGCGTTCGCAATGAAGCCGAAGCGGTGCACGCAGCGCTGGACGTTCTGTTCCGCATCCTCAATCCTCTTGGAGATGGCCACTTCCTCTTCACGGGTGAGCAGGGAAACCTGGCCCATCTGCTTCAGGTACATGCGGACGGGGTCGTCCAGAATGTCCATCTTGGCTTCAAGCTTTTCCTCCTCGTCTTCTTCCTCCGTGTTGATGCGGGTGCGGTCCGTGTAGCTGTCCACGTCGGACGCGTCAATGATGTCAAACGCCATGCTGCGCAGGCGGTCCATGATGGCCTCATAGTCCTGCTGGTCAACGATGTCGTTGGGAAGGGAGTCATTGATGTCGTCAAAAGTCAGGTAGCCCTGCTCCTTGGCGAGCTTGATCAGTTCACGGATTTTTTCCTGGATTTCCGGGGCGTCAATCGGATTCGTGACCTTGCGGCTGGCGGCCCTCTTGCGTTCCTCTTCCAGGATTTCGCTCAACTTCTTGGGAGCTTCCGCCTTAGCGGCAGGCTTGGAGGCCTTCTTTTCGGCGGGTTTCTTTTCCGCCGGCTTGGCAGGAGCCTTCTTGGCGGCGGGAGCGGCGGCTTTCTTGGCCGGTGCGGCCGCGGGCGCCTTTGCCGGAGCCTTTTTGGCGGGTACTGCGGCCTTCCCGGCGGCAGGGGCCGGAGACGCCTTTTTCACCGGGGCTTTCTTTTCCGCTGCGGGCTTGGCGGCAACGGGCTTTTTAGCCGCCGGAGCGGCGGCCTTGGCGGGGGCTTTTTTGGCAGGGGCTGCCTTGGAAGTGGTTTTGGAAGTTTTTGCGGCAGGCTTGGATGCTACTTTTTCCTTGGATTCAGAAGCTTTTTTGCTGGCGGAAGTCTTCTTGGGAGAAGAGGAGGATGGGTCACCGGATTTGGACATATCTTGAAAAGAAGAGGGCACAATTCACCATTATATCAATACCCGGAGGTATCGAGGCACTACATTGTACCCAGCAAACGCTTCAAGTCAACACTAAGTTTGGATAATTCCAGCCTTCTGGCGGCGTCCGTGGAGGGGTCCGCCAATTCCGCCATCAGGGACGCGATATGCCTTTCCAGGGCCGCCTTAGCAATGCCGGAGCAGGCTTCCTGGACGCTCCGGTCCACATCGGGGATGGGCACCGGGTCCAGGTTCAGCAGGTTCAGGGCATCCCGTTCCGGCTGTGGCAGGGACGCCAGAAAAGCCTGAATGGCCGCGGGACTGTCCGGAGAAGGAAGCCGTGCCAGGATTTTTTTCAGGATCCCCCCCCCTTGCAGCATCCGCATCGGCTCCAGCAATTCTTCAATACGGTCCACGATGAGCCCCTGGGCACGGGCGTTCTGGAGGGACAACTCGCAAAGCACGGCCACGGCACGGTCCATCTTCACGGGGGGCTGCGTCTGAGAAACTTCCGCAGCCGCCGCACGGTCCGCGGACTGTGCCTGTTCCCTTCCCTTGCGGCGTCCGGCCGTCCTGACGGCACTCCGCAGGTCATTCACGGTCGTGCGCATCCTGGTGGCGACGTCCGCCGTTGCCAGGTCGCGGGCCACGGGGTCGCTCATGCAGGCCAGCAGAGCCGTCATCTCACGGGCAAAGGCGGCGCTGGCGGCGGCGTCAGTCAGCAGGCCGCGTTCCTTGGCGCGTTCAATGCGGACCTCAAAGAAAGGACGGGCCTGCTCCACCATCTCTGAAAACGCTTCCTTCCCTTCCCTCTTCATGAAGGAGTCCGGATCGTCCCCCTCCGGAAGATTCACCAGGTAAACATCCTTGCCGAATGGGGCCAGCTCCCGGAAGGCGCGGTCCGCCGCCGCCATGCCCGCCTTGTCCGCGTCAAAACAAACGACAATGCGGGAGGCATAGCGTGAAAGCGTTCTGGCGTGCTCCGGCGTGAACGCCGTTCCCAGGGGAGCCACGGCAAAGGAAATGCCGGCCTCATGGCAGGCGATGACGTCAAGCTGCCCTTCGCACAGCAGGGCCTTGCCGCTCTTCCCCATGGGACCGCGCGCCCTGTCCAGGGCAAACACCACATCCCCTTTCTTGAAAATGGACGTTTCCGGGGAGTTGACGTACTTGCCCACGTTTTCCTGGGGCCGCAGAATTCGTCCGGAGAACGCCACGCATTCCCCGTACACATTGTTAATGGGGAACATCAGCCTGTCCCGGAACCGGGCGTACAGGTCCCCGCGCTCTCCGCGGTTGGCAAGGCCGGAATCTATCAAAACCTGGTCCGGAAGCCCCTCCTTACGCGCCCAGGCCAGGAACTCCCGTGAAGAATCAGGAGCCCAGCCCACCTGCCAGCGCTTCGCCATGTCCGCCCCGTATCCGCGGGAATTCAGGTAGGCCCTGGCCTCCGCCGCCTTCGGGGAGCGGAGCAGGAGCCTGTGAAAAAACTCGGCCGCCTTCTTATGGGCCACCAGCAGGGCCGTGCGCGCCTTGCGCCGCTTTTCCTCCGCGGCGTCATACACTTCCTCCACCAGGGTAATGCCGGCTTTTTCCGCCAGCCGCCGCACGGTATCCGCAAAGCCCAGGTTTTCCATCTTCATCACGAAGGTGATGGCGGATCCCCCTTCCCCGCAGCCGAAGCATTTGAAGTTCTGCCGGGTCTGGTCCACGATGAAGGAAGGCGTCTTCTCATTATGGAACGGGCAGCACGCCTTCCACCGGGACCCGGCCCTTTTCAGGGAAAGATAGGAACCCACCACATCTACAATGTCAGTGGCTTCCAGAACGCGCCGGATGCTGTCTTCATCAATCCTTCCCATAAGGCGCGGCCAGTCTATCACAGCCCCGCCGGGTGCACAAGAAGACAGAATCAGGACGCCATTCACAGGAAAACAGGGGGAGGAAACAACCGGGCGCGCACTGGAAAAACAGAGGAGCTCCCGTGTTCCTCAGGAAAACCGGGTGAAACGGCGCGGCGGCATCCGGCCTCCCCGTCCGCACGGAACGCATTTCCCCATTGAGCGCGGGCGCGGAACGTGTTAGCCTGTCTGCATGAAGCACATTCACCTTCTGTTGCTGGCTCTGCTGGCCCTGTTCGCCGGCTCCCCGTTCCGGGCGGCCGCGGAGGAATCCTTCCGCGACCGGGTAGTGGTCATTCCGGTGGGGGAGGACTCCCTGACCAGCAAGCAGAGCTTCGGCTTCATGAACCGCATCCTGAAGCGGGCGCAGGAGGAACAGGCGCGCGCCGTGGTGTTTGACCTGAACACGCCCGGCGGCCTGGCCTGGGAAACCAGCGAGATGATGATGAAAAGCATCCAGCCGCTGACCATCCCCACTTACGCCTACGTGAATCCCAAGGCCATGTCCGCCGGGGCGCTCATCTCCGCGGCGTGCGACAAGATTTACATGGCGCCCGTCTCCTCCATCGGCGCGGCGGGCATCATCACCTCCTCCGGGGAGGAGATGGACCCCGTCATGCGCAAGAAGGCGGAAAGCGCCTTCTGGGCCTTCACCCGCTCCGTGGTAACGGAAAAGGGCTACCGCCCGGAAGTAGTGAAGGCCATGATGATCCCCTCCGACCAGGAGCAGCAATTCGGCCCCGTCAAGCTGGAAAAAGGCGCGCTCCTGACCCTGACGGGCAAGGAGGCCGCCACGCGGCTGGAAGACGGCAGGCCCCTGCTGGCCCAGGGAACGGCCACCTCCGTCACGGACCTGCTGGCCCAGGAGAAGGTGGACGCCCCCACGGTCACGGCGGAACCCACCGCCTTTGAACGCATCGGCCTCTGGATTGCGTGGGCCTCCCCCATACTGATCCTGCTGGGAATCGGCGGCATCTACATGGAATTCAAGACGCCTGGGTTCGGCATCGGCGGCATCGTGGCCATTGCCGCGTTTGCCCTGTTCTTCTTCGGCAACAACATCGCTGGGAACCTGGCCGGGTATGAAACGGCGGCCCTGCTCATTCTGGGCGTGGTCCTGCTGTGCGTGGAATTCTTCGTCATCCCGGGCACCTTCATTGCGGCCATTGCGGGCGGTATCTGCATCTTCCTGGCCCTGTTCGGCGGCATGATCAGCTCCTGGGAATGGGACCACATCATCCGGAACGGACAGTGGGACGACGTCAACACGCTGGCGATGGTCCTGGGCATCCCCCTCCTGAAACTGGCCCTGGGCCTGACCGGGGGCGCCATCCTGATCGCCGTGCTGATGAAGTACCTGCCGGACTCCGTCCTGATGCGCCGCGTCACGAACGCCACGGTCAGCGGCGGCCCCGCCGGGGAAGCCGTCAACATTGCGCGCGTGCAGGTAGGCGACCGGGGGAACGCCGTCACGGAGCTGAAGCCCAACGGCAAGGCCATGATCCATGGCGAAATATGCGAGGTTTTCTCTCGACAAGGCATACTCATTAAGGGTACCCCTGTGCGCGTCGTGGACATCCGTCCGTTCGACCTCGTCGTCGTCAGGGACGACTCCCCCTCCGGGGACTGACGCCATCACGCTTTTCACTCACTGCCATGCCTCTCACCGTTGGACTTATTTCCCTGGGCTGCCCCAAGAACCTGATTGACTCTGAAATCATGATCGGCCACATGCAGAAGGCCGGCATGACCATGACTCCGGAACCTGAGCTGGCGGACGTGATGGTAGTCAACACCTGCGCTTTCATTGACCAGGCCAAGCAGGAAGCCATCGACGCCATTCTGGACGTCGTGCGCGCCCGGGAGAGCGGAGCTTATCCGGAAAACCAGAAGCTGATTGTAGCGGGCTGCCTGTCCCAGCGCTTCCAGAAGGAACTGCCCGCCCTGCTGCCGGAGGTGGACGCCTTCATCGGCCCGGACCAGGTCACCAAACTCCCGGAAATCATCACGAAGGTGATGGAGCGGACCGCTCCGGATAAAAATTTTATTGAAGGCAAGTGCAAGTATGTTCCGGACTGGGACACGCCGCGCTACCGCCTTACTCCCCCGCATACGGCCTACATCAAGATAGCGGAAGGCTGCAACCACGGTTGCGCCTACTGCATCATCCCGATGATCCGGGGACGCCACCGCAGCCGCTCCCAGCAGGACGTGGTGCGTGAAGCGGAAGCCCTCATCCGGTCCGGCGTGAAGGAAATCTGCCTCATTGCGCAGGACATTACCTACTACGGCATGGACAAATGGACGGATGCGCGCCCGAACCGCCGCAGCGCGGTGGACTCCTCCCGCGGGGAATCCCTGGCCTCCCTGATCCGCGCCCTGAACGCCATTGAAGGGGAATTCTGGATCAGGCTTCTTTACACCCACCCCGCCCACTGGAGCGACGAACTGACCGCCGCCATCGCGGAAAGCCCCAAGGTGGCCCGCTACGTGGACATCCCCCTTCAGCACATTTCCGGCAACATGCTCAGCGCCATGCAGCGCGTGACGGACGGGGACTACATCCGCAACCTCCTGCGGGACATCCGGAAGGCCGTTCCGGGAATCGCCATCCGCACCACCTTCATCACCGGATTCCCCGGAGAGACGGAGGACGACCATCAGGAATTGATGGAGTTCATTGAGGAGTTCCGCTTTGAACGGGCCGGCATCTTCACCTTCTCACGGGAGGAAGGCACGAAGGCCTACAAGATGCCGAACCAGGTGCACCACCGCACCAAGGCGCGCCGCTACAATGAAGCCACCATGCTCCTGACCCGCCTTGCCTCGGAAACGGGCCAGGAACAGATCGGCAGGAAAATCCGCGTGCTGGTGGACGCTCCCGGCGTTGCCAGAACGGAATGGGACGCCCCGGACATCGACGGCACCGTTTCCGTCCCCCTGACGCTGCCTGTCGGCGAATTCGCCACCGTCACCGTAACGGATGCCGTGGCGTATGAACTGACGGCGGAATAGGCTGCCGCCATTGGTCAGGCAGGGAGGAAACAGGATTCAGGGAAACCAGCACGGCGCGAGCCGAAATATATCGTCCCATCCCTGCTCCCCGGCATCTGCGCCAAAGGCGCTTATTGTTTCACGCTTGATTCCGGGAGAGGCGCACTGACCGGAGGGGCTTCCTGCGGCGCGGCTCCCGAAGGTGACGGGGAAGCGGAGTCCGGCACAGGAACCAGGGAGGTGTTCATGCGGGACATATCCAGCTCACGGGAAGCCGCTGCGGCTTCCGGGCTGACGGCGCCCATATTGGCGGGCAGCGGAAGCAGGGCCCCGTCCGGCCCTGCCATGTCGGGAGCGGTGACGGGATAAAAGCCCATCATTTCCTGCGGATTGACTACTTCTGACAGGCTCACGTATCCCTGGCTGCCGTCCTCAAATTCAACCTTGGCGAACAAATCTCCGCAAACCAGCACCTTGGCTGTTTTCACGCCCCCCTTGACGGTTCCGCTCGTGGAAAAATTATTCTCCGGATTCTGTTCGAACACCATCAACTTTTCCTTCTTGAACGTGACGGATTCCCCCGGCTTGTAAGACGCCTGGTCCGCCCTGTGTTTGGCCGCCATTTTCTTGGACGTGATGCCCACGGGATCCAGCGCCGAACTCTGCCGCTCCCAGGCATTCATATGCTTGTTGGGACCGCAGGAAGCCAGAAGCGCCAGCAGGGCGGAAGGGAGAAGTGCCAATTTCATTTGCGTATGATTTTAACTGGCACAGATTGCGGATGGAAGCAGAATTTGCGCCTGTTTATTCAGGATGCCATTTCAAAAAGAAAAATCCTGTCTTTCCTGTCCAAGCGCCTTCCATTCATGCCGGACAGGCGGGAAAACTACCGCGCGTTTTTCCTGCGCCAACCCCGAATCATGGCGCAAAGGCAACGTATTAGGCTTGCCGCATTCCTCCGGGGAATGCTATTCTGCCTCTCACGGTTTCCACGGCTGGCACAGGTCCATCCGGGAAACCGTTCAAGCATGCGTTCTGATATGGATGAAAAGAGATTAGCCGGCGTAGTTCTGCCATTGTTCTCCCTGCGCCGCAACAACGACCACGGCATCGGGGACCTGACGGCCCTGCGCCAGTGGATTGACTGGGCGGCGGACGCCCACGTGGGATTTCTCCAGCTCCTGCCCGTCAATGCCCTGGGGCGGGACGAATGCCCTTCCCCCTATTCCGCCATCAGCTCCATCGCTCTGGAGCCCCTGTACCTTTCCCTGGAACCCTGGACCATTCCCGGCCTGGAAGAACGCGTCTTCAATGAAACCGGGGATACGCTGCCGTGGGAACAGCCCTCCGGCCCCAACCTGGTGGACTACCCCAAGGTCAGGTTCTGGAAAATGTGGATTCTGCGGGATGCATGGAACAATTTTAAGACCAAGCCGGAATATGAAGGCATCATGCCCAAGTTCCGGGAATGGGTGAGGGAACAGGGAAGCTGGCTGGAAGACTTTGCCTGCTTCCAGGTCCTCTGTGACCTGTTCGGCACGGAAATCTGGTGGCACTGGCCGGAACAGGACCCCGCACGGGCCAAGGCCATCGCCGCCGATTACGAGGAGGAAAAGGACTTCACCCGCTGGCTTCAATGGCTCTGTGAAAAGCAGTGGGAATTCATCCGGATTTACGCGGACGAACGCAACGTGAAACTGATGGGGGACATCCCCATCGGCGTTTCCCTGAGCAGCGCGGACGTCTTCTTTGAACGCTACCTGTTTGATACGGACTGGTGCGGCGGTGCCCCGGCGGAAGGCAATTACGCGGAGGACCCGTTCACGGGAAAATGGGGGCAGAACTGGGGCATTCCCCTGTACAAATGGGACGTCATGGCCCAGGACAACTTTGCCTGGTGGAGACGCCGGGTGAAATACTGCACCAAGATTTTCAGCATGTACAGGATTGACCACATCCTGGGTTTTTACCGCATTTACTCCTTCCCGTGGAAACCCACGGAAAACGAGGTTTTCCTGCCTCTTACCCTTGAGCAGGCGGCCCAGAGGACGGGCGGCAGGCTTCCCGGCTTCAAGCCCCGCGGGGATGACAACGCCGTGGACCGCAACCTGAACCTGACGGACGGAGACCTGTACCTGCGCCTCCTGCTCTCCGCCGCCCCCGGGGTCAGCGTGGTGGGGGAAGACCTGGGCTGCGTGCCGGATTACGTGCGCCCGAACATGCGCCAGCTTAACATTCCCGGCTTCAAGATACCCCACTGGGAAATCAGGACGGACGGCACCATCACCCCCGGAAAGGAATACCATGAATGCTCCTTTGCGGCGTTCGGCACGCATGACTTTGAAACCATCATGCAGACCTGGAATGACAGCTACGCCAAGATTGAGCGTGCGCAGAAACTGGGCCTGTGGGACGGCACCTCTCCCAAAACGCCGTCCGGCCCGGAGCAGGAAAGCATTGTGCACCAGGCGGAAGACGGAGCGCGCCTGCTGAAATGGTTTGCGGACTTCGCCGGCATGCAGCCGGAAACATGGCTCTCCTGCTGGAACCTGGAAATCAAGACGGCCATGTACAATGCCCTGTTCCGTTCCAACTCCCGTTACGCGGCCATCCTCTGGCCCGCCCTCTTTGACGTCAACAAGCGCCTGAACATTCCCGGCACCACGGGAGGCGCCAACTGGCGTGAACGCATGCCCTTCAAAGCCGTGGAAGCTTATGACATGCCCCAGACCGCATGGCTGCGCGCCGTCATCGGCGGTTCGGACCGCACGCCGCTGCAGGGCGAAGACGCCATCAGGGCGCTCAAGGAATCCAGCAGGCGCCTCTTCCCGAAGGTCACCGTCAACAATGAACGCTTCCTGAAACGGATGCTGATGTGGCCCAACGGAAAATCCCTGTAAGTTCCGGCCAGTTTCCGGAGCGCCGCAAGCCCCTGCGCCGCTTCATGGCCTTTATGGGAATAACCCCCTGGAATGGATAACCCATTGCAGCTTTCTTCAACTTTTCCTTCCGTTGCATCCGTCCTTGCCTCCTGCCGGAAAAGCTTCCATACTCCCCGCATGACCTGGAGCTGGAACAAACTGTCCCCCGCCAAATGGGAAGACGCGTGGAGTGAGCGCATTGCCGGAAATCCCAATGCCTCCATCACCATCATCAAGGGAGGCAAGACCATCAGGATTACCGTTTACTGTGACCGGGAAGAAGACGCCCTGACCCTGAAGCAGTATTTTGGCGGCACTGTCCGGGAAATCAAGACACGTGACTGGGTGGCGGCCCAGAACCGGGAGGAACGCGCCCCGCTCAGGATAAGGAATTCCCTGGTCATCACGGAACAGAGCTCCGCAGAAAAGCTTGCCGCCCTGCAACAACAATTCCCCGGACGCCGGATCCTGAGCGTTCCGGCGGAAATGGCCTTCGGCACCGGAGACCATGCCACCACGTCCACCTGCCTGCGCTTCATTGCCGACTTCGCCCAATCACGCAAAGAAACAGCCTGGACCATGACGGACATCGGCTGCGGAACCGCCGTACTGGCGATTGCGGCGCTGAAGCTGGGGGCGGAACACGCCACGGCCTTCGACTTTGACCCCATGGCGGTTGAAGTGGCCCGTCACAACATGGAACGCAATGCCGTCACGGCGGAACAGCTGGATTTATTTGTAGGGGACGTCTTTGAATGGACGCCCGCAGCCCGGCAGAAGGGCAACCTGGTCGTCGCCAACCTGTTTTCCACCATTCTGCAAAAGGCTTTTCCCCATATCATCGCGGCGATGAAGAAGGATGCCGTGCTGGTCATTTCCGGGATTCTGGCCTCCCAGTGGGAAGAAACGAAGGCGGCAGCGGAACATCACGGCCTTTCCTTTGATCGGGTCATCAAACGCGGCAAATGGGTCACGGCTAAAGGTTCCCTTTAATCAACTTAATCATTTTAATATAATTTATGTCAAAAAGCAAAGAACATATAAAACGTGAATTAGAATATCTATATGAATACGGCAACATGATTCTTATAGACGAAGCCATTAAATATAAAAAGATTCCTAAAGAAACAGAAAATATAATAAAAAATAAACCGAGCTATCAAGAATACAAAAACAAAAATCTCTCGCTGCTTTCCTCCTATCAAGATTGGTTTACAAAATCCTACAATATCGTACGGCAGATATTACCTGATAGACATCAGGAATTTTACGATTTATATAAAACAGAAAAAAGAAAAAGTATCGATTCTTTAACATATACAATAAGTGATTATTTTTTAGGATTAGTCGTTAAAAAAGGATCAGAGGAAATTGTAGATCGTATTAGTATATTTTCTTCAAAAATGTCTATACAAATTTCAATATTAGAAGCTTGTTTAAAACTTATAGATTCTAAATTAGAAAATATTGAAGAATTGTTACAATATGAACTCTTTGAAAATGAGTTGCAAGCTGCACAAAATTTACTTAATAAAAAGTACATAAGGGCAGCTGGAGTACTAGCAGGAGTAACTCTCGAAACTCATTTATTAAAAGTGTGTAAATTTCATAACATTATATTCCGGAAACAAAATCCAACAATATCTGATTTTAATGAAGAATTAAAAAAATTAGAAATCATTGATCTCCCAACTTGGAGATTAATACAAAGGCTCGGAGATATTAGAAATATGAGCGCTCATTCTAAAGAAAGAGAACCTACTCCTGATGAAGTTATGGATCTTATCAGGGGAGTAGAGAAGTTAATCTCAGAAATAAATTAACAGAATTATTTACTTTAATCTTGCTCCGACCAACATTCTTCTGTAGCTGTCATTCAAATACCATCGGCAGAAAAGAAAAACGACGTTACAAGATTATTCTATATAATTCCGTAAATTAATTTATTCTAGAACGATATTCTTGTATTTCCCCGGGAGGCGAACAGTTTTTCCACATACTTGGCCAGCATGTCCACTTCCAGGTTCACCGGCTGGCCGGGAACGGCGCGTTGCAGGTTCGTGCGTCCGAAGGTATGGGGCGTGATCCAGAATTCAAGCAGGGAGCCGTTCAAATTCGCAATCGTCAGGGAAATGCCGTCAATGGTGATGGAGCCCTTGTCAATGCAGTAGCGGGCCAGTTCATCCGGAATGCGCACTTCCAGGCGGTGGTCCTGCCCCACGGGCTCCAGGGCCGTAATAGTTCCGGTATTGTCCACATGCCCCATCACGAAGTGGCCGCCGAAGCGGTCCATGGCGGACATGGCGCGTTCCAGGTTCACCAGCCCCCCCGGCTGGAGGTTTCCCAGGCTGGTGACGCGGAGGGTCTGGGAAAGCAGGTCAAAGGAGACGCGCTCACCGTCCAGGGCGTCCACCGTCAGGCAGCAACCGTTGACGGCGACGGAATCCCCCAGGGAAAGTTCATGGCCGAATGGAATAATCAGCGTCAGTCTGGCTCCGCCGTTGATGGGCGTAAACCCTTCCACGGTTCCTGTTGTTTCAACGAGTCCGGTAAACATAAGAGTAAGCTCCGGTTCCGGCCCTTAATGGCCGAAGCAGGTGAAGAAGATGAACACGATGGCGGTGGGAAAAGCCGCCCAGGCAAACAGCCACAGGGGATTGATGCCCTTGAAGTACTTGCCCAGAATGGCCTGCCCCGCCGGGTTGGGGGCGTTGGCGATTACCGTCAGGCCGCCGCCCGTCACGGCGCCGGCCACCACGGAATACTTGACGGCTTCCGGCAGGTTGGGAACCGTGGACGCCAGGAAGGTGACGGCGGCATTGTCGTTGAACGCTGTCAGCAGCGTGGCCCCGATCATGGCGTAGTCCCCCAGCCGCGTCAGCACCGGTTCCAGCCACCAGGCCTGGACGCCGCCCAGAATGACCAGGCCCGCCAGGAAGAAGCCCACCATCATGGGAACGCGCAGGGACATCTGGTTCTGGTACTGCGGGGTAGCCACCGTAAAGCCAATGAAGAAGAGGAAGCTGCCGATGAACATGACCGGCTCATGGGCGAAGAGAACCGTCCAGGTCAGAAAGCAGACGTGCGCCAGCGTCACCCACGCCGGTATCTTGTCATTGCGGTCTTCCCAGGACTGGGGAACGGCGTCGTCAAACTCGTTGAACTCGCGTTGCTGGGCGGCCAGGCGGGCGAATTCCTTGCGGAAGAGGAAAAAGTAGGCCAGGTTGGAAATGATGATGGCTGAAACGGCCTTCCAGCCGAAGTGCTGGATCATGTGCGCAAGACCCCAGTCCCACTTTTCCGCCACCATCACCACGGGGGGGGCGGCAAAATGCGTCAGGGTGCCCCCGATGGAAATATTCACAAAAAGCAGCCCCAGCGTTGCATACATCAGGGTCTTCTTCGGCTTGAGGTCGTAAAACTTCTTGCTCAGGATCAGGGCGCCGATCGTCATGGCGGCAGGTTCCGTAATCAGGGAGCCGAGCAGGGGGGCAAGGGTCATCACGGAAATCCACCAGGCCCCGGGCGAAGATTTTCCAAGTTTGGCGCCGTAGTTGACTACGGATTCCGCCAGCTTGAAGATGGGGCGGGAAGAGGCGATGATCATGATAATCATCACGAACATGGGCTCCGTGAAGGAGCAGTCGTAATTCAAGTAGGCCGAGAAGTCCTCAAAGGAATAATACTTCCAGCACACGAACATGAAGGGGATGATCCAGATGCCGAACACGGCTTCCACTTCCCCCAGGAAATGGAAGATGGCGGACGCGAAGGAGACCGGAAGACGCTCCTCCGGGTGCATCACGCGGAAGTTGGTTTCCTTGAGCTTTTCCTTGTAGCGCAGGGCCAGCTTGTGGGAATAGCGTTCAAACCGCCCGGCCAGGAACGTATGGATAATAGCCCCCAGGAACACGAGCGTCACGGCCAGGTTGAACCCGCCGGACTGCTTGTTGCGCTCCGTGAGCACCTGGGACAGGCTGGCATCCGGCGGCGCGGGCTTGTACTGGTTCAGGGGAATGGGAAAATGGCTGTACTGTGATTCCCCCCCCACTTCCGTAGCGGGATAGGCAGGTTCCGCCGCGCGAGCTGAAGCTTCACCGGCAGGAGCCCCCAGGAAAAAGGCGGCGGCAGCCACGGTAGTGAGCAGACCCGCACGGCGCGCCAGAACTTTGAAGAAATGACAAATACAGCTCATGTCTGCGGACAGACTAAACACCTCCCCTTTCTTCCGCGAGCTGAAAATGAGTCTGTATGCTTTTTAACGGGAACGCGTTCAGGCGGGAAAAGCCCGCACGGACCTGAAAAGGAGCGCGCACGGCAGGGAAAAGGCTGTCATGCCTGCCTGAGTTTAAGGTTGAACAGGAAACTTAAAAATAGTAGTTGCAGGTATGCGCTCCGCCCCAGGCCTCCTTTCCATTTTCTTGATTGCAGCCGGTGTCGCGTGCGCGGAGCTTCCGCCCGACCTGCCGCCCGCCACTCCCCTTCCCCTCGCGCCCGGACCGGTCATCGGCGGCACTATCAAGGGGAACCCTGCCGCCGGCGTTGTCCCCGTCAGGGAACTGATTGAAGCCAACCGCAGGAATGAAAACATTCCCATGGCGGAACCCATTCCCGGAGAAACGGTTTCCTCCATCCCCCAGGCGGAGCCCATCCCGAATGCGGAGCCTATTCCCGGGGAAACGAACCTGCATGCCCCGGTGCAGCCCGCAGGCCCGGTCCCGGTCATTCCTCCCACGGCCTTTTCCCCCGTTCCGGTTCCCCAGCATGAAACCCGCGTTGCCATCCTGGGCTATCATGATTTCAGCCGTACCCTTCCCGCCACGGAAATGCGCATGAATACGGACGTGTTCCGCGCCCAGATGCAGGCCCTGAAGGCCAGCGGCGTGCCCGTCATTTCCATGAAGGAATTCCTGGAATGGAAACTGGGAAGCAGGCAGCTCCCCGCCAAATGCGTGATGATCACCATTGACGACGGCTGGAAGAGCGTTTACACGGATGCCTACCCCATCCTGAAGGAAACGGGATTCCCGTTCACCGTTTTCCCCTATACCAAATTCATCACGGGCCGCGGCTCCGCCATGAGCCATGACCAAATCCAGGAAATGCTGGATAACGGCGCCACGCTGGGCAGCCACTCCGTCAGCCACCTGTACCCCAGATCATGGCGCGCCGCCCAGCGGAAGGGAACCCAGGCGGTTCTGGACCTGGCTACGGCGGAAATAAGCAATTCCCGGAAAATCCTTCAGGAAAAATTCCCCGGTTCCGCCGTGGAAGCCTACTGCTACCCGGGCGGATTCGTCCTGCCGGACATGATCACCAAGGCGGAGGAAGCCGGATTCCAGGCGGCCTTCACGGTGATTCCCAAGAAAGTAACCAAGGACACGGACCGCTGGCGGGTTCACCGCTACATGGTTTTTGGCAAGGATCCCAAGACATTCACCAGAGCCCTGAATTTCAACGTGCCCACGGCTCCGGAAACGCCGTCGGCCACTCCCGGCAACAATAGCAGCAGCGGGAACAGCCTGAATTCCTATCCGGCCCCGGCCCAGCCTGTCTACCCGGCGGCCAATACCGTGGTGAAAAACCAGAACCCGGACATCTCCATTTCCCTGGCCCGTGAACCAGCCTTCGATCCCAAACAGGTGGAAATGCGCGTTTCCGGCTTCGGCCTGGTGAATGCCCAGTATGACCCCAAGGAAAAAATCCTGAAATGGACGCCTTCCCGCCCCCTGCGCCTCAGCCCCGTAACCGTCCAGGTGCGCTGGAAAAACCTTGCCGCCAACCTGTGGCAGACAGCCACCTGGCAATTCGGCATCGCGGAGCAGGAAATGCACTTCATTCCCCAGAATGTAGTCAAATAATTCCGGCTGCTGTCGCAGCCATCGTCCCTCCGGAGCGCGGGTAAACGGGCAACCGGAAACTTCATACCCGTGTTTTCCGCCATAAACTCCTTCCTGGGAACAAGGGTCTCCGGCCCCTTGTAAAAACTCCGAACGGAAAAAGAGATGGCACTCTCCCTCCGCAATGTGGCGGAAAAAGCTCCTAAAAACCCGCAAGTCTCAAAACCCCTGAGAAACCAGGGCTCTTTCCAGCAAATTGAAGGGAGCGCTGCAAGCTCTTGCGGCAGCTGAGAGCATATGCGGCCAGAAGCCGCATCTTTTGCAAAACGTGAGAAAATGGAGAAAATCATTAACACCCTCTCCGTTCTCCTGCGGAAAAGTTTTATGCCGGAAAATCCGCCGCCCTCTCTTCCCGGACATGGGGTCCTCCGGACAGAAAAATATATCCCCGGTTCATGTTTTTCCTGCCGTTGCAGACGGCATGGGATTCCAAATGCATTCCTCCTCCCATTCCTCCTCTCCCACATGGGGGCTCAATGTTAGAATAGCCTAACATTCATAAGTTGAGGAGACTTCCGCATCAACGTGGAAAGCTCCCCCGGAATGCCAAAAAAACTGACATTTGGCTTGCCCGCATGGTGTGAAGTGGCATAATCATTCGGCACCATTATCAGGTTCAGCCAGGCACGGACATCCACATGAAGACGAGCACTAAAACTTTCGCCATTGCAGATACAGCCGCTAACGCAGACTATCTCACCAATACTTCCGAACCGCTCGGAGAAACGATGACCCTGAACGTGGGCCCCTCCCACCCCGCCACCCACGGCGTGCTGCGGCTGGTGCTGGAACTCGATGGTGAAGAGATCATTAGCTGCGATCCGGTGGTGGGCCACCTGCACCGCGGCATGGAAAAAATCGGGGAGACCATCCAGTACAACCAGTTCGTCCCCTACACCGACCGCTTCGACTACCTGGCCCCTCTTTCCAACAACATCGCCTATGCCTGCGCGGTGGAAAAACTGCTGGGCTGGGAGCTGCCGCCCCGCGGGCAGGCCCTGCGCGTGCTGGCCCTGGAGCTTTCCCGTTTTTCCTCCCATATCCTGGGCGTCGGCGTGTACGGCATGGACGTAGGCGCCATGACCGTGTTCCTGTACTGTTATGAGGAACGCGAAAAAATCCATAACTTTTACGAACAGCTCACCGGAGCGCGCTTCACCTCCTCCTACACCCGCATCGGCGGACAGACGCGCGACGTCCCCAATGAAATGCTGAAGGAAGTGCTCGTCTTCTGTGACGAAGCGGGCAAGACCCTGGATGAAACGGAAGCCCTGCTGCTCAAGAACAAAATCTTCATCGACCGCCTTCAGGGCGTGGGCGTCATCAGCCGTGAAAAGGCGCTCTCCTGGGCCATTACCGGAGCCAACCTGCGCGCCAGCGGCGTCAAGCGCGACCTGCGCAAAACCAACCCCTACCTGGGTTATGAGAATTACGAGTTCGACGTTCCCGTGGGTGAACACGGCGACTGTTACGACCGCTTTACCGTGCGCATCGAAGAAATGCGCCAGTCCCTGCGCATCATCCGCCAGGTCATTGAAACCATGCCGGACGGCCCCATCAACATGGTGGACACCAAGGGCACGCTGCCTGAAAAGAAAAAGGTCATGACGGACATGGAATCCCTGATCCGCCAGTTCATGGCCACCACCATGGGCGTGAACGCCCCCGCCGGGCAGGTTTACTTTGCCGCGGAAAACCCGAAGGGCGAGCTGGGCTTCTTCCTGGACTCCAAGGGCGGCGGCCTTCCCAACCGCCTGCGCATGCGCTCCCCCTCCTTCTGCAACCTGTCCATCCTGCCGGAACTGCTGAAAGGCCACCTGGTTTCCGACGTTCCGGCCATTCTCGGCTCCTTCGACTTCGTGATGGGCGAATGCGACCGCTAAACACACGCTTCCCTTTTCCTTTCCAACTCAAACACCAAATTTCCTCCCCATGTCCGATTACGCTGAAAACGCCATCGACGCGACTATCGCCCACCAGCCCAGCCCGGGCGAACGGTTCTACCCGGCCTTTGAAGTAACGCCGGAGCTTGACGCCGCCGCCAGCGAATACGTCACGCATTATCCGGAAGGCAAGCAGAAATCCGCCGTGCTTCCCATCCTGCATGAAATCCAGAAAAAATTCGGCTTCATCAGCGCAGACGCCATCACCTGGGTGGGTGAAAAACTGAACATCTCCGCCGCCCACGTGCTGGGTGTGGTCACCTTCTATCCCGGCCTGCGCCAGATGTGCCCCGGCAAGACCCACATCCGCGTGTGCCGCACCCTCTCCTGCGCCATGGCGGGAGCGGACAGCCTCTTTGACGCCATCTGCGCGCGCCTGGGCATTGACAAGAGCGGCATTGACCACCACCACCCCATCGGCGTCAGCCCGGACGGCCTGTGGAGCGTGGAGGGAGTGGAATGCCTGGCCAACTGCGGATTCGGCCCCAACATGATGGTCAACGACCTTCTGTATGAAAAAGTCACTCCGGAACTGCTGGAGGAAGTGATCGCCAAGCACCAGAACGCCTAACCCTTTCCACCCCGCACCAGATTTTCGCCATGAGCATCACCTATCTTCCCGGTAAAGAACCCCACCCCAGGGAAACGCGCCGCATCCTGAAAAACGTCAACCGCGAAGGATGGAACACTTCCATTGACTGCTATCTGGCCGACGGCGGCTATGAGGAACTGAAAAAGGCGCTCGGCATGGAGCCGAAGGCCGTCATTGACGAGGTGAAAAAATCCGGACTGCGCGGCCGCGGCGGCGCGGGTTTCCCCACAGGCGTGAAGTGGACCTTCATTCCGCCGAACAACACGAAGCCCGTTTACCTGGTCTGCAACTGCGACGAATCCGAACCCGGCACCTTCAAGGACCGCTACATCGTCCACCAGGACCCCCACCAGCTCATTGAAGGGATGGTCATCTCCAGCTACGCGGTAGGCGCGCACCTGGCTTACATCTACATGCGGGAGGAATTCCCCATGGCCGCGGAAATCATGCTCAAGGCCCTTCAGGAAGCGCGCGAACGCGGCTTCCTGGGCAGCAACATCCAGGGTTCCGGCTACGATCTGGAAATCCACGTGCACCGCGGCGCGGGCGCCTACATCTGCGGTGAGGAAACGGCCCTGCTCAACTCCCTGGAAGGCCAGCGCCCCTACCCGCGCATCAAGCCTCCCTTCTTCCCGGCCGCCATCGGCCTGTACGGCTGCCCCACCATCGTGAACAACGTGGAATCCCTCTGCCAGGTGAAGCACGTCATCGCCATGGGCGGAGAAGCCTACAGCCAGGAAGGTGCCCGGCGCTCCCCCGGTACCCGCATCATCGGCGTTTCCGGCGACGTGAAACGCCCGGGGTTCTATGAAATCGTTTCCGGCTCCATGACCTTCGGCGAACTGCTGTATGACGTCTGCGGAGGCCCGCGGGACGGCCGCGAGTTCAAGGCCGTCATTCCCGGCGGCTCCTCCTCCAAGGTCATGCGCACGGACGTGGAATACAAGGTGCAGAACCCGGACGGCACCATGGGCAAAATCTCCTTCTTCGACATTCCGCTGGACCTGGACAGCATCTCCCAGCACGGCTCCATGTCCGGCTCCGGCGCGGTCATCGTCATGGACGACTCCCGCTCCATGCCCTGGGCCATGAACAACATCAACCGCTTTTACGCGCATGAATCCTGCGGCCAGTGCACCCCCTGCCGGGAAGGCTGCCCGTGGATGATGAAGCTCAGCACCCGCATTCTGGAAGGCAAGGCCGCTCCGTCCGACGTGGACCTGCTGATTGAAGTGGCCAACCAGATTGAAGGGAAAACGGTCTGCGCCTTCGGTGAAGCCGCCTCATGGCCCACCCAGGCCATGGTCTCCAAGTTCAAGGAGGAATTCGTGGCCCTGACGGACCCTTTCAACGCCTGCCTGCCCCATACCAGGGAAGGCCGGGAACAAACCCGTTTCCTCACCCGCTAACAGCAGAACGCAACACCACTTTTCAATACCATTTCCCTCCCATCCGTCATCATGAGTGAAGAAGCTTCCAAACTCCCCAAAGACATTGCCGCCGAGGAAGGCAAGGTGAACGTCCAGATCAACGGAACGTGGCACCGGTTCCCGCGCGGCACGCGGATTGCAGACGCCTGCCGTTCCGTAGGCGTTCCCATCCCGTGCTTCTGCTACCACCCCAAGTTGGCCGTCGTCGGCTCCTGCCGCATGTGCATGGTGGAACAGGGGATGCCGCCCCGGCTGGCTCCGGGCCAGACTCCCTCCTATGATGAAAACGGCTACCAGCGCATCCAGTGGATGCCGCGCCCCATCATCTCCTGCGCGAACACGGTGGCGGAAAACATGGGCATCCGTACGGACAGCCCCCTCGCCAGCGAGGCGCGCCGCGGCGTGATGGAATTCCTGCTTACCAGCCACCCGCTGGACTGTCCCATCTGCGACCAGGCCGGGGAATGCAAGCTCCAGGAATACTCCAACGACTACGGCCAAGTGGAAGGCCGCTATGAGGAAAAGAAGACCAAGAAGGGCAAGAACCTGAGCATCGGCCCGCGCGTGAACCTGGACCAGGAGCGCTGCGTGCTCTGCGGCCGCTGCGTGCGCTTCATGCGCGACATCATGCATGACGAAGTTCTCACGATGGCCCAGCGCGGCACCTTCAACGCCATCACGGTCTATCCGGGCCGTGAGCTGGACAGCAACTACTCCCTGAACACCGTGGACCTCTGCCCGGTAGGCGCTCTTACCTCCAAGGACTTCCGCTTCAAGATGCGCGTCTGGTTCCTGAAGGAAACCAAGACCATTGACGTGGACTGCGGCACGGGCACCAACATCATCCTCTGGACGCGTGAAGACAAGGTGTACCGCATCACCCCGCGCCCGAACGACGCCGTGAACTCCTGCTGGATGCCGGACTCCCACCGCCTGAATTACAAATACATCAACGCGGAAACGCGCATTCCCCAGCCCGTCATACGCACGGACGCGGGAGCGCCCCACCGCCCGTCCACCTGGGAACCCGCCCTGGCCTCCGTCACGGAAGCCGTCAAGCGCGTCTCCCCGCACCAGCTCGCCATCATCGCCTCCGGGCGCATGACCAACGAAGAACTTTACATGGTCCGCCACCTGGCCGCGCAAATCGGCACGGACATGGTGGACATCGTCCCCCGCATGGGAGAAAGCGACGGCATGCTGATTGCCGCGGACCGCAACCCGAACACGAACGGGGCCAAGCTGGTGCTGGGCATTGAACCCGGCTCCAGGCTGGCCGCCATCCGCGACGGCGTGCGCAACGGCTCCATCAAGGGCATCCTCACGCTGGGGGAAGACCTCACCGCCCCGGAAGCCGGCTTCACGGCGGAAGACCTGAAAAAGCTGGATTACCTGTTCATGACCGCCCACAGCGTGAATGAAACGGCGCGCCACGCGGACCTGGTTCTGCCAGGCGTCACGTATGCTGAAAAATTCGGAACGATGATCAACGTCACGGGCCGCATCCAGCGCCTGAACCGCGCCATCCAGCCCGTGGGCTACGCCAGGGATGACTGGCAGATTCTCCGGGACATCACCCTTCTGCTGGGCGGCAACCCCGCGCTGAAAGACTTCAACTCCGCCCTGGACATCCTCACCGTCATGAGCACGGAATACGGCGCCCTTAACGGCGTCACCTGGGGCTCCATAGGAGACGGGGGCCAGCCCATTCTGGAAACCGGCGTCACCATTCCCGTGGTGGAACATGAAAAAAGCCAGGGCCGCTAATCACACTTCACACGCACACAACCTGTTAATCCGCCATGATTGATTCGATTCTAACCTTTTGCGACGAAGTGCTCAGCAACCCTGTGTGGTTCTACGTCATCACCCTGCTGATCAAAATCGTCATCTGCTTCGCCATCACCATCCTGTTCATTCCGGTCTGCGTGTACATTGAACGCCGGGTGGCCGCCTGGATTCAGGACCGCGTGGGGCCCAACCGCGCCGGCATCCCGCTGAGCATCTTCCGCCGCTTCGGGGCGAAGTCAGACCTGCCGTTTAAAAAGACGCTGGACTACTTCGGCCTTCCCCACGACGGCAAAATCGCCAACCTGTGCCGCTTCTTCCGCCTGGACCGCGACATTCCGATCTTCGGCCTCGTGCAGCCCATGGTGGACGGCGGCAAGCTGTTCCTCAAGCAGGACTTCACGCCTCCCTTCGTGCGCCGCGTGTACTTCTGGATCGCCCCCATCCTGGTGCTGGCCCCCCCGCTGATGACGGCGGCCGTGGTCCCCTTTGCCGGAGACCTTCACACCTCCTACGGCAACGTAAACATGGCGGTGGCCAACCTCAGCGTAGGGCCCCTGTGGATGTTCGCCATCTCCTCCCTCTCCGTATACGGCCTGGTGCTGGCCGGATGGTCCTCCAACTCCAAATTCCCCTTCCTGGGCGGCGTGCGTTCCTCCGCCCAGATGATCTCCTACGAAATCAGCATGGGCCTGTCCATCATCCCCGTGCTGATGATTTACAGCACGCTGGACCTCTCCAACATCGTGGAATACCAGGCCGCCAACGGATGGCTGCTGCTTCCCGTGTGGGGCGAGGGCCTGAGCTGGCAGCGCTGGATCCTGCTGGTTCCCATCGCCATCAGCTTCATCATCTTCCTGACCTCCATCTTCGCGGAAGCCAACCGCACGCCCTTTGACATGTCCGAATGTGAAACGGACCTCGTGGGCGGCTACCACACGGAATACTCCTCCATGAAATTCGCGCAGTTCTTCATGGGTGAATACGCCGCCATGGTGGTAGGCTCCTCCCTGGTCATCACGCTGTTCCTGGGCGGCTGGTCCATCGGCTTCGGCCTGGACGGGTGGCTCAACGAACACGTAGCCAACTGGGTGGCGGTCATCTGCCAGCTCATCGCGTACGTGCTCAAGCTCCTCTTCTTCGTCTTCTTCTTCGTCTGGGTGCGCTGGACGCTCCCCCGCTTCCGTTACGACCAGGTGATGAAGCTCGGCTGGATGGTCTTCTTTGAACTGGCCGTCATCAACATCTTCATCACGGCCGCCATCCTGTACTTCGTCAAGTAATCAACCTTCTTCATCCCGACAACATCACTATTATGGCCTTCAAAACGATCAAGCGCCCGAAGATTTCCCTCGGAGAGCGGTTCTACTTGCAATCCATCCTTGGCGGTCTCTGGATCACCATCAAGCACCTCGTTCTGGCTCTGCTGGGCAAATCCCGCAACAAGAAGGAACTGGCCGGCTCCGGCATAGGCGTCACGATGCAGTACCCGGAATTCCGGTGGGACAAGCACCTGCCGGAATACTACCGCGGGGCTCCCGTCCTGGTGAAGGGGGAAGACGGCCGCGAACGCTGCGTGTCCTGCCAGCTCTGCGAATTCATCTGCCCTGCCCGCGCCATCACCATCACCCCCGGCGCCATCAAGGAAGGCCCCTGGGGCAAGGTGGAAAAAGCGCCCAGGGAATTCCAGATCGACATGCTCCGCTGCATCTACTGCGGCATGTGCGAGGAAGCCTGCCCGGAACAGGCCATCTTCATGAGCCAGGACTACCTGTTCACCCCCACGGACAAGGCCCAGGCCATCCACAACAAGGCCAAGCTCTACGAAATGGGGGGCACCCGCAAGGGACTGGTCAACAAGTGGAACCAATACAAATAAATCACCCCGAAACATTCACTCCAATTTCCGTACGTTATGAACATTTTTGCCAGTGACATACTCTTTTACGTCTTCGGGGCCCTGGCCGTGATCCTGTCCCTGATGGTCGTCTTCATGCGCAACCCCGTTTCCTCCGCCATGATGATGGCCCTCTCCTTCGGAGCCACGGCCGCCGTCATGATCGGGCTGGGCGCCCACTTCCTGGGCATTCTCCAGATTCTGGTATACGCCGGAGCCATCATGGTGCTCTTCGCGTTCATCATCATGCTGCTGAACGTGAAGCGGGAAACCTCCCCCTTCCGGCGGCCCGTCTCCGTCGCCATCGGCGTCATCATCGCCGGCCTCTTCCTCGGCCAGCTCATCGGCATCATCTACTCCCTGCCCGGCGCGAAGGAAACGCACCGCTGCCCGATGGCCACCGCGGAACAGGCGTGGAACGATCTGAAGATCGGCCAGGACAGCGCCAATTCCGGGAAAACGGAAACCAACAACCTTTCCGGGGAATGCGCGCAGAAACCCTGCGTTGCTTCCGGCGGATGCACACGAGGATCGGACTATGCCATCACCAAGACATCTCTTGACCAATTGCTCCATTCCACCTGCGGCATAGCACCGTCCATCACCCTCCCTCCCCTCTCCCCCCAATGTTCCGCACACCTCTATCCGGAAGGCACCACCATCCGCGCGGAAATAGACAACGGGGAATTCCCGGATACCGCCCTGCTGGGCCGCACCCTGTTTGACAAATACAACCGGAGCCTGGTCATCGCCGGGCTGGCCCTGCTGGTGGCCTCCATCGGCGTCGTCGTGCTGAGCCGCCGCCCCTTCGGCAAATAACCCGAACCCCTTACCACAGCCATCATCATGATACCTCTTACGCATTACCTGATCCTCTCCGGCGTCCTGTTCGCCATCGGCCTGATGGGGGTGATTGTCCGGCGTGACATCATCGTCATCTTCATGTGCCTGGAAATGATGCTCAGCGCGGCCAACCTGTCACTGGTGGCGTTTTCACGCGCCCAGGGCACCATGGGGCTGCCCAATTACGACGGACAGGCCCTCTCCATCTTCATCCTGACCATCGCCGCGGCGGAAGTAGCCATCGGGCTGGCCCTCATCGTCTCCCTGTACCGGGCCAGGCGCACGGCCAGCACGCAGGACCTCAACACGCTGAAAGACTAAGAGCAACATACCACTTCAAGAACATGTTTAATATTGATATTCAATACACCTGGCTCCTGCTCTTCCTGCCGCTGGTCGTAGCCGCCTTCAACTGGTTCCTGCTGACCCGGCGTCCGAACGTCGCGGCCCTCACCTCCACCTTCTCCTGCCTGGCGACCTTCGTTCTTTCCCTGGGCCTGCTGGACCAGACCGGCTCGGACTCCTTCTCCTGGCTTCCGATCTCCGACGTCTTTTCCGTTGACCTGGGCTTTGTGCTGGACCCCCTTTCCACCCGCATGATGCTGGTGGTCACGGGCATCGGCCTGCTGGTCCACATCTTCTCCCTGAGCTACATGGCGGACGACAAGGCGAAAACGCGCTACTTCGCAAGCCTGAGCCTCTTCATGTTCTCCATGACGGGCATCGTCCTGGCGAACAACATCGCCATGACCTTCATCTTCTGGGAGCTGGTGGGCCTTTCCTCCTACCTGCTCATCGGCCACTGGTACACCAGGGACGCCGCCGCAAACGCTGCCAAAAAGGCCTTCATCTGCAACCGCGTGGGGGACTTCGGCTTCCTGATCGGCATCCTGACCCTCTGGGCGCTGACCAACACGCTGGACTTCAGCCTGATGGAAATGCCCGCGGGCCTCAGTGAAACCCTGCTGAACATCACGGTGCTGTGCCTCTTCTGCGGGGCGGTGGGCAAATCCGCCCAGTTCCCGCTGCACGTGTGGCTTCCGGACGCCATGGAAGGCCCCACCCCCGTCTCCGCCCTGATCCATGCGGCCACCATGGTGGCCGCCGGGGTGTACATGATGGTGCGCGTCCAGTACTCCATCGGCGTGGAAGCCTTCCCCGCCCTAGCCTGCAACGTCATTGCCGTCATCGGCGCCGTCACGGCCGTCATCGCCGCCTTCATGGCCACCCAGCAGAATGACATCAAGCGCGTGCTGGCCTACTCCACCCTCTCCCAGCTGGGCTACATGGTCATGGCCCTGGGCCTGCTGGCCGGGGAAGCGGCCATGTTCCACCTCTTCACCCATGCCTGGTTCAAGGCCCTGCTCTTCCTGGGCGCGGGCGCCATCATCTTCGCCTGCCACCATGAACAGGACATCTGGAAAATGGGCGGCATCATGAAGCGCATGAAGCTGACCTCCCTTACCTTCATCATCGCGACCATGGCGCTGGTCGCCATTCCGTTCACGTCCGGCTTCTTCTCCAAGGAAGCCATTCTGGAAGCCGCCCTGCACAAAAACCCGGTCTTCTTCTGGATCGGCGCGGGCGTGGCCCTGCTGACCACCTTCTACATGATGCGCGTGATCTTCGTGGTCTTCTTCGGCAAGAGCCGCAGCCACAGCTCGGAACACGCCACGGAAGTGGGCGGCCTCATGCTGGTTCCCCTGCTGATTCTGGCCGTGCTGGCCCTCATCTCCGGCTACGGCTTCATGGCTGACAGGCTGGTGCCCTTCAACGGGTTCGTTTCCGAAAGCTTCCATATCGGCATGCCCTTCTACGTCTCCATGGGCGCGCTGGTGCTCGGCATCCTGCTGGCGGCCGTCTTCTATGCGGGCTCCCCGGCCTCCGACAAGCTCTCCGGCAATGCCGTCTCCCGCGCCCTCGCCAACCGCCTCTACATTGACTGGTTCTATGACAAGGTGCTGGTCAGGGGCATCCAGGGCTCCCTGGCCGCCATCATCGACTTCATGGACCAGTTCATCATCTCCGGCCTCATCGTGGGCGGCCTGGCGCGGCTGACCGCCGCCGTCGGGTCCCTGCTGCGCCGCCTCCAGTCCGGCAGCATGGCCGCCTACACGGCCCTCTTCGGCATCGGCCTGCTCCTGGTCATCTACTTCACCGTCTTCTATTCCTGCTAACCTACCAACCAATCACACACCATGCTTATCTGGCTTGTTCTCATTCCTCTGATTGCCACGGCCCTCATCGGTCTGTGCAAGGCGCCCGCACGCCCGACAGCCCTGCTCAGCGCCGCGCTGACGCTGGCCCTCGGCATCTGGGCCCTGGTTAGCTTTGACGGCTGCTCCTCCTGCTGGTCCCGCTTTGAAGGGATGGACCTCCAGCTCACCTTGGCCCCGGCCCTGGCCAAAGTGATGCTGCTGCTGACCATCCTGGTGACCTTCGCCACCGTGCTGGGAACCAACCCGCCCAAGGGAGGGGAAGCCTCCTGGTACAACTCCGCCCTGCTGATTTCCGCGGGCGCCACCGGGGCCTTCCTGTCCGACAACATCATCTCCTTCTTCGCCTTCCATGAGCTGGCCCTCATCCCCACCTTCGTGATGATCGGCCTGTACGGACGCGGCGACCGCCGCACCACGGCCTGGCGAGCCACGCTTTACCTGGGGCTTGCCTCCATGGTGCTGCTGGCCGCCCTGCTGATGATCGGCACGCAGGCGGGCTTCACCTTCTCCGGATTGAAAGACTTCATGGCCGGCGGCCGTGAGCTCGCCCACGCGGAACTCATCGGCGCCCTGCTGATCGCCGGGTTCGGCACGCTGATTTCCCTCTTCCCCTTCCACTCCTGGGCAGCCCCCGCGTATGCCTCCGCCCCCGCTCCGGTGGCGATGATGCATGCGGGCGTGCTCAAGAAGTTCGGCCTGTACGGACTCTTCATGTTCCAGCCGCTGATGGAAACTGGCTTCCTCCCCTGGACGAACATCCTCCTTGTCCTGCTCGTCTGCAACGTCATCTGGGTAGGCTACGTAACCGTCAACCAGAAGAGGCTGGATCTGCTCCTGGGCAACTCCTCCGTGATGCACATGGGCTACATCTTCCTGGCCTTCGCCGCCCTGGTGGCCTCCGGTTCCGCGGAAGCCAACCCCTGGGCGCTGAAAGGGGCCGCCCTGCTGATGCTGGCCCACGGCCTGACCATCGCCCTGCTCTTCCTGCTCTGCGGACAGATTGAAAAGCAGACCGGCACGCTGGAAATCAACTCCCTGGGCGGCCTGAGCACCAGACTGCCGCGCATGGCCTTCGTCTTCGGCCTGGCGGGCATGGCCTCCATCGGCCTCCCCGGCCTCGCCAACTTCCCGGGGGAATTCATGGTCTTCTTCTCCGGCTTCGCCGGATTTAACGACAGCTTTGGCCCTGTCCAGATCGCCACCATTCTGTGCCTCTGGGGCCTGGTCATCGGCGCGGTGTACATGCTGAGGGCCTACCGCAACATCTTCCAGGGGGACCTCTCCAAGGCCGCAGCCTACGCCACGGAACTGCTGCCTTCCGAACGGGCGGCCAACTACTTCCTGACGATCACCCTGGCGGTCTTCGGCTTCTTCCCCACGCTGGTGCTCCAGTTCTTCTCCTGATTCCCCTTCCGAATACAATCCAAGTTTAACCCGATCTTCTTTTACCCATGCAAGCGTATATTCCGGAATTCATCCTGGCCGGCCTGGCGATGCTTATGCCCCTGGCCGAGACCTTCTGCAAAAAGACGCCCAAATTCGTCTTCGGGCTGATTGGCGCGGCGGGTGCCCTGGCGATGCTCCCCTTCTACATGGGGGGACTCTATGACAACGTCTACATCATCCTGGCGCTTGTCGCCACGGCAGTCACCCTGCTGCTGTCCGTGGACTTCCGGGCCGTCATCAACCTCTCTTCCAACGACTCCAAGTCCCAGGACGGCACGGGGGAATTCTACATCCTTCCCCTGCTGGCCTGCGTGGGCATCACCTCCCTGTGCAAAGCCTCCAACCTGGTGGAACTGTTCGTCTCCCTAGAAGTGCTTACCCTGAGCTCCTTCATCATGGTGGGCTACTTCCGCCGGAACCTGGGCTCCACGGAAGCGGGCATCAAGTACCTGATTCTGGGCGCCGTCAGCACGGGCTTCCTCGTCTTCGGCCTGGCCTGGTACTTCGGCGTCACGGGAACCTTCATCTATGACGGAGCCATCGTCAGCCACGCGCTGGCGGGCCAGACGGCCCCCGCCATGTACCTGGCCCTCGCCATGCTGCTGCTCGGCACGGCCTTCAAAATCGGCGCGGTTCCCATGCAATTGTGGATTCCGGACGTATACCAGGGCGCACCCACTCCGGTGACGGCTTTCCTTTCCGTAGCCTCCAAGGTGGCCGGCTTCGCCCTGCTCAACATCATTCTGGCTCCCTTCGCCGCATTGCCCCCCGTTGAATTCGTCGTGGCCCTGATGGCTGCGGCTACGCTGCTGGTGGGCAACCTGGGCGCCATTCCGCAGACCAACCTGAAGCGCATGATGGGTTATTCCTCCATCGCGCAGGCCGGCTTCATCCTTCCCCTCTTCATCGGCACCGTGGATGGGCGGCTTGCCCCGAACGCCCCGTTCTACCTGGCCGTGTACCTGGTCATGACCTTCGGCGCCTTCTTCGCCCTCGCCATGATCCGCATCCAGCGCGGGAGCGAGGAAATCTCCGCCTTCCGCGGCCTGGGCAAGACCAATCCCCGGCTGGCCCTGGCCATCACCATCATGTTCGCCTCCCTGGCGGGCGTGCCTCTGACGGCCGGCTTCTTCGCCAAAATGATCTCCTTCGTGCACGTCATCAACACGGGCCTGTACCTGAGCTGGATGCTCCCCGTCATGATCATCTGCGCGGCCTCCGGCTTCTATTACTACTTCAAGGTCATCCGCTCCATGTACTGGGACAAGCCCGCAGAAGACGCGGACCCCGTACAGGTTCCCGTCATTTCCGGAGTGATGCTGGCGGCCTTCTCCATCTTCATCGTGCTGGGAGGCCTGATGCCCCTCTTCCTGAACCCCATCCGGTAGAACGACACTTCCCGTTCATCATCCCGAAGGCCGTTCCCGCATCCGCGCGGGACGGCCTTCTTCATTCCGGAAGCGCCGCGGGCCTTTGCGGCAGTTAAAGGAATCAATCAGCCGCATTGAACGAAAGCAAACAAATGGAAGACCACATCATGGGGGCGTCCTTCCGGATATGCAATTCCGGTTGCCGTAAAGGCTTGCGGTTCTCCCCCAGTTTCATGAATTTCTCCGGAATGCTCATGCCGAAAAAATCTTGAAAAAAGTGCAGTTTCCATGCGAGATTTCCCACAGGGCAAACGTAATTAGCCCGTACTAATTATTTGCTAGCCTCCATCCCTCCGGACGGAGAGCGGCCAACCATCAATCAATCATTCAAAACCATGCGTCTTTTCTCCGCCACAGCCGTCGTTTGCGCCGCCCTGTTCTCCGGAACCACTCTCCTGCATGCCCAGGAAGACCCGGAACTGCTGGCAAAACGCCAGTGCCGTTCCGTCCATGTCATGCAGCAGGGCCACCCGGCCCAGGCGAGCGCCCTGTACAATGAAGTGAAAGCCAAGACATCCGTTCCGGGCACCTACTTCTGCGCCATGAATTTTGACGACGGCTACATCGGCTTTCAGGAACAGTCCAACGGTAAAAAAGTCATCATCTTTTCCATCTGGGACCCGGTGGCCCATGGGGACAACCCCAACAGCGTGCCGGAAGAAGAGCGCACCAAACTGGTAAAGCTGGGTGAAAACGCGCGCTCCGGCCGCTTCGGCGGCGAAGGAACGGGCGGCCAGAGCTTCGTGGACTATCCCTGGACCGTCGGGGAAAACATGCGTTTCCTCGTCTGCGTCAAAAAGATGGGGAAATTCAAGGAAATCAGCGGCTACTACTTCAACAACAAGGACAAGTCCTGGGACCTCATTTCCAAATGGAAAACGCATTCCTCGGAAAAGGAACTTTCCTTCTCCGTCGGATTCGTGGAAGACTTCATGCGCAACTTTGAATCCGCCAAGAAAGCCCGCGGCGCCTTCTTCGGCCCCAGCTTCGCATACAAGGACGGCAAATGGCACCCCAACACCAGCGTGACGTTCACCGGCGATCCCACCCCCTCCACCAACGTCATGGCAGACATCCAGCCCAACGGTTCCGTTCTGCTCCAGACGGGCGGAGAAACAAAAATGACGGATTTCAAACTGTTCCAGAACCGTCCCCTGCCCCAGGATGCCAATCCTGTCCAGCCTGATGAAGTCGTCACCAGGCTCGTTCAGGAGAACATCAAATAATCATGTCCCTTACCGGCTGGCTAACCATGATCGTTTCCATCGGCGGCGTATTGACCGCCGCCGCATGGGCGTATTACAAGGTGCTCTCCACTCCCAAGGAGACGGAACACCTGGGCAGCCCCACCCCTCCCATGCCGGAGGACCCGGAGGAATAAGGCTCCGGCCCGGCGCATGAACAATTCCCGGTCCGCGGAAACTGCCCGGATTTGTCCTGCCCATCCGGGGATTGCCGCAGCCCCCCGCGGCCCTCAAGGTAAAACTGAGCGCCAGCGGACTTTTTATCCTGAAAACCAGTACCCCCTGCCGGACGTTTTTCATTTCAGCTGACGCAGGGCTTGCGGCGCTTCCGCAACGCGTGCCAGCCAAAAACCTGGAACAGGATAAATACGCCGTCCATCTGCTCAATAGCCACGCAAACGCACGACGCACGCGCCAGCCATCCCCAGCGCATCCACGCATGCAGTCCGGGCCGTCCGCCATTCAGGCAGTATCCGGTTCACGGATATTCCTTGAACAATTTTCCCTTTTAACCGTCCGACGGGGGAAGGATGAAACCCAGCCGGTCAATGCCGTACCTGGCGCATTCCTGCCACAGGGATTTTTCCAGGGCTTCCGCCGTCCGGCGGCGTTCCTCCTCCGGCATGCTTTCAAAGTACTCCGGCCCCAGGTGTTCGCTGATGGCCTTGTCCGCCATGCGCGTCACCAGGTCCGCCCAGAAAATGTTGTCCCGGTACTCGTCCAGGCAGTCCTGGAAAAAGGCGTTTTCCTCATATTCCCGGGTGAAGGCGTAACCGCCCAGATCGTCCGCGTAGGCAATGCGGCCCTTCAGTTTGGGCGTGGCGGATAGTTCCTCCATCAGCCGGGAGACCAGCTTTCCCCACGCCACCAGGCGTCCTTCCGCCCCATCCTGCTGGTTGGAGGCGGCCACCGTGGCGGCGGTGGAAAGCATTTCCGCCAGATCGCGCGCCTCGTCGTCGGATAATTTCAATGTCACCGGCATGGAGTCAGATCAATCCGAGTTTCATCCTGCCTTCCTCACTGACCATGTCCTGGTTCCAGGGGGGGTCCCACACCATTTCCACATCCGCGGCCTCCACGCCTTCCAGCGCTTCAATGCGGTCCTTGGCCTCCATCACCAGATGGGGTCCCATGCCGCAGCCGGGCGCCGTAAGAGTCATTTTGACCGCCACGTGATGCAGGCCGTTTTCCAGCTCGATGACGGTCACGTCGTAAATCAGGCCCAGGTTGACGATGTCCACGGGGATTTCCGGATCGTACACGCATTTCAGCGTATCCCATACCCGTTCTTCAAGCGTGGCGTTTTCATCCAGTTCAGCCGCCTCCGGGGAGGCTTCCGCCGCTTCCGCTCCCAGGGCGTCCGCATTTTCCCTGGAGATGCGGGCCAGGCCATGGTCCGTAGCCACGGTATAGGAGCCGCCCAGTATCTGGGTGATATACACGCGTTCCCCCTCCGGCAGCGTGAGCACATCCCCGCTGGGGATCTGGACCGCCGTCACTTCTCTTTTGAGTTCTACTACCTGGTTCAGCATAAATCCTTGCGATTAAAGGAACATCCGGCTACGGACATGCGCGGGAGGGAACAGGCCCCACGAGGCCGGACCGCCCTGCGGCATCCGGAACCTTCCGCGCAGGAGCAACATAAGGGGTATTTGCATCACCGTCGAGGTCAAAAACTGTTCTGCCGTGACCGGAAACGCCCTTCATGACAGGAAAGCGCATGCCGCAATGTTTTGGAAAAGCCGCCGGAAGCGGAAAGCTTCGTTCTTGCCTAGCGGCGGGAAAAGGTGTAAAAGGTCCGGGCTGTCCAGGCTGCCGTCAGTCCGGGACCGGCCACACGCGCATCTTCAACTTAACATTCCATGTTAGATTACTTACGTAAACATACAATCGTCATCATGGCAGCCATGGCCCTGGTGTTTGTGGGCCTCATGTTCATCGGCGGGGACGTAAGCGGCGGCTCCCTGACCGGCATGTTCAAGCAAACCTTCGTTTCCGTGGACGGCAAGTCTTACGGAGAAAAGGATTACAACAGCATGGGCAGAACCGGCCTGTCCGTGGCTTTCTCCTTCCCTTCCACCTTCGGCCCGCTGCTCCAGGACAATTTCAGCTCGGAAGAAAGCCTGCGGGAACTCTGCCACCTGCTGAAAACGAATAATCCCAACGCCGCTTTCCTGGCCTACCGCGGCATCATCCGCAGGGAGGCGAGCCGGCTGGGCCTGACGCCCAATACTACGGAGATTGACGACGCCATCTGCAACATTCCCGAATTCCAGGATGAGAAGGGCGTCTTCGACCCCCGGAAGTACGACAATTTCATTTCCATGCGCGGCAACATGGGCAAGAAGCTTCAGGAGGAACTGCTGCGCGGCCTGATGGAAGACACCATCAGCCTGGTGCGCATCAAGGATGTGCTGACCGGCGGCATTTCCGTGGAATCCGGCTTTGCCGAAGCCGTGGCGGAGTCCAACAGCCAGCAGATCACGGTCAACACCGCCTTCCTGGAAAAGAGCGCCTTCCGTCCCAAGACGGACCCGGGAGAAGAGGAAATCAAAACCTTCTGGGACAAGCACAAGGAAAATTACAAGAACGAGGAAGCCCGCTTCTTCACCGTGTACACCTTCACCCCCGCGGGCGATGCCCAGGCTCCCAAGCCCGGCGATATTTCCAACGCCACCATGGAAACCATGAACCTGGTGGAAAATGACATCTGGGAACCGCTGAACGCCACCAACGGCAGGAACATGGACCAGGCCATCAGTGAAGCCCTGGCCAAGACTCCCGACGTCTGCAAGATGGAGAAGAAGTCCTACACGGCCGTGACGCGCAAGAATGCGCCCCAGGAAATCAACCAGCCGATCAACCAGTCCGCCTCCGACGGACGCAGCGCCACCCTGCTGGACGTGGCCTTCTCCCTGACGGGAGCCCCCGCCCTGAATGCGGATGCGGACGCCAAGGCCATTGAAGAAGCGCGCGCCAAGACCGGAGCCGAACAGATCAGCACCATGCAGGTGCTGGAAAACGGACAGGTCGTCCTGGTCCGCCTGGAAGGCGTTACCCCGGTAAAGGCGCTGCCTTATGAAACCGCCCGCAACAGCGCCCGCGCTGACCTGCTGGAAAGCATGACCGTGGAATCCATGAACAAAGCCGCCGCCGAACTCAACACGGAATTGCAGAAGGCTGAAAAGCCCGTGGAACAGTTCAACGCCATCGCCGGGAAGGCCGGAGCCAAGACCGCCGCCTACGGTCCCTTCATCAATCCGAACGCCCTCCTGAGCAGCGTCAACCTCCAAAACGCCAGAAGCCAGGAAGAACTCCAGGCCCTTCTGGACCGCGCCATGAATTCCCGCCTGGCTCCGCCCAAGGAACTCCCGGTCCCTGAAGAAGTATTCCAGGCGGTTTCCGTCATTAACCCCGGCCGGATGGCCCAGCCCATCAACACGGGGGACGGCATCCTGCTGACCCAGCTCGTCAAGCGCGAACTGGAGGATACGCCGGAGTTCCAGATCAAGGCCACCCAGCAGATTGCCCCGGCCCTGACCGCCCAGGCCAAATCCATGATCATGCTGGACTGGCTGAAAGCGTGCATCGCCCAGTACAAGGTGGAGATCGCCCCCATCCTGAACCAGGAACGCTAACACCCTTCCTTTCCATGGCAGCCGTCATTACCCCCGTGTCCCGCCGCACAGGGGCGGAATGCCGCCAAAATGCCTTCCTATGATGGCCCCCGCACCGGGGCCATCATTTTTATTGCCCTTGTTCCGCCATCCCTGACCCCCTCCCCCCTCATCATCCATGAGCGCCCTCCCTGCCCAGTCCAGGTACATCATCGGAACGGAAGCCTGCGAACGCTTCAGCTTCTACGGCATGAAGTCCATCCTCATGCTGTACATGACGGGCCACCTGCTGATGAGCGAAAACTGGGCCACCGCCACCCTCCACGTCTTCGCGGGAATGGTTTACCTGCTTCCCCTGGCGGGCGCATGGCTGGCGGACAAGGTATGGGGCCGGTACAAGACCATTCTTTACATTTCCCTGCTTTACTGCGTAGGGCACGGAGTCCTGGCCACGGCGGACCTCTTCCATACCATTGAAGCGCGCCGTTACATCCTGATGACGGGCCTGTTCATCATCGCGCTGGGCGCGGGAGGCATCAAGCCCTGCGTCTCCGCCTTCATGGGGGACCAGATTCCGAATAAATCCCCGCAGTTGATGACCAAGGCCTTCAATGCCTTTTACTGGGCTATCAACCTGGGCTCCTTCTTCTCCTTCCTGGTCATTCCGGCCATGGAACAGCATTACGGGTACAGTTGGGCGTTTGCCGTTCCGGGCATTTTCATGGGCATCGCCACCTTCGTCTTCTGGCTGGGCCGCAAGAAGTACCACAGAACGCCGCCTGAACGCAACAACGGCCGCGCCGGCTTCTGGAAAGTGCTCTTCATCGTCCTGTTCCACGGGGGCTGGAAGAATGCGGAGCAACGCTGCGGAGCTTCCGCCGTGGAGGACGCCCGGCACATCCTGAAAATCCTCTCCATCTTTGTCTTCATCATTCCCTTCTGGTCCATCTTTGAACAGACGGCCTCCTCCTGGGTGGCCCAGGGCAGCAGGATGATTCCCCTTTCCATCCCGCTCCCGGGCGGCGGAGACTGGTCCATCGGGCCGGCGCAAATCCAGGCGGCCAATCCCATTTTCGTGATGGTGTTCATTCCACTGATCACCGTATTCGTCTATCCGAAGGTGGTGACGCTGGCGCGGCCCCTGGTGCGCCTTGGAACGGGGCTGGCCCTGAGCTCCGTGACGTTCCTGATTGTCGCTTTCCTGCAATACAGGCTGGAGGGAGGAGCCTCCATGTCCATCGCGTGGCAATTGATCCCCTACTGCGTACTCACCATTTCCGAGATCCTGCTCAGCACCACCGGCCTCGAATTCGCCTACACGCAGGCTCCGCTGCATTTGAAAAGCGTCATCACCAGCTTCTGGAACCTCACCATCTTTGCAGGCAACATGCTGGTGGCCGCCATCACCTTTTTCCTGTCCAACGGAGAATCCGCCAACGCCATCTCCACGGACCGCTTCATCCTGTACGCCATACTCGCCGCCGTGGTGGCGGTGGCCTATTCCTTCCGGGCGCGCAGGTACGGAAAGACGGAGTAGAGGAAGCATCCCCGACGCGCGGGAATGACGTTTTTTCCGGCTCCGGAGAACAGCAGACATAATAATGTCTTGAAAAAGACAGCCGGACCGTGCGAAATTCCGGCACGGCCCGCACATCCTGTACGCGGGCATACTTTCGGGAAAGTATTGGAAATACAAATTACAGAGAAGATATGAGGCGAACGGGGATTTACCCCTGTTCCCCGCCGCACCGGAAAAGTTGCTTCTGAAACAATCTTATCGGCAGCGCATTTCCAGTCCGGCACAAGACGATATATCTTTGCTTCATGTTTAATACTTCATTTAAATCGGCCTCGGCCTTGTAAACAACCGGTACTTTCCGTAGCGGTTGTCCCCTTTTGTTTGCTCCCGGATGATCCCTTCCGGGAGGAAGTTCCGTATTATTGGAATTTCAACGTTAATCTATCTGCCACGATGACGGCGCCGCTGTGCCGTGCCCTCATGGCATACAACATTTACTAAATTAATGAGTAATAAAAACAAAACAATTCACGAATTCGATTTCAATTTCATCTGCGAATATTTCTCGCGCCTGGAACGGCAGGGCCCCGGCAGCCCGGAGGCTACCCTCAAGGCCCTCGGCTTCATTGACAATCTGACCGGACAATCCTGCATCGCCGACCTCGGCTGCGGCACGGGCGGACAGACCAGGACGCTTGCCGCACATGTTCAGGGAAGCGTTACGGGGCTTGACCTGTTCCCGGATTTCATCCGCATCTTCAACCGCCAGGCAACGCAGTCAGGCTTGCAGGACAGGGTAGAAGGCATCGTCGGTTCCATGGACAAGCTCCCTTTTGCAGAAGAAGAACTGGACCTGATCTGGTCGGAAGGGGCCATTTACAACATCGGCTTTGAACGGGGGCTGAACGAATGGCGCAAGTTCCTGAAACCGGGAGGCTACCTGGCCATTTCCGAAAGCTCGTGGTTTACCGCGGAACGTCCGGAAGAGATTCACCGCTTCTGGATGGACATGTATCCGGAGATAGACACCATACCCAATAAGATAGCCCAGATACAGAGGGCCGGGTACGTGCCTGTCGCTTCCTTCATTCTGCCGGAAAGCTGCTGGACGGAGCATTATTACGCTCCGCAGGTTCCCGTGCAGGAAATGTTCCTTCATCAATATCCGGGAAATGAAGCCGCCGCGGAATTAGTCGCATCCCTGCGCCATGAAGAGGAATTATACCGCAGGTACAAGGAATTCTACGGCTACGTGTTTTACATCGCAAAAAAGATGGAACAATGATTCATTTAAATGCTTACGGCTGGAATGAGAAGTTAAGCCGGCTCAAACGGGAATCTACGTACAGCGCCCTGCCCCATGGCCGCATCGCCATCGTGCACAGGACGTGTTATGAGATCGTGGCGGAGAACGGAGTGTTCCAGTGCGAATTAAGGGGAAACATGATGTATGAAAAACCAGCCTTTGAACTGCCCTGCACGGGCGACTGGGTGATTTTCCAGCCCTTTGATGAAACGAAAGGAATCATCGTCGATGTGCTGCCCCATGAACGGACCCTGTACCGCAAGAAAAGCGGAACGGTTTCCGACAGGCAGGCCATCGCCTCTTACGTGGACAAGGCATTCATTGTCCAGAGCCTGGATGATAATTTCAATATCCGCAGAGCCGAGCGTTTCATGGTTCAGATATTGGAAGAGGGAATCAAACCCGTACTGGTGCTGAACAAGGCCGATCTAGGGTTTGACAGGCAGGGCATTGAAGAACAGGTCAAACACCTGGAGCGCCGGATGCCTGTATTTTTTACAAGCATTCATGAACCCCAGTCGATTCTACGGCTACGGGAGTCCATTCCGGAAGGGGAAACAGTGGTGTTTGTCGGTTCCTCAGGCGTCGGGAAAAGTTCCCTGGTGAATGCGCTGTGCGGAAAACCGGTCCTGTCCACCTCCCATATAAGCTCCTCCACGGGCAAAGGACGGCACACGTCCACCCGCCGGGAAATGGTATTGATGGACGGTTCGGGCGTTTTAATAGACACTCCGGGCGTCCGGGAATTCGGCCTGGCGATCGGCCAGCCCGGTTCCCTTGCAGAAGCGCTGGATATTTCCGACTTCGCGGCGGCATGCCGTTTCAAGAATTGCGGGCATATCCATGAGCCCGGATGCGCCGTCCTGGAAGCAGTGAACACCGGCCTGCTGGACCGCGAGGTTTATGAAAGCTATCTGAAGCTCCGGCGGGAAGCGGAATACTTTTCCGCTTCGGAACATGATAAGCGCAAAAAGGGAAAATCCCTTTCCAAACTCGTAGAGGAAGTGAAGAAGCGGAATTCCAAATTCTAACCTGCGTTGAAACGGTGCGGGCATTCCTGAAACGGGAATGCCCGCATTCTTGTTTTACCCGCTATAACGGCCTATTCCGTATTCCAGTTAAACCGTGGCCGCGCTCCTATCCCCTGATGTCAATGTCCAGATGGGCGAGCAGCCCTTCCAGCCCATGCCGGGAAAAGACCGCCTTTTTCAGCTTGCACATGGCGGGATTGATCGAAAAGTTGAAAGAGGTTGAAAAATCGGCTTTCTCCAAATTGGTTCCGACGAAAGAAACCCGTTCCAGGTCACAGCGGTCAAAAACGGATTCCGCCATGTCGGCGTCATTGAAGTACCCCTCATACATCTTGCAGCCGCGAAAAACGGTTTTCCGCAACCTGGCTTCTACAAAGCTGGCATAATCAAGATGCGAGTTTTCAAAGACCAGGCCGTCCGAAAACCTGTCGATGTCCGTAAAGTCTGCGCCAGTCATCTTGCAGTCGGCAAAGGCAACATCCCGGAGGGCTCCCTTGAAGCTGGCCAGCGTGAAATTGCACGCCCTGAACTCGCACTTCTCAAAATCGGTATTCCGGATGACCAGCTTTGAAAAATCACACGCGACGAATACGCAATCATAGTATTCATCATCCAGCTCCATTTCATGGAAATCCACTTTCTCAAAGGTCTCGTTTTCAGTCATATCATGTTGATGGGAGTTGCCGCTCCGTGTTTGCTTCAATGTTCCGGAATCACCGTTTTCCGGGAAGCAGAACGCAGGAGAAAACTTTCCTTCCATACCCGCCGAATTATTCTACTTTCCTTCCCTGCCTTTTAGCATGGAAGCTGGCTGTCTGCAAGCCGTCCCGCCTCCGCGCATGCTCGCAGGCCCGGCTGACGCCTGAGGAAAAAGATAAAACCATTCCGGATGCTCCCTGCCGCCGCCAAAAAACGCGTTGCCCCTCTCCATTTGCTATCTACCTGTTCCCATCCGTATAGTTCCAAACGAGCCAACGCTACACCCCGAATCCTGAATACGGCGCCCTTTTTCAACATGGTTTAGGCGCCTTTTAAAAACCGGATGCCTCCTCCCGCCAAGCCAGCCTTTCCGGAATTTTCCTCCAGCCGTATATCTTCATTCACCGGCTCCATGAACCCCGGTAATCAAGATGACACGGAACCAAAATATACTCGCCTTCTCCTCAGCCCATTACGCAGGCTACGTCATGTGTACCGTTCCCAATACCTATCGGGAGGAGATGGACCGGCAGACGTCCCACCCCTCCTGCGGCTTTTACGCAGCCTCCTATGTCCTCAATTGCTTCAATCCTGATGCCGCATGGACGAATATGGAGCTTTTAAAATTGGCCGTTCAATATCCCCTCACCAATCGTGCAGAGGGCTGTTTAAGCGAGGTAGGGGAAGTTTTCCATCCCCACGATTTTGCCCGTTTCATCCATGCGAGAGCCAACGGAAGCTGCTCCGCCGCCTGCCAGTTATTTCATGAACAAACCATCCGGGACACCATTGATCAGGGAGGGTATGCCCTCGTTCCTTTTCAAGTTATCAATGATAAGCAAAACGAAAAACACGGTTTCCCCCGGACTGGCGTCCAGTGGACGGACCTTCCGCATGCACATTGGTGCGTTATTGCCGGATATGCAACAACGGATAACTCCAAACTGCTCGCCAAGCACTGGGGAGAAAACCGGTTATTTGATATAGATGAGCTCGGTAACAGCAATCAAGGGTGTTATCCCCTCCAGCAAACCAATAACATCACAGCACAGCGCGCCTCCAAAGTGCAGTTGCTGCAGAACCAAATCATCACCATCCTGCCCGCACAAGCTTCGCCAGGCCGCCGGAGAGGCTGCGCCTGCTGACCTGCAAGGCATCTTCATCGGTCTCCCGCTCTAAAAAAGCCAGCCCATGGAAACGGATTTTCCGTCCAGTGAAGCAGGGAGGCACGCAGGCCCGGATAGAGGGACCGTTTCATGAGGAAGGAGCCCTGGGAAACGGTCCCGGTTTAAAAAAATGCCACGGAGCCTGCCTTCGTGAACAGCGTTCTGGATTCCAGACAAGTTGCCGAAGTCCATTTCCGGAAACCGTCCTCCCTTTTTTAAGGATGTGAATGAAGCTCAGGAGATACGGCAGTCGTTGAGCAACTCGTCCATGTAGAAGGTCATTTCCGCCAGGGCCTCACGGTATTCCGTCTGGGGAAGGAGCCACAGGATTTCACGGGCAGCCTCGTTTTTCTCCAGAGCCACCTGGATCGACTTGTCCAGGGCCTCCGCAAAAACGGGGTTATCCTGAAAGGCGGAGTAATCCACCACTTCACGGTTTTCAATGGCGTCTCTGAGCGTGGCTTCCACGTTCCTGTCCCCGCATTCCAGCAGGTTGAAGATGGGGAGGGTCAGCTTGCCCTTGGTGGCGTCCGTGTGGAGCGTTTTGCCGGCATCGTCTTCATCGCCCACCATGTCCAGGCAGTCGTCGTAAATCTGGTAGGCCACCCCCAGCAGGTCTCCCAGCTGGTAAAGGGATTCCTCCACTTCCGGGGCCACTCCGGAGATCCACGCCGCGCCGCCCGTAGCGGCGGAGAACAGGGAGGCGGTTTTTTTCCGGATGATTTCAAAGTATTCCTCGCGGGTCATGCTCAGGTCATACAGGCGGCTGGACTGGGCCACTTCCCCCTGGCATACGTCCCTGACGGTGTTCGCCAGCCTGCGGCAGAATTCCGTGCTGCCGAACTCGGTACCAAGCACCATGGCATGGGAAAAGAGAACATCCCCCAGCAGTACGGCCAGGCTGTTGCCCCACAGGGCGTTCGCGGTGGCCTCGTCACGGCGCTTGTCGGCCTCGTCAATCACGTCATCATGCACGAGGGAGGCCAGATGCACCATTTCCAGCAGGGCTCCCAGCCGGATGTGGGCTTCCTTGATGCCGCCCGTGGCGCCGGCTACCAGCAGAACCAGGGCCGGCCGGAGCATTTTCCCCTTGGACTGGCACACTGTTTCCATGTAGTCGGTGACTTCCGGGTCAAAACAGGATGCCTGGGCTTCCACAAACTCAGAAACTTGCTTCAATTCCGGCTTGACCAGTTGAAGATAGTGCTTCTGGGATCGTAATTTCGAAAAGAACGGGATGGACATGATATGGACGAGGGCCGGCGCTGGTCAGCGCCGCAGGAATTGTGGCATATTTGAAGTTCTCTAGCAATGTATTTCACAGGCCATCTTTGCATGGCCGGGCGGCAATGAGCCAAACCCGCGCTGCCGGACGCCGGGAACCCTGCGGAGATAAGGCTCACTTTGACCTTGAGCCGGGATGTTTTCCTTCTACACTGGCCTATCATGAGAGCCTTGGTCTATGATTGCAGCGCGGGCATCAGCGGAGACATGAATCTGGCCGCCCTGATTGATTTGGGCGTGGACAGGGAAAGCCTGGAACGGGAGCTGTCCAAATTGCACGTGCACGGGGAATGGAAACTGGAATGCCGCCGTGCGCAGCAGTCCGGCATCCAGGGAACGCGGATTGACGTACTGACGGTGGAAGAAGGCCATTCCGGCCACGGCCATGCACACCATCACCGGACCATGGCGGATATCCGCAGGCTTATTGGGGCAAGCGGCCTTTCAGACGCCGTAAAGCGGACGGCCCTTTCCATTTTCTCCCTGCTGGCGGAGGCGGAGGCCCAGGTGCACGGCACCACGCCGGAGGAAGTCCATTTCCATGAAGTGGGAGCGGTGGACTCCATCATTGACATCACGGGGGCCGCCATCTGCCTGGAGCTGCTCCGGGCGGACGCCGTCTTCACTGGACCGGTGGAACTGGGCTCAGGCACCGTGACCTGCCAGCACGGAACGATGCCCGTTCCGGCCCCGGCCACAGCCCTGCTGGCGAGCCGCTTCCAGTCCACCCTGAACGGAACCACCCATGAGGCCACCACTCCCACCGGAGCAGCTTATATTGCCGCCCTGGCGCGGCCTGTCCCGGCCCCGCTGGCGGGCCGCATCACCGGAACCGGCTACGGCATCGGCCACCGCCAGGGGCTCCCCCTGCCTAATATCCTCCGGGTGATGCTGGTGGAAACGGAGGAACAGGAGAGTTCCCCGGAATTGCTGACGGAGCTGTGCGCCAATATAGACGACATGACGCCGGAACAGACCGCCTACCTGGCGGAAAAGCTGATGGAGGCCGGCGCGCTGGACGCCTGGCAGGAGTCCATCTGCATGAAGAAGGGGCGCCTGGCGGTCAAAGTCTGCGCCCTGTGCCTGCCGGAACAGGCGGACCGCGTGAGGGAAGCGTTTTTCCTGCACAGCAGCACGCCGGGGATACGCCAGCATGATACGTGCCGCCACATCCTGCGCCGGGAGAGCGCCTCCGTATGCACTCCCCACGGAACGGTGCATGTAAAAACCTCTTTCATGAACGGACGCCCCCATCACCGGAAGGCGGAATTTGAAGATTGCAGAACCCTGGCGGAAAACACCGGACTGCCGCTGGAACAGTGCCAGTTGATGGGGCTTTTCCCCACCCCCTCCCATGACTCCTCCTCCACAGACTCCGTTTGAACGGCTGCGCGCCGTCCTGCTCCCCAGGGAGCGCATCGCCGTCGCCCTGTCCGGCGGGCTGGACAGCAGCGTGCTGCTGGCTGCTGCCGCCAAGGTTCTGGGGCCGGAACACTGCCTGGCCCTGACCGCGCAAACTCCCTATGTAATGGAGGAGGAAGTGCGGGACAGCGCGGAGCTGTGCCGCCGCCTGGGCATTCGCCAGGAGACACTGGCGTTCCCCATCCTGCCTTCCCTTGCGGATAATCCGCCACTGCGCTGCTACCTGTGCAAGCATGCCCTGTTTTCCGCCCTGGCTGCCAGAGCCGCGGAAGCGGGCTTTCCCCTGCTGGCAGACGGCTCCAACACGGATGACCTGGGCGACTACCGCCCCGGGCGCAAAGCCTTGCAGGAACTCGGCATTCTGAGCCCCTTTCTGGAAGCCGCCATGGACAAGGCGGACATCCGCAGCGTGGCCCGCGGACTTGGCCTGCCGGAGTCCGTCAGCGGCAAGCCGGCCTATGCCTGCCTGCTGACCCGGCTGGAGCACAACCGCCCCGTGACGGAATCCCTGCTGCGGCGCGTGGATGCGGCGGAGGCCTTCCTGCGCTCCCTGGGGCTGAAAGGCTGCCGCGTCCGGGTTCACGGGGACGACCTGGCCCGCATTGAACTGCCGGAGGAGGAACGCGGACTGTTCCGGAGCGGGGAGCTTGCCGCTCCCGTAGCGCACCGCCTGCGGGAGCTGGGCTTCCGCTACATCACCCTGGACCTGGAAGGATATTCCAGAGGCAGCATGAACGAACCATCATGAATGACATTACCGCCATCCTGCATCAGCTTGAGGAAGGCCGCCTTTCCACGGAGGAAGCGGCGGAAAAAATCCGGGCCGCCACTGCGCCCGCATCTTCCCATACGGATATTGATTACGGCCGCCTGGAGCGCACCGGATGCCCGGAAGTGATTTACGGCGCAGGAAAAACCCCGGACCAGATTGAAGAGATAGCCCGCGGCCTGCTTGCCGCCGGACAGAACGTGCTGGCCACGCGCCTGAACGTGGAGGCGCTGGACTACCTGAACCGCGCCTTTCCGGAGGCGGACATGCACCCGGAAGCGCGCCTCATGCGCATCATGGCGAACCCCGTTCCGCAGACGGAGGGCTTCGTCGGCATCGTCAGCGCGGGCACCTCGGACCAGTCCGTAGCGGAGGAAGCCGCCCTGACGGCGGAATTCCTGGGCAGCCGGGTGCTCCGGTACCGGGATTGCGGCGTGGCGGGCCTGCACCGCCTGGTTTCCCATCTGGATTCCATCCGCCGGGCCACCGTGCTGGTGGCTGTGGCAGGCATGGAAGGAGCGCTTCCCAGCGTGCTGGCCGGGCTGGTAAAAGCCCCCGTGATCGCCGTACCCACCAGCGTGGGCTACGGAGCCAATTTCCGCGGAGTAACCACGCTGCTCGCCATGATGAACTCCTGCGCCAACGGCGTGTCCGTCGTCAATATAGACAACGGTTTCGGGGCCGGATTCAACGCTCATCTGGTCAACAGCCTGGCGTCCCGGCCCCGCTGAATGCCGCGGCCGCCGCCCTTCCATGACGGAACCGCCGGCATCCGCCATGGACAGATTCACCGAATGGGCGTTAAATGTCCCGGAAGCATTCCTCACCATCCCATCATGACCAGATTTCCCTTTTTCCATGCCCTTTCCTGCTCCCTGCTGGCCCTGGCCTCCCAGGCGCTGGGGTGGCAGCCCTCCGGAGAATCCGTCCCCGCCGCCCCGCAGGAATTCCGCGCGGCGTGGATTTCCACCGTCCATAACATTGACTGGCCCTCCCGTTCCGGCCTTTCCGGCGCTGCCCAGCGTGCGGAGCTGCTGACGATCCTGAATACCTGCGCTCAGTTGAAGCTGAATGCCGTCTTTCTCCAGGTGCGCCCGAACGCGGACGCCCTGTACCAGTCCTCCCTGGAGCCGTGGAGCCAGTGGCTCTCCGGGCCCGGCGTCAATCCGGGGTATGACCCCCTGGCCTTCGCCATTCAGGAGGCCCACCGCCGCGGCATTGAACTGCACGCCTGGTTCAACCCCTTCCGGGCAAAGGCCAATGTGAAGCACGCCGTGGGGCGCAACCACATTTCCCTCACCCGTCCGGACCTGATGAAACGCAACGGCTCCGTTCTGCTGATGAACCCCAGCGCCTCCGCCTCCCGTGACCACGCGATGAGGGTTATCCTGGACGTCGTGCGCCGCTACGATATTGACGGCGTGCACCTGGACGACTATTTCTACCCCTACCCCACGCCCGGCCGCACCTGGTCCCCCGCCAGCTTCAGCGACGGAAAGTCTCCCTCCCAGCGCCGGGCCTGCATTGACGACTTCGTGCATGACATGTACAAGTCCGTCAAATCCTCCAAACCCTGGGTACGCGTGGGCATCAGCCCGTTCGGCATCTGGCGTCCGGGCGTTCCCGGCGGCATTGAAGCGGGAGTGGACGCTTACGAGCACCTGGCCTGCGACGCCCGCAAGTGGCTTTCCCGCGGATGGGTGGATTACCTGGCCCCGCAGCTTTACTGGCGCTGCAGCCCGGCCAAGCAGAGCTTTCCGGTCCTGATGCAGTGGTGGGCCGCCCAGAACACGAGCCGCCCGGTGTGGCCCGGCATCGCCACCGCGCGCATCATGAGCAGCGAAGACCCGGGGCGCCCCGCCTCTGAAATAGCCGCGCAGGTCAACTATTCCCGCTCCCTGGCCAGAAGCGCCCCCGGGCAGTGCTTCTGGAGCGTCAAATCCATCATGCGGAATGCCGGAGGCATCCAGAAATACCTGAACAGGCTGTATCCCTCCATGGCCGTCCCTCCCGCCATGCCCTGGTGCGGAACCGGAACGCCAGGCCAGCCGCAGAATTTTTACGTGGCGGACAACGGTTCCACCGTAACCCTTTCCTGGCAGCCGTCCGGCAATCCCTCCCGGAAATGGGCCGTCCAGGCGCGCTACGGCAGCCAGTGGGCCACGCGCATCCTTCTGCCGGGCAGCCAGACCCGCGTGACGCTGCCCAAATCCTTCCTGGGGGATGCCGGGTCCGTCGCCGTCAGGGGCGTCAGCGCCTACGGAGCCCAGGGCCCCGCCGCGGCGGCCAGAAGGTAGGAAGCTTTTTCCGGCAGCCTCCGGCGGGAAAGGAAAAAAATGCCCGATGTTCTAAGTTTTTTGAACAACTCCAAATCCATCCATGTCCAAACTTCCATGAATTCCCGTGGCGCGGACATGAACAGAAGGCGTTTCATCGCCCTTTCCTCATTGGCGGCGCTGGGAACAATCAGCCAGGCCCGGGCAACAGGGCCGTCTATACAACCACAGCACAAGATGACTAAAAAGCAAGATCCCTCCACGGTCGGCTATGCCGACGGCAAGTACGTGTTACCGCCCCTTCCGTACGCCTACGACGCACTGGAACCCATGCTGGATGAAAAAACCGTGCGCATCCACCATGACAAGCACCATGCGGCCTACGTCGCCGGCGCGAACGCCGCGGCTGAAAAGCTCCGTGAAATCGCGGACGGCAAGCTGGACGCCTCCGCCACTACCAACTGGGTGCGCAACCTGTCCTTCAATGTTTCCGGCCACGTCCTCCACACCATTTACTGGACCAACATGACGCCCGATCCCAAGAAGGAACCGCAGGGCCCCCTGGTGGACGCCATCAAGGAAAAATTCGGTTCCCTGGAAGCCATGATGAAGGAATTCAAGGCCGCCTCCCAGGGCGTGGAAGGTTCCGGCTGGGGCATTCTGGGAGTGGACCCCATGAGCAAGACGCTAGTGATCTGCGGCGCGGAAAAGCACCAGAACCTGGAAATTCCCGGTCTCGTCCCCATCCTCGTCTGCGACGTCTGGGAACACGCCTATTACCTGAAGCACCAGAACCTCCGGGCGGATTATATTGAAGATTTCTGCCGCCTCATCAACTGGGACGACGTGGAACGCCGCTACCAGGAAGCCATGGCGTCCTGACCGGTTCCGGCAGACATTGATTTTTCTTTTTCTTCAACGGCACGGGCCTTCTAAGGTCCGTGCCGTTTTTTGGCGTACTTCCACCCGGCTCTTGCATCCGGCGGAGCAATAGGGCATACTGCCGTGGACTAATTATCTATCACCACGCGCATGAAAAAAGTTTTCGTTTCAGGCTGCTATGACATCGTTCACGCCGGTCACATCCAGTTTTTTGAAGAAGCCCGGGCCCTGGGCGACTATCTGATCGTCTCCTTTGCCTCGGAACCCGTGCTGTGGCACCACAAGCAGCGCAAACCGTCCATTCCGGACGAACACAAGAAAGTGCTGCTGGAAAGCCTGCGCATGGTGGACAAGGTCATTCTGGGCACCGGCATGAAGAAGGGCCTGGACTTTGAAGAGGAATTTCTTCAGGAAAGGCCCGACGTCCTGGCCGTGACGGAGGACGACCTTTACAGCGGCATCAAGAAGGAGCTGTGCTCCCGTGTGGGCGCGAGTTATGTGGTGCTTCCCAAGACGCCTCCCAAATTCGCCCCCGTTTCCACCACCATGCTGGTGAACCGGATCAAGGCCCCGTCCACCGTGCCGCTCCGCGTGGACTTTGCCGGAGGATGGCTGGACGTTCCCCGCTACGCCAGAAAAGGCTCCTATGTGGTCAACTGCGCCATCACCCCCATGGTGTCCCTCTGCGAATGGCCGTATGAAAAGCGGTCCGGACTGGGCGGCAGCGGCGCGTGGGCCATGCTGGAAGGACGCGACCCGGTCGCTTCCGAACTCGCTCTGGGCGTCGGCTGGCAGGACCCCGCCGTCATTGCGGAAACGGGGCTGTGCGTCTGGCGTTCCGGCAGTTCCCCCGTGCTGGACGTCAAGGGCACGGGCGACTTCCTGGAAGGAAGAATGGCCATTCTGTACACGGGGGAGGAACACGACACTCCCAGAATGGCGGACGAACAGCGCGATTACGTGCGCATCTCCCAATCCTCCCTCATTGCCCGCACCGGAGTGCTGGAACGCAACATCAACACCCTGGCCGCAGGCGTGGCCCTGTACTACAGCGTTCAGCTTGACGAAGGAATGCAGCCCCTGCCGGACATCCCGAACGCCCTTGCCAAAAAATACCTGGGCGGCGGCTACGGAGGGTACGCCCTGTATCTCTTCCCCTGCCGGGATGACCGCGACCAGGCCGTCAAGGACAATCCGGCCATGAAGCGCGTGGAACCGTACTGCCGCCAACTGTTCAAGTAAGCCCTTCTCTTTCATGTCCCTGATGCGGAACAGCCTGGTAGCCTCCGGCGCCATCTTTGCCTGCCGCCTGACAGGCATGGCCAGGGAAATCGTGTACACTTCCCTGTTCGGCGCTACGGGGGTGCTGGATGCCTTTTATACGGCCTTCCGAATCCCCAACCTGTTGAGGGACCTGTTTGCGGAAGGGGCTCTCTCCCAGTCCTACACCAGCGTAGCCTCCAAAACACGGGAGGCGGAAGGCGACGCGGCCGCCTGGGAGCTGACCAACAAGGTAGCCACCCAGCTTTCCACGCTGATGGTCGCCATCGTGACGCTGGGCATCCTGTTTGCCGGCCCCGTCATGGAGGCCCTTTACAGCGGGGACCATTCCCTGACGGACCAGTTGTTCGCCACGGACCTGAGCCGCATCATGTGGCCATTCATCGGCTTCGCCTCCCTGTCCGCCCTCGTCATGGGGGCCCTGAACATGGTGGGGATCTTCGGGCTGCCCATGCTGGCCTCCGCCGCCTTCAACGTCACCTCCATCCTGTTCGGCCTGCTGATCGGATACTTCATTGACCCCACTTTCGGCCCCAGGGCTTTGTACGGCTTTGCCTGCGGCGTCACGATCGGAGGGGCGGCCCAGATTGCCGTGCAGCTCCCCAAGCTGCGCAAAACCGGCTTCCGGTGGAAGCCCAACTTCCATTGGGACGATCCCCGCGTGCGCAAAATCTGGGGGCTGATGCTTCCCTCCGTGCTGGCTTCCGGCGTCACGCAGTTCACCATCTTCATCAATACGGGTTTCGCCCTGGACCTCCAGAAAGGCTCCGTCACCGCCCTGACCACGGCGTTCCGCCTCTGGCAGCTTCCCGTGGGTCTCTTCGGCGTGGCGACGGGCATGGTGGTCCTCCCCGCGGTTTCCCGCATGATGGTGGGAGACGGCAGGAAGGAAGTGGCTGCCCACATCGCCAAAGGGCTGCGGCTGGTGGCGTTTTTTGCGGTGCCCGCGTTCCTGATCCTTTTCATCCTGGGAACGGAATTCGTCTCCTCCGTGTACCAGTGGGGCCGCTTCAACCAGGAGGCGGTGCGCTATACCGGGGAGGTGCTGGGCGCCTACTCCCTGGGCCTGCTGGGCTACGCCGGGACCAAGGTGGTGCAGCCCGTCTTCCTGGCCCTGGAAAAACGCTGGGTTCCCCTGATCGCCGCCGCCGTGGCGCTGGCCATCAGCATTGGCCTCAACTACTACTTTGTCTACGGCCTGCATAAAAATGCGGCGTGGCTGGCGCTGACCACCTCCGTGGTCACCACCTTCAACTTCCTCTTCTACTTCCTTTACCTGCGCCGCCAGCTGGGCGGCGTGGACGGACGGACGCTGTTCTCTGGCCTGGGCCGCATTCTGGCGGCGGGAGTCCTGCTGGGAGCCGTGTGCTGGGCGGGTAAAACGTGGTTCCTCCAGGGCTTTCTGGACTGGTCCTTCCCGGCCAGGCTCCTGGGCATCTCCCTGGTCTGCGGCTGCGCCGGGATCGTTTACCTGGCGGCGGCCTTCCTGTTCAAGACGCCGGAACTGGACGCGGTACGGGCCAAATTCATGAAACGCTGACATTGAAACTTCCCTTCCGCGAGGGGAGGCGCGCTCTCCGCAAGAAAAAGAATGGTCTTCACAAGCATTCTCCTTGCCAGGGGTGCGCTCAGTGAGTAAAGTTTTTCCGCCTGTGCGGGGAATAGCCTGTTTTCCGCCAGGGCATCAAAATTCTACGATCGCACCACAACAATGGACATGATTTCCCCCAGCATTGCTGCATTGACCCCTTCCCTGACCCTCAAGGTGACCAACCGGGCCAAGGCTATGAAGGCCGCCGGTGAAGAAGTTTACGGTTTGGCAGGCGGTGAGCCGGAAATGGACACTCCTGACAACATCAAGCAGGCAGCCATCACGGCCCTGAATAACGGAGCTACCAAGTACACCCCTTCCGCCGGTCTGCCCGCACTCCGCCAGGCCATTGCCGACAAGCTCAAGAGGGAAAACAATCTGGAATATGATCCCAGCCAGATCACCGTGGGCGCCGGCGCCAAGCACGCCTGCTTCAACGCCATCATGGCGACCGTCTCCGAGGGAGACGAAGTCATCATCCCCTCCCCGTACTGGGTCAGCTATCCGGAAATGGTCCGCATGTGCGGCGGCATTCCCGTCATCGTGGAAACCACGCCGGAAAACGGCTGGAAGCTCACTGCGGAACAGTTTGAGGAAGCCATGACCCCCCGCACCAAGATGGTCATCCTCACCACGCCGAACAACCCGACCGGAGCCGTTTATTCAGAAGAAGAACTGCGCGCCCTGGGAGAAGTGGCCCTGAGCGAAGACATCCTCATCCTGGCTGACGAAATCTACGAACACCTCGTGTACGGAGACACCAGGCACGTCAGCATCGCCTCCCTGAGCCCGGAACTGTACGACCTGACCATCACCATCAACGGCTTCTCCAAGGGCTACGCCATGACCGGCTGGCGCATGGGCTACTCCGCCGCTCCGGCCCCCATTGCCAAGGCCATCCAGATGATTCAGGACCACACCACCTCCAACGTCTGCACCTTCGCGCAGTACGGCGGCATTGAGGCCCTCACGGGAGACCAGAGCTTCATCAGCGACATGCGTGACGAATACGACATGCGCCGCCAGTACGTCCTCTCCCGCCTCAACGCCATCCCGAACGTCAGCGTCGTGGAACCGCAGGGAGCCTTCTACTTCTTTGTGGACACCAGCAAGCTGGGGCTCACCTCCCTGAACCTGTGCGACAAGCTTCTGGAACGCTACAAGGTGGCAGCCGTCCCCGGCATCGCCTTCGGCAATGACAAGGCCATCCGCATCAGCTACTGCACCACGCTGGACATTCTGAAAGAAGCGCTGGACCGCTTTGAAGAATTCTGCAAGGCGCACTAAGCGTCAAATACTGATTTTTCCAATCTTCAGGACCGCTTCATTCATGAAGCGGTCTTTTTTTATTCCTCATGAGAAGACTTTCCGGCAGGACCGGCAGAAACAAAACACCCGGCAAGAGTGAACTTGCCGGGTGGAGGAAGAGATATGAATTCCTTTGTGCCTAAAAGCTCCGCGTATATCCCAAATTGATCGTCCAGGGACGATCATATTTGTCTCCGTAGACATATTCGTAGTCCAGGTGCACCTGATCGCGGGCGCTGAGCTGCCATGCTACGCCGCAGCCAACCATGCCGCGGGTTCCATCCGTATTCGGACGCCACTGATTGCCGGCGGCCTTTACTTCACCGCCATTGCTTGCCTGCTGCGTAACACCAGTTTTCACGTAGCCCTGCACCAGCTGCCTGCCTCCGTTGACGCTCCATGTGCGTCCGGCTCGCAGGCGTCCGGCAAATTGCCAGACGTCGGCTGCGCTTCCCGCCACCTCCAGGCCCTGGTTCGTGACGATATGCGTGGAACCGGAATGGAGCCATGCGATTTGCACGGAGGGTTCCAGGAACCATCCTCCGGCGCTGCTCCACTGCCGCCCGGCTTCCATGCTCATTCCCAATCCCCAGTTGTCATAGCCGCCACGTTCCGTGCCCCCGGGCTGGACCGCGCTCCATGCGGCATTGTAGCTCATTCCCTTGAGAACCGCGTCCGCAAACCACCCCCTGCTGTGCAGCCATGAGGCGTAAAGGCCTCCGTAACCGCTGTCCGTGCTGCCCTTGCTTCCCCAGCCGTCATGGAAGCGGCGGTCACTCCGGCGATATCCTCCGAAGAGACCGGCAGCCAGCATGCTGTTTCTCCCGGATGCAACAATCCAGTCCGCGCCGCTGTCCGCCCCATACTGGTATTCCGTAAAGCCGCATACTCCGGCGATGCCCAGGTCCGTGTCCGTGCGTCCGGAAGCCGTGCGCGCCCAGTAGTGCCCCCTGGGCGCCTCTCCGGCGTTCCTGGCCTGTTGGTCCTGCTGCCTGTAAAAGTCCGCTCCCATGCGCAGCTCTCCCATGCGTTTGGAGAGGGTGTCAAGCTGTTCAAACCATCCCGTACTCATGCAGCCAAGCACATTGAGCAGTACGCCGCCCAGGTTGTTGTAGCCCTCCGGCGACAGGTCGTATCCATTGCCTGCTGCGTTGAGTTTAAGGCCGTAGGAGTAAAAACCCGCATCAAGCGTTCCGGTAAAGAGCGTTGCCGCATTACTGTCTTCCGCCAGACTGTCCCATGTGATCATGTCGTGTATGAAGGACGGGGAGGAGGGAATGCCGCCTTGCAGGATGAAATGAACCGTGTGCGTGCCGGAAGCCTCCCCGGCGATGGCGATGCGGTCGCTTGTTCCGGCGGCCAGGTTGATGTTCATGGTAAAGGCCTGCGATCCGGAGAGGGAGCCGAGCTTCAATGTGTCACGGCCGCTTCCTTCAAAGGCTACATGCCCTCCGTCGCCCTTCAGGCCTCCCGAAAGCTGGAAGTCCTGCCCTGTGCCCGATGTATTGGCCAATAGGAGCGTTCCGGTGTTGGCAAGCGCCGATTCCACCTGCGCGCTGGTGAAGACATACATGGCGTCCGTGTTGGAGAATGCCTGGCCGCCCTTGAGCAAGCCTTGCAGAATAAACCCTTTACTGTTGGTTTGTGCGGTGGCGGCCGTGTCAAATGTTGTACCTTCCTTGACCTCCAGGATTCCGGCGCTGAAGAGGTTGTCCGCTCCGGCAGTGACCAGGCCGGAATTGATGAGGGTTCCCCCCGTGTGGCTCGTGGCGGAGGTGATGGTGATGCCGGCCGCGTCACTATTCAGCTGCAGCGCGCCGCCGCCTGTAATCCGGGCGATGAGCGTCCGGTCGCTGTCCGGATCGGCCGGAGCGTCCAGAACCCAGGTTTTCCCATCATGGATGTTCAATTCCTTGAGTCCGTAGGTGAGATGGATCCCCGTCTGGCCGCTGTGCTCATTGGTGCCGGCTACGGCAATGTAGCTGTAGGTCGCGGTAACGGTATCCTGATAGGTAACTTCGCGTTCCTCGCCGCCGGTGATGGCTTCGCCCGTATCGGCATCCACCAAGTCCAGAAGAGTTGTATTCGCGACGTTCCCGGCTTGTACCACCAGCAGGGCGTCCGCGTTGATGGTGCCGTCCAGAGCCAGTTCCTGAAGATCGCGGTCCAGGAAGCCCGGCTGGGGAGCTATGTGGTCCAGACTGTCTTTCAGACCGGAGACGGCCAGCGTGGATGCCGACGTGATGTCAAGACTGCCGGAGACGGAGAGCTGGTGTTCCAGCCGGGAAGCGTCACCATCCACCTGGACGGTAAGCGTTCCTCCGGCCAGATGCAGCTTGCTGATGGAAAAATTTTCCGCGACGGAGAGTTCGGAGCCGCTTCCGAGCCGCAGGGTTGCGGTGCCGAGCACGGTTTGTCCTGTGGCGTCCGGACGGAGCCGGGTATCAGTCAGGGCAATGGTTCCGCCAAATCCGGCCAGCGAATCCGGGAGGGTTACGGTGCCTGCGGACCGGATGTCCAGTGTGCCGGAACCTGTGATGTACGCGCCTGAGCCGGTCCGAATCTGTTCCATGTCGTTAATCAGGATGCTGCCTTCGTTGAGCGCAACTCCGTTCGTGAACAGATTGGTTCCGGTATTCCTCAGGTCAAGGACTCCCTGTCCGGTTTTGAGCATTGCGTCGGAAGCTGTGACGTTTCCGTTCAGCAGGAGCGTGCCTTCGGTGTCTACCGTGCCGTTGAGAACGATCGAGGCGGCATTGATCTCGCTGACGGCGCCTTTGCTTCGAAGAGTGGCTCCGGCATTAAGCGTAAAGGAGGTTCCCGTGTCCGTCATGCTCCCCGTGCGGCCGAAAACGACCCCGTCCCTGAGTTCCAGCGTACCTCCGTATACAGTGGTTTTTCCCCGGAAATTGTTGTAACGGCTGGCAACCAGATGGGCGTCCGTACCCTGATAGCGTGTTCCGCTGAAGACGACCGTGCCGGAGGTGTCGTGATCAGTCCCATTGTCATCCGTATACCGGTTGATCGCGAGCGTTATTGCGTAGTCCGTTCCTGAGGTGATCGGGTCGTCAAACTGGATGTTCCGTCCTTCTCCGGCCGCCAACTGCAAAGAGCCTAACCTTTCAACATGGATGGCGTTGGCTGTTCCCCCGTCTACGGTAAACGTTCCGTTATCGTTGCGCGTGAAGGTTCCCCCTGTCATATTGCCGCTGAAAAGAACGTCGTGGGTCTGCGCCAGGAATTGCTGGGCGGCGTTGGTGCCGAAATTGTTGATCAGGATGGCTCCCCCTGCCGTGGGCGCGTAATTGTTCGTGAAATTCGCCCCGTCCCGAATGGTCAGCTGCTGATTCTTCAGGTAAATCGCTCCGCCACTTCCGGAAGACGCCTGAATGTAATTTCCGGTGAAGGAAACGTTGGCTCCCAGAGTGCAGGCCCCCCCTGAAGACATCCAGATGGCACCTCCGTCACCGGATGACGCGGAGATATAGTTGCCCGTGAAGCTTGCACCCGCCCCAACGGTGAGGGATGCAGGGCCTCCATTTGCCCGCACCGCAACCGCCCCGCCGGCCCCTTTTCCCGTTCCGGCGGCCAAGATGTAATTCCCGGTGAAGACGGCTCTGTCTCCCAGTGTGACGGAGGCGTCTCTAATCGTGATGTAGGTGCTGATCGCCCCCCCTTCACTGGCTGCTCCGTCTGCCGAGGTGGAAATATGGTTGCCGCTGAAAGTCGCGCGGTCTCCCAGGGTAATGGAGGTGGCGTTTCTATCGGCGCCTATCGCTCCTCCGTAGCTGGACTTGCCAGCCTGGACATAGTTGTCCGTGAATGTGGCGTCATCACCTATTTCAATGGAGGAGGAACCGCCCTTGGTAAACATTGCGCCGCCCCCGCCGCCTGCTTTGTCTGACGCCAAAACATGGTTGGCATGGAAAACGGCGCCGTTGCCCAGAGTGATCCGGGCGTCGTTGGAGAACGCCAGAACTGCGCCTCCTCTAACCTCTCCGCTTGCGGAAGATGCGTAATTTCCGGTGAAAACGGCATTGTCATCCAGCGAGACTGAAGCGAGACCTTGACCCTGAATGGCAATCGCGCCGCCGCCCGGAGCGGTGGAATCATCATAGATTCCCGTATTGTTGCGGAACGTGACCGCTCCGGTAAGATTCAGAGTGGCATTGCTGCCAAATCCCTCCACACGCAGAACCCGGTTGCCCGCATTCTCCCAGATGATGGAATTCATGTCAGCGCCATGGTCTCCTTTCTTCAGGAAAAACATGGGAGTTGTTCCCAGCCCAGCCAGATCCAGCGTGCGCGCTGCCGCCGTGTTGTCGGACTGAACGTTAATGAGAAGATTCAGGCCTCCTGTCAGCGTGGAGTCGTCGTTATGCAGGACAACCGTGTCGTTGGCACGCAGCAAACCGGACGCCCTCAATTCTTCCAATGTGCCGTACAGGTTGCTGCCCGGCATGGCGGACTGGGTGTTGTTCACCGTGTAGTCCGCACCGGATGCGGCCGGGAAGGTGCAGATGAACAGGCTCGCAAGCACGTAGCGGAGCAAAGAGGAAGGAAGATGTAGTCTCATGGTATTGAATGGATTTGGAAACGGATTAGTCGATTTTGAGCAATTTTCAGAAGTTATACGCTTGAAAGGCTATATTAGGCTATGACTGGGGAATCGGCAGCTGCGCGCGCAGCAAAACAGGATAAGTTTAGCAGGAGATAAAATCGTGACGCTGAATGGTTCATGGATATAAATGTCATGTTTTCCAGTAGGGAATGAATGCAAATTAGCGGATTTCCAATCCGGAGACAGGGCCCATGCGCCAACGGCTTGAAAGAAGGCTCCATCCCTGGAACGGGAAATAATATCAATGCAACTAACCTATAACATTTTGACGACAAGCTTTTTGGTTCCTTGAAAAATCCTGATGGCAACAGGAAGAATAGAAAAATTCCCATCTGTTTCTTTCCCGAATGCACGTCTTCCGTCCATTCAAATTTTCTGTCTATGGTCCAAATAATTTTGTATTAAATGCTTTTTTTCAAATTTATAGCTTGTCTCCGGATTGGAAATCCGATTTTGATACAAATAATTGATTGTGAGATTCATAGAAATCGCTTCAACACTGAGGCAGAAAGAAACAATGAAAATGAAAGCAAAAGGGAAAGAAGGACTTACAGCGCAAACCCGGCGGCCGCGCCATAGCCCTAAGCGTAAAATCAACGAAGAACTCATCAAACTGGTTATGGAGCTCCGAAAGGTTCGCAACATTGGAATCCGGCTGCTCAATGTGAACTTCTTTTGAAGCAGGGGAAGAAAAGTCATTCCCCATTCAGCCTATTCAGACAGACCGTTCTTTGCAGAACCGGAGCTTCCCCGGCTCAAAAAACTGATGGATTGAAGGACAAATTATCCCGTTCTACCAGAATGCAGACAAGATACGGAAAGAAGCCGGACGTGCTGAAGGAAGCGCTGGACCGCTTCGAAGAATTCTGCAAGGCGCACTAATCGCCGACTCAGCTACTTCCCACTTTCCAGGGACCGCCTCATTCATGGAGCGGTCCTTTTATTCTTCGGGGGAAGGCTCGCCGTCCCCCTGTGACACCCGGCACCAGAATCCCCCGTCCAGCTCCGGCATCAAAGGCTTATAGCCGTGCTGCCGCAGAAAAGAATCATCATCCCGTGAACTGGTGTGGATGATGTCCGGTATACCCTGCTCAATGTAATCATACTGCTCCCTGACCATTTCCTCCGACGGGAAGTTTTGAAGGAACCAGTATCTTCCGCACGGCTTCCAGTCCCAGGTAATGCCGAAGCCCCTGTCCAGCCAGCCCAGATACAGGACGGAGGCTTCGGAAAAAGAGGCCAGCCGTTCCCGGACGGCGGGGGAATAAAACTCCCTGCCATTCCAGACAAAGTCTCCTTTCCGGACGGCGCCCGTCAGCCCGGCAGCCACTCCGGTCCCCGTGAGGCAGGCGATTGCCAGCGTTGCGGCCGCCATCCGCGGCATGCACAGGGAAAAGCGCCGTTCCGCCCGGGCCACAAAGAAGATAGTCACCCAGATCATCATGGGTGAAAGGATGGAATTGTAATAGTAGTTGTACACGCTGAACATCTCCACCTTGAAGAAGATATACAGCAGGGCCGTAAAGAGGAGCGCCTTTTGCGTTTTTAATTGACGCCAGCCCGCTATCGCCAGAGCCCAGATGACGGCCACCCACATCAGTACGTCGGACAGGCAGCGGACCGGAGCCGGCCTGAGCAGCCTGGCCCACCATGTGGTATCCTGGGACACCGTTCCATAACGCACGGAGCACAACAGGTACTCATTCATCGCTTCTTTCCAAACACCGTTGGATACCAGCCAGGCCGAACAGGGGACAACCACGGCCAGGAAGCCGGCTAGCGCCACCCCTAAAGCCACCGCCGCTTCTTTTCTCCGCCCGTTCCACCACAGCCACAGGCACAGAACCCCGCCTAAAGCGCACACGGGAAAGGCTATGGAGAACTTCATCATGGAGGCTGCCCCGGCAAATACCCCGGCCGTGCCGAACAGAAACAGCAGGCTGCGCCTGTCCCGCATCCGGAAATACCGGACCAGCCCGTAAACCACGGCCGCCATCCCCGGCCAGCACAATTCCTCCACCCCTCCCCCGCGCTGGAAGGGAAACGAATCAAACAGAAACAGGCACAACAGCATGGAAGCCAGCAGGCTGCCGCGTTGTGACAGATAAAAACGCGCCGTCCCGCAAGCCAGCAGAAGCGTCGTAAAAAGGGTTACGCACTGAATGAGGAATATTCCGGCAAATGAATGCCCGTCAATCCACGCGGCGGCATAATAAATCCAAACCAGCAGGGGCCCCTTGCTGTCCGCCATTTCCACATAGGGGAGAAGCCCGTGAAGCAGCCCCCGCCCGAACATGAAAAAAATGGAAGGGTCCGGAGATGGATAAAAGGAGTACAAGGGAGAGGTATCCGAACACGCTCCAATCACGATAACGGACCAGATAAGAAGCGTCAGCGGGATTTTCCACCCCAGCATAGCCATGGAATCATTTTTCCCTGTCATAGGTTGGGTAGCAACAAGTGGGATTGTGCGGATTACAAATCCGAACTAGATAGGCAACAATGCGAATGTAAGAAGAATATTCATCATATTCAAGCATATATGACAATTTCTAACAAATATTCTTCTTGTTAAGAATATCCGGGGAAATAATGGGTAGAGTTGGAGAAATGCATTTGATATGAAAAAGTAGTATTGACTTCGGATTTGTAATCCGCAACAGGCCGTGACACGGAAATGTACGCCATGCCTCGCAACCGGGTTGCCCTGTCCGGAAAGGCATGATTAAATGAATCTTATATGAATACCCCCGTTCTCAATGACAACCTGCGCGCCGCCACGGAAGCCCTTTGCAACCTGCTTGCCAAGGAAGACCAGGTTGTGGCCTCCAAGGCAAAAATCGGCCTCTTTTTCCAGAATCCGGAGGCAACCAAGCTTTTTGAAGAAGTAAACGCCTACGGAGAAGAACTGCGCAACAAGCACTTGGCCGGCATGCCCCCCACGGAAGAGGAAATCTCCAAGTTCGATACCCTGCGTGAAAACGTTGTCAAGAACGATGCCGCCCGCGGCTTCCTGGAAGCCCGCCAGACCATCGATGAACTCCTGAACACCATCAATCATTATCTGGGCATGTCCATCGACCTTGGCCGTGCGCCCACTCCGGAAGAAATCGAGGAAGCCCGGCAGCGCGCCATGAGCGCCCAGACTTCCTGCTCCTGTGGCGGCAGCTGCGACAAGGAAAGCTGCGATTGCGACGGCAATTGCGACCACGACCACGATCACAAGGACGGGGGCTGCGGCTGCGGCAACCACTAAAAAAGCGATCTTTCAACCTTTCGTCAAACGGCTTCACTCCCAGGTGAAGCCGTTTTTCATTGACGGCATGCGTCAACGCCGCCCTTCCAGGACATGTACGTATCCAGTCCGGCACACGCCCTGGCCTGAAAACCGTCAGGGGCTTCACAAGCCTTTGCGGCAACCGGAAAAACTGAGCGCCAGCGAACCAATATCAAAAATTGCGGCCCATGACCGCATATTCTCTCAGATGCCGCAGAAGCCTGCGGCGTTCCATAAAGGCTTTTTCAAAAGAGGGCCGCATTTGCACGCCGCCTGCATTTTCCCCACCCCGCTTTCTTCATCAGGACGGGCAAGACGCTTGAACGGGAGATGGGCCCATGTTAGCCTCATTCTAAGGAATCATGACTTTTTCCAACCGCCCAGCTTCCGCTTCCCTGCCGTTTATCAAAACGGATTTCCCGTTGTTCCTGGCTCCGATGGCCGGAGTAACGGACCCCATTTTCCGCACCATCTGCAAGGAACTGGGGGTTGACGTCATGGTGACGGAGTTCGTCTCTGCGGAAGGCATTCTCCAGGCATGGGAGAGAAACCGGAGGTACACGAAGATAGAAGACGCGCACCGCCCCATAGGCATTCAGCTTTTCGGCGCGGACGGGAACCACATGGGAGAGGCCGCCAGAATAATCCTGGACCATGAGAAACCGGATTTCATCGATATCAACTTCGGCTGTCCGGTCCCCAAAGTGGTGGGCAAAAATGGAGGGTCCTCCCTGCTGAAAGACCTTCCCCTGCTGGCCTCCGTGGCCGGAGGCGTGGTGAAAGCCGTGGGCGACCGCATCCCCGTCACGGCCAAAATACGCATTGGCTGGGATTTCCAGAGCCTGTGCGCCATGGACGCGTGCCGCCTGCTGGAGGATGAAGGAATTTCCATGATTACCATTCACGGGCGCACCCGTTCCCAGCAGTATTCCGGCACGGCCAACTGGGACATCATTGACGAATGCGCACGGGCCATGTCCGTGCCGGTCATCGGGAACGGGGATATTTCCACCCCGCAGGCGGTAGCGTACGTGAAGGAAAACACAGCCGTCAGCGGCGTCATGATTGGCCGGGCGGCCATGGAGAATCCATGGATTTTCGGAGACGCCAAATATTATCTGCTGCACGGCGCCATGCCTCCGGCCAGGGATCCGCAGGAAAAGACGGACCTGATCCTGCGTCATGCCCGGATGGCCCTGGAGTCCCGCCATTACGGGGACGAACTCCACACCATGCGCCACATGAGGTCCCGCATTCTGGCTTACACGAAGGGGTTTCCGGGAGCCAAGGAAATGCGCTCCCGCCTGGCTCGCGTCTCCAGCATGGCGGAGCTGGAAGACCTGCTTTCCACCCTTCCCCGCCGGCGCTCCTGAGAGCGGGAAAAATCCCGCCCTCCGGGAGATTCCGCAGGCCCGGCAAGCGGCATGGGAGGAAGGCCGTCTTCCCCTTCCCCCTCCGCACCTGAAAAAAAATGCCCTTTTGAGGGAAGCTAAGTTGACTTTACGCCTCGAACCTGTCAGAAATAGGGGAGTATCCTGCCGTCCCGTTTCGGCAGACTTCCAACCATAGACTCCAGAGATCGACGTGTACTCCAACGAATCATATCTCATCGAACTTCTTACGCAGGCCGGCTATCTGAATGAAGAGATTCTTCAATACGCGCGCAGTCAAAAATCTCCCACCCAGGACCTGGTCGATTTCCTGATCCAGGCCAATTATCTTACAGAAGACGTCATCGCGCAGGTGGCGGCTTCCACATCCCTGCTGCCCGTCGTGGACCTGGGCTCCATGCACATTCCCCAGGAGGTGCGCGAACTCATCACGCCGGAGCTCGCCAGGCGCTTCCGGGCCATCCCCATTTCCGACGACGGCTTTTCCGTCAACATCGCCATTGACGACCCGCTGAATCTGGAAACCATGGACAGCCTGCCCCAACTGATGGGGCGCGACGTGATTTTCAGCGTCGCCACCCACAGCGCGGTGGAAAGCCGCCTGAAAGAATTTTACCGTGACCTGACCGTTCCGGCAGACGCCGCCGGCCTGGATGGGGACGACGGAGACGCGCCCATCATCCGCCTGGTGCAGCAGATGCTGACGGACGCCTTCAAGATGCGGGCGTCCGACATTCACATTGAGCCCATGGAAAACCGGCTCCGCATCCGCTACCGCGTGGACGGCAAGCTGGTGGAGGTGGCCACTCATCCCAAGAAGCTGCTCAGCCCCATCATCGCGCGCCTCAAAGTGATGAGCACCACCATGAGCATCGCGGAAAAGCGCATGCCCCAGGACGGCCGAATCCAGATGAACATCGGCGGCAAGCAGATTGACCTCCGCGTGTCTTCCGTGCCCAGCAACCATGGGGAAAGCATCGTCATGCGTATTCTGGACAAGTCAGCCCTGGTGCTGGGTCTCCCCCAGCTCGGGTTCTTCTCGGATGATGAAGCCGTGTTCGACCGCCTCATCACTCTTCCGGACGGCATCATCCTGGTAACGGGCCCCACCGGTTCCGGTAAGACCACTACCCTTTACGCGTGCTTGAACCACATCAACCGCCCGGATAAAAAGATCATCACGGTGGAAGACCCCGTGGAATACGAACTTTCCGGCATCAACCAGGTGATGGTAAAGGCGGACATCGGCATGACCTTTGCCGCCGCCCTGCGCGCCATGCTCCGCCAGGCCCCCAACATCATCATGATCGGGGAAATTCGAGACATGGAGACGGCCAGCATCGCCATCAACGCCTCCCTGACGGGTCACCTGGTATTTTCCACCCTCCACACCAATGACGCCCCCAGCGCCGTGGCCCGTCTGGCGGACATCGGCATCAAACGCTTCCTGATCGCCTCTTCTGTCCGGGCCATCATGGCCCAGCGTCTTGTCCGCAAGCTGTGTGACCGCTGCAAGGTGGACGGCGTGCTGACGGAAAAGCAGGCGCATACGCTGAACATTGACATGTCCCGTCTCACTCCGGGCCAGATCAAGGCCCCCCACGGCTGCGACTTCTGCCGCGGCGGCGGGTTCAAGGGACGGATGGGCCTGTTTGAAATTTTCGAGATCGACGACGAAGTGCGACGCATGATCAACGAGAACCTGACCTCCCCCCAGCTGCGCCAGCGCGCCCGGGAACTGGGCATGAGAACCCTGAGAGAGGACGGCGTGCGCAAGGTGCTGGCCGGCCTCACCTCTCCGGAAGAAGTGCTGAACGTCACCATGGGAGACGCCAACTGATTTTCCCCCGCAATTCATTCTGATTATTATGGACACCAATCTTACACTGGAACTTTTTATCGGCCGGGGAATGATCGACAAATCCCTGGCGAAGGACATCAAGGAGGAAATGACCGTCTCCGGCAAGGAGCTGCCGGAAGTGCTGGCAGACTTCGGCATCATCGGCAGCAAGGACGATATCTGGCAGATGATCGCCAGCGACCTGGGGACGGAATTCATTACGCTGGACAACTTCCAGCCGGACCCGAACGTGCAGAACATGATGCCGGCCACGCTCGTGCGCCTGCACGGCGCCCTGCCCGTGCGGCACGGCCCGGAAGGCCTGTACGTCTGCCTGGTGGACCCCCTGAATCCGCAGACGGTGGAGGACCTGCGCTTCGCCCTCGGCCAAGACATCCACGTCCTCATCGCTCCGGATTACCAGATTTCCGAACGCATCAACGAACTGTACGGCGGGGAATCCGCCGCCATGACGGACCTGATGCAGGAGCTCAACAACATGCAGGTCAACAATGAAACGGAAGATTCCGCCGCCGCGCCCGTCATTCGCTTTGTGGACCTGGTCATCACGCAGGCCATTAAGGAAAAAGCATCCGACATTCACTTTGAACCCTTTGAAAAGGAATTCAAAATCCGCTACCGCGTGGACGGCTCCCTTTATGAAATGCAGCCGCCGCCCGTTCACCTGTCCGTCCCGGTTATTTCCCGCGTCAAGGTCATGGCGAACATGAACATCGCGGAACGCCGCGTTCCGCAGGACGGCCGAATCGTCAAGCAGATAGGGAACCGGGCGGTGGACATGCGTGTTTCCTCCCTGCCCACCCAGTACGGTGAATCCGTGGTGCTCCGCGTGCTGGACCGCTCTTCCGTCAACCTGAACCTGGACAACCTGGGGCTCCCCCCGCATATTCATGAATATATTCTGGATACGGTCCACAAACCCAACGGCATTTTCATCGTCACCGGTCCCACCGGCGCCGGCAAGACCACCACGCTGTATGCCGCCCTGCGGGAAATCAATACCATTGATTCCAAGGTGCTGACGGCGGAGGACCCCGTGGAATACGACATCGACGGCATTATCCAGATCCCGATCAATGAAGCTATTGGCCTGGATTTCCCGATGGTGCTCCGCGCCTTCCTGCGACAGGACCCGGACCGCATTCTGGTGGGGGAAATGCGAGACATGGCGACCGCCCAGATCGCCATCCAGGCATCCCTGACGGGCCACCTGGTGCTCTCCACCCTGCACACGAACGACTCCGCCGGCGCCATTACGCGACTGGTGGACATGGGCTGCGAACCTTTCCTGGTGGCAGCCTCCCTGGAAGGGGTGCTGGCCCAGCGCCTGGTGCGCACCATCTGCCCGGACTGCCGCACGCCGTATGAACCCTCCTCCACCATCCTCTCCCAGCTTGGCGTGTCTCCCTATGAACTGGGAGACAAGCATTTCTTCACGGGCCGCGGTTGCGACAAATGCTCCAACTCCGGCTACAAGGGCCGCAAGGGGATCTACGAGCTTCTGGATATCAACGATACCCTGCGGGACATGATTACGGACCGCGCGCCCTCCGTGGTGCTGAAGCAGAAGGCCATTGAAATGGGCATGTCCACCCTGCGTGAAGACGGTCTGAGAAATATTTACGACGGCAATACCACCATTGAAGAAGTGCTGAAGTATACTTAATGGACAGCCGGATACCGCACCCACCATTTCAACCACCAAGCAGAAAACACTTAAAACACCACATATATGCCTAAATATCAATATACAGCACTTGACCATAAAGGCGACCAGAAAACGGGTACCCTGGAGGCCAATTCCGAAGCGGAGGCCATGGAATCCATCCGGGCGCATGGCCTGTACCCCACCCAGATCGTAGAAGCGGGAAAAGGCAAGATTCAGCAAACGCCCGCCGCCAAGAAGAAGGCCAAGGGAGGCAAGAAGCAAAAAGGCAGGCTGGGCGGCAGAATCAAGGCCAAGGCCCTGATGATTTTCACCCGCCAGCTCGCCACCCTGATTGACGCAGGGCTTCCCCTGCTCCAGAGCTTGAACGTGCTGGCCAAGCAGGAGGCGAACCCCAACCTGCGCGTGACCATTGAAGCCCTGGGCGATTCCGTGCAGGGCGGCTCCACCTTCTCCGAAGCCCTGGCCCAGCATCCCAAAATCTTTGACCGCCTGTTCGTGAACATGGTGAAGGCCGGTGAACTCGGCGGTGTGCTGGAAGTCGTGCTGAACCGCCTGGCGGAATACCAGGAAAAGGCGCAGAAACTGAAGAGCAAGGTGATCTCCGCCATGGTGTACCCCTCCATCGTGCTGTTCATTGCGGTGGGCATCGTGATCTTCCTGATGCTGGTCATCGTCCCCAAATTCAAGGCGATGTTCGCGGAACAGAACCAGGAGCTTCCCGCCATTTCCGAATTCGTGTTCGGCATCAGTGACTGGTTCATGGCCGCGCCCTTATTCGTGCCCAACGCCGTCATTCTGGCCGCCGTCGTCGCCATCCTGTATGCTATCTTCACGGCCATGAGCAAGACGCCCAACGGCCGCCGCAAGATTGACTCCGCCCTGCTGACCATGCCGGTCATCGGCAACGTGCAGAGCAAGAGCGCCATCGCCCGCTTCGCCCGTACCTTCGGCACGCTGGTGACCTCCGGCGTTCCCATCCTCCAGGCGCTTACCATCACCAAGGATACCGCCGGCAACATGATCGTGGGAGACGCCATCGGCCTCATCCATGATTCCGTGAAGGAAGGTGAATCCGTGGTAACGCCCATGTCTTCCTCCAAGCTCTTCCCGCCCATGGTGATCTCCATGGTGGACGTGGGTGAAGAAACCGGCCAGCTTCCGGACATGCTCCTCAAGATCGCGGACGTGTACGATGATGAAGTGGACAATGCCGTGGGAGCCATGACCTCCATGCTGGAACCCATCATGATCGTATTCCTGGCCGTGGTCGTGGGCGGCATCGTGTTCGCCATGTTCCTGCCCCTACTGCAGGTCATTGAAAAAATGGGTTAACCTCCCTACGCAGAACCAGATGAAGATTCGATCCGCATACAGCCGCCTCCGGGCGGCAAAGGGCTTCACCCTCATGGAAATCCTGGTGGTGATGGTCATCATCGTGGTGCTGGCCACGCTGACCATCTCCATCTACACCTGGCTTGAAACCAGAAAGAACGAGCAGGCCACGGAATCCATCGTCCGCAAGATTGAAATGGGGCTGGAAAGCTACCACAGCGACCATGACCGCTACCCCTACGGTACGGAAGCCCCTTTCAACAATCACGGCGTGGCCGTGGCAAACGGTGAGGAATACAGCTCCAACGTCGTTTACATGGCCCTGTTCGGGGACCACAAGAATGAAGGCGTGCCCGGCAGGGATACCACCATTTACAATGACGAACTGAACCCCGCCACCCAGCCCAAGAGCAACCCGACCGTCCGGGAAGTCCACGTGAAAAGCAAGGACGGGAGGCCGGTCACCCTCTACATTCTGGCGGACCCGTGGGGCTCCCCCTACCGCTACCGCCTAGGCAGCGAGCAGGCCATCCCCACCAAATCCGCCAATGCCAAGAACCTGAAAATGGGCAACGGCCTGAATCCGGATTATGATTTCTGGTCCTTCGGCAAGGACGGGGACAGCGATCTCAAAGACCCGCATGCCCCTGAAAACGAGGACGACATCGGCAACCTGCCGAAGTTCTGATCCTTCCTTTTTCTCCGCGAACGGCCCTTTTTTCCGGCAGCCTTCCTCCCTCTCCGGCGGAGGAAGGCTGCTCTGCGTACAGGGCACTATTTGCTGGCATCCGGACAGGTTCTGGCGTATGATCCGGGCATTGCCATGAAACGCATTTCCCTGATTGTTCCCTGCCTGAATGAAGAACAGGCCATTCCGGCGTTCAAGCAAGAAGTAGACCGGGTTTTCAAGGAACACCTGGCGGCCTATGCCCTGGAACTCATCTTCGTGGATGACGGTTCCACGGACCATACCTTGGAAATGGTCAAGAAACTGGCAGAGCATTCCCCGGAGGTGAAATTCATCTCCTTTTCCCGCAACTTCGGGAAGGAAGCTGCCATCTATGCGGGGCTGGAAGCTGCTACGGGAGATTACGCGGCCGTCATGGACGTGGACCTTCAGGATCCTCCCTCCCTGCTTCCGGAGATGGTGAAAGCCATCGAGAAGGAAGGATACGACTGCGCAGGCACGCGCCGCGTCACCAGGCAGGGGGAACCGCCGCTGCGGTCCTTCTTCGCGCGCGCCTTTTACAAGACGATTCACCGGATATCGGACACGCACATCGTGGACGGGGCCCGGGATTACAAGCTGATGACGCGCCCCGTGCTGGAAGCCCTGCTTTCCCTGAAGGAATACAACCGCTTTTCCAAGGGGCTGTACGAATGGGTGGGCTTCCGCACCAAATGGTTTGAATACGAGAACGTGGAACGGGTAGCCGGAGAAACCAAGTGGTCTTTCTTCAAACTGTTCCTGTATTCCATTGAAGGCATCGTGGCCTTTTCCACCGCTCCCCTGGCGCTGGCTTCCATCATGGGGGTGCTCCTCTCCTTCATTTCCTTCCTTTCCATCATTGTCCTGACGATCCGTGAATTGATCTGGCCCCATTCCGCCTACGGCTGGACTTCCATGGTGTGCGTCTTCTGCCTGATGGGAGGCATCGTTCTGCTGTGCCTGGGCATCCTGGGCCAGTACCTGGCCAAGACCTATACGGAAGTTAAAAAGCGCCCCATTTACATTGCCAGGGAACGCTCCATCGCTCCTTCCAACTAGCCCTCCCCATGGATACCGAACCGGATTTCAGCATCGTCACGCCCAGCTATAACTACGCCAGGTACGTGCGGGAGTGCATTGAAAGCGTCAAGAATCAGGAAGGAGCCACCTTTGAACACATCATCCAGGATGCGGGCTCCACGGACGGAACGCTGGACATCCTGAATTCCTATCCGCACCTGAAACTCCATGTGGAAAAGGATTCCGGCATGTCGGAAGGCATCAACCGCGGATTCCGCAAGGCACGCGGCAAGTGGGTCATGTGGCTGAATACGGACGACCGGCTGCTGCCGGGCGCTCTGGCTGCGGTCAAGGCTTTTGCGGATTCCCGGCCGGATGCGGACATCGTGCACGGCGCCTGGAACTTCATCGGCCCGGACGGAGCCCTCCAGCGGCCCATGAAAGCCCTTCCCTACAGCCTGAACATGCACATCTGGTACGGAACTTACCTGGCCTCCACCGCACTGTTCCTGCGCCGGAGCACCACGATTGAAGAAGGGTTTCTGCTGGACGAACGGTTCCGCTACGATATGGACGGGGAATATTACGCACGCCTGGGCCGTGCCGGAAAAAAGTTTGTCCATTACAACAGGCTGCTGGCGGATTTCCGCTGGCACGGCGACAACCTGAGCGCCCCCAATGTGGAACGCCGGGACATGGACGCCGAATTAAAACGCCAGAAACAGCACAGCGAAGACGCCGCCATCAAGCGCGTTTACGGCTATTCCTTTTCCAAGCAGAGCTGCAACAACATCCTGGACGGCTTCATGCGGGAGGCCTACCGCATGAAAAAGGCCTTCCTTTACCTGACCACTCCCTGGGAAAAGTAATCCGCTGCTCCCTCTCCTTCCCTCCTCCCCGGAGCCTCCGGCCCGTCCTCCCAATCTCCGGCACTCCCTTCCTTTCCACAAAGGCGCTTCCCGGTACGGCAAAGGCCGCAGCCGTTTTACAGCCGCGGCCCGTCACAAACCGGATGGAAAAAGGATAAAACCTTAGTTAAGGCTGTCAAACAGCTCTTCTTCCCGGAAGAATCTCACCAGTTCCACGGCGGCGGATTCCCGGCTGTCGGAAGCATGGCAGATGTTCATCATGCTGTCCGTTCCGTAATCGCCGCGGATGGTGCCTTTCTGCGCCTTCTGGGAATTGGTGGGCCCCAGCAGTTCGCGCACGCGTACAATGACGCCGGGCCCCTTCAGGGCGATGGCGATGACCGGAGAGCTGGTCATGAAATCAAGCAGTTTCGGGAAAAGCGGTTCCCCATTGACGACAAGGTCCAGAATATGGGCGTAATGTTCCCGGAGCACCGGCTCGTCAAGCTGAATCATCTTTATGCCGCGCAGGCGAAACCCTTCGGACAAAAAACGTTTCAAAATGGTGCCGGAAAGGTTTTTCCGCACGCAATCGGGTTTCAGCAAAATCAGCGTTGTTTCTTCTTGAGTGTTTGGCATAAAATTAGCGAAGTTTCAGGATGAAGTGAGGGAATTACACCCTAATCCCCGGCAGGTCAAGGATAATTGCGCAACTGGTCTTTTCCGCCGGGAAAGGAATTCGTCACAGGCTTCTCTTATAGGAATCACACCGGTTCCGCCATCCGGCAAGCCAGCGCGCCTCTCCGCGGGCCGGCGGGCTGTTGTCCACGCGACGCTGGAGCACCCTTTTGGCCGCCTCCGCAAACTCAACCGCCGCAGGCTGTCCGGGAGAGGCCGGGCGCATCTCCTCCAGCACCTGCCTGAGCCCCCAACCCTGCCCCCGGTATTGTTCCGCGGGGTTGGTTCCCTCCCCCTTGAAATTCACGTAGTCAATCAGGGCATACATGCCGTTGGGCGCCGTCGCCACGGCATTGTAGCGGGCAGCCATTTCCGCCGGACGGCGGGACTGGCTCTTGATGCGCCCCAGGGCAGCCACGGACCTGGCAATAATGAAATCCGCCTGCATTTGCAGAGCCGCCGGGCTGGACAGCCACTGGCGCATCCGTTCAGGAAGGCCGCCCCGTACGTCCGCCGCTTCAAATTCCGCCCTGGTGCGCCACGGGGCCGCGCCGGAAAACCATTCCGGAACGCGTGCTCCCCTCTTACGGCAAAACTGGACAAAGGAGGGAAAGCTTTCCTCAAACATTTCCGTAATCCCGGCGGGGAACCAGATGAAATGCCCAATGCCCAGGGAGGGGAACGCCTCCCCCCGGTTCCAGGAAACCAGCCCCTTTACTGTTCCGGCGCATTCATTCTGCCAGATTTTCCGCGCGATCTTCGCCTTCACTTCTCCTGCATCCGGAGCCGCCTGAACCCAGCCGGGCGCGCCGCACGCCAGCATCAGGATAAAACCTGCCATTTTTCCATGCATGGGGTTACTTTCCTTCCCCGGCGCGGGCAAGTCAAGCCGCTTCAATTTCTCGTGCCAAAGACGGCGCCCCATGCTACGCTTGCCGCGCACGGCATGATTCTGGCGTTTAACAAACCTTACGGGGTCCTTTCCCAATTCACGCAGGAGGCTCCCCACCACCGGACACTGGCCGAATTCGGCTTTCCTGCCGGCGTGTATCCCGTCGGCAGGCTGGACGCGGATTCGGAAGGGCTGCTGCTTTTATCCGATGAGAAAGCCCTGGTGGACCGCCTCCTGAACCCCTCCAACCGGCATCCCAGAACCTACTGGAGCCAGGTGGAAGGCGTTCCGTCCGCCACGGACCTGCTTCCTCTGGAACGCGGCGGCCTCTCCATCCAGGGGTACCGCACGCTGCCCTGCCGGGTGCGCCCCATGCACGGAGAGCCGGACGTACCGCCCCGCAATCCTCCTGTCCGCTACCGCGCAGCCATTCCCACCTCATGGCTGGAATTGACGCTCGTGGAAGGAAAAAACCGCCAGGTGCGGCGCATGACCGCCGCCATCGGGTTTCCCACGCTCCGGCTCCTGCGCGTCCGGATCGGGAGGTTCACCCTGTCCGGCCTGGAACCCGGCGCGTGGAAGGAGCTGGACTCCCGTGAACGAAGGGAGCTCATGCCGTAATATAGGCTTGATTAGGGGGAGGCACAGCCTGTATATGTCTTTCCGCATCAGGAGATCCTACCTAGACCTTTTTACATGAAAGCCGAACTCGTCGAACAAGCCGCCAAAATCATTCCCGAGCCCCAGATGCTGATCAACGTGGTTTCCCGCCGCGTTGCCCAGCTCAACAATGGCCGCGCTCCCTTGGTCCCCACCACCCCCCACATGGGCAACGCGAACATTGCCCTGACGGAGATTGTTGAAGGCAAGCTCGTCTATCATGCGGAATCCGACAGTCTCCAGGAAGACAGCCAGTAAAAAGCACGTCCCCCTTATTGCCGTTCCGGCCCGGATTTCCGCACGGAACATCCCCTCTTCAACCAGGCCCCCGGCTCTTCCAGCCCGGGGCCTTTTCATCCCTCCCCTCCAGTCATGAGCTCCGACATCTCCACCAACAAGAAAGCCCGCCGGGATTACGAAATCCTGGACACCTACGAATGCGGCATGGAACTCAAGGGAACGGAGGTCAAATCCATCCGCGCCGGCAAGGTGAACATCGCCGATTCCTTCGCCAGGGTGGAAAACGGCCAGATGCTCCTGTACGGCTGCGACATCCAGCCGTGGGAAACTGCCGGAGAGTTCTTTCAGCACCAGTCGCGCCGCCCGCGCCGCCTGCTGCTCCACAAACGGGAAATTTTCAAACTGGAACAGCAGACCTCCCAAAAAGGCTGTTCCCTGGTCGCCCTCAAGCTGTACTGGAAAAACGGCAAGGTAAAACTGGCGCTGGGCCTTGGCAAAGGCAAGACCCACCGCGACCAGCGCTATGACCTGAAGGCCCGCGTGGAAATGCGGGAAGCCCAGCGGGAAGTGGCCCGCATCAACCGCCGTTAATCAACGCCGTCCGCTTCTTCCTTTCCGGAGGCCGTTCCCGTTTCCCTGCTCTCCGCTCTATATTCTGCCGGAGTGAGCGGGAACGCCCTATAGAAAAGCCGCCGCGGGAAAGGGACTATAACTTCCAATCCACGGGCAACTCCACCTGGCCGCCCTTCTTGTCGTCATAACGGATGAAACCGTGCTCCGCCCCGTACCAGTGGACATCCCGCGTCACCTTCACGTCAAAACAGCAATAGCGGGCAATATCCATCAGCAGGTCCGTATTTCCCGTCTGCACGTATTCCGCCCACCACTTGAGGGCCTGGGTGCCCACGGCCGTTTTTGAAGAGCCGATGGAAGCGGCGGCCACGGAATCCAGCTTGACGCGCACGCCGCCGCGCTGTTCGATGTCCTTGCACAAATCGAGGTTGTTCGTGATGTCGATCATATTCCACATCGTATAGCGCTGGAGCACGCCGTAGTCGAAATGCTCGTGGTTGTACCCTACCACCAGGTCGGCCTGGCGAAGCTGCAGGATAAGGTCGTCCACCATCTCCTCGGAATAAATCGTGTATTTGCCGGAAGCTGTGGAATAAGTCACGCCCACGGAAACGCGCATGTCGGCCGTATTGTGCCAGCCGCCCACCTCCGCTGCGGAATGACGGGTTTCCAAGTCAAAATACACGATGTCTCTCATCGGAGGAAACGTACATTATTTGCCACTTTTGGACAAGTCCCACTTGAACGGAAGGCGCGTTTGTGGTGAAAATAGGCTCATGCAGCCCCGTTTCCACATCGTCATGTTCCATCCGGAAATTCCGCATAACACGGGGGCTGCGGGGCGGCTGGCTCTGGCAACGGGATCCAGGCTCCACCTGAGCCGGCCACTGGGGTTCAGCCTGGATGAAAAGCACGTGCGGCGCACGGGACTGGACTACTGGGCCAAAGTGGACCTGCATGTCTGGGACAGCCTGGAGGAGTTAAAACAGGCGGCAGATCCCTCCGCGCGGTTCTGGTACCTGAGCACCAAGGCGCACCGCTCCCACTGGGAGGCGGATTTCCGGGAGGGGGATTACCTGGTCTTCGGCCCGGAATCCCGCGGACTGCCGGAAAGCATGCTGAAGGAACACGCGGGCACCGCCCTGACCATTCCCATGCCCGGAGAAGGCTCCCGCAGCCTGAACCTCTCCACCGCCGTGGCGATTGTCCTCTATGAAGGATTGCGCCAGCTCGGCATCTGACACGGAGACCGGAGCAATCCTTCTTGCCGCCCCGGTCACGACAGGCCACGGGCATGAATGGACTTCCCGGCAACGGCAGCGGTCCAATCAGAAATGGAAGGCGCTCCCTAGCCAGGAGAAGAAGCGGTCTCCGCGCCCTTCCGCCGCCAGGGGCGCACCAGATAAAAGAGAATCAGGGAGGCGACAGCGCCGCAGGTATCGCAGAACATGTCTTTCTGGGCGTCCCATATATCGCCCTGGGAGCCGAGAAAATCATTCGCGTCATTCCCGCCCACAATGACCGCATACTGCCATTCAATGATTTCATACGCCGCGGCTACAGCCATCACGAAAAAGAGGCCGAAAATCCCCGCCAGCACTTTCCCCGCATATTGCTTGCGCACCAGATACTCCGCTACGGGAAACGCATAAAACCCCACCGTAAAATGGGCCACCCGGTCAAACGGGTTCCGGTGGGCTCCCACCAGCTCCCGGAACCACTCGAAAGGCACTTCCGCAAACGTGTAATGCGCCCCCACCGTATGGCAGGCCAGCCAGAAAAACATCAGCGTGTAGGACCAGTTGCTGAAACGGAATCTCCGGAACCCGGTCGCCAGGAGGACGACCGCCAGCGCCACGGGAATCACCTCCGCCACCCAGACGGAACGGGAAGAAGGGGAAATGCCAAGGGCAATGAACAGCACGGCGAATACCGCCAGCAGGTAGAAGGGATAATTTTTCATGAGGGAGAAAGGAGAAGCAGAAAAGCGCGGGAGCCGACACAGGAAAGGCGCCGGAGATAATCTCCGGCGCCTTTTCCGTTAAAAAACTTTTACCGCATGTCAATGGTAGGCACCGGAATGCGGTCCTTGGGGCCCGTATAAAGGGTCAGGGGCCTGTACAGCGTATTGTCCTCCATCTGTTCCAGCACCTGGGCCACCCAGCCGCAGCAGCGGGCAATGGAGAAAATGGCGGTGAACAGCCTAGTGGGAATGCCGATGCTGTAATAAACCGTGGCGGAATAAAAATCCACATTGGCATTCAGCCCCTTGCGTTCCCGGACAAGTTTGGCGATGCGTTCCGACATGCGGATCCACTTGGGTTCCCCGATCCGGGAGGAAAGGCGGATGGCCATGCGGCGCAGATGCGGAGCGCGGGGATCCAGCACACGGTACACGCGGTGGCCCATGCCCATGATCTTTTCCTTCCGCGCCAGTTTGTCCTCAATGTAGGAATCCACCTTGTCCTCCGTACCTATTTCCTTGAGCATTTCAATCACGCCTTCATTGGCGCCCCCGTGAAGCGGCCCTTTCAACGTGCCGATGGCCGCCGTGATGGCGGAATACATGTCTGAAAGAGTGGCGATGCAGACGCGCGCCGCAAAGGTGGAGGCATTCATGCCGTGGTCGGCATGCAGGATGTAGGCCACGTCCAGAATGTGGGCTTCATCCCGGTTCGGCTCCTCCCCTTTCAGCAGCCACAGGAAATGTTCCGCCTCATTCAGATCCTCCCGCACGGGGGGAAGATCCAGCCCCTGGCACAGACGGTAATAGTACGCCACCATCACGGGCACCTTGGCGATGAGGCTGAGGCCTATCTCTTTCAACTGGCCGGAATCCTTCGTCCGGTCGTCATACATGCCGAGCATGGAAACCGCTGTCCGGAGGGCGGACATGGGCCGGGCGGACTTGGTGGCCGTTTTAAAGAAATCCAGAATGGGCTGGGGAAGGTCGCGGTCGGAACGGAGGCGCTTCTTGATGCCCTCCAGCTCATCCCGGTTGGGCAGCCGCTTGTTGAGAAGCAGGTAAATCACTTCTTCAAAACAGCACATCTCCACCAGGTCATCAATATCGTAGCCCAGATACAGCAGACGCCCTTCCTCACCGCGCACATCACTCAAGGCAGATTCATTAGCTATGATTCCTTTTAAACCTTTGGGATATGTGTGTCGTGCGGAAAAAGTGTCATTGCTCATGTTTTAAAAAATGCTACTAGTGATGAAGATTACCGATTAAAAGTCTAACAATCTTCCAGAAAGTCAAACCTTAATTACGCCTTCACGGCCCACGCGGGGCGTTTGGCGCAGGTGATGTGGGGCGCCCTTACATACAGCGGTTCCGCCGGACCTTCCAAAAGTTCCTCCCTGCGGCCCGCGGCCAGGGACTGCCATGCGACTCCCAGAGCCTCTGCATGCGGGTACACGGGAACGCCCCCCGTCATTTCCCGGGCTGCCAGAGTTTCCGCCGTTTCCGTGGAATAAACGGGCACGCCATTTTCCAGGCATTCCGCCATGCGGGCGCGGGCCTGCTCTGCGGGCAGCACTTCCGGAGCGGCCGCCAGAATGCCGTTTTCCAGCCTTCCCCAGGTCCAGCCGCCGCGCCGGGCGTCGGACATCACGCAGGCCTTCCCGTCGTGAATGCCCAGTCCGTTCCAGGAGGAAAACGCCGCCACGCGGGAACCGTGCACCAGGGAAAGGCCGTCCGCCACGGCAAGAGCCACGCGGATTCCCCCGTAGGCGCCGGGCCCGGAACCGACCACAATTTCCTTTAAACACCGTCCTTCCAGGGCATCCAGCGCCTGGCGCACCGCCTCAAAGATGGCGGAGGAATGGTTGCGTTCAGCTCTCCATTCCACCCGGCACAGCAGTTCCTTTCCGCCCCATGCCGCGGCGGAAGACTGCGCGCAGGAAGTTTCCAGAACCAGCAGAGCATCTTGCATGCGGTGGATTATACAGGAAGTTCCGGCGCGCATAAAACATTTTTTCCCCCGCTTTCCGGAAGCAGCAAATTTGGTTCGCATTTATGCGGAAGTCCCCTTATGCTGGCCTTGCACTTCACCACCGCATGCCCAAGGCACCCAGACACACACCGCCGCGCCAGGACTGGCGCCGGTATGCAGAAACCGCCCGGAAGCCGCGCTCCACGGCAAGCCTTGGCGACATGATGAGGCAATGCAACCGTGACGCCTGGGACAAGACCTACCGCGCCCAGGTCACCTCCGAATGCTGGGAGGACGAATGCCAGGAATTCACCTTCATGGACCTTCCGCGCAAAACCCGGTTCGTCAGGCACGCCGTAGCCACCCTTCTTCTGCTCCCGCTGGCCCTGATTACGGCCATGTCCCTGTGCGACCAGCTCGCCCACGCTTCCGGCAGTCTCAACATCCTCTTCTCCATCCCCGTATGGTACGCCCTGATGGGGGCGGCCGTGTGGGTGGTGCTGGGCAGCAGCAGGCTGTTCACCTCATCCCTGCTGTACCTGTACGTGCTGGGCCATGAACTGACTCACGTGCTGGCGGTCTTTTGCAGCCGCGGCTCCATCCATGCCTTCAAGGCGGATCTGGACGGGGGATACATCCAGACGGATAAAAACAACCTCTTCATCTCCCTTTCTCCCTATTTTCTGCCTCTTTGGGCCATGCTGTGGGGGCTGGTCTGGGGGATGGCGTACCTCTTCTGGCCCACGGTCACCTGCCAGGCCCTTCTTTACTCCGGCCTGGGCTTCTGGTGGTGCTTCCACCTGTTCTGGACGGCATGGATCATCCCCAAGGACCAGCCGGACCTGGCGGACAACGGAACCTTCTTCTCCCTAATCCTTGTTTACTTTGCCAACCTGCTTCTCTTCCTGGTGCTGCTGCGCCTGTTCAACGCCGTAAGCCTGCACCGCTTTTTGACGGACTGCGTCCACAATGCGGAAAGGCTGTGGGACGCCCTCAGGGACCTCCTCATGCTGGCGGCCGGCTTGTTCCTGTGAAAAATATTCTTTTCCTTACCGGCAAGGATGAACGGCAGAAGGTGAAAAGGAATCCAACCTTTCAGCAAAAAGGAGATTCCATGCAAGCCACACACTTCATTACCCTGACCATGGCCGCCGTTTCCCTGATGGGCTGCAACCCCAAGGAAACCGTGAATGCCCTCACCTCCGATCAAAACGTCACCCAGCAGATGGCCGTGAGATTCGCGGAAAACATGGTAGGCCTCCCGCGGGCACTCGTCGTCTCGGATGCCAGAAAAGCGGCGCCAGGCGATAAAGTCACCGTCAAGGGAGCCGTACTGGGGGATGAACCCGTTTTCTCAAAAAATATTGCCTCCTTCACCATCGGGGATCCGGCCCAGCTCCTGGCCAACATGAAGGAGCGCGGAGTGTGGTCCACCGGAACGGTGCCGGTGGAAATACGGAAAAACAACACGATGACCGTTCAATTTGTGGATGACCAGGGCCAGCCCATCAAACACTCCGCCAAAGGTGTGAACGGGCTGAAGGAACGTGACGCCGTCATCATTACCGGAACCATTGATCCTCATTCCACTCCTGAAAATCCGGTGCTGAACATTGAAAGCATCGTGATTGAATAGCAACCCTTCTGTGCCAAACCCTGATTCATGTCAAACGGTTCGGGCGTCTTGCGCCTGAACCGTTTTTCGTATCAGGATGCGCGCATGGGATTTGATCCAGCATCTTTGGGAATGATAACACTGGCCGCCACTTCGGCGGCAGCGGGCGCGGCCTCCGCGTCCGCCCAGAAAAAAAGTGCAGAAGCCACCAGGCAGGCGGCGGATGCAAACGCCGCCACCCTCAGGAACGAGGCGGACCTCCAGAAACAGACGGGCGTGGAAAATGCCAAACGCATGCAGCAGGACGCCACACGGCAAATGGGCGACGCCCGCCTGGACGCCGCCCAGTCCTCCCTGCTCCGGGATGGTTCCGTGCCGGTCAGGGAACAGGCCCTGGCGACGCGCCTGCAAACCCGGATTCAGGATGAAGCGGCGGCAGCCATGAGGAATGCCCAGTCCCTGTACAACCGGGCGAACATGGAACAGTACATGGGCCGCGCCAATGCAAGAGCCCAGAAAACCGCCGCGGCAGGCACCCTGCTCTCCGGATTCGCCCAGGGAGGCAACGCCCTTCTCAAATGGTGAGGCAATCGGCGATAGCTGGAGACCAATCAGCGGGAACCGGAATCTGCCTGAGGAACCTCCGCAGGCGCCGGAAGGACTTCCGGCACCACGCCGCCTATCCCTATTTTGATATTCACGGGAACCGGCCTGATGCGGGAGGCCCCCTGGTACAGGGCGGCCACTTCTACAAACCGGGGCGATTTCCTGAACAGGAAGGACTTCCCCCTGTATTCATTATAAGAATGGTCGCAGGTAGGGACAGGCTTCAATCTTGCGCCTTTCACATCGTGAAACACAAAATCCTCCGCCCGGAACATCTTCTCCGAATACACCTCGGAATACACCATGAACTTCCATTCCTCCCCCGGTTCGTTCGCCGGCGCATGACGGCTGCGCCCCGTCTGCCTGGTCACTTTCAGCGTCACCGTCTCCAGCTTGGACATGTCGGCTACCTCCACCCGGTTATTCTCCAGGGCTCTCCGCACGGCAATAGGGTCCGGCACCGGAATGGAAACTCCGCTCTCCTTCAATTCCACCATCCCGAAATCCAGAGACTCCAGCCCCTGGCACAAAGGGAGAAAAAGAGTGCCGCTCACCTGAATCCAGCGGGCTCCCGGAGAAGGAACATCCTTTAAATTAAGGCTCACGTTTACCCGCCTCAAGCTCTTGTCCTCAATAACCCCTTCCCATAGACGGACGGAGCGCACCCTCAGACGCACGCCATTGGAATCGACAGCCGTCAATTCCTGTTCCGGCTGTTCCGGAGCCAGCATTTCAGAACCGGGAAACACGCAATACAGCACGATGCCTGTCTTGGTGAAATTAAAAGGCTCCCCCCTCACCAGTCCCATGGAAGACAGCCCGATGACGGGGCCCTTCAAGCTGGTGCCGGAATAAGAAGCGCTCTTGATGGGAACATCCGCCGCCATCAGCGTTCCCGCACACCAGCAGGCGATTGTGACAAACCATTTCATCTGCTTATTCGGACTAACAGCCGGGAATGGCAGCCCCTCCCAGGCCGATCTTCATATCTACGGGCACCTTGCGGAACATGCGCTTATTCCAATAGGAAACCACCACGCGCAAGGAGCGGCAGCGGGCGGAAACACGGTAATCCTTCCCCCACATGCGCATCTTCCTGCCCCGGCTGTTCAAATCGCCGCGGCCTTTCAGGGGAAGCCCGTTTTCCTCCCTGACACTCATGGAATTGAAATAAAAATCACTCCTTCCCTCCACCTTCAGATTCCAGCGGTTAAAGTTTTTTTCCAGCGTAAGGGCCACCTTGTCCTTCCGCGGCTTTTCAAGAGGCAATTCCACCCTGGTTCCTTCCTCCAGCAGAGGCAGGACTACAGCGGGCAGCTCCACCAGGTCATCAGCAAAAGCGCACAAAAGAAATCCCCGGAGGCGCACCCACTCCGCACCGGGATCAGGGCGCTGGATAGCGACGGCAAACCAGACGGGATCACCGTGTCCCACGCCGGACGCCTTGGTTGCATCGGCGGAAACCCTGTAAATCTTCAGGCTTCTTCCCGTTGAATCCGTGCAGACAAGCTCTTCCGGGGCCTCTTCATAAAAAACGGGGCCCCCAAGCTGATCTTCATAAACGCATGACATCCCCAGCAGCAACTGGGGAATAATTTTGGTCACAGGATCTTCCACCAGAATTCTCAGGAAGGACAAATGCAGCGCCGCATCCCGGAGCAACGGAACATTCGTTGAAGCAACAGCGGGATGGATAGCTGAACACACGAGAAAGAGACACGCGGAAAAACACTTCATGGAGGTAGCGACGGGGGCAATCTAACAAACACTAACGTCTGCGCAAGGAAAAAGGAACGCTTTGAAAACAAGCTGGACATAGCGACCACTCAGTATTCCTGCTTTCCCGCCGCTCTCCGTGGTTTTCCTTTCCTCCATCCACTATTCATAAAAAAACATGGTAAAATGGAAATCTGCTCAAATAACAAGGAAATAAAATTACTTTAAAAAATATAGCCAAATCCAGAATTGCTATATATTCACATCATATAAGTGCTGAAAGCCCTCCCCATTTCAAGAGAGTGTAAATCCCGGATAGAGTCCAACCTTGTCAAGTTGACTTCGCGCGTTCCAGCTCTATAAGTCATTTTATCCATTCTAACCTTTAAGATCTTTTAATCCAACGCCATGAGAACAGAGAAATATTTTATGATTGCCTTCGCCTGTGCCCTTATGAACGTCATAGACGTTCATGCAGAAAACAGGATGCTGGAAATCACATCCCAAACAGAAAACCCATCAGCTGATTGTATCATTAAAAAATTGAATAAAAAAAGGATAAGGGGCGAAAAGAAATAGGCATAGGAGAAATTGTAACACTGACACTAACACGCAAAGGAGGCAAGCCATTGAATAAGAATACGAAGGTTACCTGGACTAAGAAGGGAAAAGGAGCAACGTTAAATGGACGCGGAACCACTGCAACCTTGATGGCTGACTTGATCATGGAAAATAATAATGTTACCGTCAAAGCAGAAGCTGAGGATTTTCCTCCGGCAGAAATTACTTTTAACCTTAAAAAACCTACTCGTTTAACAGGAAAAAAAGGAGAAGAATACAGCAATCAATCAAATATTGGGTTCGGCATTACTGGGTACATTATCATTACTGTACATCCAACGTCCGTTAGCTTTTCCAACTGTGGTATTATAGAGAAAGATGGGGGTACCGTCCTTGACCCAAAAGAACCTCCGCCATTTAAACTTAACGACCATGATCCCGGCAATAAGGGAGATCCTCCTAATTTGCGCAATGAATTAGATGACCACGTAACTTTGGTTATGTTATTTAACACCATTGCCAAATTAAACGGAACGTGCAAATGGACATGGTTATCCAATTATGAAGCAACTCAAATTAAGAAGCGTATTGAACAAATCCAACAGACATTTACCGTCACACGGACAAATGATCCTGAATTCCCGAAACAGAAAAACTGTTCCGGAACCATTACAAAATTCAAAGTCCCTTTTTCGGTAAAGGCTATAGAACAAATATTATAAATTTTTATATAAAATGATAAATATATTAATATCAATTGGAATTTTCATTTTTTCCATCTATCCTACTATGGCAAAAATACAATTATTTGATGCCAGCCTCGTCAAACCTGATTCTCTTGAGGTTTTAAAAAACGCTCAGACATCAGCATCAACATTAAAAAAACTTCTTGATAAAGGTCAATCAGAAGAATTTTTCAAGGAAGCAGCCATGGAGCTCGAACGCATCAGGAAGTCTACAGGAGAAAATGAATTTCCAAGTGAAGAAATTCGTAACAATATCCCTTGGATTCTTTATTTTATCGCCAATACACCTCTTCTTACCATAGATTCAGCCGATCAGGCAAGGCGCACTATAAACAGCCGCGACGCAGATCTTTATCTTAAGGAGGAAGCCCTGGAAATGCTCGCCATTTCCACTTATCGCGACCTTTTTCCCGATGATAAAGCATCAAGAGAATCGATGGCATCCTACGGGGCTGCCATTATGCGTGACTTCCTCAACGGCACTAAATCAAAATCCTACTCGGACGAACCGGTATTCGTTTCTGATAAAGAAGCAAAAGCCACGCTGAAGAAAAACATTGAAATCATGGAAAACGCATTTTCTAAAATTGCTCAAATCCAAAAAAAGGAACAGGACCGGAAACAGAAAAAAAGATAAATGACGTCTCTAAAGACATGAACAAACGGATTCATGACAACGACCAGCAATTCAAGGATTACACCGTTGTAAGCAACACGCAAACTTCCCGAAACCTTCTGCTAAAGAACATTATTGAACGCTCGGAGAAGAATTTCATGATTCTTCTTACTAATTTATTTCCCGGCAAAAAAACAGAGATTCGTAAATATATCAAGATGGCAGGATATTCCGACCAAGAGATTCATCAATTTATCGATCGCACCTTGAAAAAAGATTGAAAGGCCAAATTGCTTGATAGAACACTTGGCACTCGAAACTAAAATCAATCCGGAGTTAGTGTCAAATTACTTGCCTTAATCAATTCATTACAAAAGCTTTCGTTTTTTCGGATGGGCCACCATTGAGAATGGCGGGTATTCTCTCCGTTTTTACCTGCTGTTCCCTGCAACGCACAACGCAACAAGCCAAGCATGGTTTCTCTTCTTCCACTCAGCCATCATGATGGAGAAATTGCGGGCATGTCTTGTGAAAAGTACAAAATGTACCCTTGAATGTAGCTCGACCCAGAAGATCAGAGATGCATTAGGGGAATGCAATAAATAAAAATCCTTGCATTTTCAATACTTACGCAAGGTATTAGAAGGATTTAGGTGGCGTCCCCGGCAGGAATCGAACCTGCATCTAGTCTTTAGGAGAGACCCGTTCTATCCATTGAACTACGGGGACCGGACATTGTCCGTGCAGGACAATAAACGGGAAGGTTTCCCCGCTCAAGCAAAAAGCAGGGCAATTACTCCATGAACCTTGATTTTGAAGCATTTTTTTCCTAGAACCGTTTTCGTGAGTTTTTTCCCAACTGCTTGTTTTCTCTCTGTTCTCTGCGTTTCCCTGACCGGATACGGCCATTGTCATGACAGCCTGCCGGACGCAAGGCCGGCCATACGCGCCATGTACCGGCCCGCCCCAACCCCGGATCAAACAGGATTGGGCCCGGAGGAGGTAAAGTATTACCCTCTCCGCCTTTACTGGGAATGGGAACGGTATACTCCCCGGGTCCTGTCTCTGCTTTTGCCGGAAGCGGCCCGGAATTATGAAATGGCCGCTGTGGATTGTCCCTCCTGGGAGCCGGAACGCGCAGTCGCCCTCATAGGAAACGAACTCCACTGGGCGGTAGCGGCAGAAGGCAACAAAACAGATTATTTTATCAACAGCGCTCCCCTGTGGAAGAGCTGGTGGGCCTCCCTTCTTGAAAAATATCTTCCGGATTATTTTCCGGAAGAAACATTCCCTGCATGGCTACACCCCTCTGCCGCTCTGCTGAATGCATGGAAGGATCAAAAAATCCGCCGTCTGCATTGGCAGGAGTACAGCAGGAATTACGTTCGCCGCGGCGTTGCCATCCTGCCGCATGCTCTGGCGCAGGAACTCAAAACCACCTGGAAGAAGTGCATGGAAACCGCCGTGCTGGACATTCCTGCGGAGATGTTCGGGTGCTGTGACCAAGGATATTCCTTTTACTCCGCGGCTCCCGGACTGATTGCCACGGAACTGCATTCTTACCGCGGCCGTTTACCCCTGAAACGCCAGATGTTCCACATTTTCCATCTTCTTGTTGACGCGGCGAGCATGGATAATTTTACGCCTGAGACCCAGCTCATGATTCATGAGTTATGCGCCGACACCCGCAGAATTGCCGGGGAAATGAAGAAAGTTCCCCCGCGCGGTTTTTACTGGCGAGAGTTGGACGCAAAATTTTATTCTTCCTGTCCTGACTCGGCAAATAACTTTTGGGAAGGGAAAAAGCCCTCTTTGCGCCAGGGCAAGTCTGCTGAAGCATTCCTTCGGAAAGAGTGTATGACGCTGCCTCTTTCAACAAATCCGGTCTGGAAGGATCTGTTCCCCAATGCTCCGGAACACGCCACGGCCTGGATGAAAATTTATTCGGACGGCCAGTGCGGGGGCGCCTATATCCACCAGGGATTTCTCCACACAGCCACCACGTATCTGGGACGGCATTCCCGCTTTCTGTACGATTTCAGCCGGATGGACCATCCGCCCGCCATGACGCCCTATGATTTGTGGTGGAACGGGGAAGAAATGAGAGTCCGGCGTTCCTTTTTGAAACTGGAACCTGCTGCGGAACAGGAATTGAAGACCTATCTCCATTTGCTTTCCCGCTTCCGGGGCGGCAAGAATCATCACGGAGCCTTCTCTGGCATGCTGTTCAGTACGGACCTGGGCTGCAAAGACCTGATTCTGCAAGCTCTGAAAGAAGAATTCATGGAAGATGAGGATTCCTGCCCCCCTATTCAGTCATCCGTGCTGGACCACGTTTATTCGTTCTGGACTTCGGGAGACGTCAATTATCTTCAGGAAGGCTCCGGCCAATTGAATCAGCTCCGGAAAAACAGGGAGGAATTGGAACGGTATATGAAAAAACATCCTCCGGAACAATAAATCCGCCCTTCCGGAAGCGGAACGGGGCGCACAAAAGCCTTGAGCCGGGGATGGAAGAGCCGTAGCGTTAAAGGTACCGTCACCGCATCCCCGCCATGCTCAATTTCGTTTACGATAACAAGACCACGCTCATTTTCGGAAAAGGAACCCAGCATGAAGCGGGCGCCCTTCTCAAGCCGTTCGGCAAAAAAGTCCTCCTCCACTACGGAGGCGGCAGCATCAGGCGTTCCGGCCTTTACGACGCCGTCACGGCTTCCCTGAAAGCCGCCGGCGTGGAGTATGAGGAATTGGGCGGCGTCCAGCCGAACCCCACGCTTCCCCTGGTATATGAAGGCATCCGCCTCTGCCGGGAACACGGCCTGGGCCTCGTGCTGGCTGTGGGAGGCGGCAGCGTGATTGATTCCGCCAAGGCGATTGCGCTGGGCGTTCCCCATGAAGGGGACGTATGGGACCTGTATCTTTCCAAACAACAGCCGCAGGCGGACCCGCTGCCCGTCGCCACCGTGCTGACCATTCCCGCCGCAGGCAGCGAGAGCAGCCCGAACACGGTCATCACCAATGAAGAAACCAGGCGGAAGCTGAGGTACGGTTCTCCCAAATTGCGCCCCGTGTTCAGCATCATCAACCCGGAATTGTTTTTCACGCTCCCGCACCACCAGATGGCCAACGGCGTCAGCGACATGATGAGCCACATTTTTGAGCGCTATTTCACCAGAACCCTGCATACGGACCTTTCCGACGGCCTTTGCGAAACCACCCTGCGCACCATCATGAGAAACGCCCGCATCCTGAACGGGAACCTGCACGATTACGACGCCTGGGCGGAGATTGCGTTTTCCGGCAACCTCGCCCATAACAACCTGCTGGGCGTGGGCCGTGAACAGGACTGGGGCTGCCACGCCATGGAGCACGAACTGAGCGCCCTGTATCACGTGGACCACGGCGCGGGCCTGGCCGTCGTCACCCCGGCATGGATGAAGTATGTTTCCCCCAAACACCAAGGAATGTTCGCGCAGTTCGCCGTGAAGGTGATGGGTGTGGAGGGTTCCTTCCGGGAGCCGGATGCCCTCATCCGGGAAGGCATTTCCCGTCTGGAACGTTTTTACCGGGAATTGGGGCTTCCGACGACCATGGAAGAGTTGAACATCAAGTCCGGGGATTTTCCACTGATGGCGGAACAGGCCATCAGCGTGCGCGGCCCCATCGGGGGGCTGGAAAAACTGGACGCCCGGGACGTCCAGGCCATTTACCGCCTGGCATGCGAAGGCCCGCTGCCCGATTGACGGCATCCCCGTTTCTTCCTTCATCCTGCATTCCGGGACGGCCAGCCATGCAGGCCGTCTTTCCCTCCCGCAGAGACATGAACATGCATGCGGTTCGGCTCCCTCATCCGGCAGAGCTGATTCGGGACGAGGGGACGGCAGTGGAATATAAATATACCCAGGCAGTCCCTTTCCCTGGGAAGAAGAGAAGACGGCGGTTGCATATCCTCCGGAGGGGAACCTGAGGAAGCCGCCCTGAAAGCTCAAAAAGGACGCCGCGGCAGACGATCCGCACCGGAATACAGGCCGGAACGTAAAAGAAGTCCGGTTTGCTCGTTGAAAGTCAATCCTTCCAACGCTTCTGGCCATTGAACGGCATTAAGACAATCTCCCGCATGTTGTAACCTACTTGTAACTTGCCAAATATTTTACATGGAAGTAGTCTGGTTGAATGAACAGAATCTTTTCCCTGCTTTTTCTGGCGGGAGGCTTGCTGGCTTCCGGAATGCCGTGCCCGGCAGCCGCTTCCACTCCACCACAGCGTCAGGACGGCCCGTCCGCCCATGCCGATGACAAGGGAGGACTTCCGGAAGATTCCACTTCTTCATCCCAAAAAGGCGCCAAGGATGCGGACAAGGCAACTTCCATCTCCCAGCAGAGGAAGCAGTCCGTTGAGGCTATTGAAAAGCTTTTGGAAAAGAGGTTGTTCAAGAATGCGGCCAAACAGGCTTTAAAACAGCTTGACGAATACGACGACCAGTACAGCGGAGCGGACCTTCTTCTTTATTACCAGGCTTTGACCCGTCTCAATGCCCTGGACGATTCCACGAATCTGGATACCATCCTGCAAGAGCAGATGAAACGCCACGGCGGCAATCCCTATTTCCTGATGGACGCTGCCCATCTGTACCAGAACGCCAGCCATACGTTCAAACTGGTGGACGGCGCCTACATCCGCAGCGCCGAGCCATGGGACGGGGAATATTCCGGGGAAGCGAGGGACCGGGTGGAAGCCCTGCGGTGCCTTTCCAAGGCCATGCAACTGGCGGAGAAGGAAAAGAACATGAAGCTTCTGGGACAACTGCGCTTCATGACGGCTCAGGCGTTGCTGGTGAAAGGCAGCCGCTACAGTTCCCTTTCCCCCTTCCAGGCTTACGCCGCCCTGGGGAACCTCACCAGCCTGAAGGAACTGCCGGGGTACGTCGCCAGGGAGGAAGCCCCCCCGTTCCGGAACGTCGCCACCGTGCCCGTCACGGTCAATGCCAAAACGGGGAAGCCGGAAGTCGTCTTTTACCATGCCTCTTCCTCCTGGGAGACGGCTAAAAACGACGGGGAACGCATGCGCTGGCTGCTGGACGCCGCCATTCAGGCGAACCCGGAACTAGCCAACCAGGTCAACTATTTCACCGCCTCCTGGTGCCACCGGCTGTTCTCCTATTCCAATACGGCTCCGGACCAGGAGTTCGTGTACGGCCCCGGCAACGCGGGCATGGTGGCGGGCATCAACCCGGAGGAATTGAAAACGAACCAGACCGTCGTTAAAACCGACCGGACGGGCAACGGAAAATTCCTGCTCACCACCCTTCCTCCGGATTACGATTTCATCCGGATCGCCGCTGCGGTCCGAGTAACTCCGGAGCCGGATTATTACGTTAACGCCGGCAATCTGGCAGCCAATGAGTTCCTGGCCCGCAACCAGAGGCCCGCTGCCGCGGAGCTTTTAGGCAAAATCCTTCAGACCTGGAACGCACAATCCTGGAATCAAACGGACAAGGAGGATTTCCTGCACGTTGCGGACAACCTGAAGAAGCGCATTGCCTCCATCACGGAACCCAACGGAATGTTTGATGCGGATAAAAGAACGCTGCTGGCGGGGGAACCGGTGACGGTCGCCTTCTCCTACCGCAACGCCGCCCAGGCCAGCGTGACGGCCCGCTCCGTGGATATGAAGCGGTGGCAGGAGGAACGCATGGACAAGGTGCAGACCTCCAGCACGCTGGGCAACGCGTACAGGAAAAAGTATTCCAGCCTGGGGACCCTCCTTTTCAATCTGCTGCATGAGCCGTCCTACGCCCGCTATCTGGGTGAAGAAATCAAAGGGGAAAAGGTAGCTCTGGCTCCCGGGGAACGGCACCTGAACCGCATCGCCCAGATTCCCGTGCCCACCCGCAAGCCCGGCTGGTACCTGCTTACCGTCACGCTGGATAACGGCTACCGGTTCCACCGCTTCCTCACTCTGTCAGACATGGTATTGGTGCGCCGTTCCGTGCCGGAAGGCAACCTATGGTTCCTGGCGGATGCCGGAACGGGAATGCCCGTGGAAGGGGGCAGCCTGCGCCTCCTTCGCTACCAGGAGGATAAAACGCTCCAAAAACACCAGGTGAAGGGAACCACGGACAAGGACGGAGCCATGATAGAAACAATCCCTCCCCGCGGTTCCCGCACTCCTTCTTACAACATGTTCCTGGGCATCGCTTCCAAAGGGGACAGCTATGTGCTGGCGGGAGTATCGGATTACGGCTGGGAATCCGGCAATTATCTCATGGATACGGCAAACAAGGCCTCCGACCCCTATTCCTGCTTCTTCCTGGAAAGCCAGCCCGTATACCGCCCCGGACAGACGGCGCGGTTCAAGGGCGTCCTCTTCCGTCCGGACATCGCAAATCCCGGAACGAAGGACTGCGCCGGAAAAAAGCTGACGCTGACCATTACTTCCCCAACCGGGGATGAGAGCGTTTTTCCGCCAAAAACCGTCACGACGGATTCTACCGGCTGTTTTGAACTGGAACTGCTCATTCCTGCGGAAGCTCCGCTGGGCCAGTATGGAGCCAAGCTGAAGCTGCATGATTCCGCGGACCCGGATTTCCGGCTGTATGCCCCTCTCTTCCGTATGGAAGAGTACAAGAAGCCGGAATTCTCCGTCAGGATGGACGCCCCCTCCAGACCCATCCGCCTGGGCCGGCCCATTCCCGTCTCCATTCAGGCGGACTATTACGCGGGCGGTCCCGTAAGCGAGGGGAAGGCCACCATTACGATCACCCGGACACTGGGAGCGGATGTCTGGACGCCCTACTGGAAATGGAGCTGGCTGTACGACAGGTCTTTCAGCCCGTACTACATTCCCTTTTCTCCGGATGCACCCCTGACCGTCCTGGAAAAGACGGTGCCGCTGGATAAGGACGGAAAAGCGTCCGTGGAGCTTTCCACGGCGCAGGACGCCCGGGATTTCGCATCCCAGAATATCACCTACCGCGTCTCCGCCAGCGTGACGGATGCCTCCCTGCGGGAAGTTTCCGCTTCCGGGCAGGTCATCGCCACCTTCCGCCCGTTCAACATCTTCACCGCCCTGAACCGCGGCTACGCCCCCACCGGAACGCCGGTGCAGGCCTCCATCACCGCGGCCACGGCGGACGGCGCCAAGATTGCTCACGCCAAGGGAACCTCCGTTTTGCAGCATATCCGCGCGGACGGCAGCCGGGAGGCTCTGGAAACCTGGAATATCACCACCGGAAAGGAAGGGGAAGCCACCCTGTCCTTCCAGACCAGGGAATCCGGCCTGTATGCCCTTTCCTCTACCCTGAAGGACGAACACGGCAACAGGGTGGAAGAGTCTTTCCAGTTCCTTTCCTACGGCAAGGGCAAACAGAATCCTTTTAAAATCAATCCCCTTTCCATCACTCCGGACAAGAAGGAATACGCACCGGGAGATACGGCCAAACTGCTCCTCGCCTCTGATTATCCGGACGCCCGCGTCTGGACCTTCCTGCGCAATTCCTGGAAAGACGAGTCCCGCAGCCTGGTCCCTCTGGACCGGCAAACCGCCCTGGTGGAATGCCCCCTGACCCGGGAAGACATGCCCAACATGGGCGTGAACGCCTTCACCGTCAGAAACGGGGAACTTCACACGGCTTCCGCCGAACTGCTGATTCCGCCAGCCAGCCAGATTCTGGCTCCTTCCGTAACACCGGGCAAATCCCAATACCAGCCCGGTGAAGAAGGGCGAGTAACGGTTCAGGTCAAAGGGCCGGACGGCAAACCCGTCAGGAACGGCATCGTTACCCTGGCCGTCTATGACAAGGCTCTGGAATATATCGCACGCCCCAATATTACGGACATCGCCAAGACCGTCTGGGGGAGCCTGAACGAAACCGGCTTTCTCAGCCTGAAAAAAATGACGGCCGCCGGAACGCAACAGGACCGCGGCCCGGACCAGCCCTACTTCCAATCCCTGCTCTACAGTGACTACGGCTATCTGTTGCGGAGGGAAAAAGGAGCCGTCAACGGCTTTGCTACCGCAGGAGTCAGATCCGGTAATTATGCTATCAGCGGAAAAGCCGCAAGCCGCGTATTGGCTGAAGGAGCGGCAGTCCCCGCCGCCGCACCGGTTCCGGCCATGCAGCAGATGGCTTCGGATGAAGAAAGCGCAGAAAGTGATTCCTTTGCAGCCGGACAGGGAGACGCAGACGTGCAGGAGAACAGTTCCCCGCACATTCAACTGCGCACCAATTTTGCGGACTGCATCAAGTGGTGCGGCACGCTCAGGACGGATGAGGAAGGGAACGTTACCGTTCCTGTGGAGATGCCGGACAACCTGACCACCTGGAAAGCCGCCGCCTGGGCCATCACCCCCGGATTGCAGGTAGGGCAGGCTTCCGCGGAATTCCTGACCACGAAGGACTTCATGGTCAGCATGCAGGCCCCGCGCTTCTTTGTGGAAAAAGACGTAGTGATGCTCAGCGCCCTGGTCCGCAACCGGACGGACAAGGCCGTCCGCGCCCGCGTTTCCATTTCCCTGAAAGACGGTTGCCTGGAACTTCTCCCGGCTGACGCTCCGGCCGTAAAGGGGCTCGCCGCAGATACGGACAATTCCGCCGTGCGGGAAGTGGACGTTCCCGCCCAGGGGCAGGCAGTCGTCAACTGGTGGACCGCCGCCATCAGGGAGGGAACCGCCGCCGTCGCCATGGAGGCGGCGTCCGGCTCCACCGGAGACGCCATGCAGATGAACTTCCCCGTGCTGGTGCACGGCATGAAGCAGCTCCATGCGGGGAGCGCCGTGGTGCTTCCCGGAGAACAGGAGCAGAAACTCTCCATTTCCCTGCCGCAGCAGCGGCGCAGGGAGGAAAGCGAGCTGGTCGTCAAGGTTTCCCCCAGCATCGCCCTCAGCATGGTGGAAGCCCTGCCCTACCTGGCGGAATACCCCTATGGCTGCGTGGAACAGACGCTCAACCGCTTCCTGCCCGCTCTCGTCGTGACGGACGCGCTCAAGCAGCTCGGTCTGAATCCTGGCGCGGCGCTGGAAAGCCACCGTAATCTGAATCCCCAGGCCATCAAGAACAAGGCCTTCCATGACAGCATCATGAAGAAGCTGGAACGCAACCCCGTTTATGATGAAGCCGCGCTGAAGAAGATGGCCGCCAAGGGAATCTCCTCCCTCCGGGAGAAGCAGCTCTCCAACGGTTCCTGGGGATGGTTCGGAGGAGCCAGCGAGGGAGACCCCGTCATGACGGCCCATGTGGCGCACGGCTTGAAGATTGCTTCAAACACGGTCAATGTCCCGGATGGGATGCTTTCCGGAGCCGTCCGCTGGCTGAAAAACTATCAGGAAAGCCAGGCCGCTCTTCTTGAGAAAGGAGACGAATACCGGAAACTGGAAAAACTGCCGGACGGCCCGAAGAAGAAGGAAGCCATCCGCAAGCTGGGGGATTACCGCCTGACGGTCTCCGCCACGGACACCCTCGTTTATTCCGTTCTGGCGGAATGCGGCGTCAAAAACCTGCCCATGGAACGCTACCTGTTCCGCGACAGGCTGGAACTTCCCGTCATCAGCCAGGTTCAACTGGCGGAAATCCTGCTGGACGCCCACCGCATGGACGACTTCAAGAAGGTAATGCCCATCATTTCCCAGTTCCTCCAGCAGGACGACTCCCTGCAAACCGCATGGCTGCGCCTTCCCAATGAAGGCTACTGGTGGCGGTGGTACGGCAGCGGCGTAGCCACGCAGGCCGCCTACCTGAAACTGATGGCCAAGAGCGACCCCGGCAATCCCGTCACGGCGCGCCTGGCCAAATGGCTGCTCAACAACCGCGCCAACGGTTCCTACTGGGACTCCACCAAGGATACGGCGGATTGTCTGGAAGCCCTGTCCGCCTACCTTCTCCAGACCAGGGAAGGCATGGAGGACATGGAAGCGGAAATCCTTTACGACGGCGTTCCGGTCAAAACGGTCGCCAGTACGAAGGAGACCCTGTTCACCTTTGACAACGCCTTCCGCATGAGCGGGAAAGACCTGGCGGACGGCAGCCACGTCATCACCATCCGCAGGAAGAAGGGCAGCGGAAACATTTATGCCAATTCCACCCTCAGCTACTTCTCCCTGGAAGACCCCATTCCCGCCGCGGGGAATGCCGTCACCGTGGAACGCTCCTACTACTGCATCCGGAAGGAAACGGTGAAGGACGACTCCGTGAAGGACACCCAGACGGATGCCGGAGAGCTCGTCTCCCAGGGCAAGGACCTGACCCGCCGCACGCTGTTGAAAGACGGAGACGTCATCGCCAGCGGCGACATCATTGAAGTGGTGATGACCGTGAAAACGAAGAACGACGTGGAATACCTCATGCTCCTGGACCCCAAGCCCGCGGGATGCGAATCACAGGAAACCACCAGCGGCTACGCCTGGATGGGGACCGTATCCGGCTACAAGGAAATAGGGGATGAAGAAATACGCGTCTTCCTTTCCTCCCTGCCCATGGGACAATACCAGATCAGCCACCGCCTGCGCGCGGAACGCCCGGGACGCTTCAGCGCCCTGCCGGCCGTCATTGAGGCCATGTACGCGCCGGAACTCCGCGGCAACAGCAAGGAACACAAAATCGGCATCTCCATGCCTGCCGAATAGAAGCCCGGCCACCCGCAGGGACCCCGATAAAAACGCCTGCATCAGCGTCCCCGTAAAGGAACAGGACTTCAGCCAGGGTCTTCTTATTCCTGTTCCGCCTCAAATCCTGCCGCATGGAGTTGAGGCGGAAAGCGGGCAATACCGCCACTCCCGCCCCATAGGAGCCGATGCAATTTTGGACGAACGGCGGGTCAATCATTTTCCCGTTAAAATCAAATGAAGACGGAAACCGGACCTGCCCGGCGTCAGGGGGAAAAAACCGGAGAGCCATACCTTCCCAATTCCCCGGATGAGCATGCCCCTCTCCCCGCCTGGCCGTTCTCTCCGGGGCTGCGGTTCCGCGCTAAAAACTCTTGCAATCCGTCCGCGGAAGCGGAGAATGCGTTGCCCGCTGCGCAGCGGGCCGTACCATGGAATCCGGAACCCTGAAGGGACATATCGCGATGGGAGCGGCGGCCATTATCTGGGGCCTCATGTCTCCGGTCAGCAAACTGGTCATGCAGCCGGGGGAAGTCAGCTCCGCTTCCCTGGCTACCTTCCGCCTGCTGGGAGCGGCCATCCTGTTCTGGCTGGCCTCCGCCTTCGTGCCCGGGGAAACCATTGCAAGGAAGGACCGGCTGACCCTGTTTTACGCCTCCCTGTTCGGCATCATTTTCAACCAGATGGCCTTCACGGTGGGCGTGGGATTCACCTCTCCGGCGGATGCGGCCATCATCACCACCATTACGCCGGTACTGACCATGATTCTGGCGGCCTTCGTCCTCCGGGAAATGATCACGGGAAAAAAAATCATCGGGGTCTGCGCCAGCGCCATCGGAGCCATTCTGCTGGTTTCCGGCAGCGGAGGGCGTGCGGCGGCCCTGCCGGGAGACAACAACCTGCTGGGGGACATCCTTTGCCTGGCCTCCCAGTGCAGCGTAGCCGTTTACTTCGTCTTCTTTAAAAACCTGATCGGCAGATACTCGCCCGTCACCCTGATGAAATGGATGTTCACCTACGCCGCCATCGCCTGCCTGCCCTTCACCTTCCGGGACGTGGTTTCCATCCGTTATTCCGCACTTCCCATGCAAACGTGGCTGGGCATTGCCTACGTGGTGGCATTCGCTACCTTTGTAAGCTACATCTGCCTGTCCTTCGCACAGCAGCGGCTGAAACCCACCGCGGTCAGCATGTACAACTACTGCCAGCCGGTGATTGCCTCTTCCGTAGCGGTGCTGTGGGGGATGGACCACTTCGGCTGGATGAAAACCCTTTCCGTCCTGCTGGTTTTCACGGGCGTGCTTCTGGTCACCAGAACCGGAAAAAAGACCGCCGTTCAGGAGCCGTAAATAATCGGGAACTTCAGAAAACGGCCTTCTACAGCCACGCAGGAATGAACACACTTGTTTAGGGAGGCGGGGCATTCCCGAAAAAGCCACTTGGTGAACTCCCTTCTGGGAAGAAGGTCCTCCCGGTCCCTACGGACGCCGGGCGGAACACAGCAAGAGAAAATTCCCCTCCACGAAGGGGCGGAAAAGCTCCCGTCCAAAAACCGGAAGCCTTCCTTCCCAGGCAAAAATCCGCGGATACAAAAAAAGGCATCCCTCCCTCAAAGCTAAAACGCCACTAAAGCCCCTGACACTCCGTGATCTCCCATCCCCCTCCCGGCAGCCCTGAAAAAATAGATGGGAAAATACGCCCCGGCAAGGTATAATACGCCCGTAGTCTCCGCCTTTTCCCCTTTCCGGGGAGTCCTGCTTCCCTGCCATGAACCGACTCTTTCTATCCTGGGACAAACCGGCCTGCCGGGCTGTAGCGGAGCGGCTGCTTTCCCTGGGAAACGACTTCCACCGGAATCTGGTGCTGGTCCCCACACGGGAATCCGGCAGGCAATTGAGGGAATACCTTGCCTCCATTTCCAGCGCACAGGCCATCTTCGCCCCCCAGGTTATTCCGGCGGACCAGTTCCCCCGGCTGGAGGAAAAGGAGGAAACGGCTTCCGTCCTGGAAGAGCTGGCCGGCTGGCTCCAGGCGCTGGGAACCTCTCCCCACCGTCTTTATCCGCGCCTGTTCCCCCGGCACATGCCGGAGGATTTTTCCAGCATGCTGGAAATGGCGGGCAGCCTGCAAAGCCTTAAACACGCCATGGCGAACCAGGGCATTTCCTGCGGCATGGCCCAGGATTCCTGCGCGGGCCGTGACGAACGCTGGACGGACATGGACAGGTTGTCGGAGTACTGCACGCAACAGTTGAAAGGCTGGCAGCTTGCGGACAGAACCGCCATGGAGGCGGAAGCACCGCCGCATCTGCTCCATTCCCTGCGGGAAACAGGAGGGCACGTCATCCTGGCCTGCGTAGCGGACGTTCCGCGTCCCCTGCGCCAGGCCCTCCAGCATGCGGAACGCAGCGGCGTGCCCGTCCAGATATGGATACACGCGCCGGAAGAGGAAGCCGGTTCCTTTGACTCCTGGGGATGCCCCCTTCCGGAAGTCTGGACCCAGTGCCCCATCCATATCAGCGACGCCCAGATCAGGATCACGGCCAACCCTGCCCGGCTGGCCGGGGAAACGTGCCGCATGGTCGCCCGCACAGCGGAGGGAACAACGCCGGACGTCGCCCTGGGCGTTTGTGATCCGGACATGAACGTAGCCCTGGATGCCGCCCTGCGGGAATACGGCTGGGGCCTCCACAATCCGGAAGGGAAACCCTTTGCCGGAACCGGCGTCATGGACCTGCTCCGCCACCTGCGGCAGGCGCTGGAAGAAAAGGGCGCGGCGCGGCCCGTCTTCTGCCTGGCGCGTTCCTCCCTGCTCTGCGCCTCCCTGGGAATAGGCAACCAGCAGTACTGCTGCGCCGCGCTGGATAAAATCCAGCAGAAGTTCCTTCCGGAATCGGAAGATTACCTGATTTCCAGGCTGAAGGAATTTTATCCGGCCGCCCTCCCTTCCATCCAGGCCATTCTGGCCTGGCGGAACCGGATGGCGGAACCCGGCACGCTGGGGGAAAGGCTGATGGAATGGTTCCCGGCTCTGGCGAACGCCTACGGTCCGGAAACGGAAGCCATGGAAATGCTCCATTCCTGCCTTTCCGGCCTCATACGCCTTCAGCAACGCTCCACCGCCTTCTCCAGACCGGAGACGGCCCTCCAGCTCCTGATGAAATGCCTTCAGCCGCTGCGCGTCAAAAACAGAAGGAAGGCCCACGCGGTACTGGATTCCCTGGGCTGGATGGAAGTCCACTTCCGCCCGGAGAAACACCTTATTCTGACGGGATTGAACGAGGGGACCGTACCGGAAGGCGGCGTTTCCGACCAGTTCATGCCGGAGGAACTGAGGGAAGCCCTAGGCATCGATTCCTTCAACCGGAAAAAAGCCCGGGACAGCTTCCTGCTGACCGCCCTGCTCCATTCACGGGAACGGGAGGGCAGCCTCACCATCATTCTCTCCCGGACCAGCAGCAAAAACGATCCGCTGACGCCTTCCTCCCTGCTCATGCGCTGCCCGGACGCGGAACTGCCGCACCGCGTGGAACAGCTTTTCCGGGAAATCAGCGATCCGCCCGCACCCCTCCCCTACCAGCGCGGAAGCTGGTACCTTCAGCCCGCAGAAGGCTGGAAGGCCGCCACGGACATCGGCGCGATGGCGCCCGGCTACAAAAACCCGTGGAAGGAAAAAGGGCTGGCCTTCTCCCCTTCCGTCCTCAAAAGGTTCCTGGCGTGCCCCATGCGCTTCTGGATGCGGGAGGCCCTGCACATGAATGAGGAGGAGTTCCTGCCGGACAAGGAGGACATGGCCGTCAACGAACTGGGCACCATGCTGCACGATGTGCTGGAATGCTTCTGCCGGGAACACGCCGCCCTGAAAGACGGCATGGAAGCCGCCGCCCTTCAGGACGCCATCACGGAAATACTGGAACAAACCTTCCGGAAACAATACGGCCCCACGCCCCTCATGCCCCTGCTGCTGCAAAAACGCTCCATGGAGCAGAGGCTTTCCGTTTACGCCGTCCAGCATTTGCAGGACCTTCAGGAAGGCTGGTCCTGCATCGCCTTTGAGCACCAGGTGGAAGACTGGTCCCTGGGCGGCTTCCCCATGAAATTCCGCATTGACCGCATCGACCGCCACGCGGACGGCCGCATACGGGTCATTGACTACAAAACGGGAGCAGCCGCATCCTGTGAAAGAAAGCATCTGGAACCGATCGGGCGCCCGGACGCCCTGTCCCTGCTTTCCCCGGCCCTGCGGCCCTACACCAAACGCCAGAAAAACGGAAGGCTGGCGCACGCGCGCTGGAAAGACCTGCAACTGCCCGTTTACGTGCTGTGGGCCGCGGAAGCCTATGGCGGCCACCCTTCGGCGGCGTATTACGCCCTTCCCGCCAATCCGCTGGACATCGGCATCTCTGCCTGGGACACGCTTCACGACCCCATGCCCGGCTATGAGGAATGCGCGCTGGACAGCGCGCGCGCCTGGACGGTGGAGCTGATGAAGCTCCTTCATGAGGGCCGCGGGCTCATCACCGCGGAGGAACTGGGCTGGAACCCTCCCTCCTACGACGTGTTCAAGGACCTGATGGCCTCCCGGCGTGAAAGCCTGCAGGACCTGCTGGGCCTCAACCTCACCCCCCACCTGCCTTTCTGAGATGTTCTCCCTGACCAACATGCTGATCTCCGCATCCGCCGGAACGGGAAAAACCTACCAGCTTTCCCTGCGCTTCCTGGGGCTGCTGGCTCTGAACCACGGCAGCCACCCCGAACGGCTCATCGCCATCACCTTCACCCGGAAGGCGGCAGGGGAATTCAAGGACCGCATCCTGACGGACCTGGCTGCGGGGGCTACGGACGAGGAGGGGGCGCAACGCCTGAAAGAACAGCTCTGGACGGTCATCAAGGGAACACCGGGGGAACCCGGCATCTGGCCCGGAGCAACGGAGGCATGGAAGGCGGAAAACCTGCACCGGGAGCGTTTCCGGCATCTGCTGCACATCCTGGTGCAGAACCTGGCGCGCCTCAACCTCTGCACCATTGACAGCCTTTTTGCCCAGATTGCCTCCACCAGCACCTTTGAGCTGGGCGTCAGCGGCTTCAGCATGATTGACACCACGGCGGAGAAGCTGGCGCGCCGCGAAGCCCTGCTTTCCCTGTACCGGGAATGCTCCGTGAACAGGGAGCGGAGGCGGAATTTTGAAGACGCCTTCCTCTCCGGAGCGGACTCCGATGCGGAAGCCGCGGATGCGGAGGATTCCATGATGCGGCGTCTCAACACCTACCACGAACTTTTCCTGGACGAACCGGACGCCGGAACATGGGGAAACCCCGTCGCGCTGGGCTTCACGCCGGAAGAACTGGCCCCCCCCGTTCCCCTGGAACAATTTGACGCCGTCCTGCATGCCGTGGCTTTCCAGGCACAGCAGGCGCCCGCTCCGGAAGGGAAAAACGGCTCCAAAAACAAAGAACTGTTCCTGCGCTTCCTGAACGGTTTCTCCCAATACGCCAGGCTGGGCCGCGTGCGCTTCCGCACGGACGGAGGTTCTTCCTGGAACATCACCGTGGAAGAGGCGCGGGAAAAATTCAAGGACTTCTGGTCCCCTCCGCTGGAAGAACTCATCCAGAGCTGGCTGCGCATGGAGGTCCTGCAGGCGCTGCGCCGCACCCGCGCCACGCACGGACTGATGCTCCTTTTTGAAGGCAAATACTCCTCCCTGGTCCGCAACAAGGGAAGGTTCCTGTTTCACGACGTCACGCGCATGCTGGGCGGGGGAGCCGTCACGCCGGAGCTCAAGAGAGACCTGCAATACCGCATGTACTGCCGCTATGACCATTGGATGCTGGATGAATTCCAGGACACGTCCCAGTCCCAGTGGCGCGTCATCAAGCCTTTTCTGGACGACCTGACGGAATCCAAGGCCGGGAGCGAAGGCAGCATCTTCGTGGTGGGGGACATCAAGCAGAGCGTGTACCAGTGGCGCGGCGGGGATCCGGAGCTTTTCCGCTCCGTTTCCACCCAGCTTCAACTGGAAGAACGCGGCATGTCCACCTCCTACCGTTCCGTCCAGCCCGTGCTGGACCTGGTGAACGACATCTGCGACTACGCCCGGACGGCGCCGGACTGCGAACCCGCCGCCCTGGAACAATGGGGGGAATATCCGGAGCACCGGTGCGCCCCCCATCTGGAAGGCCGGTCCGGCGTCTCCCAAATCTGGCAGACGCCCAAGGCGGAATCCTCCACCGCCAACGACCTGGTGTGCCAGGCGGCAGCCGACATCCTGGAACGTACCGGAGCCCTGCGCCGCGGCCTGGAAACCGCCATTCTGGTCAGCACGAAAAACCAGGCGCTAGCCATCAAGACCTGGCTGACGGACCACGGCGTTCCCGCGGAGGTATGCGACGACGTTCCGGTGGGCGTGGATTCCCCCCTGGGAAAAAACCTGCTGTACTTCTTCCGCTGGCTGCTCATGCCGGGAGACCCCTTTGCCGCAGGCCTGCTCACCCATTCCCCCCTCCGGCCCCTCGTCACTCCGGAACGGCCTGAAGGCATGGACTGGAAGGCCTGGCGCCTCCTGCTGGAACGGGACGGCTACGCCGCCGTCATGGAGGAACTGGAGCGGAGGCTGGCCCGGACGGGAACGGAACTGACCGAATTCCACCGGGACCGCCTGGCCGTCTGGAAGAATGAGGCGGAACAGGTGGACGAGAAGGGCGTTTCCCTGGATGAATGGATCAGGCACATGGAAGACGTGACCCGCCGGGAGGATCCTGCCGGGGGCATCGTCCGGATCATGACCATCCACAAATCCAAGGGCCTGGGATTCGACATCGTCATCCTGCCCCAGATCGGCAGGGACGCCCCCTTTGCAGACGGAAGGCACCTGACCCACTTTGTCAAAAAGAACCGGGAGGGCAGCATAGAAGGAATCGTGCTGGTCCCTTCCAGGCACGTTTACACGAACGTTCCACAGCTCCAGGAGCTTTACCGGGAATGGCGCGCCCAGCAGCAGTTTGACGGCTTCTGCAAGCTGTACGTGGCGCTCACCCGCGCCAAGCGGGCCACGTACGTCATTCTCCCCTACCGGGAAGAAAAAGGTGAAATGACCGCGGATTCCATGTGGAAGGTCGTCCGTTCCGCAGCCCGGTCCTGTGAAAAAGGAACGGAAGACACGCTTCCGGAATCCGGGGCGGAATGCCTGTATTCCTGCGGCCATGGCGGGTGGTACGGAGAATTCACGGAATCCGTACGGGAACGGGCGGAGGAAGACACGCCGGAATGGCCCCTCCAACGGCCGATGGTCAGGGAGCGGCTTTCCCCCTCCGGCCTGCCGGCGGCAGAAGACGCGGCCCACGAAGGAAGATATGCCGACGATGCGGAATCCGCCGCATTCGGTTCAGCCGTTCACGCCGTCTTTGAACGGATTACCCGCTGGGATGAATCGGACAAGCCGGAATGGGCTCTTCATCCCGCCACGGAGGCGGAACGCACGGTGGCCGCCTGCATGGAGATTCCCTCCATCCGCGAACTCTTCACCCCTCCCGGAACGGCACGCATCATGAAGGAACAGCGCATTGAAGCCATTGACGGGAACAGTTGGATCTCCGGCGTGATTGACAGGCTGCTCCTTCATGACGGAAGCGCCTGCATCGTGGACTTCAAGACGGACCATGCGAACTCTCCGGAGCAATTGCGGGAACGCCACTCCAACCAGTTGAACGCCTACGCCCGCATCGTGTCCAGAATCACGGGAATACCGCCGGAACGAATCGCGTGCATCATTGTTTCCACCCATTTGAAGGAAACCATCCGCATTTAAAGGAATTTTTTTCCTGAAGGACCGGCAGTTGTCTTTCCCCGCATTTTCCTTGCCGTTCCTCCCTGCGTTCCTATGTTAACGACGGATAATCCCCTATGGAAAAAACCGTTGCCGCGGCTGGAAAACATGCCGCCCCGAAGGCGCGGAAAGGGAAAGGCCGTTAAATAAAAAAGCCGTCCCGCGCGGACGCGGAACAGCTTTGAATAAAAACGGTTGGAACCTTCCTGGTCAGGCGCGGCGGCGGCGCAGGCACAGAGCGGCCAGGCCCAGCAGGCTCAAAGTAGCCGTAGCAGGTTCCGGAACCTGGGTCAGGGAAAGGTAATTGAGGGCCGTACGGCCAAAATTGCTGGAACCGTCCCCCTGAATCGTGAGAGTAAGCGTCCCGTCTTCCCCCACCACGATGTGCTCCACCGTGGAATAAAGGCCCTTGTTGGCGGAAGGATTGGAGCCGTCTGCGGCATTCCCGGGAGCCAGAACGCCGGAACTGTCGCCCGTCGTCGTGGAAAGCTCGTTCCAATCACCGCTGGCGTTTGTGCCAAAGTTTGTCCAGGTCGCGTTGGAAGCGTCGGCGCCTCCGATCGTCCACGTCTGTCCGGCAAAGACGTCCTTACCCGTGAAACCGCCGAAAAGGGACAAGGTATATTCCCCGGCGGCAAGACCGCTGAAAGTCACGGTAAAAGAACCGGAACCGGTCGCCGTCTGCGTTAAAAGGCCGTCCCGGAAGCTGTCTCCCAGGGAGAAAGGCATGCTGCCGCCAAAAGCGTTCTTCCACCCGTTTTCTTCGCCGGGCGTCTTGGTCGTGGTATGGCCGTCATCCCCCACAGGGTATCCGGCCGTGCTCCATCCCAAAGTGACGTCGCCCGGCATCGTGCCCAGGGCTGCGGAGGAATGGCCGTAATTCATATTGAGGGCTCCGTCTGTCGCGGCGTCATCGCGCCCGAAGTCAATTTGCACAGTCGCCGCCTGCACTGCCAGCAGGGAACTTGAAATCAGAGCCAGAGAAAACAAGGACTTCTTCATGGTGACACAAAGTAAACCGGATCAATAATCCGATGTCAATGGAAAACACTAAAAATTAAATAATATATCTTTTTTGTTTTCCATGTATTGAGGGATTCATATCAAGATATAAATATATATAATGTATTTAATATAAATAGATTTAATATTAATTAAAGATTTTATGCAATCATCGGATTATTGATCCGCAAGAGCATTCCTGTTCCACCGGCATTCGAGTAAAGAAAAGATGGCCGGAGGGCGGTTTATAAAAACAGCCGGACTTTTACCGCGCCGCCGTTTCCACCGGAATACGGCCGCGCCGGGAAAACAGCTATTCGCCAAAAAAGACGGTCAATGTTCAGGCACAGCCACCCGGATGCTTTCAATTCCCAGATAACGGGCAATGGAACGGTTGATAAATTCATCCGGGTCTCCGCTGCTCATGCGCCACATCACGGAAACATAGGGAGCCAGAGGCACGGGCTCATAAGGAGGGACCGCAATGTTTCTCTCTCCCTTTTCCAGTTCATGGCGGATGAACATTTTCCGTTCCTCGCACTGGCGGTGGATGCGCGGGAAGGCATCCAGATACCCGGAGCATACCCACAGGGCCAGCCCGGCCGCCGCAAGCAGCACGCAGGAAGGAATCCAACGCCTCTGCGCGGCGTCCATCCATACCCCGTACAGTCCCAGGATGCCCGTCATCATCAGCACCGTAGCGGAAAACATGGCATGCCAAGCGGGAATCACGCGCACAAAAAAGCTGATTGCCATGGCATGGGCCACCAGAATGAACAGAAGGGAAACGCACATGCGGCGGAGAGAAGCCCCCTTCCAAGTCTTCCAACCTCTTCTCCACGTCAGCAGGGTCAGGGCCACGGCGACGGCTGCCAGCAGGATTTTAGGAAGCGGCATGAACTCGTAAAAAGCATTCATCAGTTCCGGAATGGCGCCGAAACGCTCCGCCCAGGAGTGAAGGACGGCGGCGCCACCCGCCGTCTCCGAATGAAGACGCACGCCGTTTCCCGGAGCCAGCAGAAGGCAGGCGCCACCCAGGGCATGAAAACCCCAGCCGACGAAGAACCAGCGGGGAAGAGCCAGGCTCTTCCAACGCGCATACAGCCAGTACAGGAACAGCATGCCCAGGGAAGCGGGAATCTGGTTCTCGTTGGTCATCCCGGCGGCAAAAGCCGCCACGCCTATCCAAAGCCAGGAAAAGGGCCTGTCCTTAATCCGGGAGGTCCCGGCCCATAAGCCGCGGTACAGGCACAGGAAGCCCAGCCAGACGGCGGCTGACCACGCATAGTTTGTCCCTCCGGACAGCCAGAACATCGTGATGCCCGGCCTGGATGAAGACGTGAGCAGAAGAAGGGCGCCCACAGAAAACAGCAGAACATCCCGCCAGTGCCCGGAATTCACCCTCCTTCCCCGCGCCAGGTAAAACATCATCAGGGCCAGGGAAAGAATCACGAAGGGATTGACGGCCAGGAAAAGCCACTTCCCCGCCGTGGCCGTAAAGACAGCCAGGAATTCCCCCAGGCGGGGATTCCAGTTCATGTACGACCACCAGCACCGTTCCAGCACGGGCTGGAAGGCAAGACGGTGGCCAGCCCCGAATACGGAATGCATGAAGCTGTCCCCGGTGAAGGGGGTCCACCAGGTGAGCAGCATGGCGTACACGAGAAGCGCCAGCACCACCGCCCGGAACAGGAAACGCGCCGCCAGTGACTGCTTCATGGAATCAAGCCGTATCAAGGGTCGCCGCCCGCGTTTAATCCGTCACGGCCTTGAATACCGGGGTGGGCAGCTTGTCCGGCTTCTTGCCAAAGAAATCCCCCACGTCCTTGAATGTCACGAACAGGAAGAAGCCCATCAGCAGGAAGACGAAGCCGAACTGCACGAATTCCAGCACTTTCACGTTCAGGGGGCGGCGGAAAACCAGCTCAATGGAGTTCATCACCACGTGGCCGCCGTCCACCACAGGAAGAGGCAGGATGTTCAGGATAGCCAAGTTCACGTTCAGCACCACGGAGAACCACAGGGCCAGCTTCCAGCCTTCCTCCAGGGAGAACATCTTGTAAAACTGGTTGGCAATTCCCACGGGGCCGGAGAGGTGCTCCACGCCCACGCTGCTGCCGGGGGCCACCACCTTCGCCAGGGTATCTCCCATCCATTTCAAACTCTGCTTGATCTGCGCCCACGGAGTAGGATGCACAGTTACGTCACGGCCCACGGAGCTGAGGTCCCAGGTTACGCCCAGAATGGGCTGGGCGCCCTTGAGCAGGGAGCCGTTCGCGCCGTTGTGCCAGTTCTCCGGAAGCCTGCCCTGGATGTTCACCTGCCTCGCGGCGCCATCCTTGCCCGTCACGTCCAGCAGAAGCGGTTCATTCTTCTTCAACAGCCCATCCAGCGCCGCAGGGCTCCAGATGCGTTCCCCGTTGGCAGCCGTCACCACGTCGCCCGGCTTCAATCCGGCCTGGTCGGCAGGAGAATTGGGAAGCACTTCCCCGATGACGCAGGGCATCGCCTGCATCAGCCCTACCTGGCGCATGCCGGAGCGCTGCCACCAGGACGTTTCCGGAATCCGGAACCCGCAGGAAATTTCCATCTCTCCTTCATGCCCAGGCCTCTGCACCGTAAAAACTACCTGGTCATGCTCACCCAGCATAATCAGTTCCCGGACGCCTTCCATATTGCCCGCCCACTTGTCCACCGGGCGGCCGTCCACCTTCACAATCCTGTCGCCGGGCAGAATGCCGGACTGGGCCGCAGGGCTGTCCGGAGCAACAAAGCCGACCGTAGTCACCCCCATCTCCACATCAGGCTTGCCCACCATCCAGACGGCCACGGCAAAAAACACGGCCAGCAGGAAAGAGGCGATGGGGCCGGCGGCGGCCACGATGATCTTGTCCAAGGGGGTAACGGGCTTCAAATCCTTGGGAAGCTCTGCTCTCCCTTCAATAGCCTCCATCGGAGCCATCTGCGGCAGGGAAACGAAGCCGCCGGCCGGAATCCAGCCCACCCCCCATTGCACGCCGTTGACGGTCTTTTTCCAGATGGGGCGTCCAAACCAGATTTGGAACCTGTCCACGTACAGGCCGCGCCAGCGGGCGGCGAAAAAGTGACCCAGTTCATGAATGAAAATCATGAAGTTAAACAACATCACCACACCGAAGATAATGGCAATGGTGGTAAGAACGGAAAGAATGCTATCCATGGTAGTGCTTTGTGGGTCAGGTTATCATGACGCCTCCCGGCGGACAAGCTTCAAGGATGTCCTAATGACAGAGGGAACATTTAAATTCTGGACATGCGGCAGAAAACACCATAACAACGAAAGATGATTGTCTCCAAGTTTCTCATGACGGGCATTCCGGCAGCCGCATTGATAGCCTGTACGCCCTTTCTTCACGCCGCGCCTCAGGAAGAAGCGGACATCCCCTCCATGACCCGGACCTGGACGAACAAGGAAACGGGCGCCACCTTCCAGGCTAGGCTGGCCGGCTTGAACAGCGTCAACGCGATCATGCAGAACGTCTTCACGAAAAAGAAAATCCCCTTTCCCCTCAAAAAACTTTCCAGGGAGGACCTGGACTGGATTGACTTCCACAAGGAGCTGGTCGGCAAGACGGATGCAGAGCTGGCTAAAATGGTCATCCCGAAAGGAGTCCTGGGCAAACAGCTGAAAGGGCTGACCTACCGGGAAAAGGACGGCAAGTTCGTCAAAATGGACGGCAAATGGAACGCCAGGTATTTTATCCTGTATTATTCCGCGAGCTGGTGCGGCCCGTGCAGGGCCTCCCTTCCGCGCAACCTGGAGGTGTACCGGGATAAAATCGCTCCCCGCAAGGATCTGGAAGTAGTCCTGTGCAGCATGGACCATGCGCTGGAAGGCGCCCAGAAATGGGCCGTTTCCAATAAGATGCCGTGGCCGGTCTTCCTGTTCGGCTACCTGGACAACCTTTCCAAGGAAAGCCCTCTGATCCGCAAGAATTATCCCGGTCCCATCCCCTCCCTGGTGCTGGTGGACGCCAACGGGAACAAAATCGCTTCCGGCAGCATGGATGGACTGGTGCGGAAGGTGGAGGAGCTGGCCAGCGCGGAAAAGGAAAAGGAGGCAACGGCCGAATCCGAATAAACGAATCCTCCCCTGGCGGGATTTCACGTTTTTTTCCGCACCCGGACATGAAGACGCAAAACAGCCCCGGAAGGCTAACCTCCGGGGCTGTTTGTTAATGTTTACTGAACAGATGGACTCTGCTGCGTCTTAGGCGCGGAGAGCGGCACCATCCTTGGCTTCAATGGCTTTCTTCGCTTGGGCGAAGATGGCGTCAAAAGCCTTTTCGTCGGAGACGGCCAGGTCGGCAAGAACCTTGCGGTCCAGATCAACGTTGGCGGCTTTCAGGCCTTCCATAAAGCGGGAATAGGTCAGACCGCGGTCGCGGACGGCAGCGGAAATACGGGCGATCCAGAGACGGCGGAATTGTCCCTTGCGTCTCTTGCGGTCGCGGTATTCATACTGCCAAGCCTTGTAAACAGCATCCTTGGCGTAGCGGAAGAGTTTGCTGCGGAAACCGCGGAAACCCTTGGCACGCAAGAGAATGCGCTTACGGCGCTTGCGAGAGGCCGGTCCATTAGTGGCACGTGGCATAGCTTATTTCTATTTCTATCTTGAACAGACTGTTCTTCCTCACCTCCCTGCAGTCTCGCCTGTTCTTATCTTCTCATTGGAAGAAGGCTGCATGAAGGCCCCCCGTTCAGCGGGGGGAAAGCTCGGCGTTGGTCGAGCGTTTCCGCGGTTTAGGCGAAAGGCAGGTTCTGCTTGACTGCCCAGACTTGCGTTTCGTCCACCAGAGCCACCTTGCCAAGCTGACGCTTGCGCTTGCTGGATTTCTTCTGGAGGATGTGGCGCTTACCCTGTTTACGGCGCAGTACCTTGCCCGTGCCGGTAACCTTGAAACGCTTGGCGACTGCCTTGCGAGTTTTATTGATACCACCTTTGCGGGTCATGGTGGAAGGAGTATAGGCGCCAATCCGCTCTTGGCAAGTGGAAAATGACCCCGAAACATTTTTCCGGTTAAAATGGCACGCTTCCCCACCTGCCCGGTCCCCCTCCCGGACCAGTGCGGCACGCTCAAATTCCGGAGGAAAGGCGGCCTTCCTTTTTCTCTCCCTCCTTCGGGACATCCGCTCTTTTGGCGCAGGAGATGGAATAAAGCAGCAGGACGGGGAACAGCAATTCCAGAGGCAGCATATAGCGGACTTCATACGTAGTCGCCGCCGCGCCAATGGCCAGAACCACTCCGTAAAATGGCACAAAAGGGATCAGATACGCCTTTTTCTTCATCATTCCGTAAACGAGGAAGCTGAGCACGCAGCCGTAAAACAGGGAAAGCTGCGGCATATCCCTGACATTGCCCGCAGGCAGGTTCCAAACCATCTGGCTGTTCAGAAGAAGAATCTTCCCCGCCAGCAGGGGATTGTCCGCAGAAACGGAGAAAAACAGATTCCTGACAAGTTCCCCTTTGCCGGACAAGGTCCACGCAAACCCATACTTCATTCCCGTCTCCCAGGACTCAAACAGGCCCGTGTGGAGATACTTCTGCCCGTACCCGGCTGACACTGCGGGATGCAGGGAATCTTCATAAAGGCGGTACTGCCTCATGATGACGTCCCTAGGCATGATTTCCCGTTCAATCAGCTCCATGTCTCCGTCACTCACCTTCCCGCCCTCTGCAACAATATCACAGACCACATGAGCCATCTTGGCATACTTGGTGCCGGACGCGCCGCTTTCCGCATCCATCAGAAAGGGAAGGACGAGAAAAGCGAACAGCCAGCAGCAAATTCCCCCTATCACGGGAATCGCCAGGCGGCGGAATTCCTCACGGTGATGGAACATATGGACGGACAGGGCCGCGACAGTAAGAAAAAACGGAACGGCTCCGTCATAGCGCAGGCTCCCGGTTCCGGCCAGCCCAAGACCGATCAGCCACAGGGCGGAGGTGCGTTTTTCCAATAACCAGGAGCATAATCCCACCGTAAGCGCCATCAGGAAAATGGAATAGGGAACGTCCTTGATCACCGTCGTCACCATCTCAAACTGGAACAGGCACAGCAAGACGGCTCCCAGCACGATCAGCGCCCGCATCCGTTCACGCGCCGCCCAGGAAACGATCATGAAGCAAACGGACAACAGCAGCCCCAGTTGAACCAGAACGATGGCCTGAAATTCCGGCCAGACGCTTAAAACACCCTTGCACAGCAGGGTGTGGGCCAGCGTATGCATCAAATTATACTGTCCGCTGACGATCTGGGGATACTGGCGATATTGGAAATCAAAGGAACACTGTGAACCCGCATGCCACCACCACGCCAGCACGGCGATGGAAATAACGGCCATGACGCCCCATTTCCCCCAGGGGCTCCACTCCGTTTCATGGCGCGCGCCATACCATACCACGCCATTCAACGCCTGTACGGACAGGCATAAAGCCATTAAAAAAATTCCATACTGGACAATAGAGGATGCGGCGCCCTCCCAGGTTCCGAAACACAGGCCATCCGCACGGAACACGAGACCCAGGGGGAAAAGAATGACACTGCAAATTCCGCAGGCAGCCACCACCTTCTTCCACGGCAGCATGCAGTCATCCGCACGCCAGCGCCATAAAACAAGCAGAGAAGCTAGAATCACGAAGAAAAAGAATACGCCAAACATCATTCCGTCACAGTCAATGAACCCAGTGCCGCTCCGGCGCCTGGACGGATAAACTAACGGATTGCTAATCCGTTACGGATTAGCACGGAATGGACTCCATGCCACAGGGAGCGCCGCAAGCCTTGCGGCATCCGGACATCAACAGGAACGGCAGAAAACTTTTTTCCCTGAAAGTCAGGGAATCGTAGCGAGACACCTGCTTTTCAACGGCTGCAAAGGCTTGCGCCGCTCCAAAGGCCGGTCATGCAATTCCGGAAGGTTTCACCACAAGGGAACGTTTCTCAATAAGGACATGGCTATTCAGCATAAGTCCCTTGTTATAAAAAACAGGCCTTGACCCCGGATTAGCAATTCGTTTTTTGAAATGCGGCAACCTCCCATGCCTTCTCCGTAAAAGGGTTCCCCGTTTTTGGCAGCGATTGCCGCGGAACATTTCTCCCGGGAAAAACGCTTGAAAATCAATCATCGGCACGATGATCCCGGAAAAATGGCGTCATTGCCTCCGTCCCGGTCTGGAACATCCGGGCTTTCCCGTTCCGGAGGGGAAAAGAGGCATTCTTCAAGGAATGCCCTGCTCTTTTTTACCGCCTTCGCGCATTTGCCTGATTTCATCCCGGATCAGGGCGGCGCGTTCAAATTCCAGATGGGAGGCCGCCTCCTTCATTTCCGCCTCCAACCTGGCAATGCGCTCTTCCAGCCCGTACCCGGCCTCGTCCTCCGTCACGCGGAAGGACTCTTCATCCTCTTCCGCATACAGTTTCAACTGCCCCTGTTCGGACCGGCTCACCGTCTGGGGAACAATGCCGTGCTCCAGGTTGTACTTCTCCTGAATGCCCCGGCGGTAATCCGTCAGCTCAATCAGCCGCTTGATGGAATCCGTCATTACATCCGCAAACAGGACGCACTCCCCGTTCAAATGGCGCGCGGCGCGGCCCGCCGTCTGCACCAGGGACGTTTCATTGCGCAGGAAACCTTCCTTGTCCGCATCCAGAATGCACACCAGGGAGACTTCCGGCAAATCCAGCCCCTCCCTGAGCAGGTTGATGCCCACCAGAACGTCTATCCTCCGGGCACGCAGGGCGCGCAGAATCTCCACGCGCTCAATCGCGTCCACATCCGCATGAATGTAGGAAACCTTCAGCCCCACCCCCTTCAGGTACTCCGTCAGGTCTTCCGCCGTCTTCTTGGTCAGCGTCGTGACCAGCACGCGTTCATTCTTGGCAACGCGCTCGTTGCACAGGGCAATCGTCTCGTCAATCTGCCCTTTCAGGGGACGGATGGTGATCTTCGGCTCCAGCAGGCCGGTGGGACGGATAATCTGCTCCACAATCAGGGGTGTGGAACGCTTCGTGGGATCAAACTTCTCCACCGGTTCCGTAGACGGGCTGGGAGTGACGCGGATATCCTTGGGGGAAGTGAACAGAATCCCCTTGAAGCCTTCCGGCGCCTTTTCCCCGGACCTGGCGGCACGGCGCACGGGAATATAAGTCTTGTTGTCCGCACGGCAGTTCACCAGCTCAAACGGCCCCGGCGTAGCGGAGGCGTACACGATCTGGTTCTGCCTCTCCATGAACTCATGGAATTTCAACGGCCTGTTGTCCAGCGCGCTGGGCAGGCGGAAGCCATGCTCCACCAGAATATTCTTGCGGCTGCGGTCCCCCTCGTACATGCCGCCCAGCTGGGGCACGGCCACATGGCTTTCATCAATCAGGGTCAGGGAATCCTTGGGGAAGAAATCCAGCAGCGTGGAGGGGGAACTGCCCGGCAGGCGGCCGGAAAGATGGCGGGAATAATTCTCAATCCCCTTGCAGAAGCCCAGTTCTTCAATCAGCTCCAGATCGTAATCCGTACGCAGTTTCAGGCGCTGCGCTTCCAAAAGACGCCCATGCTTCTCAAACCATCCCACGCGGTCCTCCAGCTCCGCCCGGATGGCCTTAAGCGCCGCGGCCCGTTTTTCCGGAGCGGCCACGTACTGCTTGGCCGGGAAAAAGGTGTAACTCCCCAGCCGTTCCCGCACGCGGCCGGAGGTGGAATCAATCAGGGAAACCCGTTCCACCTCGTCTCCGAAAAACTCCACGCGGATCGCCTCCCCTTCCGAATAGGCGGGAAACACCTCCACCACCTCCCCGCGCACGCGGAACGTGCCGCGGGTAAAATCAAAATCCTGCCGCTCAAACAGGCGTTCCACCAGCTGCCGGAGGAACACGTCCCGGTCCATGATGTCTCCCTCACGAATGCGCAGGGTCAGGTTACGGTAATCTTCCGGGGTGGACAGGCCGTAAATGCAGGAGACGGACGCCACCACAATCACGTCCCGGCGCGTCATCAGGGAATTCATGGCGTTCAGGCTCAGGCGGTCCAGCTCGTCATTGATGGCGGAATCCTTCTCGATATAAGTGTCGGAACTGGCGATGTACGCCTCCGGCTGGTAATAGTCGAAATAGGAAACGTAGTAATCCACCGCGTTATTCGGGAAAAAGCTTTTCAGCTCCGAGTGAAGCTGCGCGGCGAGCGTCTTGTTGTGGGAAATCACCAGCGTGGGCCTGTTCATCCGGGCGATCAGATTCGCCATCGTGAACGTCTTGCCGCTCCCGGTCACCCCCAGCAGGCCCTGGTGCTTGTTGCCCGCCTCCAGAGACTTGAGCAGCTTGCCGATGGCCTGCTCCTGGTCCCCGGAGGGCTTGAAGGAGGAATTTAATTCAAAAGACGACATACGCGAGGAAGCCAGTATAATCCCCCCGCCCCGCCGGGCTAGGACAATGTTTGACAATTCCCCCCTGCTGACCCAGTATATGCGGCATGTACATTCCCACGCAGGAAGAACGGTATGCAAAAAAAGGGTTCGTCTCCCTCATCCTGTGCGTCGTGGTCCCCTCCTGCCTGTACGTCTCCCTTCTATCCAAGCAACTGATGATGGTGCGCGGACATGAATGGGAAGCCATCATGAAAATCTTCCTGGCGTTCACCTATCCGCTGGCGGCGCTCTTTGCCATGACGGGCATTCCGTTCTTCTGGTGGTCCGTGGGCATCTCCCTGGCGGTCCACGCGGGAATCGTCATCTGGCTGAAGACGGCTCCCCGCCTGTCGCCCAAAAAGGCCATCTGCATCGCCCTGTGCGTGGGAATGCTGGATTTCCTGTTTGTGAAAATATTCCCCTTTCCGGCGCAAATCATGGGCTGAACTGCCCTGCGGAACGCCCGGAATGTTCCGTCCTCCGGTTCAGGACTGCTTTTTAGCCAGGGCAATAATCTGCCTCTTGATCTCGCGCGCCGCTTTTTTGGAATCCGCCTGGTAGGCCTCATACGTAAAGCACTGCGCCCCGGAGCCGTCGCTGGCAGTCAGCACCAGCTTGGGATAAAACTTGCCCTTTTCCAGGGCCTCCTTCACGGGAGCGGCCACCGTGGACTTGCCTCCCTTCACCGGGAGATAAACCAGCACGCACCGTTTTCCCACGGCTTCAAGAAATCCCTCCGTCACGCCGGCGGCCAGCGGGCAGGTCGTGGCCGTGTTCGTATAAAGATAGGCCACGGGCTTCTTTTGCTCTTTCGCTGTTTTCAGAGCCTCTTCCATTCGGTCCGTGGTGAAAGTGCTTTTGGGCAGCCTGACATCCGCCCGTGAATGGGGGGACGCGGCCAGAAGACAGACACTCAACAGGGTAATTAACATTTTCATAGGCCGCCACCATACGGGCTGCCCTGGGGCATGTCAAAGACAAAGCTCCCCCGTTTAATCTTGAACGCCAGGGCGCGGTATGGCAGAGTGCGCCCACGCATTCGTCGCGCCTGTGGCGAAATTGGTAGACGCGCCAGACTTAGGATCTGGTGCCGAAAGGCGTACAGGTTCGAGTCCTGCCAGGCGCACCATTTATGCCCCTCCTTAAGTAAACAACTTGAAGGGGGGTTTTTGTTTATGATGAAAAATTGGACCCTTTCAAGCCGCTTTCGCCCCTATTTGACAAGGTATTTCCGCCATGCCAACTACATCATGCACGGGTATTTGGCCGCCATGTAAAACAACAATCCAGTGCCTTATTCATCATTATCTACGCTTGTCACCATCAGGTAAGGCGATTGGATGAATTACTCCGCAGTAATGACAAGAAGTACCCGGCTGACGGCTCCCAACAGAAAAGCCGGCGGCCGCCCTTCGCACTCGCCTGCCCTGTCCGTACATTTGGAAGTCAATTCGTGCACCCGGCAAAGAGAATATTCAAAAAATCCTGCTTAAAAATTAATTTAAAATCCTTATTATCAACACAAAAAAATAATCATGAATACCATACCCAAGAAAAAATAGAACCCGTTAATATCGGAAATTTCATACCACACCCCCAACAATACGGTCACAACTGTCTCCCGGCCGCTATCAGGGCCCGGCTCCATTTATTCCCAGAAGGCGGAGAGTAAAAACCAAACCGCTGATTACCAATTATAAAGGCTTGTTAACATTTGACGCCAATCCGGCAGTATTGTCCTCCGTCGGCCTGAGATCGTGCGTTTCGGTCATCTACACATCGACAGACATACACGCTCAAGCATGCGCCCATGTTCATCACGCCAATTGCGGAACCCTCACACCAACTGATATTTATCAAGCTATCCAGTCTCTTTACCCGGATAATCCAGACTATTCACCCGATCCCCGTAAAATCTATGTAGTCTATGCCCACCTCGGCAGCAACAATCTATATGAAGTGGAAATCAAAAAATTGCCGGAATGCGATATTCTCATAAACAACATCATAGAAATAGAAGAATTGCCTGTAGATAACTTTGGAATAGATAATAAGGGCTGCATAGGTTGCTCTTAATGACGTACCCGCATGCCCGCGCTCATTCCCTTTTCCGGAAGTTTACCTGAACTTTTTCAGGAAGGGGGCGATGAACGCCGTGCCCAGCCCCACCAGGGCAATGAGGGAGAAGGACCACCGGAGGGAGAAAGCATGGGCAATGTGGCCGATGACCGGAGGCCCCAGCAGGAAGCCCAGAAAGCCGATGGTGGAGACGGAGGCCAGGGCTACGCTTGGTATCATTTTTTTGGATTTTCCGGCCATGCTGTAGCAAAGGGGAACGATGGAGGAGGTTCCGAAGCCCACCAGCAGGAAGCCCAGCGTGGCGGACCACAGCATGGGGAACAGGACGGAGACCAGCAGCCCGGAGGCAATGAGAATGCCGCTGGCGCGCAGCACGCGCACGGGGCCGAAGCGCATCACCATGCGGTCCGCCGTAAAGCGTCCCAGGGCCATGGTGCTCATGAACGCCACGTAGCCCATCTGCACCAGTCCGGGACCGGGCTGCACCACGCTTTCAAAGTACACGCCGCTCCAGTCAAACATGGTTCCCTCGCTCACCATGCTTCCGAAGGCGATCAGTCCGATCACCAAGACATAGGCATCCATGCTCCGGAACATGCCTCCGCCCTGGGTGGAGGAGCGGCGTGCATCCCGCGGCAGGAGGGAGGGGGAAAAGACGGCCAGAATGACCATGCACATCAGGAAAATGGCGATGAAGTGCATTTCCGTGGATACCTTCCAGTCCACCATCACCGCCCCCAGCAGGGCGCCGAAGAATCCCGCCAGGCTCCACAAGCCATGGAACCGGGCCATGATGCTGCACTGGTACAGCCGCTCCACTCCCACGCCCTGCGTGTTGACGGAGATATTCGTCAAATTAGCGGCCACCCCGAAGAAAAACAGCCCCGCCGCCAGTTCCCAGAAGGAGGACGCCATGCCCAGATACACAAGCACGGCGGGATAAAAGATGGAAGCCGCTATCAGTATCCTCCGGCTGCCGCAACGGCCCACCAGATAGCCGGACAGCGCCATGGCGGACATTTGCCCCACCGGAACGGCAAAGAGCACGGAGCCAAGGTCGGCGTCATTCAGTCCCAGCGCATTCTTGATGTCCGGAATACGGCACGCCCAACTGGCGAATACCAGGCCCTGGAGAAAATAGAAGGTGCTGACCGACAGGCGGTAGACTCCCTGCGTCGTTTTGGGAAGAGGCAGATTCATGCTGGATTTCCTGGTCACGCAGACGCTATCCCCATTCCCTTTCCCTGGCAAGAGAAATCATCTTTCATACAATAAGAATTTATCCGCAAAAGAGACATAGAGGCAAGGAATAAGCCTTAAGGGGATTTTTCCCCGCCATAGGATTTCCCAGGGTTGTCCCCTCTCTTCCCCATGAAAAACGCCGCGTTCCCGACGGAGCACGGCGTTTGATGAAATGGAATAAGGAAGGGTCAGCGGGGATCGTGGTGCCAGTTCAGGGCCCCCTTGCCCAGCGCGTACAGGTAGGCCACCAGCAGAATGCCGATGAAGATGCACATGGCCGTGAAGGATTCCGGATTCATCATCACATAGTCCCGGAAGTTGACGGCCCAGGGATAGAGGAATACCACTTCCAGGTCAAAAATGACGAAGAGCATGGCCACCATGTAGAATTTCACGGAGAACATGGGAGCGCCTTCCCCCATGGGAATCATCCCGCATTCGTAGGGAATGTCCGCAGGCTTGCGCACGGAGGAGCGCTTGCCCATCAAGATACTGAGCAACAAGATAATGCCGGCCAGCCCCAGGGCTGCCACCACTTGCACAAGCACTGAAAAGAATTCCTGATTCATGACGTCTGGCACGGATGTACCATATACGCCCCGGAAAAGCAAAACTAAAAAGGGCGGCGGCTTTCATGCTGACGGGGGCGCCCGTTTCCTCCCGGAACCGGAACCGTTATGATGGACCGCGTTCCCCATGTCCCTGCATTCCTTCCTCCAGTCACGGCTCTGCCGCACATTTTCCTTAGAAAAACGGGCGGCGCAACGGTTCCACTCTCCGGAACCGATACCGCACCGCAGCCACTGGAGCATCGTCAAATGGATGCTCACGCGCCGTCCGCGCCCCTATCCGTCCGTGGCGGAAAACGCCCGTATTCCCTCCTTTCATGTTCCCGTGGAACGGGGGCAATGGGAGGCCGTCATGGTCAATCATGCCACCATCCTGATCCGGCTGCACGGCCTGAACGTGCTGACGGACCCCGTCTGGTCCGGCCGCGTGAGCCCCGTGGCATGGATGGGCCCCAAACGGAAGCGGCCCGCGGGTATCGCATGGGAGGATCTGCCGCAGGTGGACGCCGTACTGGTTTCACACGACCATTACGACCATTTTGACGCGCCCACCCTGAAAAGGCTGGAGGAACGCTTCCACCCCGTCTTTCTTGTTCCTCTGGGGCTGCGCCGCCTGCTTCTGCGCCCTTGCGGCGCACAGGCGCAGATCCGCGAGCTGGACTGGTGGCAGTCCGCCGCCCTGCCGTCCGGGGATGGGGAAACCACCGTCACCTTCACCCCCGCACGGCATTACAGCGGCCGCAGTCCATTCCACGGAGACGCCAACCGGTCCCTGTGGGGAGGCTTTTTCCTGCGCGCGGCGGACGGTCCGGGCATTTATTTTGCCGGAGATACGGCCCGGACACGCTTTTTCGCGGAAATACGGGACCGCCTCGGCTCTCCGGACCTGGCCCTTCTTTCCATCGGGTCCTATCTTCCGGAAGAACTCATGGCAGGCGTCCATCTGTCGCCGCGCGACGCAGTCCGGGCCTTTAAAACGCTGCGCGCCAGGCAGGGCATGGCCTTCCACTTCGGCACCTGGCAACTGGCGGACGACGGCTACCAGGAAACGCTGGACGATTTCCGGGAAGCCCTTCGCCGGGAAGGCGTGGAGGAAGCATCCTTCATTGCCGCGGACAACGGGTTTACGCTCCCATCAAATGGAGAACCCAGTCCCCAGCCGCTTCCATCAGAACCAGACACCCCGCCAGAATCCCAAGAAGGGGATCCTCCAGCTTGAACAGCAGAAAGCCAGTTCCCGGCAAAACGCCGCCCACGCAGGCGAACACGGCCATCACCGGCATGGAACATAAGCCTGCCAGCCACGCCAGGATGCCCCATGCCCTTGTTTTACCAGTTTCCCTGCTCCCGGCAATATGGACCGGACGGCTCAGCAGTCCCCGGCCCCACCCTGCGGAGCATGGACCTCCAGCAACTTTCCGAGCACCTGCATGACTCCGTTTTCCTGATTGGACGGGGCCTCAAACGCGGCCATGGCACGGATTTCCGGCACGGCGTTCGCCACGGCATAGCTGAACCGGGCCTGCCGCATCATTTCCGCATCATTCATCTGGTCCCCAAAGACCATCGTTTCCTCCGGAGAAATGCCCAGTTTCCGCTGAATCAGCTCCAGGGCGGCGCCCTTATCGGCCCCCTTCCGGCTGATGTCCATCCATTTTTCTCCGGAGACGGCCACCTGGAAGCCATGCTCCAAATGCTTCAGGCGGGGATAACTGTTTTCCTTCGCTCCCTTGAAGTCATATACGGCTATTTTCAGCAGCTTGTCCCCCTGCACGTCCAGCAGGTCATCCACCTCCTTGCAGCGGGTGTAATACCGGCGGGCCTCCCGGACGAATTCCGGCTGTTTATCTTCAATATATGCGGAGTCCAGGCCCGCAAGGACAATGCACGTCCCTTCAATGCGCCTGATCATGGCAATCAGCCCGGCCACCGTTTCACGGTCCATGTCCAGCACCAGCCATTCTCTGGAACCAGACGCCACATAGGCGCCGTTTTCGGCAATGAACAGCATCCGGTCCGCCACGGGGGCAAAGGTCCGGCGCAGTCCGTCATACTGGCGCCCGCTGGCCGCCGCAAAGCGGATGCCCCGGTGTTCAAGTTTTTTAAAGAGGGAGAAAAACGCAGGGTCCAGTTCTCCCTTTCCATTGAGCAGCGTTCCATCCATATCGGACGCAATAAGTTTGACGGAGTCCATAACGTTGCCTGAATCATCATGCGCCGTTTCTTCCAAGGCAAGAGCGGCTTCAGACAGCACGGGCCAGGCGGCGGAAGAGACGTTTCAGCACACAGTAACGGAAATGCCGCCTTTTTTCCGGCTGTTTTTACGGAAAACTGGTGCTCCCTGCATTTTTTAACTTCAATGGCAACAACAGCAAATGAAAGAAATTTTAAGACAGACGTCACAACCGCAACGCCTAACGCATCATACCGGATTGTGAATCCGGACATAATTCAAATAATTGGAATTAAATGAACCACATCATAAGACCCATGTCCAATATGACGTCCGGGGCATGACACCATATTTTCCGCCACCCTCGCAAATGACTTTATCCACGGGCTTCTTTTCCATGTCAGGCAGGAAAAAATCTCCCTCCGGATTCACAATCCGCCGTTTAAATTTCCATATAATTCGCTCCGGGCATTCCTTGCGCGTACCATTTTTTCATTGCCCGAAGTTACGGATTCCTGCATCATGGCTTTTTGCAGTTCCCCTGCTTATGATACACACGACCTTAAGAAAGAAAACCCTCTGGTTTCTTGGAGCTTTGAGCGTTTTTGCGGCTCTTGTCGCAGGCTCCACCATTTTCTGGTTCCTCAGGAATGACCCTTCCCCCGCGGAATGGAAATTCAACCCTATCTGGACAAAAGCGGAAAGGGAGCAAATTCTTACCGCAGCGGATTTCACGGCGCACCGCAGCCCGGAGCGTTTCATTTTCCGCGGGCTTTCCCCCAATTCCCGCCATATTGACTGGCACATGTTTTCCGAGGTTTCCATGCGCCAGTACATGCAGGACGAAATCAGGGAAAGGCTCCAGATGATCCGGAATACGGCGGAGAGCGCGGACGGCCGCTGCAGCACCTCGTCCCACGAAACCCTGCTGCACCTGGCTGCGGGGCTCGGAGAGGTGCAATTGCTGGGCCGCCTTCTGCAGCGCAACGCGGACCCGAACCTCCAGATCATCCTGCCGCACCAGGCCCTTCCCTCCATCCCGGGGTCCGAACAGGGGGATACACCCCTGACTTATGCCTGCCAGCCCGGAATGGACGATACCAGACCCCTGCCGGTGCACAACAGGCTTTCCTGCCTTAACCTGCTGATCCAGAACGGCGCGGATGTGGATAAACCGGGCCCGATGGGCTGGCCTCCCCTCGTCATGACCTGCGTAGCCGGCATCGGAGGGGCGCCCTATGAGGAAACGGCTCTGTTTCTTCTGAAATGCGGGGCGGATATTTCCCTCCAGCCGGAATTGAGGGGTAAAAAAACCAGTCTGCTGACCTGGGCCGCCGCTGCCGGATACCCTCTTCTGGTCCGCAAGCTTTGCGAAGCCGGGTATGATCCCAATTTCCGCGGAGAGATGACCCCTCCCCTTCTTTCCCTGAACCTGAACACCCCGAAAACCGCGCTGCAAATCGCGCATACCCTGCTGGAGTACGGGGCGGACGTCAACGCGGCCATGCCCATGAACACGGCTCCGCCGGATTCCGGGGGAGACACGGCCCTGCTGAACCTGTGCCGCCAATTGGCTTTCATTGATATATCCCATCTCCCCCAAATCAGGGAACTGGTCAATCTTTTCATCAGCGAGGGGGCGGACGTCAACCATCAAAACGCAGCCGGGGAAACGGCCCTCATGCTGTGCTGCCGTGACATGCTGCTGGGGGACGATTCCCTTGACCGCCTGAAACTGGGCATTGCACGCCTGCTGCTGGACCACCAGGCAGACCCTTCCCTGCGTGACAAGTACGGGCGCACGGTCCTCCAGCAGATAGGCAACCGGTCAAACGACCATCTGCACATGGTCCTGAAGAACCTGCCGGAGTTAAACGCTTCACCGCTTCCGAAAAAGAGAGGCCGCTGAGTTCCTGCCGCCCCCCTGCGGCAGGACGCCTTTTATTTCACCCGGGCGTTCACCGTATCCAGCAGGATGCCGGCATCCGGTTTGGAACCGGTGCTGATGAAATGGATGTAACTGGCTCCGTTGGGAGATTGATTGGCCATTTTCAGCGTTCCGGCCTTCTTCCCGTCCAGGGAGACCACAGCCTGCGGCCCCTGCCACAGAATGGAAATTTCATGCCACGCGCCGGGCGCAAAAGGAACTTTTTTCATGCCCAGCAGCAGATGGGGCGCGGGCTTCAGCTTGATGGGGAAGGTGAACAGGGCGTAATCCTTCGTGGTGGTATCACAGGCATTGAACAGGCGGTCCGTCAGGGAAACCTGAAGGCCGGAATCGTCCGCCTGGTCCCCGTCCGCCACACGGAAGCGGAACTTGACCAGCCCCGTGGTCCCGTTCGGGAAGTTCCAGGTGGCGCCCCCGTTCTGGTAATCCACATTGGATTTCTCATTAACCAGTTCTGGATCATTCAGGCGTTTGATTTGCAGCACTTTTTTTCCACCTCCAGAGGGGTCGGGCACCAGTTCAGCGGAGGGTTTGCGGTTATAGCTGCAATGGCCTTTTTTCTGGGGGATATAGGTATGGATGGTCCACTGGCCGTCCAGGTCCCTGCCCGTCTGCGTGGAACGCGTTTTGGCAGCCACCCAGCGGCGGTCCACAATGACCAGGCGGCGGTGGTTTTTGTGCTGCCCCAGGGAAATCAGGATGCGGTTCTTGTCAAGCTGCACCATTTCACTCTGGTGCTTGCCGCGGTCCTCCGGACCGTCCAGGGTGGCATAGCCGGGATGGTTGCGGTGTTCGTCCAGAATGATTTCCCGGAATCCGTACCAGGTCTTGCCCTCGTCATTGGAAAGGGCAATGTGGTGGGAATCACGGTTGGTGAACACGTCCTCCCACGTGCCGTTGCCTGCCGTGGCGTTTTCAGGCAGGGCCATCGTGTTCGTCCACAGGGAGACGATGGTTCCGTCATCCAGGCGGCCCAGCGTATTCATGGTCAGGGTTCCGAAGAAACGGGACGGCTCCGGCTTGCTCCATGTTTCACCGAAATCCTTGGAGAAAGCCTGCCACGCCTGGTCCTGGGAGGTGCGGGCCAGCGCCCACAGGGTGCCGTCCTTCATTTCCAGCACTGTGGCTTCCACGGCATTGTTGAACCACCTGACGCCCTGGTGGGGCGGCCTGGCTTCATGCTTGGGAGAGGTAACGCCATTTTTGGACACGCGCCAGGTCAGGCCTCCGTCGTCGGAAATATGGAACTTGGTGCCGCCGCCCATGTTATGGAACGGCACGATCACCCTCCTGCCCTTGTTGACAAAGGTGGGCGTGCGCATGATGCCGCCCAGTTTTTTCAGATTTTTCTGCTTCTCCGGATTTTTCCAGTCTTCCTCCAGCTTGCCGTCGTTCGTGACCGCAAACCACTTGCCGTCCAGGCCTCCCTTGGAGAGGAAGATGAACCCTCCGATGGGCTGCACGCGGATGAATTCCCTGGTCACGGGGTTGCGCGCAATCGCCGGGGATTCCTTGGGAATGCCACCGTAGTTGGGCGGGTAACCGCTCGGAGCCGCCTTCATTTCCCAGGTCTTTCCGTTGTCCTTGCTGACCAGGTAGTCCGGTTCCTTGCGGGTGCCGGAGTAATGGCGGATTTCACGGGAGTTCACGCGGATGAGGCCGCGCCCGGCATCGGACGGCGGCGTAGCGACAATTTCAGGCTCCGGAGCGGGAGCGGCGTTCTGCTGGGCATAACAGCAGCAGACGGAACCGGCAAACAACGCAAACAACAGGTTTTTCATAAATCAAATACTAAAGGCGGTACATTTTCCTCAAACAGGACTTCCCCTTCAAGCACAATTCCCTCCTTCCTCAAAAAGACCACCGTCAGGAATGCTTGCCCGCGGATTTCCCGCCGCGGTATTTCGCATCCAGCTTTTTCAGAAGTACGGACAGTTCCTTCTCCAGCACCTCATACCCTTTGGCGTTGGGATGCACTACATCCTTCATCAATTCATTGCGCGGAGAAACGCCGTCCGCGGAAAGGAGAGCCTTCCCCGGATCGGCAAAAAAGACGTTTTTTCCATTCTGCAGCTTTGCGAGCAGCTTGTTCGTCTGCTTCACCGGCTCCGCCAGGTTTTTCTCCCTCCTGGGCAGAATGCCCAGCAGCAGGATTTTGGAAGAGGGGCATTTCTGATGCACCAGGCGGACAAATGCCTTGATATTGTCCGCACAGGCCTGCGGAGCATCCTTCCGGTGGCCCAGATTGTTGGTTCCCAGCAGAATAATGATGACCCGCGGGGAGATGCCGGCCAGCTCCCCGTTCTGCACGCGGTAATAGGCATTGTCCACGTAATCAAAGCCAAAGCCCATGTTGGTCACCGCATGGGGACCGAACAATTTCTCCCAGGAGGCCTCCCCCGCCTTCCTGCTGTCTCCGGAGGGTTCCCCTCCCCAATGATGGGTGATGCTGTCCCCTATCATCACGTATTCCGGCTTCACGGCCCGGTTCCGCTTCTTGACGGCTTCATGCCGCGCATTCCAGTCATACGGATCCCGCTGGTGGGGTTCCGGCTTCAGGGTGGCGGGCAGCGCGGCCGCAGGAGCGGAAAATGCGGGGAGCGCCAGGCAGGCGGCGCCCAGCAGCGCAGTGAACGTATACAGCAGGGAATTCATGACGGAAAAACGGAATTGAAAAGCAGTTTAAGGAAATACTTCCACGCATCAAGACCACATGCTGAAGCGGCCTTTCCCGGAAGAAAAAGACCACTGCCCCGACAGCCGGCCATGCCGCGCCGGAACATCAGGACGCGCATCCTCCCATTCCTGTCTTACCGAACTACGGAACCTCCCTTGTATCTGCCGTCTATTTTCTCCAGAAGCGAACTCAATTCCTTCCCCAGCACGTCATATCCCGCAGCACTGGGATGCAAGCCATCCACCAGCAGGCCGCTCTTTGGCGACACGCCATCTTCTGCCAGGAACGCCGTGCCCGGATTGGCAAAAAACACCCTCTTTCCATCAGCAAGAACGGATATCATTTTATTGGTTTCCACAATCAGGGGCGCCACCGCCTTTTCCTTCCTGGGCAGAATGCCCAGGAGCAGGATTTTAGAGGCCGGGCACTTCCGCCCCACCAGGCTCACAAAAGCCTTGAGGTTGTCCGCGCATGACTGGGGGGTATCCTTCCTGCCGCCAAGATTATTGGTTCCCAAAAGCACGATGATCACGCGCGGAGAGATTCCGTCCAGTTCCCCAAGCTGCACACGGTAGTAGGCATTGTCCACGTAATCTGAGCCAAACCCCATATTGGTCACCGTATGAGGGGAGAAAAGATTTTTCCATGCCTCCTTTCCCGTCCCCAGGCCCCTGTTGTCTCCGGAAGGCTCCCCTCCCCAGCGGTGGGTAATGCTGTCGCTAAAGACGGCATATTCCGGATTAACGCTCCGGTTCCTCTCCATCACGGCCTTATGACGGCCATTCCAGTCATAAACGGCGCGCTCGTTCACCTGAGGCTTTAGCGTAGACGGCAGCTCATTGGCGCACGCGCCGGAGAAAAAGGCTGCGCAAGAAACTCCCGCCAGCAACAAACAGAGGAATGAATGGGATTTCATCAAAATGATAGTTAAAATATTGTTGGCGGCAATTTGGAGAGTAAAGAAAAAACTATCCCCCATAACCGTAAATTTCCCTCATTTTTTATTCCGGAACAGCCAGATGCCTGAAACAGACCAGCGCAACCGTTCCAGTTCCCCCGCCTGGAAGAATTGGCCTTGTTGACCGCTAACATTCCCGGTATAATCAGGTGGTGCGGAGTTTCGCCGCTTCCGGGCTTTCAGCGGGCGCGGAGCGTCTTTCTCCGGTCTTCTTCACTACATCCTATTTATGATCAGCATAGTAAAAGACTTGAAGGAATCCCCCGCCCTTCCGCAGGAATGGCAGGGATTCAAGCCGGGAGCATGGACGGAGTCCATTGACGTACGGGATTTCATCCAGAACAACTACACGCCCTATTCCGGCAATGAAGAGTTTCTTTCCGGCCCTTCCCAACGCACGCTCCGGCTCTGGGAGGAACTGAAAGTCCTGCTGAAACGGGAAATAGACAACGGCGGCGTGCTGGATGCGGACCAGGAAGTGGTCTCCTCCATCGTCTCCCACAAGCCCGGCTACATTGACAAGGAGCTGGAAGTGGTGGTGGGCCTCCAGACGGACGCTCCCCTGAAACGCGCCCTGATGCCCTTCGGCGGCCTGCGCATGGCCCAGCAGGCCCTTGAATCCTACGGGTTCAAGATGTGCGAAAAAACGGCGGATATTTTCAACAAGATACGCAAGACGCATAACGAGGGCGTTTTCGACGCCTACACCTCCGACATCCGCGCCGCCCGCTCCGCCGGCATCATCACCGGACTTCCGGACGCCTACGGCCGCGGCCGCATCATCGGGGACTACCGCCGCGTGGCCCTGTACGGCACGGACAAGCTGATTGCCGAACGCCGCAAGGATCTCAAAAACCGTGAAAATTCCCCCCTTACGGATGAGCTGATCCGCCTGCGCGAGGAAATGAGCGAACAAATCCGCGCCCTGGAGGAACTCGCCCGGATGGGCGCCTCCTACGGCTGCGACCTCAGCCGCCCCGCCGGGAACGCCCGCGAAGCCGTGCAATGGACCTACCTGGGCTACCTGGCCGCCGTGAAGGAACAGAACGGCGCGGCCATGTCCCTGGGCCGCGTCTCCACCTTCTTTGACATTTACTTTACCCGCGACCTGGAACAGGGCCTCATCACGGAAGAGGGAGTGCAGGAAATCATTGACCAGTTCGTGATGAAGCTGCGCATCGTCCGCTTCATCCGCACGCCGGACTACAACAACCTGTTCTCCGGGGACCCCACCTGGGTGACGGAATCCATCGGCGGCATGGGGGAAGACGGGCGCACCCTCGTCACCCGCAGCTCCTTCCGCATGCTCCAGACGCTGTACAACCTGGGTCCGGCTCCGGAGCCGAACCTGACGGTGCTGTGGTCCGGGAACCTGCCGGAAGCCTTCAAGAATTTCTGCGCCAAGGTTTCCATTGAAACGTCCTCCGTCCAGTACGAGAACGACGACCTGATGCGCCCGCACTGGGGTGACGACTACGGCATCGCCTGCTGCGTGTCCGCCATGCGCATCGGCAAGCAGATGCAATTCTTCGGTGCGCGCGCCAACCTCGCCAAGTGCCTGCTGTACGCCCTGAACGGCGGCGTGGACGAACTCAAGGGGAAACAGGTGGCCCCGCCCTCCCCGCGCTATACGGAGGAAGTGCTCAAGTACGACGAAGTGATGGCCCTGTACGACAAGATGCAGGACTGGCTTGCCAAAACCTACGTTGACGCGCTGAACATCATCCACTACATGCACGACAAGTACTGCTATGAACGCATTGAAATGGCGCTGCATGATCCGGAAATCCTGCGCACCATGGCCACGGGCATCGCCGGGCTCTCCGTGGCCGCGGACTCCCTGTCCGCCATCAAGTACGCCACCGTGAAGGCCGTCCGCAATGAAGAGGGCCTGATTGTGGATTTCAAGACGGAAGGGGAATTCCCGTGCTACGGGAACAACGACCCGCGCGTGGACGAAATCGCATGCAGCCTGGTCAGCAACTTCATGGAAAAGCTGCGCAAGCTTCACACCTACCGCAACTCCCTGCCCACCCAGTCCATCCTGACCATCACCTCCAACGTGGTGTACGGCAAGAAGACGGGCAACACGCCGGACGGCCGCCGCGCCGGGGAACCGTTCGCGCCCGGCGCCAACCCCATGCACGGAAGGGACAGGAACGGAGCCGTGGCCTCCATGCTCTCCGTAGCCAAACTGTCCTATGGCGACTCCCTGGACGGCATCTCCTACACCTTCTCCATCGTGCCGCAGGCCCTGGGCAAGGAAGAAGGGGAACGCCGCACGAAGCTCGTCTCCCTGCTGGACGCCTACTTTGCCGCCACCGGGCACCACATCAACGTGAACGTGCTGGAGCGGGAAACCCTCCTTGACGCGATGGACCACCCGGAAAAATACCCCCAGCTCACCATCCGCGTTTCCGGCTATGCCGTGAACTTCATCAAGCTGACCCGGGAACAGCAGCAGGAGGTCATCAACCGCACCTTCCATACCCGTTAACCCAGCCAGGAAGCGGATGCCGCAGGCTTTCTCCCAGAATCCGGCCCCGGACGGTGAAACTGCCGTCACCGGACTGGTCCATTCCGTGGAATCCTGCGGCACCGTGGACGGTCCAGGCATCCGCTTTGTCCTCTTCCTGTCCGGGTGCAGCCTGCGCTGCCGCTACTGCCACAATCCGGACACCTCCTACGTGCGGAGGGGACGCTGCAGAAGCGTGGCCGACGTCCTTGAAGAAATAGCCCGCTACCGGGATTTCCTGCTGGCGGCGGGCGGAGGCGTCACCCTTTCCGGGGGAGATCCCCTTTTCCAGCCGGATTTTGCGAGAACCGTACTGAAAGGATGCAAGAAACTGGGGCTGCACACCTGCCTGGACACCTCCGGCCATCTGGGCGCGAACGCGGATGAAGAACTGCTGGCGAATACGGACCTCGTCCTGCTGGACATCAAGGCGTGGAACCCGGAACGGTACCGGGCCCTGGCAGGCGGGGAATTGCGCCCCACCCTGGAATTCGCGGAACGCCTGGCCGCCCTCCGCAAACCCGTCTGGCTGCGCTACGTCCTGGTTCCGGGCCTCACGGACAACATGGAAGACATCACAGAGCTCTCCCGCCATGCGGCGCGCCTGGGCAACGTGGAGCGCGTGGACGTGCTCCCTTTCCACCAGATGGGGCGCTTCAAGTGGGATGAACTGAAGCTGGACTACACCTTGAAGGACGTTCCGGAACCTTCCGAGGAACTGACGGAACAGGTCCGCGACATCTTCCGCCAGGAAGAAAATTTAAAAAGTTCCGTGCATTGAAGGCAGGAAAAATTCTTTTCAACCATGAGGCGTTTATAAAACATCCATTCCTCCTTTTACCATTCCAAGTAAAATCTCTACCTTATATTCAGCTTTTAAAGCACGTTCACGCCATATTCTGACATCCAAAGCCAGACCCTCCTCCCGTGCTTGTAACAGCAACGCAAGAATACATTCCCGTATGCAGGGAGGAATTTTTCTCCCTGTTCCAAACGAACTATATCGGTCACGTCATATCCAGACAATTCAGCAAGATGAGCCAGCGTTAAACCGGCATCATTTCTCAACTTTTTAAAATTAATGCCTTTAGACATGACTTCCTGTTTAACACAGGCGTTTCTTCATCATAAGAAAAAGGACTAAGCTCTTTTCTTGGTAGAGAAACCCGTTAAATTTCAGAGGTTGTTATTTCCCTCAGAGCATCCAATACCTCCTGCACGGCAATATGGCGGTTGCAGGGAACATCACGGTCGCACTCCTTCAGGAAGCAGGGGGAACAGCACTGGTGGCTGTACAGGGAGCGGTTGAAGGGGCCCATGGGCCGGCAAACGTCCGGGAGGCGGGTGGAAAACAGGGTCACCACCGGAAGACCGCGGAAGGAGCAGAGGGACGGAATGTCACCATCCACAGCCACGGCCGCCACGGCGGCATCCATCACGGGGAACAAGGCTTCCGGAGTTCCCACCGCCAGCTCCACATTCAGGCGTTCCGCCAGAGCGGACGCGCGTTCCCGGTCTTCTTCCAGAGCGGCCAGTACGGGCCTGCCCGGCAGAAGGGAAACCAGCTCCGCCCATTGTTCCTCACTCCATTCACTGGCGCTGCCCAAGCTGGAGAACGGAGCCAGCAGGATGGGGGCGTTTTCCGCCGCAGCCGCCTTTTTCACCGGGAACAGGGACGGATTCCAGGCATCCAGCCCGTGCAGCCCCCCCAGTTGCAGATAAAGCTGAACCCGGTGCATGGGGGGAGCGGCGCGCAGGACGGGAGCCTTCACCCGGAATTTGTATTTCCGTGCGCCGGGATGCGTGTCCAGCCCGGAGAACATCATGGGCCCGTACGGTTCCAGCGCCTTGAGCGTTTCCATGTCCTGGTCCAGCATGACGCCCAGGTCCAGCGGACCGTCATTGTAAAATTCATCCGCGGCCAGCGCCTCCCGGAGCTGATTCAGGGAATCGTGCGGCAGAACATGGGTGACTTCCGGCACCGCCTTCCATACCCCCGCCTGCGCGGACGGGCAGATGACGTTCACCTGCATGTCGCGCCGGACGGCTTTCAGCGCACGGACCAGGGGAACGGTCACCAGGGCTTCATCCAGCGCCTTGGGAACAGCCACCAGAATGCGGTACGGCTGCAGCTCCATGTTTTCCAGAAGGCCGTCCGTTTTTTTATCCTGCGGAGCAAAGCGGTCGATGGACTTCCAGCGGTGGTGCATCCAGAACACGTCCAGAACGGACTTGCGGATCAACGTTTCCAGGCTCCGGTTCACTTCAATGGTGTCCCCCGCCAGGGAACCGTCCGAGTTGGAAAAATCCACCACGTTCCCCATGTCCGCTATCCAGTGTCCGGGAGAATCCGTGCGTACTGCGATGGCTACCATATCCGCTCCCGTCCTCTTCCGCAGCAAAGCGGGCAACGGCGTCGTGCCGGTCACCTTGCCGAAGAAGGGGACATACACCCCCTCCCAGACGAACTGGTCGCTCAGCACACCCAGGGCGCCGCCCTCCTTGACCATCTTCATGGGAGCCTTGATGCCGCCTTCCTTGGAAAACATCCGCGTGCCCCGCTCCGTGCGCCGCTTGTATACGTATTCCTCCATCAGCGGGTTGTCAAACTGGCGGTACATGGACCCGTAACGTTCCACTTCTGGAAAGAACACGCGTATCCTCGCCAGCGCCTCCCAGTTGCCGGAATGGGCTATGGCGCATACCTGCCCGCGCCTTTCCGCCGCAGGAGCGGCAAATTCTTCATGCCCCGCGATGGTGACGCATTTTTTCAACTGCTCATCCGTCAGGGTGGCCGTCTTCGCGGAGCACAGGAAATTGGCTATCGTCCTTTTGAAATTTTCCCTGCTCAATTTTTGCAGTTCCCTGCCGCGCAGGGCCGGATCCAGCACAATGCGCAGGTTTCTTTCCACAATTTTCCGGCGTTGCGGCAGCAAGTACCACGCCACGCCGCCCGCCACGCGCCCCAGGCGGTAAAGCGTTTTCATGCCCACGAGCTTCAGCAGCCCTTCCATGATCAGGAATCCTTTCATTCCCAGCTGATGGGCAAATGCAGGGCGGGAAGGAGAGGATGAAGGGGAGCTCGTCATAAGAAAACCGGAGAACATTTTATACGAATCCCTTCCGGTCCACAAACCCTTTATTCTCCCGCATGCGGCTTCCTTCCCGCGTTCCGGCGGCCTGCCGTCCCGGGAAGCCCCGTTCCATGCTTCCTTCCCACGGCGGAAAAGAACCGCTGCCGGAACGGAAACTGCACCGCCCTCCCGTCCCGTTCCGGATTTCACCATGAACTGTTACTCCTCCAAATGCAGGAAAAAGTTTCCGGAAGGCTGCAACTGCCGCAAGCTGCAGCCCGGGGCCATACAGGGACCCGGACCGCAGCAGATCATGGAAAAGATGTATCCCGTCCGGACAGCGGATACCGTTTACATGACATCCGCACGTCCGAAGGAAGGGCCGGGAAAAACAGAAACTCACCAGTACATGGCGGCCCAGAGCCGCCATTGGAAAAAGAAGAGCCGTCTTTCTGCAACAGTTCCGTGAAACAATAAAAAAGCGGACATTCCCACCGGAAATGTCCGCCCTGCTGCCTGCCGTTTGAAATGTATTTTTTCCGCCTCTCTCACTTCCGGCGGCGCACCAGCAGCGCCATCAGTCCCAGAACGCTCAAGGAGGCGGCCGCTGGTTCGGGAACCATGTTCCACGCCTCCTTGATTTCCTGTCCCGTCAATGCGGTACCATAAGCCTTGAAATCCGCGATGCTGAAGGAATGTTCATCCGTCGTGCCTCCGCCGACGGTCACGGTTCCGTTCTGGCCGCCGTTGAGCCCCGCGAACAACTGGGGGGTATCCACGATGTTTTCCCCGTTCAGGAAAATCTGGAAATCCGTTTTCCGGGTGGTGGTATCCGTACTGAGGGACATGGAGAGGTTGAACCATCCTCCGTCAATGACGTCCTGCCCAATGGTGAAGGTCTGGCCCGCTTCTCCCGTTCTCCTGGAAGTAAACGTGCCGTCCCCGTTGTAAACAAGCTGGAGGCCGCGGAGAGAACCCGTCTCTCCAAAGCTGTAAATAGTGGCGGCAGACCCCAGGGAGGACAAATCCAGCCACATGCCCACCGTCTGCGTAGAAATGTTGCGGTCCCCGCCCGTCACCGTCGCCCAGTCCGTATAGGAAGCCGCTGAATTGACCGGGGAGGAAATGCTCCATCCTTCCAGATTGATGCCGCTTCCCGTCATGAATTGTTCCGAGGGAGTGCCGGAAGAAAATTCCCAGGCGGCGGCAGTTGCGGCGCAGGCGGAACCAATGCCGGCAGCCAGCATGATGGTTAAGAATGTCTTTTTCATTATCTTAAACAGAGTTGATCGTCAGTTGGTTGAAGGGAATATCCAGAACCTTCCCTTCCATGCAAAACCAATACCGGATTTGTAATCCGGTATTGATTCTACAGTCGGGAAAAGCTGTCCTTCGCGAAACTCCGGCATCGTGGGTACGAACCTTAATTGATATTACCCAGCTCCTTTCCCCAGCCAGGCGGTATGCGGCAACGGTTATTGAACGGAAGCTTCCGCTGCGCTACAGAACGGGTTTCAACCACGAAAGGCGGGAGCCTTCCGCTCCCAGGCGACGGAGCCGCAAAATCACCGGGCACCGGCAAGCGAAATTTGCCCAAACCTTTTTTCTTTCAATTTTGTAGGCTTGACTTCGGATTACAAATCCGTCCATGCGTACTATCTTCTCTTCCGCAAGCCGCAGAAGCAGTTCGTCCGGAACTGCAATTTTACTTTTGGTAAAGAAATGACTTTACAATTCTTAACCAAACGGTATATTCCGTCTCCCGAACCGAACACCAAACCGGAGTTACACACCATGAAAGTTCTTTCTTCCTTAGCCTCTATGAAGCGCCGCCACGCAGACTGCCAAATCGTGAAGCGCAAGGGCACGCTGTATGTGATTTGCAAGAGCAATCCCAAGTTTAAAGCCCGCCAGGGCGCCACGGCAGGTACGCGTCTTTCCAAGAAGGGCGTCAAGTAAACCCTGGCCCAACACAGATTTCAAGAAGACCGCCGCCCGCCGGGTGCCGGTCTTTTTTTGCTGACAAAGCCCCTTCCCGCACATCCATGCAGCTTCCCACCGTCCAAACCAGATTTCTGGACCTGCCCGGCTCCTTTTCCCTGCGGAACGGCGCCGTGCTGGACAAGGTGCGCGTGGCCTACGAGCAGTACGGCGCCCTGACGCCGGAGAAGGACAACGTAATCCTGCTGTTCCACGCTCTTTCCGGCAGCCAGCACGCCTACGGTTACAATCCGGAAGTTCCGGGCACCGGGTCCCTCTGGAAGCCGGAAAACCACGAGGGCTGGTGGAACAGCATCATCGGCCCCGGCAAGCCGCTGGATACGGACCGCTTCTGCATCATCTGCGCCAATTACCTGGGGGGCTGCTACGGCACCACCGGACCGGCCAGCCCATCCCCTACGGACGGCCTGCCCTACGGCTCCCGTTTCCCGCATGTGGAGGCGGCGGACCAGGCGCGCCTCCAGGCTCTTCTGCTGGACAGCCTGGGAATAGAACGCATCCATCTGGCAGGACCGTCCGTAGGCGGCCTGATCGCCCTCAGCTTCGCGTGCCAGTTCCCGGAACGGGTCCGGAGCTTCATTTCCATCGGCTCCGGCTACCGGGCTTCCATTGAACACCGTTTGTCCCTGTTTGAACAAATCCTGGCCATCGAGCTTGATCCGGATTTCCGCGGGGGCGACTATTACCAGGGACCGGCCCCCAAAAAGGGGCTGGCGTTCGCGCGCATCATCGGCCACAAGTCGTTCGTATACCAGGAAGGCCTGGAACAGCGCGCCAGAAAGGAAGTGGGGGGCAAGTCCGGACTGCTCACATGGATGACGCCCACCCGCAGCACACAGAGCTACATGCTGCACCAGGGGACCAAGTTTGCGGAACGCTTTGACGCGAACGCCTACATCCGCATTGCGGACATGTGGGCGGAGTTCGACATCCGCGACCACGCTCCGGACGGAACGTTTAAAACCGCTCTGGAAGGCTTCCGCCGCGCAGGAATTCCCTCGCTCGTCTTTTCCATTGATACGGATTGCTGCTTCCGCCCGGCGGAACAGCAGGATTTTGTGGCGCAGCTGGAATCCGCGCGCATTCCCGTGGAGTTCCATACCATCGTTTCCACAAAAGGGCACGATTCCTTCCTGCTGGAGCCGGAGCTTTACGCGGAACCCATCCGGCGCATTCTGGCGGAAGGGCACCCGGAACACACTCCGTAAGCTTTTCCGTTCAAGCCGGGGAAACCTCCCTCCCCATCCGTTCTCCTGATAACCGCATCCCCGGAAACAAGGGCCCCTGCCCTTGTAAAGCGATTCCCACAAACAAGGAGGCGCCACGGGTCCGGGCAAGCCCGGAAGACGGATTGACAGCAAAGCCCTCCGGCTTTAGTCTCCCTGTCAAGGCACCGGACGCTTCCGGCGAATCATGAAAACTGCGAATTCCCCACGGAGCATTTCATGGCAGCCGCACAGGGGCCGGCCACCAGGGAAAGGAAGGATATGAGCTATTATTTTATCGTAACGGTTTCTTTAAGCTCCGATGCAGACACTCCATACGATTCCTACATCCGGGAAGTGAAGCCCATTGTTGAAAAACACGGCGGCGAATACCTGGTCAGGACCAATGAGGTCATTCCGCTGAGCTCCGGGTGGAAGCCGGACCGCGTGATCGTCATCCGTTTTCCCTCCAGGGAAAGCCTGGAACGCTGCTTTTCTTCGGAAGAATACCGGCAGATCAAGTCACTGCGTGAAGATTCCGTTGACAGCCACGCCATCATCGTGAAAGGAACGGATGGTGATGAAGCTCGGTGAAGGGCTGCATCAGATCAGGATTGATTTCCTGGCAAGCACAGGAGAACGGGGATAAGGGGGGGCTTTGCCGCGCATGCCGGAATGGACCGGCACCCCTGCAAATCGGATTTCCGCGACGGCCCAACTAAAAAAATAACCAAATTCAGGTGAACTCGATCCAGGGTTCCGCTGTCACACTCCTATGACTGATACTCATTACACCTCCGAGACGGAGAACGTCGGGCAATTCCGCTGTGAAACCACCTACATTCCCTCCAACATCACTTTTGCCACGGACCTGCCCGCCTCTTTTGAAGGCCGCGCGGAGTTTCCCTCCCCCGGCGTGATGCTCGGTTCCACGCTCGCCTCCTGCATGATGAGCCTGGTTTCCGTGGTCGCGGCCAGAAAGGGCGTGGACCTGAAAGGCATGCGCGTTCTGGCGCGCGCGGTGGAATCCTCCAAGGGGATTGAAAAGATTGAGCTGAAGGCCGTAATGCCCCTGGAAAGCAGCCATCCCCTCCGTTCCATGCTGGAAAAAACGGCCATGAGCTGCCCGGTCCGCCAGGCGCTGAGGCCGGACATGGAAACGCCCGTTGAATGGGAATGGAAGTAAGCCGCCCATGAGAGGGCGGAAATCACTCTTCACGTTATCCTATAAAGAAATCCCGCCCATTCACGAAGAAGGCCGCTGCGGATTATTCCGCAGCGGCCTTCTGATTAACTGACGTTTTCTTCCTTTAGAAGTTGTAGCGGTAGCCGATGCTTCCGTTGATGGAGCTGGAACCGCTGCGGATGTCCGCATTGCCGTCCACGAAGATGACGCCCTGGGTGCCTACGGGGACGCTCAACCCCACACCGGCCTGGAAGGCCGTGCTTCCCACCTTGGCGCCGTACACCGGACGCGTGTAGGAGGGGTCCGCCAGGAAGCCCACATTGGCCTGCCCGCGGCGGTCGCCCATGTCCTGGGAGACGTTCACCCGGATTTCACCCAGCGCTTCACGCCCGAAGACGTTGGAGCCCATGAGGCCGGAGAGTCTGGCGCCCACGGCGACTGCGGCCGTGGTCAGTTCCTGGTCCTCCACCCTCAGCCCGGCATTTCCGGCGGAGCCGCTTTCACTGTAGCCGTCCATGCGCGTCGTCACGATGGAGGCGTTGAACAGGGGCTGGAGAATCACGCTCTTGTCTTCATTGAGGGCGATGTCGTACGCCAGCTCGTACATGGCGCCGAAGCCGGACCCGGTGGTACTGCCGTGGGCCTGGTAGGAGCCCGAGCCGTAATCCACCGTGCGCGTGAGTTTGGCATCATTCCAGCCGCCCGTCAGGATAAGCAGGTGGGACCATTTACGGGACTGGTACCGGGCGAACAGGTTGACGTAGTAGCTGTCCAGGTCACCGTCCGCGGTATCCGCCGCATTCGCCGTGAGGCTTCCGTAGTTGGCCGTGAAGGCCGCGCCAGCGGTGAAGTTGTCGTTGATGTCCACGTCCATGCCTACCGTTCCGCCCCAGGTGGTGAGCTCATAGCCGCTTTCATCCCCCTTGGTGTCCAGCTTGGCATAAGACCCGGTGCCCTGCATCCACATGTGGAAGTACGGCATGTCCTCATGGACGTACGCGGGGTTCACGCCCATCTGCGCCACGCGGTTGCGGATCCAGCCCATCTGGTCGCGCAGGGAGTCACGCTGGGCGATGCCCAGGCTGGTGACCGTGCTGCCCGCGGCGGCGGCCAGCTTGCGGGCCGCGCCGGAGTAGTCGCCCGCGTTCTGGGAGAGCAGAACGGAGGTGTAGAAGTCGCGCAGGGTGGTGCCTTCCTCCATATGGTAGCGGGAGTTCCACAGCAGGTCCGCCCCGGTGGCCGCGTTCCGCGTCAGGGAGGAGTCACGGAAGATGTTTTCCGTGCGCGCCGTGCCGGTGAGGATGATGGCCGTCATGCTGTCATTCGTGGTCAGAGACAGGTTTTCATACAGGGAGCTGAGGATCATGTCCTGGAGGGTGACGTTGTCGCCCAGGGATACCAGCGCGCCGTCCGTCGTCTTGAACAGTTCCATGTTCAGCGTTTCCGTGCTCCCCGTCACCAGGGTGTCCAGGTTGGTCATGACCAGCGTCACTTCTCCCGTTCCGTCGCCCAGCGTAATGTTTCCGCTGGAGGTGACGAAGGGGTTCCCCAGGCCATCCACCGTGGTGGAGGACGTGGTGATGGTAACCGTGCTGTTCCCCGTCACGCTCAAGCCGTCCGTGCCAAGAGTCAACTGGGTCTTGGGAGCGTCCGCACTGCCGATGTTGAGCGTGCCTCCGTTCACTGTAATGCCCTTGTAGGCAGCCTGGGCGGGATTACCGCCTTCCGCAGCCGCGCCGGCCAGGGTCAGCGCGCCGCCGTCGCTCACGTTCAGGTTGTAGCCGGCATTGCCCGCACCCTTGATGGTCTGCACGCTGCCGTTGCCGGATTTGACGTTGAGCGTTCCGGATGCGCCGTCCAGCGTACCGGTGAAGGTATGGGAGGCGGAGGAGTCCACCGTCATTTCCGCGCCGCTCAGCTTCAGGGCGCCCCCGCCCGTCAGGCCGGAGACCGTATTCACGGAGCCGGCCGCGGTGGAAAGCGCGGAACCTTCCCGGATGTCCAGCAGAACGCCGTCCAGGGAGGAGCCGTTGCCCAGCGTCAGGGAGGAGTCCGTTCCCATTCCTCCGAGGGTCAGCGTGCCGTCACCGGAGATGGTCACATCAGTCACATGGCTGCCGGCCTGCTGGCCGGTGAGGACCAGCTGGGCGCCGCGGCCCAGGTCCAGGGTTCCTCCACCCGTGCCGGAGGCCAGGTTTTCCACCGTCGTCACGCGGGAGGCGCCGTCATTCCTGCCGCCCAGCGTGATGTCTCCCCCGGCGAGCTCCAGCGTAGTGAGGCTGTTGCCCGTACCGTTCAGGACAATGTTCCCTTCCGTGGAGCTCAGCATGGAGTCATTTCCGGTGAAGCTGCCTTCCACGGTGAGGGTTTCCGCTCCTTTCTTGATAAAGTCCACATGGTCCCCGCTGATGGTGCCGCCGTAGCTGTTGCCTCCGGCGTCCACGTTCTGGATCAGGTCCACCACGGCATGGTTGGCGGCAGCGTCCGCCGCCGTATTCGTCACCACCAGAGCGCCATTGCTGCCGATCAGGTTGCTGACTTTCAGGCCGTCTCCGTTCCGGGAGGCTTCAGGAGCACCGTTCAGGCTTACATTGAGCGTGGTTCCGTTGATGCCCACGGCCTTGTAGGGATCCAGGGCGGCGTAGTCGCTGATGTTGGGGTTGTCCGAGTTGGGCGTGGTGTCCACGAGGTAGACGAGGTCCGTATTGCCGCTGACCATCAGCGTTCCGTCCGCGCCCAGGACTTCCGTCACGGCATAACCGAGGGAGGCCAGAAGCGGGGAGAAGGCTATCTGCTTGTAGTTGTCCACGGTCAGCGTTCCCGTCGTCAGCACCAGCCCTACGCCGTCGGCGGAATCCCGGTTGGCGGAGAGCAGGTCCAGGACGCCCTGGTTGCTGAGGTTGATGGTCGTGTTGGCGGCGGAGAGCGTCAGGCTGTCCGCATCAATGACGCCCTGCCCGGTTGTTCCGCCCGCGGTAAGGCTGCCGGAATCCAGTTTCAGCGTCACCGTCTTTCCCGTCATGTCCAGGCCGCCGGAGATGCCGGTGAGCCGGGAGTAGTCTTCCATGACGATGGAGCCGACCATGGAGCCGGACAGACCGCCCAGATTGATGGTGTTCAGGGCGCCCTGCGTTCCGGCGGAAGCGGCCACTTCCACGTTTCCGGTGGTTTTAGCTCCCGCGTTTGCCAGGCTTCCCTTCGTGATCAGGATGGCGTTGGCCGCATTCTGGGAGGCCAGGTCAAGAATCCCGTTGTTGACGGTGACCCGCCCGGACCCCAGGGAGTCGGCCCCCGCGAGGGTGACGGTGCCCGTTCCGGAGAGCGTAGTGGAACCGGTGAACCCGGTGTTGCCGGCCGCCAGCGTTATATTCCCCGTGGTGTCGACGACCAGGGAACCGGCTCCGGAGAGGGCCCCGGCCCAGGCGCTCCCGTCACCCAGCCGCGCCGTAGCGCCGCCCGCAATGGAGAGGGTGCCCAGGAAGGTGTTCGCTCCGGTGAGCTCCAGCGTTCCGGCGTTTACGGATACCGTGCTGCCGGCCGTGCCGCTGATGACGCCGCCGTAGGAGAAGTCGCGGGCAAAGGCCAGCGTGGAGTTGTTCTGGATGTCAATGCTGTCCCCCAGCTTGGTCACATTGGCGGAGTTCACCGTAACTGTGCCGCGGTGCACCTTGAGCTGTCCGTCCAGATTGACGCCGCCCGTGAGGGTGATGTTGCCCCCGCCCTGGGTGGAGAACGCCGTTCCGCTCAGATCGCCGCTGAGGGTGAAGTCCTTGGTGGCGAATATCTGGTTGCCCGTAAAGATGATGTCATTGGCAAAGGCGCCCCCGGCCGTGCCGTTCCATTCCGCACGGACATTGGAGTCCGCCAGGTTCACGGTGCCGTCTGCTCCCATGGTCACGTTGTTCAATTGGAAGTAACCGGATGTCACGGACAGGGTTCCCTGGAATGCCGTGCTCATGTTCAGGACATTGGCTCCGTAGCTGGTTCCCAGGCCCACGGAAATGGTGCCGGTGCCGGAGGCATCCAGGTTCAGCGCCGTGTTGTCATTGGCGCCGCTGACCGTCAGCATGGAGCCGGCGGCCAGTTCCACGGTTTTTCCGTTGGCCAGGGCCTTGGCGGCGGTAGCCGTCACATTTTCACCCAGGATCAGGGAGCCGTCCGTCCACGTCATGTTGTCTGCGGTGAACGCCGTGGCAAAGGCGCCGGACGCCAGATTGAGGCTCCCGCCCTGAAGGTTGATCATGCCCATGCCCGGCTGGACGTCAGCCGTAGCCAGCGTGAGCGTGCCACCCGTAATGGTGACAGCCCCGGAACCGAGGGAGTTGGCCACCTGGGCCACCAGCTCGCCCTGCTGGAGGGAGATGGCTCCCGCCCAGCCCGTATTGTCCAGGTTCAGGGTAAGCTTGCCTTCGCCGCGCTTGGTCAGCGTGCCCTGCGCAATTTTTCCGGTGCCGTCTGAGGCGAATACATAGTCGCTGCCCGCGGCGTTGTTCACCGTGATGGAGGCCGGATTCACCGCGCCGGACAGGGTGACGGTTCCCGCTCCGGAGCTGTTGAAGACCAGGTTCTGGCCGGCGGCCGTATCCGCAGAGCCGTCAATGCCCCACTGGGCTCCCGTGTTCGTGTCGCTCCAGGTCATGCCTTCCGTTCCCTGCCAGATCCAAACGTCCCCGGCGGAAGTCACCACCAACTTGAGGGTGGCGCCCGTCTGTTCGAGCGTGTAAATCAGCGTTTCGTCTCCGGTATAGCCGGCCCAGTTGAAGATGGCGCTGGCGGCATCAAGTCCGCTGGCAGCAGAAATCAGGGTGTATTCCCCGGCTTCCGTAATGCCTTCAAGGCCATTCAGGGTGAGGTTGAACGTACCGGCCCCGAAGGCCCCACCCACGCCGATGGAAGAGCTTATATCCAGGGTCAGCGTGGAACTGGCCGCCAGATTCAGGGCCCCGGCGGTCGTCATCCGCGTATTGGCCGCCATGGTGATGTTCCCCAGGGACGTGGCCCCTGCGGCAGTAAGGGCAACGGTTCCACCCTGGATGTTCGTCAGCCCCGTGTAGCTGACCGTTCCGCCCAGCGTCAGGGTTTCATCGCTGACCTTGGTCAGGGAGAGGACTCCGGTGGTGTCATAGGAGATGGTGGTGGCTCCGTAGGCGATGGCAACGCCGTGGTCCGTGATGGTGCCGTTATACGTGCCGGAACCCACCGTCAGCGTACGCGCTCCCCCCACGGCGCCCACCTGGGAGTTGGCCGTGCCGTCCAGGGAGGCGATTTCAATATCCCCCAGCACGCGCATGAAGGCGAATCCCGTGGTATCCGTGCCGGACGTGAGGGTGACCCCGCCCTGCGCCATGGAGGTGCGCATGTCAAGCCCCGTGCTGTACCCGTTGGCGGCGTTCATGGTGATCATGCCGGTAAATCCGGAGGCGTCACCGCCGATGATGAGCTTGCCGTTGGAGTTGTACCTGCCATCGCCCCCTCCGCGGCTGTAGGTCAGGGAGCCTGCGCCTGTAAGCGTTCCGGTGAAGCCCATTTCCTTGGCCCAGTTGTCCCGGCCCACCAGGGTGGCCGCCCCGTTGACGGTAACGGTTCCCGTAAAGTTATGCTGGTAATTGGTGGCGTTTGCCTGGGAGGCGTCCACCCATTTCAGGGAGACCGCGTCAGATGCGGCCGTGCCCAGAATCAGATCGGAACCGATGGTGTGGTGGGCGCTGTTGCCCGCAATGATCAGGGACGTGCCGTTCTGCAGGGTGACGGAGGAACCGGCGCTGCCCCAATTGATGGCAGTGGAGCCGCCCCCTATCTGGACGTTGCCTTCCTGCACGATCAGGTGGCCGGAGTTGGCCCCCGTCAATTTCAGCAGCCCCGTACCGGTTTTCCGGACGGAGCCGGCTCCCGTGATGTTATTGCCGAAGGTAAGGTCTGAAGGCGTTACCAGATTAATGAATGAGTTGGTATCCGCGGCAAGGGAGAACGCCGGGTTGGTCACGGTTCCCAAATTCACCGTGACCGTCGCGCCGTTGGCCGCTCCCAGGGAGGAACCCGCGCCCCAGGTGATGCCCGTGGCCGGCAGGTCCGTATCATACCCGAACGCCAGAACGCCCTGGTTCACGGCTACGGTGGTTCCCGTACCGAGGATGGAAGCGGAGCCCAGCACCAGGGTTCCCGTGCCTTCCTTGGTAACGGCGGTATTGGCAATTACTCCGGTTCCCGCCAGCTCATAGCGGGTGGTGGTGTTGCGGACCAGCATGGAGCCGGGGGAAACCTCGGAATCAAGCTGCACCGCGGAGGTGGCGACTCCGGCCTGGTCTGCAAAGGAAACCGCCAGGCCGTCCGCATACGTGGCGGGCGTGCCGCCGTCCGTCCAGATGTTTTCCGCGCTCCAGACCCCGTTTTCACCGCCCGCCCACAGCAGGAGGGTTTCCGCCGTGTAAACCAGGTCCCTGCCATTGTTGGAAAGGGTGATGGTTCCCGCCACGCCGTCCGCAAAGACGGCCTTGATGGAAGAGATGTTGGTCAGTCCGGTGGTGGAGAGCACGGACATGCCGTCCGTCAAGGCGCCAAACCCGGTAAGGTCCAGATTCAATTCCCCTTCCGCGGAAAGGGCGAACGTGCCATTCACGTTGATTCCCGTTCCGGCGTCTCCCGCCAGGGCCAGCGTGCTGGAGCCGTCCACCTTCAGGTTCCCCGTAAAGAAGGAGTTCTGGAACATGGTCACAATGTCGAAGCCGGTAATGACCGTATTGGAGAAGGAGATGGCCTGGTCCGCCGTATTGCCGTAACCGCCCAGAAGCAGGGAGGAGGTGCCCCCTACCGTGCCTTCCGACACATTCAGCGTGCTGCCCGCTCGGAACACGGCTTTTTTAACGGTGAGGGTGGCGTTCCCGTTCACGGCGGACCTTGCTCCGCCGCCGCCCGCATAAAGGGCTCCCGTATAGGCGCCGCCATCCAGCGTCAGGTTGGAATTGCCTCTGACCGTGGAAGTTCCGGCAGTGCCGTAGCCGCCGCCGTAAATGGCCCCGGTAAAGACGGCGTCACTGGCGGCAGTGATGCTGACGTTGGAGTCCCCGTTGATCGTATATGTTCCGGAGCTGCCCGAGTAGGAACCGCCCACGATGCTCTTGACGAAGGTGCCGGAGGCAGTCCCCAGGTCAATCGTCACATTGGTGCTTCCGGTGATGGCGGCGCTGGAAGTGGAGTTGGCTTCATAGGCGCTGCCGCCGATGATGAAGCCCCTGGCTACGGAATTGAGCGAGACGGTTTCATCCGTCACGCTCTGCATGCTGCGCACCACGACAAAGGTGCTGCCGTCAATGTTGTTGGTGGAGTTGTGGGCCGCGGTGCCACCGCCTATCACGCTCCCCTTGACCACGGCATTTCCGTCCACGGACACGTAAACGTTCCCCGTAATGCCGGCAGCTTGGCCGTCCTTGTAGTTGCCGCCCACCACCCAGTTGACGGAGGTATCCCCCTGAATCTGGGTATGGACGTCACCCGTGATGTTCCACTTGCCGGTGCCGCTCCAGTTGTTGGCATAACTGCCGCCGATGATCAGGCCGTAATTGCCCCCCAGCACATCCGTCCAGATGCCGGTAGTGATCTCCGTGGCCGTTGCATTGGTTGCAGTGTTGTAATAGCCGCCTGCCAGGGTCACTCCCGTCAGGTCACCCGTTCCGGTCACGACGTTCACGGAGCCGAAGCCCTCCTGCATGGACGCGGCGCGAATGTTGTACAGGGCCAGCGTCTGCTGGTCCGCCAGTGTTCCGGCGCCGGAGGTGGGGGCGTTTTCCAGCCCCCAGGCGGAATCCCATGCGGTATCATACGCGCCGGATCCCGTGAAGGTAATAACCGTTTTCCCGTCAACGGTGGTGATGGTGTACAGGGACTCGTCAATATCCGCCAGCGTGAACCCCGTCCCCAGGTCAACGCCCAGGTTGTAGGAGGTATTCACCAGGGCTTCGGAACCGAACAGGTCCTGGAATTCCTGGAAACCGGAAAAATCAATCAGGCCAGAAGTCAGCGTCACGTTCTGAAGCACGCTGCCCACATTGTCCATGGAGGTGTAGTACAGGCGTCCGCCGTCCACCGTTACATTGCCCGTAATGGTTCCGGAACCGTTGGCGAGGATGCCCATCGTTTCCCCCACTGTGAAGGCGTCCTGGAAATTCATGGTGCCCGCGGAGGCGGAGATGGTTCCATTCCCCGTCAGTCCCGTCACATTCATGGTTCCATTGCCTGCATCCAGCCTGCCTCCCGCAAGCGCGGCGCTGATGGAGCCCGCCTTGGAGAGTACGGCGCCGGAATTGACGGTGTAGGTGCCTGTAAGCGCTACGTTCTCGGACAGATGCACCCAGCCTGACTGGGCTACAAAGTTGCCTGCCCCGGTGATGGAGTTGTCAATGACGTCCGCCGCTTCTCCCGCCGTACCGTAATAAGTGAGGTACTGGCTGCCGGAGGAAGTAGTTACGGCGGCGGTGCCGAGGGAACCGGAAGCGTTGATGCCCAGGGAAGTGGAGTTGCGGGTGATGGCGATGGTCCCGCCGATCTGGTTTTCCGTGCCGGTCAGGGTGTAATAAGTGTACTCGCTATCGGTCCCGCTGATGGAAAAGCCGGAGGCGGCCGTAAGCACGCCCGTGAATTTGATGTTCTTGCCGTACTGGGTAGTGAGGTTCACTCCGGTGCCGAACGTGGCTGCCCCGGAGAAGGTAAAGCCGTCCCCATTGATGGAAGTGGCGTCATAGTTATAATATCCGGAAACGGCGGGGCCGTCCTGCACGGTGAGCGTTGTGCCGTCCCCCATGACCAGCTTCTGGGACCAGTTGACATTGCCGGAAAACAGGGAAAGCGTTCCGCTGCTGATTTTAAGAGTGGCATCCGCGGAGGCGGCGGGGGTCAGCGCCGCGCTCTTGTCGGAATTGCCCAGGGTGAACGTGCCGCCCCCCGTGTAATCAACTGTCACGGTGCCGCCGAAGCTGCCGCCGTAGGAAGAAGAGTCCCCCGTGATGGTCAGTGTGGTTCCCTCCCCGGTAATCAGGGCCGCGGTGTTGTTGTGCACCAGTTTGCTGATGGAGGTATTCACGCCCGCTTTCAGGACGGAGGCCCCGGTCGCATAACCATAGCCGCCCAGCTTGATGGTGGCGTTCTGGGCCGCCAGCGCGTGATTGAGGTTCAGGATGTTGTTCTGCGTTCCCCCTGTCGTGTTGGAATAGAGGGAAATAATGCCGTTGAAGGTGCCCGCCCCGTTCAGGGTGAGGGTGGAGAGGGCCGTTCCTCCGTTGGCGACGCGATTCACTGTCAGCACGGCTTCCGGGGCGTCTCCGTTCAGGTTCGTGATCGTAGCGTTGCCCGCCCCGGCAAAATTCAAGGTGGTGGAAGCCGTAACGGTGCCCACGTCATAAGTGGAGCTGCCTCCCGCCGCTACGTTAACCTGTGTCCCGTTAAAAGCGACATCCGCAGCATAAGCCTGTGATACTGTTATTAAAAGACCAGAAACTCCTGCAAAGGTGGCAGTTCCAAGCGTTACCCCGGAGAAGGAGGTTATCAGGGCGGCCAGCAGATTCAAGGGAAGGTGCAATTTCATGTAACGTTTGACAATTAATGGGTTATTCAATCATAAAAGAACCTTTCCCACAACACGGCAAGGGAAATATGATTGTGAATATAAATAAGGAATTCGCAATCCGCTGTCAAAGGAAAAGAATCACCTGCAACGGTTTTCTAACAGAAAGGAATTATCCCCGTTAAACAGATTTTCCCGGTTTTCTATGAAGGGATTATCTTTGAAACAGATAATCCCTTGATTGTTAAATATTATTCAATGATGAAATTTTGAATGATATGTAAATAAAGAGACGGCGGATTGCGAATTCGCATTTGCTCTTTTCATGACAGGACAAAATAAAAATATGCCTCACAACAAGTTATGAAAATCGCACTTTGGAGATTGAGGAAGAATGACTAAATATGCCTCTGGTCCATTTTCCCAAAATTTTCCACTCCCGCAGCATGGTGAAGCGTTTGCACAGGACTCCGGGGCACGTCTCCGCATGGTCGGGCAATGGAACCGGCATCCGTTTGAAACACATGAAGAGTGAACGGATCCGGAAGAGAAACGGACTTCCAAGGCCGGGACCCCTTGTTCCCGGGAAAACGGCCATCAGATAGCTTGGAGGACTCCATGGCTTGAACGCGTTTTCCCGCCTTTTATCAATCAATCTCCTCCAAGCACAACAGAGGAATTCCAGCTGTTTATTCCTTCCGGGGTCCTATGATTATTTTCTCCTTTTCCGGCATGTGACGGATTTCTAATCCGATGTCAATCCTACTACAATGATAGGGAATTATTTTAAGACAAATTCCTCTTCTGAAATAAAGCGCTGAGCGAAACCCCTTCATCTTTCAGAACCCCATGCTTCATTCTTTTCTTTTTTGCCGCGGTAAATTTCTTAATGCCCCAAAATACTTAATCACATAGAAATACATAGTTTTCCAACAATCAATCCTGTTACCCGATATTTCTCAAATGGTACCTGCTTGAGTTTCTTCCTGCGGCTGAAGAAAAATACGGATTAGAAATCCGCTATTTAGTTCTGCTCTTTGCCATAAGGCTATATTTATTCTTATTATTGATCATGAAACCCATCCTTCCTTTGTTGCTGCGCCGCAGCCTCCTGGCCTCTCTGCTGGTTCCCATTATTTCCCTGTCCTTCTCCGCCTCCGCGGCGGACTTCATGGTAGACGCATCTCAATATTCCGATCCAGACAATAACATATACTCCACCCTGGAGGAACTGGTCTCCTCCGTCGCCCTAGTTGCCGGGGATACGGTGATTCTGAACAACGATGACGCCTCCCTGACTACCGGTCTAACCGTTCCTGTCAACTTCCGCTCCGCTGATCCGGCTGCACTCTGTGCCGTAGACTTATCCGGCCTGGGTAAGAATCCCTTGTACGACCTGGGAGCGGGAGAGTACACGCTGGAGATGGACTCCGTCATCTGGAGCAATGGCACCGCAGGAGTGATACGCACAGCAGATGATAACGTATCTCTGGAAATCACCGGAAAGGTTCAATTTCTCAATAACCATGTTGATAATTCAAACAATAGTGCTTACGGAGGAGCTATTGATATGGAGGGAGGCCATGCAACGCTGACCTTGGGGAACAACGCTACCTTCTCCAGGAATTATGCTTTCTCCTCCTCCAACTACTCCTCTTCCTCCTCCTCTGGCGGAGCGATTGCTATGAGTGGAGATGATACAACGGTGACTCTGGAGGACAACGCTACCTTCTCCGGGAATTATACTTTCTCCGACTCCACCTCCCACTTATCCAACTACCCCTCCACCTCCTTTGGCGGAGCAATTTACATGGAGGGAGACCATGCAACGCTGACCCTGGGGAGCAACGCTACCTTCTCCGGGAATTATACTTTCTCCAAGTCCGGCACCTACTCCATCGCCTCCACCTCCACCTCCTCTGGCGGAGCGATTTATATGCGTGGAGACCATGCAATGCTGACGCTGGAGGACAACGCTACCTTCTCCGGGAATTATGCTTACTCAGACTCCTCCTCCAACTACTCCTCCAACTCCTCCAACTCCTCTGGCGGAGCGATTCATATGGAGGGAGACCATGCAACGCTGACTCTGGGAAACAATGTTACCTTCTCCGGGAATTATGCTTACTCAGACTCCTCCTCCAACTACTCCTCCAACTACTCCAACTCCTCTGGCGGAGCGATTCATATGGAGGGAGACCATGCAACGCTGACTCTGGGAAACAATGTTACCTTCTCCGGGAATTATGCTTCCTCAGACTCCTACTCCATCTCCACCTCCTCTGGCGGAGCGATTTATATGCAGGGAGTTAACTCTTTCCTCACGATCCGTAACGGCGCCATCTTCACCAATAACTATTCCTCTACCTACGGTGGAGCCATTTACCTGCAAGGGATCACTACCGACAATTCCAGCCGCTTTCTGGCATTCACGCATGACGTGCTCTTCAGCGGCAACATGACCGGGGGGACGTTCACTCAACACAATGACGGCTCCTTCTCCGTGGTAAACGGCGTTGCCAACGCCATTCATGTAGACGGAACCAACCATCTCCAGCTGGCCGCCGCCCAAGAAAAGGAGGTTCGCTTTAATGATCCGATCACCAGTGCGGCTTATTTTAGTTCTACGGAAAACGTCACCCTCTCTCTCAACCAGTACACGGATGACGACGGCATCTCCCACGCTACGGATGGCACTGTCATCTTCAGCGGGGAACTCTACCAGGGGGACAACGCCCACCTCGTGGCCAGCCGCTACAGCGATTTCAAGGGACAAACCACCCTCTACGGCGGCTCCCTCATCCTGGAACACAATGTCGTCTTCGGCAATGCCGGCCTGCGGGACGATACCTCCATGACTCTGGAACACGGCACTCTGGAAATCACCGGGGGCAGCGTCATCAATGCCGCCTCCTTCTCCATCACGAATGGGGACGCCGTCCTGCGCCCCGGAACCACCGCCTTCATCAATGCCAAAAACGTGGATCTTTCCCGCGGCTTCGTCTTTGACATGCAAAAGCAGGCTCAGGAAACCGCCACGCAGGCAAACACCACCGGCCTCTCCATCTCCGCCTCTGATTCCTTCACCCTGGGCGGCTCTATAGGGATTATGGACACGGGGATATCCGCCGATTATTTCTATGCGGACAATTCCTGGAAGCAGCAGCGTACCTTCATCGTCCTGACGGACTCCAACCAGACCCACACGGATGACTTCTCCGGCGCCCATTCTCTGGCTGCCGGGTCCGACCGGGTGGACAGCCCCTATGCCTACATGGGCTCCTGGAGCCACCAGTGGGTAGATGCGGATGGTGACGGCTTCCCGGAACAACTCCAACTGGTCTGGACTCCCGCCGAGGACTCCGCCATCCGGGACATCCTTCCGGAACTGGCAGGTACCCTGGCTATGAACTCCATGTGGTCCAGCGCCGCCAACGCGCTTGGGATGTCCCGGGCCGCCCTGGGCAACCTGGATGCCCAGCGCTTCATCACCGGGCCGGAAAACAACTACTGGGTCAAGGGCATGGGGGATTTCCTCAACCACGCCTCCGAGGGAGTACGGGACGGATTTGACTACCACGGCGGCGGCTATTCCGTGGGAGCGGACAGGAGAATCACTTCCCACGCTATCCTGGGCCTGGGCTTCGGAGACCTGTACGGCAAGATGCGCGGGCGCAGCTTTGCGGGAGATATTGACCAGCAGACGCGCATCGGCATGCTCTACGGCGGCTGGCACAAGGTTCTCAACAGGAAGAATACGTTGCTGGTGACGGGAACGGCAGGCTATGGCTGGACGGACAACAAGATGAATTCCTTCCACACGGGCGGCCGGTCCCACGGCAAGTGGACCAATGAAACCCTGTTTGGAACATTCACCGGGAAGTGGAGCCGCCGGGTAAACGAGACCGTTGCAATGGAGGTCATGCTGGGGCTGGAGTATACGGACGTGACGCAGGAGGCGTTTACGGAAACGGGCTGGGACGCGAGGCGCTTTGAAAAGGGGCGCCTGAAGAACCTGAGCGTACCGGTGGGAGTGGGCTTGACGCACCGCAGTGAGCTGAAAGACCGGGAATGGATCAACAGCGCGATGGTGAGCTACGTGCCGGACGTGTACCGCAGGAACCCAAGTGCGCAGGCGGAGCGGCTGCTCAACGGGTACCGCTGGGAAGCGGAAGGAACGTCTCCTGACCGGAACGGGGTGAGAGTGAACGTGAACAGCGCCCTGCAGTTGAACGCGCGCTGGAGGATGTATGCAGGGTACGAGTTTGAGGGAAGGAGCAAGGCCACGGCGCACCGGTTTAACGCCGGCGTCAGTTATGCCTATTGACAGAGCCTGATTGCAGGCGCCGGAAAACCGTCAAAATTACTTTATCTTTGACGGGCGGCCAGCAGCAAAGAGGCTGTGCAGAACAACTGCACAGCCTCTTTTTAACGTTAACGGGGAATGTTATTTTACTTTCCGGTCCATTTGCCCAGGAATTCCGCCGCATCCTTCCCTTCCGCAATGTGCCTGAGCAGGGCGCTGCCGAGAACGGCGGCGTCCGGACGGGCGTCTTCCGGCAGGGCATCCAGCTGGTCCGGCGTCTGGAGTCCGAAGCCCAGCGCCAGCGGCACGTCAAATACGGCCCGGGCGCGGCGCATGGTTTCCGTGACGCTCTGCGTCAGGTCCACCTTTCCTCCCGTGGTCCCCAGCACGGAAACCACGTAAACGAAGCCGGAGGTATGGGGCTTGTATTCCCGCATTCGTTCCACGGAGGTGTTGGGAGCCACCAGCGTGACGAGCGTCAGTCCGTGGGGGTCAAAGGCATCCCTGAAGATGCCGGATTCTTCCAGCGGCATGTCCGGAACGATGAAGCCGCTGACTCCGGCTTCCGCCGCATCCAGGGCAAGCCGTTCCAGCCCGTACTGGTAAAAGGGGTTCACATACCCCATCAGCGCCAGTTTGGCGAAAAAGCGGCCCTTGCGGGCTTTCAGACCGTCTAGAATCCATTTCAGGCTTACGCCGCGGGCCAGCGCGTCCCGTGAGGCCTGTTCAATGAGAGGACCGTCCGCAACGGGGTCCGAGAAGGGAACGCCTATTTCAATGATGTCCGCCCCTGCTCCGTCAATCCGCTCCAGATGGGTCCAGAAGGATTCCTTGTCAGGAAATCCGGCGGTGATGAAGGGGATGACGGCGCGCCTGCCGAGGGCATGGGCGCGCTCCACGGCTTCCTGCAACGGTGATTTCTGCATGTTGTTCATGGAAAGATGCGGCTTAAAGGTTCAGATATTTTTTAACGATTCCCAGGTCCTTGTCTCCGCGGCCGGAGAGGTTCACCAGCACGTCACCCCCCGCGGGCAGCTCGTCCGCATGGTCCAGCACCCACGCGACGGCATGGGAGGATTCCAGAGCGGGGATAATGCCTTCCTCCTGCGTCAGGGTCTGGAAGGCGTTCAGCGCGGAGGCGTCACAGATGACGCCGTAATGCACCCGGCCGATTTCCGCCAGGTGGGAGTGCTCTGGCCCCACGCCGGGGTAGTCCAGCCCGGCGGAGATGGAGTGGGACGGCTGTATCTGCCCGTCTTGATCCTGTAAAAGCATGGTCACGTGGCCGTGCAGCACGCCGGGGCTGCCCAGGTTGATGGGTGCGGAGTTGTAGCATCCGGGCTCCCCGGTGCCTCCGGCCTCCACGCCCACCAGGCGAACGCCTTCATCTTCCACAAAGGGGTGGAGCATGCCGATGGCGTTGGAACCGCCGCCCACGCACGCCACTACCACGTCCGGAAGCCTTCCGGCGCGTTCCAGCATCTGGGCCCGGGCCTCCGTGCCGATGACGGACTGGAGCTGCCTGACCAGCGTGGGGAACGGGTGGGGCCCCGCCGCCGTGCCGAAGCAGTACAGGGTGTCCTCCTGATGGGAAATCCAGTAGCGCAGGGCCTCGTTAATGGCGTCCTTCAGGGTGCGGGAACCGTTTTCAATCGGAAACACGCGGGCGCCCAGCAGCTTCATGCGCATCACGTTCATGGACTGGCGCTCCACGTCCTCCGCCCCCATGAAGATGGTGCAGTCCATCTTGAGCCGGGCCGCCGCCGTGGCCGTAGCCACGCCGTGCTGCCCCGCCCCGGTTTCCGCAATGAGGTGCGTTTTCCCCATCATCTTGGCAAGAAGGGCCTGCCCGAGGGCGTTGTTGATCTTGTGGGCTCCGGTGTGCAGCAGGTCCTCCCGCTTCAGCCACAGGCGGAAGCCCAGCTTTTCCGAGAGATGGGGGCAGAACGTGAGGGGCGTTTCACGACCCGCGTAGTTGACCAGCAGGTCCTGGAGCGCGTCCCGGTACTCGCGGGACGGCATGATGGTGGCCATGGCTTCCTCCAGCTCCATGAGCGGGGGGCGCAGCGCTTCCGGTACGAAGCGGCCGCCGAAGTTGCCGAAATATCCTTCTTTGTTCATGCGATATGGTAAGGGGTGTAGGAGATGAGTGATTTAAGGGCCGCCAGCAGCTTTTGCGGGCTTTTCTGGCCGGGGATGGCTTCCACGCCGGAGTTCAGGTCAATGCCGTTCGGGGTGCACTGTTCCAGCGCCTTATTCAGGGAAGCGGAGGAAAGGCCGCCCGCCAGGAACCAGGGCCGGGGGGATTTCAGGGAAGCCAGGGCGTTCCAGTCCAGGGAGACGCCGTGGCCGCCGCTCTGGCTGCCCGCATCCAGCAGGAACCAGGCGCAGCTGTCCGCCCAGAGTTCCATTTCCTTCTGAAGGGCGTCCAGGGATTCATAACGGTCCGGCCACAGTACGCGGATCACCTTTTCCGGACCGATGCGGCGCGCGCAGTCCAGGGATTGTGCGCCGTGAAGCTGGGCGAATTCCAGCCGGGCCGTTTTCATGATGTCCATGATTTCCTCCGCGTTCTGGTTCACGAAGACTCCCACGCGGCGGATCAGCGCGGAGTCCAGGGCCGCGGCGCGTGACGGAGCAATATAACGCGGGCTTTTGGGATGAAAGATGAATCCGCAGAAATGGGCTCCCATCCCCATGGCGGTTGACAAATCGCTCTGGCGGGTAATCCCGCACACCTTGATTGCGAATGAATGCTTCTTCATGTTGTTTCTTCTAAAATTGCAGCCAGTTTTTCACCCGGCTTTCCGCCGTCCATCAGGGCAGTCCCCATCAGTACGGCCTGGAAGCCCGCTTCCGCGGCTTCCCTGAGATGAGCCCCGGCGCTCATGGCGCTGGCGGCGATCCACACCTCCCCCTCACGGCGGAGTTTCCCCATGTCCAGGCAGGCAGCCCTGTCCGTTTCAAGCGTATCCAGGTCACGGGCATTCACCTGGATGATGCGAGCGCCGGATTCCCGGGCAATTGCCAGGTCCGACTCGTCAAAAACCTCCACCACGGCGTGCATGCCGTAGGCTTCCGCCTGTTCCCTCAGGATGCGGAGCGTCCGCGCGTCCGGCGTCAGGCGCACGATGAGCAGCAGGGCGGAGGCCGGCGTGGACGCCGTCTCCATCACCTGGAGCTGGTGGAAAATGAAATCCTTGCGCAGCAGCGGAAGCCCGGCGCGGCTCATGCGCTCCAGATACCCGATGCGGCCGCCGAAATACCGCTCCTCCGTCAGCACGGAGATGCAGGAAGCGCCCGCCGCGGCATACTGTTCCGCCACTTCCTCCGGTTTCAGCCCGGTGGCGATGACGCCGCGCGACGGGGAGGACTGCTTGAACTCCGCAATCACGGCCACGGGCTGCCCGGCGGGCGGCTCCGCAATGGCTTTCAGGAAGTCCGGCCTGCGCCCCTTCCAGGGACGGGGCAGCTCCCGGCGGGAGGCCATGTCCGTGAGCAGGGCTATTTCCTCCGCCTTGGCTTCCCTGAACCGGTCAAGCAGCATGGAGCGTTCTCCTTCCTACCCCGGCGCAGACGGCCTCGCGGGCCTTCGCCATGCAGACGGCCAGGTCCATGTGGTCCTCCAGCAGGAACATGGCCACCCCCACATTGAGAATCACCATGTCCATCATGGCGCGCGGGCCTTTCCCCGCCAGAATGTCCTTCAGCACAGCCACGGCTTCCGATTTGGACCGAACGGCCAGGTCCTCCGGTTCGCAGGGCTGGATGCCGTAGTCCGCGGGGTCCAGGGTCATGGGCGTCAGCCTGCCGTTATGGACGATCATCATCTTGGTGGGTCCCAGCGGCGTCACCTCGTCATACCCTCCTGCGCCGTACACCACGGCGGCCCTGCGGATATGGGACTGGCTGAGCGTCTCCGCCAGCAGTTCCACCAGCTCCGGACGGGCCACGCCCAGCAGGATGTGCGTGGGACGCGCCGGATTAATGAGGGGCCCCAGCAGGTTGAACAGGGTACGTATGCCCAGCTCCCTGCGGATGGGGCCCACATTGCGGAAGGCGGGATGGAAATTGGGCGCGAACAGGAAGGCGAAGTTCCGCTCGTCCAGCAGGCGCTGCACGTCCTCCGGAGCCACGTCCAGCGGGAAGCCCAGGCCTTCCAGGGCGTCCGCGGAGCCGCAGGAGGAAGACACGGCGCGGTTGCCGTGCTTCACTACCTTGTACCCCATTCCGGCCAGCGTCAGGGACGTGGCGGTGGAGCAGTTGAAAGAACTGCGGCCGTCGCCACCCGTGCCAACCACGTCTATGCAGTCCCCTTCCAGCCCTTCCACACGGTTGGCGCGCCCCAGGGCGATGCCGACGGCATGGGCCATCTCCAGCGGGGTCTCTCCCTTCATGCGCAGGCCCATCAGGAAGCAGCCCGCCTGGGCCGGGGTCATGCGGCCGTCCATGATGTCCGCAAAGCCCGCGGCGGCCATGTCCGCCGTCAGGTCCTGCCCGGCGGCCAGCGTGTCCAGAATGCGGTTGATGCGCTTTTCCTTCTGCCCTGCCGGAACGATGTTGTCCGGGAAGTTGCCCAGGAGCTGGAGGCCGTCCGGCGTCAGGATGGATTCCGGATGGAACTGGATGCCCACCCAGGGGCGGTCATTATAGCGCAGGGCCATGACTTCCCCTTCCGGCCCGCGGGAGGTGACGGTAAAACGGGAGTTCGGCTCGTCCTCCTTGGACTGGACCACCAGGGAATGGTAGCGGCCCACGGTCATGGGATTGGGAAGGCCGGTGAACAGCCCCGAACCGTCATGGATGATGTCCGAGCTCTTCCCGTGCATCACGTACGGAGCGCGGGAAACCTCCGCTCCGGCGAAGTAGCCCAGGAGCTGGTGCCCCAGGCATACGCCCAGCACGGGAACGGCGGCGGGGAGGCGTTTCAGGAACTCCAGGCACAGCCCGGCGTTGCGCGGATGGCTGGGGCCGGGGGAAATGCACACGGCCTCCAGCTCCGGGCTGGCCGCCAGGTCCAGAATGCGCGGATCGTCATTCGCGTACACCACGGGCTTGCGGCCCAGGGCGTAAAACGCCTGCACCAGATTCCACGAGAAGGAATCGTAATTATCAATGAACAGAAACATGGTCTTCTCCTTTCAAAATAACGTCAATAATCTTGCCTTTGTTCATGCACTCCTGCCATTCGGCGGCCGGATCTGAATCGTACACGATGCCGGCGCCCGCCTGCCAGTGGATGCGGCCGTCCTTCACCCACATGCTGCGGATGGTAATGCCGGAATCCATGTGGACGCCGTTCCTGTCCAGCCCCAGCCAGCCGATGCAGCCGGCGTACGGCCCGCGCGGCAGGGGTTCCTCCTCCGCCAGGATTTCCATGGCCCGCACCTTGGGAGCGCCGCTGACCGTTCCGGCGGGGAAGGCCGCGCCGAGGATGTCCAGGGCGTCCAATCCGTCGTTCACCTGGGCGGTCACGCGGGAAGTCATGTGCATCACATGGGAAAAACGTTCAATCTCCATCAGGCGTTCCAGCTTCACGGAGCCGGGCTTGGCGACGCGGCCCAGGTCGTTGCGGCCCAGGTCCACCAGCATCACGTGTTCAGAGCACTCCTTCGGGTCCTTCAGCAGGTCGGCGGCCAGTGCGGAGTCTTCCTCATCGTCCCTGCCGCGCTTGCGCGTCCCGGCAATGGGGGAGAGCTGGAGCTTGCCGTCCGTGCACCGCACCATCAGTTCCGGGGAGGAGCCGAACAGCGTCACTTCCGGCAGCCGCATGAAGAACATGTACGGGGAGGGATTGATGCTGCGCATGCGGCGGTACAGCGTGAAGGCGTCACCGTGGAACTCCGCGGAGGCCTGGGAGGAAAGCACCACCTGGATGGCTTCTCCGTCATGGAGCAGTTCCTTGATATGCTCCACGCCCTTCATGTAGCCCGCCTGGTCCGGCGTGCGGGAAACCTCCCCGACGGAAGGTTCTTCCGTCTCCTGAAGGGGCGCGTGGGACAGGTCCCGGTGTTCGCCCAGGCTGATCTGGGTGAGGCGGTTGTACAAATGGTCAAACACGATCACTGTGCCCGCCAATACCAGGCAGGATTCCGCGGAAGAGGGACTGATGGTCTGCGCCAGCTTGGGCTGGAACAGGGCGGCGGTTTCATACCCGAAGTAGCCGTACAGAGCCCGCGTGATGGGAGCCTGCCTCATGTCGTCCCCCACCAGTTCCAGACGCTGCATCAGGGAGCGCAGGCCGTCCAGGTAAAGCATGCCTTCCAGCTCCTTCAGGGAAGCCAGGCGGTCGTCGCTGATGGAAAGGGAAAGCCTGGCGTCCACGCAGGAAACGGTCATCAGGTAATCGCAGGCGATGACGCTGTAGCGGCCCCATCTACCATCCACCTCCGCGCTCTCCAGCAGAAGGCCGGGAGTTTGGTTCTGGGTCAGGCTCAGGAACAGGCTGATGGGCGTCTCCAAATCGGCGCTCAGCCGCCGGCTGCGCTGTTGGAGGGTGATGATGGATGGTGGTTGCATGGATGGATGATGGTGTAAGTTGAAAATAAAAAAACTGCTTTGACTCTCGGAGGAATCAAAGCAGTTCTTGAAAAACGGTCATAGCTGGATGCTACTACTGCACATCGGGATTCCCCCGTCCGGACATGGGTATACGCCACCAATAGCCGTTGCCATAATAACGGGTCGTGCTAAAAAAGGGCTGTCCAGTGCTGAATTGCATCTGCGCGTTTATTACTCCTCCCGCCCGGCGTTGTCAAAAAAACTTTCCGTCAATGGCGAAAAAAATCCACGGCGTCCTTCCTGCCGCCGGAAAAAAAGCCCGTGGATTCCACTGAATCCACGGGCCTTGAATATAATGACTGTCAACCTTTAGAACAGCGTCACGGCGATGTTGACGCCGGCGGTGACGATGGCCACCATGCTCATGAGCTTGATCAGGATGTTCAGGGAGGGGCCGGACGTATCCTTGAAGGGGTCGCCCACGGTGTCGCCGATGACGGCGGCCTTATGGCTTTCCGATCCCTTGCCGCCCACGTGGCCCTGCTCAATGTACTTCTTGGCATTGTCCCATGCGCCGCCGGAGTTCGCCATGAACACGGCCAGTACGAAGCCGGAGGCCAGGCCGCCGGCCAGCAGCCCGAACACGCCGGGAACGCCGAACACGAGGCCCATGCAGATGGGGGTGATGACCGCCAGCACGGACGGCCAGATCATTTCATGCTGCGCGCCCGCCGTGGAGATTTCCACACAGCGCACGTAATCCGGTTCCGCTTCCCCGGTCAGGATGCCCTTGATTTCCTTGAACTGGCGGCGCACTTCCTTCACCATCTTCTCCGCGGCGCGGCCCACGGCGTTCATGGTCAGGCCGCAGAACAGGAAGGACATCATGGCGCCCACGAAGAGGCCCATGAGCACTTTCGGGTTCATCAGGGTCACCTGGAAGTAATTCATGAATTCAGGCAACGTGCAAGAAGCTATCTTGGACACTTCCACGCTCACCGCGTCATTGATCTTGTACATGGTGTTTCCGGTGGCGTCCCCCCAATGCTGGATGGAAATCTTCAGCTCTTCAATGTAGGAGGCCAGCAGGGCCAGCGCGGTCAGCGCGGCGGAACCGATGGCGAAGCCCTTGCCCGTGGCGGCGGTCGTGTTGCCCAGGGCGTCCAGGGCGTCCGTGCGGCGGCGCACTTCCGGGTCCAGCTTGCTCATCTCCGCATTGCCCCCGGCGTTGTCGGAAATGGGGCCGTAGGCGTCCGTCGCCAGGGTCAGGCCCAGGGTGGAAAGCATGCCGACGGCGGCAATGCCGATGCCGTACAGGCCCTTGCTCATTTCAGCGCCGGTGAAATGCCAGTCCCCGGAGGCCATGCCGTAGGCCAGCACGGTGCCCACGACGATGGTGATCACGGGAATGCAGGTGGAAATCATGCCGATGCCGATGCCGGAGATGATGACGGTGGCGGGCCCCGTCTTCGCGCTGTGGGCGATCTTGCGGCAGGGATAGGAGTCATGGGAGGTGTAATGCTCCGTGCTCTTCCCGATGATGATGCCCACCGCCAGGCCGGTGACGATGGCGCCCCAGATGCCCGCCCAGTTGTCCAGGCCGATGAGCTGGAGCAGGAAGGCGGAGGCGATGGCGATCAGGAAGGAGCTCAGGTTGATGCCGCGGTTCAGGGCGGCCATCAGCTCCGTCTGGGAAGCGCCGCGCTTTACGCGCACCGCATACACGCCCAGCAGGGAGAGAATGGTGCCGAGGGCGGCGATCAGCATGGGTGTGAGAACGGCCTTGATCGCCATTTCCGGCACGGCCATGTAAGCCGCGGCGCCAAGAGCCGCGGATGCCAGAATGGAACCGCAGTAGGACTCGTAAAGGTCCGCGCCCATGCCGGCCACGTCCCCCACGTTGTCGCCCACGTTATCCGCGATGGTGGCGGGATTGCGGGGGTCGTCCTCCGGAATGCCGGCTTCCACCTTCCCCACCAGGTCGGCCCCTACGTCCGCGGCCTTCGTGAAAATGCCGCCGCCCACGCGGGCGAACAGGGCCTGGAGGGAGGCCCCCATGCCGAAGGTCAGCATGGTGGTGGTGATGACGACCAGGCGCATGGAAAGCTCCATGTCTTCATAAAACCAGTCCAGCACCCAGTACCAGACGCCAATGTCAAGCATGGCAAGGCCCACGACGGTCAGGCCGAGCACGGCGCCCGAACGGAAGGCGATCTGCAGGCCGGCGTCCAGGGAGTGGCGGCAGGCGTTCGCCACGCGGCCGGAAGCGTATGTGGCCGTCTTCATGCCGATGTAGCCGGCCAGGCCGGAGAAAAAGCCGCCGGAAATGAACGCGAACGGCACCCAGGGATTCTGGATATGGAGGCAGTACGCCAGAAAAGCGAATACGACGGTAATCAGCACAAAGAAGATCGTGACGATCTTGTATTGCTGCCGCAGATAGGCCATGGCGCCGCTGCGAACGTGCTTGGCGATCATTTTCATGACCTCGTTCCCCTCATCCTGGGCTTTCATGCGGTAAAAAAAGACGGCCGCAAAAATGAGGGCCAGCACGGAAGCCGATGGGATGAGCCAAAATAAATCCTGGATGGTTATCATTGTCAGTACACTTTAAATTAAAGTGGTAGGAACATAACACCTGGTCCACTTTACTCCAAGAAAAAACCTCCGTTCGGAACGGAAAATTCACCTTCCTGCGGAAAGACCAGCACCGCAGGAAAATCCGGCGGATTCACGGAAGAAGCAAGTACCGCACCGATTAATCCAAATTGACTCCGGAGGTTCCGGAAGCGGCTGGGCCGCACCTCTTTCCCCCTGCCTACTTCTTGTTACGGTTTTCTGCTGCCGGAAACCCTGGAAAACGGCAAAAAACCGTGGTATTCCGCGCAATGTGCTCTCCTTGGCCAGCTATCTCCGGCAATTCTTGAAGCTGCCCTGATTCCGGGAAAACTGGATAAAAAGAAAAAGCAAACGCTCCCATTGGAAAAAACAGCGCCTACCTGTCCGCCATTCCGTCAATGATGGAAAGCTCCTCCGCGGTGAACCGCGTATTTTCCAGGGCTTTCAGGCAATCCATGACTTGCTGGGGGCGGCTGGCGCCTATCAGGGCCGTGGTCACCACGGGGTCTCTCAACACCCAGGCCAGCGCCATCTGGGCGAGGCTCTGGCCGCGGCTCCGGGCCAGGGCAGCCAGGCTGCGAATTTTCTCCCCATGCTCCCGGACCCGTTCTTCCGTTAAAAAGACGGAGGAACCTGCCGCACGGGAATCCGCGGGAATTCCCTCCAGATAACGGTCCGTCAGCATCCCCTGGGCCAGGGGGGAAAAGGCGACGCACCCGGTGCCCGTTTCACGGATGGCCTGAAAAACGGACTCTTCCGGCTCCCGGTTGAACATGTTGTAACGGAGCTGGTGGACCAGGCACGGCACGCCGGCCTCCCTGAGCATGGCGCATATCTGCCTGGTTTGCTCTGCCGGGAATTTGGAAATACCGGCATACAAGGCCTTTCCGGACCGGACCGCCGTGACGAGGGCCCCCGCCGTCTCTTCCAGCGGAGTCTCCGGGTCATGCCGGTGCGCATAAAAAATATCCACGTAATCCAGCTTCATGCGGGAAAGGGACTGGTCCAGGCTGGAAAGCATATGCTTGCGGGAACCCCAGTCCCCGTACGGTCCGGCCCACATCAGGTGCCCTGCCTTGGTAGCGATGACAAGCTCGTCACGGAAACGGGACAAATCCTGCATGAAAATGCGGCCAAAGCATTCTTCCGCCGCGCCGGGAGGCGGCCCGTAATTGTTCGCCAGGTCAAAATACGTGATGCCGGCGTCAAACGCGCCATGGATAAGCTGCCGCGCATTCTCGAAATCGTCGGCAGCGCCGAAATTGTGCCAAAGCCCCAGGGAAACGGGAGGAAGCAGCAGCCCGCTGCGCCCGCAACGGCGATAGTCCAGATGACTGTAACGGCCGGGATCGGGGAGGTAACTCATCGGAAGGAAAAACGGGAAGGTTCACCGGGCATGGGAAGTACGCTCATGCCGCACGCCGGAGCGCCATGCCTCCGTGCGGTATTTGGATGCCAGCAGCTCCGCCACCCTAGCGTTCATGCCGGGAAACAGCTCCGCTTCCACGCACAGGGAATGTCCGTCCGCCAGACGGGCGGCCAGCATTTCATCCCATCCGGCGGGAAGAAGGCAATTCTGGATGCTCCCCTGATGGAGAACGCCGCCGCGGACTCTTCTCTGGCCGCCACCGGCCAGCTTTTCCCCGCCGGGAAGTACTAAATCACTCGTCACGGGGCTGGCAAAACAGGCGCGGCCACCGTCCGGGGCGTCTCCGTCCAGCATCACGCACTCCACGCCGCAATCTCTCAAAACACGGGCCAAAGCCCCGTGAATCCATCGGTACAGGGTGGCGCTGGAAGGCCGTTCCTTCTCTCCCCGGCGGTGCATGGCCAGGGTAAAGGGAATGTCCTGCCGGTGGTCCACAATTCCCCCGCCCGTCCAGCGGCGGACAAAATGGAGTTCCTCTCCCGGAAAAATGGCGCGTGCCGTGGCTTCCTCGTCAAAATAACCGTAGGTCACGGTCGGCTCCGCCCAGCGGTATGCACGCAGCACGGGCTTCTCTCCCCATTCCAGCAGGGCTTCATCCACGGCCATGGCTTCCTCCCCGCTTCTAGCGACCGGGTCGCGCCACAGCACCAGCTCCGGCAGAGGGGACAAATTGCCGACGACATTTGCGAAACCAGACATTTTGCAACTACAGTGTAAATAACGGCAGGACGCTCCGGGCGGGAAACGGCAGCGGAAAAACCCGCTTCCATCAGCCCCCATACTACAGGCCTAACGGTTCATGGGCAATGCTACGCGCTGGGTGAAGGACCGGGTATAGCGCTCAAAGAATTCCTCCGGAGAGGGGGCGGGACGCTTCTTCTGCCGGATCTGGTCCACCAGGGCCATGCCTTCATCCGTCACCACCGTCATGGAAATCGTCACGGCAGTGACGCGTCCGGACTTCAAATCGTCAATATTCACGCTGCTGCCGATGATGTCCAGACGGTTGCCGTACACATCCATCTGGGTGCAGGAACCGAGCCGGTTGGCCCCCGTCGTCATGACGGGCACCAGCACGGACGCCCGCTGCGTGGCATCCTTGTCCGACTTGTTGCTGCCGGAATTGCCGATCTTCTTCTGGTAGTCCACTTCAAAAATCAGCGTCATTTCCACCACGTTTTCCACCAGGAAATTGGCGGGAATGGTCTCATCCTGCTGGTAGCGGGTATAAGCGGACCAAAGGTCCTGCTGGCCCAGGAGATTCTGCACGGTATCCTCCGCGCTGATCAAATTGCGGTACAGGGAATAAACCGGAAAGCCGTCAGACTCCGCCGTAGCGTCCTGGTCCAGAATCTGGTCACGGTAAAGCAGCTTGTACCCCACGCAATTCACGTCACCGATGATGCGGTCGTTCCGCATGTCCATGCTGGACTTGGCAGGATTGCGGTCCGTAGCCGTGGTAAAGAAAATCAACTGGGAGGCATTCGTGATCTTGGCGCCTTCCGGCCCCATGGTCATCAGGTTCACGCGGGCTTCATTCAGAGCGGAAGAACCGCCCTTCTTCCTGGACGCCGTGGTCTTGGTCGCGCGGGAAACCAGATCGCTGTCCCGCTGCACCAGCATCCATTCAAAGGGATTACCGGCACGGAACTGCATGCTCTCAAAATCCTTGGTCATGGTATCCATGGCCGTGCGGGCAAGCGTGGTGGTCCGCACATCCTGCAGCACCCATCTCCAGATATCCACCCCGCGGGAGGTCAGGGCCACAATCACCAGCACCAGCACGGTGGTGATGGTCATGGCTGCCAGGAGCTCAATCAGGGTGAACGCGCCGGATTTGATTTTGGCAAATGTCTTCATGATTTTTCAGAGGTCTTCAGATAATGCCCGTTAGCGGCGGAAAGCGAGATTGCGCGTAAAGATGGGAGTCTTCAAATTCTCCCACGTCAGGTGCTGCAAACGTTCAGGGTCCGTATTCAACAGCTGGAAAAACTCCGCCTGGTACAGGACTTCCGCCCCCCACGGCAAATTCAGGCCGCCGCCCTTCTCCGGCGTATAAACGTACAGGGAAGGCTCCGTAATCACCTTGCCGCGGTTGTAGGGATTGTAAATCGTCCCGTACTTGGGAGCCAGCTTGTACCCGTAAGCGTTGGAATCCATGCGCTCCACCACCAGCTGGGTCATGCGCACGGCGAAGACGGGGCCGACAAGCGCCTTGAAATCATCCCAGCGGTCCTTGTTGTTCGCTAGGCAAACTCCCGTCACCACCGCCGTATTCTGCCCGGGGATGCTCCCACCTTCCTCCAGCCAGGGCTGAGGTGTGCCGTCCTTGCGGGCGCCCTTGGTCAGATCCGCCCTGTAATTGTAAACAAGAATGGTCGTAGCGGGTTTGGACGTAAACTGCATCCAGTAAAACGCCTTGTCAAAAGCGGAAATATATCTGGTGGTGGAAGACTTTCTGGCATTGGGAGCGGCACGCTCGGAATTGCGAAGCTCTCCAAGTTCCGCCGTCAGGGCGTGGACGATGCGGTCCGCTTCGCGGATGGTCAGAGCGGACTGAACCGTCCTTCTGGCTGGAATGAACATGGCCATGAACACCACGATCAGCACGGCAACCACGCCGATCGCAAGCACCACTTCCGTCAGGGTGAACCCCTTGGCACGAGACTGTTTCATACACTTGGTCAACATAAAATGGGAAATCCGGTAAAATATGAATTAGTTGGGAATCACCTGCTCCGTCGTCCTCAGCCGGCTGATATTGCCTTTGGGATAAATCACGATGCCGCCTGCCAGGCCCGGCTTGCCGTCCACCATCGGAGTCGGTTTCTCCTCCTTGCCGTTTCCGGCGGAACCGGAAACCACCACCAGGCGGGTGGGGGCGTTCGGCTGGGACATGCGGCCTTCCTCGTCAAACTCAATGAAATAAATATCCGTCATCCGGTTGCCCGGAAGATTGACGGTATCCTGCCCGTCACGGCTGGCAAAGCTACGGGCTGCGGACTTGCCCTTGGTCTTCTTGGAGCCTTCCAGCAGGGTGCTGTAGGTGGGGCTGATGTAAAACCCGGCGGGAAGAGTCTGCAAACGGTTGACCAGATGCCACTTTCCGGTGCGCGTATTTTTGGACATCACGCCCAGCGTGCGCATGTTGCGGGCTTCGTCCTCAGGAGTGCTCACGATAATCAGGCGGCTCCACGTTCCCTTGCCCATGGCGTCCAGGCGGGCTTCCTGCACCATGCCGTCCACCATCTCCACGGCGGACTGGAGGCCCTGCCCCCTGCCCCCGCCTCTTAACATGCTGGCGGCCAAGGCCATCATGGCAACCATAATGGTGATGACGACAATCAGTTCCACCAGGGTAAACCCCTTGCTCCCTGACGAGGAACAGTGCGAAGCCGTTCCGGAATGCTTGGAAAAATATCTCATACAGATGATGCAGGATTGAACAACGATTTTTGGCATGCTACCCGTTTCACACGGGCACGGCAATCATTTTTTGAGAAACGGGAATGCCTGATATGTTCCGGTCCGAATAAAAATCCGGCGGGGTTTCACCCCCGGATCATCCCCGGCGCCATGAACCATCCGGAAGAACGGAACTTCCGACTGATTCAATCCACACATTTCAAGAAGCATAGGGAGGAAAAAGCTCTTGAAACGCCTCTGGAATGCCACTTTTCCAGAGTTCCCGACCACTCCTCCTGCATCCGAGGGCATGCAATGCCCCATAATGATCCAAGCAGTTTAAACGGTTCATCCTTTCTCCGGGCCTGAAAGCCTATCGACCCCTTTACTCGTTGGAGAACGAAATTTCCGGTTAATGTACAAAGGAACAATTCCGAAAGCGCATGGAATGGAACTAGCATTCCATCATTCTCCGGAAAAGGAACTTCATTCTTATAATAAGAATAGAGGACCGTCACTCTTCCCCTTCATCCCGGGCCCCGTTCCCTCCATGCCGGACGATACTCCTGCACCACAGAAGATTCCATGCTCCCGGCATTCCTAGTGACAGAGGCACAAAAAGGACCTTGCACCCATGGGACACTCTTATTATTCCGTTCCGCCATGCCAAATACATCAACATTACACTCATCCCTATTGGAAAAAACCATCGAACGATTCCTGTTTCATTCCCAATATGAAAAAAACCTTAGTGAAAAGACCTTGAAAGCCTATGCAACCGACTTGGGGCAATTTGCCGACTTCATGATAAATCAAAGGAGCATCTGCCATTTGCCCGCTATTTCCGCAGAAGATTTGAAGCAATACGTTAAATCATTGTCGGGATTTCAGCCCAGAACCATGAAAAGAAAAATGGCTACGCTCAAAGCCATGCTGAACTTCATTGAAATGGAAGACGATGACTTCATCAACCCCATGCGGAAGCTTAAAATCAACATCAAGGTTCCCTTCCTGCTCCCTCCCGTCATGGACTCCATGGAAGTGGCCTCCATCCTAACCACCCTGTACCGGGAGAAAAACGCCTGTTCAAGCAAAACAGGGTATCGTTATCAGGAAATCGTCCGCAACATTGCCGTGGTGGAACTCCTGTTCGGCACGGGCATCAGGGTATCCGAACTATGCGCTCTGCGCCTTGCGTCCGTAAACCTCCATAACGGCTTCATCAAAGTCTATGGCAAAGGGAGAAAGGAACGCGTCATCCAAATATGCCAGGACGCCATTCTGGAAGCCCTGCACGAATACCAGCGCTTCTGTCTGCCTTCTTCCCGTCAGAACACGTTCTTCTTCATCAACCACCTAGGTCGCAACCTCTCTTCCCAGTCAGTAAGAATCATGATCAAAAAACTGGCCCTGAGATCCGGCATCCACAAACCCGTCACCCCTCACACATTCCGCCACACCTTCGCCACCCTCCTTCTGGAAGAAGGCGTAGACATAAAATACATCCAAACCATCCTCGGCCACAGCTCCCTCGCCACTACTCAGATATACACCCACGTCAGCACCACCAAACAAAGAGTCATCCTTCAGAATTTTCACCCAAGAAAAAATGTGCAGATAATTCTACAATAAAGAGTGATAACTATTTATTATCGAAAGAACATAACAAATGAATGGTCACTTAGAAGAGTTTCAGGAAATTTGTCAGGAACTACAGTATGAAGAAAAGCGCCTTCTACCTTTGTGTGCAGCGGAAAACGCCATATCGCCGTTCGGAAAAATTCCGTTAGATTCCTTTATTCAGGAGAAATACATTATGGGAGGAATTATCAGTCTGGAGACCAAACATAATTTCATGGAAGCGGAACATTTATTTAAGTTCTACAGTCTCCTCAATCGACAATGTTTTGAATTATTCCAAAGTAATTATTCAGATGCAAGGACATTATCAGGTGTCAATGCCGTTATGATCCTCCTGATGAGTCTCTTTCAACCGGGTAGCACTTTGCTTATATCATCGGAAGATAGTGGAGGTCATGGTTCCATGCCTCTTATATGCCACCGGCTCGGTATAAAATTTATATATGCGCCGTTTGATTATGAGATAATGGACTTTGACTATGAAAAAATTAAAGCATTACGTCAAAAGGTAAAAATTGACGGTATGCTTATATGTCCATCTGACATCTTGTTTCAACCATCTTTGCAAAATCTGGAAGTATCAGAAGATTTTATAATTATTTACGATGCAACTCAAACTTTAGGTTTAATAGCTAGCAAATCCAATTCCAATCCTTTCCATTTTTTCAGCAATGAAGTTCCATTTGTTTTAATGGGCGCAACTCACAAAACGCTTCCCGGGCCGACTAGCGGATTAATCATGACGAATAATCAGAAACTGATGAATCTCATTGATACAAAGATTAATCCTGATTATCTACGAAATGTGCAATTTCATCAAATTCTTAGTCTCATTCTTGTTCTTATCGAGATGGAAATGTTTGGTGAACAATATAGTAAGCAAATTATAGACAATGCCAACAAACTAGGGCGTTATCTTGAGAAACGGGGAGTGCAAGTAATTCGAGCTCGCAATGATTTGTATACAGACACTCATCAAATATTTATATCCATGAAAGAAAATGAGATAATGAGATTTCTTCACAGAAGCCAATCACATGGGATAAGTTTAAACGGAAGGTATAAAAAGCTCTATCGCGATTCAGGAATACGAATAGGAGTTCAGCAAATTACACGTCATGGTTGGGAGGAAAATGAATTTGAGCAACTTGCTGATGTTTTTTATCAGCTCACGCAGGATACATACAACTATGACGAAGTAGAGAAAAAACTTAATATCTTGCGTTCAAAGAAAGATGTCCATTATACTTTTTCAGAGCAAACGTATCATGATGTTTTCAACTGCTTACATGACGGTTAATTTAACTGGTCCGCCATGTTGAGCGGCGTGCGCCAAGTCGGCATATTGCATTTTTTCCCAATATCTAGTTTGATTTTGATCAATTTCCCCGCCTCGAAGCAGATTCTCGACATAACATGCACAAGCATAGTTTATTGATAGTACGTGGTTGTGAGCTTCATCGGATAAATCAGTCATTATTTTTTGTACTTCATTTAATTGTTCACTCTGGATGATGTCATGGAACTGGTGTAATGTTAAAATTTTACCTAGCTGGGACATTGTTCGCAGGTTGAGATCACCGTTTTCATCAGCAAATGCAATAGCCTGATTATAAAGGGAAAGAATTTCATTTTTTACTTTTCGATTCTGGTTTTCTGCGGCATAAGTTTTTATTCGTAAAAGTTCAGCTTTTTCAAAGTAGAAATCATAAATAATTCTGTACTGAGTTTTTTCCAGACTGCGCAAAGCATTATCTACAATAGTAAGAGCAGATTCTATGTCTTGAAGTTTCTTCAGTGTGTAAATTGCCCGATGCCGTTGCGCATGCATTATGACGGGAGATTCTCCAATCTCTTTGGCAAGCGTGTCTATCCTGTTAAATGATGCCTCGTAATCGAATGACGTATCCCAGAATAGATAGATAGCGATACGCGAGTAGAGAATTTTCATTTGCAACTCAAGGTTTTGTATATTAGTGTTCTTATCCAAGCCTCTAAGAATATTATCAGCCAAAAGCAAGTCGCTTCCCTGATGCTTTAATATGTGAGCCTTTAAATATAAAAGCTTGGCCTCTTGTATTTGGTTCTTGAAAACCTTGGGGAGATGTTGCAGAAAAGCGTCGATTTCGCTTATGGCAAAAGAAAACCGATTGCTTAGATGATGCAAATCGATAATGAGAAATAGCATATCAAAATCTTCTGCATTCATATTTTCTGTGGGTCTCAAAGTTGGCAGAGCAGAATCTATTTCCTCCAAACGAGCTAATTCCGAGTATGCCCTTCGGTATTGTCCCAGTTGCAACAAGGAGTTTAAATAACAGTAATTAAAATATTGATTATTCGAATGGCTTTCTTTAAGTGACGAATTGAGATAACCGATTTGCTCATATTGCCACAGACGTTCGAGAAATAAATACTGTTTGCCGTCCAAAAGATTTTTTAGAATTTCGCGACCAGTTTCTTCTGAAAAATGAGTGTCGCTTAACATCAATAAAGAAACATTCAATGTGCCATCAAAAATATTTTCCAGATGTTCATGCGAATTTTTAATCATTTCCACAGCTTGATTTTTGTTGCAGCATTTACGACAGGATTCTGCTACCAAATCATTCATCCGTATATTTCCATCTCTTGTATCATTTTCTCGATATATCAATGAAGAATCGAGGACTGCACATACATGGTGAGGTGTGCTATCAGGGATTATATCGTATATTTTCCGTTCAGGAAGCGAGTCAACTCCCATAAGCTTTAAGTAAGCCATTAACATCACGATCTTTTTTGACTCATTACTGAAAAAAGAGTATTGCTGCCATATTATTTCATCAATAGTTTCAATATTAGAAAGATTTAGAGCCCTATTTTGATGTTCCAAATCTATTAATATGCGTACATAGGTTGGAATGCCGCTTGACAAACGAAGAATCTTTTCAGGATCAGTTATTGAAATGTTGTAAACTTTTTCCAACTCATGCAAATGGAGGCACCCAAATATATCTGGTTTCAAATTTCCATATAACGTGATAGTTTGGCTGTATACTAGTGATTCTATTGTAATTCCAATAATGATAGAGATGTTTTTGGATGAATTTGTCAGTATTTCAGCAAACTTGTCAGCATCTCTTTTCCTGTTTCTATCAATACCATCTAGGATAAATACGATTTTGGGGTAACGAGATGCTTGATCAAGAAATGCAGCCAGGGATTCTGCTGTTCCTATTTTTTCGTCGGATGGAATCCCTATCATTTCAAGACACTTATGTAATATAGAAGAATCTTTGCCTTCTATTTCCACGTAGTACACTGTTGTGCATATTTTTTTCTCTGCCAAGTCATTGACAAGGCGAAGAAGTAATAGTGTTTTTCCTATTCCTTTCCTGCCGGTAACATAAAAAATTCTGCGTCGTTCGCTGCTATCGTTGATGAATTGCATAAGCGTACAGCGTTCATCTTCACGGTCGACAAAAAAATTATCACAGTAACATTTTGTTGAAGACAAAACAACGGGATATTTAATTATTTTCAGAATCAAACCCGATATGGCCAGCCCCGCGACGAATAGTCTCCAAAAATCGAATTTTATAGTTTCTAATATTAAGAGTATGATACCGGTGGGAATCACGCCGCATATGTAAAACCAGGCCAATCTGTGCAGCCAGAGGGCGAGAGTCTTTTTTGTTTGGTTACGCATATCTATAATCGATAATAAATAGTTATCAGTTATTAGAGTTGCAATGCTAAGAATCAGCACTACAAATTTCATCCTTATTAGGATATTATTTTTTTAGATTTTTGCAAAGATATTTTCATATTGCAAAAATATCCATTTCATAAAATGAAAAAACTAACAAATATTTATTGCATATCTTTTTTATAATAAATCATTTTTACCTACCTCAATTCCACCCAAATGCCACGATGGTCGCTGGCCTGGCGGGAGAGGGGAGAGTCAAGGATTCCCATGGGAGGCTTGCGGCCGAGGCGCTTTTTCAGAGTATTGTTCAGGAAAAGATGGTCAAAGGAGTGGTAGGTGTCTCCGTCTTCGTAGTAGATGGTCCAGGTTTCCCCGCGGGAATCCCTGGGTTTCAGGCGGTTCAGGCGGTATTCCGTTTTAGCCGGCCCCTGGATGACCTGCAAGGCGCTGTCCGCCGGACCGTCATTGAAGTCTCCGTACAAAAGCAACGGCATGCCGTCCTGGGAGGCGATGGCTTCATTCAGGTAGTCCCGCAGGGCATACGCTTCCCTTCGCCGCGTGTCTTCCGCGGAGCCGTCACGGCTGAGGCGGGACTTCAAATGAATGCCCATCAGGCGGAAGAGGCGGCCATCCGGCGTTTTCACCGTGGCGTCCAGAATGCCCCGCAGCATCATTTTTTTCCTCTTCGTTTCTCCGGATACAGGCATGTCCGTCACGGAACGGTTGTCCACAATGGGATATTTGGAGAGAAGGGCCAATCCCCGGTCTTCTCCGTTCCGCATGACCAGGACCTTATGCGGTAACTGAACTCCTTTTCTTTTCAACCGCATTTGCAGGTCGCGCACGGCGGCTTCCCCACCCATTTCTGACAATCCTACTATTTCTGCACCGGATTGACGGATGAGTTCGGCCACGGCCTCCCGTGCTTCGACGGGCTTGTATTTTACCTGGAAGTTGCTCCTGCGCGGATCTTCCGGTACAAAGTAGTTGCCAGCATTTATTGTGAATAACCTGACAGGTTCTCCCTTTTCCGGTATAGAGATTTTCTCCGGAACCCTTCCCTTCCCGGGCGCCTCCCGGGAGGCAGGCACCGCCTGCGGCGTATCCGTCAGCGGCTTCCATTCCATCAAGCCGTACCCCAGCACCGCGCACAGCACAACCAGGGCCGCGATGACGGAGGTTCCCCTGCGTTTTGACGTTTTCCTGATCATGTCCGTTCCCTTGAAAGATTTTCTCCATGAAGGACGTAGTGAATGAACAGGCCGAGCCGCACAAAATTTTCCGGCTTATTACTCGGCTTTCACTTCACTTTCATCCGTAATTCATGATAAACCATGAATGTGCCTTCATTGCAACCCCAGAACGAGTCCCAGCCTGACGAGCAGACACTTTCCCAATATGCCGAACATACCAGGAAAAGCCTGATTGCGCGCCTGGAGAATTGGGAGGACCAGCGCACGTGGGATGAGTTTTACCGGACGTACTGGCGTCTTATTTATTCCGTCGCCCTCAAGGCCGGATTGAGGGAGGACGAAGCCTGGGACGTGGTGCAGGAGACCATTCTTTCCATCGCCAAGCAGAGCAAGAAGAATATTTACAAGCCGGAACAGGGTTCCTTCAAGCTCTGGCTCTGGAATATGACCCGCTGGCGCATCAACGACCAGTTCCGCAAGCGGAAGAAGGATACGGCCATGCTGATGAGCCCGGACGCCACGGAGAGCCAGGAACATCCCATCGACAAGATTCCGGACGAAGGGAAGAATAATTTTGACCAGGTGTGGGAGAGGGAGTGGCAGAATAACCTGCTCCAGGCGGCCCTGGAACGCGTCAAAGCGAAGGTGTCTCCCAAGCAGTTTCAAATTTTTGATTATTACGTGCTACGGGAGTGGGATGCGGCGAAGGTCCGCAGACAGCTCGGCGTCACGATTGCCCAGGTTTATCTGGCGAAGCACCGCGTAGGAAGCGCCTTGAAGAAAGAGCTGCAATTCCTTCATTCCCAGGAAGAGGAGAAGGAGAGATAGGCGGATGCCGCCCCGGTGCAACCGGGCCCGTTTCCCGCTTTTCTCCTGCCGTTCCGCTTTTCAGGAATGATTCCTTTATTTTGCCTCTTGCCAAGGCAGATGTTTTGTCGTTAGATAACGGCAACTGCAATGCCGCCCTCACGCAACAGACATTCCGCCCAGAGAGTTTTTACCTGGGACAAGATCAAGATGGCCCTGGCGGCGGCGGAAGAAGGGTTTTATATCTGGAATATCAAAACGGGCGTCATCCATTACACGGACCGCTGCCTGACCATGATGGGGGCCAGCCGCAAGGAGAAGGCCCCCAATATTTTCACCCAGCCGGAGCTTACCATCCACGAGGAGGACCAGGCCTTTTTTTCCCAGGAGGTGCGCCGTTACCTGGACGGCCATTCCCACATGCCCATGCGCATTGAAATACGCATGAAGAAGCTGAATTCCAAGAGCTGGAGCTGGGTCCGCATCAACGGTCTCGCTCGCAGGGACAAGCAGCGCCGCCCCGTCATGCTGGTAGGGGTATGGGTCAACATCACCCGGCGGAAGACGGCGGAACTGCGCGCCGCGGAAGACAGGGACCTGTTCCACACCCTGATTGAGCACATTCCGGACAGCATTTATTTCAAGAACCGGGAATCGCGCTTCGTCCTGGCGAATACCGCCACGGCCAATAAGCTGGGCGTGCCCACGCCGGCTGACCTGACTGGACGGACGGACGATTACTTTTTCGATCAAACGATGTCCGATGTTTCCCGCAAGGAGGAGCTGGACATCATGGCTACCGGACGCCCCATCCGCGCCCGCCTCCATCATGAGACATGGCTTCACAAGGATGATTCCTGGAGCCAGATCAGCAAGTTTCCTTGGTATGGCCGCAACGGGGACCTGAAGGGCATCGTGGGCATTTCCAGCGACGTCACCAAGCTGGTGAAGACGGAGATCAAGGCCACGGAAACAGCCCGTATTCTGGAAGAGCGCAACAAGTCCCTGGAGAAGGAGATAGATTTGGCCCGGGAAATCCAGTTCGCCCTGCTTCCCTATGAGATTCCCTCCCGCTCCCATACGGAACACGGCCTGACGCGCCATGTGGATTTCCACCACATTTTCACTCCTTCAGAGGGGGTGGCGGGCGATTGGTTCGATGCCTTTCCCGTGGGCAATTCCGGCGTAGGCGCCATCGTCTGCGACGTGATGGGCCACGGCATCCGCGCCGCCCTGATCGCTTCCATGCTCCGCGGCCTGATGGAGCAGTTGTCCCATCTGGCGGACAATCCGGCGGCCTTTTTGTCTTCCCTCAACCACCAGCTTGCCAAAATTCTGCAACGGGCGAATACCACGATGTTCGCCTCCGCCGTTTATATTTACCTGGATTTGGAAACCGGCGTCATGACCGCCTCCACGGCCGGGCACCCGCATCCCATTATCCTGGGGCCGGACGGAGTTGCCCGCAAGATGCCGCTGCCCAGGGGCATTGCCCTGGGGCTGCTGGATGACGCCACGTACCAGAACGCCCAGTTCCCCCTCCTGGCAGGTTCCCGCGTCCTGATGTATACGGACGGACTGACGGAAGCCGCCAATTCGGAAGGGGAAGAGCTGGGCGTGGAGAGGCTGATCGATTATTTCAATAATTCATCCCCCAAGAGCACCAAGGATTTTGTCCATCAGGCCCTTACCTGCGTAGCAAAATTCACCGGCTGCACCAACCAGGCCGACGATATCTGCATGCTGGGCATCAGCTATTCCGAACACGAGGCAAAGCCGGGGCATTAACAAACCCGGTTCTTCCCTTTTCCGGATATTTACCTCCTTCCTCCTTTTTTGCTGGGGAAAAATCCACATTCCGTCCGCCTGAAAAACAGGAATCATTCAAGCAGGAAGGCTATTTCCCGGAAGGACGGTCTGCCAAGTTTTCCTTTTTCCCTGAAGAGTCCTGCCGGCAGGGAGGCACATTCTCCCTGCAAGGCCGCAGATGATTCCCGCCAGGAGAAAAACGGCAGAAGCGGCTTTCAATTTTCCCGCAGGACCGGAATACGCCTGCTCTCTTTTCAGTAAAACAGGTTCAAGAACTGCCTTTCCAGCCTCTTCCAAGCCGCATTCCGGAATTCCCGCCGCCAGGAACTTCCCGAATCGCATCTTCCTGACCAATTCTTAAAAGCCAGCGGAATACGGGACGGCAATTTTCCCATGCCGCCAAATGACAAGGATCCGTCAGGTTGCCTCAGGACAATCATCCGGAGAGAATTTGAAGTTGCGCCAGAACGGAACGCTTAGCATCCAGATGGAGAACAAGGCTTCCAGCCCTCCCGCCATGATGATCGTCGCCTGGACTCCCCAAACATCCACCACGGCTCCCCAGCCCATGGCCGCCAAAGGCTGCACTCCAATCGTAACGATGCTGAACAGCCCCAGAATGGCAGATTTGCGTTCCGGCGGCGCCAGAAGCTGCACGGCGGATGAAGAGGTGACAAAGAGGGAAGAAGTAGCCAGACCGGCAAAGAAGAAGCAGAGGGCCTGTATTTCCACCACGGGAATGATGCCGGCCACGCATAATGCGCTCCCCATCCACAGCGTGCCCGAGGAGAGCTTGGCCCCCACCCTGTCGCTTTTGCGCGCAAACGGCAGGACAAAGAGGATGCTCACCATGGCACCGGCTCCGACCGCTCCCAGAATGAGGCCGGTATTCCTTGGGTTCCCGTGCATCAATGCCGGAACAATCTGGTAAAGGGATTGCCCGCAGATGTTCTGAATGAGCGCGCTGATCATGATGAAGAGCAGGCTGCGCGTAGAAAGCACCGCCTTGAGCCCGGAGGCCTTTCTTCCGGCCCCGCGCTGCTTTTTAGGGGCGGAGGTATCCGCAACGCGTCCTTTCAGAGCTACCAGGCAGCCTACCAACGGCAGGCTTGCCACGACATTGCCGCCAAAGGCGGTTCCGGCCCCCCATTCCGCAATGATGTAGCCGGCCAGCGCCGGACCTACGGCGCGGCACGTGTTGAATACCAGGGAGTACATGCCCACGGCCTCCTGCAACTGCCTGCGCGGGATCAGATCGCCCACAAAAGCCTGCTGCGTGGGAAAGCCCACCGTCTGGTTGACGCCCATGACCAGCCCGGCGGCATACAAGTGCCATAGCTGGAGCATGTCCAGCATCGTCAGCAGAAACAGGGCTACGGCCACCAGCCATTGGACGCATTGCACGGCTATGAGCAGTTTTCTCCTGTCAAAACGGTCTCCCAGCCCGGCCAGCAGCATGCCGCCCAGAAAGAAAGGGAGCGCGTTCAGGGCGGCCAGGAAGCCCACCGCCGTGGCGGAGCCGCCGGAAATGTCGTACACAAGAATGCCCATGGCCGTCACCTGCAGCCACATCCCGATCAGGGCGGCGGCCTGCCCGGACCAGAAGATTTGCAGGTTCCTCACCTGAAGGGGCTTGAAAAAGCCCAGCCAGTCATTCAGCCATTTCATCAGCTCCGCCATCCTAGCCCCCGCCGCCGGAACCGTCCAGACGCGAGTGCGGCAACGGAAGCCCTCATAATCCCGGAACCTTTTTATTCCTCCGCGGTATAGCAGGCCGGGTAGTCCTTGGAAGGCAGCCAGACGGGAAGGTCTTTCATCCTGTCCGCGGCGCGTTCGGAAACCGGCATGCGCCAGATTTTAAAGAAAGGCCCCATGTTTTTTCCCGTGACCTTGGAGAAGGCGTTCATGACCCATTCCCATTTCTTTTCATCACTCAGCTTGCCGTTGTCGTACGGCTTGTCATGGAATTGAAGGGCCACCTGCCGGAAAGCGTCAAATCCCAGATAGTACATCAGCTCCACCCAGAAGAAGAGCTGCACCTTGTTGGGCGCTTCATTGTAGGTCTGGTCGCCGGAGAAGTACTTTTTCATCTCAGCGCTCATGCCGTACGGCCCCATGCCGCCGCCCCAGCAGGATTCAAAGTTTTTCCCGGTGCCCATTACCTCGCAGACCATGGAGAAGATGTTGACGGATACTTCCGTCTGGCCCTCCATCGTAAACGGAGGCGACTGGTGGTTATGCCCCAGTTCATGCCACAGCCCCCAGCTTCCGGAATGGATGATGGAGCCGCTGGCAATGGAGTCCGTCCAGTCCTTCGTAGCCATGGCGGGATAACCGGAATGCCCGGCCCCGGCGGAAATCTGCCTGTCCACGACAAAACGCATCGGGTGATGCAGGCGGTCCGGCTTGGTGTCCCATCCCATGATCCAGTCCTGGAGGGCCATGTTTTTTTGCAGGAATTCAGCCGTTTTCTGAACATCCGGACACCGCTTCAACTGCTCCACGGGCATCGTGACAATGAGGCGGGGCATACAGATTTCCCCCCACGGCGCCTTGGTATTTTCCAGTTGTTCGGCCCATTGTTCCGGAGTGGTCTTCCCCATGACGAACAGAGGGGCCGGCACGGCTCCGGAAATCTGAACCTTGAATACTTTTCCCCGTTTGGAACGCTGGCCCACATTCACGTAAACCAGGCCGCCCATCGGGTTCACCATTTTCACGCGGCCCCGGTCCGCCGGAACCTGCATGGTTATTTCCGGAACCCTTTTCCATTCATCCAGCTTGTGCAGGCTGTCCGTATGGCACCCTATGCGCACGCTGACCGTGCTGTCCTTGGGCGCGCCGGACAGGGAAAAGGAGATTTCCCCTCCGGGGGGAGCATACAGTCCCGTACTGTGCCAGCCGCCGATGTTGGAATCTATTTCCACCGTCCTTCTTACCGTCTGGGCCCCGTCCTCCGGAACGCCGGGAAAATCCTTCGCCGCCGGGCACGCCTTCAGGGTGGAAAGCTTGGCGTCCTTCCATTCCCGGCATTTTTCCAGAAGCTCCTGCATGCGGCGGGTATCATCACCTCTTTTCCACGGGGCGGCTCCCGCAGGGAATTCCTCTATTCCCGCCATTTTTTCCGCCTTGCCCCAGGACCATGTTTCCAGCGGCTTGTCCTTATCCGTTTGAATTTCATCCCTGGAGGGGATTGAGTAGACGGAAAGCTCCGGCATCCGGTTCTTCACAGGCAGGGGAAAACGCCCTTCCGGTTCAGGCTCATCTTCTTCCACAGGGATGTTTTCCTCCTGCCTGCGGGCCTGTTCCTCACGTTCGCGCCGTTCCAGCTCCTCCCTCCTCTTCTTTTCCTTCTCTTCGCGTTGAGCCTGCTCCCGGAGCTTTTGAGCCGCTTCCGCAGCCTGCCGTTCCTTCTTTTCCCTGGCTTCCTCACGCGCCTTCTGCTCTGCCTGCCTCTCCTTTTCCTTCTTCTCCCTGATTTCCCGCTCACGCTGCATTCTCTGTTTTTCAGCGGCTTCCCTGGCCTTCTTTTCCTTCATTTTACGCTCGGTAGTCAATTCCTGGGCAGCTTTCCTTTTTGCCAGGTTATCCTGGTACAGATAATATCCGGCTCCCGCTCCGCAAACCAGCAGAAGCACTAAAAACCAGCCTACGGCGGAACCTCTGGAGACGCTTCGGGTAAAAGAAGGAATATTCATGTGATCGGAATTCGGAATAAATCGTCATTATTTCTGCATCGCAGACATTTCTTGTCAATACGATTCTTCCTTTTCCGCGGGAGCTTTCATGGAAAGAACATTCCGGAAACCGATTTTCCCCGCATCCGGCGTCCCCCGTTTTTCAAGCGTCCGCTTCCGGAACCTCCGCCTTCATCCCGAAATGGGGGAACGCGCCATGCATCAGGCCGTCCAGCACGCCGCGGGTGCGCGGTTCCGGGCTGATGTATCCATGGCCGCAGGCTACCATGGCTTTCACTTCCTCCGCCGCATTGGAGGGACAGCACCGGAACGCTTCCGGCAAATGGCGCATGGCGTCCAGGTCGTTGTGCCCGTCTCCGAAGATGGCCGCATGGACGGGAAGCACACCGAACCGTGAGGCTACAAAAGCCAGGGAAGTCCCCTTGTTGTAGTCGCGGTGGCTGAAACGCAGGTAAGGCCCCGCCCTCTGCGTGACGATTTCATCATACGGTCCAACCGTGTCCTGAATGACGCAGGAGACGTCATCCAGCCCGCAGGCATCGTTCACCACCAGGGAAAAAGCGTCATTGGCCTGCCTGCGGAGTTCCAGCCCGGAGAACCGGTGTTCCAGATGGTCCATCAATGATTCCAGCATTCCGCCGTGACGGGTGAACAGGTCGTCATGGGCCACGGAGCAGGCATCGTTCCACGGAACGCCGGGCATCAGACGCCCTTCCGCATCCGCCAGATGAACGTTCCGTTCCATCGTGACCGTAAAATCCGGGGCAAACGCTTCCGGATTACCCTGGAACATGTCCATCAACCCTTCCCGCAGGTAAACGGGGTCCCTCCCCGTATTGATGCCCCAGAGCACGCCGTACCGCGCCCGGAGTCCACGCATGGTTCTGAAAAAAACGCGTCTTTCCTCCGCAGGGCCCCCCAACGTGAACAGGGTATCGTCAAAGTCAAAGGAGAAGAGATACCGGGGCAGTCCGGGCCTGGGCAAGGCACGGACCGGCAGAAAACGCATCAGTTCCATTTCAGGCCAGTCCTCCCTTCACCGCGGCGCGCCTCTCCGCATGCACGACGGGTTCCGCCAGCGGAATATCCTCCTCCACCGGCTCCGCCGAGGGAATGTGTTCTTCCACGGGTTCGGCGGAAGGAATGGTTTCCGGAACGGGTTCCGCCTCAGGGATGACTTCCTGCCGCGGCGCAGGCTTCTCCCGGCGTCCCGGCGCAGCGGGAGCGGGACGGGCTGCCGGGACGGCAGACGGCGGACGCGCCGCAGGGGCCGTTTTCCTTTCTCCTGCGGAAGCGGGGATTCTGGCCTCGGCGCCCACGCCGGCCCGCACCTGGCGGGCAATGGGGGTATTCATATCCACCGCATACGTGACGGGCAGGCTTCCGGCGGGAATTTCCTCTCCCGGCTTGCGCATGTGGATTTCCACCCTGCGGTTGGCAGCCTGGGCATTCCGGTCCCCCTTCGTGGAGACTACCGGGCGGGAGGCCCCGCAGGCGCGTATGTAGAGCCTGCATTCCCCGTTCGGGCGCGTCAGGGCAATGCCGTTGTCCTTCAGCCACTGGCGCACGGCATTGGCCCGCATCAGGGAGAGCACGGCATTATATTCTCCGGAACCGAAGCTGTCCGTATGCCCCTCTACAATGAAAATCGTGTCCGGGTTTTTCATCATCAGCCCGGCGAGCTGAAGCATGCTGAGGCGCGCGGAATTTTTCATCACCGCCTTGTTGTATTCAAACAGAAGGTCCGCGCCCAGCCTGCTGTAACCGCTGTCCTTGCCCAGGGAGGACTGGGCCATCAACTGGGAAAGTGATTTACTGCCGTCCGGCAGATGGGAATCATCCTGGCCGCCAGCCCCCTTGAGCTTGTTGTTGTACCATTCGTCCGGGTTGACCATGTCCGGCTCCGCCGTCTTGATAGTCGCCGGGCTGGCGGAAGTTTTCAGCATCTCGGGCGGAGAAGGTTCAGGCAGTCCCTTCGCGACGGCATTCATGTCCACCTGCGGCATTCTGGGGGCGAGGGATTCCGGCGGGGACGGAGTAACCGGATCGGCGGAAAAGCTGGTTTCCCCCGGAGCGATCACCACCTGTTCCGGCAGCATGTCCTCCAGGTCCGGCAATTCCGGCGGCACTTCCTCAAGCTGCTCGATATCCGGTTTTTCAACCACTTCCGCCACATCCGGTGCGGGACGGTCGTCCGCTTTCAGCACGATTTTCTCAGGCAGCGGCTTCCGGTCCTCCTGAACCGCGGGTGCCTTGTGCACATGAATGCCCAGGTCAAACCAGCTCAGAACGATGAAGCCCAGGTAGTGCACCAGCACGGCGGCAAGAAGGGCCCCCACCGCCACGGCGGCAAGATGGCGCGGCGCAGGCAGGATGAAACGGCTGCGCCTGCGGCGGTTCTCGCGGAGTTCACGGGTGTTTTCCTGATTGGCACTCACGGGATCATCAGCAAAAGGAGAGGCACGGTTCATGAACCGGAAGGAGCGGTGCCCGTAGCAGGTGCACTGTAGGTTTCATGGGACAACACCCTGGGCATGGGCATGCGCGTATTCTCATGAATCCATTCCGCAATGCCAGCCTGCAACTCGTCATCCCCGGCATAGACGTTGACCTTGTAGGTTTTCTCAAATTTCTCCCCCTTTTTTCCTTCAATGGAATGGAGGAAGGTCCGCTCCCGGGTGCCGTAGGGCTCGCCTTCCCGGATGGATTCATAAAGTTGTTTTTTCTCGTTTCTCAGGGAGTCGTAAATGCTCAGGCAATCCTCCAGGGTGGAGAAGAAGTACTGGTTCGTGCAGACCACCATGACGGGATAATCCAGTTTCAGGGCATCGTCTACGGGAGCCACGTCAAACGTACTGAAATCCGCACGCCAGTCAACGCCGGCATCCAGCAGCCAGTACGCGGCATAACACAGGGGCTTGCCCCAGTCCTGCTCCATTTCCCGGACGGCCACGGTTTTCAGGGAAGGAAAGCAGTCCATGCTGACCATGCAGCGGATGCGGGGATCTTCAGACGCGGCTTTCAGCAGCACCGCTGCCCCAAACCCCTGCCCTACGGCGGCCACGGGCGGCAATCCCCCCTGTTTCCGGGATACGGCGTCCAGCAGAGCCGTTACGTCCGCATATTCCTTCAATCCGTACGTGCAGAATTTCCGGGCGTCGTTTTTCCCGCGCGGATTCCATACCAGGCACGTGTAACCGGCTCCGGTCAGTCCTTCCGCCAGCGGCAGGGAGCCTTTCACCCCCTGGTCCCAGGAGGTGGCTATCACCACCAGCTCCGGCTTCGCCTCCAGATGCGGCATTCTTCCGCGCAGTTTCAAGGTATCCCGCACGCGGCTCTGGCGCGGGGACAAGGCCTCCGGACGCCCCGGACGCACCAGATAGCCTTCAATGGCGGTACCGTCGGCGGAGACGGCTTCCACCGGCTCCATCACCAGGGAATCCGCAACGGGAGAAGCGGAGGGTTCATCCCCCCCCACGGGAACGAGCAACGGAGTGGACACATACCACGCAAACCACACCAGGACGCCCACTGCTGCCAGAAGGAGCAGAAGAAACAGTTGAACAAGACGTTTGAACATGGAAAAGCTGTACCCGGAAAGCGGTTGTCAGGAAGATTTTATCCCATCCTGTCTACGTTGACAACACTCAACTTCTATCAGGAGAATATCTTCCGCACGCCATTCCGGCCCGCATGGAGCCGTGCCGCACCGCCCTCCGCTGGACAGGCGCGGGCGCACGGACATGCGGTTCCGGCAAGCCTCCGTCCCTGCCCGGCGGCCAAATAACGCTTTATTTCCCGCCCCCGATCTGGCATCCTTGTCCCACCTTACTTTTTCATGGCAATCCAGGCCCGACATTTCCGCCAATGGTTCGCATTCCTCCTCCTGCTTGCGCTGGGAGGAACGGCGGCCTGGTTCCTGATGCCCCGGGAATGGTCCCAGATGCAATGGGAAATTCCCGGCACGCCGTCCGAATATCCCCTTGCCCAGCTTCTGCGGCCCTGGCTCATTCTCCTGGGCTGTTTCCTTCCGGCGCTGGGGATGCTGCTGTACAACCGCTCGGGCATCCTGGACAGGTATGTGGCGCGTACCTGGTTCACGGCTTTCATCATGTGCACGGCCATCCTCACGCTGATTTACATCATCGGCGACTTTGCGGACAATGTGGGGGACCTGATGAACCTGGATTCCCCCCTGGCGGGCACCTTCCGCTTCTACCTGAGCCAGCTGCCCATGATTCTGAACCTGATCCTTCCCTACACCCTTCTGCTGGGAACGCTCTGGGCGCTTACCAAGCTTTCCTCATCCTCGGAAATCACCGGCATGCTGCAATCCGGGAGATCCCTGCTCCGGATCAACGCCCCGGTCATCATCGGTGCCGTCTTTGCGGCCATCTACTTCGGCATCTTCGGGTTTCACTGGGCTCCCAATTCCACTCTGTACAGGAAATTGATGTTTTCCTCCCTGAGCCAGAATAAAAATGACGACGCCTCCCGGAGCACCATCTACAAGAACGACGCGGAATCCCGCATCTGGTACCTCGGCGACCCTCCCGGAATAGACTCCCCCGGCGAGCCGTTCAGGCAGGTGCGCGTGGAACAGTTCAGCGCGCCCGGAAAGATGGAGTACGAGCTGTTTGCGGATGAAGCCATGTGGGACCCGGCTTCCAGAACATGGACATTCCGGCAAGCCATCAAAAGGAATTATTCCCAGGAGGAACCCCGCCAGCTGAACGACGTGCCCGTGTTCGCCGGGCAGGAATACCAAACGTTGAAAGAGCATTATCCAGAGACTCCCTGGCAGTTGATTTCCCCCAACGTCCGCGTGGATACCCAGGGCACTCCGGCCCTCCAGGAAATCATCAGGTCCGGCACGACAAACGCCAAGTACCTCAGAAGCCTGCAAACGGAATGGCACGTCAGGATAGCCCGCATGTTTTCCTGCATTATCCTGACATTCATCGCCATTCCTTCCGCCATCACGTTCCAGCGGCGCTCCGCCATGTCCGGCATCGGCATTGCGCTGTTCCTGGCGGCGGCCATGCTGTTCCTGTATGAGTTTTTCCCCACGCTGGCCTCCGCAGGCTACCTCCCCACCTGGCTGGGGGCGTGGATGCCCAACATCATTTACACCATCATCGCCATCCGCCTGTTCCAGACCAAGCTGGCCCACAGAAGCTTCATGGAGATGCTGAGAGGCTTGAAAAAGACACCCGTCCATGACCAACCCTGACCACCTTGACGACTCCCTGGCAGCCGTCCGGAAAGCCCGCGAACTGCTCCACCGGGCACGCGCCGTGATTTTTGACTTTGACGGGCTGCTGGTGGATACGGAATACGCCATTTATTCTTCCTGGGAACGCGTGTTCGCATCCTGCGGCCACGCCCTCCCCCTGGATTTGTTCAACCAGTGCCTGGGGAGCGGCTACACCCACTGGAACCCCGGGGAGCATCTGGAACAACTGACGGGCCGCACCTTCGACTGGGAAGCCGTCAACGGCCGCCGCCAGGAGGAAATCGTCCGCGACCTGGAGCACGCCGGCCTTCTGCCAGGAGCCTGCGAACTCATCCGGAGCCTGGCGGAAGCCGGAACGCCCATGGGCGTGGCCTCCAGCTCTTCCCACCGCTGGGTGGACGGCTGGCTGAACAGGCTGGACATCATGCCCTATTTCCAGACCGTCATCTGCCGTGACGACGGCCTTCCCGTCAAACCGGACCCGGCCCTGTTCCTGAAGGCTGCGGAAAACCTGGGCATGCAGCCGGCTGAATGCCTGGTGCTGGAAGATTCCCAGAACGGCACCACCGCCGCACACCGCGCAGGAATGCCCGTCATCTCCATCCCGAACCGGGTGACGGAGCAGGCGGATTTTTCCCTGGCAACCAGTAAAATCCGTTCCCTGGCGGAACTTCTTTAGGAATTCGGGAATTCCGCCTTCCATTCCGTTACGCTTGTTTCTTGACGGAATTCCTTTCATGCCTTATGTAAGGAGAATGGCTTCCCAACGTACCCCATTATATCACTACCGCGTCAAAGACAAGATTGTGGGCCCTATCTGCCTGACAGACCTCCACGCCCTGCTTGTCTCCAAGAAAATTCTTCCGGACACCATGATCCGGGAGGAACATTCCCAGTGCTGGATGCCGCTCGCAACGGAGCTGCGCCGCCAGGAGCGCCTGGCGCGCCTCAGGGCATCCGCCTTCATGCTTTCCTGCCGCCCTCCTAAAAGCTGCCTCCTGTTTTACATCATTGCCCTTCTCCTTCTGGCCTGCGGCGTGGCGCATTCCATCATGCTCCACACCATTCTTTACATGGAAGTGCTGTTCGTGCCTGCCATAGCGTTTTTCATGGGAAAGATGCTGATGTACATGCACCTTCTTACCGGAGGCATGAGGAAAATGCCCGCCCAGGAACCGGAACGCTGACCAGACGCAAACATTTTCCTCCTCTCCGCTCTCTCCCCTGCAGCCTATGAGCCCGATACCCGCCAGAGCAACGCTCTACCATTACCGCACCGATGAGAAAACCGCCGGTCCCGTCAGCAAGGAAGTGATCGACACGCTGGCGGCAGCCGGCAAGCTTCCGTTTTCCACCACCATGGTCAGGAAAGAAGATTCCCGGAACTGGGTCCCCCTTTCCGCCATTCTGCAGAGGCGGATTAAATTCAAGGCGCTCCAGCCTTCAAAGAAGGAGCAGCCTTCCATCCGCATCCTGTTTTACGCAGCGGCAACCCTCTTTTTCTGCTTTGGCATCGTGATATTTTTCCTGACGAACCATGCCGAACTGGAAGTAATCATCCTGATTCCCTGCATCCTCGTTTTCATGGGCAAGCTTTTATGCTACGTCCACACGCTTGTGGAAAAGTGCGGCATTACCGCTGCTCCCGGCAGGGAATAAGAGCGCGGCGGAATGTCCGCCACCGTGTTGCACCCGGGCCGGGACGCCGTGCCGTCGGATAACTTGAAATAAAGAACCGCCGGGACCGTTGAAGATCCGGCGGTTTGAAAATTACTGTTACGGAGAATTATTTATTTAATTCCGCAACGGCGGCTTCCAGGCTGGGCACGTCTTCGATGGAGATGACGGTGGCATCCTTGCAGATGCGGCCCATCATGCCGGCCAGCGTCTTGCCCGGTCCCAGTTCAATGAAAAGGCGGTGGCCCTGGTCCACCAGCTTCTGCATGGAGGCCGTCCAGCGCACGGAGCCGCACACCTGGTGCTCCAGCACATTGCGGATGTCGTCCGGCCCTTCCACCACGCGGGCTTCATAGTTGCAGTAGACGGGCATGGAAGGCGTGCCGAAGGAGACATTCTTGAGTTCCTCCGCCAGCTTCACCATGGCGCTGTGCATCAGGCGGGAATGGTAGGCTCCCGCCACATTGAGCTTCTTGGCGATCTTGCAGCCGGCAGCCTTGGCTCCGGCAATGGCCTTGTCCACGCCTTCTTCCGTGCCGGAAACGACCGTCTGGCCGGGGCAGTTGAAGTTGGCAACGTCCACGTCGCATTCCTGCGCCAGCTTGATGACGTTTTCATCCGTCCCGCCGATCATCGCCGCCATGGTGCCCTTCGTGGCGTTGCAGGCTTCCTCCATGAACGCGCCGCGCTTCTGGACCAGGCGAAGGCCTTCTTCAAAGGTATAGGTTCCGGCAGCCGCATGAGCCGTGAATTCACCCAGGGAAAGGCCGGCGGCAGCCACGGGATTCAGGGAAGGCGCCAGCTCCTTCAAGACGGCCAGGCAGGCCAGGCCATGCACGTAGAGAGCAGGCTGGCAGTTGCAGGTGCGGGTCAGTTCTTCGCCGGGGCCTTCAAACATGATGGAGGAGAGGGATTCCCCAAGCGCCTTGTCCGCCTGCTCAATCAGGGCCCTGGCTGCGGGATACTGGTCATACAAATCTTTGCCCATGCCTACTTTTTGGGCACCTTGTCCGGAAAACAATAATACTGCGTCCATAGTTGAGGCTGAATTATACCGTTCCGGCAGGAAAGAAGCAAGAGCGATCTTGCCACCGCACTTCCTCCGTAATCTCTTTACCGCCAATATGAATAGAAAATCCGCCCCGGTCTCTGCGAGAGGCCGGGGCGGATGGTTAAACCTGATGTGTCAGGGAACGGCCTTAGGCGGTTGCTTCCGTGGTTGCGGGAGCTTCTTCCTTTTCAGCCGTTTCGCGGGGCAGATCGATGATTTCGATCATGGCCACGAGGGCGGAGTCCGTCAGACGCTGGCCCAGCTTGACGATGCGGGTATAGCCGCCCTTGCGTTCCGCGCAGAGGGGAGCGATTTCATCAAACAGGCGCTTGACGGCGGCCGTGTTGTGAATGGTGGCGGTAGCCAGGCGGCGGGAATGCACGTCGCCGCGCTTGGCGAGCGTGATCAGCTTTTCCACATAGGGACGGAGAGCCTTGGCCTTGGCCAGGGTGGTGGTGATGCGTCCGTTGAGGATGAGGCTGCATGCCTGGTTGGCGAGCAAAGCCCTGCGGTGAGAAGCGTTGCGCTGAAGCTTGGAGGTTTTTACACCGTGTCTCATGATGATATTTTTCTATGTGTGTTGGTTTTGTGAGATTTAGTCGTCGTCGTCTTCGATGTTGGCGGCAATCAGGTCTGCCAGGCCCACGGGGCTTTCCTCTTCCAGACCCAGGCGCGGCTTGGCCTGCGGCACGGGACCGGTAAGCAGGGAGGGATCCACCTGAACACCCAGGGAAAGGCCCAGTTCCAGCAGCTTGTCTTTGATTTCGTTGAGGGACTTCTTGCCGAAGTTGCGGTACTTGAGCATTTCGCTTTCGCTCTTCATGGCGAGCTGGCCAACGGTGGTGATGTTGGCGTTGTTGAGGCAGTTGGCGGCGCGCACGGAAAGCTCGATTTCGTTGACGCTCATGTTGAGCAGCTTGCGCAGGCGGGCCGTTTCCTCGTCCTGGACGGCGGAAGGAGCTTCTTCAAAGTTGACCTGCTTGTCGTCATAGTTGACGAAGACGTCCAGGTGGTGGCGCAGAATGGCGGAGGCCTGGAGCATGGCGTCTGCGGGGGAGATGCGCCCGTCCGTCCATACTTCAAGGATCAGCTTGTCGTAGTCGGTCATCTGGCCCACACGGGTATTCTGCACGGAGTACTTCACGCGGGTGACCGGGGAGAAAATGGAGTCGATCGGGATCACGCCAATGGGCATGTCCGGCACCTTGTTTTCGTCGCCGGTGGCAAAGCCGCGGCCCACGCGCACCTGGAATTCGCATTCGAACATGGTGTCCTGGTCCAGGGTGCAGATGATTTGATCGGGATTGACCACCTGGTAGGTGGTGTCGTCAGTGATGTCGGCGGCGGTCACGACGCCCTGCTTGTGCACGCGCAGGGAGAGCAGGCGCGGTTCCTTGCCGTTGTGCTTGAACTTGACCTTTTTCAGGTTCAGCACGATTTCCGTCACGTCTTCCACCACGCCGGGCAGGGAGGAGAATTCATGCTGTGCGCCGGCGATGCGGACGGAGGTGATGGCGGCGCCTTCAAGTGAACCCAGAAGAACGCGGCGCAGGGAGTTGCCAAGCGTATGGCCGTAACCGTTTTCAAACGGTTCCGCCACGAAGGTCAGATGATTCGCATCATTCGGGTCTTCAATTTTTTCCAGACGGCTGGGAACTTCAAAGCGGGCCAGCGTGGTAACGGCGGTTTCTTCTGCAGTAGTGGTTTCGTTTTCCGACATAATCGTATGTAATGTACCGGGTTTCCCCTCAGCACGGGCATGGCGGGCAATCCGCCTGAAGGACCTACGGCATGTTTTGGAAACGCCCGTGCGGGGAGCAATTTAACGATCTGTTTTCAACAATCAACTCTTTTCATGTCCGCCGGCAAATTTTCTGTGACTTAACGTGCGTCATCTGGCATAGTGGGGCAAACCTATATACCAACTCATGAAGCATCCTGATTTTTTGGACAACAGGGATTTTACGGGGGAAGACAAGAAGCGCCCCTCCACCATGTCCATGGACACCAGCTACCAGGCTCTGGAAGGAGTCGTCAAAAAACTTTCCGAAATAGCCTCCACCAGGCACGATCCCCGTTACCTCCAGGAGTATATCAAGACGGGCATCAACATGGCGCAGTCCGAAGCCTCCGACCACGATTTTACCGTCCTGATCCGTTCCGGGCGGGAGATGTACCGGGCCAACTGCGTTTTCGCCCCGTACCGCCACATCCGCAAGATTTCCGTGTTCGGCTCCGCGCGCATCAGGAATGATGAGCCGGCGTATGAAACGGCGCGGGAGTTCGCCAGGGAAGCCAGCGAACACGGTTACATGGTCATTACGGGTGGCGGACCGGGCATCATGCAGGCGGCCAATGAAGGAGCCGGCGAGCAACGCTCCTTCGGCCTGAACATCACCCTACCGTATGAACAGACTTCCAACCACGTGGTAGCCCACAGCGACAAGCTGATCAATTTCTATTATTTCTTTGTCAGAAAGCTGAATTTCGTAGCGGAAAGCGATGCCATGGTGGCGTTCCCCGGCGGCTTCGGCACCATGGACGAGGTGTTTGAAACCCTCACCCTGATCCAGACGGGGAAGGCCACCATTTACCCGATCGTCCTTCTCGATTCCCCCGGCAAGACTTTCTGGCTGAACTGGCTGGCCTTCATCCGCGTGGAACTGGTGGATTCCGGCCTGATTTCCGCGGATGACCTGCACCTCATCCACGTCACCAAGAATCCGGCGGAGGCCATGGAGCACATCGACCGCTTCTACCGCATTTTCCACTCCTACCGTTTTGTCAGGGACGCCATCGTCATCCGCCTGAACACGCACCTGCCCGCCCAGTGGGTGGAGCACCTGGAACGGGATTTTTCAGACCTGATCCTGCCCGGGGGAAGAATGGTCCAGAGCGGACCGCTCCCGGATGAGGCGGACGAACCCCACCTGGACCGGCTGCCACGCCTCATTTTCCCCATCAAACGCGGCAATTACGGCAGGCTGAGGCTGCTGATTGACCGCATCAACCAGACGCCCAGCCGGACTTATTCCCCACCCTCCCATGTCTGACGCCCTTCCCGCGTGGCTGATTCCGCTGATTTTCGGCCTGATGGGAGCCTGCATCGGCTCCTTCCTGAACGTGGTCATTTACCGGACGCCGCTGGGCATCTCCGTCAATGATCCGGCGCGCTCCTTCTGCCCGGAATGCGAGGAACCCATTCCGTGGTACCTGAATATTCCGGTGCTAAGCTGGCTGACGCTCCGGGGAAAATCCGCCTGCTGCGGAACGCGCATCAGCTTCCGCTATTGCTTCGTGGAGCTGCTTACGGCCCTGCTTTTCGCCGCCCTGGGGTGGAAGTACGCGGACGCCTCCGCGGGAGCCGCCATACTGCTCTGCCTGTGGACTGCCATGGCCATCGTCATCATGTTCATTGACGCGGAGCATCTGATCGTATTCCGTACCCAGGCGCTCATCGGCGCCGCAGCCGGAGTGGGAGCCTGTGCCCTTTACCCGTTTCTCCTGCCGGACAATGACGTCATGACCTGGACGGACGCCTTCACGGCCTCCGTGCTGGGGGGAATCGCCGGGTATGCCGCCATCAGGCTGGTGATTGAAATGGGCAAGCTCCTGTTCGGCACCTGGAAGCAGCACTTTGACGCTCCCGCTCCGTGGAGCCTGAAGGAGCCGGAATCCGACCGGGACGAGCTCCAGCTCATTATCAACGGACAGCCTCACGACTGGTCCATGCTTTTCCACCGGGCCACGGACAAGGCCGTCATTTCCGGGGGCTCCGTCACCATTGACGGGGAAACGCTCCCTCCCTGCTCCGTCATCCTGCGCCAGGACAGGATAGAGCTGGAGAACGGAGACGTTTTCCCGCTGGAAGACCTGGAAAGCGTGGAAGGAACCATGACGGATATTCGCGCGCAGCGGGAAGCCATGGGCTCCGGTGATGCCTGGATTCTGATGATGGCCGGATGCGTGGGCGGATGGCAGGGCGCGGTGTTCTGCCTTTTCCTCGGCTCCCTGCTGGGGATTGTGCAGGCAGTCGTTTCACGCATGGGGTTCGGCAGGAATCTTCCCTTCGGCCCCGCTCTGCTCAGCGCTGCTCTGATCTGGCTGCTGGGTGGCGACCAGTGGTGGCTGGCCTATCTCCGCTTCATTTCCGGAGAATAATTTTTCCCTCCATGACACGGCTGGACCGCAACCCTTCCGGGCTGCGGTCTTTTTTTACAGATTTATTTCATATTCAACAGCTTTACCATTCTGCACCCCGGCAGAAAAAAGGGAAGCCCCGCAAAGGCTCCGGCCGCCCCTTTCCGGAGCACGCACGTTTTTATTTTGCAACCAGGACGAATTCCGGGGGTTCATCCTAGCAAAGGGAGGCGTTTCCACCTGTTTGAGATATCACAGCGCGACGCCCCTTTCCGAAACGCATCAAACCTCACCACTCAAAGTTATGACCAAGCAAATGATTATCGCCGCGGCCTTTGCCGCATGCTCCGCGTTCGCTCAGGACGCGCCGCCGCCCCCCGCCCCGGACGCACCTTCCGACGCTCCGGAAATGCAGCCCCCTCCTGAAAGAAGGGAAGGCCCCCGCCACCGCGCCGGAGGCAGGGACCGCCAGGGCCCAGGTCCGGAACGGGCCAATCTCCAAATGAGGAGAATTGATCCCGGCATCATGATCATCGGGGAAGAACTGGTCATGGCCAAGTATGACACCGACAAGGACGGCAAGCTTTCCGACGAGGAAATAGCCGTTCTCCAGGCGGACGTCAAGAAAGCCCAGGAAGCCAGGAAGGCAGCCATCCTGAAGAAGTTCGACAAGGACGGCGACGGCAAGCTTTCCAAGGAGGAAAGAAAGGCCATGCAGGAAGAATGGCTCAAGGACCATCCGGAAGCCGCCAAGCGCATGGAAGAAATGAAGGCCCGCCAGGAAGCCCGCAAGGCCGAAATGCTTAAGAAGTATGACAAGGACGGCGACGGCAAGCTTTCCGACGAGGAAAAGAAAGCCATGCGGGAGGACTGGGCCAAGGACCATCCGGAAGCCGCCAAGCGCATGGAGGAAATGAAAGCCCGCCAGGAAGCCCACGCTGCCAACATGATCAAGAAGTTTGACAAGGACGGCGACGGCAAGCTTTCCCCGGAAGAATTGCAGGCTATCCCTCCCCATCACGGCCAGCCCGGCCCGCATCATGCCGCGCCCGGCGGTCCCAAGGGACCGGGTGCGCCCAAGATGGATGGCCCGCGCCGTCCCGGAGGCCCCAGGGCTGAAGGACCCCGCGCGCCCAGGGGACCGGAAGGTCGCAGAGGCAGTGAAGGACGCCGCGGAGACGGTGACCGCGGTCCCCGCGGCAACCGCCCGGACGGCCCCCGCCCCCAGCTTGATCCCAACCGCGCCCCCATCATGGCGGCCGGCTGGATCCTGATTGAGGAAAAGTATGACGCCGACAAGGACGGCAAGCTGAATGAAGCTGAAATGGCACAGCTCAACGCTGACGCCTCCAAGGCTCTGGAAGCGCGCCGTTCCGCACGCAGGGAAGCCAGGAAGGCAGCCCGCGGCAATAACGACATGCCCCTCCCCCCCGCTCCGGTCCAGGAAGAAGGGGATGATGAATAAGTTCACCCGCAGAAACGCATAGCAGAAACAGAGAGACGGCCCCGTCTGCCTTACGGCAGGCGGGGTTTTTCTTATCAGGGAAAAGGGAAAAGGAATTAGGGGTTATAGGAATCATAGGGAACTTTAGGGATTATAGGGAATTCCCATCATTACCCCTCTTACCCCTCTTACCCCTCTTACCTAGCAAACTCTCTCGGACTTACTTAACCCTTCCCCTTCCTTCCACCAAGAAACAGACCGGGGGAGGCATGCGGCCTCCCCCGGTCAGAGTTAACGAATCAATTTCCTGCCGCGCCTCAGGCTCCGGCCTTCATGGCCTGCTTGACTTCCTCATGCAGACCGTGCTTCCGGGAGAAGAGGAGGGCCGCCGGAGAGGCGATGAAAATGGAGGAGTACGTGCCGATCAGAATACCTGCGGAAATCGTCCAGGCGAAGTCCTCCATGGAAGGGCCGCCGAAGAAGTACAGGCACACCAGCACGGCCAGTGTGGAAAGGGAGGTCAGAATGGTGCGGGAAAGCGTCTGGTTGATGGCTTCATTCATGATTTGGGACGCGCTTTCATTCGGGTCCGAGAAGCGGAGGAATTCGCGAATGCGGTCAAACACGATGATTTTGTCATTGATGGAATAGCCGGCCACCGTCAGCAGCGCGCCGATGTGGATGACGTTCAGCTCAGTGCCGCTGATGATCACCAGCCCCAGCACCAGCAGGACGTCATGCGTCAGGGCGATGACCGCGCCGATGGCGAAGGTCCATTCAAACCGCACCGTCAGGTAAACCATGATGCCCAGAATGCCGAAGAAGAGTGCCCAGGCGGAAGTGATGAGCGTATCGTATCCCATGGACTGCCCGATGGTTTCCTCGCTGAATGGTGCGTTGTCCAGCACGGGGAACGCCTTGTCCAGGGCCGTGGTGATGGCCGCCTTGTCCAGGGCGTTGTCGGAGAAGTTGATCAGGATGTTCACCTTGCTGCTGTCCGTGGATTCCGCCACTTCCTGCACAGTGGCTTTCTGGGTCAGGGCCAGCTTGTTCACGACACCTTCCACTTCCCGGAAGGAGATGTCTCCCTTGTTGACCAGGTAGGAGATGGAGGAACCGCCCGTAAAGTCCATGCCCAGGCAGTCCTTGCCCTTCATGGCCCCCACCACGATGCAGATAAGCAGCAGAATGGCGGACAGGGAGCAGGACCAGACCTTCTGGCCCATGAAGTTGATGTTGCTCTTCTTCTTGAAGAGATTCAGGAATTTAAGGTCCTTCATCATGCCGATGGTATCCGCCCAGTAGAACAGGACGCGGGTGACGAGAATCGCCCCGATCATGGAGGTGATGACGCCCACCGTCAGCGTAACGGCAAAGCCCTTGATGGTGCCGGTGGCCATCCAGTACAGGATGACGGCGGTAATGAGGGAGGTGATGTTGGAGTCAAAGATGGCGGAGAAAGCCTTGTCAAAGGAGTTGCGGATAGCCACGCGGAAGGGGCGCCCCATTTCCTTTTCTTCCCTCAGGCGTTCGTAAATCAGCACGTTCGCGTCCACCGCCACGCCCAGGGTCAGCACGATACCGGCAATACCCGGCAGCGTCAGCTCAAACCCGAAGATGGACATGGCCCCCAGAAGAAGCAGGGCATTGATCGTCAGGCCCATGATAGCCACCAGACCGGCAAAGCGGTAGTAGATGATCATCATGATGAAGCAGAGAATCAGCCCCGTGATGCCCGCGTATTCCCCCTGAAGGAGAGCCGTATGACCCAGGGAGGCGGAGATTTCGCTGGCGGATTCAAAGTTGAGCTTGTTGGTGAGGGGGTTGGAAAGCACCTTCGTCAGGGCCTCCGCCTCGCCGGGCGCATCCAGTCCGCTGATTTCAAAGCTTTTTGAAAGAATGGCCTGAACCGTAGGCGCGCTCTTGACCACGTCATCCAGAACAATGGCCATGCGGTCGTGGCCCAGCTGCATGCGGGAAGTCAGGTTGTACATCTTGTCCGCCCCCTCGTTGCTCAGGGTGACGTTGACATGGCCGGGACGGGCCAGGTCCACCCCGGCGCGCACGATGTCCTTGCCCGTCAGGGATTCACGTTTTTCCAGGAAGATTTTTTCCGTGACGTCCTCGTTTTTGCCGTTCTTGAAGGTGTATTCATACATCCTGTAGCCGGGAACGCGGATGCGGCCTTCCGCCACCAGTTCATTGTTGCGCGGATGGACGGGGAGAATCTGCAGCTTGGCCACCTTGGTCAGGATGGCCTTGGTTTCCTCGCGCTTGGCAGGGTCCGCGGCGGGAATCTGCACTTCAATGAGGTTCAGGTTGTCCTTTTTCTTCGGGCGGATGATGACGTCATTGGCTCCGGTGCTGTTGAGCCGTTCCGTCAGGATCACGCACGCCTGCTCCATGGCCTGGTCCGTCAGCGGAATGGGCTTGCCGTCATCCCCGATGTTCGGTTCTACGCTCAGCGTGAAGGAGACGCCCCCGGCAATGTCAATGCCGTATTTCAAGCCCTGCTGGAAAAGGGAGAACAGGGAAAAGGACGCAATGCCGATGATGAAGATCGTGCCGGCGTTGCGCTTGACCTTGTCCTGGTCGGAACCCAGGTACCAGAAAAACACACCCAGCAATACCAGACCGCCAATGAAAATGAAGAGAGGGTTGTTGAAGAGATCGTAAATAAACGCGAGAGGAGCGGACATTCCGCCAGCCGCGGGGAGAGTGTCGGCAGATGCCAGGAGATTCATAGACATTTCAATCCGGATTGGGTGTGAGTAATACGGCAAGGGATTGTGGAGAAATTCGCCAGCAGGTCAAGCCTTCTGTGCGTGTACCCGTTAAGAGGAAGCCACCCCCTGCGGACCTCCGGAAAACGAGCTCCGCCGCGGGCATGAAAAACCCGGTTTCCCTGCGGAAACCGGGTTGAAAGAAGAATGGAAAAGGGGAAACGCCGGAGATTACATGCCTGCCACCGTTTCAACGGGAACGGGGGCGGGCGCCACGGGAGTGACGATCACGGGCGCGGAAAGGGGGGAGGAATCCGGAACGGCGGGAGAAGCGGGCATGGAAGGAGCATGGCCGGCGGCGGCGCGTCCGCGCCGGATGAGCTCGGAAACGGTCACCAGCTCATAACCGCGGTTTTTCAGCCCTTTCACAATGGCGTCTACAGCCGCCACCGTGGAGGCGTGGATGTCATGCACCAGGATGATGGAGCCGGGCTTGGCGCCGTTTACGGCGCGGGCGGCCACCACGGAGGAGCCGGGCTTGCGCCAGTCATTCGTGTCCACGTCCCACATGATGGTGGTGAAGCCGAAGCGCTGGCGGGCCCAGGAAGCTACGCCGGCGTTCGTGTAGCCTCCGGGGGGGCGCATGACCACGGGAACAATGCCGCAGGCGTTGCGGATGGCTTCATTGGTGCTCTGGAGCTGGGATTCCGCCTTTTCGCGGGATACCTTGCTCAGGTAGGCGTGGTTCCACGTATGGTTGCCCACTTCATGGCCTTCACTGACCATGCGGCGCACTACCTGGGGATGGGCTTTCACGTTGCAGCCCTGCATGAAGAAGGTTCCCTTGACATTGTTGTCCCGCAGGATGTCCAGCACCCTGGGGGTCAGCGTCCCGTGGGGACCGTCGTCAAAGGTGAGGGCCACCACTTTGTCCGGCACGGCCACGCGGCTGACCGTCACTCCCGGAATGCGGGGGGAAAGTGGGGTGTTGTTGTAGGACGGGCTCACGGACGGCACCTGCACGGACTTGGGGGGCAGCTTCACGGCGGGGCGGTCCGGCTTCTTCCCCGGAGCGGTCACGGGAGAAAGGGAGGTCTTCACCGGAGCGCCGGACTCCACCGGCTGCTCCTGATGCTGGGAACAGGCGGACAGCCCGAGCGCCAGGGCACATGCAAGGAATAAACGTTTCTTCATAACAGGTTTTTGGAGGATGTACGCCCATCCCGCCTTCTTGTCACGTCCTAAATCATCCATCCGTGCGGCATGAAAAAGAAGGAGGCTTCCCCTCCCTGGGAAGGGCGCCCGCGGGAACGAGGCGGGGGATTATTCCGGACTGTCCATGTCGATATAGCTGACAGATACCGTTCTGCGGGGATTGGAGGGGTCCCGAACCTCCACCTTCATCCGTTTGAAAAACCAGGAGCCGTCCTTCAGCTTCATCACGGAATCAATCATGAACCTTTTAGCCAGTTCCCCGCGGCCGTCAATGCCGTCCACCTGCCACATGGCTCCGTTTTCCTTGTCAATCCAGACGCGCACCCAGGCATATTGCCCGACCTTGGGGTTCGGGTTCGGAATCTGGACAATCCAGCAGTCCCGGCCCTTCACCGTGCTCGCCGCGTCGTCCCGGACGATTTTGGCCTGGGGCCAGTACAGGTAGCGCATGGAGAGGTCCTCATACGTCACGTCCGTCCCCGCGATGGGCACCGCGTACTGGGCGACCGGCAGAACGCCTGCTTTCCCGTCCTTCCAGGAAAGGATTTCCTGGCCGCGGTCCTTGAATTTCAGGTCAAACCTGTTCCAGACGTTATTCAACTGGTACTGGAAGGCAATGAGGTTGCCGCGCAAGCTCATGGAAAAGGGAACTTTCACGCTGCGTTTGCGTATTTGCCCCTTGATGTCCTTGTTCTCCTGGAGGGTCGCCCCCTGGCGAACCCTTTTCAGCAGTTGCCCGGCATCCGGTACGGCCTGGGAAAATGAAGGAGCCAGGGAAAGGACCATGGCGGCCATCCCCGCGAAAAAAGTGGAAAGCAAAGAATATCTGCGCAGCATGAATTGCTCATATCACTCCGGAAACGCGGAAAAAAACCTTTTCTCAGTCACCGGGCGGCGTCCGTGACATTTTGCGCTAGATTTTGCTCGACTAGGTAATACAAAACGACAAGATGTGCCCAACGACATCTATTGATCCATCAATTATGGAAACGCCTGCATTCTTGAAGCCCATCCAGTCCTATCCTGGGGAAATCGTCCAGTTTATTGAAAGAATCCCGGGGGTGGACGTAACCGGAGACCGCGAAACCGTGCTGGAACGGCTGGAACCGTACCACAAGGCGGAAGTGGAGGCCCTGGGCTGGCGGTGGAAGGACCTGCGCCGCGCCGAACAGGTGCACGGCACCAGGGTGGCCCTGGTGGGGGACATCGGCTCCAACTATCCCGTGGAAGGCGTGGACAGCCTGATCTGCTCCGGAGTTTCCGACTGCGTGCTTGCCATTTACGTGGCGGACTGCGCCGCCGTCTGGCTGTACGACAAGGAAAACTGCCACCGCTCCCTGATTCACTCAGGCAAGGCTGGAACCGCCGGCAACATCGTTTCCAACACCATCAAGTCCATGAAGAAATACCTGGGGGTGGACCCTGCCAACCTGATTGCCGTCATCTCCCCCTGCATCCGTCCCCCCCATTATGAGGAAGACATCCCCACGGCCATCAAGGCCCAGCTCGTTGAGGAAGGGGTGCCGGAAGACCAGATTCACGATTCAGGACTGGACACGGCGGCGGATACCAAGCGCTTCTACTCCTACCGCGTGGAGAAGGGGCAGACGGGCCGCATGCTGGCCCTCTTCGGCCCGGACCACGCCACCCGCCCGCACCCGATCATTCTTTAACAGCGGAAAGGCAGCGCCTTTCATTCCTTTTACCCAGCGCATCACGGTTTCGCCGTGGTGCGTTTTTTTTGCAGGTGGCCCATACCCGTTGGCGCTGGACGGGACCGGCCCGCAATCCCGCAAGGGACATGGCCGCATCCCACCGCGGCAGGACCGTTCCGGTTATTCCGGACCCGATAATCCAAGTTGCCGTTCCCGCATTCAAACATCATTACATTTGCAATCATGGCAGTAACAATCAGCGACAATTATCAGGTAAAATACACCAGGAAATGGGGCACCCTGCTCCAGCAGCACGCTTCCCGCCTGGACAAGTACGTCAGCGTCATGCGCGACTTGAGCGGCAAGGTGGTCTTTCTGGACCAATTCGGCGTTCTGGATTTCACGGAAAAAACCACCCGCGTGGGCCAGACCGTTCTGAACGAGGCGCCCACCACGCGCCGTTCCATGCGTCCGCGCACCTTCACCAAGGCCATCGGCTACGACGAATTCGACGCTACCCGCCTGGGCGACATGGACCTTCCCGTCAGCAAGACGATTGAAGGACTCCAGGCCGCCGCAGGGCGCCGCATGGACGACGTGATGATCTCCGCCTTCCTGGACACGAATTACGTGGGGGAAGACGGCATGACCGCCGTTCCGTTCAAGGAAAGCCAGCAGATCGCCGTGGACCACGTGGACAGCGGGACCAAGGGCGCAAGCAACCTCACGGTAGCCAAGCTGCGCGCGGCCCTCCAGCTCTTTGAGGAAAACGAGGCATGGAACCAGGATGCCCCCCAGTTCGGCGACCAGCTCGTCATTGCGGTGACCAGCTCCCAGATCATGAGCCTGCTGCGGGAAACGGAGGTCAGCAGTTATGACTTCAACAACGTGAAAGCCCTGGTGGAAGGCAAGATAGACACCTTCATGGGCTTCAAGTTCATCCGTACCCAGCGGCTTCCGAAGGCGGAGGACGGCACCCGTTCCTGCCTGGCCTGGGTGAAGAGCAAGGCGCAGTTCGGCATCTGGAACGACTTCAAGGTGAAGCTTTCCGTACGCGACGACATGGAGGAAGCCCTCCAGATCCGCGCCAAGTTCGCCTGCGGCGCCACCCGTCTCCAGGAAGAAGGCTTCGTCAAAATCCTGTGCGACGAAGGGGCCAACTAGGCCGCATGCACCATTAACACCCTCTCTTCATCCATGAAGGGAGACGCCCCGGGCCGTTCTGCGGTCCGGGGCTCTTGTTTTCCGGAAAACGACGGTCCCAATGACGAAAGCGTTCCGCTCCGCAACCGGAAACATGGCGTTGCCGGCACAAGGCGCTTTCCAGCGGTTTCACGGAAGCCCCTTCTTTCCGGCAAAAAGGTTCAGGCTTTTCAGCCAGCGCCATGAGTTGATCGCCGGATTTACCAGATAGGACAGATCCGTATATTTGGTACGTGCGTTATTGAAGTGTCCCATGGATTTGCAGAGGGCGGGCATGGGCGCTCCCACCCCGCAGGAAACAGGCGCCGGGGAAAGGGCATATAAATCCCCGTAGCGGCCCAAATACCGGGCAAACCATTCTTCCAGGGAACCATAATACCTCAGCCATGGCCAGACCCGCTGACCAGATGGAAGCGCCGGAAGAACACGGTCACATAAAGAAAGGTTCATCACATACGCTCCGGAGGCAGCCATATCCGATACGCGCAATAGAGCGGACTTTTCCCCATTCGCCACGGAGCAGGCAATATGGGGAGAAAGATGCGGTTCACTTAAAAACAAGGCTGTTCTTTCCCGGCATCCATTCAGCAACTGCCCAAGCATCCGCGCCATGGTGCCCGTTACCGGGAGCCTGAAACGGCAATTTTCCTCCACGACCATGAAACGGGTGAAATTACGGGAAGAAGCAAGAGCCAAAGCCGCCTGGTGCCCCAGCACCCGGGCCGCTTTCCGCCTCTCCGCCCGGAGAGAGGCCCCATCCCGGTCCCCTCCCGGAGAAGGAACGTCTACGGGAACCAGTTCATGAACCGGAACGCCATGCGGAACATACGCTTTCCAGGACCATTCCGGATGGCCGGACGCCCCTTCCTCCGTCTTTACCACCAGCACGACATCCAAAGCCGCCCAGAAAGGATTCCGCCCCATTCGCAGTAACGCTGACCAAAACATATTCACAGATTTTTACGTAACGCCGTCAGGCCGCCTTTTTCAAGCCTGCCCTCCCTTCTCAATATGTTCTTAACATCTGGAGATTGAAAAATAACGCCCTCCGCCGGAAAAGAAAACGGAACCTTATGAAACAATCTTGTCCGGATAGCTGAATGGCTGCCGGCGTTGGCGCCCCGCAAGCCATTCGCAGGGGAGCCGCACAATAGGATTGGCACAGGATTAAGGCAAACAGCTCCGGAAGGAACAAGGCTGGGGAACTGACATAATACGGACGCAAAATGAGGAGGAACACCTCAATAGAAGATTGACCTTCCTTTCTTTACTGGAATAGTAGGATGTATGCAGCAGATTGTACGTGAACATCAGACCTATCCGCCGAAAATCGTTGCGTCCGTCACCTCATGGGAGTTGTGGAAAACGCTGAAAGGAAAAGATTTAACAGACCAGTGCGACTGGGTGGAACTGCGCGTGGATGCCCTTCCCCCGGAACTCACGACGGAGCAGGTCATGGAGTTCAGGCCGGAGATGCCCCTGCTGGTCACTGTACGCTGCCATGAAGAAGGCGGCCTGCGCCGCATTCCGGAAGAGGAGCGCTTTGCCCTGATCCGTGCCTACATGCCGTACGCCACCGCCATGGACATTGAAATCAAGGCCATGCGGCATGCCAGGGAACTAATCATGGAAGCGGGAGCACGGGATGTCATCGTCATCGGCTCCACCCATGACTTCCAAATCACGCCGGGCGTGGACTACCTGCGCGAACTGGAAAAACGGGCGCGCGCCCACAAGGCGGACATCGTCAAATTCGCGTTCACCCCGTGCCTCGCCTCGGACATCCAGACGGGCGTGCAGCTTTTCACCAAACCCAAGGGGCCGATTGCCGTCATGGGCATGGGACCCATGGGGCCCGTCTCCCGCCTGCTTTACTCCCAGCTCGGCTCCTGCCTGGTGTACGGCTACCTGGGGGAAAAAGAGACGGCGCCCGGCCAGTGGCACGTCTCCCTCATCAAGGAAACCCTCCGCCACCTCGGCCCTATTCTCCGCTGATTCCGGAGCCTTTCTTTCCGCTCTCTCATGAACATCATTACTTCCGCCTTTCTGGCGGCACGCCCCAAAACACTCACCGCCTCCCTCATTCCGGTATGGGCAGGCTGCATGGTGGTGCAGAAACTGACCGGAAACTGGAACGCGGCCCTGGCCCTCCTGACGCTTGCCTCCTGCCTCTGCCTCCAGATTGCCTGCAATTTTTTCAATGACGCCATTGACCACGCCAAGCACGCCGATACGGAACGGCGCACCGGCCCCGTGCGCATGACGGCCAGCGGAGCGCTCTCCCACGGAACGGTCATGATCATCGGCCTCGCCTTCCTGCTGGGCGCGTGCCTGCTGGCGCTCCCCCTCATTGAGCTGCGCGGCTGGCCCATCATCGCCATCGGCATTCCGTCCCTCTACTTCACCTACGGCTACACGGGGGGACCATGGCCGCTGGCCTACAAGGGTCTGGGGGAAATATTCGTCATCCTCTTCTTCGGCCTGGTGGCCGTCCTGGGAACCATCCTGGTGCAGATAGGCACGGCTCCGGTCGTCCCCGGCACGCTGGTGGAATCCCTGGCGGTGTACAACGCCGGCATCGTGGTGGGCATTCAGTGCGGCCTTCTGTGCGCCGTCATGATAGCCGTCAACAACATCCGCGACAGAAAGGAAGACCTCACCACGGGCAAGCGCACGCTGGCCGTGCGGCTGGGGGAGGGAAAAGCGCGCGCCATGGCCCAGGCCTTCATCCTGGCGGCCTACATCACGCTGCCCACGTCCAGCCGGGCCCTGCACCTGAACCTCTCCCATACGTGGTGGATGTGGATTCCCGCCATCCTCTTCGGCGGCTACCTGATGCTCCTGATCCGCAAAACGCCTGCGGACAAACGCATGAACAAGGTGCTGGCCCTCGCCTCCCTCCATCTGCTGCTGTACCTGGCCACGTACACAATTCTGCCCGCACACTGAAAAACGCCTCCTTTTCCCAACGTAGTAACATACGTGTATCATGAATCTGCTTAAATTCATTCCCGTTTTTCTCATTCTCCCCACCTTCTTCTCCTGCACTCAAAAAAGCACTCTGGAAATCGCCACCGGGAAGGTGACGACCATCAAGCTGGGCAACGTGGTCCGCATCAAGGAAATCAACGTGCTGACCTCCGCGGATGACGGCACCTTCGCCAACATGGCGGGCACGGCGGCGGAAGCGATGACGCCCGGCATCATCGGCATGGGCACCTCCAAACTGGCTTCCGCCACCGGCTCCATCGTGGACGGCAGGGTGGAGGCCACCAAAATGATCCGCGTGCGCGTCAAGCTCAAGGACACGAACGAACTCGTGGAAGTCCAGCAGGAAGTAACGCCCAACTTCACCCTGAAAATAGGCCAGGAAGTCGTCATCACCCAGGGCAGCACGCCCGGCAACGTCTGGCCCGATTAACGGAAATGAACCACGCTGCGGCACCCGCCCCGCCACACCGGGGCCTCCTGATTAAAATCGCCGGCCTCCTGGTGGCCGTCTCCCCCCTCTGTGCGTGGAACTACTGGAACAGCATTCCTTCCGCAGCGCTGCTGGCCCCCCTGCTCCTTGCGGTCCTGTTCGCCGGAACGGCATGGGCCATGAAAAAAAACGTCCGTGAAACCTTCCGCCCGGTTCTTCCGGCGGTGCGTCTCACGCTGGCCGCTGGGCTGGCCTTCACGCTTATCACCCAGCTTTCCCAGGCTGCCCTCAACTGGCTTCCCCAGGTACTGGCGGGAACGGCAATCATGCCGCCCGCATGGATTATCCCGCTGGGTCACCTGAATCTGCTGGTGACCTTCTGTGCCCTTCTTCTGCTAACCATGGCGGCGGCCTGGGCATGCCTTCTCTGCATCGGAAAACGCGGAAGCCGCCCCACCGCGGAAAAAACGCAACCGGACTCCCGAACCCGGCCTTCCTGACGGAAGCCGCCGAAGACGCCAAGAAGATACTCCGGAAATACGGGAATGAACATCCCCTAACTCTCCCGCATCAGGCGGAACACGTCTTCCGGACGCATCCCCGCGGCACGCATCTCCTGAAGGCTCAGGCTCCGGTCCCTCTTGGCAAGCCGCTTGCCGGAGGCGTCCTTCACCAGCCGGTGATGGTACCACTGCGGCACTGGAAGCCCCAGCAGGGCCTGGAGCGTCCGGTGAATGCCGGTCACAGGGAACAAATCCTCACCACGGCTCACATGGGTGACGCCCTGGGCCGCATCATCCACCACCACGGCAATATGGTAGCTGGCCGCACAATCCTTGCGGCCCAGAATCACGTCCCCCAGTTCCTCCGGGCGGCAGACCTGGTCTCCGGACCGCATGTCCCGCCACAGCAGGGGGCCCGTAATCCGCGCCGCGGCGTGGCAGTCCAGCCGCCACGAAAAGGGCTTGCCGGATTTGAGAAGCTCCTTCCGGCGCCCCTTGTCAAGCAGGCGGCAGGTTCCCGGATAAACGTCCACGCGGCCGCCCTGCGGCGCGCCGCCCATGGCGGCCACCTCCTCCGCAATCTCCCGGCGCGTGCAGAAACAGGGGTACAGCACCCCGCGGTCCTTCAACGCCTGGAGGGCATGTTCATAAGCGCTGAAGCGTGAAGACTGGACCATCATCGGCCCGTCAAAGCGAATGCCCAGCCAGTCCAGGTCTTCCAGGATGCCCCCTACAAACTCCGGACGGCACCGCGTCCGGTCGATGTCTTCCATCCTCAGCACGCACCTTCCGGAAAAACGGTCCGCCAGGGAACGGGCCTCCCACGCGGCCAGGGCATGCCCCAGATGGAGACGGCCCGTAGGGCTGGGGGCGAACCTTGTTACTATGGGGGAATCCATGCGGCGCCGCCACCATAAAAAAGCGCAGCCGCCTTTTCAAACCCTTTCCGGAAAATTATTGCGGCTTGACAGAAAGAGGCCGGGAAAGTAGGAGAGTTGGTCCCTTTCCCTGCACCTTCAACTTTCAGTACATGCTTTCTCTTCTCAACATCAACTCCGCCTCCGTCATGGGCTGGCTGGAATCAGCGGCCACCCAGCAATGGATTGTGGGCATCCTGCTGCTACTCCTGTTCATCTGCTTCATCAAGGAATGGATGCCCGTGGAAATCACGGCCCTGGCAGGAACCGCCGTACTCATGCTCACGGGGATACTGAGCACGCGGGACGTGCTGTCCAGCTTTGCCAACAGCGGCCCGCTGACGGTGGTCTGCATGTTCATCCTGAGCGCCTCCCTGGAAAGGACGGGGCTGATCGGGGACCTCTCCAAGCTTTTCAACAAGGTAGCCAAAGGCCGGGAGCTGACCGCGCTGCTGGTCATCACGCTGGGGGCGTTCATGGTCTCCCCCTTCGTCAACAACACCCCGGTGGTCGTCATCCTGATGCCCATTGTGCTGGCCTTCTGCCGGGACCACAACATCGCGGCCTCCAAACTCCTCATTCCCCTCTCCTACGCCACCATCCTGGGCGGCACCTGCTCCGTGGTGGGCACCTCCACCAACGTGGTCGTGCTGGGCCAGGTGCAGAAACTGGGCTATGAAGGCATCCAGATGTTCACGGTAACGCCCATGGGGCTCATTTACGCGGCGGCGGGGCTGCTCTATCTCTGGACCTTTGGCCGCAAATGGCTCCCGTCCCGCCCCACCCTGTCCACCATGCTCCCCGGCGGCATCCAGCGCGACTTCCTGCTCCAGGTCAGAATCCCCGCGGACTCCCCGCACATCGGCGCCACTCCCGTCAGCCTCATGCAGTCCGAACTGCTGGGCACCAAAATCGTGGAAGTGCGCCGCAAGGGCTTCTCCATGCAGGAGGAACTGCAACACATCAACCTGGAGGAGGGCGACCGCATCCTCTTCCTGTGCAATGCCAGAAAAGTCAACCAGGTCCGGGAGGCCAGGGGCGTGGACCTGGGCTGGGACGACAGCCGCGGACTGGAAACGCTGGAACAGCGCGACGTGCAAATCGTGGAAGGCATGATTGCCAACAATTCCGAATTCGCCGGACTGTCCCTGTCCGAACTCAAGCTGCGCCAGCGGTTCAACATTTTTGTGCTCGCCATCCACAGGCAGGGCAAGAACATCACGGACATGGGGCCGGATACCAAGCTGGCCGCCGGGGACACCCTGCTGCTGGAAGGCCCGCAGGAAGGGATGAACCGCATCCTGACCAAGCAGCGCATCATTCCCCTGAGCCAGCGCCCCGCGGACGCGCACAACCGCAGCAAGCAGGGCTGGGCCATCCTGGCCATGGGGCTGTTCATCTTCATCGGGCTGCTGGGCTCCTTTGAGCAGTACGGGGAATTCTTCAAGTTCTTCGCGCGCTTCAACCCCTTCTACCTCGCGTTCATCGGCGCCCTGATCGTCGTCATCTCCGGCTGCGTCAAGCCGAAGGAAGCCTACCAGGCGGTGGACTGGGGCATCATCTTCCTGATTCTGGGCATGCTGTGCGTGGGGGAAGCCATGAGCAAGACCGGATTAGCCAAGGCCATCGCCTTCGGCGTGGTGGACAACATAGGCCCCATGGGCTGCCTGGTCGCCATCTCCGGCCTCTACCTGATCTGCTCCATCCTGACGGAAATGATTTCCAACAATGCCGTAGCCGCCGTCATGGGACCGCTGGCCTATGAAATGGCCCTGCAATTCGACGCCAACCCCATCCCCTTCATCCTGGCCGTCATGTTCGGCGCCAGCGCCAGCTTCTCCACCCCCATCGGCTACCAGACCAACACCTACGTGTACAACGCAGGCGGCTACAAATTCAAGGACTTCGTGAAAGTAGGGCTGCCCCTCAACATTCTTCTGTGGATCATCTTCACCTGCACCGTCGGCTGGCTGTACCCGCTCAAGTAGAAAAGACGATTCTGCGGAAAAGGCTTCCCGGCGGGCAATCCGCTCTTCCGTGTAAAAAGTCAGGATTCATCCGGATCACAGGAAAGGCGTTCTTTCCGTATCTTCTGACGCATGGGTTCTGAATGAAGATAAAGTGCCTCCTCATTCAAGTAGGAATCCGGCTGGGCCATCGTATGGAAAAAAGAAAGAATGGTCTCAATCAGGGGCGTGAATTCCTTCTTTTCTGTTAACGAAGCAAGCTTTTCACTTACCCGCACATACAGGGAATCAGGCTGGTGAATCACAGGTGACAAGTTACTGTACTGAAGAAATACTGATTTATAAAAGAATTGGCCCAAAGCCTGCTGTTCCTTCTCTGAGGCGGGTGGCTGAAGGGACATCACGTTCTGACCGGCGTTAATAGCGGCTTTCCAGGCGTCAACTGTCTTGGACATATCTTTTTCCCCATCCATGGCCAGCGTAAGGGCGCACGCGGCATTCCATGCCTTTTGAAGGTCCAGGATGACTTGACGTTGCTGTTTTTCAGAAGCGCCCGCGTGTTTGTCACGGAATAGGGGATCATAACCCTCTCTGGATAATCGGGAGGGCATGCGGAGGGTTGCGCCTTCCAATCCCTCGGCAATCATCGCCTGGAACTGCTGGCCGTTGAGAATGTCCGCGATCTGTTTCCGGGAGGGGCTGTTCGGAGATAGTTTGGAGTCCAGCTCCTTACAAATATCTCTGATTTGCCGGTCTCTCCAATTCAGGGCGAAAAAATTGTCCCTGGGACCTTCAAAAGGATCAAAAATGATTTTTTCAAGAAAACCTTGATGAAGCGGATCCGTGGCTTTTGCACGCCTGGCCAGTTCTTGAACTGCCTGCAAATAGTCTTCATCCGGAAATTTTCTGATGTAGTCAGCCATCTGTGTAAGCTCCACCCTGGAAAACCGGGAAAGATCATTGAAGATAAAGGGAATATTCTTAAGAATAAGCTGACGGCATTCGGCATCCGCCTTTGCCGCGGCCTTCCATTGCTTCTCCTTGATGCATTGACTTTTCTGTTGCTGAACAATTTTTATTTTTTTCCAATAATCCGGACTCTCCTGATTATTGGAAAAAGCCGGAAAGGAAAGCAGGCTCAGCAAGAAATAAGATAATAGTTTATTCATGTTTTCTAAAATAATTCGGGAATATTAAATATAGAATTTTATTGTTATCAGAAACTCCGCCACTAATTCCTGCACCGTCATAGTCTATAATAGCACAGTGGGCATCATCGAAACAAAGCCATCCAGGCTCAGGTAAAACAGTGGAAGCCTTGAACCATTTCCACCCTTTTATTGTTGTATTTGGTGATATCCATTCTGCAACTATGGGGGCCCGTGATTGGACGAGGTTGATGGTGAAGGTAGGAATATCAATACCACAGGAATGGCAGTGGTAAAATACAAATATATTACATTTGCTCTGATTATAAAAATTATTCATTCCAAAGGCATTATGCCCGTAATTCTTTACTTCTTTTTTAAGAAGAGCCGCTTCCGTATAAAGCTGTTTTGTTGCGGTATCCAATGGAGGAGAAGCGTTACGGAAAACATCTTCCAATTTGTCAAAATCATACCACGGGGTCAATTTGGCATAAGTCTTTTTCATCAAATCTGCGATGGCACTATTAATAAGGTTTTTCTCATGCTGACTGTTGACTACCCCTACGCAATCCGGGTCTCCCCTACACAAAAAAGGAGATTTTTTTCCACCATACGCATCTTCCCGCCGAGTATATGTAAAAATTTTACCATTGATTTTAGAACGCACACGGTAAATTCCCGGAGTATTGCACTGGTAGGTACATGTTGTTCCATTTCCAACTTCAACCCATTGGGTTTCAAAATTAAGTGTCTTTGATGCTCGAAGCCGGCATATTTCCCATGTGATAATATCTTTAAATTTGCTTTTTTGTCCCAGCATATCCTTATTCAACGCCATTTCTATGCATTCTCCCTTAATCAGCAATACTCTACTGTTCTCCGTAGGCGCATTTTGCTTCCGCACGGAAATGTCCACCACAACAGGAGTGACGAAAAGGGTAATTCCGTCTAGATCTTTTTTCCCCGGAGCCGGATTGTAATAGGTCTGGGAATATTCAATGTCAAACGTATGGGTGCCGGGCATCAAAATGTGGGGATAATCCCTTCTTCCCTTGGAAATATCATGACCTTTGCCGCTTTCTTTCAGCCATTCCTGTTTTTTTCCCTTATCGTCCGTAATGGAAATAGTGCAACCGTCATCTGATACCAGAGTCACGAAACCGATACCGCAAGGCTGACCAGAAAAATCGTTGTTTTTGTCGTCGTCATATTCAGGGCGTTTACGGGAATTGGGAGCCTCCTTAAAAGTGAAGGAGACGGAATAATTCTCCTTGTGAGGTTTTCGAGGATCATCAACAATGGTTGAGTTAGGTTTTTTGACATGGCCTTCCAATACAATCCCACTCTTGAACATTCTCAGTGAGAAGTATCTATCAATGTTGAGCTGGTCCGGCAAATCCGGAATCCGGAGCCTGATCCCACGGTACATTTTACCTTCCGTGGTGATTCAGATGTGGACCCATTTCATTATTTGGGGCTGTCTCTCCTGTAAAAAGAAAGACAGCCCCTTAAAAATCCAGCACCCGGGAGTCCTACTCCCTCATCAGCGCCACGCGCATGGACTGGCACTTGAGCAGGGCGGCAAAGGCGGCGTAGTCCGTTTCCCGGTCTGAGGAAACCAGGCAATACTGGTACCGGGGCAGGCAGGCGTCCTCCCGCGCGGCATTGCGCAGGCGCAGGGAGATCACCTCGTCTTCATCCGTCTGGCGGCCGCAAAGGCGGTTTCTCAGCTCTTCCTGAGGCACGTAGATGTAGACGTCCGTATAGCATTTGGGAAGAATGCCGTCCACGCAGGCGCGGATCTGCTCCGCCCCCTGCACGTCTATGTCCATCACCACGTTTTTCCCCTGTTCCAGAAGATTCAGGATGTCCGCCTTCAGCGTGCCGTAACGGTTGCCGTGCACCTCCGCATATTCCAGAAAGTCCCCCCGCTCCACCCTGGCGGCGAATTCGGCGGCAGTCAGGAAGTGGTAGTCCACCCCGTCAACTTCCCCGGACCTGGGACGGCGCGTCGTGCAGGAGATGCTGTACACGCACAGCCCGTTTTCCGTCGCGCGGCGGCACAAGGTCGTTTTCCCGGAACCGGAAGGCCCGGACACCACCAGCAAAGTTCCCAATGGCTGTTTCATGGCTGTTATTCGATGTTCTGAACCTGTTCCCTGATTTTTTCCAGCTCCGTCTTGGCCGCCACCACCAGATGGGCCAGCGTGGAGTCGTTCGCCTTGGCGCCGATGGTGTTGAATTCCCGGAAGATTTCCTGGCAGAGGAAGTCCAGGGGCCTGCCCGCGGGCGCGGACGAACCGCACAAGGTGCGGAACTGGTCAAAATGGGAGGAAAGGCGGGTGATTTCCTCGGAAATGTCGCACTTGTCCGCAAACAGGGCCACTTCCCGGATGATGCGTTCATCGTCCGCAGAAACGGACAGGTCGGCCTCCGCCAGACGCTTGAGCATGGCTTCCCGCAGCCTGACGGGCACGGAAGGGGCGTGCTCCGCGATGCTGAGGCGGAATTGTTCCAGCGTATCCAGCTTGCCCAGCACGTCCGCTTTCAGATTGGCTCCTTCCGCCGCGCGCATGGCGGTAAAATCTTTCAGGGCGGCCTTGAGCGCCTCTTCCACCACCGGCCAAGCCTCCTCCGGAGAAAGGGCGGCTTCCGCCGTGGAAGCGATGATTTCCAGCCGCAGCAAGTCGGACGCCTGGAGGGGCATGGGCTGCCCGGCCAGGTCAGCCGCGCGGTTCAGCAGCCCCGCGAGGGAGGCCAGCTTGTTTTCATCAAGCTGGAGGGAGCCGTCCGCTTCCGCCAGCCGTTCCACGGAGACGGAGACGCCCACGCGGCCGCGTGATACGGCCCCCTGGACGATGGAGCGCACGGGGGCGTCCCATTCCGCATAGCTGCGCGGCACGTTGACGGCAATTTCCGTCTGTTTGCGGTTTACGCCTGATATTTCAACAAGGATGTTGTAACGGTCTGTCTGGGCAACGGCTCTGCCGAAGCCGGTCATGCTGTTCATGGTTACGGGTCAGATTTAGGTTAAGAATGGGAGTAGGCCTTCTTCACCTCGTCCGCCACGATGGAAAGCCCCTTGCGCAGGAGTTCCTCCGTCTGGGTGAAGCTGATGCGGATGCATTCATGCCGGTGCGGCCAGGGTTCCCCCTCCTCCGGAAGGGCGAAGAAGAAGTGGTGGCCGGGATTCACAAAACATCCCCGGGCCTTGCACCGTTCGTAGAGTTCCTGGCACGTGATGGGAAGCCCCTCGAACCACAGCCACAGGAACATGGCGCCTTCACTCTTGTGGACGCGCCACGGGATGGATTCTCCGAAGAGTTCCGGCAGCAGGGACAGGGCGAATTCCGCCTGTCCGCGGTAAAACGGCGTGAGGGTTTCACGGCAGACGCGCTCCAGCGTGCCGTCTTCCAGATAGGGCGTTACCAGCGCCTGGCCCAGGTTGTTCGGGCACAGGGAGGAGGTGGTCACCATGCTGACCACGGCCCGGATGACGTCCGGGCGCGCAATCACGATGCCGGTGCGCGTGCCGGGCAGACCGATTTTGGAAAGGCTCATGGTCAGGATCATGTTTTCATCCCAGGCCGGCTTCACGGGCACAAAGCAGATGTTGGGCAGCGGCGGTCCGTAGGCGTTGTCAATCATCAGGGGCACCCCGGCGCGGGACGCCATCTCCCGCAGGCGGTCCAGCTCCTCATCCGTCACCACGTTGCCGGTGGGGTTCGTAGGGCGGGACATGCAGACGGCGGCCGTTTCCGGGCGTATGTCCAGGCGGTCAAAGTCAATCACGTACTTGAACGTATGGCCGTCCAGCATGCGGATGCCGGGCCGGATGCCCCGGAACATCACGCCCCCGCACAGGGACTGGGACTGGTAGCCCACATAATCCGGGCACAGCGGAAAAAGGATTTCACGCATGCCTCCGCCCGGGCAAGGCCCCGCGAGCATGTTGAACAGCGTGAAGCAGGCCATCTGGCCGCCCTGGGTGATCGCCACGTTCTCCGGCGCCAGGTTCCAGCCGCAGCGTTCATTGAGAAAACGGACCAGCGCGCGAATGAAGGCGGGGTCACCGCCCGGATGGGCGTAATGGCCCACCAGCACGTCAAACTTTCCATTCCGCACCAGCTCCGCCATGCTGCGGCGCCAGAGTTCCGTCACCTCAGGAATGACGGCGGGGCTCCCACCGTTCAACTGGCACAGGCCTGTTTCCTCCGAATGGAGGGCCTTGAACAAATCCTCCATCAAATCATCAATACCCGTTCTGGCCGTCAGGTGGCCTCCAATCTCCGATAATTGCATCATGCCGCGGGCATTGTAGCCGCATGCGCGTTTTATGCGAGAAAAATCATTGTTCCGCAGGGCGCATGAACAGTTTGACTTTCCCCCCCGTTAATGTTCATAATCCCCGGCATGTTCAATATCGTGCGATTCACCAGGCGTACCTGTCCGGCGCTGGCCCTTGCGCTGGCCCTCACCTCGTGCGACAGCGGTACGAATGAAGCCCTTACCTCCTTTATTACGGGAAATTCCTCCTCGGAACACCAGCAGCTCCAGGCCCAGCTCCAGCAGGCGAAGGACGCCCTGGCCCAGATAGACCAGGAAATCAGCCGCGCGGAATCCCACGACGCCCGCGTGAACTACAATCTTCAAAAACGGCTTTCCACCCCGGGAAAAGTCACCACGCCTTTCACGGTGAAGGATATTGACATTCTGCCCTCCAAGCGCCGCGACTTCGAGCACCTGTGCTTTGACATTGAAGACATGCGCAAGACGCTGGCTCAGCGCAAGCAGGAGTTCCACGCCCTGCAATACCAGTATAACGCGTATGCCGCCAAACTGGCCGAATTCAAGCAGTCCCACCCGGTAGATTAACCCCACCCCACGCAACCCATGACTGACTCACCTTCCCCCAAGCAGCCGTCCGACGAGGCCCTCCCTCCTTCCGAAGACGAAACCCGCTTCGCCCCCAGGGAGAACGGCGAAGAACACAAGGACGGAACCTCCGCCCCTGCGGCTAAAAAACGCCTGAAAACCTCCCTGGACGTTGTGTCCGAACACGCCGCGGAAGAAGAATCGACCCGGCAGGAAGACGCCGAACGGAAAGCCAGGGGAGACGCCCTTTTCTGGAATCTGTGCCTTGGGCTGTTCGCCCTCATCGTCATCGGGGCCGGCTACATCGTTTATGAAAAATTCTCCCAGCTTCCGGACCCGGTCAAAGACGCGCGGGAGGCGCTGGAGGCCAATCACTCCCAGCTCCTGAAAAAGCAGGTACAGCTCATGGAAATACGGAACAGGACCGCCCCCAAGGAACAGCTCCTCGGCCTGCTGGACATTTTTGAACATACGGCATCCGATCTGGAAGAGACGCAGAAGTCCATTGAGAAGGAGAAAATGCGCGTGGCCGGCATCCGGGGGGAAATCCGCTCCTACTTTGAACGCTACCGCCAGGACGCCAGGGCCAAGGCCCGCGGCCGCAAGTTCGACATCCTCAGAACATCCCATTCCGGCAAAACCTACCTGAACGTGGAAATCACCCGCGTGGAAAATGAATTCGTGCGCATCATGCACGAACAGGGGAGCACCTCCATTCCGGCCGGAGACCTCCCGGACGACATCCGGGAAATGCTGGCCTACGGCGACCCCCTGAACATCACGGCCATGAACCAGACGGACGCCTCCCTTCAGGCCCCCGTGATCCGCCGGGCGCCTTCTCCGGCTCCGGCTCCCTCCCCCGCTCCACAGCCCCCCAAAAAGAAAGTGGTGGTGGAGGACCTGGACCCGCCCGCCGGGAAGCCGCAAATTGAAACGCCCACACACACGGGAGATTCGGACGGATCCTCTTCCGGGAACATGTGGGTTCCTCCCGCCCATTCTCCGCTGCCCCCCATGTAACAATCATCTCCATATTATGAAAACACTCATATTACCCCTCGTGGCCGCGCTCCTTGCCGGAGTCGCCGGAGCTTCCGAAGCCTGGAGCACCAACCCCGCAGAGGCCATGCAGCAGGCCGCCGCCCGGAAAAAGGGCGTGATGCTGGAATTCACCGGTTCCGACTGGTGCGGAGCCTGCATCATGCAGAAAAAGCAGGCCCTTTCCCTCCCCAAGGTGCAGGAAGACATCGCCCGCTCCTTCATTCCCGTGGAACTGGACTACCCGCGTAAAAAGCAGCAGGACGAACAGACAAAAGCTTCTCTGGAAACCTACAAGAAATCCTACGGCATCACCGGATTCCCCACGCTGGTGTTTGCGGACGCCCAGGGGCGCCCCGTCCATACCGTCGTAGGCTACTCCAATCCGGACCAGGTCATGCAGGATACGGAAAAGGCGGCGGAAGCCCTCAAAACGCAGCAGGCCCTGACGGCCAAACTGGCGGGACAGCTTACAGAGCAAGAGCGCCGGGACGCCCTGGTCCAGCTGCTGAACACGGTTCCCCAGTCCAGCATCCGCACCTTCTATAAGCCGGCTCTGGAAGAACTGGCGAAACTGGATCCGCAGGATGCTTCCGGCATCCGCGCCAAACTGAACAGGAAAGAGCTGCTCAATACCCAGAGAGAGGAATTGGCCGATACGTTCCGGCAGAAAAACGTCCACATCCTGGCGGAGCAAAAGCCTGACGAAGCCCTTTCCATCATGGACAGCTACCTGAAGAAGGACGGGCTGCTTCCGGAAGTCAAACAGGCTGTCCTCATGCAAGAGGTGAACCTGCTTATGCAGCAAAACAGGGTGAATGAACTGGAACGGCCTCTTAAAGAAGCCATTGCGCTTCTTCCGGACAGCTTTGAAGGAAAAATGTGCAGCAGGCTTCTGGAAAAACTGCCCGAAATCAAGAAGGAACGGGGCCAGCTGAAGCCGGGGGAAGAGCCCCCGCTTCCCCCCGGAGCCATCCGGGCCACTAAAATGATCGTTCCTCCGGCGCCCGCGAAAAAATAACCTATTTTTTCCTGCCGGGTACCGGGTTCTCCCTGCCCGGCAGGTCCGCACATGGACCTTTCCGCCAACCACATCCTCGTCGTCTTCCTGCTCACTACGCTGGCCGGTCTCGCCACCGGCATAGGGGGCTTCATCGCCTTCTTCATGAAGAGGACGGATACAAAGACGCTTACCTTTTCCCTGGGGTTTTCCGGCGGGGTGATGGTGTACATTTCCCTGGTGGAACTGCTGGGAGAGGCGCAGCACCGGCTGATGGAATTTGAAGGCCACACGGCAGGCGCATGGATTGCCATTGCCTCCTTCTTCGGAGGCATTGCCGTGGCGGCCCTGATTGACTACCTGGTGCCGGAAGACGAAAACCCGCACGAAGCGCGCGGCCCGGAAGACATCCACGGGCAGGGCAGCGGGGAATTTTCCTCCTCCAAAATCAAAAGGTCCGGCATCCTGTTCGCGCTGGCCATCGGCATCCACAACTTTCCGGAAGGGGTCGCCACCTTCGCCGCCGGGCTGGACTCCCTGACGCTGGGCACGTCCATCGCCCTGGCCGTAGCCGTCCACAACATTCCGGAAGGGATTGCCGTGGCGGTGCCTCTTTACTACGGCACAGGCAGCCGTAAAAAGGCCCTCTTCTATTCCTTCCTCTCCGGCCTGGCGGAACCGGTGGGCGCGGCCATCGCCATGCTCTTCCTGTTCCACTTCCTCACCCCCACCGTGCTGGCCATCCTCTTCGCTTCCGTGGCGGGCATCATGGTCTTCATATCCTTTGACGAGCTGCTGCCCATGGCGGAACGCTGGGGGCACCACCACATTTCCATCATGGGCATCATTGCCGGGATGCTGCTGATGGCGGTTGTCCTGATCTGACCGGCTCTGCTGCGGGAAAGAAATTTTCCGTGTCCTGGACGCGGGCGTATTGAGCATTTCCCGGCGTCAGGGGGTCTAAACGGAAACCCCCTTCTCATCCATGCCGGACTCCCCTGCTACCCCTGCTACCCCTGCTACCCCTGCCGTTTCCGCCGCTCCACAGTCATCTTCCTCCCCTTCCCCCCTTTCCTGCTGGAAAAAAGGCTTCCGCCGTTATGCGGATTTCCGGGGCTGCACTTCCCGGGCGGAATTCTGGTGGTTCATGGCTCTTCCCCTCCTGGCCCTGATTCCGGCCCTGGCAGGCTACATCCTGACGGACTGGCTGCACATTCCGGATACAAGGCTGAGCGTTTACGGGGACGCCCTGACCATCCTCCTGTGGGCAGCCCTGATAGTTCCCTGCGCGGCGGCGGCATTCAGACGCCTGCATGATACGGGCAGGAGCGGCCTCTGGATTCTTTCCGTGCTGCTTCCCTTCGGCCTGGGGCACCTGATCTTTTTCTACCTGACGCTGGGAGAAAGCAAGACGGACGGCAACAAGTACTGCCGCCGCGCGGGCGCACAGCCGGCAAACGCCTCCGTTACTCCCGGAGAACGGAAAAAGCCGCCTTTCACGCCGTTTTACCTTTACTGGCTCATCAGCCTGCGGAAGCTGACCACGGTGGCCGGGCGCGCCTCACGGGCGGAATTCTGGTCCTTCTTCCTCCTTTCCGTCCTCCTGTTCCTGCCGCTGGGCTACAGCATGATAGACGTGGACAGCAACCCGCTGGGCTTTTACGTCTCCCCATCCCGCCAAATCCTGCTGTACGCCGCCCACCCGCAGGATACCCTGATCCTGCTGGCGCACGCCTGCTTTAACCCCACCTTTTACTTTTTCTACCAGGCCGGAGAGCTGAGCATGCTTTCCCTGGAGCTTCTGGCGGCTGTGGCGGGGCTCAACATCCTGTTCAACCTGCCGGTGGCCGTGCGCCGCCTGCATGACAGCAGCCTGAGCGGAAAATTCATCCTGATTCCCATCCTCATTTTCATCGTTACCTTCCTGCTGATTTTCCTGCTGCGCCTGATTCCGGAGGACATGACGCCCTACCTGGGCTATCTGGGGATGGCCTCCAGCCTGATGGACCTGTTTTCCATCCTCTTCCTGTCCATGATGCTGCTTAAAAGCTCTCCCGGCCCCAATGAATATGGCGTGCTTCCGCAAAAAATAACCGTATCCTGATTCCAGGATACGGTTGAAAAACAGTCAACGCCGCAGGAGGCCGCATTGTTCGCCTGCAAATGGAGGAACGTCAGTCCCCGAAGCATACGCCCAGGTCGCGCGCCGTGCGCACCAGCTGGCAGTCGGGGTCCACCAGCTTCAGGGTTTTCACGGCTTCCTCAATGGGCACGGCAGTCATCTGCGTTCCCCGGAGGGCAACCATGCAGCTGAACTTGCGCTTTTCCACCAGCTCCACGGCGTAACTGCCGAACCGCACGCCCAGAATACGGTCATAGGCGCAGGGGGAACCGCCGCGCTGGATATGGCCCAGCACGCAGGAACGCGTTTCAATTCCCGTGGCTTCCTCCAGTTTCTTGGAGATCACCTTGCCGATGCCTCCCAGGCGCACTTCCCCCTGGGTCTTTTCATCCAGCAGCACCAGTTCGTCCGCCAGGCGGGCGCCTTCAGAGACCACTACCAGGATTTCCCGCTGCCCGGCCGCCTTGCGGTCCTTGATGCATTTCACCACATTTTCAATGGAGAAGGGAATTTCCGGCAGCAGGATCACATCCGCGCTTCCGGCGATGCCGCCTTCCAGGGCAATCCACCCCGCATGCCGCCCCATCACTTCCACCACCATCATGCGCTGGTGCGCGTTTGCGGTGGTTTCCAGGCGGTCCAGGGATTCGGAGACGATGGAAACGGCGCTGTAGAAGCCGAAGGTGACATCGGTCGCGCCCAGGTCGTTGTCAATGGTCTTGGGCACCCCTACCACGGGAAGGCCTATTTCAGAAAGCAGCAGAGCTGTGGACTGGGAGCCGTCTCCGCCCACGACGATCAGGGCGTCCAGGCCCAGCCGCCGGATGGTGGCCTTGGTCTTTTCCAGCACGGCGGGTTCAATCGCCCCCTTCTGGTCCACGCCTACCTTGATGGCGAAGTTCCCCTTGTTCACGGTTCCCAGGATGGTGCCGCCCTTGGCGCGCAAGCCGCGGCAGCAGACAGGAGTCAGCCATTCAAACCGTTCATTGCCTTCCTCGGACAGAAGCCCTTCAAAACCGTCGTAAAAACCGACAACGTTCCAGCCGCGGCGGGAAGCCGCGCCTACCACACCTTCAATGACTGCATTCAACCCGGGAGAGTCACCCCCGCTATTCAAAACACCGATGTTCATATTCGGTGCCTCTTATAGCAGAAAATTCCGGGGCCGTCTACTTCCTATCTCTTTTCTGTACCAGATTTCACGGGAAGCTGGACAAACTCCTTGGGATCCTTCATGTCCATGCCGGAAGCCTGCCAGTTTTCCCACACCCGCCAGCCGGTGGTCATCATCTGCTTGGCCAGGGGATAGCGGTTCGCAGAGCCGAGCACCACAATAATCATGCGCTGCGGGTAAATCACCTCCGTCCCCGTCTGGGGGCTGCGGCGGGAGATGGCGTTGCGCGTCACGCTGAGCAGCAGGCAGGGGCCGGCGGCGCGGGAGGTTCCCGCCTTGATGCCGTCCACGCCGGGAGAGCTCATGAGCTTGTTGTTGTTGGAAATATCATACATCGTCCTGCCCTTGGTCTGGGACTGCACCTCAATGCGGCGGCTCGCCTGGGAAACGATGTAGCAGAAAGCCGGGTTCTGCATGCTGTAAACACCCAGCAGGGCCATGTCCAGCGCGCAGGAGGTGGAAACGGAGTTGCCCGCGTCCAGGCCGTGGGGAGCGGTGAAGCGCGTCTTGGCCATCCTCAGGGAACGAGCCAGGTTGTTCATTTCCGTCACGAAGGCGGCAATGGGTGAGCCGCCGCCCCGGCGGGACACCAGGTCACGGCCCACAAAGGAGGCGATGGTCAGGGCGGACACGTTGTCCGAGCCCAGCAGGGTGGAATACAGCGCGTCCCGGAGCGTCAGGCGGTCTCCCGGCTGGAGGTCCATGGGATTTCCGGCGCGGAGGCCGAAGGCTTCCTGCGGCACGGCGATGAAGGTGTCCAGCGGCAGGCGCGTGCGGGCCACCCAGTCCAGCGTCACCATGGCGGTAGCTACCTGGGAGAGGCTGGCTACGGGCCGTTTTGCTTCCGCGTTGGAACTGAAAAGAAGTTTGCCGGAATTGGCCTCAATGGCGATGTAACTGGGCCGTTCCTGCGCCTGGGCGGAGAACTGGAATACACAGGCCAGGGTCAAGAGGAATAGAGATAGCTTTTTCATGGCGGGACCGGCGGGATAGTGCCCGTTCCCCCCACGTTTGAAAAGTCTAAAATATTTTCCGTACAACACTTATATGTCATGACACGGAAAAACGCATTGACCTTTCGGCTCCTATCCTATTTGTTGGAGGAAGCCGTTTCCCGCAAACGGAAGCAGTCCGGACATCCCCAACGCCATGACCAGCATTCAATTTTTTTACAACCGGGACTTTCCGGGAAACGCCCTGCGCTCCAACGCCCGCCAGGCGCTGGACCGTCTGGGCATGAAACCGGAGATGCGGGAAACGGAAGCCGCGCCGGAGCAGGTCGGCGCTCTGCTTCCCGCCCTCGCCATTGACGGGGAGATCGTCGTTTCCGGCGTGGAGCCCTCCGTGCGCGAGCTGGAAATCCTCTTTGAAGACCACGCGCAGGAAGGGGAGGAAGATTCCGCCTGCGGCGCGTGCGGCATGGAGTGCGGCGGCGTGAACGGCACGGAGCATTGCCCCATGTGCGGCCAGCACGGGGAAGGCGGCAGCGTGGCGGGCAGGATTATCGGCTTCGTGATCCTGCTCATTATTCTGTTCCTTGCGGTTAAAATACTGTCCTGAATCTTTCCACGCCGCCTTCGTCTTCCCTCCTTTTACAGCTGCCCCACGCGCCGGGATTGGGCCGGCATGCGCCGGCGCAGTCGCCGCTCTGCTTCTGGGCGCCTTCTTTCTGCGCCGCCGCCCCTTCCGGAAATGGGCGTGCGCAGCGGCGGAGTTTTACGTGGCCGTTTACGGCGTTTCCAGCCCATGCAGGCGGTCTTGATAATTTCTTGAATTCCCCTTTCCGTCAGGACACAGTAACGGCATGCGCTCCTTCTTCGGTTCCATTCTCCTCATTCTGGTGCTGGCCGCCCTTGGCGCCACCATTTACTACCACTGGTCCACCAACTCCCACCTGGAGTTCGAACTCCGCAACCCTGACGAACCGGAAAAAACCACGCAGGTCATCAACATGGAGAAGCGGGCTGCCGCCCTCCAGGCGGGCCCGGCGGCAGAAGCCCCTGCTCCCGCTGCCCCCCCTGCGGAAGAAGTTCCGGCTCCCGCCACGGGGATACCGGAAGCCACGGAATTGTAAGGGCGCCACTTTCCACACCATGAAACCGGTTATCGGATACACGCTGGGCGACCAGTCAGGCATAGGCCCGGAAGTCATCTCCGCAGCTCTTGCCTCCGGAGAGCTCCCGGAAGGGGCGGAATACCGCCTCATCGGCAAGAGGGTGCAGGTCCGCCTCGGCAGGCCGAATGCGGAATCCGCCAAGCACGCCTTTGACCATCTGGAACAGGCGGCCCATGCCCTGCGGGAAGGAACGGTTGACGCCGTCGTCACCGCGCCCGTCTGCAAGGAAACCCTGCACGAGGCAGGCTTCCGCTGGCCGGGACAGACGGAATTCTTCGCGGAACGCCTGGATACGGGCAATTACGCCATGTGCCTGACCGGAAAACGGCTGACGGTGGGCCTGGCCACCATCCACACGTCCCTTCAAAGCGTGCCGTCCCTGCTGAACACGGAGGAACTGGTCCGCATCGGAACCCTGTTGAAAAATTTCTGCCTCCGCAAGGGAATCCTCCGCCCGCGCATCGCCCTGGCGGCCCTGAACCCCCATGCCGGGGAACACGGCGCCTTCGGCGACGAGGACGGAACTATTATTGCCCCGGCCGTAGAACGGCTGGGGGCCATTCATCCGGACGCGGAATTTGACGGTCCGTCCGTTCCGGACTGCGTGTACCGGGACGCCGTGGAAGGGAACTATGACGCCGTGCTGGCCCCATACCATGACCAGGGGCTGATTCCGCTAAAACTGGTGGACTTCCATACCGCCGTGAATGTCACGCTGGGCCTTCCCCGCCCCCGGCTGAGCCCGGACCACGGAACCGCCTTCAACCTGGCGGGCGCCGGAAAGGCCAATCCGTCCAGCACCATCCACGCCTTCCAGCTGGCCGTAAGGATGGCGCAGACGCGTTAACGCCCCTCTTCTTTCCGGAGTTTTTTCCGCCACACCTCTGCCACCCGTTCCGAGGCTGAAACCCAATACCGGAAGGTTTCTTCCATCAGGGGATCACTTTCCTCCCTTTCTCCTTTATTCCACAAAAGCAGAGCAATCGTTAACAGATCTGCGGCGGAACGTTCCAAGGCTTCCCTGTCATGCTCCCTCTTTTGGAACCAGCACCATTGTTCAGGCGTCAGGGCCGGAAGCCTGGAAAACCTTTCCGCCATCTCCACCTGCCGGTCTGCATAACACCGGATTAACAAAAAACGCCTCTCACGGGAAATCCGGGGAACCGTATCCGTCAACAACCCCAGAACTTCGCCACTCCAGCACCGTTGCAGCGTTTCTTCCAGACTGCCGTTGACCAGCGGGTCGTGATCTATCTTATAAGACAGGGAAGATTCAGGATTCAACTTCCAGGCCAGCAGCTTTTCATAGGAGTCTCCCTCCGGGGATGACGGCAAAGGCAGTTCCGCCTGCGCGATGAAATTATCCAGGGAGTCTATCGCCGTCTTGGACGCCCACATCATCCTGCGCAGCGCAGAAAATCCCTCTTCCGCCTCCTCATGGGTAATGACGCCGTCATCCTCCAATTCCGATAAGGAAACTATCTCCTCCTTTTTTTCCCGTTTCCTGCTTTCCGCCATTTTTCTGAACAACTGCACATCCACGTCAGCCACACGGCACCACTCCTGCGTGGTAGGGGGTCCGGACATGAACGCCTCCCGCCACGCCTTTTCCATCCGGTCAGCCTCCCGGTTCAATTCCTTGACCACTTTTTTGCAGGAGGAGGAATCCTTCACCTGGCTGCCAATCGTCTCCAGAGCCCTGGTAAACGTTTCATCCCCCACCACATCCACCATCCGGACGCCGGAACGGGCGCTCCCGCAGCAGAGGAATCCGGCAAGAAGCGCCATGCAGAACAATTTCACCATGAACGGATGATTGGCAACCGTACGGGAAAAGTCAATCTCTTCCGTTGCGGCGTTCCCCATTCTTTCCTTCCCCGGCGGGAATAAAATGCAGGAAACGGCATCTTCCCGGAAACAAGGTAAAAAATAGGCTTGCTTTCTGAAGACAATCATTGCACCTTACTTGCCCGCAAGGTGCGCACCGTTCGCACGACACATTTCTAATTATCACAAGACCATGAGAAATTACGAAGCTCTTATCGTATTCAACATGAAGGGTACGGAAACCCCCGTTGAGGAGTTGATCAATACCGTAGCCGCCACGATGAAGGAAGAAGGCGCCGACATCACCGCCACGGAAAACACCGGCCGCCGCGAATTCGCTTACGAATCCAACCACCTTTCCGCCGGCCAGTACGTGACCTACACGTTCTCTGCGGAACCTTCCGCCATCAAGACCATCCGCGAACGCCTTCGCCTGAATCCCCAGATTCACCTTCAGTACTACAAGGTGCTCGGCTAAAGCCGGCCCATGCGGACGAAGCATCCGCTCCTTGCCTTTTATCAAAAAGAACCGCCTCCCTAAAGAGGCGGTTCTTTTCTTATGGCCAGTTCCTTCCGTGCACGGAAGCAGGGAAGCCTTGTTCAGTAAACGTTTGCCGCCCTGGAGACAATGTTCCTCAGCAGCTGGCGGATGGGGGCAACAGGAGGCAGATTTTCCACGCCGTATGCCCTGGCAATTTTTTCCATGTGGGGAAAGCTGATCCAGGTGCTGCCCTCCTTATCCTCCCATACGGCAATGCGCAGGGGCAGTTCCGTGGCAATGCCCGGGTTTTCCAGCATCAGGTTGGTGCCTACCTTGGGAGAGCCGAAGATGACGACCTTGGAGGGGGGCATTTCCAGTCCGGCTTCACGGGCGTTCTTACCGTGGTCAATCCTGGCAAAGACGGGAATGGATTTTTCCGCCAGAATTTTTTCAATGCGCTCCATGGTTTCGTCCACGCCGAAGACGCTTTCATAAAGATACAGGGAATCGTCGTCCAGATGGCCGGAGCCCAGCTTGGGATCCAGCGCCCCGGCGATGCGGCGCGCCAGATTGGTCAGGTCCACGCCCTCCTTGTTCGCCGTCAGCGTCACGCACACGAGTTCGGACGGATCCGTGAACCGGCAGATGTAGGAGGAGAAGCCGGGAACGCCGCCTTTAATATCCATCAGGCCCTTGTGGTGAGGGAACTGCCAGCCGGCCATGGCCGGAACGATTTTCCCGTTGTCCAGCCGGATGGGCTTGTAAATCATGTCCCGGTGCTTTTCATCCTTCACCAGGATGGAGCCCGCCAGGCAAATGTCCCAGAAGCTGATTTCCTGCGGCGTGGACCAGATGTCCGAAAAACCGCGCAGGGAGGAGCGCGCGGGCGGCGGAACGGATTTAACGGCGCCGTCCTTTACCGCATAGCCCGCCGCCGTTTCCGCCGGGTCCACATATTCCACACGGGATTTGAACAGGGAATGCCTGTTGCCGTGTTCGCGCACGTTGTCCTGCTGCACGGCTCCCAGATCCTTCCCGAACATGGTGTGCTGGAGGCCCAGCGGCTGGAACTGGTTTTCCCGGACGAATTCCTCATAAGGCATGCCCGCCACCGCATCAATGACCATGGACAGAAGCAGGAAGTTCGTGGCGCTCTGGCGCACGTCCGTTCCGGAGGGGAATTCCAAATCGTTCAGCCTGACCAGGGAAAGGAGTTCCGCCGGATCATAATCCCGGCCTATATCGAACTGGGGGGATTTCCTGTAGTCCGGAATGCCGGAGGAATGCTGAAGAAGCTGGAGCACGGAGACATTCTGCCAGGCTTCCGGCAGGCCGGCCACATAGCGGGACACCTTGTCATGGATGTCCATTTTGCCCTTTTCCACGAGCTGGAAGGCGGCAATGGCGGCATATCCCTGGGAGATTTCCGCCGCAGGCCACAAGGTATTGGTGGAAGACAGCAGGCCCGTTTCCGCATTGGACAAGCCGTATCCTACCACGCGGGGAATGTAGGGGGCCTGGACAATCGCAAGGGTCATGCCGGGAATTTTTTCCTCCTGCATGAAGTCGTAAATCAACTGGTCCATGGACTACCCAAGGTACTCTACCCTGGAATTTCCGCGGCCCTGAGCCGGGAGCTGGATGGTTGCAGATTCTTGAGCGGACATTTTGGTGGGGATGTTATTTGCATGTGCGGGAAGGCCGCCCAGCATGCACGCGCATGCGAGAATCCCTCCTGTTAACCTGAATGATTTATTCATGGGTGTCTTTTTATAAGACCGCATTCCGCGCATACGGTTCATTCAATTTGTCATCACTATCCCCAAAATAACGCAAAGGCGGGAGAATGCAATCCTCCCCTGCCCCGTCCTCCAGGAAAAGGGTCCTCCCGTCCCGGTTCCGTGATTTGCGGGCTACAGGGAAACGAAGTTTTCCAGCAGCTTCACGCCCAGTTTCTGGCTTTTTTCCGGGTGGAACTGCGTGGCGACCAGGTTGCCGCGCCTGATGGCGGCGGCAAAACGCACGCCGTAGGTGCAGAAGGCGGCCGCTAGGGATTCATCCTCCGGCTGCGGATAATAGGAGTGCACAAAGTAGAAGTACGGCTCCGGCCCCATGCCTTTCCAGATGGGATCGGCGGGATTGGAAAGAGTCAGGCTGTTCCATCCCATGTGGGGCACCTTGAGTTCCGATTCCGCAAAACGGACCACGCGGCCCTTGAAGATGCCCAGTCCGGGCACCTGTTCGTCTTCCTCCCCGGTTTCAAAGAGAACCTGGTAGCCCACGCAGATGCCCAGAAAAGGCTTGTCCTGCCCTATCCACGTCCGGATCAGCGGCACCAGCTCCTGGCTGCGCAGCTTTTCCGCGCAGTCGCCGAAGGCGCCCACACCGGGAAGAACCAGATGGGTCACGCCTGCCGCATCCTCCGGCGTGCGGACCAGATGGCCAGTCACGCCGGCAGCCTCAAAGGTGTTCAGCACGCTGCGGAGGTTGCCCGCGCCGTAATCAATCACGCCGAGCTTCATGGACTTACAGCATTCCCTTGGTTGAAGGCAGCGTCCCGGCGGCACGCGGGTCAATGGCCGCGGCCTGCCGCAGCGCATGGGCGATGCCCTTGAAGACGGATTCCGCAATATGGTGGCCGTCCCTGCCGTAGAGCACTTCCACATGCAGGTTGCAGCGCAGGTTGTTGGCCAGGGCGCGGCAGAATTCCTCGCACAGGGTCAGCGGAAAGTTGGGCGCGTCCGGAAGGCCCCCTTCCGGAATGCGGAAGACCACATACGGGCGGTTGCTCAGGTCCATCACCACGCGCGTAAGGGTTTCATCCATGGGCAGGTAGGAACAGCCGTAGCGCGCAATTCCCTTCTTGTCCCCCAGGGCGTTCTTGATGCATTCCCCCAGAACTATTCCTACGTCCTCCACCGTGTGGTGGGCGTCCACCTCCAGGTCGCCGCGGGCCTGGAGGGTCAGGTCCATCAGGGAATGGCGAGCCAGCAAATCCAGCATGTGGTCAAAAAACGCATGGCCCGTGGCGACGGCGGCGCACCCGGTGCCGTCCAGGTTCAGTTCCATGCTGATGTCCGTTTCACCGGTGACCCGTTTGCAAGAAGCGTTCCTCATGTGACTCTTCTATACCGAAGCCGCGGCGGAAGAAAGCAGGAAATACCGCATGGGGTAAGATTTGCCCGCTTTTCCGCGCAAAAAACCGCATGGCCCAGTAATAGGGCCATGCCACCGGAGCCCCCTCCATCAGAAGAATTCCAGGAGGCTTTTATATTAAACAACACGGGGTAAATGGACTAAACAGGCCCGACAAACAGAATGGGTCCAGCTTTACTTGATCCATCCTGTCCATGAAGGCCATTTCTGCGGCGCTCCCCGGAGGGTCTTTTCTCCGGGAAACAGCCGGATTATTTTTTCCTGGCCTTGGCAGCGGCAGCCCGTTCCTCCTGGCGCTTCTTATCCCGGTCTTCACGGGCCTTGCGCGCCGCTTCCGCACGTTCCGCGCGTTCGCGGGCACGCTGTTCCTGCAGGCCCGCGCGCACCGTCTCCGTCAGTTCCTCATAGTATTCCCTGGGAACCTGGGCGGTGCGGACTTCCGTCAGGGCCTCCATGGCCTCGTCAAATTTCTTCTCGTCACACAGGTTCCAGGCCTTTTCCAGTGCGGCGGAGCCAGCCCCGTTTTCCGGGTCCTGGTTTTTCAGGCGTTCCGCATCCGTAGCGGCCACCAGCTTGACGTCCCTCATGGCTTCCAGGGAGCCGGCCGCAGGTTCAAACCACCGGTCCCCGCGCTCCTTGACCTTCTTGCGCAAGGCCCGGTGCACTTCCGTGAGCTGGTTTTCACGCTCCCGGATGGCGGTCTGCCTTTTCTGGAAAGCGTCCATCAGGAGCTGGCGCTGCTCTTTCGTCAGCTTGGGGTCTCCGCGGCGCTTTTCCTCTTCCTTTCTCAAGGTTTCACGTTCCTTTTCCAGGGCTTTTTCCTTGGCGGCTATCATGACCTCCAGCTTGCGGTTGAGCTGGCCGGCGATTCTGGAGGCATCCGGATAGGCGTCCGCCAAAGCGGCGGAGCCGGGGTAGCCGTCACGCAGGCGGTCGTACACAGCCATGGCCTGGTAGGGATTGCGCACGGCAAGCGCCTTGAAGCGCTTCAACAGCTTATTGGCCTCATGGTCATATTTGGTGCGCACGGTCACTTCCGCTTCCTCCTTGGCTTCCTGGGCGGCCTGGGCTCCTTCCACCAGCTTCTTCTCCTCCAGCAGAACCACCACCCTGGCCCTGGCCTTGACGGCGGCGTCATGGGCAAGCCCCTGGGGATTCTTCTTGATGGTCTTGTCCAGGTCCGCCAGGGCGCTTTCCAGGTCCTTGGCGTTCATGGTTTCCGGCTTGGCGTACGTCTTGTTGATCTTGGCGGCCTCCAGTTCATCCGGAGTCGCCTTCTTGATGGATTCAATCAGTTCCCTTTTAACGGTCACGGAATCCTTGATCCCGCCGGCTACGGGGACCAGGAGGCTGACGCTTTCCGGCGTTTCCACCTCCACGGTGCAATCCTTGTAAACGGTTCCATCCTTGAGTTTTACTTCATCCGCCGCGGCAAGCGGAACGAGTGCGGTCAACGCCAATATGAGGGACTTGTTCATAAATCTAAGGCTTTTTTCCAGAGTAATCTGACGAATACGTATCTTGCACTTTACCAGAAGACGCCCTCTTGGCGACAAAAAAAAGCCCGGAGCCGTAAAAACGGTTCCGGGCCCGGAGAGATAAAAAACAGGCTGTTTCAGGCTTACTTCTCGGCAGCGGCTTCTTCAGCGGCCGGAGCGGCTTCCTCACTGGAAACGCGGGGGGCTTCCACGATGGCCACGATCACGTCGCCGGCCAGTTCCGTGTTCACGCCGGAGGGCAGCTTGAGATCGGCAATGCGCAGGGTTTCACCCAGCTTCAGGCCGGAGATGTCGGCAGTAATGGCTTCCGGCAGGTTCTTCACCTGGCAGACGATAGCCAGTTCATGAATGGTCTGGTCCAGCACGCCGCCCAGGGCTACGCCGGCGGCTTCGCCTTCCAGAATAACGGGAACGATGGAGTGAATGACCGTGGTGTCGGTCACGGCCTGGAAGTCCACATGCAGGCAGGCGTTGGTGATGGGGTTGTGCTGCACTTCCTTGAGGAGGGCCTTCACGATCTTGCCGTTAATGTCCAGGGCCACCAGGATATGTTCGGAAACGGCGGAAGCCAGCATGCGAGCGAATTCGCGGGCGTCAACCTGGATATTGACGTTGTCAAAACCGGGACCGTAAACCACGCCGGGGACCAGGCCCTGGCTGCGGAGTTGCTTCAGATTACCGGAGCCGCAGGCTCTCGTTTCGGCCTTGAGGGAATGGGATGTAGCCATGTTTTATAGAGGCAATATTGAGTGTTGATTGATAATGTTTCCTAATCGGGTTCAGGCAGAGGCCCCGCCGGGATTTCTGAACCCGCGTAAACCAGTACTCAGGTCAGGGCGCAGGACTCTGCACTAAAATTGGCTAAATGTCAAATAATGATGATACGGATTCTCCGTCATGTATGCGCTGCACGGCATGGCCCAGCAGGTCGCCCACGCTGATGCAGTCCACCTTGGGGCCATAGGCCATGGGAACGGTGTCGGAGGTAAGAACGCGTTCAATGCAGGAGCCGGCAATGCGTTCGCGGGCCATGTCCCCCAGCACGCCGTGGGACACGCAGGCAAACACGCGCTGGGCGCCGCGCTCCTTCAGGATGTTGGCGGCGGCGCACAGGGTGCCGGCGGTCTCCGTCATGTCGTCAATCAGGACGGCGTCACGGCCTTCCACATCACCGATGACGTTCATGGCTTCCACATGCGTGGCGTTGACGCGGTGCTTGGCGACGATGGCCAGCTCCGCACCCAGGGCGTCGGAATAGGCGCGGGCCATTTTCACGCCGCCCACGTCCGGGGAGACGACGACCAGGTTCTGGAGGTCTTTTACATAGTGCTCGCGCAAGTGGCGGATTAAAACGGGAGCGGCGTACAGGTGGTCCACCGGAATATCGAAGAAGCCCTGGATCTGGGCGGCGTGCAGGTCCATGGTCAGCACGCGGTCCACGCCGGCGGCGGTCAGCAGGTTGGCCACCAGCTTGGCGGTAATGGGAACGCGGGGCTGGTCCTTGCGGTCCTGGCGGGCGTACCCGAAGAAGGGAACCACCGCGGTGATGCGTCCGGCGCTGGCACGGCGGGCGGCGTCCACCATCACGCACAATTCCATGATGTTATGGTTGGTGGGGGGGCAGGTGGGCTGAATGAGGAAAACATCCTTGCCGCGGATGTTTTCATTTATCTTTACAAAACTTTCCCCATCGGGGAAAGTGTTCACCGTGACGTCCGTCAACTGAATGCCTACGCTTTGCGCAATGCGCTCCGCAAGTTCTCTGTGTGCTGTACCGCTGATAATCTTCATACCGGAAACTGAAAAGCGGACGCATTCTGAACACAGGTCCACATAATCGCAATACTTAATTCTCACAATTTGATTTTTCTCCATGATGGGTTCCCCCGTTCCAGATGCCAAAGAGAGATTTCTAACCGTCCCCATGATTGCTGCCCTGGCCGTGTGCGCCATCCTGCTGGCGGTGCCCTACCTGGCGTTTCCCGAATTCGGCTCTACCGGGAATGAAAGCAGCATCCAGTGGCTCGTTTCCTCCTGGAACAAGCAGACGGATTACGAACACGGCTGGCTGGTGGTCCCCATCATCGCCTTCATGCTGTACCACGCCAGAAAGAAGATTGCCCAGGCGCCCAGGCGCATGGACTGGCGCGGGCTGATCCTTTTCATCCCGGCGGCCCTGCTTCTGGCGCTCTCCTTCCGCGTGGGACAGCCCCGCGTGGCCGTGGGCGCGCTTCCCCTGATCCTGCTGGGCGGAGCCTGGTACCTGGCCGGACCGCAGATCGCCAGGCTGTGCGCCTTCCCCCTGCTCTTCTTCTGGCTGTGCATTCCCCTTCCCTCTTTCCAGCAGGCCACGGTGGAGCTGCAAATCGTCGCCACGGAGCTGGGGCACCTGGGTGCGGCCCTTTTCGGCGTGGATACCTACCTGCAAGGCACCAACATCCGCTCCACCGGCGGCCACTGGGACGCCTTCAACATCTCAGGGGGGTGCAGCGGCATGCGCTCCCTGATGGCCCTGCTCATGCTGTCCGCCGCCTGGGCCTACCTGTCCGACCTGAAGTTTTGGAAAAAATGCGTGCTCTTCCTCAGCGCCATTCCCCTGGCCGTCATCGGCAACGGCGTCCGCATCACCAGCATTGTGGTGCTGGCGGAATACGGGGACCCCGAGTTTGCCGCGAAAACCTGGCACGACTGGTCCGGCCTGCTGTTCTTCTTCCCCATCTGCCTTCTCGGCCTGGCGGCCGTCCACTCCCTGCTGGCCGGGGAGCTGATCTGGAAGCCGTCCCGGCGCAAAAAGCTGGTCGTTAAAATGAACAAGTCCCACTAAGCGTTTCCGCCGCCATGAACATTAAAACGCTCAAGATTTTCGCCCTTCCCCTCCTGCTGGCCGTCACGCTCGGCGGCATTTACCTGATGCCGCGCAAGGGAGAGGTGCAGGATTCGTCCATCAGCATGGCCCTCCCCACCGGCATGAATCCGGACGGCTGGCACGGCACGCGCCGGCAGGAGTCTGAACAGGAGCGCGGCATCCTGGCTCCGGACACGGAATTCTCCAAGGCGGATTACGTGCAGGAAGTCCCCATCAGCCTGGACGCGCCGGAAACCGCTCCCGTGCTGTGCCGCGTCTCCATCGTCAAATCCGGCCATGACCTGAACAACTCCATCCACCGCCCGGAACGCTGCCTTCCGGCCCAGGGTCATTTCAACCTGACGGGAACCAAGGTGGAGGTGCCCGTGGAAGGCCACGGAATTATCAGGATGACCAAGCTGAAATCCCAGCAGAACATCACTCCGGACCAGCCGCAGCCCATCATTCTGGACAGCATGCACTATTACGTGTTCATCGGCCACCGCCACATGACGGAGGACCACCTGGCCCGTACCCTGACGGATATGAAGGACAGGGTGCTGTACGGCGTGGACCAGCGCTGGTGCTACTTCCAGATTTCCACCGCGTACGGGGACAAGATCAAGGTGCCGGAGGAGGAAGCCCGGAAACAGACGGAGCGCCTCATCAGCCAGCTTCTTTCCCAACTGGTGAAGTGGGACGAACTGGACCGGTAGCGCTCCCCGCCCCGCGGCGGTCAGCCCGGAAGACGGCCTTCCAGCCATGCGGAGGCCGCCTGAAAAAGGCTGCACGTTTCTTCCGCGGGGGCTTCATACAGCATGGGAGCGGGCCTCCGGTGGGAATAAAGGCGGCCCTCCCGGTCGCGCCGGTAGCCGGAAAAAGCCAGGTTGGCGTCCGCCCCGGCGCAGTGCCCCCAGCGGCCGCCGATCCTGGGCACCACGTCCATGAAGCCGCCCCCGTCCCGCAAGTAGGCGTTCCCCCACCATTCCACGCAGGCCGGGCGCGCGTTTTTCTGCCGGCGCGCCACGGCGTCTATGGTCAGGAGGCAGAGCGGAGCGGCCTGAACAGACTGGCGCCTGGCTACTTCCACCGCGCAGGAGCCTCCGTAGCTGTGCCCTATCAACACGATGGGCAGCCCGGGGCATTCCCGGCGCAGCTCTTCCAGCTCCGCCGCAATTTTTCCGCACCTGTCCAGGAACACGCCGCAGCCGCCCCCGTCCCAGTGGTAATAGGCCGTGGCATGCGCCACTCCCGGCAAAAAACCGGGAAACCTCTTTTCCACCCGGCTCAGGCAACCCGCCACCACGTCCCCGAAGCCGCCGATGAACACGGCCAGGTAACCGGGAGCGCTTCCGCGGGAAAGCAGGTTCAGCGTCCTTTGAAAATGCATGACGGAGCCCATGATGGAGAAATCACGTCAATATCCAAGTCCATAAGACGTTCTGGCTTGATAAAACCTGCAAACTGTCCAAATGTGATGGTATGCAAGTAATCATTCACCAATGGGCCTTCAACGGAAGCTTTGACCAGCTTGCCTCCCTGCCCCGCCAGGAACTCGTCAACGACTGGTTCGGCTACGACGTGGAGCCAAGCGCGGAGTTCGCCTTCGCCACGGACGGCGAGTACCTCTGGTTCCTGGCCTCCCGCAGCAAGGAAGCCACCGTCCATCCGGACGCCCGGCCCGGCCAGTTCCTGCCGGAGCTGTGGCGGTACGACCTGGCGGAATGGTTCATGGCCGCCGGGGACGGCACCAATTACTGGGAATTCAACCTTGCGCCCAACGGCGCGTGGTGGGCCTGCGCCTTTTCCGACACCCGCCGGGCCAATGAAGACATTCCCGCCCCGCTGGCCGTGGATACCAAATGCATCCTGACGGACGAGGGCTGGTGCGCCATGGCCCGCATTCCGCTGAACGAACTGCGCGGCGTGGACGTACGCGACTGCAAGCTGGCCGCCACGTTCATCCTGGACACCCCGGACCAGATTTTCCTGACTACGGCGGACGACCTTTCCGGCAACCCGGACTTCCACCGCCCGGACTGCTTCTGCACCCCCATTCTCAAGTAATCCATGTCTTTGGAAGAAGACATTTCCCGCATCCTGGGGCCTGAAAAGGTCTCCGGGGCTCCGGATGTGCTGGCCGCGCACGCCGGGGACAAATGGTACGCGTCCGTGCTCCCGGAGGCGGTCGTTTTCCCGGAGAGCACGGAGGACGTCTCCCTGCTCCTGCGCTACGCCTCCTCCATGAACATTCCCGTCACGGCCCGCGGCGGCGGCGTGGGATACGTAGGGGGCTGCGTTCCCGTGCGCGGAGGCATCAGCCTTTCCCTGGAACGGATGAACCGCATTCTGGAAATCTCCCCGGAAGACGGCGTGGCCGTGGTGGAACCCGGCGTCATCACGGCGGACCTCCAGCGGGAAGTACGCGCCCTGGGGTGGTTCTACCCACCGGACCCGGCGTCCAGGAAGGAATGCAGCATCGGAGGCAACATCGCCACGAACGCAGGAGGCCCCAGGTGCCTGAAATACGGAGTCACCAAGGCCTACGTGCTGGGCCTGACCGTAGTGCTTGCTAGCGGGGAAGTGGTGGAATGCGGAGGGCGCACCCACAAGAACAAAACGGGCTTCGACCTCGGGGACCTCTTCATCGGTTCGGAAGGGATGCTGGGCATCGTCACCCGGGCCATTCTGCGGATCATCCCCCATCCGGAAGCCTTCGGCGCGCTCAGCGCCAGCTTCCCTCAGTTCCCGCTGGCCGCCGCCGCCGTGCAGCGCATCCTGAACAGCGGGCACCTTCCCTCCGCCCTGGAAATAACGGACAGCTTCACCCTTCGCGCCGCGCGGGCCTACCTGGGGGACAGCGCCCTGCCCTCCGGCAGCCGCGGCCACCTGATTGTGGAAGTGGACGGCAGGCAGGCCGCCGTGCGGGAAGAACTGGATTCCCTCTGCGCCTTGCTGGAAGAATGCGGCGCAACCGACATCCTGCGCGCGGACACGGAAGAGAAGGCGGAAGCCATTTGGCAGCTGCGGCGTGAATTTTCCTACAGCCTGAAAGCCACCGGCATGACCAAGCTGAATGAAGACATCGTCATCCCCAGGTCCCGCCTGGTGGACCTGGTGGAATTCTGCGAGGCCATGAACCGGGAAACGGGGCTGGACATCGCATGCTTCGGCCATTCCGGAGACGGCAACATTCACACCAACATCATGGTGGACGATTACGCGGACCCGGAGAAGAAAGCCCTGGCGGACGCCTGCGTGGACAGGCTGTTCCGCTGGGTGCTGGAACACGGGGGCACCATCACCGGGGAACACGGCATCGGCCTGGCGAAGGCCAAATGGTTCCGGGAAGCCGTGGGAGAAGGAGCCTTCCACCTGCACGAACTGGTCAAATCCGCCCTGGACCCCCGGAATTTGCTGAATCCGGGCAAAATGGGACTCCCGTAACGTAAAATAGACTTCCATGATGCCCCCGGACGGGGCATCATGGCAACCGCACTTCATGAACAGCCCGCACAAGTCCATCCTAGCTGCCCTTTACGACCATTTCCCGGTCGCAGATGCCATCCTGGTGTTTATTCTGGACCATCCCCTGGCCTGGTTTACGCCCAAATGGCGCAGGAAAGGCCGCATGGCCCTGAAGGCGGTGCGCCGCTACGTCAATTACAACCGCGACCTTTTGCCGCCCGAGCGCCTGGCGGAGTTTGAAGAAAACCGCAACCTGCTGAAAACGGCCCTCCGCCGGGGTGACAGGCAGCAGGTGGAAACCATCACTGCCAAACTGGAATCCACGCTGGAATCCATTCCCGGCGCGCTGCCCTCCGGACTGGCGGAAAACGTGGAGGTGCTGTTCGTGATTCTGGCCATTTTCCTGGGCCTGCGCTGTTATGTAGTCCAGCCCTTCCGCATCCCGACCGGCTCCATGCAGCCCTCCCTGAACGGCATCCGCGCCGTCCCCCAGGAGGGAGACCCCACCCTGATGAAGAAAATCGGGGACATGATCCTGTACGGCGGCTCCTATGTGCATGAAACGGCCTCCAAGGAAAAGAAAATCGTCCGCTTCGAGCCCGCTACCAAATACCTCCTGCTCACGGTAACCAACGTGATTTTCGACGACGGCTCCAAGCTGGAAATTCCGGCGGCGGAGGCGGAGACGCGCCGCTACTTCCTCAACCAGGAACCGCGCTTCGAGTCCGAACGGCACACGCCGTTCAGAAGCTACCTGCCGGGGGATACGATCGTGAACGCCCGCTTTGACGCCGGTGACCTGATCGTGGTGAACAAGATGGCCTACCACTTCCGCAAGCCGGAGCGCGGGGAAGTCTTCGTCTTTGACACGCGCGGCATTGAAGGCATCGCCAACAAGGGAAGCAGCACTGGGCAGGAAGGCGGAACGCACTACGTCAAACGCCTCTCCGGCGTACCGGGAGATTCCCTGTCCATCCGGGATTCCCAATTGATCGTCAACGGAAAACCGGCCACGGAATGGACCATCCAGAGGGTAGCTTCCGGCAAGCCCCCCTACCAGCCCTGCGGCTATGTGGCCCTTCCCGCCCCCCTCAGCCTGCTGGACGGCAGGGCCTACATCACGGAAGGGGGAACCGTGCACCTCTCCAATGATAAAAAACGCCCCTACCTGCGTGAGTACGTGGCCCTGGGCGACAATTCCACCCGTGAAAATTCCTTTGACTCCCGGTACTGGGGGCCCGTTCACCAATACAACATCGTAGGCCCCGCCAGCTTCTGCCTGTGGCCCTTCACTTCCCACTGGGGGCTTATCCCCTGATTCCCGGCCATTCCGCAGGCACGCTTTCCCCGTCAAGACATGACTCAAGCTCAGACTATTACAAGCAAGGCCAAGTCCAACCTGGCCTTCGCCCTCATTGACCTTCCTGAAGAAGAACGCCGCCACATGGCGGAATTTTACGCCTTCTGCCGTACGGTGGACGACATCGTGGACGAACCGGGAATGACGCCCCGAGAACGCCACGACGCCCTGAACCGCTGGATAGAAGTCATCAACGGCGGAGACGTTCTGGAGCTGACGGAGCTGGAAGAAGACATCATCGCCCTCATCCAGGACCTGGAGCTGGACACCACCCCCATGCTGCACCTGATTGAAGGCTGCCGTTCGGACATCTGCCAGCAACAGCCCCTGAACCGTGACGAACTGCTGGATTACACTTACTGCGTGGCCTGCTGCGTGGGCCTCACCTCCGCCCGCATCATGGGCGCCGGGGAAGCCGCCTACCCGTACGCCATCGCCCTGGGGCACGCGCTGCAAATGGTGAACATCATCCGTGACGTGGCGGAAGACTGCGGCAAATCCAACCGCATCTACCTGCCCAGAGAGGACATGGACAGCTTCGGCTACACCCTGGAAGACCTGCGCGGCAGAGTCTATTCCCCCCAGCTTCAGGAACTGCTGCAATATGAAGCGGACCTGGCGGAAAAGTTCTTCGCGGAGGCGGAGGAGGAATACAACCGCCTCAGCCCGGAGGATAGGGCGGCGCTCGTTCCCGCCCAGGCCATGGCGCTCATCTACCACACCATTCTGGACAAAATGAAGGCGGGCGGCTTCCGCATCTTCGACATCCGCTACCGCGTCAACACCTTCCACAAGCTCTGGCTTCTGTTCCGCACCAAGCTGGACATCGACCCCCAGTCCTACTACGACAAGTCCAAGGCGTACTATGACAAGCTGGTCGGCTTCCTTTCCCGCCCCGGCAGGAAGGATGAAAAGTAAGGGCCGCTCTCCCGGCGCGCAGGGCAGAAAACCACGGCCTTTCCTTCCGGCCCTGCGGGCATTATGCTTGTCCTGAAAGCCGTGTTCCTGTAGGAGTGCAGCATGCAAACTCCCGCAGCCACCCTGCTTCTTGTTCTCACAACACTAACCGGGCTGTGCGCGGCAGCGGACTACCCGGAACGGGCGCAGCGCACACAATCCGCCGGGAACCATACCTGGTACATAGACCCGGACCAGGGAAACGACGGCAACCCCGGAACTTCCCCCTCCACGGCCTGGAAGAGCATGTCCCCGGCCAACCGCCTCATCATGTCGCGCGGGGACACGCTCGTCATCCAGCCCGGAGAGCATGCGGCCTCTCTGGCGCTCATGGGGGAAGGCTCCAGACAGGCCCCGGTCACTATCCGGTTCATGCCCGGCAGGCACGTTTTCAAGCACGGCGCCCTGGTCACCGGAAAGCCGCAGATTTCCAACACCAATGACGCTCCCAACGAGGCCAAGGCTATGGCCATCCGCCTGGTGGAGGCCAAAAACGTACGACTGGAGGGCAAGCCGGGAGCCACCGACATCCTGCTGGAGGGAAAAGCCATTTTCGTCTGCATGGAGCACGCGGAAAACGTTTCCCTGAACGGCCTGGGCTTTGACTACGTGCACCCTACCATGGGGGAATTCCTGGTGACGGAAGTTGAAGGAAACACTATGAAGGCGACCATTCCGGACGGTACCCTGTATACGGTGAAGGACGGCTCCCTGACCTGGCGCGGCCCCGGCTGGGAATTCCGGATGGGAGGATATTCCAAGGTCTTCGATGCCGCCTCCGGCACCTTCCAGGGCCGCTTTGACCCGGGAAAAACAGTCATTAAAGAACTGTCCCCCGGAAAAATCAGCATCACGTTCAAGGAAGGCGCCCCGACCATGCGGGCGGGACAATCCTACCAGAACCGCAACACGCGGCGGGACTGCTGCGGATTTTTCCAGCACAGGAGCAGGAACATCGTCTGGAACAACTGCCATATCTACTACATGCACGGCATGGGCGTGGTTTCCCAGTTCAGCGAGAATATCATATTCAATAACTTGAAGATAGCGCCGCGCCCCGGCTCCCTGCGCACCAATTCCTCCTGGGCGGACAACCTGCATTTTTCCGGATGCAGGGGGAAAATCATCGTCAGGGACTGCGTGCTGGGAGCCTCCCATGACGACGCCATCAACGTGCACGGCACCCACCTGCGCATTGTGGACCAGCCGGCACCCAATAAAATCACCGTCCGGTTCATGCACCCCCAGACCTTCGGTTTTGACGCCTTCGCGGTGGGGGACCGGATTGACTACGTTTCCTGCAAGACGCTGGTTCCTTACGCCTCCAATACCGTTTCCGGCATCAAAAAGCTCAATGAGAAGGAAATAGAACTCACGCTGCGGCAGCCCAACCCCGGGAACATCCAGCCCAACGACGCCGTGGAGAACACCACCTGGACGCCCTCCGTCCACGTCAGCAACACGGTTTGCCGCCACATTCCCACCAGGGGCTTCCTGCTTACCACCAGGAAGCCGGTGCTGATTGAACGGTGCCGGTTTGAGAAGACGGGCATGCCTGCCATTCTGGTGGAGGATGACGCCTCCGGCTGGTATGAATCCGGTGTGGTCAAGGACATGGCCATCTCCCGCAACACCTTCATTCAATGCGGGGAGGCCGTCATCCAGATCGTTCCGCACGCCCCCCAGCCGGAAGGAAACGTTCACGAGAACATCACCATCACCGGCAATACGTTTGACCTCAGGAATGGCACCGCCATCCGCACCCGCCATACCGGCAACGTAAAGGCGGAGAAAAACACCTTCACCAAAGACGGGAAAAACATTCCCGCGGAGAAGGCGGTGGATATCCGGTAGGGAGCCTCCCCTTTTACCGGTGCCGTGAAACATGCACCGTCACGGAGACGCTGTCCGTCCGCGGCAGGATGAACTTGCGCAGGGTGACGATCACGTGACGCGCGCCGAACTCCTTCAGGCAAACCTTTCCCATGTCCTCCGCCAGCGTTTCCACCAGCTTGCGGGGTCGCGCCATGGCTTCCGCCCTCAGGGCGCGGGCGATGGAATCATAACAGACGGTCCTGGAAAAATCGTCGTTCAGGCCAGAGAGGGCTTCATCCGGATAAAAAGTGATATCCGCCTTCAGGGTCTGCATAGAGGCGCGTTCCTCCTCCGGCACGCCGATGAAGGTATCCAGCTCCAGGCCGTTGATGTTGATGGAATCCTGCGTATCTGAAGGCAGGGCATAGCGGCGCATCAGCGTGCGCAGGACAAGCAGGTCCGGAACGATGATGTCCGGCCTGGCCTTGGAAAGCTGGGCAGCGTCATTATAGCCGGTCAGCACGGCGATGGACGTGATGCCCGCATGGTGGGCCGTCTCTATGTCATGCTGCATGTCCCCGATGAACGCGGTTTCATGGGCATGCAGCCCGTGCTGGGCCAGCAGGGTGTGGATATGGGCGTCCTTATGGCGGATGCCCGCGTGAATGGCTTCAAAATATTCCATCATGCCCAGCTCCTGGCACTGGATGTCGAACTCCTTGGCGTCCACGCTGGTGAGGATAAAGCAGCGCACGCCGCGCGCGCGGCAGAACTCCAGGAATTCCCGCGCGTTCGGCAGCACCTCCACCGGCGCGTTGGAAACGCGGAAGGCGTACCGGAAATGGTCTTCCAGTTCATTCAAATCCGCCTGGGGCAGCACGCGGGCATAATAGTCCGGATAGGGAAGCTGGAATTCCGCGCGGAATTCATCCCTGTCCATGCAGGGTTTTCCGTACTGGGAAAAAACGTAATTGGACGCGTCCAGCGTCAGGGCCAGGTCATCCACCAGGGTGCCGGACCAGTCGAAAATGAGATTCTTGAACATGGGAATGCGTATCGGGAAAAACTCAGTCCAGGGCGTACCGCATGGCGGCCAGCCCGAAGAAGGCGGCCGTCTCCACCCGGAGGACGATGGGGCCAAGCGTAACGGGAGAGAATCCGGCCTCCAGCGCCATGGCCGTCTCCTGGTCCGTAAAGTCGCCCTCCGGCCCCACCAGCAGGGCAGCACTCCGCACGGAGCGGGAGCGGGCTTCTTCCAGCACGTCCCTGACCGGGCGCACGCCGGGCACCAGGGAGGCGATCACGTTCAGCCCTTCCGGCGCTCCGCGGCGCAGCCATTCCGCAAAGGGAACGGGAGACGCAACCTCGGGAAGCGTGTTCTGGCCGCACTGCTTGCAGGCCTCCAGGGCGATGCGCTGCCACTTCTGCCTCTTGGCCTCCGCCTCCCGCGCGTTCAGGCGCACGATCGTGCGGTCCGTCAGGAGCGGAACGATGGCGGAAACGCCCAGTTCCACGGATTTCTGAATGATGAGGTCCATGTTGGCTCCTTTGGGGACCGCCTGGCACAGCGTCAGATGGGCCAATTCCGGAGCGGGAGGACATTCCTCCCCCGGAGCCAGCAGCACCCCGGAGCTGCGCGGAGGTTCCGCCACCACGGCATGGGCGGCGCGGCCGCGGCCGTCAAAGACGACGCAGGAATCACCCTGTTTCAGGCGCAGAACCTTGGCGGCATGGTGCGCCTCATCCCCGCGCAGCTCCCAGGAGGGAGCGGCCCATTCCGAAGCCGGGAGGTAAAAGCGAGCCATGCGTGAAAGGGAAAAACGGACCTTACTTGTTCTTCAGGTAGCGCGCCGCCTTGTCGGCAAACGCCACGCAGGCCGGCTGGTTGCGCTTCTCATCCACCGTGGAGGCAAAGGCGTTCAGCTTGTCCATCTGGTCCTTGGTGAGCTGGGTGGGGATTTCCACCTCCACTTCCACCAGCATGTCCCCTACGTCCGAACTGCGGAGGGCTTTCATGCCCTTGCCGCGCAGGCGGAAGATCATGCCGTTCTGCGTGCCTTCCGGCAGCTTGATGGTGGCCGCGCCTTCCAGCGTGGGAACCTTCAACCTGCCGCCGGAGACGGCCAGGGAAAGCGGAACCGGAACCGTGCAGCTCAGGTCGTTGCCTTCCCTCTGGAAAATATCGTGAGGTTTTACGTCAATAAACACGTGCAGGTCCCCGGTGGGGCCGCCGTGCACCCCGGCATCCCCTTCCCCGGCGATGCGGAGCTGGCTGCCCGTGGCCACGCCTGCGGGAATGCGGATGGTGATGTGGGAATCCTCCCTCACGCGCCCTTCCCCGCGGCAGGCGGGGCACGGGTCCGAGATGATTTCCCCGGTGCCGTGGCAGGTGGGGCAGGTGGACTGCTGGACGAAAAAGCCGCTCTGCTGGGTGATGATGCCGCGCCCCTGGCAGGAGGGACACGTCTTGAACGCTTCCTTTCCATCCCGGGCTCCGGTGCCGTGGCAGGCCTTGCAGGTCACCAGGCGCTCAATCTCCAGCTTCTTGGTGCAGCCCTTCGCGGCTTCTTCCAGCGTAATGTCCAGGTCATAGCGCAGATCGGAACCGGGCCTCTTGGAGGATCTCTTCTGGCCGCCGTGGCCACCGCCGCCGAACATGTCCGCAAAACCGCCCATTCCGGAAAACATCTGGGCAAAAATATCCATCGGGTCCTGGAACCCGCCTCCGCCATAGCCGCCGCCCGCGGCGGGACCGCCCTGTTCAAAGGCGGCATGGCCGAAGCGGTCGTAAGCGGCCTTTTTGTCCGCATCGGAAAGCACCTCGTAGGCCTCTCCCAGCTCCTTGAACTTCTCTTCCGCGGAAGGATCGTCCGGATTGCGGTCCGGGTGGTACTTCAAGGCCAGCTTGCGGTAGGCCTTCTTGATCTCATCATCAGTGGCGTCCTTGGAAACGCCCAGGATCTCGTAATAATCTTTCTTAGCCATGTGGCGTGAATGTTAAAAAAACGGTCAAACTTGCGGTTCGGGTTCCGGAGTCTCGGCCACCACGACGTTTGCCGGGCGCAGAAGCCTGTCCTTCAGCTTGTATCCCTTGCGGATGACGCGGAGCACGGTGCCTTCAGGCTGGTCGGAGGGTTCGCGCTGGAGGGCTTCCTCCGTGGCGTGGTCAAACATGCTGCCCACTACCGGTTCAATGGCGCTCACGCCATTGCTGGAAAGAAATTCGTCCAACTGCTTCTTCACCATGCTCATGCCGATGTAAATCATGGAGGCGGTGTCCGCGCTGGCCGCCGCCATGCCCATTTCAAAATTGTCAATCACCGGCAGCAATTCTTCCAGCAGGCGCTGGTTGGCAAACTTGGCGCATTCTTCCTTTTCCTTCACCATGCGCTTGCGGTAATTGTCATATTCCGCGGCAGTGCGCATGGCGGTATCCCTCCATTTAAGCAATTCCTCTTCCAGGGAAGCTTCCGCTCCTTTTTCCTCTGCGGGGGCGTCCTGGGCCTGTTCCAGAACTTCCTGCTCTTCCGCTTCCGCGTTCTTCTCTTTCTCTTCGTTGCTCATGCGGACAATGTAGATACTTTTACCGAATGCGTCAACGGCCTGCTAAGACATGGATGACGTTTGACGCGTGATGACCGGAACATGATGCAACTCATCTACGCAGAAAAGGGAATGGCGGCTTTCCGGCCAGCCTCCCTAAGCTTCCGGAACGCCTGCCTCAGGCAGCAGCCGGGCAAGCTTTTCCGCGCAGCCGTCCGGCAGCTCCACCACTTTCAGCCGGGCTGACTCTCCGCGCAGCAGGCTGACGGCGGACCGGGGAACGTCCAGCCAGGCGGACAGGAACAGGATGACGGCCCTGTTCGCCTTCCCCTCCACGGGAGGCGCGGCAATGCGCAGCTTCAGCACGCGTCCGGCACGGGGATCGTCCTCCCAGCCCGCGGCTTCGCTCTTCTTCGCGTTGGGAATGACTTTCAGGGCCAGCTTCATGCCTTGCGCCTTTCCGTCCCGGATTTCCCGCTTTGCCTCGCCACCAGGTCCGCGTACCTGATAAGGCCGCCCCCGAACAGGTCCAGGGCGCTCCCCGCCGTGGCGTCCATCGCGCCGCCGCTCAGGGCGTCTATCTCGTCAAAATCCTGAATACGGCTGATTCCGCCGGCATAGGTCATGGGCAGGCGGCGCCAGCTTCCCAGCATCTCCACCAGTTCCCGGTCAATGCCCGTGCAGAGGCCTTCCACGTCCGCCGCATGGATAAGAAACTCCGCGCAGTGCTCCGCCAGCATGTCCAGCGTCTCCGCCGTCACCCGGAGCTCCGTCAAGGTCTGCCACCGGTTCATGGCCACGGCCCAGCCGCCCGGAACCCTGCGGCAGCTCAAATCCAGCACCAGGCGTTCCGCGCCCACGGCGGAAACAAGGTCCTTAAGCTTCCCCTCCAGAAATTTCCCCTCCGCATCAAACAGGCAGGAGGTGACGATCACATGGCTGGCTCCGGCTGAAATCCATTCCTTCGCGTTCCCCGGCGTTATGCCGCCGCCTACCTGGAGGCCGCCCGGCCACGCCGCCAGGGCTTCCCGCGCCGCAAGGTCGTTGCCGGGTCCCAGCTTGATCACGTGGCCGCCGTGCAGGCCGTCCCTGCGGTACAAATCCGCATACCATGCCGCGCCGCGGTCGGAGACGAAATTGGTGCGCAGGGAAGCGCCGTCCTGCGTCAGGGAACCGCCCACGATCTGCTTCACGCGCCCGTCATGTAAATCAATGCATGGTCTGAATCTCGTCACGCGGCCACTTTGCCCGCCCTATCCCCGCAGGTCAAGAAGGGATTACCCTCCGGCGCCGTCCGGAAAACGGGCGCGGAAAATTACACAAAACAGTCCCGGGCCTCCGCTTTACCGGATAACCGCCCCTGAACATCATTCAAGAAGCCGATGAAAAACAACCTCGTCAAAAACAACCTCCTTTCCTACTGCGCCGGGAGCGCCCTGTTTGCCCTCCTGGCCTTCCCACCTTCCGTTGCGGAAGCCGGAATCCATCTGCACGGTGAAATCCGCATGGCCCCGGGAGGACAAGTCAGCCTCCTGTATGACTCCTCCGGATTCCCTATCTGGGGCTATTCCGCATGCGGCCGGCCCATTTACGCCTATTCCCCCGCAGGCATGCCCATCTACGTCATCAGGGGCATCTACCGCGGCTGCTACGTTCCCGCCTGGAATCCCAGGCCGCATTATCACGGCCCCTTCTGGCCTGCGGGCGTCTGCCGCGGACGCCGCTCCGCGCATCCGCAGCATGGAATGGCGTACCCGTCTCCCCGTCCGCATTGCCGTCCCTACCGCCCCAGGCCCCCTTACGGCGGACTTCCGTCCCATTTCCGCCGCCGATGATTCCATCTATTTCTTGATTCTCTTCTGCACTTTTGAAACAAAAAAATTGATCGTCAATCAGAAAAAAATGTTTGACAATTTCTCTTTTTCATTGATAGTCTTTGGATAAGGATGTGTGTTGGCACCCATATTACAAAAATAGATGCTTTAAAAAAGTCAGATACTAATCTAAACGCTATCTTTCATACCAAATTTTATCAAAAATATGGTAAAAAACTTCCTCTACATTTTACTTTCTATTTCTCTACAGATTTCATCTGCAGAAGTTCCTGCAGAAGTAAAAAGTGCATTGCATAGTGGTAGTGCGCGATTAGTGAGTAATGTAACAGAACGGGTAATTATTCAGACAATTGATGCGAAAACACTAAATGAAGAATCTCTTAACTCCCTTTTAGAAAACAAAGATATTGAGCATGTTTGTTATATCAATAGATTTTTTTAAAATATAACCAAGAAAAACAATTGTTTTATTGAAGCTCTTCAAGATAATGAATTTTGTAATTTTTTATTAAAAAATCCAGTTATCTTTCAGCAACTCGCAAAAGCCAACCGGGGTAATAGCGGTACTCTTAATGTCATTAGAGAAATTTGGCTAAGAGAAAACAAAAAGCTTGAGGGAATTGATTTGGTCTCTGCTTTAGGATGCGGACTTGAAGCACATCCAGAATTAAAAGAAGGACTTGAACAAAGTCTGGAGAGATATGAATTTTATAAAAAATCAAGAAATAATGGAGATTTATTTAAGCAATATGATCATCTAAACGCTTGGGAAATGGCAATTCTCTACCACCACCATCATAACGTTGAAGATTTGGAATGGGGACAGAGATTTAGTAAAACTAGAAATAAATTCAAATCAGAAAGTGCAGGCAGCGCAACTCAGTTCATTCCCTACAGAGAAAAAAATAAAAACGGAGTCAGTATACATGCCGGAGCTCCATTTTATGATTACAAACCAACGACACTAGCTATTTTAAATGAATATGGAGGTGTTTGTGGAGCAGTTTCTAAAGGAGCTGCAGGTTTTTTAGCGTCCCGCGGCGTTCCAGCTTATCCGATCGGACAACCAGGACACTGTGCTTTTGTATACAAAAATCTATCTGGTGAATGGGTCATCGGAAATAATATTTATGGCTGGGTTTGGTCCGGGGGCCACTCCGGTTGGAAACTTCCTGGGAGTTCAAATATGTCTCCATGGGAAGGACCTCCGGCAATAATTTCTTCCTTTGTGAGATTTGAGCAATTAAATGAAGCAAGAGATTCGGAATTATGCCGGGCTTACTCCAGCTTAAGCAAAAACAATATTAATAAAAATATTTTATCCCGTAAAGCTATCGAAAAAGCATATGGTAAAAATATTGCTGCATGGCAGGATTTTATTTCTATGCAATCCAGACAGATATCCACTGAAAAGAAATATCAGTTAGCTCAAAAAATTGTATACTCATTCCGTAAGGATCCTATAGCAGCACAATATCTTCTTGATCAATTCATACCATTGAATCTTAAAAAACAAGATAAATATAAAATAATTTCTCAAATTATACAAAAAGAACGAGTAGAAGACTCCGCCATTCAGTTGTACATGCAATCATTTTCAAAATGTTTGGCAAATGATATTCCTGAAATAAAAGGTAAAGTAATATATAATGTGCATAAAAGGCGTATATTTTATAGTGACTGGCTTTTATACTACAAAACCAATAAAATAAAATTTTCAACCAAAAAGAAAACCTTAATTATCTTGGAACAAGCTATTGAAGGATTATTACCCAACAGCTCCGAGTCAATCAAACATCTCAAATTCTATGCTGAATGTCAAAAACTGTGGAATGATCCACGATTGATTGAACTCGGAAATATCTTCTTAAAAAGACTTCTCAAGGAGGAAACCGATAATATCACAGGGATAAGAAATGAATTGATCAAAGTTGGAATTGATATAGCTACTCTTTCAAAAAATAAACATGATCTGGAATATTACCATTCCCTGCAAAAATAAATATTAGAAATAGCCATGCCAATTAATATTAACTTTTTAATTAGATAATTATGAAATTACATCAGAGAATACAAAGAATTTTAATCGCGTGTCTGATTTCTTTATCATCAGTCTATGGAAAAGATCGGACTATAGAATTTTCTGACCAACTGCCGCCGTGTCCCGCAGAATATCTTACTGATTGCCTATTAGCTTCTGATGGTTCAATCTGGATAACGAGCGAAGGACAGGGAATCTACTGTCTGAAACCTTTGGAAAAAGCGCAAGCGGGAAAAGAAAGCTGGTTGGACATATCCTATTATCATGGTCTTAAAAAAGAAACCAATTATTATTCCATTGCTGAAGATAAACAAGGTCGCATCTGGGTTGGCACGGATAATGAAGGGGTATCAGTATTTAATGGAGAGAAATGGAAAACCTACAATCGTGAAAATGCTTTGCTCGGTGAACGTATTTTTGACATAGCCGTATCTCCTGTAACTGGAGACGTTGCTATTGCTACCTCCGGTGGAGTGAATGTCTTTAAACCACAAACGAATCAATGGCTCAATCTAACGCGTGCAGAGGGTTTGGTGGAAGATCAAGTAGAAACTCTTGCCTATGATGATAAAGGAAACCTTTGGCTGGGTTATGCATGTGGAGGTGTTTCTCAATTATCTGAACAACAGAATTATAAGATTATCAATACTGAACAGGCAAAGTGGTACTGGGACAAAGAGAACCGGGTACGCCAACCTATAGAAAGTTTTGGTTCAGGTCTTCCTTCGAATTTATGTAATACAATATTGCCAACAAAAAAGGGCGATATCCTTTTAGGAACTAACAGTGGCTTGGCCTTCAAAAAAGGTACAAGTAGTTGGAAATACCTAAGGGGAGAAGATTGTCGTGACAAAAACCAGGGATTATGGAATGTCAAAGTGGACCGGGATATTTCTTCCAAAGCAGGAGTGTCGCTCCTACCGGAGGACTATGTTACTTGTTTAGCGGAAACCAAGGAAGGATGGTGGATTGGATTCCGCCAAAAGGGAGCTGTTTTAATTAATCCGCTCAATCTGAAAAAAAATAAATTAGGTATATTCCCAAAAAATATTAAGAATCCCTTTGTGAAATCGTTGCTTACTTTACCAAACGGAAGCGTATATGCAGCAACGTATGGACATGGCATTATCAAAATACACGAAGAGAAGAAAAGAAATCAATTAAAAGTCGCTGAGAGAGAGGATTTTCCATCTTTCCCGCCTATTCCTTCTATTAAAACTCGTGATGAACTGAATCAAGAAGCAGTTAAACTTAACCAAGTTGTTGATGAGGAAAACAACCATAAGGTAAAAAAAATCCCCTATGCTGTCGCATGGAAAGAGGACTGGGCGACAAAAGGAGATTGGTATGGATATTACGGCAAAGATTATGCTCTCCTGTGCGGGACCTGCAATATGGGAAATGATATTATAGCCAATTTGGATGTTAAAATTGATAGCAATCAAATATTAGGATTTCATAAGCAGAAAGAAGATTCTTTGTCTGTACGTCCCCATAATGATAATGCGTCATTAAATCCTAATGTACTATTTAATCCGAAAACAGGTACGCGTATAGCAACAGAATGGTCCGATAATGGAGAAGAATACGCATCTAAATTTGATGGGCCCGATATTTGGACAAGTATACAAGTACCAGAAGGATACCATTCTTGTTCACTGTATTTTTATAATTATCAAGGTAAAGATCATAATATAGGAACTTGGAGGGATTTTATTATTGAAGTTAGATCCGGAAAACTTGATGAAGGAGAAAAAATTCAAATGGCTCCAATTCTTGCACGTAGCCGAGTGAAGGATTTCCATGGTAGTGGTGTCTACAAAACATTCATTCTGTCCGGTCCCGAAACTTACAGCATACGAATTCTTAATAATTATTCAAGCGATGCTATACTAAACGGGCTTTTCATTAGCCGCATGGATCTTTTAAAAGAAAAAATGAATAGTATATTTAATAATAAAGATGTTTTTCTTCTTAATAAAAAAATCCCGATTACACCAAAGGGAATTTCTCAAGAAAGAAGTTTTCTCTTATCTTTATACCGCCACTTGAATGCAATAGAAAAAGAAACAGAATTTAAAAAAATATTGAATATATGGACATCGGAAGATCATGAAGCAGTGCAAAAAAAATTCTTGGAAGAGTGGTATCACAAACAAGATGAATATGCTATATACAGGTCACAAGAATTCTTTCCATTTAGTCCTAGAACATTACCTCTCACTGTAGATGAATGCGAAGTAATTGAATACATGGGTCTCGATTGGAAAAGTTATCTACCAAACAGTAAAGTTAAACCAAAAATTGAACTGGTAGAACTGCAAGAGAAAATTTCTTCTATGAGCCAAGCTGAACTAGATAAATTAAAAAATCAATACCAGAAAAAACTTATAGAAGAAATCTCGAAATCATACAAAAATAGAAATACAAAAGAAAATGAAGACTAAATTATTATGTATCATATTCTTGTCAATCCCAACTGTAATGGCATATGAAATGCGGTTATCAGGGCCAAATATCTGTAAACAAGATACAATATATCCTTATGAAGCTATCATGAAGCGCGAAAATGACGATAAGAAAAAAGGGAATTTGAAAGAGCTAAAATATGAGTGGTTTCTTCCAGGATTTATTCCAGAGAAGGCAGATGAAAAGACTCCAATAGCTAAAGTGCGCACCCCCAAAGTTGAGGCATTTTCTCCCGATCCTAAAAAATGGCCCAAAGCCTCAGCAGCATGTAATGGCAAAGCTATTTGGTCGCGAAGACCAGTACAAGAAGTCAAAACATCTAACCGAATAGATGTAACAATATCTCCACAACAACTAAGGTAAATAATATCAGGGGACTTGCCGTATTCCTATGGCAGTCCCCTATTCTAAGCAAGTTACTATTTATTTGCAACGGAAAGGCCATACCACCCTTCCCCGAGCAGCTTCACCAAGGTGAAGGAATATTCCCCCTTGCGGTTGGGCTCCTTGCTGCGGGAAAGCAGGACGCGCACGCGGAGCATGTCAAGTTCGTCATTAGCGTTCAGCACCCGGTATGGGGAATGCTCCATTTCCTCATTGATTTTAAACAGCATAAACAGTCGCTTGCCCGTTTCCGATTTTCTGGGAACATAAACCATGGGCCGCGCAATGCTGCGCTCCTCCGACCCGTTCATTCCGGGAGCGATCAGCTTGAACGCGTAGTTGTCCTTATTCTCCGACATGCGGTCCCGGATCATCCACACGCGGAATTCCGCGATGTCCTCCCCTTTTCCACGGACAAAATCCTCCCAGTTCACCGGCTGGTAGCGGGCGAACTGCTGCCAGTCCAGCTTCCAGGCGCCATCCTGTCCATCCTTGAAAAAGCAGAATTCCATGTCGGGCGTCTTTTCAAAGCCTATCAGCAGCTGGGCGCAGGGATGCCCCTCCACCTCAAGCACGGCGAAACTTTTAGGCCCCACGGGCTTGCTGGCAATCACCTCAGGCGGAGATACGGCGTAATGCCTGACCATCAAAGGAAGCGATTGCAGGGAATTCCACACGAAGGAGGATTTCTGGACCACGTCCGGAGCGCTCAAATATTTCTGCGCCTCCACCAGGCAATTGCGCAGCAGGTCCTGCCGCTCCATCGGGGGGATGTGGCAGGGAGGCCAGAAACTGTAGTCCACCTTGTCCTTCAGCGTGGCCTGCAATTCCCCGGACAGCATCTCCGGCGTGGCGCAAATCCGCGCGGCGGCCCCTGAATCCCGAGATGCCTGGCGCTTCTGGAGCCAGAAAAAAAGGCCGCCGAAAAACAGCCCCAGCGCCATCATGAAGAAGATGACGGAAAGAATGCGCCCCAGCGCGCCGCCCGCTTTTCCGCCGCTCCTGCGCGCGGCAGGGGAAAGGGGCGGTTTATTGTCAGATAAATCACTCATTTTAAACCGGAAATACCCACAGAAAACAACTGCGGAAGGATGGTCAAACACTACCGGAACGCCAAGGGTAACGCAACGATAAAAAACAGACACATTTTTTTATCCCTTCCGGAGAAAATTGTTTCACATCCACAAGCGGGTGATGTACATTAAACCGGACGAGTTTCAAGAACTCCCACCTTACCTTTCACCCCTCCCTCTTTTTAACGCCATGTTTGGATCATTCACCACCGTTCCCGCCCCCAAGGGCAACAAGAATCCTGAATCCACCCCCAGCTGGATGGACGTAGCCAAGAGCCAGGACACCCCCGAACCGGTTGCGGAAGCCGTACCCTCCCCCGCTTCCTACGCCCCCACTACGCGCGTCCAGCAACTGACCCGCAACGTGCTGAACTCCGACGTGGAGGTTGTCGGCTCCCTGCGTTTTTCCGACGACCTGCTGATTGACGGCACCGTTGAAGGCGACATTTCTTCCGAAGGGGTGCTCTCCGTAGGCCAGAATGCCGTCATCCGCGCGGAAATCAACACCAAGTCCGTCATCATCCACGGCAAGGTCATCGGCAATGTAACGGTTACGGACCGCGTGGAACTGAAAAGCACCGCGGAACTCGTAGGCGACATCCAGGCCGCCTCCCTGGCTATTGAAGGCGGCGCGATCTTCATCGGCCATTCCACCGTAGGCGCCCCCACGGTAGGCACCGCCGGAGCCTCCGCCGCGAAGAAAGCGGCCCCCGTTCATACCTTCACTCCGGAACCGGAAGCCCCCGCCCCGACCAGCCAGAGCACGCTGGACATTGACGCGGAATAAGAAAAACCTTCCACCAGCCATTTTCAGGGGCGTCAAAGGAACGGATCGTTCTTTTGCCGCCCTCTTTGTTCCATGACTCCCTCCTTCCATCCCGTTCCACGGACCAGCAGCGCGCCTTCCGGGAAAATCAGGCGTCCCGCTCCGGCCCCGCCCTGGACGCTCCCGGCAGCCGCGGAAAGGAGGCCTGCGCCCACCCGGGAGGTGGAATGCTTTTCCTGCCGCAAAAACACTTCCGTTCCCGTCACGGCCGTTTCCGCCAGATGCGGGCACTGCTCCGCCTACATCAAGCTGGACGACGTTATCCTGCACAGCAGGACGCACAGAACGAAGGTGCAGACCTGCGGAAGCGTCACCGTGCAGGCCAATGCAGACCTGAAGGGACTGAACATCGAATGCCGGGACCTGGTCTTATACGGCAGGGCGTCCGGCGATTTTCTGTGCCGGGGCGTCTGCAAGATCAAAACGGACCAGCACATCTCCGGCTCCATCTCCGCCCGCAGGCTGGTGGTGGAAAAAAAGACGACGGTGCTGGTCACAGGAGCCATCCAGGTGGAAAACATCTGGATACAGGGTTCCCTGGAAGGAACGCTCACGGCGGATGAAACCGTTACCATCCACCGGCATGCCAAATTCCTGGGGGACATCACGGCGCGCCGCCTCATCATTGAGGAAGGGGGGGCGCACCAGGGCTCCTTTACCCGGCTTACGTGACATGAACCTTCCCATCTCCATCCGCGGCGCACGCCAGCACAACCTCCGGAACCTGGATCTGGACCTTCCATCCAACAAGCTGATCGTGTTCAGCGGCCCTTCCGGCTCCGGAAAATCCTCCCTGGCGTTCGACACGCTTTTCTCCGAATCCCGCAGGCGTTTCCTGGATTGTCTTTCGGCACGGGCCAGGCAGGGCATGGAACAGCCGGAAAAGCCGGAGGTGGACAGCATCACCGGACTGCCCCCGGCCCTGTGCCTGGAACAATCCGCCAGGCAGCAGAGTTCTCGCACCCTGCTGGGGAGCATCACGGAAATTCTGGACTACCTGCGCATCCTGTATGCGGCTGCCGGCACTCCCCATGACCCGGAAACGGGCAAGGAACTGGTGCGCAAAAGCCCGGACCAGATTACGGAGGAACTCGTCTCCCTGCCGGAACAGACGCGCCTGGTCCTGGCCGCTCCGGCGGAAGCCCTGCTGGCCCAGGATCCTGCGGCGACTCTGGGCGACTTCCAGCGCCAGGGCTTTCTGCGGGTCTATTGGAACGGGGAAATGCAGGATATTGAGGAAATAGGCTCCCCGGCTCCTCCCCCGCCGGATGCCGCCCTGGTCATCGACCGCATCATCGTCCGCGGGGAAAACACGGCCTCCCGCCTGGCGGACTCCCTCCAAACGGCCCTCCGGATCAATCCGGACGAGGTGCGGGCCATCATCACCAGGCCGGGGGAAGAAACTACCGTCCAGGCCTTCCATACCCGCTACCGCAACCCGGAAACGGGCTTCCTGCTTCCCCAGCTTACGCCCCGCCATTTCTCCTTCAACTCTCCACTGGGCGCGTGCCCTTCCTGCCAGGGCTCCGGCCTGAATGAGCGGGAAAAAGGCCCATGCTCCGCCTGCGGCGGCCTGCGGCTCTCCCCCCTGGCGCTGGCCGTCACCATGCACACGCCGGACCGCGCCTATAACCTGGCGGAACTGACGGCTCTACCGCTGGAAGACATGGCCGGAGAGCTGGAACGGCTGAAGACGCCCGCCTCCCTGGCGGCGGCGCTGGACCCGCTCATGAAGGAGATCAACAAGCGCGTGCGCTTCCTGAACGAACTGGGCCTTTCCTACCTCTCCCTGGACCGGCAGGCAAACACTCTTTCCGGCGGGGAACTGCAAAGGGCGCGCCTGGCCTCCCAGCTGGGCGGCGGTCTTTCCGGGGTCCTTTACATCCTGGACGAACCTACTGCCGGACTTCACCCCGCCGATACGGACCGCCTGCTCCGCGCGCTCCGGACGCTCCGGGACCAGGGCAACACGGTCCTGGTAGTGGAGCACGACGAACAAATTCTGAACGCGGCGGACCATCTGGTGGACATGGGCCCCGGCTCCGGCACCCACGGCGGCCGTATTCTGGCGCAAGGTCCCCTTCCGGAAATTCTGGAAAACGCCGAGAGCCCTACCGGAGCATGGCTCTCCGGCAAACGGAGCATGCCCGCCTCCGGACACAGGACGGTTCCCACCGGGCATCTGGTCCTGGCCGGGGCGGACAAGCACAACCTCAACAACGTCACCCTGAACATCCCGGTAGGCACGCTGACCTGCATCTCCGGGCCCTCCGGTTCCGGAAAATCCACTCTTGTCCGGGACTGCCTCATTCCCGCGGTCAGGCAGGACATCCCCGGGAAAAAGGGCGTTCCGCGCCGCGTGCAGGGCTCGGAACACTTCAACCGCCTCGTCGTCATCGACCAGTCGCCCATCGGCAGGACGCCGCGCTCCACGCCGGCCACAGCCACCGGACTGCTCCAGGTTCTGCGCCCCCTTTACGCCCAGCTCCCTCTTTCCAAGCAAAGGGGATACACGGCGGCGCGCTTTTCCCCCAACATCCGCGGGGGGCGCTGCGAACGGTGCCTGGGCACGGGCATGATTGAAGTGGACATGAACTTTCTGGGCAACGTCACGATGCCCTGCGACGCCTGCCAGGGCCAGTGCTACAACCGGGAAACGCTGGAAGTCACCTGGAAGGGAAAATCCATCGCCCAGGCGCTGGCGCTGACGGTGGATGAAGCGGCGGAATTCTTCTCCTCCCTGCCCCGGGCCGCCGCTATCCTGAAAAGCATGCAGGACGTAGGCCTGGGATACCTCAGCCTCAACCGCCGGGCAGACACCCTCTCCGGCGGGGAATCCCAGCGCATCAAAATAGCCGCGGAGCTGGCCAAGGCCCCGGCCTGGAAACTGGCGGAGGACGGCAAGCGCGCCCTCTTCATTCTTGACGAACCTACCAGCGGCCTCCACTTCAATGAAGTGGCCCTTCTTCTGACGGCTCTTTTCCGTCTGAGGGACGCCGGGCACACCATCCTCTGCGTGGAACACCACAAGGACCTGCTGAACGCCGCGGACTACCTGGTTGACATGGGCCCCGGAGCCGGAAGACATGGCGGAAACATCGTGGCGGAAGGAACGCCCGCCGCCGTAGCAGCCATGCCGGAAGCCCCCACGGCGCCGTGGCTTCTCGCCCGTTAAGGAAGAATAATTATTATTATCTTGACGTTTTTCAGGCTTTTATCTAGCAATATGGGAATTCCTCTCTGCTTTTCCGATGAATCCCCGTTCCTTTTCCCTAGCGCTGCTGGCGCTGTTTCTTCTTCCTGAAACACTCCATGCCACGCCCGTATTCCTTGAAAACGTCTCCGAATCCGGCGGATGGTATGACTGCAACAAGAAAACCAAATGGAAGTGGGGCAGCGGTTCCATGACAGACCGTCCTTCCGGCTACTACAGCCCGGACAATCCCGTAGACAGCCAGCTCTGCTGGGCAGCGGCGGCCTCCAACGTTCTTCAATGGTGGCAGAATACCAGAAGCGACCTCTCACCTACGACCCCCAACGGAAAATCCTCCACTTACGGCAACATGCCGGAAGCCTGCCAGCTGCGCATTTACCAAACCCTGGCGACGAGCTGGACTGACAAGGGAGGGTCCGTGGAACAGGCTTACAACTGGTGGTTCAACGGAGGAATGCTTCCCTCCGCCTTTTATGGGACCGACTCCACGATCAGGGACAACCCCTCCTCCGAAGGAGGCTACTGGAAAGAGCTGAACCTGACCGTGACCTACGACAAGTGGGGAACGCCGGACAACACCCCGCTATTCAATTCCTACACCTTCTGGGAGGGCGATACCAGGGACGGAATCTACAGCGTTTTGAAAAACAGCATCAACAACAACTGGGGAACCACGCTCAGCATCGGCGAGTACGGAACCGGCCACGCCATCACCATGTGGGGCTATGATATGGACGCGGACGGGAACCTGATTATCTACCTGACGGATTCCGATGACTATGCATTGGGAATGTTCCGGCAGAAAGTTATCGTGGACGATGAGAAACACATCTATCTGACCAGCGTGGACGGTGAAAACAACGTGTACGGCTATAATTACGGTGAAGCAGGCCTGACCGGCACGCGGCTGGGCGAACTTCAAAGCTTCACCGCCCCGCTGGGAGACCTCAGGATTCCGGAACCCGGCACTGGAATTCTCTCCCTCTGCGGCGTATTCCTTGCCGTGTCCCGCCGCAGGCGCATCCTGCGGTAAGGCCATCCGAACTCCTTTCTCTCTCAAAAACGGGTCTTGATTCTTGCCGGGGAAATGTGCAGAATCGGGAAACGCATAAGTTCAGAAGAGCATGAATTGTTCCAATGTTCTCCAGTGCGGTTACCTGTGAAATGAATGACGCTTCCAACAACCACGGCGAGCTGGAAAGCACCGTCTCGACCTATTCCGTCGACATAGAAACCCTTCAGCAGATAGCCCTGAAAGGAGACGCCCAGGCACTGTTTCAACTGGCGATCAGTTATGAACAGGGGCGCGGGGTAGCAGAAAACCAGCAGGAAGCCTTCTACTGCTACCAGCAGGCGGCGGAACTGGGCCACGTGACAGCCCAGCTCAACCTTGGCTGGGCCTACTCCAACGGCATAGGCGCCCCGCAGGACAATGACAAAGCCTTTTACTGGTACCGGAAAGCCGCCGAGCAAGGCCATCCCACCGCGCAATTCGACCTCGGATTCTGCTATATCAACGGGCTGGGCGTGGAAAAAGACGAAAACCAGGCCATCACCTGGTACAAAAAAGCGGCGGAACAGGGTCACGCGGTAGCCCAGCTCAACCTCGGCTGGATTTACGCCAACAGCGCCAGCCAGAAAAACTGGGAACAGGCCGTGTACTGGTACAAGCAGGCCGCGGAACAGGGGGATCCCCGTGCCCAGTACAACCTGGCCTGGTGCTACGGCAATGGAAGCGGCACTCCCCGGAATCCGCAAAAAGCCGCCTACTGGTATGAGGAGGCCGCCATGCAGAACCACGCTACGGCCCAGTATAACCTGGGCTGGTGTTATGAAAACGGTTTCGGCGTGCAGCCGAATATCGACAAGGCGCTGGTATGGTACCACAAATCAGCCCTCCAGGGCCAGATCACGGCCCAATACACGCTGGGCTGGTGCTACGGCAACGGCCGGGGCATGGAAGTGGACATGGCCAAAGCCGTCCACTGGTACACCAAGGCCGCCGAACAGGGCCATACAACGGCCCAGCTCAACCTGGGGTGGTGCCACCTGAACGGCAAGGGAACGCCCGTCAACCGGGAGGAAGCCTTGAAATGGTATCTCAAGGCGGCGGAACAGGGCAACGCCACAGCCATGTTCAATGTGGGCAACTGCTACGCCCACGGCTACGGCATTCCGCAGGATGACGAACAGGCGGCGGAATGGTACCAGAAAGCCGTCAGGCACGGCAACAAAAAGGCCGCCAGCGCCCTGCGCCACCTGGCCTCCAAGCAGGAAAAAGAGAAAAAACCGGATGCGGAGGCCTGAAAAAACGCTTCTTCTTTTTACAAGAATCGGAGAATCCCTTTTCGCAGCGCAGCAGCCATCAAAAAACGCAGGGAAAAAACATATCCCCATGGCTTAAAGAAAAAACGTCCGCCTGGGATTGAAGGCCCCCGGCCTTCATCAAGAAGCCGTTGCATTCCATCACCGCCGCCTCTTCCTCCCACCGTCCGCCGGGCCTTTCCGGGACAACCTTTCCACCGCCTCCGGTAGCCGTGTTGCGCCATCGCCGCCCAGCACGACGTCAATATCCTCAAGAGCGCGAATCAGATCAATCACTTCCCGCCGGGGCAAGGCCCCACCCGCAGACATGCAGAAATGAGTGCGGCACGCCAGCGGCCTTCCCTGGTAAATCATGCACTTCCCCTGCCCGTTCAGAAATGGGCAGCTTCCGTCCGGCGGCAGCTCCACGCGCGTGCGTCCGGCGGCGCGCCACGCCTTCCAGGCCATCCACGCCTCCCCCAGCGTCACATGCGGCGTCTCTCCTGTCAGCCGGAACCGGCAACAGTCCGCCACGCCCGTGCAGGAACGCTGCGCCCGGGAAGCCCGGAGAGCGCCTTCATCCAGAAGGCGCCGCACTTCCATCAGCATTTCAGCGGAGGGAACAGCTCCCTCCGCTCTTCCATGACGGCACTTTCCCGGTGCCATGACTGCGGCGGTTAATGCGTCAGGCCATCGGCCTTCGCCTGGTTCCAATACGCGTACTCGGAACGGTTGAAGTCCACATACTCCGGAGACAAATCCGTGGTGTACACCGTATGGGAAAACTCGCCCCGGTTCAAATTGATATCCACCTGGAATGCGGAAACCTGCACGGCCTGCCGCAAATCGTCCGACGGAGTATCCGCCTGCATGCCGCCGCGGCAGGCGGCCAATCCGGCGATGTCGATGTCGATCTTCTCTTCATCCACCTTCGCACCGCAATAGCCCACGGCATGGATAATGCGCCCCCAGTTGGGATCGTTCCCGTTCCAGGAACTCTTCACCAGGGATGACTTGGCGACGGCTTCCGCCGCCTTCTTCGCTTCATCCTCCGTACGGCCTCCGGTCACATGCACGGTCACAAACTTGGTCACGCGTTCGCCGTCCTGCACGATATGCTTGGCCAGCTCCAGCATCACATGGGCCAGAGCCTGCTGGAACGCGTAAATATCTTCCGGGGATTCCAGCTTCACGCCGGAAGCGCCGTTCGCCATCACCAGCACCGTGTCGTTCGTGCTCATGTCGCCGTCGATGGTGATGCAATTGAAGGAACTTTTCACGCCGGACTGCACGCACAGCTCCAGCACGTCGCGGGAAATGCCCGCGTCCGTCGTAATAAAGCACAGCATGGTAGCCATGCAGGGATTGATCATGCCCGCGCCCTTGCAGCACGCGCCGATGCGCACGGGCCTGCCCTGCACCATGAACTCAATGGCAATGATCTTCTCCTTCGTATCGCTGGTCATCACGGCCTGGGCCACCTCGTGCCCCTTGTCGCGGGAAAGGCCTTCCGCCAATTCCGGGAACTTCGGGTAAATGCGCATCATGGGCATCGGCAGGCCGATCACGCCGGTGGAGCACACGGCCACTTCCGCAGGCTTCAGCCCAAGAAGTTCCGCAACGCTCCTGCACTCGCCCCTGGCGTCTTCCACACCCTGGGCTCCGGTACACGCGTTCGCATTCCCGCTGTTCGCCACGATGGCGCGGATATTCCCCTTCCGGAGGTGCTCCCGGCTCACCTTCACGCAGGCGGCCTGCACTCGGTTGGTCGTGAACGTGCCTGCGGAAACGCAGGGTTCCGTGGAATAAATCAGGGCCAGGTCCAGGCGCGTGGCCGTAGGCTTCTTGATGCCGCAGCTTACGGCGCTCCCCACAAAGCCCTGAGGCGCGCAAACGCCCCCGTCAACCGGAATATAGGATGAATCATTCATCGTCTTGAAGTGCCTTCCAGCGTATCAAAAAACTACAGGACCCACAAGCCTTCCGTTTCATCGAACCCGCACATGATATTGAAGGACTGGACGGCCTGGCCGCCCGCGCCTTTCACCACATTATCCTCCGCGCTCATCAGAATCACGCGGTTCGTCCGGGGATCATGGGCCCAGCCGATGTCCACGCAATTCGTCCGCGTCACATTCTTGGTATCCGCAGGCTGGTTGCGGCCCAGAAGGCGCACGAACGGAGCCGCCGCATAAGCTTCTTCCAACAGGCGGCCGACGGACTCGGGATCCGCTCCCTTCTTCACCCTGGCCGTAATGGTGGAGCAAATGCCCGTATTCACGGGAATCAAATGGGGGGTAAAGGACATCACCACCGTCTTCCCGGCGGCATGGGAAAGCTCCTGCTCAATCTCGCTCAAATGGCGGTGCTTCGGCACGCCGTAAGCATGGAAACTCTCATTGCACTCGCAGAACAGCAGGGGAATGGACGCCTTGCGCCCTGCGCCGCTCACGCCGCTGCCGGAGCAGACCACGACGTCCTCCGGCTCCAGAATGCCGGCCTTGAACAGGGGAATCAGGGGAAGAAGGATGCTGGTGGGATAGCAGCCGGGGGAAGCTACGATGCGCGCCCGGGCAATCTCCTCCCTGCGCCACTCCGGAAGGCCATACACGGCCTCCTGCATCAGGGCCGTATCCGGATGGGCGTTGCCGTAATACTCCTCGTACACTTCCGGGCTGTCCAGGCGGAAATCCGCGCTCAGGTCAATCACGCGCACGCCGCGGTCCACCAGGCCGCGGGCATAGGAAGCGGCCACGCCATGCGGCAGCGCCAGGAAAGCCACCTCCGCGCCCGTGGCGGCAATCGCGTCCACATCGGAATCCGTAAACTTCAGGTCGGAACCCGGAACCTGCCGGAAACGGGGAAACACCTCCCACAACGGCTGTCCGGCATACTGGCGGGAGGTAGCGCACACCAGCTTCACTCCGCGGTGATTCAACAGGATGCGCAACAACTCCTGTCCGGTGTAGCCACTGGCCCCGACGACTGCAACTTGAACTTGCTTCATGACAAAAAAGATATGCTATGAAAAAAGACTCTTGCCAACACTAAAGTTTTCCTATATACACCTCGCCGTCGCAAGACACGGCCCCGGTCGGTCCGATTTTATCGGGTTGTAGCGCAGTCTGGTAGCGCACCTGCATGGGGTGCAGGGGGTCGCAGGTTCGAATCCTGTCAACCCGACCACTTTTAACCGCTGTAAGTTGAAAAGCTTACGGCGGTTTTTCATTTTCAGGCATATTGAAATAATTGCCGTCCACCTGCCTCTCAACATCATGGGGATGTGGGTCTTTCTATCCATGAGCCCGCGTCAATGCGGAAAAATTAGGAAAAGGAGAAAAGCACGTGGAATCGTTGTATTCTGCCCATTTGGCGTTTCCGCCTGACGTTGCATGCGGGATGACTTCTTTTTGAAATACATGCAAATTCCTTTCGCAAGGTGTCTGTCCTGAAACAGGTTCCCGAATAATCAGGAGATATGTATCCCAGGAAAAACAGGATGTTCACCAGCCGGGGTTATCCCGAACCAATTAGACAACAATCATGAATGAGATTATCACGATTAACGGAATCCTGATGACCACGCAGAATGAATTTTCCGCTCATGCAGGAAACGCAAGCATTCACGTCACGGCACAGGAAAAGGAAAAATGGAACTCAGGCGGTCAAGGACCTAAAGGAGACAAGGGCGATCCGGGAGCCCCGGGACCGGAAGGCCCCCAAGGCCCCAAGGGTGAACCCGGCATCCAGGGCCCTGCCGGTCCACAGGGCCCCAAAGGGGACAAGGGAGATAAAGGGGATGCAGGTCCCGAAGGTCCGCAAGGTTCCAGCGTGCCTCCTGGCTGCTTCATGTGGTTCTGCGGCAGCACAGCCCCGAACGGCTGGCTGGAATGCAATGGCACGACTCTCCAAATCAGTCAGTATCCGGAATTGTACGCGGCAATCAGCACCACCTATGGCGGCGATGGCGTAACTACCTTCGCCCTTCCCGACTTGACAAGAGACAGCGGGTTGTTCATCCGTTCCACTTCTACAGAGAGAACTGTAGGCAGCGTGCAAGGGGATGCCATCAGAAACATTAAAGGAGCCTTTGGATTTTTGGGAACTGGTAAATCTCAAGGCTGGGCGACTAATTTAGAAGGCGCCTTCGGGTATATCCAAGACACGACAAATCGAAACACAGTTTCTATGTCAAGTACTGGCACGTTAAACAATACTACTAAACAATGGACTTTTGATGCATCCAAATCTGTACCCACTGCTGAAGAAAACCGTCCCGTCAATATAGCCTTCATGCCAGTCATCAAATACTAAGACAAATTTCAAGGACAGTCCTACGGACCGTTTCAACCGCTGCAGGTACCAACCTGCAGCGGTTTTTCTTTTTCTCAAAGAAAATCCTGGCCGCCTCTCCATGCGATAAAAACCATTCTCCAAATAAAGGATTCTTCTTTTATATTGTTAGCTCTTGAAGCCTTTGCTATAGAAACGGGCATCCGTTGGCCAGCCAGTACCACCAAATGCTCCAGCCGCCTGTTCCGGAAAAACAACTTCATTGACACAGGGAGTAACTCATATGAAAAAAATCCTGTCGTTTCTCACCATTTCACTGGTTTCCCTTCTCTCCGCCCAGGGAGCGAATACCCCCAGCGGCAGCATTCCCTTTGAGCTGGGCACTGCCAGCCGTATTTACGTGAAGGGGAGCGTCAATGGCAGCCGTCCCCTGCGTTTTCTTTTTGATACCGGAGCCACATCCATGGTCATCAGCACCAATTCCCTGAAAGGCGTTCCAATGGAATTCAACGAGACCGTCGTCAACCATGGCGCCACGGGGTCCGATGAAGTACGCGGAAGCACGGAGAACAAATTCACCATCGGGGGACGAAGCCTGGAGCACGTTCCCTTTATTGCCATTCCCTATTCACCGGACCAGTGGGACGGCGTGCTGGGCCTCTGGTTCATCCAACGGCAGGTAACGGAAGTGAATTACACGGACCGGAAGATTTACCTGTACCCGCACGGTTCCTATACGCCGCCGGCGAATGCCATCCGCCTGAAGATTGAGTACGTGATGGGCGTTCCGATTGTCCCCGCACAAGTGACGGTCAACGGAAAAACCCACCAGCTCCGTTTATCCGTGGATACCGGCTCCGACCGCGTTCTGGACCTCAATACGCCTTTCATCAAAAAACATCATTTGCTGGGCAGCCAAAAGCCCTTTTCCACTTCCCGCATTTCCAGTTCGGACTCCCATACCGGGGTTCTGGAAAACGTCATGTTCGACAGCATCCAACTGGGCGGCTGCAAGCTTCCGCTCATCCCCGGCGCCTTCTCCACCGTCACCAGCGGTATTCAGAGCATCGCGGAAATGGACGGCGTCATGGGCAACAACCTGCTGAAACGGTTCAACATGGTCTATGATTCCCGGGAAGGGTATATTTACCTGATTCCCAACAATCTGCTTTACACTCCGTTTTATGATTGCCTGCTCCGCCCGCAGCCGGACGCGGCCTTTTCTTCCAGAAAGTAAGGCATTCCGGCACCACCCCTACCCTACCGGGCGCTTCCGCGCAGGTTGATGATGCGGGTGCAGAGGTCCACCAGCCTGTTCCCCATGCGGGAATGCAGGACCCGGTAGATGCCGAAGAGGGCGCACCGCACGCGGAGATCGTTCCCCTTGGCAATGTGTCTCAGCAGGCGGAAGGGGGATTCCGGGGATTTGACGAACTCACGCCATTCATATTTGTCCAGCAGCGCCCGGACGGCGTCCAGGGCCTCCTTTTTTTCTGCCGCCGTCTGGTTCAACAGGTTGGAGGAAAAGAGCTGGATACTGCCGTTCAGCCAGTTCAGCACCGTAATCCCGGCTCTTTCCAGCACGCCCTGTTCCCGGTAGGCCGCCGCAATCAGGTCGATGCGTTCCAGAGCCGGATAAAAGCCGGAACCCTTTTTGTCCGGGGCCTTGTACACGTTCACCAGGGAGTCCGGGCGGGTAGGACGGTAGATGTACAGGCAGTCCGGTATTTTCACGATTCTTTTCACATAGGGCTGGAGCAGGTTGTTGAAGAGGGCGTCACTGCCCTGCTTCATTCCGGACCGGAAGCGAAGACCCGTCTTTTTCAGGAATTCCGCCCGGTACAGCTTGTCCCAGCACAGTTCGCTGAACGGCCCCATCGTCGTGAAGTCATAGTTACCGCAATGCCATTCCGGGCATTGCAGGCCGTTGAGCATGCTCCAGCGGACGGAGAGGGGCATGTCCCCCGCAATCGTCGCCCCCATGCACGCCACGTCCGCCCGGTATTCCTCCGCCGCCAGATACAGGCGCTGGAACATGACGGGGGAAATGTAGTCGTCCGGGTCCACAAAGCCGATGTATTCCCCGGAAGCCGCATCCAGCCCGGCGTTCCGCGCCGCCGCCACGCCCGCATTCGGCTGGTCGATGACGACGAACCGTTCATCCGCGGCTTCATATTCCCTCAGGATGTCCAGGGTTCCATCCCCGGAGCCGTCGTTGATGCAGATGATTTGAATGTCCCGGAGCGTCTGGGCACAGACGGTATCCAGGCATTTTTTCATGAAGGGGGCTACGTTGTAGCAGGGAATGATGATGGAAACGAGCGGCATGTTTTTATGAAAATAAAGGTTAGCATGATGAAGAAGAGTTTAATTGACGGAAGAGGTCCATCCACGCGGCGCAGACGGCATCCATCGCATAACGGGCCGCCTTGTTCCGGGCGGCTTCCCCCATGCGGCTCCTTAGCTCCGGCTGTTCCATCAGCCGGATGATGGCGCGGGCCAGGGCGTCCGTATCCCCGGGAGGAACCAGCAGGCCGTCTTCTTCCGGGGAAATGACGTCCCGCGGACCGCACGGGCATTCAAAAGCCACGCACGGCACGCCGCACGCCATGGCTTCCACCAGCACCATGCCGAAGCCTTCAAAGAGGGAGGGGAATACCAGCATGGAGGATTGAAGCAGTTTTTCCCGCACCTCCCCTGTGGCTCCGCGCAGCAGCACGTTTTTTTCCAGCCCTTTTCCCCGGACCAGGCGTTCAAGAGAACCGCGCTCCGGACCGTCCCCCCAAATTTCCAGTTTCCAGTCCGGATGAACGGCGGCCACTTTTTCCCACGCGCGTACCAGCAGGCCGAATCCCTTCACCGGAACCAGCCGCCCAACGGCCACAGCCCGCGGACGTTCCAGGGGAGCAACCCGCTCCGGCCGCCATACGCACGGATTGGGGATGACATGCACTCCCCGCCTGCCCTTCCAGTTTTCTTCCCGGTCCTGCCGGGTGAGAACGACGGTAGCGTCATAGGTTCCCCTGCGGAGGCCGAATTCATAGAAGTCGGAAAGAGCAGCCATTACGCGCGCACGGATTCCCCCCTGAAGCCGCGCATAGTCCTTCCGGTACGTTCCGGAGTAGTGGAATTCGCGCACGGTTTTCCACGGCTTGTCGCGCGACAGGCGCGGTATCATGAATTTTTCCGACTGCCCGACGGAGACGACTATATCCGGACGGAGTTCATCCAGCGCCTTCCGCAGAGCTTTCGCATGCCTCCTGCGCCGGACCAGAATGCCCTTCAGCACATACAGGAATCCCTTCCAGTCGTCCTCATAGTAGTTCACACCCAGGTGAACCACCTTCACGCCCGGAGGGAGGGAGGAAGCGGTCCGCCGGGAATCATTGGCCGTCACCAGCATTATTTCATTGCCGGGGATGGCAGCCAGGGCGGCAGCCTTGGCGCGGGTCACGGCCTGAATGCCGCCCGCCGCGTCCAGATCATCCAGTACATAGGCTATTTTCATTTCCGTTATTCCTTTCTTCCGTTTTTGGCCAGAATAAGGCCCGTCAGGACCACTCCGAACGGCAGGGCCGCCAGAGTCAGCAACGGTCGCGGTGATTCCCGCAAAAAACCCGGATTGCGGGCCAGCAGGGAGGCGGAGACGTAATGAACCGCCTCCATGAACCGCCGACGCCGGGAGGGCTGGTATTTCATTCCCTCCTTCCGCAGAAAGGCGAATCCCCGCGGGTTGAGCACGTATTGGCGGAACATGTTCCTGGAGGAGCCGTCCTCCCGGTATTCCACCAGGCAAAGCACCTTGTTCATCGTAAGCAGCGGGGCGACGCGGTCCGCCAGCATGTACTTGTAGCCCAGCCCCACGTATTTTTCACCGGGAAAGACGGGATACGGCGGCAATTGCTTCATCAGCGCGGTGCGGTACACCAGCTTCTTGTCTCCGCGGCCTCCCGCCGCATAAAACCCGGTCAATGTGGTTTCCTGCACATCCCCTGCAAAGGCCGTGCCGATGAGTTCCCCCGTCTTCACGTCCGCATCCAGCCCTGCCAGTCCGGCCACACGGTCACTTCCGTGACGTTCCCAGAATTCCAGAATGGAGGCCACGGCGTCTTCCGGCATCAGGTCGTCGGAATCCAGGCAGACATTGAGTTCCGTGTCCATCAATTCATACGCGGCATTGTGGGCGGCATGCATGCCTCCGTTTTCCTGATGGTGGCAGCGTATGTCCAGCGCGCCTTCCCGCATCCATTCCTTCACCAGTTCCTTCGTGCCGTCGGTGGAGCCGTCGTCCACCACCAGCCAGATAAAATCACGGCAGGTCTGCCGCCGCAGGCTTTCATAGCAGTGGCGCAGGCAGTCCGCCCTGTTGAAGGAGGGCGTGAAGACGGTGAGCAGGGGGTTCATGCTTCACCTCCCTGTGACAGATAGAGTTCCTGAAGCTTTTCCGCATTGCGGACGATGTCCAGCCCCGCTTCACGGATGAAGGCGGACGCATCCGTCCGTTGCCAGCCGTCCGCCAGTTCCGCTATTTTCCGCGCCCAGGCGGCGGGGGATTTTTTCAGGGACATAAAATTCACATGGCCCGGGACCACCGCTCCATCCCCCGGCACCCGGTCGGACGCCACCACGGGCAGCCCCGCCGCCTGCGCTTCCAGCATCGCAATGCCGAAGCCTTCAAACCGGGAGGGGAAGACAAAGACATCCATCCCCTGCACCAGGGCGGCAACGTCATCCCTGCCGCCCAGCAGGCGGATGCTTCCGTCCCATTCAGGCCGCTCCGCCTCCTGCCGGATCCTGCCCTCTCCTTCCCCGCCGCTTCCCACCAGCGCCAGCAGGGCGTCCGGCCTTACCGCCAGCAGGGCGCGGAAGACGCGCAGCAGGAATTCGTGGTTTTTGGGCCAGGAAAAATTGCCGATGTGGCCCACTACCAGCCTGCCTTCCCAGCCCATTTCCTTCCGCACCCGCTCCCGGACCTCCGGGGAATAGGTGAACCGCCCCGCGTCAATGGCGTTCCGGACGACGATGGCGTCACGCGCGCCCCTGCGGCCGAAAAGCCAGCGCCCGCACAGTTCGTTGCACGTGAACCGGTGGGTCAGGCAGGGACGCATCAGGTGCTTGAGCACGAAGCGGAACAGGGAGTTTTTATCAATTCCTACCGGAGAGCTGTGGGCATGCGCCGCAATGAAAGGAATGTTCCGCGCCGCCGCCTCACGATATACCCAGTAGCCCAGCTCGGAACAGTGGCCGTGAACCATCCTGTATTCCGGATGTCCGTCAAAAAAAGCCGCTATTTTTTCCTGATACGCCGCCAGACCGCGCAGGGTGATGGGCGGCAGCCTGTAAATCCGCCCTCCCAGCCTCCGGATTTCCTCTTCATAAATGCCGGGCGTCTCCCGGTGCACCAGAAAGTCAAACTGGAGCCTGCTGCGGTCCATGTGGCGGTAATAATTCATCACCATCGTTTCCGCTCCGCCGCGGTTCATGATGGTGAATACCATGAGCACTCGTTGAGGGGTCATTTTGCCAGAATTCTTTTAATGGTCAGAAGGAACAGGTACAAACCGGGCACGCATCCCAGTTTCACGGTCAGGAAAAACGCTTTCCAATGCGGGGGGAGAGGCGCCAGAGGCAGCTCCCTGACCGCCGTCCGGCACCAGTCCCGTTTCAGCAGTTCATGGAGAATACGGCATTTCCGGAAGGAGGAGGCCGGAGCGTCGCAGACGTTCAAGCCCAGGAAAATGACGGAGAGCGCCATGCGGTTCCGCAGGGCCTGCTCCGCTTCCGGATAAGCTCCGCTTTCCCGCACCTGCCGCTCCATCCGGCGGAAGAGTTCCTCCCACTGGTCCGCCAGCTCCGGCTTGTACCGCTTGGTCAGGGCTCCCGCCGCCGTCTTCCGGTAATGGTAGAAGGTGGTGGGGATGTACACCGCCCTGCGGGCCGCCCGGAACAGGGAAAGATTGCAGAGCACGTCTTCCGCGGAGCCGATCAGGGCCGTGTCCACGAAGGAGGCTTCCCCTTCCCGGAACAGGGAACGCCTGTAGAGCTTGCCCCAGGCCGTACCGTAGGAGTCCAGCCGTTCCGGACGCCCCAGTTCAGCCCCGGACGGCCCCAGGAGCCGGTTCCTCAGCCATTCCATGGATTCCCCTTCAAACACCCGCTCCTCGCGCCAGAACAGCACCGGGGCGGACGCCGTTCCATATTCCCTGGCATAGCTCCAGAACACGATGTCCGCGTCCCTTCCCAGCATGGCTTTCATCGCGTCCGCGCAGGCGTGTTCGTCCAGCCAGTCGTCCGCGTCCACAAACATCACGCATTCCCCTTCCGCCAGCTCCAGCCCGGCATTCCGGGAGGCGGACAAGCCGGAGTTTTCCCGGCAAGCCACCTGCACCCGGCCATCCCGGCGGCGCAGTTCTTCCAGCATGTCCCCACTGGAGTCCGTGGAACCGTCATTCACGCAGATGACCTGAATATCCCGGTACGTCTGGTTCAGAATGCTTTCCATGCAGCGGGAAAGATAAGCCTCCGCGTTATAGACGGGAACGATGACGGAAATCACGGCTTGCCTCCTTTCCTTTCCTGAAGGATGCGGCGGAACAGGCCGTCCCATTGGGCCGCCACCGTTTCAGCCGCGTACCGCTTCACATTTTCCCGCGCTTTCGCGGCCATGGAGGAGCGCAGTTTTTCATTCCCCATCAGAAGTTCCAGGGCGGAAGCCAGTTCCGCCACCTTTCCCGGCCGCGCCAGAAGGCCGTCCTCCCCATGGCGGATGATGTCGCCGGGACCGCAGGGACAGTCAAAGGCCACGCACGGCACGCCGCACGCCATCGCCTCCGCCAGCATCATGCCGAATCCTTCATAGCGGGAAGACATCGCACAGATGGAAGAGGCCAGATACTCCCGCATGATCTCCCGCGTGGGGGGATGCAGCAGGAAGCTTTCCTCCAGCCCTGCGGCCCGTATCTCTTTCCTCAGCATCCCTCCGTCCTTTTCCGCTCCGAACAGCTCCACCTTCCATTCCGGAAATTTACCGTGCGCCTTTTTCCAGGCGGCCAGAAGCGCTCCGTAGTTTTTCTGGGGGGAAACCTTGCCGACGGCAATCACCCTTTTTTCTTTTCCGGAAGAGGGTGCCTCCGGATAAAACGGCAGGGGATTGGGAATCACCTCCACATTCGCCATGGGCCATTCCTCCCGGTTGCCGGGCGTCAGCACCACAAAACGGGAGAAGCGTTTTCCCAGGAACCGCATCAGGGCGAATTCCAGTTTCATGAGAGCGGAAGATTTCAGGCCGTCCGCCTGAATCAGCCGGGAAACGTGGCGTTCATAGACCACGGGGCAGCCGCAGCCCGTCAGCAGGAAGGGAATCCAGAACCCCTTGAAGCCGTCGTCGCAAACGGAAACGACAGCAGGCTTGGCGGCGCGCACCGCCTTCCGAACGCCGCTTGCCCAGGCCTTCAGCCTCGCGGCGGGATTTCCCTGCATGCGCACGTCATGGACGTGAATGCCGGGCCAGAAGTCATAAAAAGGCTCCTTTCCTTCTTCATTCAGCGTCAGGATATGGATTTCATCCCCGTACCGTTCCGCCAGCAGGCGCGTCCGGACGGAGAGCACCCGTTCCAGCCCTCCCGCTCCGGCGATGCCGTTGGTGATATACAAAAGCCGTCTTCCCATGTCAGATCAATGCCTCCAGTTTCAGGATTTCATTACGGTTGCCGTAGTCACGCCTCCGGCATTCCGCAGACAGGCTTTCCAGGCGCGCGTCATCCTTCAGCAGCCGGAACAGGGCCAGCGCGGCACCTTCCTCGTCATTCGGGATGATGATTCCGTCCACGCCGTCTTCCAGATGCCCGGCGGAGGTCGGAAAGTTTGTAATGGCTACGGGCCGTCCCAATATCTGCGCCTCCCTCACCGCCACGGCCCTTCCCTCATACCGGGACGGCTGCACATACAGCCCGCAGGCGGCCATGTACGGGTAGGGATTGGCCTTTTTACCCAGAATGACCACGTGTTCCCGCATGCCGCAGGCGGCAATTTCACGGCGCAGGGACATTTCATCCCCGTAGCCGATGAGGTACCAGCGCAGTTTTTCCATCCCCATTGCCACCAGGCGCGCGGCCAGCCTGACGGCGCGGTCCATCCCTTTGGCATGGGAGAACCTTCCCACGGTGCACAGGGACGGGGCCCCCTCCATCACGGCGGAAACGTCTTCCAGAGCGGCCTGTTCCCTCACCGCTTCCGGGGAAACGATGTTCTGCATCTCCACCAGCTTATCCTCCAGTTCCGGAAAGCGGGACAGGAAGCCCCTCCCTGCCTGCGGGGAAATGGAGATGATGCGGTCATAGCTGCGCCACACCGGCAATTCACGCTCCACATTGATTCCGATGGAGGAGTAGTCCGTATGAATCCAGGCTATTTTCCTGCGGGCCAGCACCTTGTCCCGGACGATGCGGTGGGGCGTCAGGAAGCTGATGGCCAAGTCATACACGCCCAGCTTTTTCAGGGAAGGAAGAAACGGGGAGACGGCGGCGGCGGCATCGTCAAAGACGGCGTAGTTTTCACGGCCTTCCAGCCGTTTTCCAAAACGGGCGGAACGCCGCTTGGCCCACAGGCGCGCGGCGGCAATGCCCAGCCTCCCTTCCTTCAGGATGTCCTTTACCGGACGGGACAGCGCACGGTAGGAGGGAAGTTCCGGCAGAAGGTTCACTTTATCCGGAATCAGCGGCATCAGCTCTCCGGAATGGCGGTAAACGAACAGGTCCACGCGGAAGCGGGAGGCGTCCAGCGCATCCAGCAGCCCCAGCAGAGCGCGTTCCGCGCCCCCCAGCTCCATGTATTGAATGGCTATGAATATACGTTTCATCTGCATGCCAGCGTGCGCATGTGGCCCATCAGCCCGCGGAAGGGGGACGTCCTGAACAGCACGAGTACGTCCAGCCCCAGCGGAATGACTACGGAAATAATGCCCCACATGAACAGGTCCGCCAGGGGGGAGGAAAAATAGGAACGGGCGCAGAGGGGATACGTCAGCGCATATCCCGCCGCCGCCAGCAGCAGGTACCATCCGTACGTGATGAAGTACCGCCTCAGGGGCTGGTGGAATACATGCCTGTACACCAGCCGGGGGAATTGCCAGACGCCGATGGAAAGAAGGCTGAGCGTCGCGGCCAGCAGCACGCCCGTAATCCCCCACCACTGCACCAGCGTGACGGAAAGCGCGACGTTGAGCACGCCCTGGAGAAGCGGGGAGTACCGGTCCTGGTGAAAGATGCCCGCCTTGGTCTTGAACACCATGGCGGAACGCCTCATGCCCACCACGAAGAAGTTCAGGATGATGACGAACGAGCAGGCCCCGGAGAGCATGTATTCAGGCCCCAGCCACCAGACGATGAAGGGATTCAGCGTGTTCAGCAGAACGATGGAGGACACCCCTGAAATCAGAAAGTTAATCAGGAAAACCCTCTTGAAAATCTCGTACACATGCCCTCTGTCCTCACTGGCGATCAGGTTGCCCACGCTTTCCGCCATGCTGTTGATCACCTGCATGATGAAGGTGGAAATGGTTCCCACCACCAGCATGTAGTTGGAATAGAAGCCCACCGCCGCCAGCCCCACGAAGCTGGAAATGACGATGTTGCTGGTGGAATGCATGAAGTAGCCGCCCACGCTGTGCAGGAACAGGGCCTTGACGTTGACGACGATCTGGCTTTTCGTCACGGCGTCCAGGGCATGGGAGACCCTGCTCCTGACGTAGGGGTACAGGGCATCCACCTTGCGCACCATCGCCACGTTGAACCCCGCCAGGAACAGGGATTCCACCACCAGGTACAGGACGTAGTTGCCCGTCCAGTACAGGATGGCCAGCTTGGACAGGTTCAGCCCCACCTGATAGATGAAGTTAATGGCGCCCAGCCTGTAATTTTTCTGGTCCGCGTTGATGAGGGAATTCTTGTACGCCGTCAGGTACGGCAGGATGGAGTTGAAGACAAAGATGAAATAAACCAGCGCCAGGTAGTCCAGATGCCCCTCGTCCTTGATGAAACAGCCAAGGAACGGATACAGGCACAGGCACAGGATGAGCACGGCGGCGGCAATGATGCGGTACACCTTGCGGTAAAATTGCAGCAGGGCCAGAATCCGCGGCCGGTCGTTCTCCGCCAGAGGCTTGTAGAGGTGAAAAACCACGCTGGTTCCAAAGCCGGACTCCAGCAGCGTGACAGCGGCCAGGATGTTGGTCAGCAGGCCGTTGAGGCCCAGGTACTCCACCCCTATCTCATTGACGAACAGCTTGCGCGTCACAAAGCCCAGCAGGGTCATCGTGACCATCAGGCTGATGGTCACCAGAAAGTTCTTGCCGGAGTTCAGCGTTCTCACGCCTTACCCTCCTCCCCGTTGAGTTCCACGCTCAGCCGCAGGGCCATTCCCTGGGCGAACGGCATCAGGCTCCACACGTCGGAATACATGCCGATGCCCTTGGTATCCCCCTGGCACATGTCCAGCACGCCGTTGCGGCGCGTCACCCCCATCAGCGCCTTTTCCGCACGGAAGGCGGCTTTCAGAAAACGCTCCTCTCCGGAAATACGGTAGGCGGCCAGCAGCAGAAGGCCCAGCAGGGCCGTTCCGGAAGATTCAAACACGGATTCCGGCCTGGCGACCATCCAGCCGAAGCCGCCGTTTTTCTTTTGCAGGGGCAGCAGTTCCTCCGCCAGCGCCAGAATGCGCCGGGCCATTCCAGCCGCCTCCGGCCTCCCGTGCCGAGCCATCAGGCGGTAAAGCTCACACAATCCCAGCGCGTACCAGCCCAGGCCCCGGGACCAGTCATACAGCCCCAGCGGGTAGCCGCGCTCCATTTCAAAGCCATGGGCGGGGAAGGAAGAACCCGGCAGCAGGGCCATATCATATTCCTCCACCTGCTTCACCGCCAGGTTCCAGTATTCCCCTTTTCCCGTACGTGCCGCGCAGGCGGCCGCCAGCGGGCAGGCCAGCCCGATCGCATCCACGTAACGCACGCCGGGCTGCCTGCGCCTGTAGGCCAGCGTTCCCGCCCCCGTCCGCAGGGATTCCAGCAATGCGGCGGAAGCCTCCGCCACCTGGTCCGCCCCGCGGCATCCGGCCTCCAGCACGGCATAATCCAGCAGCAGCCGGTCCGCCTCCCACCGTTCCGGCTCCGGAACGGCCAGGCAATTCCTAACCAGTTCATGTTCCTCCAGACTGTGGCGCAGCCTTTCCTTCAACGCCTCATCCTTCCTGTCCGCGGCATAGACGTGCAGACCCAGGAACAACCCAGCCGCCTGCCACCCCTGAATGGCGGCGTCCGCGTAGGTTCCCCGCGCCATCTCCCACAGGATGCGCCTGCCCTGGTCCCTTTTGGGAACGGCCGGCATGCGCCGCGTCCATGCCGCGGCCGTCCGGGCCAGGGCCTCCTGCCACGCGCGCCGGTCCTGCCAGCGCCCGATATGGAAACGCCCCGCCAGAGTCCCCAGGAATCGCCAGGCATCCACGCAAACCACGGCCAGAACCAGCAGGAGCAGGACGGACAAGATGGAAACGTACGCAATCATGACCGCTTCAACAGGGTTGAAAGTTCTTCCGGCAAACGCGCCAGGCGTTCCCGATACGCGGGGATTTTTTCCGCATAGGCGGCCTTCAGGCCGTCCTCCCTTTCCATCATCCGGATAAACGCCTTCCTCAACTCGCCAGGGTCATCCATCGCCTGCACGGGCAGCACGTGGCCGTCTTCCGTCCCGAACAAATCGCGGGCAATCCCCCTGGCCTTCACGGAATATCCCGCCACCAGCGTGGGAACGCCCGTGGAATAGGCGGCAATGGAGGCGTGGGTACGGGCGGCCACCAGGAAACGGCACCGGGAAATGCAGCCCTTCAATTCCTCACAGGGGGCGTCCCCAACCATAACGACGCGCCCCGTGTGCCGGAAACGCTCCCGCAACGCGCCCAGCGGCTTCCGGTCATCGTTGCCGGGCCACACCACATGGGGAATGAGGGCCACATTCATATCCGTAGCTTCCAGCAGGTATTCCACCAGCCGCACATAGTTTTCCATCACGGCCCCGGCCCTTCCCTCATGGCCGATAATCAGGGGGCTGACGTTGATGCCGACCATGTTCCCTTCCTTCCAGCCCTCCGGCAAAGGCCCCTCCTTCACCGGAAGGGCAAACGCCGGGTCCGGGTACAGCACCGTGCGGAGGCACCCGCATTCCAACAGGGCGTCGCAGGTCAGGGATTCCCTCGCCACAATCAGGTCAAAGGCCCGGAGGTCCTCCAGCATCCGCCCCTTCATATCCTTCCGTTCCAGGGAACACCCCCACAGGACGGCGGGCACGCCGGCGCGGCGCAGCAGGTCGTTCTGCAAATAAATATGCACGGGCTCCCCGTAGCAGTAATTGTCCCCGCCGCTGCACAGGGCCAGGTCCGCACCCTCCTTCACGATGCCGCCGAACGCGAGCCGGTCAAAGGCGTCACGGACGCCCAGCACGCGCCGCCGCAGCCACGCGCCCGCATACCCGGAGGAGCACCTCCGGATGGGCCGCTGTTCCGGCAGCACCCTCACCACTTGTTCCAGCCCATAACGCCTGTCTTCCCCGCACGCGGAGGAGAATAGAACACCCTGTCCGGGACGGAGCAGCAGCATCGTGGACCTGACGATCGCCTCGCAGCCGTGATTGCCGCTGCCTCCATGGGGATATAAAAGAATCTTATGCATGCCCATTCGATTTATTTTTTCCGGCGCGCGCGCCTTCCATCAGCAGGAACAGGCAGAAGGGCCAGCGGTTGAATAAACACATGCTCATCCACCCGGGACAGTGGAACACCCCGGGATAAGCGCGCAGCAGGTTGTTTTCCGGCGTTCCCACAATGGTTCTCACCGCCTTCATGCGCTCCGCCAGGCCGTACCGGTCCCTGAAACGGTAGATTTCAAACAGGGCGTTGTACACCAGCCCCCACCAGCGGAAGGCCAGGTATTCCTCGATTGACGCCCCTTCCAGCCCCCTGGTATGGAAGTACTTCCGCTCCAGGCGGAACTGCCTGACAATCCAGATGAATTTTTCCGGGACAAAACGCGTGGACAGGGTGCCTTCCTCCGCCCGGCGATAGAAGTATCCGGCCTTGTCCACCGTTCTCAAACGCCTGATGTATTTCAGGTACGCCATGTTGAACATCAGGTCCTCTCCATAGGAAACGTCCTCCGGAAAGCGTATGGAATGCCGGGACAGCAGGGTGCGGCGGTACAATTTCACCACCGGGCCAAAAAGCAGGAAGGAACGGAACAGCCGTACCCAGGCTTCCTCCTCTCCGGGCCTGGCGTCCAGCTCCATGGGCTGCGGCACCGTCACTTCATCCTTTTTCCCGGCGCGGACGGAGCACAGCCCTTCCACCACCAGGTCGCAGGCGCCGTCCTCCACGGCGGAGACCAGTTCCTGAAGGTAGGAGGGGGTCACCCAGTCATCCCCGTCAATGAAACACAGCCAGCGGCCGTCCGTTTCCTTCATGCCGCGGTTCCTGGCGGCGGAAACCCCCATGTTCCTGTCCAGATGGATGACCCGGACGCGCTCGTCCCCGGAAGCCAGCCTGTCGCACAGCGGGCCGCTCCCGTCCGTGGAGCCGTCATCCACCAGGCAGACGTCAAAATCCGTGAAGGTCTGGTCCAGCACGGACCCCACGCATTTTTCAAGGAAACGCGCGGCGTTGAACACGGGAATAATGACGGATACGGAGGGCATGGCGGTTCAGCGCGTTTCTTCAAAAAGTTCTTTCACGGCATTCATCTGCCCATCCAGGTCAAACCGGCTCCCCCCGCGGAGCGCCCGCCCGCAATAGTCCCGGCGGTCCGCCTTTCCCGTCAGAATATCTTCCAGGGCGCGGTAAAGCCCCAACAGGTGGTTTTCCGCAATCAACCCGAATTCCCCGTCCCCAAGCTGCTCCCGGACTCCGGAACACAACGTGGCCGCCACGGGCGTGCCGAGAATCAGGCTCTCGGAAATCACGGTGGAATACCCCTCGCTGCGGGAGGAACAGACCAGCCAGTCCGCCGCCTTCACGTAGGGATACGGATTTTCCAGTTGCCCCAGCAGGGATATCCTGCCCTGCAAGTTCCCCTCCGCAATCATGCGTTCCAGCGTCTTCCTTTCAGGCCCCTCCCCCAGAATCCAGAGATGGAAGGAGAAGCCCTCCTGAGCCAGATAGCGGCACGCCGTCACCAGCCGGTCAAATCCCTTCTGGCGCACGAGACGGCCGGAAGCGCAGAACAGGACGGCCCCTTCCGGACGTTCCGGAACGGATTTCCCCGCCTTTTCCCGGACGCGCGGAACGTCCACGGGGTTGTAAACCACCCGCGCATCCTGCAACGGACCAGCCAGGGCCAGCAGGGAGTCCCGGACATTCCGGGAGACGCAGGCCACCGTGTCAAAACGGCGGTAAACGGCCTTTTCCTCTTCCGCGTTCCGGTAGGCCGGCAGCGTCCAGTGGTTGGCGGCCAGGTCAATGTGGACCCAGGCCAGTTTCCGGCTTCCGGCATGGGGGGAGCCGGCGGCTATCCGCGTGGCGTAGCCTTCAATGAAGGCGGCCTCCACGTCATAGGTTCCGCGAATGAACAAGCGGTAGAAAACGGAAGAAGGGAAATGCCTGTAAACCAGCAATTTCAGACCGTTCCGGATTTTGACGAGCAGGCGCGCCCAGGGGCCGTCCTCCTCCCGGAGGGCGTCAAACAGGAAACGGACGGACACATTCCGGGGGTAGCCGGACGGGATGTCCTCCTTCCTGATGGAATAAACGACCACCTGCCACCGGTTTCCGTTCCAGCGGTTCAGCAGGGTTTGCAGAATTTTTTCCGCACCGCCGCCGGACAGGCTGTTGACAAAAAACGCCACCTTCTTCATTTCATTTCCTCCAGCAAATGCTCCACCTTCCGCACGGCGCTTTCATAAGCAACCTCATCCCCGCCCCGGGCCGCCCTTTCCCTCCAATCTTCACAGGATTCCCTGCCGGAAAGGAAATCCTCCATGCCGCCGGCCAGCGCCCCATCATGATTTTCCACAATGCGCCCGAACCTTCCCATGCCAAGCTGTTCCCGCACGCCGGAACACTCCACGGCCAGAACAGGCAGGCCCAGCGCCAGCGCCTCCGTGACCACGGTGCTCATTCCCTCGCTGCGGGAGCTGCATACGAATACATCGGCAGTGGCCATCCACGGGTAGGGATTCTCCCGGAAGCCGGGCATCAGCACGGAGTCCGCCACTCCCAGAGCGGCGGCCTGGCTTTCCAGCTCCCGCCTCCGGCTTCCTTCCCCCAGAATCACCAGTTCCGCCTGCCATCCGCGCTCCTTCAAGCGGGCCAGCGCGGCAATCAGCCGGTCAAAGCCCTTCTGTTCTTCCAGACGCCCCACGGAAACAAAGCGGAAACACTTTTTTTCTGGCACTTCCTCCGCAGCGGAGGCTCCGGAACGCACGGCATCCCGGTCCACCGGATTGTGCAGGACGACGGACCCGGCATGCGCTCCAAAGCGCCGTTCAAACGCTTCCCTGACGGTTTGCGACACATGCGCCACGGTTTGAAAACGGGCGTAAGCCTTCCTTTCCTCCTCCAGCGACCGGAACACCGGCCCCTGCGTCCAGGGCCGGGCCTCCAGGTCCACATGGACCCACGCCAGCCTCCGGGCCTTCCCTTCCGGAGCGGCTGCAAGAAGGCGCGTGGGAAACCCTTCCGTAAAAGCCGCCTCCACATCGTAATCCCCGGCAATGCACCACTTGTAAATCCAGCCCGCAGGCAGAAAACGGTACACCAGAGCGTACTTGAGCCGGTAGAGCCAGCCCCGGCCGCCCACGATGGTGCGGTAATGCGCGTATTTTCCTACTTCCTCCCGGTACGGACCGCAGTCCACCACCGTGCACACCGTCACGTCAAAACGCTCCCGGTCCAGGCCGCGCACCAGCCCGGAGAGAACTTTCTCCGCCCCTCCCCCGGACAGGGATTCCACCAGGAACAGGACTTTCAGACGGGAACGCGGCATAAGACGGGCTTCTGAAACGAATTATTTTCCCGCGCACGGGGAGGAGGTGTCCAGGCTTCTGTACACGGCATACCCGCGGGAAGAGCGGCCATGGGGCTCCACGTCGCACAGGACGATGCCCATGCGCTTCAGCTCTCCGTTTTTCCAGATCTTCTGCAATCCGGCCAAATCACGCTTCTTCACGCAGCCGGCCCGCATGACGTACAGCGTAACGTCGGCCAGCCGGGCGACGATGCGCGCATCCGCCAGGGAGGAGTAGGGAACGCAGTCCATGAAGATGAAATCATACTGCTCCTTTACTTCCTCCATCAGCTTCCTGATGCGGTCATGCAGCAAAAGCCGGGAGGGATGGTCCGGCACGGTTCCCGCAAACAGGTAATCCAGGTGGTCGGAAACGGGGGATTGTTCCACCAGGGAACGCCAGCCGCCCTCCCCGGCCTGCTCCAGATCCCCCAGGCCCGGCTTTCCGGCTCCGCCCAGCAGGGCGCTGAGCGCCCCTTTTCTTAAATCCATATCCATCAGCAGCACCTTCTTTCCGGCCACGGCCAGGGAAAGGGCCAGGTTCACGGAAAGATAGGTTTTCCCCTCCCCGGAACAGGTGGACGTAATCAGGACGCTGAGGGGGTTCCCCTCGTTCCCGTCGGAAAGGGCCACCATGCGTTCCGCCAGCAGGGGGAAGCATTCGGACAGCTCGGAAGGTTCTTCCAGATTCACCACGATTTCCTGGTTCTTCAGCTTCCGCGGCTTGCGCGGCAGTTCCCCGTACACGGGAATGGAGGTCAGGGTTTCTATTTCCTTCCGGCGCTTCACGCTGGAATCCAGCATGGCCGCGACCACGCACAGGAACACGGGAATAGCCATCCCGGCCAGAAATCCCACCATCAGAATCTTGGGAACGTTCGGCTCCAGCGGACCGTTGCCGCCCCGCACGCCGTCCACCATCCGCGCGTTGTCTTCCGTGGCGGCCAGGGCCAGGGAATTTTCCTCCCTCTTGTTCAGCAGGAGAACGTACAGGGATTCCCGGACGCGCTGCTCGCGTTCAATGTGGTTGACGGCCCTTTCCCTGCTGGAAACATTCCTGATATGCTCCCGCGTCTGCTCATGCTGGTCCTGCACGTTCTTCTTCTTGACCAGCAGGGACGTATAGTAGTTATTCACGGAACGCTTCAACGCATCCTTCAGGGAGTTCAAATTGGCCTCCAATTCGCGGATAATCGGATTATTGTCCCCGGCATTCACCTTCAGGCTCGTCCTTTTCAGCAGGGTGTCATTAAAAACGCTGATCTGGTCCCGGATGCCCATGTCCGCTATCTTTGAATTGATGGGGACCAGCCTGGCGTCATGCTCGGCCTCCTGCTCCAGGTAATCTTTCAGGTATTCTATGGACTTGATTTCAAGCTCCAGCTCTCTCAAATCCTTCTTGTCATTGAGGCTGTTCTCATATTCCTCCGTGAGGGCCGTGGACAGGTCCGTCAGAACGTCCGTCTCCTTTTTCAGATCTTCAATGGCGAGGTCATTTTTCTTCATCTCCTCACTGATGACGTCCAGGCGATCTCCGATGAACTCGTTCGTCTTTGTGCCGCGCTTGTTCTTTTCCTCCAGGGACGCCTCATTGTAAAAATGGACGATGCTGTACAGAATATCCTCCGCCTTCACCGGATTATTGCAGCGCATGGAAATGTTGATCAAATCATTCTTTCCGCTCGCCTTTCTGACGGTCAGGCCGCTTCCCAGCCCCATCGCCGCATTCTTCACGGAAGTTCTCCTGACAATCACGGGAACGTTCAGGCTGCTTTCGTCAAACTTGGGAGTTTTCTCCACGATGAAGGCCTGGGAGTCAAACCGGATTTCCTTGCCGAAGACGCCCGTCTCATGCCCGTGATGATCCTTCTCATCCTTTTCCAGGCGGAATTCCGTTCCGGAAACGGGAATCACCAGGAACCGGGCGTCAGCCGTTTTTCCCTCCTGCGTGAACTGCGCCGCAATAGGGGAGTCCTGATAAATTTCCACCTTCCGGAACCCGTTCTTCTTCCAGTAGGTGACGTCCAGCTTCAAATTCCGGACTACCGTTTTCAGCAGGGAATGGGAGGAAAGCAGGAAAATTTCATTGTCCAGATTGGTGGCGCCCGTGTTGACTATTCCGTTGGTGGAGGCCAGCACCGTGGCGGCCACGGATTCCCTGGGGTAATCATCCTTGATGAGGATGGTGGTGGCCTTTCCGTACACCTGGGGCTGCCGCGCCGCGTACAGATAGGCCAGGGGCAGGCAAATGCAAAGGGAAAGCACGCACCAGTACCATTTCCGGACAATCCGGCCCATGATGGCCCTGGGGCTGGGAAGCAGGGATACCGGCGCGGCGCCGCCGGCATCCAGGGATTCCTTCTTGGGGGAGAGGTCTTTCATGGGATTAAATGCAGAAGGCCAGAATGACCATGGCAATGGAGGTGCCGGAAATCAGGTAGGGATAAATCTGGAGCTGTTCGCTACGCGTGTTCACCTTCCTGTCCGACGGAGTGACGTAAATGACGTCATTCTGCTGGATGTAGTAGTAGGGGGAATGGAACAGGTCGCTGTTCCGCAGGTCCACCTTGGACGCAATGCGCTCTCCCTGTGATTCCCGGATAACGTAAATGTCACGGTTGCCGTCCATGTTCAGGTCTCCGGCCTTGCTCAGCGCTTCCAGCAGCGTCAGGCGTTCCCCCTTGATTTCATAATTGCCCGGCTTGGACACTTCCCCGAGCACGGAGAATTTGAAGTTCATCAGGCGCACGCTGACGGCGGGGTCCTTGATGTACCCTTCCCTGATGATTTCACTTTCAATGTCGTTCGCCAGCTGGGTGCAGGTTTTGCCCACGGCCTTGATTCTCCCCAGAACGGGGAACACGATGTCGCCGTCCGTGTTCACGAAGTACCCGCGCTCGTCATCCCTGGGGCTGGAAACGCTGCCGCTGTCCTTGTTGAACATCTGCGCGAGCGTGGGATTCTTGCTGCTGACGGAAATGAACAGGCGGTCATCCTTTTTGATGACTATCTTATATTCCTTCCCGATGGACGCTTTCTGGTCCAGCACCAGGTTCTGGACGTAATTGACTTCTTCAGGCTTGACGCAGGCGGGAAGCGCGCACGCCAGGGCGGCGGCCACCAGCAGGCGGCTCCACAGGGAGGGATGGCGGAACAGATGTAGGTATTTCATTGGATGATTAAGCAGAGGTTAGATGGTAAGGGGTTTCTTCAAGTCCAGGTAGTCGTACTTAGCGTAGGGAGAGTTGTTGCTCTTGTATTCGGGTATCAATTGCTTCATGGCGCGGATGGTATCCTCCAGATGGTGGGCTTCCGCATGCCGCACCAGCTCTTCAAAGGCTTCCTTCAGCTCGGACATGTCATATTTCCGGGTCTGGAAAATGCGGATGCGCTGGTGGGAGGTTTCCAGCGTATGTTCATAGTCCGCCAGAAGTTCTTCATAAAGTTTTTCGCCGGGGCGCAGTCCGGTGAAGACGATGCGGATATCCTTCAGCGGAGAGAGCCCTGCCAGGCGAATCATTTTTTTAGCCAGCTCCACGATTCTGACCTGTTCCCCCATGTCGAAGACGAAAATCTCCCCGCCCTGCCCCATGGCGTTCGCTTGCAGAATCAGGCGGCAGGCTTCCGGGATGGTCATGAAATAGCGGATCATTTCAGGATGGGTGACCGTAACGGGCCCTCCCTTCCTGATCTGCTCCTTGAACAGGGGAATAACGGAGCCCGCGCTTCCCAGCACATTGCCGAACCTCGTGGTAATGAATACGGTGGCGCCTTTTCCGCTCTTTTTCAGCAGGGCTTCCCCCAGGCTCTGCACGTACATTTCAGCCAGCCGCTTGGTGGCGCCCATGACGCTGGTGGGGTTCACCGCCTTGTCCGTGGAGACCATGACGAAACGCTGCACCCCGTACTTGACGGCCAGGGAGGCCAGATGCATGGCCCCCTTCACGTTATTGACCACGGCCGTGCACGGGTTCTCCTCCATCAGCGGAACATGCTTGTAGGCGGCCGCATGGAAAATCACATCCGGCCGGTACAGCTTCATGCTTTCCTCCAGCTGGCGGCGGTGGCAGACATTGGTGATGGAAGTGGCAACGGGAACGTGGGGATATGATTTTTCCACCTCCTGGCGCACCAGCCACAGCGGCGTTTCCGCGTGGTCCAGCAGAACGATCCGGCGCGGGGAAAACCGGCACAGCTGCCTGACCAGTTCGCTTCCTATGGAGCCGGCCGCGCCCGTCACCATCACCACCTTGCCCTTGATGCCGCCAGAGATTTTTTCCATGTCGATGCTGATTTCCTCCCGCTCCATCAGGTCTTCAATCTGCACTTCATCCACGGCCACGCCGGAATATTCGTGAAACGACTGGAACAGGTCGTGGGAAATCATCAGTTCAATCCCCTTTTCCAGGCAGACGTCCGCCAGCTTCTTATCTCCCAGCAAATCGTCCTTCCCCACAAAAACGACTCCCGACGCCTGGAACACATTCAAGGCCGTCTCCACCTCCGCGGCCTCCTTGATCAACCGTATCGGAATCTCCTTGATTTCCTTGCCGTCCGCCTCCGGAGCGGAAGTCAGGATGCCCACCACTTCATATTCCTCACTTTTCAGGCTTCTGATAAGGGAGGCTTTCAGGAGGCAGGCGTCCAGCTTGCCCACCAGCGCAATCCTCTTGCGCCCGGTCGTCGTGAGAGAGGAAACGGATTCGCTGGAATTGAGGTGTTCCAGCCATCTTCTTCCGCCGATGCACGCCATGCGGCACCCGATCAGGACCAGGAAGGTGATGACGAAATTGAAAATGGCGCAAACGACATGCCCCTTGTAATACGCGGGCCAGAGAAGAATGTTAAAGAGGCACAGCAGCATGCTGGCCAGCAGGATGGCCGCCATCAGCTTCTGCAAGTCCTTCATGGTCGTGAACCGGACCAGGGTCTTGTAAACGCCGGACCGCCAGAGCATGGTGCCCGTGACAGCGAGATCGAAGAGGAGGGCTACCCCCATGTGCTTGTCCACCCAGTCACCCTTGTAAATCCATTCCCCGTAATAGCAGGCCAGCAGCGTGACCAGGGAGGAAAGCCCCAAATCCAGCAGGAAGATGAATTTCCCGCTGGCATTCAGCAGATAATGCCGGGCGTAATAGAGGAATTTTGAAATCTGGCTATGAGTCTCGGTCATAAGAGCGAACATTAAAGATTCAACAAGACGTCAATGATGCGGTCCATGTCCTCCCCGGCCAGGGAAGCGCCCGAAGGCAGGCACAGGCCCTCTTCAAACAGGCGGTCCGATACGCCGGAGCCATAAAACGGGCAGGAGCGGAACACGGGCTGCAAATGCATGGGCTTCCAGAGAGGGCGGCTTTCCACCCCGGCCTTCTGGAGCGCCAGCCGCAGCGTTTCCCGGTCAAACCGGGCCTCCTCCGGATTGACCTGAACGCAGGTCAGCCAGTGGTTGGAATGGTAGCGGGAATCCGGATTTTCCAGCAGGGACAGCCCCGGCACGCCGGAAAGCCGGCGGCGGTATTCTTCATGGATGCCGCGCCTTTTTTCCAGGAAGGAGGGGAGGGAAAGCATCTGCCCGCGGCCTATGCCCGCGCACACGTTGCTGAGGCGGTAATTGTAGCCTATGCGCGTGTGTTCATAATGCGGCGCCTGGTCCCTGGCCTGGGTGGCGTAAAACTTGACCCTGTTCCGGGATTCCTCATCCGGGCAGCACAGGGCGCCTCCGCCGGAGGTGGTGATGATCTTGTTTCCGTTAAAGGAAAAGGCCCCGTACGTGCCGAACACCCCGCACTTCCGCCCCCGGTATTCGGAACCCAGCGCTTCCGCGGCGTCCTCCAGCACGGGAATGCCGTATTTCCCGGCAATCTCCATGATCTCCCCCATGCTGGCGGGCATGCCGTAGAGGTCCACCGGAATGATGGCTTTGGGGGTGCGGCCCGTCTGCCTGATGCGGTCCCGGATGGCTTCCTCCAGCATCTCCGGAGACATGTTCCACGTCTTTTCCTCACTGTCCACAAACACCGGGGAAGCCCCCTGGTAAATGATGGGATTGGCGGAAGCGGCAAAGGTCATGGACTGGCAGAGGACTTCATCCCCCGGCCCCACTCCCAGCATCACCAGCCCCAAATGAAGGGCGGAAGTGCCGGACGCCAGGGCCACCACATGCGTTTCCCCCAGGTATTCCTCCAGTTCCCGTTCAAAAGCGTCCACGTTCGGCCCCACCGTCGTCACCCACTTTGATTCAAAGGCTTCATGCACGAACCTTTCCTCCGCCTCCCCCGTGCAGGCCAGGGACAGCCAGACGGTGGATTTCTTCTCCGGCGCAGGGGACGGCTTCTTTTTCAGCACGGCGGGACAGCCCGCATAAGTGCCTCCCACCAGCGCATCCCGGACCAGGGTGGAATTGGCGCCCAGGACGACGTTTTCCTTCACCGTGCGGCACGGGAGCACCACGGACGCGGCCCCCAGGAAATTGGCATTACCCAGCGTCACGCCTCCGGACACCTTGCAGCCGTTGGCCACGACGTTCCAGTTTCCCAGCGTCACGTCATGGCCGATCAGGGAACCGCAGCTGAACAGGTTGAAATCTCCCATGTCCACATGGCAGCTGAAGATGTGGCCGAAGCTGATGACATTCCCCTTCCCCATGGCCACCCGGCCGCGGTCATAAAACTTCACATCAGGGGCGATGATATTGGGAAAATCCAGCAGGGGATTATCCAACAGGCCGGAAATGCGTTCCAAAGCCCGTGGCGAAGCAATCGCGATCACAACGGAAAGAGGCTCCTTCCAGGCATTCAGGTCTTCCACCGTGCCCAGCACGCGGCCGTACTCGTTTTCCGTTCCGGCGGCCACCCCGTCATCAAAGAAACCTATCAAATTCCAGGAGGGGGACTCCCCGTTGATTGCGCGGAGGCAGCAGGCCGTTTCCCTGCCGAATCCCCCGGCGCCGATGATTGCTATATTTTTCTTCATTTTCCGGAACCCGTGAATTTTTCCATGGTGGCGCAGCCTTCACCGCTGATGCCCTGGCGCTGGACCACCTTCGCCAGCGTTAACAGAATGATGCGCGCATCCAGCAACAAGCTCAGATGGTCCACATACCAGACGTCCAGTTCAAATTTGCGGTCCCAGCCGATGGAGTTGCGCCCGTTGACCTGGGCCCAGCCCGTAATGCCGGGCCTCACGTCATGGCGGCGCGCCTGCTCCGCACTGTACAGGGGCAGGTATTCCGGCAGCAGCGGGCGCGGACCGATAAAGCTCATCTGCCCCGCCAGCACATTGAACAGCTGGGGCAGTTCATCCAGGGACAGGGAGCGCACCAGCCGCCCCGCGCGCGTCAGCCGCCGTTCGTCCGGCAGCAGTTCTCCCCGGTCATCCTTTTCATCCGTCATCGTCTTGAATTTGACGATGCGGAACAACTTGCCGTGGCGGCCGGGCCGCGTCTGGCGGAAAAACGGCGTTCCGCGGTTGGCGGCGGCCAGAAGCGCCGCCAGCGCCAGGAACGGAACCAGCAGCACCGCCAGCACAATCAGGGCGGCGGAAAAATCCAGCACCCTCTTGACGCAATTACCGTAAATCATGCCGACGCCCTCCCGTAAAAATGGAGCAATGCTTCCCACACCATCCGGCAGCTGAAACGGCTTTTCACCTGTTCCGCCGCTTCCGCGCCCATCCTCCCGCGCCGTTCCGGGTCGTCCCGCATGGCCGCCATGGCCTGCCGGAGAGCCTCTTCATCCCGTGCCGGAACCAGCAGGCCGTTCACGCCGTCTTTCACGATCTCATTGCACCCGCATATATCCGTGGCAATGGAGGGCAGTTCCATGGCACCCGCCTGCAGCAGCGAATTGGGAAATCCCTCCCGGTAGCTGGGCAGCACGAACGCGTCCGCGGCTTCCAGCCAGGACCGGATATCCTCCTGAAAACCGGGGCGGAACACGCCGGGCACGTCCAGCTTGTCTCCGGCGTAATCCTCCGTCCATCCCACCAGAGCCAGAAAAACGGGAGGACGCCCGGTCTCTGCGCGCAGGGCGGAAAACGCGGCAAGCAGCTCACGGATGCCCTTGTCTTCCGTAATGCGCCCCACAAAAACAAACAGCACGGCATCTTCCGGCAGTTCCAGACGCTTCCTCACTTCCTCCCGGCAGCCGGAACGGCGGAAATAATCAGGATCAACGCCGTTGACGTTCCCGTGGGCCAGGATTTCCAGAGGCTTGCCCGTCACCTTCTCCGCCATCAAGAGCTGCCGGACGCCCTCCCCCTCCGGAATAACGTGGGTGGCAAACAGGCAGGTCAGGCGGTCCATCTGCTTGAGCAGGAACTTGAAGGCCCCCTTCCGGTAGGGAAAAATCAGGCCGGTGAAGGTATGGACGCGGACCGGAACGCGGGCAAGAGCCGCCGCCGCCATGCTCAGCAGTCCGGCCTTGGGGGTCACGGAATGCACTCCCCACGGGCGTTCCCTGCGGAACAGCAGGAACAGGCGCCACAGGCTTTTCAAATCCTTCCACAGGGAAATGGTCCGTTCCATCTCCAGCTCCACGGTTTCCACGCCTTCGCGGCGGCGGATGCGCGCATGCTCCGCTCCGGGGGAAGCCACGGCAAGAACGTCAAAAAACCCGTTCAGGTAATTCAACTGGCCCTTGAGCAGCAGGTCCAGCGAGATAGGGGACGCCGCAACCCGGATGAGCTTCCTTTTCATGCGTTGTAAATATTCATGTAAAAGGTGAAGGCGTAAACCACCGGGATAAAGCAGGCCAGTTTCTTTTCCTGGTCCGCCCAGAACCTCTGCTTGAAAAAGGGATAGATGAAGACAAAGCCCATCAGGAACCAGGAAAGCTGGGCGAACCTGTTGCTGAACGCCGCGTACATGCAGAGAATCCAGAACGCATTGGCCGCAATGTAGATGTTCAGCAGCCACGTATACATCACGTCCCGGTATTCCTCCCGGAACAGGAAGTAACAGCTCGTCACAATGGGGAGCGCGCTGTAAATCAGGAAATCCCAGCGGAAACCCACGCTGCTGAACAATGCGGAGGAAGCCTTCAATTCATCCGCCTGGTTGATGTAAAGGGTCAGGCGCGGATCATCGAAAAAGCCGGAGGAGGCGATCATCTCCCCGATGGCGGGACCGGCCAGAATGACGGCCAGGATGCTCCCTACCCACGCCGCCACGTAATACCGCGTATCCGTGATAAACCAGGCGCAGGCTCCCGCGGCGGCCAGCAGCATCATGGACTTGTGCAGGCTGACGGCGAGCACGGTGCAAAGGAGAAGCATTTTAAGGTTGCTGCGGAAGGTGAGGCCCAGAATCATCACGGAGGCGGCCATGCCGTTGCGGACGCCGTTGACCCCGTATACCCAGAAGGTGAACATGGCGCACGTAATCAGGAAGGGAATGAACCACCGGGCTCCGAAAATCCTGTAGCTGGCCAGGGCCAGCGCTCCCACGTATACCGCGGAACAGGTCAGGAAATAATCGTGCACATTGCCGTGCTGCGCCCACGCATGCAGAATGACGGCAAACAGCCATTCCCCCTTCATGCCCGTCAACTGGGCTTTCCAGTTGCCCGCCTCTCCCTGCTGAAGCGTCTGGAATTCCGCGGCGTAATTGATGGTATCTCCAAACTCTGCGCTGACGGGACGCGCGCCCATGTACATGATCAGGGCGACGACGAATAAAAAGCCGGCCAGGCTGTCCAGCCTGGCGGTGGAAGCGGAAAAGATTCCTCCCGTTCCCGCCTGATAAACCGCACCAAGGATTAAAAAAAGAATGGTCCAGTTAAACAATGCAGTGTATGAGGAAATGGGAATAAAATCGAAACACATGCCAAGGCAAAAACGGGCGCGGCCGGACATTAGCGGATTACCAGTCCGTTTGAAAATAGAGGCCCGGAAAAGCTGGCAAATTCAGCCTCTTAGGCAGGGGAGGAAAAACGGCTTTTCCGTTGGGATAAAAATCCAGAAACTCCTTAAAGTTTATATTGTCAGAATCTTCGATTGACAGCGGACTGGTAATCCGGTTTAATATTTGGCCCTCAAAAAACGATTTTTCTTTCCCTTTATCATTATATATTGAATATGAAGAAAATAGCAAATGACTCTAACTATACGATAATGTAGAAAACAGCTTTTCGGCATTGTTTGACGCGCCCGGATGCCCTATCGTTTCCTCCGGTCCGGGCCATGTCCCCTGCTTCCGTTCCGGCAGGCATCCTGTTCATGGCGGCGGAGCCTTTACGACCGCGCCCATGCACCACCCTGTTCAAACCATTCCGGAGGCTCCCCTCGTCAGCATCATCGTTCCCGTGTACAACCTGGAAACGTGCGTTTCCTCCTGCCTGGACAGCCTGCTGCGCCAGACCTGGTCACCGCTGGAAATCATCCTGGTCAATGACGGTTCCACGGACCGCACGGCGCACATTCTGAACGCCTATGCGGCGCGGCATCAGAACATCCGGGTCATCACCCGGGAGAACGCGGGGGTGGACGCCGCGCGCTACGCCGGCATGGACATGGCCGCGGGAGAGTATGTGATGTTCGTGGACGGGGACGACGCCATTTTTCCGGACAGCGTGGAAGCCATGGCTCAAATGGCCGTCCGGGAACGGGCGGACGTCGTCATCGGAGACTACGTCCGCCATCTGGACCGCTTCGGCCTCTTCCGCAGGAAGGACGGCCATATCCCGCACAGCCGGGTGGTGGAAAGGGAGGAATTCCTGTCCTCCTACCATTCCGGCTTCTTCGGCATGGACAGGCACGGCCTGTTCTACACCTACGGGAAAATGTGCATCAAGCTTTACAGAAGGGAATTCCTTCTGTCCAGCCGTCCCGCCCCCAGCGGGCTCAGGTACGCGGAAGACCAGCTGTTCAACCTTCAGGTATTCCCCAGGGCGGAACGAATCGCCGTGCTGGCAAAGGAGGTGTATATCTATAAATTCGGAGGGGTGACCGGGAACCTGTCCCTCTCCCTCTTTGACGACATGCTCCGCCTTCATTCCCTCAAGCTGACCTTGACGGACCGGGAAGACTGGAAAAAAAGCGAACTGGGGGCCTTCCTGAACAACGTGCGCAGCTTTCTGGCAACCCTGGCCGTCTCCGGAAAACTGAAGGCGGACGGCATGCCGCAGGCGCTTGAAAAATTGAACGCCAGCTCCATCTGGCGCCACGCGCTGGAAGCCCATCCCGCCCGTGACGACGCCTTCCTTTCCGCCATGCGCCGGAATGACGCCGCGGCGGCCTACGCGGAACTCAGCCGCCATACCTTCCTGAAAAAAATCGCCTACAGGCTGCGCCGGATCCTTCTGCGGCTGGTCCGCTGAATCCATTCCCGCACCGTGGGAACGTCCCCACGCTCCCCGGCACAGCCGCCGCAGGGCCGGAAAAAGCCGGAGCCGGGAAGAAACAGTTTTTTATTGCGTTCCGGGCGGGTAAATCATATATCCCAGCGGTTCAGCCTCCACCGTTTTTTTCCTACCTTCCATGCCCTCCATTTCCTTCCTGAAAAACCTCGGAGTCCTGCTGACGGGCTGGCTCCTCTTATGCTGCGGCGCGGGAGCGGCGGAAAACGGCAGAATCCTGATGGTGACGGAAGCGACCTTCCCGCCCTACGAATTCCGGGAGGGGAACGCCATCATGGGCATTGACCCGGAAATCATGCGGGAGGTGGCCCGGCGCACCGGCAGGGAGCTGGTCATTGAAGACATGAGCTTTGACTCCGTGATTACGGCGGTGGTCTCCGGAAAGGCGGACGTGGCCGCCTCCGGCATCACGGTCACTCCGGAACGCAGGGGAAAAGTGGACTTTTCCATCCCCTACGTGGAAGCCGCGCAGGTCATCATCGTCCCCAAAGGCTCCCCCATCCGGGGCCGGGAAGACATCCGCGGCAGGAGAATCGGCGTGCAGCACGGAGCCACGGGAGACATCTACGTCACCCGGAACATCCAGCAGCCGGAACGCTTCCCCAACGGGGCGCTGGCCGTAGCCGCCGTGGCGGCGGGCAAGGTGGATGCGGCCGTAATTGACCAGGACCCGGCCAGAATGTACGTGGCAGGCAATGACCGGCTGGAAATCCTGCCGGAACCCCTCACTTCAGAATCCTATGCCATTGCCGTCCGCAAGGGAAATCCGGAACTTCTCCAGGACATCAACAGCGCCATTGCGGACCTGAAAGCCTCCGGCAGGCTGGAGGAAATAAGGACCGCGTACGCGGCCATGCAGGTCAAGTCCGCCGCGGGAGCCGGAAAACACGCCGCCGGGGGGAACTGGCTGGAAAACATGTGGCTGGACCTGAAGGACTCCTTTGACGTCAACTTCATGCAGGAAGGCCGCTGGAAATACCTGGCCAACGGCTTCCTGGTCACGGTGGAGGTCTCCTTTTTCTCCGTCCTGCTGGGCATCCTGATGGGCTTTGTGGTAGCCGTCATCCGCGCCACGCATGACAAGACGGGCAATTTCCGCTTCCTGAACGCCCTCTGCAAACTGTACCTGACGGTGATCCGCGGCACGCCCGTGGTCGTGCAACTGCTCATTATCTACTTTGTGATCTTCGGTACCGTGGACGTCAGCAAGGTGCTGGTGGCCGTGGTGGCCTTCGGCTTCAACTCCGGCGCCTACGTGGCGGAAATCATCCGCGGCGGCATCATGGCCATTGACAAGGGGCAGTTTGAAGCCGGCCGCAGCCTGGGCCTGGGATACGCCCAGACCATGATTTTCATCATCCTGCCCCAGGCCTTTAAAAACGTGCTGCCCGCGCTGGGGAACGAATTCATCGTGCTGCTGAAGGAGACCAGCGTCTCCGGCTACATTGCCCTTCAGGACCTGACCAAGGGCGGCGACATCATCCGGAGCCAGACTTACACCGCCTTCATGCCCCTGACGGCCGTAGCCCTGATTTACCTCTCCGTGGTCATGCTGTTCAGCTGGCTGCTCGGCAAACTGGAAAGGAGACTGAAAAACAATGAATGAACAGCCCGGAAACACCCCCATGTTCCAGATCAGCCGCCTGGTGAAGGAATTCAACTCCGTGCCTGCGGTCAATGACGTCACCACGCAGATTGACCGGGGGGAAGTGGTCTTCATCGTAGGGCCGTCCGGCTCCGGGAAAAGCACCTTCCTGCGCTGCCTGAACCTGCTGGAGGAACCCACCTCCGGGGAAATCCTCTTCAAGGGGGAGCTGGTCACCTCCCCCCGCACGGACGTCAACCAGTTCCGCCGGCACGTGGGCATGGTCTTCCAGCACTTCAACCTTTTCCCGCACCTGACCATCCTGGAAAACATCACGATCGCCCCGGTCAAAACGGGACGCTCCACCAGGAAGGAGGCCGTGGCCCAGGCGGAAACCCTGCTCCGGCGCATCGGGCTGTACGACAAGAGGAACTCCTATCCCCTCCAGCTTTCCGGGGGACAGAAGCAGCGCATCGCCATCGTGCGCGCGCTGGTCATGAATCCGGACGTGATCCTGTTTGACGAACCCACATCCGCCCTGGATCCGGAAATGGTGGGGGAAGTGCTCTCCCTGATGAAGGACCTGGCGCAGGGTGGGCTGACCATGGTGGTGGTCACCCATGAAATAGGGTTTGCGCGGGAGGTGGCCTCCCGCGTCCTGTTCATGGACAAGGGAAAAATTGTGGAAGAAGGGCCTCCCGCCCAGGTGATCGACCACCCCGCCAACCCCAGGCTGAAGGAATTCTTCTCCAAGGTGCTCTGACGCGGCCAGTCCCGGAAAATTCTCCGCAGGAGACCTGCCCCGCGCCCTCCTGCCGCCGAAGCAGGAAGCAGCGAAGACCGCCTTACTTCTTCTTTTCCCTGATCTCCCCCCTCATGCCCAGCTTGACGTCCACGGGGACGGAGACCGGCTCCACAGGAACCTTGTAAATCATCCGGAACCTGAGTTTTTGCATATTCTCCGGCTCTTCAAACTGCAGGCGCCTTGTCCATTCACGGTAGGAGGAGTTCATTCTGCTCCCCCCGCCCCGGGATTCGGTTTCCAGAACTTCGTCCTTCTCATTGAGAATTTCAAAACGGTCCAGGTCGAAGGAGCTTTCCACCCCCAGCCCCAGAATCATTTTCCTCATCTTTTTTCCGTTCCTTTCAAACGTACTGCACTCTTTCAGGAAAAGCCTGCCTGTAGGCACGCTTTCAGACAGGACGATGTCTCCGCCGCCCGCTTCCTCCCGGTCATTGGCTCCCGGCAGCGGCACATGCTCTTCCGCCTCTTCTGCCAGGGGAAATTCGTAAACAGGGCTCTCCACGGAACGGGAGACGGGAACGCGGAACACCCCTTTCAGCCGTACCCAGGAAGCGTCCGGAGAAGGCAGTTCTCCGGCAACTCCATTGACGGTTGCCTGTACTATTCCGCCTTCACTCCGCGGGTACATGCTGCCCATCCTAAACTCTGCCGGGGCCAGCTTCCTGCCGGTGGAATCGGTCGCCTCCAGATACTGGATACCGTCATTGTATCGCGATCCAAAGCCCAAGGGGGACTTGACGCTGAAATTTACTCCGAACTTCAGCTGCAGAGGGGATTCCTGGGGCGCTCCGTTAATCCACATGCTGTTTTTTTCCATGCCGACGGAAACAAAAACGACCTTCACCGGATTTTTTTCCTCCGGCTTGCCGCCGCCCCACGCCGCCGCTCCCAAAGCCGCAGCGGCGCACAGCAAAAACCGGGCAACAATAATGCTCTGCCTGTTCATCCTAGTTCTCCTTGTTCGGGGTATCCTGTTGTTCCACGGCGCCGGACAGGCCGCACCGGATACGGACGGGCACCATGATTTTCCTTAATCCCTCCGCATATTGAACGGCCACCTTCAGTTCCTCCTGCTTCTTCCCCTGCATCCGGAAGTACCGGCCCCAGTCATAACTCTTCAGGGAGCGTCCGGAGCTGGAACCGTAATTTTCCGTCACCAGCGGAGCGCCATCCGGGGAATGCAGTTCAAAATCCAGAAAGCCAAGCGGAGTGGAAGAATGGACTTCCACCCTCAGCATATACCCCTTCGTGTCGTCTCCGCCCTCATCATAATGGCCTTTCAGTTTGACCTTCACGTCCCCGCCGTCCAGTCCGGCGTTCTTGAGCACCAGAGGAACGGAGAAATCCTTGACCGTCATCTTGAGCGTCACGCTCTCCGAAACGGCGGGGCTGCTATATATCACCAAGGGAACCTCCCCTTTGACTTCCACCCACCTGGCTTTTTCCGAAGGCAGCCAGGACGGCGTACTTAAAAAAATTGTTCCGGCTATGTTGCTCTGCTGGTAGGAACGGGAATCACTGTAACGGCAATTCGTTTTGGCAGGAGAACTTCCTTCGGAATCCGTCAGGGCCAGCTCGGAACCGGACTCCCCGCCATAAGCCACCTTCCATGAAGAAGACGTTTCCCTGACCTTCAAATCCATGGAAAACGACCGGCTGGCTTTTGAAAACGGCCCGGCCTCCTGGAGGTTCGTTCTCCAACCATCCAGGGAAACGGTTACGGCAGGTTCTTCAGGGCTTTCCTTTCCGGCAGCGGGGCCGGAAACAGCCGCGCAGCAGAACGCGGCCAGCCAGGGCAGGCAATAGTGAAGCATAGGCAGGGGGTAAGGGTACTTTTTCAGCATAACACGTTCGCAGAACGGCACAAGATGAAAAGAGACCGCCGCCAAGGAAGAAGCGCCGGTTCCGGCAAAACGCTAGCCTGCTTTCTTTCCTCCCCGCTTTTCCGCCTCCTCCCGTATTTCCCCGCCTATGCCGAACCTGGCATCTACAGGAACGGAAACATACTTCAGGGCAGTTTTATAAACCAGCCGGACCCTGCATTTGTCTGCATTCATTTTTTCCGGAGGGGAAAACGTAAAATCGGCCGTCCAGGTTGTTGACTCATCATCAATCTCCGAATTGTCAAGGGACTGGTACTCCAGCACTTTCCCATTCTCGTCAAGAAGCTGGAATTTTTCCGGACGGAACGCGTTATTCGCGTCCAGACAAATGCTGAGCATGAGCTGTTTTTTTCCATCCTCCGTCACCCGCTCGCATTTTTTCACATACAGGTTCCCCACCGGCAGCTCGCACGGTTCCACCACATCGTTCACATTCCCGCCGTTCTCTTCCTCAATGCCAGGAAGCGGAATGAAGGCGGCGGCGCCCTGCCTTAAAGGCAATTCGTAAACAGGGCTTTCCAGCGTGCGCGCCACCGGGACCCTCAGGCATCCCTTCAGCCGGATCCAGGCACAGCCGGCAGGGGGCAGATTGGCCGCAGTGCCTTCAATTACCGTGAAACTCACTCCTTTTCTACTATTTTCATTCAGCCATGCCGTTTGAAATTCCACAGGGGCCAGCTCCCTGCCATCCGCTGCCCACCTTCCCAAAGACTGGTTTTCCACCACGCTACTCTCTCCAAACCCCCAGGGTTCGCGGATAAAAAGAACGGCGCTGCACTTCCATTGCAGTACCCCTTCCCCGCCGTCATTCCCCGTGTCCCGCTTCAACCCCGCTTCCCTAAAGACGATTCCCACTTTTTCCTCCATTTTCCCCTCTTCCGCTCCCCGGCACGGGTGCCAGCCCGGCAGGAAGAAGACGATGCCGCACCATAAACAATGTATCGCCTTCATGGTTTCCGCTGCCGTGAAGTTTCCCGGACCATTCCGGACAAACCGAATTTCAGGTCGACAGGCACGTCAATCCGTTTCAGCTCAGTCATGTAATTCACCAAGACCTGTATCTCCCCCTTTTCTTCCGGTTCCAGCCTGTAATCCCATTCCCAGGAGAGGGAACCGCCGGAACCGGAAGAATAGCCCCAGCTCCAATTTTTTCCCATCACGGGAGTACTGTCCGGTTTCATGAGCGTCACTCCGCAAATACCCAGCATGCGTGACGAAACCAGCTCCACGTTCAGGTTTATTTTTCCGGAATCCTTATTGAGCGACCTTGTTATTTTCAGAGTAGCCTGCGCGTCTCCCTGCCGGCCGTCATCCATCAGGCTCCCGCCTTTCAGAACAACATGGCGTTCTTCCTTTTCCTTGTCCATGGAAAAAAGACAGCCCTCGGACGTCACCTCCTTCTCCGCTGTCACCAGCAGCATATTCCCCTTTACACTCACCCAGCGGGCGTCCGGAGCGGGAACCCAATCTTCCGTTTCCATCCTGAATTCGGGATCGCGGGCATGCAGGAAATCAACATAATCGGAAGGAACGTTCCCTCCACCGGTGGAATCACGTATCTCCAGGCGGATGCCCTCCTTTCTGCTCCCTATGATTTTGCCGGGACCGGGATTGGAAAAACCCAGCACGACCTGGAACGTTCTTTCCGGTTTTTTTATTCCGGGCTCCCAAGGGATTTTACTTGTAGCCGACAGAAGAATGACGGAAACCGCCTTTTCCTCCGGCGCCTCGTCACCCGGTGCGGAAACGCCCGCAAACAGGCAAAAAACGGGAATTGCGAAAAAGATTTTCATCAGGGCAGTTGTTACAGTAATTCACGCTAGCATTTCCCTTTCAAGGATCAAGGGTAAAATGAAAACGTCAGGAATTCACTCCCTCTGCCGCCGCATGGGAACGGTGGCAGCGCAGCATTCCGTTCCCGCAAAGCCGCCTTCCGGCCATGTTGTAAAACCGGGAAGCCGCTGCCGGAAAACTTCTCCGCCCGGGTGAAATGTCCATCCCGAGCAATGCCTGACGCTATGGAAAGCCGCAGGCAGGCATGGCGCCGCCTCTCTCCGGAAAGGCCTCACACGAGACCTCCGTTTTTACAACACGATATCCACGTTGTAGGACTCCTCAATCAACAGATAGTCACACCCATGCTGCCTGCATTTCTCAAGGTTGTCCCTGTTTTCACGCAGCAGGCTCTCCCGTGTGCAGGACGCCTCATCCATGCGCTGCTCAATCGCGTTTGCATGGTCCATGATGTCATGGTAATGCCTTTGAATATAATCCTCTGAAAAAATCAGGCAAACATACCGGATCTGCTCCCGGCAGGCCGGTGTAAAATCCTTCTTCCAGTCAAAGGGGATGCAGCACCCTTCCACCACCAGATTCTGCCCATTTTCCATGGCGGTTTTTACAATTTCCCTGATAACGCTCCAAAGGAAGGGGGTGAGCTCTTCATCTGGGCTTTCAGGTGCAAGGGGACATATTCCGCTGCGTATCAACCCCATCTTTAAATGGTCAATGGATAAATAGGGATAGGAATATTTTTCAAGCGCCCGCTGCGCCGCAAGCGTTTTTCCGGTATGCGTGCCGCCGCCACCGGAAATCCCTCCCCCGGCGTCCCTGCGAGGCATGCTCGATTAGCCCGATGCGGGCAACGCCCGGCATTGTTCCATTTCCGTTATCCAGGTTCATGTTGATTAACTGTGGATATATTTTACAGGATTTCCCGCAAACCGCGTGTTTTGCCCAAAAAAACGGGCCGGGCCGCACAGAGGGGGAACAGGGGGCGCCCCTCCCTACAGGCATTTTGCCCTGCTTTCCGGAGGCACATTCTGCGGCTAGGGACCCTAAAGTTCCAGTTGCTCCGCCAGCTTGATTTCCGCAAACATTCCATTCAAGCCTGCCATATACGCATCCTGTACTGTCTGGGCCGGGATGGAATGCTCCATGATCTTCAAATCCCTGGCAGCGCAGGCGTCATACAGGAGCGTGACGGGAATGCCGTAATCCTTCGCCGCGCGCACGGTGGTATCAATGCACATATGGGTCATCATTCCGCAGACAACCAGTTCATTCACTTCCCTGGCTTGCAAGAGCTCCAGAAGATTCGTCCGGAAAAAGCTGTTTGGAGCATGTTTCACGACAATCGGCTCATCCCCCGCGGGAGCAATGTCCGGATGGATTTCCGCGCCGACGGTATCCGGGAGGAAAAACGAAGCGTCCGGACGGGTGTTGATGTGCTGGACAAAGATAACGGGAAGCCCCTTTTCCCGGAACCGGTCCAGTACGGCCCTGGTCCGTTCAAGCGCTTCAACGGCGCCCGCCAGTTCAAACCGGCCGCCAGGAAAATAATCATTTTGAACGTCAATAATAAGCAATGCCTGCATCAGCTTCTCCATCCGGCCATTTTTCCAGTTCTTGCAGAGGCGGGCAAGGAAAATTACAGGAGCGCGTGTACTCCTCTCCTCCCCGCTACCGCTGCCTTTGCGGAATCTGGCAGATGAAGTAATACGTTTGACGGAAGCATCCCGGGAAAAGAGCCTCACAGCGGCCATACCGGAAAGGAGGCCGCCGCGGCCGCTTCCGGCCCGGCGCAGCCCATCCGCAGGAAGGCCGTCCATCCAGCAACAAAGCCTTTGCCGTCTCCGGCAAAGGCTTTGAGAATGGCGCCCCGTCGCGGGCGCGGAATGGATCGGAACCTTAATTGCTGTAGGAGGATTCCACGCGCTTGGCTACGTCGCGGTAGCCGTATTCGGCGTCGTAAATCTGCTGGAACGCCGCCAGGGATTCCTCCTTCTTGCCCAGCTTTTCATAAAGCAGGCCGATCATGTAAAGGATTTCCTTCTTGGTGTCATTCATTTCAATCAGTTCCTTGTTGGCTTCCTCCAACTGGCGCAGGGCCATATCATGCATGTTCTTGGCGTCATAGCACTTGCCGAGCAACAGCATGGCGCGGATGCGGATATGGGGGTTGTTGCGGGCGCGCTGGAGCTCCGGAATGGCTTCCGTGTAGTTGCCGCAGTCGAAGAGGGCCTGCCCCAGTTCAAAGCGCGTCTGCGGGTCCGTGGGGTTGTTTTCCACGCGCTGGCGGCACACGGCCACCTGCTGTTCCGCCGCTTCCTTGCTGAACTGGACGAGCTGTTCCTGAAGTTCCTTGTTGTCCGGCTCCGCGGCGGCGCGGCGGCGGATTTCCTCCACCTGGGCCTTGCGGTAGCGCTCATTCATTTCAGAGGCCTTGTTTTCCAGGGAAATATCATTGTTGCTGAGGCTGAACGCGTAGTTGTAGAAGGAATAGGCATTCGCCCAGTCCTCCATCTGTTCATAGACGCCGGCGATGTCGCGCACGGCGGCCAGGTCCTGCTGGTTCTGGGCATAACGGGCGGAAAGGAGCCCAAGGCGTTCTTCCAGCTCCGCACGGGTGAGGCCCTTCTTGTCGCTCTTGTCCAGGGAGTTCGTTTCCGCGGAGTTCTTCATCACGTCCCGGAAGCTCTTGGCTTCCTCCCACTTCTGCTGCTGCATCGTGGCGCGGGCCATGCAGTCTTTTTCACTCTTCACGGCCACGCTGTCCGTGGGGTCCAGCTTCACGAGGTCATGGTACACCTCAGCAGCCTGGGCGGGCATGTCCCGTGAAACGTAATGGGAGGCCAGCATGTGGAGCATCTTCTTGTTGCCGGGATGGCCCTGGCGGACGGTTTCCAGCGCAAAGGCGGCCAGGTCCGGGAAGCCCACGTCCATGGCGGCCGTGTACAGGGCCTCGTTGACCGGAATGCTGTAAGGATCATTTTCCAGTTCGTCTTCCAGCGCGGAAAGCTGGGTGGCCGCATCCTTCTTGGAGGAGGTGAGCTTGCTGGTGCTGATTTTCATGCCGCTGAACAGACCGCCTTTCTTGGCTTCCGGGTTCAGCTTGATTTCACAGGCACGGAGCGCCCTGCGGCCTTCCAGAAAGCCGGGAAGCTGCTTCACCAGGGCCTTGAGCAGGCTGACGGCATAGGGATAATTGTTCATGTCCACCGCCTGGCGGGCGCGCACCCAAAATTCGGCCTGCTGGGGGGTCAACTGTTCTTCTGTAATCGTTTCAATCATGGAACTATATAAGCGTAAATGGTGAACAACGGCAGCGCTCCAAACGGGGAGGCTCCGCATGTAATAGTTTAATGCTATCAGCCGGGGAGGCATACTTCAACCTTGTTTTTTGTTCCCGTTAGGAAAAAATACGCCGTATGAGACTGGATGCTCTTTTATCCCGCTACGGGTACTGTTCCAGGCGGGAAGCGCCGGGCTGGATCAAACGCCACTCCATCACGTTCAAGGGGGAACCCTGCTCCGCCCCCACGGACAAGGTGCAGGCGGAAGGCATCCTGCTGGACGGAGAGCCGGTGGAGTTCCCGGACGGCCTGTACGCCGCCCTTTACAAGCCCGCGGGATATACGTGCAGCCATGACGACGGGGAGGGGGACGTGATTTACGACCTGCTGCCCTTCCAGTGGCGGCACAGGAACCCCGCGGTTTCTTCCGTAGGACGGCTGGACAAGGAAACGTCCGGCCTGCTTCTCATTACGGACGACGGGAAATTCATCCACCGCATGACGTCCCCCAGGCATCACGTCGCCAAGGTTTACGAAGCCGTCACGGAAGAGGACATTCCGGCGGAGGCCGTGGAACTGTTCGCCTCCGGAACTTTCATGCTGAACGGGGAGGACCGCCCCTGCGCCCCCGCCGTGCTGGAAATCCTGGAACCGCGCCGCGCCCGGCTGACGCTGACGGAGGGGAAGTACCACCAGGTGCGCCGCATGCTGGCCGCCGTGGGCGCTCCCGTGGCCTCCCTGTGCCGCATTTCCATCGGCTCCCTGCATCTGGACAGCCTGAACCTGGAGCCGGGGGAATGGATGCCCATCCGTCCGGATGCGCTGTAATCCTCCTGTTCGCCATGTGGATTCCCATTTCCGACGCTCCTATTGCCTGCTTTCCGCACTTTGAGGTGGCGGGGGAGTCCGGGGACTGGATTGTGGTGGACAAGGGCGCTCCCCTCATCGTCCACCCGTCCAACGGGAAGAAGGAGCCCAACCTGCTGGAGGGCGTGGAAGCCCTGCTGAGCTATGAAATAGCCAACGGAGCCGCCCTTTCCCTGGTCAACAGGCTGGACCGGGAAACCAGCGGCCTGACGCTGATCGCCAAGAACAAGGCGGCGGCGCGCGAGCTGGGGAGGGCCATGCAGAGGCGCCGGATGCACAAGGAATACCTGGCAATCGTGCAAGGCCGGCCGGAGTGGGCGGAAACAACCTGCGCCGCCCCCATCCTGAGACAGGGGGACGTCGCGGAAAGCCCCATCTGGGTCAAGCAGGCCGTTCACCCCGCCGGGAAGGCATGCGCCACCGTTTTCCGGACGGAACGGACGTGGAACACGCCCCGCGGCCCGCTGGCCCTGGTCCGGTGCATTCCGGAAACCGGACGCATGCACCAGATACGCGTGCATCTGGCGCACCTCGGCCACCCTATTCTGGGAGACAAGATTTACGGCCCCTCTGAAGCCTGCTATCTGGAATACATCCAGCACGGCTGGAGCCGGGAGCTGGAAGAACGGCTGATCCTGCCGCGCCATGCGCTGCATGCCTGCCGGCTGGAGTTCCCGTTTGATGAAGAAGTTTTCACCGCGGAAGCCCCGCTGCCGGAAGACATGCGGCAACTGCTTGAAGCGGGGGATTAAAGAAAATTCCGTCAGACGACCGGAATGACGTCATCCCGGTCAAAGCGCACTTTCGCCAGACGGGCGTATTTGTCCGCCTCTTCATCCCGGTAGCCCAGGGCCAGGGCGCAAAGCGCATAGTACGGGGAGCCTTCCAGGTTCAGAATGCGGTCATAGGCCGCAGGGTCCATTCCTTCCAGAGCGCAGGTATCCACCCGGAGGTCAGCGGCGCAGCTCATCATGAACCCGAGGGCGATGTACACCTGGCGTTCCAGCCATGCCTTCAGGACTTCCGGAGACTTGGAATCCACCAGTTCAAAAATGCGCGCGCGGTACTGCTCCAGGGATTCCATGGTGACGCCGCGCACTTCCACAATGCGTTCCAGATAGCGCTGCACATCCTCCGGCTTGAAGTCCCTGCGGGCGCAGAAGACTACCAGATGGGAGGCGTCCGTAACCTGGGGCTGTCCCCAGGAAACCTCCCGGAGCCGTGAGCGCACGGACGGATCCTGCACGTCGAGGAATTTCCACATCTGGAGACCGAGGGAGGAAGGACTCAAATGCAGGGATTCCAGAAGGGCTTCCCAATCCTCTGCCGGAATTTGGCGGTCCGGGTTGAATATCTTGGTGGCATAGCGCCATTCCAGCGTCTTGATCAATTCCTGAGCGTTCATATTCGTATAAAATGATTGATGCGGGAGCTTTCCGCGTAGCCGGCGCGCCGGGCGGCGTTGCCGCCATGGCATGCGCCGCGGTTTGCCCCATGTCATGGCATCTTCCCCGTTTCCTCCCCGGAATGCAAGCCAAGGTTCCGGCACAAGCGCGGCAGCGGGTTCTTGCGGAAAAACTTTTCCTACCCGGTACGCCGGAAGCCCCAGCCCTCCCTGAAAAGAAGATGAACGTGGACGGACGAATTGTAAAAATGCGGCCTTGGACCGTGTCCGGGGGGGTCCATGAACAAAAGCTGATTCGTTCATCTTCCAGCTTCACTCACCTTGAGGACGGCCTGTCTCGCATTCCGCTCCAACCAGGGAATCCCGGTTTCCCGGCCCCTGTAAAATCACGCAACCCCGGAGAAAAAGCCCCCCTCCCCGGAAAAACGTCACACAGCCCGGGCAGCTTCCATCCCTAAAAACACGGATGCCGTAACAAGGAGAAACGCTTCCGGCGCACCCATTACAAGAGAACCGCGACCTTCCCCGGACATTAGAGGAACTTGACCGGCATGTAGTCCCCGGTCTGCTGAATGGTGAAGCTGATGCCCAGGCCGAATTCGTTTTTATTCCCGTTCTTGCGCACGAACGCTCCCACGCCCAAATACCAGGAACCCATGTTGTGGTACACGTTGTATTCCTGAATGTCCAGCTTTCCGTCCAGCAGGGAGAAGCGCCACTTGCCGCTGAATGCCCAGGCTTCCGAAAAACGCTGCAAAACGCGCAGGTCAAGCTGGCTGCTGTCCTCCAGCAGGGAGTGCTGGTTCAGGTAACGGTGCCTCACCACGAATTCCGTGGAGCGCCACGGCATGAAGCGCAGTGAGTTGTTGTACTCATGGCAGCCGGAAATCTTGTCCTTCCCCAGGATGGGGGCCTGCATTTCCGACCGGTATTCCATCCACGGAACGGGGTTCCAGCGCATGAAGGAGAAGAGGTTGGAGAAGTCCCGCTGGTTGATCGGGTCATACAGGTACGCATCCATGAACACATCCCAGGAAAACCAGCGGTGGGAATTGGCGTCCCGGCTGGTCATCAGCATGTTGCGCAGGCCGTACCGGAATACCAGCCCCGTTGGGAGGGAGTCAATCTCCGTATACCTGCCCAGGCTCAGGGACGGCGGATTGGTGGTGGGGGTGTCTCCGTCAATCTGGGGATAAAGCTCGCTCAGGCGGTTGGTCTTCACGTACGCCAGCGTAAAATGGGGCTGCACGATGTGGTTCATGCCGTTCAGGCCCAGGGAATCACTGTACACGGAGGAATAACGGCGGGAAAATTTGAAGTCCGCATCCGTTCCGGCATAAAAAATCCCCTGGTTGAGCGGCTTGTAGTCCTCCACGCCGTAATACCCGGTGTAGCCCCCGCCCAGTTTGGGCGTCAGGTTCAGGAACCCCATGATTTTCTTGGAGGCGGAAATTTCATGGAAGGAATGGAACCGGCTGTAGCTGTCCGTCATCAGCATGCGGGCCCAGTAATCATAGGAAGTGGTTCCGGGCTCCATCTCGTCCAGCATATCCCGGATTTCCGTCCGCATGAAAGGGGGGACGTACTGCTTCAGGAAGGCGAAGCTGGTGCGGCTTTCATACATGACGGGAGAACGGAAAATGGGGGACTTGATGCGTTCATAGCTGAACTCCGTCCGCTGGTCCGCCATGTAGAAGTTGTTGGGAACGAAACGCTGCAGCAGTGAAAAATCATTCGTGTCGTCCGTGCGGGAGAGAAGCACCGTATTATCCGGAGAAGAATTGCGCTGATAGATTTCCGGATAAAAGTCGCGGAGCATGTACTCGTCGCTCAGCATGTTGACGTTGGCCTTCAGCCGCCAGTCCGTGCGGGCGTTTACCCGGTGGGACCACATCTGCTGGAGCGCCAGCCGCCACCGGTCCGGGTCCAGGTGCTCGCGGTATTCATCATCCCCGGCGTTAATCTTCACCCCCTTGTCATGGGTTTTGTAAAAGGACAGGCCCGTCATGTCCGGACAGTCCTTTTCCAGCAGCACGTCACGGATGTCCAGCCCGTAGGCGAAGCCGCGCCTGGTGCGGTAATCCACATGGAGGGTGCCCAGATAGTCGGCGGAAGGCATGCCGTTGTCCGACCATTTTTCCCCCAGCAGGAACCCGTATTCATTCAGGAGGTAAGGCCCCCAGATGGACCGCATGCCGGGAAGGGGAAGATAGCCCACCTCCGGATTCAGGGAATGGCTGAGATAGGGAAAGTAAAAGAAGGGAACGCCCCCGTAATACAGGGTCAGGTTTTTGAAGGAGAACCTGTCTTCCGGATACACGCGTATCCTGTCCGCTGAAATCCAGGTGAGGGGTTCGCTGACGTCCTCCGCCGTAACGGAGGCGTTACGGGCTTCCAGATAGGTCTTGCCGGCGGCGTCCTTCCGGGATTCAAACTTCCCGCTGCGCAGGATCAGCCCTTCCATCTTCGCCCGGATGGCGTCCGTGAGGAGCACTTCGTTCTCCCAGTCGAACTCCGCGCTGCTGGCGCGTATCAGGCTGTTGGTGCGCGTCTTGCTGTCGCTCTGGTAAATGGACAGGTTCCCTTTCAGAAAAACCCTGCTCCGGTCCATATCCGCCTGCGCGTAATCCGCAAACACCTCCACCCCGGTATCCGTGACCATGTGCACGCGCGGGCCTTCAAAAATGATCTTCCTGGCTTTCTCCACCCTGATGGGCCCGTCATTGGTGATGGAGATATTGGAGGGAATCTGCGGCATGAGCGTGCCGGAAAGCAGGTTCCCCGCCATTTCCCCCTGGGGTTCTTCCTGCCCGGAACCGGAGGACGGGGAGGACGGCGGCTGTTCCGCGGGCGTCTCTGCAAACAGGGGAGCGCCGGCAATCAGCGCCGCGGCACCCCATAGCTTTGCATTCATCCCAATCATGGCTAGTCCACAGAACACTATGAGAAAGGACAAAAGACAAGCCTAATGTCACATTTCTCCGCCAGTGGAGCGGAAATTTACCGGGTCAGAATGCCGTTGGCAATGATGCCCCAATCGGCGGCATTGCCGTCTCCGGCGTCATCCACGCGGATTTCCAGCTTCCTGCCGCCCTCCACCGCCGCCTTCACCGGAACGGAGGAGCCGTCCTTGAGCACGGGGGTTTCCACAAGCTTTTTCCCGTCCAGGTACACGCCGAATTTGACGCTGCCGCGGGAACCGAAGGGCAGCCCCACATCCGCGCGGAACTCCTTCCAGCGTCCGTCCAGGTCATAGGAAAAGACGGCCGGGGCATGCGCCAGGATGAAGCGTTCCGGCTTCCCGATCGTCCTGAAGAAAGGCACGGGCCCCAGGTCAGACGGAAAGAGGACGTCCCACAACGGAACGGCCCACCCCACTTGAGCCACGGAGGGCTTGCAGTCATTCAGGCTGACGCTGGCGGTTTCCGCAGGAATCTGTGCAGGGGTAGCCTCCAGGGAGGGGTCCTGGCGCTCCAGGGCGCGCTTCCAGATGGGGAGCCATTCCTTCACCTCCGGACGGGAGCCATGCTTGCGCTCCACCTCCGCGAGGGCCTTCCGGGCTTCCTCCGCGCGGCCGCGTATCCACAGGTTCTGAACGTCGCCGAAGTAAACGGTCTGGGCCAGCGAAGGAGTCTTGGCCCCCTGGGCGTCCATCCACACGGGCAGCGTAATCATGCTGCGGGTGCTGTCGCAGTTCAGCACGGCCACCCGCATTTCTATAAAGCCGCCCCTGTAGCCGGGCCGGCAGATGGTGAGGTCAAACTCTCCCTTTCCATTCAGGGAAGCTCCCACGGCATTGGAATCATAATCCGAACCGCCGGGAGGGTCCAGGTGGACTACGATTCCATAAGCGGGCCGCGTCAGGCGCACCCGGCCTTTCAGCCGCAGGCCGTCCTTGACGGGAATGGCCTCCAGCCGTTCAAAGGACCCCGGAACGTATTTGCCGATCATGCGCCCGTAGGAGGCGTCAGCAGGAAGCTCTGTCTCCACGCCGTTGAACAGGGGAACGCTGGCCAGTTTCAGGGCGTCCGTAGGCGCCAGGAAAGCCCCCTTCCCCTCGTTGCGCAGTTCATTGCCGTACGTGGAATTGCCGTGGCCCATCAGGGAATCCCCCGCGTTGGGGTAGTCCCATCCGTTGCCCGTGTGCGGAAGGCCGAAGGAATGCCCCAGTTCATGAGCCGTGCCGCCTATGTAAATGGTGGCGTTCTTCCCCTTGGTCACCTTGAAGCGGCCACCCTGCATCATCTCCGTATCCAGGAAGCTGGCGGGATCCAGCCCCTCCTGGTCGCAGGTCCAGCCCGTTCCCTGGTGGCTGAAGCCGCCGCCGTAATAAGGCCCTACGCCGTCCGGCAGCTGGCACACGATCAGCACGTGTTCCTTTTCAATGTCAATCCCCTTGGACGCCAGCACCTTCTTGGCCGCCTCCCGGGAGACGGGACCGGAGCTCTGCACGTTCATCTCGCTCATGGGCCTGTCCACATAGGCATCGTAAATGACCAGCTTCCCCCGTTCGTCCAGGTCCAATTGGAACGTAAGCGGAGGAAACCCGTTGGCCTGCATCTGGTCCGCATAATAGGCCTGGATGTTCTTCAGGATATGGTCATACCGTTCCCGGTATCCTTCAAGGGCCGGCCTGTCCTTGAACGTTACGTAAACCACGTGCAGCTTTCTGGAAGACTTGGGCTTCCCCTGGTGATAGGCGCTCAGGGCCTTCCATGCGGCGCGCGCGTTGGCGGCATCCCCGGGATTCACCGTCCAGCTCACGGGCAGGCGGGTGAACTCCGCCCCTTCCCGGGCCGCGGGAGCCGGAGACCGGGAGGCTGATTCCGCATCCTTCCCCATGGCGGGGGCGTTCCACGCCCCGGCGCCCAGGGCCAGCAATAAGACAAAAAAGCGTTTCGACATAAAATCCATGAACCGATGTCAGGATATACGGGTAAACCGGAGGTGTTTTATCACCATATCATTCACCAGACGGTTCATATTCTCGGAAAAAGAGTCGTACACCACTTCCACGCGGCAGGGACCGGGCGTCATCACCACCTCCACCGCCGTGGAATAAATGAAATGCTCCCAGTTGCCGGAGCGTGACGTATGGGGAAAAGCCAGCGTGCCCGCGCGCCGCCCGTCCAGGTACAGGCTGCGCAGGGCGCAGGTGTTCCCGTCTGAAACGTCAAAAGTGCCGTTCGCGAAAAAGGCGTCCACCCGGTACACGCCGGGCTTGTCTATGTTGACATTATAGCACAGGGCGTCCGGAGACTCCGTAACGCGGGAAAACCAGACTTCATCCCCGCTCAGCCCGCAGGGGCGCGTCTCCATGCGGGCATCCGCGGAAGGATAATCATTGGGTTCATTCAGATAAGACTCCCTGCCGTCCAGAGCGACCGCCATCACCTGGAAAGACACGTCCCCCCGGCTGGGGGCAGGCATGTAATGGCAATACTCCGTCTGGGACACGGGAATGCCGTTCCGGTAAACACGGTAATAATCCGCTCCGGCCACGGCCTCCCAGGCGATTCCATGGCGGGCTGCCTTCCACTCCGGAGCCTCCAGGCTGCCGCCCATGTGGGCCAGATTCACCTGCCCCGCCCCTTCTTCTGCGGCAACCATCTCCAGTTCCACGAACACGCGGCCCTTCATGCCCGGAGAAAGCACGGGGGGAGCCTCCTGCCCGTTGACCAGGCACCGCGCTATCCGGCGCCCGTGGCCGCGCAAGCGCACATCCACCGTCATGCCGCGGTATTCCAGCCCGGCCAGTTCATGAACTCCTTCAAAAGACTCCGGAACACAGGGGCGGAACTCCATGGAATCCGGCTGAAGGCGGATGCCGAACAACCCCTTGTAAAAACTGCCCAGCATCCCGGCAATGCTCCAGAGCTGGCTGTCCGAACTGAGCAGCAGCCCTTCATCCAGGCCCGTTTCCAGAAGCACGTTCTCTTTGTTCGTCCCACACAGCAGGGCGGCGCGCACCATGCAGGCGAACGCCAGAGCCAGGGCAGACTCATTCTCCACCGCGGCGGCGGCCTGCGCGTAATAGCCCTCCAGGAACGGCCACATGGCACGGTTGTGGTAAGGCGGCACGCCGTCCGGCATCTGGGGATGGAAACAGGGAATGCCGTACACGCAATGGGGGAGAACGGCTACCATTCCGGCGGCATGCGGACCGTGAGCCTGCCCCAGAAGCACGCAAAGCAGATTGCCCAGGGAATCCACCTTTTCCGACAGCACGGGGTAACCCCGGCCATACAGGTACTGCCCGTACAGGGCATGCTCCGGAATCCGGAAAAACCGCTCGATGACGGCGGACAGGGAGACGCTTTTTTCCTCCCATTCCCGCGCCTTCTCCTCCAGCCCCAGTTCCCGGAACATCCGTGCCAGAACCTTGCGGGCCTCCGCATGCAGAACCATGGTGGAAAGGCTGCATGAATCCCCGATGTCCGCGGAAGTCATCCACGCCGGGTAACTCTGTTCCCGCCAATCCAGGAAAGATGACTCCCCTTTCACCAGGCCGCCGGTAGCCGCAAGCACCTGTTCATCCCGCATGCACGTCTTTTCCAGCACGCGGCAGGAACGGGCCAGCCAGCCGGCGTCCCCCGTCAGGCAGTAAACCTCCCAGGCGGCCATTCCCCACACCACGCGGTCGGAGGAAATGGGCCAGGAACCGCCCGTGCCGGTATCCTGCTCCACCTCCCCGTTCCGCACCCGGGCATTCAGGCTCTTCATGCAGGCATGGACATTCCACAACCCCAGCCCCAGATGGGTGGCGTAGGAAATATCCCGGGTCCACACGGTGGGCCAGTTGGCTCCCGTCCGGAACGTCCCTTCTTCATTGAGCAGGGCGCCGGCCTCGTTAAGCGCCAGGCTGTAGGCCTTATTGAGCACTTCAAAGCTTCCCCGGTAATGCGGGGCGTTTCCGGCCTCCGGCAGAACGCGCCATTCGGAATAACGGCCGTTCTTCATGGTCTTCACCTGGCCATCCGGCTGCACCTCCGCCCAATGCGCGGCATCCTGGCGCACGGAATTTCCGGTCAGTGTAAAGGCCTCACCCCGGTATAATATGCGGTCTTGGTCCATAAATAAGCGGATGCTGCATCCATCTTTCTTTTTAACACGGGGGAAAACTTCTGTCCCGCAGAAAATGAGGCTTACGGAGCTTTCAAGGCACAAAAAAACCGGGCTCCCCGAAAACGGGAAGCCCGGCGCAAGAGCAAATCAACTTTAATGCTTCAACAGAGAGGAAACAGCGTCACGTTCTTCCTTCAGTTCATTAACGGTAGCGTCAATTTTTTCACGGGAGAACGCATCAACCGGCAACCCCTGCACGATTTCCCAGCCGCCATCCTTGGTGGTGCGGACCGGGAAGGAGCAGATAAGACCTTTTTCAATGCCGTAGGAACCGTCGGAGCAAACGGCCACGGAATACCAGTCGCCTTCCGGAGTCTGGGTAGCCAGGCTGCGGACGGTATCCACGGCTGCGGAAGCGGCGGAAGCGGCGGAAGAAGCGCCGCGTGCCTTGATAATGGCGGCACCGCGCTGCTGCACGGTGGTAATGAAATCGCCCTTAAGCCATTCCGTATCCTTGATGACTTCCGTCACAGGCTTTCCGCCAATCCTGGCGTTGGTGAAATCAGGGTACTGGGTGGAGGAATGATTGCCCCAGATGGCCATGTTGGTCACTTCCGTCACATGGACGCCGGCCTTTTCCGCAAGCTGGCTCTTGGCACGGTTTTCATCCAGGCGAGTCATGGCAAAAAAGCGGTCGGAGGGAACGCCGCTCGCATTGTGCATGGCAATAAGGGCATTCGTATTGCAGGGGTTGCCGACCACCAGCACGCGCACATCCTTGGCGGCGCTGCGGGCAATGGCCTGCCCCTGGCCGATGAACACCTTGCCGTTGATATCCAGTAGGTCCTTGCGTTCCATACCGGCCTTGCGGGGAACGGAGCCTACCAGCAGGCACCAGTTGGCGCCGGCGAACGCTTCATCAGGATCGCTGGTCGGGACAATTTCATTAACCAGCGGGAACGCGGCGTCACGCAACTCCATCACCACCCCTTCCAGAGCATTCATGGCCGGGGGAATTTCCAGCAGGCGCAGGTTGATCGGCTGATCCGGCCCCAGCATGCTGCCGGAGGCAATACGGAACAGAAGGGAATAGGCAATTTGGCCGGCGGCTCCTGTAACGGTAACGGTGATAGGTGTTTTCATAACGTTCAAATTAAAATAAACAGATATTTTCCTGTCTGGTCACGGTTATACCACAAGGAAAGGAGGCGCTCAATCAGGAACTTTTTATTTTGACAGAAAAAATTCCCTATCCCATAATGCTCAGGGGTTGACTGCTCTTACTTTTCCATACAGTTAAGTTTTTACCAATATTTACGCTAACACTATGAATTTAACAATTATCGGCAGTGGTTACGTGGGGCTGACCACAGGCACCTGTTTTGCCGAAATGGGCCATCACGTCATTTGCGTGGATAATAATACGGAAAAAATACGTACTCTTCAATCCGGGGCCATCCCCATTTACGAGCCCAAGCTGGAAGAGCTCGTGAAAAAAAACGTAGCCGTGGGGCGGCTGGAATTTTCCCCTTCCATCGCCGCTTCCATTGCGGAAAGCGAAGTCATCTTCATCGCCGTGCCCACGCCGCCCAATACGGATGGTTCCGTGGATCTGACCTACATTGAAAAAGTGGCCAGGGAAATCGCCCAGGCGCTCCAACCAGAAATGGGATACAAGGTCATTGTGGACAAATCCACCGTACCCGTCAAAACCGGGGAAAAAGTCAGCCAGACCATCAAGCACTATGCGGGGCCGAATGTTCAGTTCGACATTGTCTCCAATCCAGAATTCCTGAGGGAAGGATGCGCCGTGGACGACCTGCTGCACCCCGACCGCATTGTCATTGGAGCCAACTCGGAACAGGCCATGAACGTCATCAAGCGCATTTACCAGCCCATTCATGCCCCTATTCTGGAAACGGACGTCAACTCCGCGGAACTCATCAAGCACGCAGCCAACTCCTTCCTGGCTCTGAAAATTTCCTACATTAACGCTGTCGCCAAGGTCTGTGAAAAAACGGGCGCAGACGTGGAACTGGTGGCGGAAGGCATCGGCATGGACAAACGCATCTCACGCCACTTCCTCAACGCGGGGCTGGGCTACGGCGGGTCCTGCTTCCCGAAAGACGTCAAAGCCTTCATCAATATCAGCCGCACGCTGGGCATTCCCTTCACCCTGTTGGAGGAAGTGGAACACATCAATGACACCCAGCATATCCACTTCCTGGACAGAATTCGGGACCGCCTGTGGGTCCTCAAGGACAAAAAGATAGCCGTTTGGGGCCTTGCCTTCAAACAGAACACGGACGACGTCCGGGAGTCCATCGCCCTGAAACTATGTGAAAAACTCTGCGGGGAAGGAGCCATTGTCACCGCTACGGACCCCAAAGCCATGCACACGGCGGCCCCCATTCTGAACCCTATGGGGGTCAAACTGGTGGAAGACATGTACGAATGCGCCCGGGATGCGGAAGTTCTGGTCATCGCCACGGAATGGAGCGAATATGCGAATGCGGATCTGCAGAAACTCGCCGGAGTCATGCGCAACCGCATCATCTTTGACGGAAGAAACATCCTCTCCCCGGCAAACCTCCGGGCCGTAGGATTTGAATACCACTCCGTGGGCAGACCCTCCGTTGAAGAAGCCTGACTGCCTCCGGGAACCGTCCCGGCTTCAAACGTCCCCATATGTAAAAGGCCTCCGGCACATTCAACGCACCGGAGGCCTTTGTCATGTATTCGCTAATCCTGTTGGCCGGTCAAAACTCAAATAGCAGCCCCGCACGCAAATAAAAACCGGGGTCATAATGGTATTTTTCCAAATCATGGCTTCCGTTGCTTGTCTTGATAGTGCCGGAATTCCCGAAGGAAAAACCGACATCCGCCACCAGCCTGGGGCGCACGCTGCCCCAGTGACCCAACCCCACATCGGCGCCTATGCCGGCGACGCCGGAAATCCATGCAAACTGGCGGACGCGGCGGTCATGGTGAATCGTCCATGTGCCGGACACCACGGAAACGAAGGGTCCCCACTTCAACCCATCGCTCACCTTGTTGATATAGGAAAGGCGGGCCCCTTCCAGCTGAAGCGTCCAATTGCGGGAAGCTTCCCATTTAAACTGGATAAGGGGCAGGAAAGGATAATCCCCAAGCTGCGGATAACAGCCGATGCCGATTCCATAGCTGAACCGGTCGTTCAAGGGGCCTGCCAGAAGAACATGGCCTCCCAAGAAAATATTATGGCTCGTCCATGTATCGAAATCCGTGGAAATCTGGGGCGTCACACCGAAAACCAGGCGCGTCTTCCCCGTGATGGCATAGGAGGCGTTCACATTCAGCCAAATCGTGTACAGCCGGTCCACATCCATCTCATCCGCTCCTTTTCCATTAAACCAGCTCAGACGCAAGGCCGCCGTAGAAGAAAAATTCCAGGAACCGCTGGACATCCTGCACAAATTCAAATCCGTCATCCAATTCTGGATATCCACGCTTCCGCGCCCGTTTCTGGAATCCATGGGGCCAAGCAATTCAAAATAGGACTGCGTGGGGAAAACAGGCCTGGAGGCGGATTCCCCCGCCGGAGCCGGAGCGCTGTCGTAGCCGCCGGAATAAGCCTCTGCATAAAAACCGGTATCGTATCCGTCAGAAGAATCGGAATCCGGATAAGGCTGGGTATTCGCCTGGGCGACCAGAGTCATGCCAGCCATGAGAGAGAAACTTGATAATAATCGAAGGAACATGATCGGAAATTATATATCAGTGCACACTCGGTCAATCAAAACATATACAAATGACTAATTAATATTTTCACGCCCGAACAGCAGCGCGATCATAATCATCACGAGTACAAGAAGTAAGTACCAGCGGGCCGCTTTGCTGCTCCGGATACACGCCCCCGCACAAACAAGAGACACGACAAAACAAACCGCCGCCGCCAAAAGCATGGCCCGCGCCAGCATGGGAAAATCCAGCGCCCCTGCCCCCGCCGCAAAAAGCGTCCCTACCACATACCCGGCAAATGACCACCTCAACCCCACCAGCCAGGAAAAGGAGGCTGTTTTTTGCTGACTCTGCTTCATATATTCACTCTGCTTGCCTCCCTCCGAAGCTCAAGTAAAAAATCGGCTTTCTCCATGATATCAACAAAGAGAATCTCCCTCAACACGGGAATGCCTCCCAAAAGCAATAAAAAAGCACGTTGAAAAATAGACCGGGCACAAGAGGCGAAGACCCCCCATATCTGGTTTTATGAACTAAAAAAACTCCGGAATACTGCACCTCCAGGATTTCTTCTCAAGATAACATTATTCAGGTTCCATATACGGTTCAACATTTATTTGTTTTTCCTGACTGCTTCAAGCCTCTTATCAATTTGCTCTGTTAGGGAAAGAACAGAACAAGACGGATCCATGGAAACAAGGGCTACTACCGTATTACCGTTCACGAAAAAGAGGGACGACTCGTTGCTCGACGGAATAATTCCGCCAAAATCGCCCAATACCCCCTGCCTTCCCAAACTGTAATCTCCCAGTTTGAACGGATTGACGACCACTGTTGCTATTTCGTCATCCCAAGACCATTGTTCAGGCCTGTCCGGGGTTTTCTGAAAACGCCGTGAATACAGCTCGTTCATGGCCGCAGACTGAGACTGGCAATAGCCGACAAAAAGCCAAATATCGCTCTTGTCATCGTCTTTCCCTTCCGTATGAAGGCGCGCAACCACGCCGTTTTCCTGTTCATCCACCACATCCACGTCTCCCTTCTTCCAAACAGTCTTCAACCATGCCTGATTGATAGCACCCTGATCGGGATTGGGCAAAATAACCTTCTTGTCGGGAGAAAGCGAAAGAGATGAGAAATATGTATCAAAGTTTTTCCACTTTAAACCTTCCGATAAATCAGATTCCCCACGAACGCTAAAAGGAAACTTTCCGGGAATGCCATAGTCGGGAGCAAGTTTTTTTCGTTCTTCCCGCTGCTTCTCTTCTTTTTGCCAACGGAGTTTGGATACTTCTCTGGCCCTACGGTCCCGCTGTTTGATAGATCGGTTGAATTCCATTAATTTTTCTTGGGCTAAATCAAAATCATAAACAGCCGGCGCTTTCCCATCCAGAACGAGAGACAATGCTTTAAGTACAGGCAGCATTTCACGCGTAGAGGCATATCTCGTCTTTACCGTTTCGGGGGTAACAAAAGTAGCCGGATCGGTAAATCCCTTGAACGCCAATCCAGCGTTTTTAAACGTAAAACAAAGAATATCATCACCTTTGGTCATAACCCAGCAATCGTCGCTTAACACTATTTCCTTATAAATGGAAGGCATGGACCAATAATTGAATGAAGCTCCTTCAAAAATAATCATATCAGTCCGTATGCCGAAAACACTGGTGGAGTATCTGACATCCATCGATCCATTTATATGTCCATGTTGATTGCAATAGAGAATAGGATTCCATGAATCGGAGGTAACAAAAAAAATACCGTTTCTCACTTTTAATCCATGGAGGATTTTTTTGAGATCAGGCGCCTGATCTGTTAACTTTTTACTTCCAAAATGAAAGGAAGTATTTTCCAAGTCTTTTAGCCCATGCAATCTTATGCTTTGCATGGAAGATCTATTTTTTTCCGCAGCTACTGTCATCAAAGGCATAGACTCCGTTGCAAATAATGAAACGGAAGTACATGATATTGTAAATAGTATAATCAATATATTTTTCATGAGAACTCTGTTTTAAATATTCTACTATTAGGCGGAACAGGTGGATTTTCTATCGTGCTTTTTTGATAGGAATTAGAACTATCACCAACTACTGGTCCGGCACAGGCATCATAAATAAATTTAAACGAAGAACCAAATAAACTTACATCGAATACGACATATGCATGATTACCAAATCCGGTCCTATACTGATAATAGGGATTTGTTTTCAGAATGACTGGGACCGCAAGAGCTGCGGGAAGGCGAGGATTTTTATAAAAAGGATTATTACAAGAACCCACTCCTATTAAATTGACAGTTAATATATTCCCAAAAGGTTCCTGATAATTTCCTTCGACGTTGATTCCAAGCAATCTAACGAGAGCAGTTAGAGAAAAGCATTGGTCGTAACAATTGACTACATTCCCATTGTTCTTCTCAAGATAGGAATCCAGATTAATAGTACCAAGTGATGGAGTATACTTTGGTGCTCCCCTCACCGTATCATAAGTCCACCCCATCTTGCTAAAAGTATAATTAGTAATATTTTTTATGATTGAATCTGATGAATTTTTATCAAGCCCTATATTCCCTGAACCTTCTATTACTACATCTAGCGCTTTAATCCATGGTTTTTTCTTATTGTCATTCATATCCCACGGCGATTTGAGTGGTTCACTAAACAGGACATACCCATTCCTAACTGTTGTTTCAAAAACAATTGTCTCGTTAGTAAGAGCAGTTCCTTGAATCTCTGTTAATCTCCAAGTCCATTGTTGATTTCCTTTATTCAATTTGGAATCAATATTATCTTTGAAAGGAATTTCAAATTCTGTGTTGTTATCAAATTCCTGTTCATCCAGTTCTGGGAGGAAATTTTTCGAAACTTTTCCCTCACCCTTTGTCTTTACCTTCGCTTTCTTTATGATTCCAGGTTTTACTTCCGCTTTAATTTTTAGATCAGGTTTTTTACCGCCAATATAGAGAAAAGGTTCCGATTTCGTTGCTTTGCCATTCTTATCAAAAGTTGCTTCCGGGACATCTATGATTTTCCCTTTATAAGTTTTTAATAAATCCATAGCATCCTTGTCATGCTTACCCTGTACGTGATTGAAACTTATTTGATGGATTAGGAGGCTTGGAGTTAATAATTTGTGTGCGGCTTCAAGATCAGTCAAATGTTTTTTCTGTCCGTTTTTAGTCTCATAAAAACTCATCTTGCATTTTACCGTGATCACTTTTCCCCAGTGTTCCTTGTTAGACGAATGGACAGTACAAGTGTCCTGATCTCCATTTTTGACTTCCAACTTTTCCGTAACGGTCCATTCGTACTTTTTCTCTTCGTCCAATTCGTATCCTGCATGTGGCTGCGGCGGCTCCACGACAACAACAGTGAATTGCCCCTTAGCTTTATACTCCTTGATTTTCTCTGGTTCAAAAATGGCATATTTATTGCTGTTCTCATCTTCTGGATCCTCTCCTTCTGCCTCTTCTATAGTACATATGGGAAGTGACTGAGGATCCACCTTGATTTTACCTCCCGGCTCCCCGCTCGCCCAACTCGCTTGCAGAATCAGAGGACAGGCAATTAGAACAATATAATAATACCGCAATATACTCATATGTCTTTTATCGATTAAAATATTCATTCAGCCGTAATCTCATTTTATTTACATTTGATTCACTGTATTGCTTTGTTCCAATGATAAATTGTTTCCAATCAACTTTCCATCTATCCATCATTCTGATTTCCTGGGGAGTAAAATCAATGACATTGGGACTGTTGGGGAATTTATAGCTGGAGCGATAATAAGAATCCTTCATTTGCTCCGTTGACCATGTCTCAAGCATCTTTTGTTCAAATTTCTTGATATCGCCTTCATCCCAGATCTTTAGATGCCACTTCCAGTTTTCTTTCAATGGATCGGGAACTGAAGCCTCATTCCATAGTTTCCTGAACGTATAAAGCAGTAATTTTTGGGAAAGGCGAAGATGAAATGGAGAATCGGCCCGTTTCACAAAACAGTTGCTCCAAGCTTTCAGTAGATTTTCCGGAACATCAGCATTTTTTATGGAAGTAAGTTCCGGAGGGGAAGGCATCCTGGCATTCTGATAGCCGCTTTCCAGACATGCATTCAGAAAAACACCACCAAGAGTCGCCTCTTTAGAGCCATTTCTGGAAATTCTTAAAAAATAGAATCCGGCCCGGTCCGTATAAAAATTTTCGGAACTATATACTTTAATCTTGTAAATCCCCCATAATCCATTACACTACTCCTAGAAAAAGAAAGGAGTAGAACATGACGTACCGCGAATTCATTGAAAAATTTCCTGATGATGAGAGCGTGGCAAAATACCTGATTGAAAAACGGTTTGATGGGAAAATAGTTTGCCCGTTTTGCGGGAAAACAGAGAAGGTTTATCACGCTCACTATAATTGCCGCAATGCCTATTGCAACAACTGTAAGATGGAATTCTCTATTTTCAAGGGAACCATTTTTGAAGAAACAAGAATGCCTTTAAGGCATTGGCTGTATGCTATCAATATGGTTTGTTTGTCTAAAAAAGGGATTTCTGCTATGCAATTGAAAAGGGAATTAGGTGTTTCTTATAAAACTGCTTGGAGGATGATGCATAAGATTAGAGGGGCAATGGCAAAAAGAGAGGTAGGAGAAACTTTTGAGGCGATTGTTGAGATTGACGAAACCTATGTTGGAGGAAAACCCCGGAAGAAAAATGAACATGGGGATGATGACGATTTGCCGAAAAATCCTAGAGGAAGAGGGACGGCTAAAGTTCCTGTTATTGGAGTCAGAGAAAGGGGAACTGGGAAAGTTCATGCCGTCGTTGCCAATAGGAATGAAGAAGGAAAACAATTGACGGGCAAACAATTATTCAATGTCCTTAGCAAGGTTTGCAAACCTAATACCAAAGTCATGACTGACCAGTTCAAGGGCTACAATATTCTAAAATATCCTAACAATAAGAACCTTACCCGCATCATGATTGACCATAACGTTATGTTCAGCGCGGGCAATGGGGTTCATACCAATGGGATTGAAAGCTTCTGGGCTTTATTGAAAAGAGGGATTCATGGAATATTTCATCATGTCTCCCTTAAACACCTACAGAAATATGTGGATGAATTCTGTTTCAGGCAATGTTATAGGAACGAAAATGAGGCCTTTGAGGTTTTGATGGGGTTGTGCTGGAAATGAAAAGCCGCCACCCTGCAAACAAGGTGACGGCCTAAGTCATGCAAATCAAAGAATCGCCCCCTTCCCCGAAAGGAAGGAGGCCAGTTAATTCACCGCCGAAGGGGATTAGAAGGTCCAGCTAATGCCAGCTTGGATAAGGTGGTAGGGTTCGACTTCATGGAACTTGAGGAGTTCATAGCCCAGAATCAAATCTGTTTTGTTACCAATGGCAAAACGGAAGCCAGCCGTAAGAGAAAAGGTAAAATCAGCATTGTATTCTGAAGCACTAATTCTCTTACGCTCAATTCGATAAGAGGAATTATGCCAAACTTTTCTATCAAGCGTTGCTGTTGCTCTCCATGTATTAAAGGTGATGCCAATCTTGCCTCCTAAGTAGAAATACGCTTTCTCCTGTACTAATGGAAGGTTCAATGTATATCCCGCCAGTAATGGAATAGATGTTTGGTATTTGATTTTCAGGTCAACATTCGTAATATTTTTATCATTAAGAAATTGTTGAATCTGAGCATCGGAATATCCCAATTCGCGGCCAATATCAAAGGCATTGAAATGTTTAGCATCGGAAGACATCAATCCCGCCGTCAAAGACAATTCGTGAACGATATCTCCTGTTTCAGTATAGGAATTTAGGCTGAGCAGACCGCCGCCAAGATTGGGCATGTCACTATCTCCCGCAATCCCATAAACACCCTTGATACTCATTCCAAAGGTAGAATCGTATTTCTGAGTATAGGATGGGGAACTGTAAGAACTGCCTGCTCTATAATAGTTCCAAGGGTCAGACGCTTGGACTGAAAAAGCACAGGATAATAGACCTAATGCACACGTTATAAATAAGTTTTTCTTCATGGTCGTTTATGGGTTGAAGTCATAATGAAGTCACGCTTGCCAACAAAGATTCCCTCTTGAGGGTCTCAATTGCGAATCGCAATAATCATCATATGCGAGTTATTAACATAACAAATGCGAACAACACAAGCTCTTTCTTTCTATGAACTGGGTTCTATCAGATAATCAAACCGCATGTTTACGAGCAATTCCAAGCCTGAACCGGACTATGTGGACACTAAAAAATTAGGCCAATGGCTCAGCGAACATTCCATTAGCCGTGCCGAAATAGCCAAGGCTCTTGGAGTCCAAACCACCGTGGTTCATAACTGGTTTGCCCGTCAAAGAATCCCTAAAAACGTGCAAGGCTCATTGCGTCATTTGATGAGTAAGGACTATCCTTCGGAACTCGAATCTCAAATCGCCGTTCGAATGAAAAATTCTACTCTGAATGAAGTGGTCAAGCGGGCCGTCAAGGAAGGGTTGTCTGTGGAGGAATGGATTTTGAGGGCGGTGGAAGAGAGATTAGGAGGGAGTAAATCCCTACAATAAGAGACCCTAAAAACGATTTTTATTATTTGTTAGAAAGCTATTTGAGACATAAGGAAATACCTATGGCATCAGATGAACGGATAGCATTCAATAAGAGTCAATTCCAACAGGAATAACAGAAACAAAATGCCATCAAATGAAATTGCTAAAAAGTGTAATTTTTTAGAGAGCAAACATTCTGAACATTATAAAAAAACAGGAAAAGCTTGACCAGACTTAAGAGTTCGACATAATTTTCCCGATATTTTTAAGTTTTACAATTATTATGTCAATTTTTTACAAAAACGACTTTGTTAAAAAAATAGAAGAAGATTCGCCAGAGTGGATAGACAATATCAGTCGCGAGCATGCTTGTATTATTATTCAAGAAATTATTCGTGCTTCAGTAAATTACGTTTACATTCAATGTTCTAAACTTGCTTCTGATATTTATGGCACTAAAGAAACAAAAGATTTAATTGTTGATGCCATGAATAGAGGAGTAAAAATTCGTATTGCGGTTCGGTCCTCTGTACCAGAGGCAAGAGATTGTTATGATATCCTGAACTTGAAAGGTGGAGCAGAGGTTCACCTTCTTTGTAAATGCTCAAACAACGATTTTTGCATCTCTGACAATAAAAGATTTCGTTATGAAACGGATGCTGAAAATAGGCATGCTAAAGTTTGCGCTAATGACCCAGAAATGGTCGAAAACTTGAAATGTATTTTCGATGCTGGGTTTGGAAAATGTTCTGTTTAGGAAATTAAATTACTCCTATTATGCCAGACGAATATTCTAATTTTTGTGCTGTAATGTGTGGTGTTTTAATCGCTACTAACATATGGGACAAGCCTCAACAAATTTTTAAAAATATAATATTTCGAATATTCCACATTATGAAACACGGGCTTGCTAAGCTCTGTGTTTTAATGTCATCTAATGATAAAAAAAATTTGCATGTAGATTACTTCGAAAAACGTTATGAGCAGGCTAATGAGAAAGTTGATAAGATTGGTCATTTTTTTACAGTCAGACTATATCCTTATTTATCTTTTCCTACATGTGTCATAGGAATTTATTTCATGTATAAAGGATATTCTTCCGAGTTGGGTGAAAAAAATCTCTATCTTCTTTTGGCCCCAGCTACAGTCTTGGCTTATTATGTTATTGCTTATTTTATAGCTGTAATTTTTCTATTTGTTGAATGTCTTTCAACATTGTGTCATGTGCATGTGGATAATATTATGAGCAATGAAACAGTTAAAGCTCAAGTTAAAAATGAAGCAGAACAGCATCAATGTGACCCTATTTCATCTTCTGAGTAAATTTTTTATTGTCTAAAATAGATTCAAATCATATTTGAACATCTAACAAAAGCTCCTTCTTTGAAAGGAGCTTTTTTTGTTACCCTATGCAATAGGAGGGGGAGAACAAGACTAAAAGGGATAATTCCGAAAATTTTTATATACTCCATTATTCCCGAAATCCCGGCATCTCGTACGGACCATAACAGGAAGCGACATGATACGGGTTAGTTCAAGGTTTACAATATTTTCCGATTTTTTCCCATTCCTTTGAATCAGAACCTCCTGAGGCAAACGAGATTCGACAAAACGAGCTTCGATCAGGTAATCCCGATCATAGCGTGAAATGTCATTGGATAAGGGTTGGTTGAAGTAGAGGGAAATTTCATTTTTACCAGCAGGAACGCGTACAAGAACCCATAAGTCTGGACCATCAAAAAAGGTACCGTGCATATAACCCTGATCACTCCATTCGGAACAGGGACGGGTCGCATCGTTGATGTTGTACAGACAAATTCGGGACGCTGCATTTTCTTCATAGAATTTCCCCGATATCCAGGCATCTTTGATTTTCTTCCTCGGCCCGAGAGTTACTCTGGCGTCATACAAATAGCCTCGGAAATCCTTTCGTTGATCAAAACGATGCATGATATTTCCCCATGACTTTTTTGCCGAACGTCTTAAGGAAAAATGGCGTCCATATCTGTTGCACCAGTCGCCCTGTGTTTCCCAATCATCACAGGCAAAACAAATACCATAAGGCCTTTCGCCAAGCGGCAGAGATTGAAACTGGTTCAAAGAATTATGCCATGCCTGATCATCTGGAATGGAAAAAATTTTTGGATGTTTGATTTCATCTCCAAGACGACGTCTTTTCTTTTTACTGGCTGTTGTTTTCCAACGACCCGAAACCCTTCTCCAAAAACTCCAGCTAAAACAGTCCCATCAGGAAGATCAACAAAACAACTGACTGTGCCTCCCTTTTTTTTCTCTGCCAATTTAGTGTTCACAGAACTTTCATATTGCATATTTGCCGGATTAAGCAAGATGGGAACTTGATTGCGGAAGCCTATCCACACTCCTTCCTTTACGGGATAAAGGCTCGTCACATAATCTTCGGGAAGAGGCCTCAATTTACCTTGGGAAGATTTCATAATTCCCTTCGCTTTCAGTTTTTCCACGGCATCCATTCCCCGGATAAAAATCTCTTTGTCACCGCGTTTTATTCCCAGTCCTGACGTTGTGCCCACAAATACGGAATTACCATTGGCAGCCATGGTATTGCACAAATTTGACGGCAGCCCTGCACCGAAAAGAACCGGAGGTTGCGAAAGCTTGCGTGCATCATCCGAATGCCATTTTGACTGAAAAAACTCACAGGTCTTGTATTCATCCTTAAGAGTCATCCGGGCCATTCCTGCCGTTAAGAAGCCTACCCACAAATCTCCCGACCTATCAAAGGCTAGTGCTGAAACTTGATCTTCAGGCAAGCCATCGGCCCGCGTGACATCCTTCCATGAATCCGTCAAAGGGGAATAAATAGCAATGCCTCCCGAGGTTGCTACGGCAACATCCCCTGTTGCAGAAGAGACGCTAATGTCAAAAACACGGCCACCCGGCAATGTCGTCTTACGGGTGTATGTTTTCCATTGTTTGCCATTCCAAATACACACTCCCCAACGGTCTGTTCCCACCCATATTCTTCCCTGGGCATCTTCAGCCAGGGCATAGAAATTTTCAGTATCTGGAAAATCTGCCGCTGTTCCTGCCTTTTTCCAGACATTTTTATCCAGCTCCAAGTAGAATAATCCCTCACCCTGGGTTGAAGCCCATAAAATACCTGAAGAATCCACTAAAGCATCCGTTATCCTGCTTCCGGGACAAGGAGGAAGGTTGGAGAAATTTTCCACCCCAAGAGAGAAGGAACATAATGCAAGCAAAGTTGAGACCATTAATCCCAATAGCTTCAGAAATGCCGTGAATCTCATATTCATCGGATGAAATTCTACTAATTTCTACAACAAAAAACTAAAATAGACTTATCAACAACAGTAGTTCTTCTGGCATTTGTCATTATGTTGAAATCAAATTAAAAAGTCAAAAATTATTTCCCTCCTTATTTTGGAATATTCAAGACTCTCCCTGGTTTTTCCCATTACTGGGAGTAAAAAATGGTCGGGAAGACAGGATTCGAACCTGCGACATCCTGCTCCCAAATCACTTTATAACATTATACGTTTCTTAACTTTCCTAGTATTTACTAACATTTTTGTACAGAAATGAGCGGCATAGGTTGTCCGTACTTGCCCGTTTTTAACCATTTTTCAAGGGTTGTACGGATAACCTACGGACAACCGCCCGTGCTCCATTCTTCTTACTTTCTCCCCGTGTTCTCGGCAATCCGTTCTAAGAGACGGATAATGACCCCGACACCCAGCCAGCCTAACCCGGAAAGGGCAAGGACAAGGAAAATTGCAGCAGCAAAGATGGTCTGACCGCTCCCACCAGCCAAAAGCACAAGAGGAACGACTACGGCCAGTACAAAGCAAACGATGCCAACACCTCGGAATGCCCCAGATATACCGTCCGCAGAGTGGTTTTCTCCATGGCTTTTTTCTGATCCAGCGAAATTATTCATTTCGGTTTGGTCCTCCTTTTCTTCATTTCTTGCCATTCCATTCGACGAATATTTTTCATTACCTAAACTAGTCTTCGATTTTTTCCATGCTAAATAAACCGCAAATGAGGTAATCAAAATGACACCAATAAAAGCAATAGAAGCATCCATAAAGTAACCATATCATGAACAAGAAAAAAACTAAATGGAAAAGTTATCTGCGGAAAGGAGCATTCACAACACAACCGGGCCGCTTCTGTCTCTCCGTGGTGTTGGCCCACTTTTTAATGGCTTTGATTTCTGCATTAACAGCCCCCATATTGCTGTCGAACTCCTGTTTCAAACCCTGGATAGCTTGTCTTGATGCAACTCCAAGTTCCGTCAGTTTTCCCACAAAAAGCTTGCCTAAATCCTGCATTTCTTCCGGGTCAATATGCCCATCAGCCGCTGCGCGTTCTATGTCTTTTCTGATACCGTCAATAGCTTTGTGAACTATGGCGGTTTGCCGGGGGGAGGCACTCTTCCCAGCGTTGATGGTGAAGCCTTCCACAAAGGTTTTAATGGCCTTGTTGGCTTCCTGCTGCTGTTCCCGCTGAAGCTTCTTTAGTTCCTGTTCATTTTTCTGGTCAAGCTTCTTCTGTCCCTTTTCCTCTTCCTTCTTCTTTTCGTTTTTCCATTCCTTTTCCCCTACCCTATCTTCTTTCTTTCGTACTTGCTCATTTCTCGCTTCTTCTGTTTCAAGACGCAACATTCCTTTTTGAATAATAACACGCTCTTTCAAAATATCATTTAATTCTTCTTGGTGTTTTCCTGCCTCCTCTAGTGCTGTTTTTTGTCTGGCTTCAACCTTTTTTAAGGAGGTTTTATATTCTTCGGTTCTTTGTTCGTTAGTAACAGGCTTCCCGTCCTTGCCTACACCGTAAGAAGGTTGAAACGATATGCCTTCTTCTTCCAGTCTTTCTTGAATATTAGAAATATGGTTCACTGAATTATTGAGGGAATTTTGTGCTCGTTTCCTGGATTCTAAATATTTCTCCTTTTCTCTCTCAAGTTTTTCCATTTCTTTTACCATTTTTTCGGGCGTTGGTAAAAAATCGGGAATACCCTCTATGGCCTCTTTTACTAAAGAAACCTTCTTTCCAACCTCTTCTATTCTTTTATCCCATGATTGTACCTCCATTTGAACTTCATTCTGTTTCTTGAAAATCCCTGCCATTTCATCAACAGTAGGAAGACTCATTTTCACATCCTGTAGCCGTGAGGCTTCGCCTAAAGCTGTATTTCTTTTCCCTTCGGCATCCCCTTGTTTGTCAGCTAAGGCAAGGTCTTCCTCATGAGCGGTTTGAATCTTGGCTCGCTCCGTTATCCTTTCAAGTTCCTGATCCAGAAGTAAAAGCTTGTACTTTCTTTCGTGCTTGCTGATTTTGCCATCCTGGTATTGTTCCTCTACATCCAAACGTTCCATCTTGTTTTTCCAGGTGTCCGCCCCCTGCTTTTCGGCAATCTCCATCTTGCGAAGGGTAAGCTGATACTCAATTTCCCTTGTCTGCTGCTGATATTCGTACGTAATGTTTTTGACGTACTGTTCATACTCCCGGTTGACGACGTTGGCCGCATCCTCCTGTTTCGTTTTCTGAACAAGAGCAAGGCGGCCCTTTTCGGCATCCCTCAAATACTGGTTGATTTCATCATGCTTCCTCTTTGCCTTCTCGGCTGCCTTGTCAAGTTCATCGCTTTTGGCCTTGAAATGGTCAATCAGGGCACTAATGCCCGCGGTAAGCCCCTGGATCAGCAGCATGGCCCAGCCAAGCGGCCCCATGGCCGTCTTGATGGTGGTGCCGAACAAATGAATGAATGGAATGGCCCCCCGCAGGGAACTGGACATGCCGAGGATGCGCGTTGCCGCAATGGTGATTTGTCCGGCCATCCCCTTCACCTGCGTCGTGGTGAGTTCTCCGGCTTCTCCTGCCGTCTTGATGCGCCTTCCCAAATCCTGAATATTCTTCAGGGCATCCGCCTGGGCTACGTTGTCCCCCGCCTTCCGGGCCTCTTCCAGCTTGGCAATGTAGGCTTCAAGTTCGGCCTGCAATTCCTCATAGGTGGCAGAGGCGCGGCGGTTCCCGGCTTCCAGCCGTTCCACCGTAGCCGCGGCGGCTTTCTGCTTCCGGGCCTCCGCATCTTCCGCTTTGTCCGCTGCCTTGTCGGCGGCGTCCATTTCCTTGTTGTAATCGTCGATGATCTTCTGAAGGTTTTCGTCAAGGCCATCCCCCCACTTCGCCCCAAGGTCCAGGTTGGAGGCCCTGTCGTTGAGGACTTCAAAGACGTCATCCACCTGTTCCAGCTTCTTCCTGAATTCTTCGGAGGTCAGAACACCGTTGGTTACTTCGTCGATAAAGCCGGTCAGTCCGGGGTTGTCGTCAAAGGCGGCTTTCATCCGGGAACCGGCAGCGGTCAGGGCGTCGGCGTATTCGTCAAGTTTGCTCCTGGCGTTTTCCAAAGCTCTTTCCTGTTCCGGCCCTATGCCCTCATTCATGGCGGCGCCGGTTTCCTCGGCTGCCGTTTTGGCATTGTTCAGGGCATCGGTTACTTGGTTGATGGCGTCCGCGCTTTCGCCGGCTCCCTGGGCCGCTTCCCGGGTCTTGTTGATGGCCTCCGCAGTCTGGTCGGCTCCGGAAGTGTCGGCGGTCGTCCTGATGTTGATGTTTAGTTCTTTGTCTGACATGTTGTTTATTTATTAGTTGTTGAAATTAAATAGGGAAAAGCACTCCTCGCTTGACAAGGCTGTCCATATAGGAACTTTCCCCACTATGGGCGTGGTAAGGGAAAACGCGGTCCCGTTCCTGTCCGAAGTCGACGCCCGCGCCTAAAATAACCGCTTCCGGTAACCGCCTGTGAACATCGTAGACAGCCATTGCAAACGTCGTGCAGTCCTTCAGTCCGTTCTCCACTTCCGGAGGGATGACATGCACCTGATCCCAACGCAGAATACCCTGCGAGATAAGTTTTTCCCCAGTGCGCCGCCACCATGAATTCCTGATGTAAATCGACGGGATCGTATTGAGCATATCCAGCCTGCGACGTTCGGGAGGATATCCCCACCATACGCAATTTGGTTCCAAGTAGAGTGCATCCGTTCTCGTCCCCACCAGCCCGGAATCCAGGTGGTCCATTTTAGAGATGCGTACAACCATATCCGCCACGTCAATGCGTGCGGAACAGTCGTGAGCGATGTGCTTATTTCCAACTATTGCTATATTCATATAATGCTCTTGCTATGTTAAGATCGCTTGAATGATCTATCTGAACGGTGAATGGAGGGCGCTGCTCCACAGCTACGGCATCCGGGGCAAAAAGGATGCCCTGTTCCGCCATGAATCGTGTACCAGTGAGAATGGAGCCATCGAACTGAAGAAGGATGTCGCAGGCGTCCTGCCGCCGCCCCTGAACAACAAGACGCGTTCCCAGCCTGCCAATCACCTTGATGCGTTGGGCCGTAAAGGCGCAGGCAGCGCTCATACGTTCCATTCTGTTCAGCAATCCCGGTTCCCGGAGGGGAGAGGTGGGCTGAAGGAGGGCGTAGCGGTCGGCATCTACCTGGCCCATCACCTGCCGGACGCAGTTAACCATGCTGCTGTCGTTCACAACTTCATCCACCACTCGGCAACCACGCTCCAAGGCGTAATCCCTGATCTCCGTATCGTCAGTGCTGACAACGGGCTCCACGCCTTCCGCCCGCGCGTAGCGGACGGAGTGCCAGAACAGGGGCATCCCGCCCAGGTCCGCCATGTTCTTGCGGGGTACGGCGTCGCTGTGTCCCTTGGCAGGGATAATGGCAATCATTCCTTGCCCCTCCTTTCATTCATGACCGCGTCGCACATGGCGTGCATGACCTCCCAGCGGGCGCTTTTGGGGATGTGGGGAGGACGGGGGTTCCCGACGTTCACCACGTCATAGGAGCGGGCGTAGTCCTCCGGGTCCGTCGTGCTGCTGTCCCAGTTCCACCAGGACCAGCGCCCGGCGCGGTTCATGGGTGTCCAGGGAGCGGCAAAATGCCCCCGTTCCATACCGCACAGGTCAATGACCGTCCGTCCAATGGTAAGATCTTCCGGGGCGTTTTCCGGCAGGGTTGCATGCTCCAGGGCCTCGCCGGCCAGTCTGGCTGTTTTTCCACTCATGGCGTAGCAAAGGCCGAAGAACCGGCGTGCCCCACATCCGCATGCGTACCAGTCAAGGCCGACTCCGTGCATGTTCCTGACCCACTCGCCGGACAAAAGCGCCGTGTCGGAATCAATTTTGACGATGATGTCGTCATCCGCGGCGTCCCCGGCCAGCGTGGAAATAATGCCCCTGACGCATTCCGGCCCGTTGAGATTGCCATTCCTGGGAAAATCCGTCCTTTTGTAGCGCGCTCCATAAGCCAGAAAAGCCCTCCTGACTTCTTCCGGCACCGGAAAGGCTGAATCGTCCGCCACGGTTACAAGGGCACCGGGAAGCGCCGTTCTGGCGCACCGGACGCAGGCAACGGCCTCCTGGGCGTCTCCAGCATACGTGAAAATGTAAATCCTGATCATGATTTACCGCTTGGGCCGAAGGTTCCGGGATCGTACTGTAAATACACCGTTCCCGTCTGATGCTGCACAACCTTGTCGCCGTCGATGGTGGCAAGGTGGAAAAAATATTCATAAGGAGTCTGGCGGTCCTCTTCCCCCAGCTTCACAGGATCGGTAACCCCGCCGACTGCAGAAAGATAGGAACCCATGTATTTGGCGTCTTTATCCAACTGCACCTTCAGCCAGACTTCCCCGGAGGTGGTGGGGCTTTTTACCCAGCCGCCGGAACCGGCGCCCTCCGGCAGTATGCCCCCGATGTAGTTGCCGGCATACATGGCTTTCCCCTGCCGGATGTAGGCTTCATCCACCTTCCCGGCATCATCGTAGGCAAGCCGGCACTGGAAGCCGACTTCAACGGCGCTTGTCCCCATGGCCGGGGACTCCTGGGCTTGTCCGATCTTGACGGACGGCCCCACGCTGGGGAGCTCCGGCTTTTTGTCGTCCATGTCCGGGCTGGGGATGGTCCCGCCGCCGCCCGGTCCCACGCCGCCCGCGGAACCGTCGCCGGAAGACGTGGAAGCGGACGCCTGGGAGGTGTTGCGGAGGGCATCGGCGAGCTGCTTGCTCTTGTCGATGGAGTCTTGCAAGGAAAGCTGTTCCGCGGCACCCACCGTAACATCAGACGCTCCCGTCTTGAGGTCGAGGGTAATTTCCTGGATGACGGAACGCATGGTTTCCCACTCGCGCAGCCCTCCCGTGATGGAGAGGCGCCCCCCGCAAACCTGGTCAAAGTCGTCGTGCACAGTCGCGGAGCCGTCATAGGGCATGATGCGGGTCGCCTTGTAGATACTCTCCGTAAATTTGACGTACAGGGCTGCGGAATTGTAGTCTCCATCGTCTCCCGGGTTGCCGGGGTCAACCGGACCGTCCCCGTTATCCAGGTATTCCACCGTTCCCTTGTCGTCCATCAGGTACCGGGCATGGGCGACGTTGGTCGTCGTCACCTCAAACGGGATCAGCCCTATCCAGCGGTCGCCGCCGTCCGTGCGCCCGGCAAATTCCGGAAAATACTGCTTAGCCGTGGCGGGCGGATCCGTGGCGCGCAGCCGGACATCAACCTTGACCTTGCCCCACTTGATTTTTGAGCTCTTGCCGTTGATTTGGCCGCCTATAAGTTCATGGGAAATGGCGTTGCGGTCATAGCCCCGGTGCTCTGCGTCCGCGGGCGTGATAGGTACCACTGTCGGGAGGTTGGCAACTTCCAGGTTGGCGCAGTCCGCCAGGGCCGGCACCCAGCGTTTGACGCGGGCCAGCCATTGAGCTTTTGCCGCGGGGAATTTGTCACCCCTGACGGTCATCCGGGGAGCGTCATAGCCCAGCGTCCCAGTTTCCACGGGCTCGTGCTGGCCGGAGGCATCCGACACATTGAGCCCGCCCGGCACATCCACCTCCGCAGTGACCACATAAGGCTGGGACAGGGACGCCCCCGGAGGGTAGACGGCCACGGCTCGTTGCACATTGGTGCCAATGGAGGCGTTGCAGGTCAGCCCTACGGCAGGGGGCACCAGGTCGGGCCGCGCCTTGAGGGAAAGGGTGCTCACGTCCACGGCGGACAGGTCAAGCACCACGTCCGGCAGGTTGGCATGATCGGCAATGACCAGCGTGACAGCGTCGCCAGCCCCATACTCAAACCATGCGGCCATGTTGGGGCGCCATTTTTGAATTTGAATCAGGAGGGAAGCGTAAGTCTCGGAAGAGTAGGCAAAGGGTATCAGTTCCGCCTCCTGGTCAATCCGGAGGTCGTACTTGATCGGAACCAGGGCCGTTTTGATGGCGTGGTCCAGGATGCCGGCCAGGGCGTCCTTGATTTTGGCCGTGGCCTGTTTGACCTGGCTCCCGTCCGTGCCGTATTTGTACGAGGCAAAGATTCCGCGGGAGCGCCCATCGCTGAAATATTGGATGTTGGCGAGATTCCACCAGAAATCATGAATCTTGATGTCCCAGCTTTCGGAAGTACCGTCCAGGGAGTGCTCCGGGTTGATGACCGGACCAATGAGCAGGGTTTTCCCACGCCACACGACTTTGACAATTTCTCCCTCTTCATAGGGACAGGAAGAAAAGCGGTCTACGGGGACGCGGAAGGAGACGGAGGCGCCCCCGAAGGAAAGCCGGCTGTAGGCGGGGCTTTCGGCGATGTCCAGGAATTCGCTGCTGGAAACGTCAAGGGTTTTCATAGGGGTTTGCCAAGAGTGAAGTTGTAGGAGACGATGAAATACAGCCCTGTCACTTTGGGTTCCGCGTCGGCGACGATGGCCTCGAACCGCTGCTCATGGGAACCGATGCAGTCGGCCCAAGTCAGGGTTCCCTTCCCCGCCGTCTTCCAGTCGCGGAGCCATTCATAAAAGCTCCTCCACGCGTCCATGTGGGAATCACATTCCCGGACGGTGGAGATGGAGAAGGACATGGAAATGTTGCCGAAGGCATCCAGGCGGGGAAACGGACTGTTGATGATGGGAGTTGCCGAGGTGCCGAACTGGACCGGGAAAGCGTGTTCCGGCAGGGCATCGAGCAGGCATTCCCCGGCGCGGACGACGGGGCGCCCGTCAAAAGTAACGGAAAAAGGAGAAACAGTCGTTTCCATGTCTCAAAAACGGTAAAGGGAAATACGGGCCGCCCCTCCCCATGCAAAGAACCAGAGGGGCGGCCCGCGTGTCATGCCCCGGCAGGAGCCGGGAAAGCGATTTCTTCGGTGGGCGTCAGGGAATTCAGGGAGGAAGGAATAACCTCAAGCGTCAGTTTCGGCGTGAGCAGCTTGTTGTTTTCCGTGGGGAGTTCCACCTTGAGCAGCGCCGCCACTTCCAGGACCATGATTTCCTTCTTGTCTTCCTGGTACTTGGTGAGGCGCGCCCATACCTTTTGCCCGTAGATGTTGCGGGAAAAAGGCTGCACTTCCTTCCCGGCTTCCAGCTTGTCGCACTGATAGATGACCTGCCAGCAGACCGGGTTGATTTCCGTCGAGTTGATTTCGATGGTGTTGCCCGTCACCTTGGTGTTCTTCCGCGTCACATACGAGGTCGTATCGCGGGAAAACACCGTGCGGGCGTCGTCTTCGGTGGTCGGCGTGATTTTGTAGTCGATCACTTCGTTGGCGACCATCCAGGCGTCGGAATCCTTCGCCGGCTTGAAATGCTCGTCAACGGTATCGGTGCTTTCTCCGCTCGTGACCGTCGTTCCAAACGGGCACAGGTCGAGAAACGTACCGACAAGCATTTCCTTGTTGTATAGTTCTGACATGATATTTAGTTTCTTACGTAGTCAATAAGGGTCACGTTCCCGTCTTTCTTGTGCTGTTCAAACACGTCTTCAGGGATGTGGACGATTCTTCCCCGCGCGGCAATGCCGTGAGGGAGTTCCAGCTTGTTGACGACAACCCGGCATTTGACGATGCGGGGCGCCGGAGTAGGGGCGGCCTCCTGGGCCGCGGGGGTGGTGGTTTTAGTTGCCATGTTTCAATATTGCTGTTTGTTCAACGGTGATCGTAACGGCCTTGTTGGTCATCTGTACCCGACTTGACTCCGTGCTTGTCACCTTGAGCTTCATGCTGGGTAGCCAGTTGAATTCCCGGTGCCCTTCAAGCCCGATGGCGAGCAAATCGGCCAGATCGTCCGCATCCCAGCCGAGCACGGCGGTCGCATCGGACTTTTTCAGGACGGGGTTGCTTTCAATGACGATTTTGGTTGTCAGGATGGCGGCGTTTGTGCCGCCGTGCTCCTGAAGGGGCTTGCGCTTCGGGGCGCACACCAGCACGCAAATTCCCAGCTTGGAAAGCTTCTGATCAATCAGGGCTTTCAGGCTTGCATCCCAGCCGCGCATGACGATACCGGGGTCTTCCCCCCCGTTGTAATGGGCGCACAGGGAAACGATCTTCTGATAGATTTTTTCCCCGATGGCGATGCGCGGGCTTGCAGGTAGAGCGCTCATAGTTCGCACCAGTTTTGATAGGGTTCCCCGGAACCGAACACCTCAACGCCGCTGCTTTCCGAGTCATAGGGGGCAAGGTAGAATTTACCCTGCCGGACGGCCCGGAAAATCTCGCTGGCCGTGCTGTACTGCTTGGCACGGGGGGACCCTTCCAGGTCTCCCATGTCAGGCAGATCGGCCAGCATGGAGTGACGTATCCAGACAAGCGTCGGGTGTTCCAGTTCCTCCGGAACCTTCCCCTGCCCTGTTTCCAGGACAGGGTATTTTCCGGAGGCGTTGACGATGCCGGCAACAAGGTTGCACGTCGTTCTGATCAGGGCGCCGGCCCGTTCCGGGGAATCACCCTCTGCACCTGCCGAATCAAACGCCGTGATTTCGGCGTCCGCAAGGAAGGCCCGCAGGGTGTTTTCCGTGATTTGGACCAGCGCCATGACGTTTACACACGGATGGAGAGTTCACAATTGGCGGCGGTGTTGTCGCCGCTGGAAGCGTCCGCAACGGCCTTGAGCCGGATGTAGCGTCCCATGTCGTAGGGGACACGTCCGGAAATGCTGTTCGCAAGAGCGCCCGCCGCTTCTCCCGCCGTGGGAGCCAGGGAGAACCCCGGCACCTCGGCCCAGCTTTCGCCATCCTCGGATGCTTCCAAAGTCAGCGTGATTTTCTTTCCGGCAGCCAGGGCCGGAAGGTCTTCGTGCTCGATGACGATCGCCATTTCATCAATGCCGCCCGTCTGCCCCGCATCCAAAACTTCGGAATAGACCGCCTTGCCTGTGCCCGGCATGTTCATCCGGGCCGTCAGCAATTCGTCCTTGCGGGTGTGTCTAATAGGATTCACTGTTTAAGGTTCCTTTCTCTGTTTTATTTGTTCTTCTTGTTGGCAACCTTCTTCGGCGCGTGCTTGCCCCAGTGGGAAATGCCCGTGATGGAAGTCAGGTCGCTTTCGTTGTTGACGATGGAATCCGTCACCAAGATCGGGATGCCGTGGGCATGCGTCGGAATCGGAGCGGAGCCAGAGGAATCCCCGCCCGCCTTGCTTCCGTTGACAGAAACACTCACCACATTTCGGCTCTTGCGAAGCTGTTCCAGGGCCATACGGTTCATGATGAACTTCGTCACACGGGCGCCAGCCGGGAACAAGGCCAGCAATTCCGCCAGCTTGTCGTCATCCAGAGTCGTTCCTTCCGCAGTTCCGATATTCTTCAGGCGTGCGGCAGACAGCTTGGAGTTGTTGACCAGCGCAACAAAGGCGGTCAAATCGGCAGCCTTGCCGGGAATGGCTCCCTGCTCTCCCGTTTCCGGGTCCTTGCCGGGAATGTACGTATCCTTGAACGGCCCGAGGCTGATTCCCCGGTCGCGGCCCCAGCGCCAGTGCACGCCCTTGGGACCTTCAATGACGGCAAAGACGGACGTTCCGTCGTAACTGTCGGCAGCTTTGGAGCTGTCCGCGCTTACGATCATCGTATCGTCAATGAAGTCGGGAAGCCCGGGGAAGCCGTTCTCGTCGATTTGCGTTCCGTAAAAACCTTGAGCGCCCAAAGAAAGCAAAACGCCCTCCGTAATCCCGGAAGCTTCGTCGGCCAGTACGGCGGCTTCTCCATCATCAGAGCTTGCCAAGGTAATAGTATCTACAAAAACGATGGAGGAAACGGGGAACAATTCCACATTCCTTGCTTCGTAGGTGCAGGACGTATAGCCAATGGGAGCATTGGCCGGACGGAACCGGGCACGGGGTACGCCGGTGCGTACAAACGTCTTGATCATGGTCTTGGAACCCACCACGGAAGCAAGCTGCGTTACTTCAGGAGCGGAAAGACCCACTTCTTCGATCAATCCGATGTCGGATGCCGAACCGTTGCGTTTCTGGATGTCCAGTAGAGTCAAAAAAGCCATGGCTTAGTTCTTTTCCTTGTTGATGTTTTCAATGATGCGGTCACGTCCAGTGAGTTCTTCGCCGCCGCTTCCGCCTTTACCCTTGTTGGCGACCACCGTCGCAAACGCGGGGTCCGGCTTCATCGTGTCAATCAAAGCCTTGCCGGCCTTGATATTGGCAGTCAGGGCGGTCTTGAGCGCTTCCTTGGCTTCTTCGTTTTCCGGGGCAATCTTGCCGGCCTTGATGGCGGCTTCAATTTCCGCGTCAATGAGAGCCGCCTTGGATGCTTTCACCTCGGCAAGTTCCTCTTCCGCGGCTTTCAGTTTGGCTTCGGTGTCGTCCAGCTTGGCCTTGGCCGCCTTGCAGGTGGCCGCTTCCTTTTTGGCGTCCTCCGCCTCCTTTTTGGCCGCTTCAAGTTCCGCTTTGGACTTCTCGCCTCCTTCGGATTTTTTCTTCAGGTCGTTGATTTTATCCTCCGCGATCTTGCCGGCCTTATCAGATGCGGCTTCCTCTTTGGTGAGGACGCCGCATTTAACCAGTAGTTCGTACATTGTTGTATTTGTGTTGTTTGTTTGGTTATGAACGGCGTCGGTATCCTCTCCGTCGCTATTCAAGGGGGTATCCGGTCCAAGGACCGTGAAATTCTCAAGCTTGGCCTTGCTGGCCGCAATGCGGGCAATGTTTTCAAAGGCCGGGTCATTGACCAGGGAGCCCACCTCAATGTCATCCGGCTCCAGCCCCACGGGTTTGCAAGTGTTGAGGTCAAGCCTGAACGCCGGTGAAAAATAGCCGTAGTCTTTTCCCTCCTTGGCATTCTTGCCGCTCAATGTCCATTCGCCCACCAGAATTGGCCCGACCCCGTCCAAATAGTCAAAGTCGGACGGAAGAAAGGAGGCTGGCCCCATTTTATGATCAAACAGACAGACAGGACGGACGTTTTTTGCCAGCTTTAAGGCTAGGTCACGTTTCAAGGGGGCCAGACAGGAGCGGTCTACAATCACCTTCTGCCGCCCGCCAACGGATGCATTGATATAATGCACGCCCTCCGGCATGTATACAATGCGTGCCGGAGAATCACCACTGAACGCAAGAGGGACGTTAAACTCAAAATCCATGCCCCAAGCATGGCATGAAACGCGATTGCGTAAATAGTCGGGGCTGGATATGGATTTCAGGCATCCAGGGAGGCCGCCAGAACGTCCATGAGCTTGATGCCATAGGCCGCGGCCAATTCTTCGCTGGCCGGGATGGCGTCCGGCCACGGGTCCTGTGTGATGGATTGGCGCAGGGCGTACACCGCACGCACCCCGCCGCCTTCCACGGCCTCAAACAGGGCGCTTTTGTTGGGGATGGTGAACAATTCCCCGATTTCAGAGCGATAATCAGCCGCCCGGCGCCCGTGGGCCTCCGGAACAAGGGGAATGGTCAGTGCCCCGGCATTTTTGGCCGTGATCGTCCCTCCCCTGATTTTGTGCCGCAGGGAGCCGTCCTCGTCAGGGTTTGTGATGACCGCTCCGGAAGCGTCCGCAGAGGAAAGGAACCATTTGCGCGCAATGTTGGAGAACCAGCCTGTCGACATGCGGCCCGGGCCGTGTGTAGGAAGTGAGTTGTTGACCCAGTGTTCCCGCCCCTTGTTGTCGTACCAGGACGCCAGATAGTCCCGCAGGTATTCCCCGCTTTCCCGGTTCGCGGCTTCCAGCGTTTCCGGGGCAACGATTTTCATGGCCTCATTCAGCACGGCGTCAAAGCCGCTCATTTCAATTTCAATGTTCATGGCCCGTCATCCTTCCACATTGGCGGTTTCCGGCTCGCGCATGGAGTTCCAGCCGGCTTCCAGCGCGGCGTGCTGGATCCTGACAAGCCGGTCTTCCAATTTGGAGGTGTCTATCTGGTCCCACAGGTCCGGCACCTGCTCACGGGCAGACCGGATGACCGTTTCCAGGTCTTCCCCGGCCTCGACGGCGGCGATAAGGTTTTCTATGAATCCGGCAAGGCCGGAGGTCAGTTCATGGGCTGCCTGGTCCGTCTGACGCCCGATGCGCGCGGCAATCCGGTTGACCTCGTCAATGTGCTTCAGCGTTTTTTTTTACGCGCTGCATGCACCAGGGATTCCCGGTCCAGGTCATCCATCTCTCCCGTTTCCGGGTCGTCTCCAAACGATGGTGGCTGATAGAGCTCCGCGCCTTCTTCGGGCATGGGAATATCCAGCCAGTCGTAAACCTGTTCCTTTGCGACGGGAACAAGCTTGGTTGCCCTTTCCACCCAGCCAAGTTTTGCTTCGCTCATGCCGGAGGACGGGTCCTTGAAAGAGATGATCGGCAGGTGTTCCGGAAGGCGGCCCATGTTGAGCCGGAGAATGGCCGGAACAAGCTGCTGGTTGAGGATGCCGGCAACATATTTGCCGCGGGCCAGCACGACCTTGTTTTCCGTGGCTTCATGCACTTCTCCCAACGCACGGTTGCCGCCCTTGCTGGAAACGTCGCTGGTCAGGGTTTGCCCTAAAATCAGGATGTCACAAGCATTATTGGACTCGCGGAGCATGTCCAGGTGCGGAAGCTGTGTCCCTCCCTTGACGGCGTCGACGAAGTCAACCTGTGCTTCCGGGTCAGTCACCAGGATACCGGTTTGCCCGAATTTAATCATCTGGTCAAATAGCTTCCGCTGGGCCACCGTTCCCGATGCCCTGCCATGACGAAGAGGGGAACCGAATATCTGGCAGAATTGCATGAACCAGGAGAGGCCGAACTTGGCAGCCCCGAACCATCCCACCAGGGCGAGCATGTTTGCTCCGTACATGGGGTGGTCAAGCCCGTCGCAGTTGATGGCGGCAATGAATTTATCAGGCGGGAATTCCATTTCGGGGCTGTTCCCTACTCCATCCGGACACAGGACAAGGCGGTCAATCTGCGCCGGATAGCTGGACCATTTGAAAAACGTGGACGGAATGGGGCAATATGCGCGGGGAGACCGTATCTTGCCGGGTTCCCACATGATTTCCAGCACGCCCACCCCGCGTTCCGGCGCTTCCGCCAAGGCTCCGATCAGTCCATTCAAATCCAGTTCCCACTTCCCCTGTTCCAGCCGGCAGCGGTACAAGGCGGATTCAACAAGATTCGCGTGCTTGATGGCTTCCGGAGTCGGCTTCTTTCCCTTTTCCGCCCACGGGGTTACGGCAAGCTCCAATTCCTGCACGTTTTCCCGGAGCTTCCGCAAGTTGCCCCGCAGCCGCGGCCATTCGATTTTCATCGAGCGGAACACGCGTTCCAGATCGAGCATGTTGCCCGTCTGGACGCTTTCACGGGCATTTTTCAGCACCTTGGGCGTGATGGTCTCATAGATGCCGAGATAGCCGCGTTCCTGCGGGGAGCGGTCCTCGAAAATCTCAATGTCAGCGGCCTTGGTTGTCTTGGCGGCCTTTTGGCTGCGGGGCTTCTTACTCATGGGACGGATAAGTGGGGAGAAGGATTAAACGAGGGAACGGGCAACGCTGTAGGCGTCGTCACAGCGGCGCAGCCAGCCGCGCCCGAAGGTCGGGAACTGCTTGCAGGAGCGGTAGAAGGCTGCTCGCTGTTCCCGGAGGTCATCAAGGAATGCTGCATCATTACCACGCGATAGGGAATTATGCAGAAATGCCTTGGACATGGGGCCAATGATGCCATCCACAGTGAGGCCGGAATGATGTTTGTCGAGGACGCGCTGCAATATCTTCCCGGTGTTCTTGCTGCCGGAATTGAAATAGTGGTCCCGGAGGAAGAACTCAATGCCCGGATGGGCGTCAGAACCAATCCAGGCGCGGACCGCGGCGGTATTGTCCAGGACGTACTGAAGACAGCCCTCCCAGGCTTCTTCCCGCTTTCCGGCGTCCAGCAGGGACTTGAGGCGGTTGAATACGGCGGGTTCAATGCCATCGCAAATGCCGCAAATCTCCCATTTCCCGCCCTTGTCGGCAGCAGGGAGACGGGAGACGCGCAGGGAGGCCGGACCGGTCACACGGCTGTCTTCAAAGCGGAGGATGGCCGCAGCCATGTTTCTTTCAGTGTTATTCATAGTTATAACTTGTTTTGATTAGAACTGGTTAGAACTTGTAAGAAAAACTTTACAGTTCAGTCGACAATCTCCCATTCTTCGGAAAACAGTTCGATAAACGTCTCCTTCCACGGCACCCGCCCGAAACGGGATTCCACGTACAGATAGGGAGCTGTCATCTTGCTGTGCTCGTCCGGGAACTGGGCGCGGATGACTACATCCGGGGACCATTTCGGCAATCTGGCTCCCTTGCCATTTTTCAAAGCGTGGAGAGCATCCGAAAAAGAGAGTCCTGAATTGGTGTATAAATTGTTAGGCATATTATTTATTGGTCTGGTGTTCAAGGTTGGAAAGGCGGAGGTCCATTGTGCGGAGTATTTCAGCAGTCTTGGCCGAAGTTTCCGCTTGTTCCTGGACCACCGTCCTGAAGTCCATGTAGATGCAGACGGCAGCCCCAGCCCCGCCGAACATCATGATGATGTCCTTGTACTTGCGGATGGTTTCCAGCCGCTTGTCTACAAAATCACACATGGTCTTATTTCTTGGTAGCTTGAACTACGGGCGGAACCTCCGTCTTGGGCTGGGCCTGGCTGTAGGACAGGTGGCCCTGCTCGATGATCAGGCAGGAACCGTCCTTGCAGACCTCGGTGCGGTCCGGGGTAATGTCCACGTTATGCCCGCAGCCGGTTACGGTGATGTAGCCAGCAGCGGCCAGAGCGCCGATGATGGCGCCGATGACGTACTTGACCCAATTCCCCCAGCGGGCAGATGCCGCCTGCTGGGCCTTTTCAATGTCGTTTTTATTTACGTTCATATTTGTTATTTATTGGTGGTGAAATGTTTAAAGAATACGATGGCGGCAGGGTCCAGAATGATGAAATCCGGGTAGTCCGTGGCGGTGAACGTCCGGCGTCCGCCCTGAGGGTTGACGGCCTCGACGGTCAGCCAGACGCTCTCAACAGATGTGGGCTCGTCAGGGCGCCGGTCAAAATTGATGAAATCCTCCAGCCGCGCCCACACCTGGGAGGCTTTCCACGGTTCCGCCAGTCCCACCAGCGCGGCAACTACAGCCTGCATGGCCGGGGCCTGGTCCGCTGGTATCTCTCGCGCAGTGTAGCTGTCGGTACGGGTGTACCCCTCCGCGTCCCGGTAGATGGCCGTCAAGGCGAATTCCTGCCAATCGCCGGGCCGTGGGAATTGTATCTGTATTTCTGCGTTGTTCATGACTCAATCGGGGCGTTAATATCTTCAAAATCAGTCGTTTCTTCGGTTTCAATGGCATTTCCGGCTATTGCGGCCAGGGCATAGTAAACCGGGTTGACATTGCCCGGTTGGTAGTTGGTGCGCTCCGCAGACCCGACAAGGAGCGCAACGGTATCGCCTGCAATCCCCGGCACGTCTGACACGATGCGGTTAAACCCCGTCCCCGTCTCAAAGGTTGTAACGCCGCGGACCGTAGCAATCTTCCAGAGTTGCTGATTGCTGCCGCTTCCGGTCAAGAGATACAATGCGCCGTAAGCGTCGCCATAATCCCCCGCAATGTAGGAGCGTGGCTCATATTGCTGGTAGATTATCTTGTTAACTATATAAGGAATTGGCTCGTTACCGGAAGCAGGGATAAAGCTGGTTGTGGTTTTAACCTTCCAGAGCTGCGTGGACTCGGTACAGTATATTTCACGGACGCGGATCACATAGCCATTGCGGGCCGTATCGCGCACATTATCAAACGTAATATCCAGTATCTCCCCGGTATTGTACGCCAGATTATTGCCAGGAATGATGCTGTATGAGTCCAGGGATAAATCTTGCCGCGTCGTCTTGCTCCCGCGCCCAATATCTACGGTGATTTTGCCAGCCGCCGTTAATTGATAGGGGATAGAAAACCCGGCAAAACTGGAATAATTCCATTGGCCGTGCGGCCCCGTGAAAGTATGTATAACAGTACTGTGCGTATTGGCCGGGACGTTTGTCTGCGCGTACTGTCCAGGTATCAGAATTTTAGTAGATGCCGTACCTGTCGCCGTAATAGCGCCCGTGTTCAGGTAGACATGCTGGGTATAAATGTCCGTCACTCCGGCCATTCCTGCGGCATACAGGCGGTTCACGGCTGCCGTGCCTGTTTGCGCTCCCACGGTAAGCGGGATATTGATGCCTCCATTGGCGTTGATCATGGCGTCATAGGTTTGGGGCTGTGTCCAGGTGTAAGCCTGGGCTGTGTCCACGGTTCCCACGTCTCCCCTCGGTATGGTCATGTCCATCCGCCACGCCCCCGGCGTGCTGCCGGGTGTCAGGGTGGCGGTTGCCTGGCTGCCCGGCGCTCCCGTTGTGACCGTGCCCACAGTGATGGACAAGCCCTCGGCAATCTCCTGTGCCGTGTCCCTGGCCGCCTCGGATGCGCGGGCATCCTGATAGACCTGCTTGCCGACATTGCCGGTATAATCCGTCAGTCGCTGCACCTCGGCACGGGTGGCCAGATTAACTCCTCCTACGCTGACGCCGTCCTGATAAGTGCAGGACAACATCACTGCGGGCATGACGGTGGTATCGGTAATCGGCCCGTCCAGCGCAGACGCTATGCCGCGCCCATCGGCAGCCGTCACCATCTGGCGGGCGATGGACAGGGGCAGCTCCACCGGTGCCTCCGGCGTGCCGCCATAGACATGCAGCGCCACCTCGTCCCCGATCACCATCTCCGTATCGCCAATCATCCCCCACATGTACAGGTCCACATCGGTACGGGCCGCAACGGCTTGGCTGGATCGTGCCGCCAGTACCCAGTCCTCGCCCGGAGCACGCCGCCAGATGTCCAGCCAGCGCGGTGTGGTGTCCGTCGTGCCGAGGACCGCCCACATGCCTACGTCGCGCACCTTGCAGACGCTGCCGCGATAACCGCCGAGCATGTCGTCCCCAAACCTAAACCGCGCCCATGACCACTCCACGGTCTGGTCTTGGTCGTAGCCGGGTGGAGACATGGATGCCGTGCCGCTAACCGGAGTGACGTACATGCCGCGCTGCTGAAGGGATTCCTCCACGGCATCGTCTACCCATGCAGGGGATTCGGAAATAACGGTAATGGTGCCGCCTTCGTCCTCCGGAATCACGATGTCGAGATAGTCCGCAGGGGCGTTGTCATCCACGTCCACGGGAGTGACGCGGGGAGCCACATGAATGACACCAGCCAGAAGGGGCTTGTCTGTCCCGTCGCCGGAGACAAGGACATCATACCGATGGCAGCCAGCCGCGAGCCGGGGAAGCTGCAAGGCGCATCTCCCGTCAATGATCTCGGAGCCGGGTATTTCCCGGATGCCGTCATCAAGGACGCCGCCCCGGATGGTCATGCCGTTGAACTGCGTGTCTACCTCGCCGGAGGGCAGCACAAAGCGCAGGTGCTGCACCTGTGCCAGTCCCTCGGTTGTGTGTAAATCGTAGTGAGCCGCTTGCCTCATACGGACATGATGCGGCAATCCTCAAATCCGTAAATAGCTGGGACTGGATATGAGTTTCAGATTTCGCAGGAGACGGGACCTTCTGTCCATGAGTCATGATACCAATCTTCCGAGCCCGGAGGCGTGTAAACCTCCGTTTCTTCCGTCCAGACTCCTGTAAACCCACGTATGGAAGCCCATATAGCCCCCAGCAAGGCGTCTGCTCGGTCAGGCGAACGAACACCGCGAGCCTTCATCTTCTCTTTTTTCTCATTTCGTACCTTTGAATCGTCAGCGTATTCTTTGTATCTAGTGGTCAATTGCTCGAACAACACCTTATCGGCATGTTTTGCCCTGATATGTACCCTCCCCGTCATGAGTTCCAGCCCAGCGTCATTCCAACATTCTGCGGCAAGGTTGATATAGCGGTCTTTGCACTTCGGCTGGGCATTGCCAAAAAATTCATTGGGATACCATCCCATTTCATGAAAATCGTTAATGACGGCAAGGCCCATGCCCGGAGCATCCACCCATAAATCACAATCCGCAATGCCCAGCCCTTTGAGGGTGGCAATGCACTTGCGGACACTCTGCACCGTGTCCCGCTGACGTTCCGCGTACTCGATCCAAGCTTCGTTCCCGTCGCAGATGGCGAGGACTGTTTCATCTCCGCCCGCGGCAATGTCCAGGAAAGCCACAGGACGCCCCCTGCGGGGTTCATAGGGTTGCCGCTGGCCCCATTCCAGTTTTCCAGGGTCAATAATGTACAAGTCCCCTTCCAGCGTGAATTCTGCTAGCACAACGGAACGGTAGTAGGGATCATCCTCATTGCCTCCTACGCGGGCCAGAATGCGGTCAATGCGCTCCTGGGAGATATGGGGGCAGTCAAAGGCCGTCACGACCATCGGGCAGAAGAGGTCTTTTTCCTCGTGGAAACAACGGTAGAACTGGCCGGAGGGCTTGCCTGGGGAAGATAGGTAGATGCAGAACTGAAGCGTACAGCGTTCAATGGCGTCAAAGATTTCATCCGGCACTGTCTTTGCTTCGTCCACCACGAAAAACACGGGGGAAGAAGGGTCATCCCCGGTGAACTCGTCAGCGTCAAACAGGCGGGCTTTCTTCTCGCTGCGGGGGTCTTCCTCTTCCTGCTCCTTTCGTTCATCCTTGAATTCGTCCGTCACGCGCCCGTGCCAGCCTTCCGCCTTGCCGGCGTGGTTGGTGGAAAAGCCTTCAACGAATCCCCCTTCCGGAGTTTCCACGCGGCAATTCTTGAGCCATTTCCAGCCCGCAAGGGACGGGTTGTTCCGGTGCCGTTCCAAGGCAGGCCATAGCTGGTTTTTTACCTGGCGCCATGAGCCGGATGTGATCGGCATGCGCCCGCGGGGGTAACGCCACAAGAACCACAAGGCCAGGATGCCGATTAGCTTGTCCGTCTTGCCGGAGCCGTTGGCTGCACGCAGGGTAACACGCTTGCCGCGGGCAGCACGCTCAAGGGCCTTCATCTGCCATTTATACAGCCCCGTTTCCCCGAGCACCACGGCGGCAAAGATGACGGGGGAGTCTTCCGGCCTGACGGGGGGCCCTAGCTTTCTTCCTCTTCTGACCATATTTCTTTCAAGGCTGCTGCCAGCGGCGCCACTGCTTCTGCGGGCAGCGTGTGAGCCAATTTAACGGGCGTGTCTCCACCTTCCAGGGCCAGAGCCGCGCGGTCTCCGTATCTCTTCGGCATCAGCTTGGCAAGCATCCATTTGAGCGTGTCTATTTCCAGTTTGACCGCTTGCAGCATGGTTCCCCCTATTTCGGCACAGGGGGCCACTTCATGCCCCTTCTCCACAAGGTCAAGCAACTTGTCCTCCAAAGCGGTCAATCGGTCCTCGCACGCGCGCGCGTACTGGTCGGAAAATACCGTGTTGTTGAAGGCCCATGTCATCACTGTGGAATGAGGTACGCCTTCCTTATCAGCGGCTCTTCGCAGACTGCAACCGCACCGGATATGCTCGCAAATGCGTTCCGCCAGGGCGGCACTGTACCTGGACGGGCGCCCCTTCTCTTTATTCTCTGCTTCCTGCTTTCTGGTCGGTTGCTTCTTCATTCGAGTGTATGAGGTTCTTCCCCGTCTTCCGGGGCGTGGGTGCAGTAATACACGTCCTCCAGGCTTGGGTCGTTCATGAGGCCGGGCAGAAAGGGGAAATGGCGGTATACATCCTCCCACGTCAGTTCCCCCTGGTCAATGAGGGTGAAGAGCTCTTCGTTTACTTCATCCAGCCTTTTTTCCTGAATAAGTTTCTGAAAGCGTTCCGTATGGGCTTGAATTCCTTGATTGTCCATTGAGTCAGGTTCCTTTTTTGTCGTTGGTGGTTGAGTTGCTTGATAAGGGTTTTGTCGCGGGATTCCACGGCGATGAATTGAGCATAGGCGCGGGCAAAGCATTCACGGCGGCTTTCAAGGTACCGGTAGTACCTGCCTGGAATATTGCGGATGGTGGAAAGCGTGGGTGATTCCATGATGGCGGACATGAGTTCATCCATTTCCGGGGAATGTTCAGAACCATACTTGGACCGTTTTTCCGCTTCAATCTCGCTGGGAATCATGCCGGGGGTGAGATGGCATTGACCCTTGCCGAGTCCCCACAGGTCGACATAGTGGCCTATTTCATGGCATGCAGTCAAATCCGGATGTTTCCCGGCGCTGGAAATAGCAATCGGGGCATCCTTTTCCCACGGGTTGAAACTCCCCAGCAGTTGCGGGCTTGAAGTCTGTCTGATGTGGGCTTGCGGAAGCGGTCCGTCCGTGTGAACCGCATCAACGGAGCGGGCGGCCCTGCTGACGGCTCCACGCACCTTCCCGCTGATGCCGGATGCTGGAATGTTAATTTTGTCCCCTACCTTGGAAACCATGTCCATGTTGAGCATCATTTGCACCGGCAACACGTCTACTGGGTTCCCCTGCTCCGCCTGTTGCTGCATGCGCTGGGCGAGCTCGCGGGCCGGAATGGCAAGCCGTCCGTCTCTGTCCAGGGCATCTGCTCCAAGGCGCTTCTTGAGGCTTTCCCGGAGCCGGGCGGCAAGGGCCGGGTCCTTTATCTTCTGGACGGAGGCAGACCGGTTCATGAGGCGTTCCGGCAGCGTTGCCCCAAACTGGGACAAATCCACCGGGCCGGGGGCCCAGTTGGAGCCAATCAGGCCGGCCCTGATGCACTCGGCGCGGGATACGCTCTCAATGTCCATCCAGGAGTTGAAGCCGTAGAGAGGCCAGGGCAGCAGGAAGCCCCCAATAGCCGGAGAATTCATCTCGACGGCCCAAAATTGGAAGTCCGTCTTGAGCCTGACGGCGCCTTCATGCAGGACATGCAGCGGGCGGGGCATCCGGGCTCCCGGGTGCCGGACAAAGCGCCATGCCGGGTAAGCGTGGAGCATTTCCGGCGTCATCCCGTTTTCCCAGCGGGCCTGGCCGTAACATGATCGGGTGTAGGTGTCGAAAATGAGCGCCAGACGCGACCGGGCCCCAATATTGGTAATATGGTTGTCGCGGGCATCCGGCGTCATGCCTTCCGCGGCCATGAAGCCGCGGGCCTTGGCGATGAAGTCTGCCTTACCCTGCATCACCCCCACCGTTGTTGACGTACCATCCGGAAGAATGATTTCCTGCCTTTTCCCGGCCAGAAAATCGTCAAGCATGTTGGCGAGGCGTTGCAGGAGACTGGCCTTTTCCGTGTCCGCCGTGAAGATGGAGTTCACCCGTTCCGCGGCGGGCAGCATGGCCCGCTCGCGGGTGGACATGGGGCGGGCATCTACTTTCTTGCGCCGGAATATGTCAACGGGTGTTACCATTTTTATTCGCCATTGTCGCCCCGGAACAGGGGCAAGTCATCCGTTTTTGCGGGATATGTGATTTCAGCTTCTCCGGGAATATCCTGATCATAAATTCCAAGGCGTTTGTTGTAACGTAGAAGGAGCAATGCGCGGCGCTGGGCTTCCATGTAATCGTGTGTTTCCAGCCCGATGCAAATTCTCATTCTCTTGCGCTTGGGTCCCAAATAGAGGGACATTCTCAAGGCATGAGCTCCGCAGGGTTGAGTGATGATGTCTAGTTTTTTCATGATTTGCTGGTGGTTGTAGATTCTTCTTCGTATTTCGTAAGTTCCGCGATCCAACGGAACGGAATATGCCCCATACGCCCAAAGCGGTTTTTGCCAATAATCCACTGCGCTTCTGTGGGCGCGTGCTTGTCCGGATTATACATTCCGGGCCGGTGAATCATGATGATCTGGTCCGCGTCCTGTTCAATGGATCCGGAGTCGCGCAGGTCGGAAACAACCGGCTTTCCCTGGGACTTGCCTTGACGCTTTTCCACGTCGCGGTTGAGCTGGGCCAGCACCAGGACGGGAATATTCAACTCTTTTGCCATAGCCTTCAGGCCGGCCGAGATTTCCGAGACTTCCCGCTCCCGGCTCCCGCGGGCCTGCTGGGACGTGGAGCGCACAAGCTGCAAGTAGTCTACCCCGATGCACTTGACGCCATGTTCCCGGACCATCCGGCGCCCACGGGCCATGATTTTATCAATGGTCAGGGCGCTTTCATCGTCGATGTGCAGAGGGGCATCCGTGATTTTCCGCACAGCAGCCGTGAAATTCTGCTGCTGTCCGACCGTCATCGGCTTGCCGCGGCGAATGTCGTCGGAGTTGATTCCGGCCATGCCGTAAAGAATGCGCTCCAAAAGCTGGGCTTTCGGCATTTCCAGGCTGAACATGCCCACGGGGGTTCCTTCCAGGCAGATGTTGGTCAGGATGTTGACCAGGGCAGCGGTTTTCCCAACGCCGGGCCGGGCGGCGATCACGATCATGGCGCCGGGCTGTAACCCGTCCAGGGTCAGATTTAGACGGCGGAACCCGGAAGACAGCCCCTTGATGGCGCCGGGGTTCTTCATGCGCCATTGCAGGTTTTCGATGATGGAGCCCACCGCCCCGCGGATGGTTTCGGTTTGCTTGACGCCGCATTTGTCCCGCAGGGAGGACATATCGCGTTCAACTTCATCCAATGTCTCTTCCGCACTTTTGAGCTGGTCTCCGGCACATTCCGCAATCCGGGACGCAAAAGCGAGCAGAGAACGTCTTTTTGCGGCTTCCGTGACCATTTCCAGCGCAGCGTCCGTCTTGTAGCGGGCAAGGGCTCCATAGGTGGCAATCTCTACCACCCCGGCGTGCCCTCCTACGGCGTCAAGCTGGCCTTGAGTCTCCAGGTGAGCAATGACGGTCAGGGCATCCACGGTGCCGCCTGTCTTGGCAATGGTTTCCAAGGCAGACCAAATCTGTTGATGTGCCGGGAGGCTGAATGTCTGCCGGGAAATGCCTTTGTCCCGGAAGTCCGTAAATGCCTGGGTTCCGTCCATAGCTTGGGAAAGCACCAGTTTTTCAGCGTCAATGAGTGTTTGAGAGTCGATCATGTTTTGAAATAGGTTGATTGTTAAAGTTCTTCAAGGTTCGAATATGGGTCTCCGTTTTCAGGAGGCGGCGGATGGTTGAGGGCGTAGCTGGTGGCGAAGCTGATGGCGTCAGATTGCCATTTGGTCACGGGGATGCCGTTGCGGGTCCAGTTGACGGCATCCCGGCTTCCCCAGTAGGCCGTAGCGCAGTCCGGTATCTGGTCAGGGGTTAAACGCACGCGCCCCGCAAAAGCCGCGGCCCGAAGATGGTCTTCGATTTCCTCCACGGTGCACGGAAAGGGGGTAAGGGGGTGAATTCCTTCCTTCCTTCCCTTCCCTTCCCTTACGGTTTTCGGATAGGTTTCAACATAGGGGGCTACGTTGGTTCCTATTTCGGTTCCTACATTGGTTTCTGAAAAAACCGACGTAGGTTTTTCTTCGGTTTCCGCGTTGGTTCCTATGTTGGTTTCAACATTGGTTTTCTTCGGGCGTCCCCCCAGCTTCCCATTTTCACGGGCGGTTTTCCTTTTGACTTTGAGGGTTTCCTGAATCTCATGAGGATAGCCGAACACGACCAGATGATCACCGTCAAAATGGTAAAGTTCGTTTTCTACGTTGATTTCTTGGTCCGTCACGCCGCAGGTCTGCATCCAGCGACGCATGCCCCAGGAGCGGCAACCCTCAATGATGCCGCCATTCTCCTGTTCACAACACCACGCAAGAAGAGAAATCCAGGTAGCGCGCTGTACGGGTTCCGCCCCGATATATTCGGGGCTGGAAAACAAGGCTGTTGGGATGTTGATGAATTCCATAATTAAAAAAGCGTCAGTTGGGGGTTGTAGTTAATCCACAGGCATTCCACACGTGGACTGCTCATGTTGGAAATGGTCTTGATGGAGTCCTTGTGCCAGCCCTGCAGGGCGGAGTTGTAAAGCTCGTTATCATAGCCGGACAACACCACCTTGCCCTGCAGCGTGACCAGGACGTTGAGCAAGCGCCGGTGATCGTCCTCCGTGTACTCATGGCTGTATCGCCCCGTCCTGGTGCGCGTGGCTGGCATGTAAGGCGGGTCAACGTAGTGGAGTGTTTCCGGCCCGTCGTGGGCCTGTAAGACGTCAAGGGCGTCCCGGTTTTCCACGTGGACGTGCTTTAACCGCTGGGTGGCCAGCCGCAGAGTTTCCGGCAGCCGGTCCCAGTCGGTAGCCGGAGAAGGCACCCTGTTCCGGCTTACGAGTAAGCCGGAACGTCCATCCCTGAAAGAGTCGCTTGCAATCCCCATCCAGGAGCGCACTAGCAGACGCCGGGCACGCTCCACGGCATCACCTGCAGGGGCGGAGTCGTTGAGCTCGTCACGGCTGTATGGGGTCAGCATGACGGCCTCAAGCAGCCGTCCGGCGTCCTCACTGCGGAGGACGCGGAACAGGTTGACAATCTCGCCGTCTTTGTCATTGCAGATTTCCACCGGCGCCGGGGCCTTGTTGAGCAAGACACCCAGGCTTCCGCTGTATGGCTCCACATAGCAAGTGTGAGCCGGGAAATGCCGGATAATCCACGGGGCAAGGCGGTTTTTACCGCCTAAATATCGCAGTACGGCTTTCATAACCACTTCACAATAGTTTGATTGTTATATCCTTTGACCCAGTGAAACCAAGCGTAGGCAATGGCGCCGCCTTCGGTTTTGGAAAAATCCCCGTTTTTGGCGCAGGTCCGCCGCTCGCTGAATACCCACACGTCGGAGGGGGGGGCAACGTCGAACAACCGGCGCCGGGCCTTGCCCTCTAAAAACTGGAGACGCAGAAGCATCCAGACATTGGCTCCATCCTTGACGCAGGCAAGCGCACGCTCGACAAATTCAAGGGCTGTGGCGTAGGGAGGATTGGTCATAATATCCACGTCTCCTATCTCGCCATCGTCGAACTCCCACAAGAAATCTTGTACGCAGGAATCAGGACATCCACGGTCAACAATGTCGGTTGCACAGACTTCATGCCCCCGCTCCCGCAGGACATTGACGATATGACCAGCTCCGCAGGCTGGTTCCCATACCCGCTGACGGAGAGGCGCGCCAGCGTTGAGCAGATCCCGCACCATGTCCGGATCGGTGGCGTAATAGTCTTCCCTCGGCCTTTCACCGGTGGCGAGATAGGATGCTCCCAGCGTAGCGCCAAGCGTCCTTTTATTCCCTGTCCAGTCCTTCATAATGCCTCCTTTCTCGGCTCCCAGTTATTGGGAATTTCGTCGTCAATACCTGTGCAACAAAAACAAGGAGAACCAAATTTCGTGTCGCGATAAAGGTGCATGCAATTGTTGCAATTTCGCTCCTTTAAAGGCACCCACGCCCTGCACGCGGCCCGCTTCTGCCAGGCTTCACATACATAGTTCTCGTAGAATTCTCTTAAAGTTTCTTCCCGGTATGCAAAGTCCGTCTTAAAGAGCCGAAGAGCCTCACGGGCTTTCCCGTACTCGTAAAAAGCTTTCTGTTCAGGCGTCAGTTTCATTTTCGGCCCCTCCCTTCTGTTCAAGTTCCCACGGATATGTGTCGATTTTACCGTCAACCAAAGTTCGGAATATTAAGTTTCCTTGTTCTTCGTCGAATCTATCATCTACCGCCGCAAGATCGCCTGTTATCCCATATTCGTTTTCAACAGGATCACCGCCCCCATTATGAAGCAAATAATCCAATGGTTCACCGTTTTTATCTTCTGTAATAACATGTAGACCATTATTCCAACCAACGATCGGATAAATACATCCTGCGACAAAACCTCCTGATGATACTAAGCAAAGGCATTCTCTATATGTTTTCTTAAATCTATTCATTTCAATTTTCTCCTTCCTGGATTGTTTCGATTTCCCAACCCGTTTTTGTCTGCTTGGCAGCGATAAAAACAAAGGGGAACTTGTCGGCGGCGGTCTTGATTTTTACCCTGGCGTCGTCGCGCCAGAAGCCTTTCACCTCGTGGAATTCAAGGGTGCCGTCAGGGCGGACAACCATGAAATCCGGTGTGTATGAGCAGCGGTTCCCCAGGATCAGTTTGACGGCTTCAAACTTGAATTCCCGTATCTCCCCTTTGTTTTGGAGGTCAGACAGGTAAAAGCCATAGGCGGCTTCCGTTTTGTTCATCACGCCGGGCCGGTGGATAGCTCTTGCCTTCGTTCTCATGCCGCCCTCCCTTCTGCTGCCGGGCGGATGCGCGGCATAATGAGATCGTATTTATCCCGATATTCCGCTTTAAATTCATCCAAGGCTTCCTTGATTTTGTCCGTGTATTCATCCCACTCCACCTTGATGACAAACGGACGCAGGCCCCGGCAGTAGGAAATGAAATACCATGTCCGCAACCCCGTCACGGCCATAGAGCCGTGAACTTGCTGCCGGTAGTCATCTGGCAGCACGCCGTTGAGCAGGTAAAGAGCATGTGTCTTGGAGAGAGGGCACTTGATTTCCAGTCCGGCAATGTAATCGCCAGACGCATCAACAATGAGTCCGTCAGGGCTGCACCCAACCGGGCCGTCTTTGCAAAGGACAAACCCCACTTCCTTGACAGTCAGTCCGGTTATTTTTCTGAATTCGTCCCTGGCTTCCGGTTCCAGTTCTTCTCCCCGGTCCGTGTGGCGGTTTCCTTCCCATTGGATTTCATCAGGACGGAGGAAAGAGCAGCACAATTCAATAATCAGGGCGCCCCACGGGCCCCTTTCTTTGTTGTTCTTGGGCTGGGGTTTGCGTCCCGTAGGGGTAAGCAGCCTGTCAAAATTGCTGGCCGTCAGGCGTCCGGAGCGCAACTTGAACCACGCTTCCGAACGCTGGGGCACGTTCTCGTAAACGGTACAATTCGATGATAGGCTCATGTCAATAGTCCTCCCTGCTGATGGTTACGGGCTCTTTCGGCGCGGGCATCTTCAGTCCGGGAATAAGGTCATTCTGTCCTTCCGGCTCCGGTTCCGGCAGGGCTTCCGGTTGGTCGTTTTGGAATTCTTCAGGTGCTGGCGCGTTGTTCCACGGGGTTTCCCCTTCGGCGGGTCCATCGGTTTTTTCCGGGGTTACATTCCGCATTTCGCTTCCAAATTCCTGTTCGTCGGAGACGCTCATGGCTTGCTGGATATACAAGGGCAAATCCCATTGCTTGGAGGCGCGCTTGATCACTGTTTTCAAGCCCATTTGTTCAAAATCGGTTTTCCAGGGTCCTACGATTTCCCCCTTCTTGTTACGGGAGTTGGAGCGGGCCATGATATCATTGACGGCTTTCAGACTCATCCGCTCCCCGTGCAAGTAGCTATCCTTGTCTGTCCAGATACAGTAAAAACCCCTGATGGGTTTCTTGTCGTCATCCCATCCGGGGGTGTGACCCATGACAAATTTCCCGTCCTCGATATTCCAGTAAAACGGCTCTCCCTCACGTGCAATGCCAATGTTGAGGTTGGTGACGCCATTGGAGCGGGCCATACGCATCAGGCCGCGGGCGGAGGGCACCGGCACGCAGGTTAGCACGGGCTTTCCGGTTGCCTTGTCTTTAGCCCAAAATGGAACAAGATAGCCGTGGATGCCGTCAGGCTCACAACGCATCATCAGCAGGTTTTTCAGGGATGCAATCAGCGTTACAGGGGCGCATTGCTGAAGGAGTGGGGTTTTCTGGCAGCAGTGCCAGAAGATACTGATACAGCGTTCCGGCGTCATCATGCCCTCTACAAGCTGGGCAATGTGGCTCTTCATGTCCTCCGACATCACAATTTCATGGAGTGTCTTTTTCGGGACTGGCGCCTGGGGCAAATCTAGTTTATGTGTAGGTGCGTTACTCATAATCTTTGCATGGTTCTGTGTAACAGGCCGGGGATCAGTTGGCGCTGACCCCGGCCAACTGCTTTTTAGGCATTCAGGGATTCCTGATGCTTGCGGTTCAGTTCGTCGCAAAGCTCCTGCGCTTTCCTTAAGGCTTCTTCCTTGTTGTAGGGAGATGTGAGACAAGCGTCTGAATTCCACCATATTGTGTGCATATAGTAGATATCTCTCGTGACCCGGAAATTAAAAGCCATCTCTTCGACCCTATAAGGTTGTTCCGCTTCAATTTCTTCAATCGGCTTGACAAGTTTGATACAAGCAACTGAAAGGTAATTGTTTCGGTTTAGTAAAACGCCATCAGGGAGGCTAACATCCCCTCCCGCAATCTCGTCTCCACAAAGGGCCACTTGGCCTCCAATTGCGTTATTTGCGGACAACTCCCGATTACCTCCACTTCCGAAAAGCCTCCCGTGAAATCCGGTGATTCGAACTAAATCCCCCTTGCGGTATTTCCGCGCCGGGTCGTACTTCGCTGTTCCAGTCTTACATTCGTTTCTTTGCATGGTGTTTTTTCTGTTTGTTGTTACTTAGGTTAGGTTAGTTGGAAATGGTACTTGGGGGGTTCCTCTTCCGTTTTGCGGGAGGTCTGTTCATGTCGACCCCTGTCTGAGAGATTTTCTCCTTAGTAAGAAAGCGGTACACGCTCACGGCAGAAATACGGTAGTCGCGGGCACTGGTACCAAGGTCTTCTATGTGTTTGTCCCGTAGAAGTTTAATAGTCTTCTTGCGTGACCATCCGCAGGCTGGATGCTGCGCCAGGTCGTTTATAGAGAGTTCCAGCTTTCCATTAAACATGCGGGCGGCTTTCTGTTCATCGGATTCTTCCAAAATCAACAAGCCGCGGTCATGCAGACTTTCAATAGTCTGCTCCACGATAGAAGTTACAAATTGATCCAATCCGTTCATATACACTAAGATTTAACGATGAAATAAATGATCGTGCAGATGCCAACCAGCAGGGAGGAAAAGACAAGGTTCTGCACGATGCCAGGCCGGGGCTTGAGGTCATTTTCCGGCAAGTCCAGCGGGCAGCCGTATAGGGATTCTATTTTTGCGTCGCGGTCTCGGCGCATCCAGTATTGTTCATTCGTCATTTTTCTCATTGTTGTTTAGGGTTGGGGTTAAAGCTCGTACCAGCCGAGCCGCTTCAGTTCTTCAATCAGGGATTCTTCCATGGTTCAAAAATGGCCGCCGTAGGTGTCGGCGTATGGGAAAGCGGGTTCATCGTCGGTTTCTTCCCATCCACAGGATTCACAGCATCCTCTGCACAGAGGGTCAGCCTCGTCGAAGTCCACCAGGAGCGCCCCACATTCAGGGCAGTGGAAATCTCCGTTGATATCTGCGTAGGGCCTCATGATTTACCTTGTTATTTTTGGATATTATCGTTCTAACAAATCCAGATTTACTATTTTAGCAGAAGAATTCAACAAAATATTTCCCATTTTGTCATTTTTCTTTGGGATACGTTGTTGGTTTCTTGGGAGCGGGATTCTTACGGGGGCGACGATTCTTTTTAGCCTTGTTGGAAAAATCCATAATGGCTCCCATAATGAGAGCAAAGCCGCTCAAGCCTGTGGCCCTCTCGGCATCCTGTACCCATTCCCTTACTTCTTTCGGTTCTTTTCTCAGGTCGATGATCATATTCGCGTCTTGCGTGTTGTTGATGATTACAAAATGCACCACAAACGAAATCTAGTCAATATTAATTTTCGCTCTAGGTGCATTCATGATAAATATTTCTATTGCCTCTAATGCGCTTCTGGTGCATAATGCTGACATGCTCAATGCAGAAGACATCAAAACGTGGCTCAAAGAGATAGGGAAAGACCGCGCTTGGTTAGCTGAAAAAACGCTGGTCAGTAAGCGAACGGTGGATAACTGGCTTTCCGCAGGCAAGCCGATCGTTTCTCAAAAAATGGAACTCATTGAACGCCTCATGAACGGGGATGAAGAAATTGAATTTGAACTTCCCCCTGACTTTGAAAAACAACTCCGGTCCCTGGCGGACGAAATGCACAAAAAGCTTGAAGACATGGTCTCCTATATCCTCCAGGTCACTGCCCGGGAGTATTACAAAAACGCGGCCAAAGAAGAACCTGTCCGTAGGCAGTTTGTTCCGGTTGAAACAGCAGTGGAGTCGCCGGACTATAAAGCACAAATCATAGGTAACACGGCCGCAGGTAAACCCGCGGACGGTGCGACCATTCTACAGGACATTCTTATCGGACGCCCCTTGGAGAAAGACGAATATGTACTGCACGTGAATGGGAAGTCGATGGAGCCCAAAATACCGGATGGCTCGCTGGTTGTCGTAAGAGAATACAAGGATTATCTCTTTCCCAAGCTTGGAACCTTGGTGGTTTACAATGAGGGGAATGACTATACCCTGAAAAAACTTGGCCGCCGCAAGAATCCTGAAACAGGGAAACAAGAATATGTCCTCAAGTCTATCAACTCAGCCTTTAAGGATGTAGAGCCCATTGAAGAAGGTAAAATCTCCGCCGTGTATGTGGAAACGTTGAAAGATTGGCGTAAAGGATAAGAATTCCTCATTTAGCAAGTGCTTGCTATAATAGGAATCTTTTCAAACTAAGTTATTCCTAAAAAGTAAAATCATCAGAAAAAACTTGCCGCTGTTTGCCATTTGGGAAAAATGTCCGCATGGATGACACAAAAGACAAAATCCGGGCGTTTCTGAAGGATATGGAAATGAGCAGAGAGGTTTTTGCCGATCTTTGCGGCGTCAGGAAGAGCCAAGTTGATAAATGGCTTTCCTACCTTCCAATTCCGGAAGCACGGCAACGTGTCATTGAGCGCATCATGAAGGAAGAATACAGCCGGCGCCAAAAAAGCCTGCATGACCCTGATATGGACATTATTGAGGTGCCATTTCCCCGCAATCAATTTGACCGGGCTAGAATGACGGCGAACATCCATGGCATGACGATTGAAAAATGGGCCTCAAGAACGCTTATTGCACTCTCTAACGTGCCGCACCACAACCTATAAAGCCACAAGCTTTTTTACCATTTCAAGCTTCACAGGAAAATCAGACTGGCGCGTTGTCCATCGGTGAATTGTCAGAGGCTTCACCCCAAAATGAGCGGCAATCTTCGCCCGGGCCTCCATTACAGGGATTCCCTGCCCCGTCAGTTCCTTCATGCGTTGCCCGATGATGAAAACCGGGTCCAGCAGGCGTCCATTGTACTCAATAAGCTGTTTTAAAACTGGGATGGAATCATGCAACGGTGAAACCTTCCATTCTCCACCGATCCTATTCAAAAGAACGGCCAACCGATTCGGATTGAGCTCGCACCCTACAAAGCGGCGCCCGAATTTATGGGCGTAGTACCCGACCAGCCCGCGGCCCATCACAAAATCGCCAATGCAGGAATACTCTTCATTCTCACAAATCCACGCGATGATGTCTTCTTCGTCCAGCCCGTCAAGCTTGGGCTTCTTGGCCTTCCTGCTGGCCCGGATGACGTAGCACACATTTTCCTTTTTGTGGTAATAGGAGGAATTGTAGCAAGTAACGTACTTATAAAGCTTTTTTGCCTCTATCATGAACTCGGCAAGATATTCCTTCCCGATTTCAATATAGGCGGTTTCCGGGTTGATTTCCGATAACCGTTCAAAGACTTTCTTGTAGAACCGGACAAAATCATCCTTGTAATCAGTCCGCCCGGCCTTCGTCACAAACGCGTTTGCATTCCCCAAGTTCCACGGAGGGTCGATGAAAACCAAGTCCGCTTCCTTCATGAAAGCGGGCAGCCCGTCAAAGATGTCATTGATGGCAACTTTGTTTCCTTCCTGCTCCCACACTTCGCCGGGGGCAATGGGGTATTTCTTGATGCTCCCGTCGTATTCCCATTTGTTTTCATTGCTCATTGCGCGTCCTCCCCGTCTTTGATGCCCCATGAATGAGAGTAGTTGACCCCTTCAAACAGGGCCAGAATGCCGGTCATCTGCTTGTACCGCAGTACCGTGTCCAAATCCAGCCCGAGGGAGTTTGCAATTTCCTCTTCCTTCTTCCCCTGTTCCAGCAGTGCTTTCACAATGTCTGCATCCTTGTCAACGGCGTGGACACCCCGCGCTTTGTTGAATTGCACCGTGGCCGTCATGCGCTGGCTCAAATCGTGCTTCAGAACGACAATAGGAACTTTCTTGATATTAAGCCATTCAGGCTGGCAAATTGTGAAACGGTGGAACCCGTCAACGATAATATATTTTTCGTCTTCTTCGCTCCAAATCGTCACAATAGGGAAGCAAAATCCATTATCCAAAATGGACTGCTTCAGCAAGAGCATTTTGTCCCTGGGAACGGTGTTCGGGTTGTAATCATTGGCTTGGAGCTCTTCCCGGTCTACCATCCGCACGTCTAGGCATGGAATGTCGATTTTCATACGATGTAATTCCTTATTCTGCAAGCCAGGGCATCTAGTGTATCAGCGATTTCTAAACAATGCCTCGCAAAAGTAATTCTTGAGTTCATTTCATATAAATCAAATTGAGATAGAACAATAACTTCGCCAATAACCCGTTCCACTTCTTCGTGAAGTCGGCTTTCATCAATATTTCCAACATCCCTACTTTTTGGAGACAGATCAACGGACTCTGAAAGGAAATATATCAAATTCGGGTTCTGTGCCTGACGAAGCCCGTCGCGGATGGACGATGCTAAATCGGTTATTTCCGCGGCAGACAATGGCATTCTATTCAGTGTGGACGCCATATCATCAATAATTACATAGAAAGGGTGCTTGGCGGGATTTTCATTCATGAGACACACGTATCATTTTTTGATAAATATTCAACGCAATTTATCATTTTCATAAAATATCTTTCCAGTAGTTGAGCTTTTCAACCAGCGGGTCTTCCGTGTTCTTCACGGGGAGGTTGTTTTCATAGTCATTCAAAATGAGCTGCCGGCATTGCTGCCGGGCAACAAATTCGTTGTCCAGGTGTTTTGCAAACCGCTTCCGGAATATCTCGCGGCGCTCCGGGACCGGGTACGTTTGAAGCAGGATGTCCCTGTACTCGCGCCACGTCTTGATGTTCTTCGGCAGCTGCTGGCATCTGAACATCTTTTTATCCTTAGCCGTCTCCTGGGCAAAGGAAATGCCCTTGGTCCGCTTCAAAAGCCGGTCATAGGTCTTCGGCTCGAATTCCGGCAAGTCCTGAATGGCCTTGAAGCTTTTTTCATGCACCAGGGAAGAAACGCGCATAGCGTGAGGCGGGGTTCCCTTCAGGAAGGCAAAATCATAGTATTTATGATACTTGAGCCCATGTTCCGCGATGTACTTCCAAATGTCGGAAAAGGCCCAATCGTAAATTGGGTAAAAGGCAAAATTGCCGAACTGCTTTTTCGTGGACCAGAACACGCCCTCAAAGCCAGGATGCTTGATCATGGTTCTGTACCGGTTCAGGCTTTCGTCTGCGCGGAGCCCCACCAGGAACGCAGCATTCCTGAATCCCATCTCAAAATTGGTAATGACATCGTAAAAGCCGAACCCCTTGTTCTTGTCGGCAATAACGGTTTCATGTGTCCATGTCCGGTTGAGGATGTTCTTTGAACTGCGCTTGTGCATCCAGTTGGGCCGCTCCTTCGGGTCCCAGCAATGGAACTGTCCGTTTGAAATGTCAACCGAGTTGGTCAGGTTGAATTCAATCTGCAACCAGTACCGCATGGTGTGCTCGGGGTCCATGTCCATCAGGTATTCTACCTGCCGGATGGTAGCGTCATAGACGACTTCTTCATCAAGGTAGAACAAGCCGACCTTGCGCCTGCGGCGCCGGGCTTCCTCAAGGGCAAGGTGGCACAGGACGGTTGAATCTTTCCCCCCTGAAATGGATACGATGATGTCTTCAAAGTGGTCAAAGATGAACGCCATCCTTTCCCGGGCGGCATCCACTACGTTAACCTCGACGTTGTATTTTTTCGCAGACATTGTTTACTGCTCTTCTGTAATCATTGAGGCGGCCCATATAGTATGCGTCAACCCCCGTATTGGTGACGGTCACGTTCATGACCGGCTTGATGGTTCCCTTGGTGTCGTATTCCCCGCCAACCTTTTTGGCAGCCAAGGCTTCCGTCCATTTCAGAAGGCGCCGCGGCACAATGTTCGGGTCTTTCTTCACTTCCCCAACAATCCGGTCCTTTTCGGCAGCGTAAGCGGCCAGCTCTTCTTCATCCAACTCCACGGGAGTTTCATGGACTTCAAACCGGATGTCCCCCAGGTGAATTTCACCCTGCGAAAAATCGCATTCAGCGTAGGGCTCTTTCAAAAAGGGGTTGTTCAGCGTCATATCCCAAAGGATCATGAATTCCTCTTCCTTCTCCCTGACCGGGAAATGTTCAAAAATGATGCGGTGGTCCGCCTGCTGCATGTACCGCCTGATGCAGTTATAATGCAGGTCGTAACGGCTTTTTGTCCGCATGGCATTGTTCCACACGACGAGGCAATTTGACGTAATGTCTTTCAACCAAGGATAATAAAATTTGTACAGGATAGTTTGAGCATACGTGATGTGATCCACGCGGGCGCCCGAGTCCAGGTCAATCTTGTCGCCAATGATGAACACTCTCTCTATCTGGTTGTTTTTAAGATAATCCTCAACGATTTCCTTCGGATTTTGCTCACCGAGAAAGATAGCCTTCATAGTTTTTTTATAGTCTCGTTTCCGTGGGTTTTGAAGTAAGAAATCAGGTTCGTTTTCTTCCTGATACATTCATCCATCAAATATTCCAGGCCGACATTACCACTCAAATCGAAGTAGGAACAGTCTTCTTGCTGTCCGGTTCTGTAAATACGGGCTTCAGATTGTTCGCGGAATGCGTAGTCAAACGTTTTGTCAAAATAGACAATGCGGTTGTACGCTTGCAGGTTCAAGCCAAAAGACCCCTTCCCGTAGGTCAAAACCAGCGTTCCCGGGAACCGTTTTTCAATCTCTCGTTTGCTCTTCAGGAATTTGCAGTAGACGATCGTTCGAGGTGTCAGCAGCTTTTCCATGAGTTCAAATTTACCTTCCGAGCAGCAATAGAGATGGTGCATGCGCTGGATGATTCCAAAAAAATGGGTGTCCCTGAACACGTCAAGCGTCAGCAAGCGCTCCTTGAGGTGTTCATAGGCCGCCATTTCTTCGTCCGTGAGGGAATAGCAGCGGTCTCCATACTGCTTTTCAAGGGGGAGGTTCAGGCTGCACTGATACACATACGGGCGGATGATGGAAAGCAGATAGTCTATATTCGCGTACCCCACAATCACGCGTTTGACAACACGCTTGAACCTCTTGATTGCATGGTAGTAGCAAAACGTATCAAGGAACTCGGAATATCTCATGTCCAGAATTTTCGGAGACAGGAATTCCATTTGAGCGTAAATGTCAGTGAGTCCCTTTGTCAACGGGGTTCCGTTCAAAATAAGCTTGTATTCCGACAGTCTGGAAAGGGTCAACAAGCGGCGGGTCCGGACAGCGTACAGGTTTTTGATTTTGATGCTCTCGTCGCACACAATGAACGGGTGCGTGGCCGCTTGCAGCTTCCGCATGACTTCCATGTAAATTCGCTCACTCTGGCCGATAGACTCAATGCCGACAATATCCGGTTCATACCGCAAGCCGCACCGGGCTATTTCCTGCCTCAAGTTGTCCTTGGTCTGGCAGGGGCAAAGCCACAGCAGATAATCCACCCCGTCCACGGAGTTGACCAGGACAGAAGCCGTCTGCGTCTTGCCGGTTCCGCACTCCATGAAAAGGGCTCCCACCTTCAGTTCATGGAGCTTGCGGACAGCCTCCGCCTGATCATCGTTTAAGTTCCTCGGCTGCATCAATGTCAACAGGGGTTTTAGGTTCCGGCGTATGGTGGATTTCCTCTTTTCCGTCGTCATAGACGAGAGAAGCCTTTTCCGTTTTTGGGGCGTCATGGTCAACTTCGTTCCCGAAGCATTCAATGACGTCCGCCCTATGAATCGTGACCGGTTCGACGAGCTCGTACCATTTCCCTTGCTTATTCTTCTTCTCAAGCCTTTTCAGCTTCATGGCCGTCTTCTCGAAATTCCGGTACAGTTCAAGGTAAAGTTCCCCATCATGGCTGCCTTCAAAAACGCAGTAGTTGCCGACCACAAACGAGTATTCGGCCAGACGGGATTCCGCAGGGAATTTGATGCGGATATTTCCAGAGATACCCCCGATGTTCCGAGCGCATTCGGCAGGAATGGCAACGCGCTTCCACTTGTTGCGTTCTTCCTGAGCTTTCCTTTCGGTCTCCTGGCGGGTCCGTTCCTGGCGAGCGGCTTCCGCTTCTTTTTTCTCCTGCTCCTTGCGTTCAAGTTCCTGCTTGCGGTTCAACAGGATTTTGTTGAGCAGGGAAATGTCTCCCATTTCAGGCTTCCGTTCGGAAACGTGCGTCGTCACGCCTTCCTTGACGCGGGCAACCAGGGAATCATATTCCGCCTTCAGTTCCTCCGGGGTTGAATAGCTGGGAGTGTAGGACCAACATTTCTGACGCGCGCCGTAGCGGCTTGTATTCAAGAAAGCGCATGATATTTCACCGAACCTGAACCCCAGCTTCTTCAGCTCTTCCTTGTGGGCGTAGGTGTCGCCGTAGGCAATGATTTCAATGATTTCGGTATCATGGTCACAGGTCAGGTGCAGGACAACGCCCAGCGCCTTGTTTTCTTCATCCCGCTTTTTCCGGGCACATTCCGGACACAGGCATTGGGTTTCATAATACCTGATCTTTCTGTCCCGTTCAGATTGTTTGCCGATCAAGTCTTTGACGCCTTCGTGGCCGCATGAGTAGGTGATTTCGTACTTCATGCCGACAATTTATCAATATATGATAAATTGTCAATAGGTATTTATCTTTTTTTGATAAATCAGAAGACAAGCTTCTTTGCGGCCTCCTTACTGTGTTCGTCCCGGAGGTGCCCATACACCTTCATAGCCAGCGCTCCGCCGTCACGATGGCCGAGCCATTTTGCAACCGTAGGAATGTCAATCCCTGCTTCAATGCAGGACGTTGCGAAGAAATGGCGCAAGTCGTGAATACGGACGTGAGGCAGCCCAAGCCTGATACAAGCGTTTGTGAGGGCTTTCCGGGGGTTTTCTATGGCAAATACCGGGTCATCGGGGCTATTCCCCCGTCTTTCCCTTCGGAGGCTTTCTATCACCTCGGCCAGGGATGCGTTAATGTACAGGGTCCGGCGTGAGGTGGCATGCTTGATGTCAGGCACGGAAATAGATTCCTTTCCAATATCTCCCCACACCAGGCGCCGGGCTTCTTCAATACGCAGCCCTGAATAAGCCAGGAAGGAGATCATGTCCGCCGCTTCGGAATATAGGCCCTTTTTTTGCCACTTCCTTAATATAGGAGCTTTTTTCACTTCCTCAATAATTCTCCGGAAATCTTCTTTTCCAGGAACATGAAGTTTTCCGCTCCGCAACGTCATTCGTTCAAGCTTGGCTGCTGGGTTGTTCTTGAGGCAGCCAGCATCCTGGAGCATGGAAAATACATTTTTCACAATGGCGAGCGTTCCGTTTGCTGTGCGTGCAGATACGGACAGAGCATCCTTCTTCCACCAAACCCGACATATTTGTTCCGTGATGGCTTCCGCCGCCATGTCGCGGACGACAAGCTTTTTGGCACGACCGGCAAAGAACTTGATGGATTCCACCGCGGCCGGCTTGAGGTTGGGCCTCATCTCCTGCCGCTGGACGTACATATCAACCGCCAAATACCAAGACACGGATTCCACAGGTAATTCATCCCTCCCCTGCTCCGCCAGAAACCCGGCAAGCCTGGAAAGGGCTTCCGTCAAAACGCGCGTCTTGAGGGACTTTTTCACCGTTTTTCTTCCTCTGTCGATGCGGGCATAGAAAATTTCTGACTCCTTTGACTTGTACAGGTTCGGATAATCCGTCGCAACGAGGGTGTTTTTCATGCCTTCAAGCATGCCCTGCGGCCCCTAAACCGCAAGAATAATATCTATTTACGGACAACCATACGGACAACCAGCGAGAAATACACCTAAAAACAAAAACCCGTAAATCATTGGATTTACAGGCTTTAAAATGGTCGGGAAGACAGGATTCGAACCTGCGACATCCTGCTCCCAAAGCAGGCGCTCCACCAGGCTGAGCTACTTCCCGTATAAAAAAGGGATTAAAAAATTGGGAGAAAAAAATGGTGGCTCGGGACGGGATCGAACCGCCGACACGGGGATTTTCAATCCCCTGCTCTACCGACTGAGCTACCGAGCCACTTGCTTGCACGCAGAACGTGTTTGCGGGGCAGAATCTAGCACCGCATCTCCGGTATTGCAACCACAAAATATCATTTTTCCAATTTTCCTGCGTTTTGCCGTGTCCGGCCCAAGGAAGTTCTTCCCTGTCAATCAGGAGGAGGCCTGAGCCAGAATACCGCTCAGCAACAGCGGAAAGATCAGCGCCACCCAGGAGAGGGTGTACAGCAGGAGAGGGGGCATGTTCTTCTTCAACCTGTCCAGCACGAACATGAATACCCCCGCCATGGCCAGCCCGTAATAGATCCACGCGTCACCGGTATATTCCCGGGCGGCGGCGGCCAGGCAGAAGACGACGTAGATCACAATCACCCCCATCCAGACCAGGGAAACCATGTCCCGGGCGGCGGAGTCCTGCCCGTCTTCCTCCTCTTCTTCATTCCACCGTTTGCGGCTGAACATGCTGAGGATGACCAGAGCGACGAGATACCAGGTGGGCGTGGACAGCTGGCCGCCCCAGCCTCCGCCCATCGTTCCATAGAAGTAGGCAGGGATTCCCGCTCCCGTAGAAAAGGAGACGGCGGCAAAGAATGATGCCATGACGAATCCGGAGGACAGGCTCCCCTTTTTGTGCGGATTGGAGGAAAAGTAGAGGAAGAGCAGGCTGCAAATACCCGGAAGCAGGGCAAACTGGAAGATGACCACGCCCAGTTGGAAGAACATGATCCACAGCCCCGTCACGGCCGCCACCACAATGAGCAGGGAGATGACGAAGCAGTGCTTTTTGGCAAACAGCAGGCATTCATCCGAGTATACCGCAGGGCCTCCCCGGAATATTTTAAGCACCCGGTCCAGCATGTTGACGCACCAGACGGCCACAAAGAGGAATTGGTACAGCCAGGGGGTGGAGACTACCACCAGATGGGACTGGCTGACGGCAAAAGCCCATGCAATGGCTGCAGAAGGAATCTCCAGTCCCATCAGGGAAAACCACGCCCACCAGGGGGGTCTCTTCAGCACCTGCTCCATTTTCCGTTACATCATCCCCATAACCGTTCCTCCCGCAAGCTCCCGAACCGTCATTCACAAACTTCCGCATTTTTATGCGGGGATGCTTGACATGCAATAAAACACTCCTATACTGGTGCTCCCCTTGCGTCGGAAACGCAATACATCACCATGAAGAAAGATATTCATCCCCAGTACAATCCGGTCGTTTTTGTCGACATCACCACCGGACGCCGCTTCATCACCCATTCCACCGTTCGCTCCCCCAAGACGGAAGTTATTGACGGGGTTGAACATTTCGTGGTTTCCTGCGGCATCACCTCCGACTCCCACCCGTTCTTCACCGGCAAGAACCAGTTCGTGGACACGGAAGGCCGCATCGACAAGTTCCAGAAGCGTTTCGGCGCTGTCCGCCGCAGCGGCGGCAAGCCCAAGCTCAACAAGTAAGGCTTGTCCCCAACAGTTTTCCAACCCCGTTTCCTTTCCGGAAAGCGGGGTTTTTTATTTGCAGGCTTCTCTTTGCCCCTTTTTCCTGCTTCACTGGCGGCAGCATGACGTTGACACCAGACCATTTTGACAAGCAGTCTGCGGAGCTTCTCCGCTCCGGCCGTCCCGTCCTTGCCGGAATCAGCGGCGGACGGGATTCCATGGCGCTGCTTTCCCTGCTTTCCCAAATGCCGGGATGCCACCTCATTGCCTGCCACGTGAATCACGGGCTGCGCCCGGAGGCGGAGGAGGAGGCACAGTTCGTATGCCGGTACGCCGCCTGCCTGGGGGTTCCCTGTGTCCAGGAACGGGCGGACGTCCGCGGCATGGCCCGTTCGCGTGGAATTTCCATTGAAGAAGCGGCGCGGGATGCCCGGCAGGCCTTGTTCCTGAAATGGGCTGCCGGCTATCCGGGGGCTTTCGTGGCCCTGGCCCACCACCGGAACGACCAGCAGGAGACAGCCCTTCTCCACCTGTGCCGCGGGGCTTCCGGCATTCACGGCATGTCACCCGTTTCCACCTGGGCCAACGGATTGACTGTCGTACGCCCCCTGCTGGATTTTTCCCGGAAGGATATTACCGCCTACCTGGAGCATCGCCATATTCCATGGCGGGAGGATTCCAGCAACCAGTCTGCAGAGTATACCAGGAACGCCCTGCGCCATGAGGTCATTCCCAGGCTGGACACGCTGTTCCAGCGAGACACCAGCCTTTCCTTTTCACGCGCCTGCCGCATTGAGAACCAAATCCGCACGGCGCTTTCCCAGGCGCTGGATTCCATGAATCTGGCAGACCCCCAGGGGCGCCTGTTCCTGCCCAAGGTCAACCAGCTTCCCGCGGAGCTGAGGCAATGCGCCGTGCATGATTACCTGCGCCGGCAGCATATTCCGGACCTGACGGAGGACGCCGTGCTCCGGGTGATGAGCATTCTGGATACGGACGGTCCTTCCCGGACTTCCCTGCCCGGCGGCAAGCTGGCCGTACGCAAGGAGAAGCGCCTGATGGTCACGGATGCGCCGTGCCCAATCAATAAAGGGGAGCAACCCCCTGCGGGTACAGCAGGTGGAATTTAATGGCTTCATTCCCCACCACCAGAGCGGTGCCGAACATCCTGTCTTCATCCGTCAGCCGCGGGAGCTGGGCAATCGGGAAGAGCAGCCCTCCCAGAATGAGGCCATAGTTGTATACGGAGGGCATCATGCAGAGCAGCTTTTTGGAGATGTCCGCGGCGTCCAGGGTCGGGAAGACCCACACGTCACTGGGCTGAAGCATGGAGTTGCGGTGAACGCGCACGCTGTAGGAGTCCGGGGACAGGGCGGCGTCAATCTGGATTTCCCCTTCCACGGAGATTTCATTGTTCAGGCAGTCCTTCTGCACCATGCTCCGGGCCAGCGCGGTAGCGGCCCTGGTGCGGTCCGCAGCCAGTTCCGGCACGGACCCGGCGGTGGAGGCGCTCAACATGGCGACGCGAACGCTTTTGCCGAGCATGTGCCGGGCCATTTTGGCCGTTTCCACGGCAAAGTAGGCCATGTTTTCCACGGTGGGATCAGGGGTCACCCCGGTATCCGCCAGGAAGTAGATGCCGCGGCCTCCGAATTTTTTGGCAAATTCGGGAACGAGAACGATCGAGATGGCAAAGAGGGGCTTGGTAGGAACGGGTTCCTGCCGGTATTTGTTCACGGCGCGGAAGACGGAAGCCACCCTTTTCATGTTCCCGGCCACAATGGCGTCCGCCTGGCCGTAAAGCACCATCATGGCGGCAAAGTGGACCGGCTCGGAGACGATTTCACGGGTGTTCATGGGCAATCCGTTGCCGAACATTTGTTCCGCCCGTTCATAGCGGTCGCAGAACATTTGAAGGTCCGAGCTTTTTTCCGGCTCAATGATGCGGACGAATTTCAGGGAAATTCCGTTCATTTCCGCCATCCTCCTGATGACTTCCTTCCTGCCCAGCAGGATGGGCACGCCTGCCTGTTCCGCCACGAAGCGTTCGGACACGCGCAGCACGCGAACATCCTCCCCTTCCGGGAAAACGATGCGCTTGGGATGACGCTTCAGGTTGTCCAGGAGCGGTCCTGTAAAATCATTCAGCGGGGAAAAGCCTTGCCAATCACTCATATGTCACGTGTCCTATTTAACGCGACTCTAAAAAATCCTGTCCATAAAATCAACCCATAATGTCAAAGACGGCAAATAATCGGCAAATACGTCCTCCGGGTTGAACCGCCCGCGCCGCCGTGCTAACATGGGCATTCCTCCATGTACTGCGATTACCATACCCATACCCCCCTGTGCCTGCACGCCTCCGGCACTCCGCAGGAATATGTGCAGGCAGCCGTCCGCGCCGGCCTCCGGGAATACGGCATTTCAGATCACGCCCCAATGCCCGGGGAGCCTTTTGACGACTGGCGCATGAAGCAGGCGGACATGCCGGCCTATCTGGACTGGCTCACGGAGGCCCGGGAATGCGCCGCACCGCACGGCCTGACGGTCCGCGCCGCGCTGGAATGCGACTGGTTTCCCGGCATTGGGCCATGGATAGAGCACTTGCAGAGCCTGCACGCATGGGATTACCTGATCGGGTCCGTCCATTATCTGGGGGAGAAGGAGGAGTTTGACAATCCCTACAAGATGGATTTCTGGAACCGGACGGATGTAGAGGACGCATGGAGGCAGTATTGGGAACGCTTCCGGGAGATGGCGGCTTCAGGCCTGTTCCACATCATGGGCCATGCAGACCTGATCAAGAAGTTCGGCTTCCGCCCTTCCGGAGATTTGCGTCCTTATTACGAACCGTCTCTGGAAGCCATGAAGGAGTCCGGCGCCTGCCTGGAGCTTAATACCGCCGGCTGGCGCAACAAGTGCGCCGAACAGTATCCGGACGCGCAGTTTTTAAAGATGGCGGCGGAGATGAATATTCCCCTCACCATCAGCTCAGACGCCCACAAGCCGGAGGACGTGGGCCGGGATTTTGAGCGCGCCGCGGACCTGGCCCGCCAGGCGGGCTTCACGCATCTGGCCTCCTTCCAGGAGGGCCGCATGGAGCTGTATCCCCTCCCCGGAATCTGACCTTCCCCTTTCCTCTGCGGGAAGGGAATGCTTCCCGGGGCCGCGGCGTCTGCCGCCTGGGCAACCCGTGCCTTGAGTTTCCTGTTCCGGCAGCCCGTTTGCTGCGGAGGCTGGCGCACGCTTTCCGGAAGAAGAGGAGGAACCCGCGGACGCACTTTCAACCACCGTACAAGCCAGGCTTCACAGGCAAAGGCATCGGACGCGGTGGAACGGGGCGGGGAGGGACGGGATGGGGCCTTGGCGGCAAGGGGGAAGGCCGGATAATGACGGGCGGCGGCGGATAGTTCCACGTCCTGATAATCGGAGGGACAATGATGCGCTCCGTTCTCGGCTGGCTGGCCACCTCCCTTACTTCCCCCTGCAACTGGGAGACCTGCTTGTTCAAGTCCGCAATTTTCTTCTGGGTTCCGTCCTTCAGAGCCAGGTATTTCTTTTCCAAATCCTGCCAGTACTGTTCGGCGGTCTCCCTTTTTTTACGGATGGCGTTCACCTGTTCCTGATAGGTTCCCATCCTCGCACGGAAGGTACGGGCATCCTCCGGCAGTCCCACGCGGTCCGCTTCCAGGGCATTCCATTGCAGGGCCATGACTTCCGCCTCCACCTGGGAGAGTTCCCCCAGCAGCAGAAACATGCGGGAGATATCCGCTCCTTCCAGATAACGGGGATGCCGCTCCGCTTCAGACAGGGATTCCCTGATTTTCCTGGCTTCTTCATCAGCCGCCTTTCTGGCCTCTTCCGCCTTTTTCCTGCGCGCCGCGTCCTCCAGGCGCCGCTGGTCCAGCCTGGCTTTCACGTCCTCCGGCGTCATCCTGTAATCCTTCTGCTGGGCATCCGTGAGCTCCTTGTAGGAGACCTTGGCCACCCCGTCCGTGTACTGGACGCTGACAAAGTCGTCTCCGGAAGACACCACGCTGGCGTCTTCCAGCACCCTGCCGGACCGCAGGGTCATATTTTCCGCCAGGGCCGCAGGCAGCAGGGCGCACAACATCAAAAAACAGGTTCCAGGCTTCATATGATTCTCCTCTTCTACGTTGGTAAGAGGCGTGGGGAAAGAAATTTATTCAAAAAAAATAGAACCAGAGGTTAATACTGGCGCCGCGGCCCGGTTTTCGCTAGCATCACGCGAGTCATTTACACGTGTTATGAGTCTCTATTCTTCATCCTGGTCCCCTTTACCCTCTCTTCCCGATCCGGAAGGTTTCGCCGGCATGTATGCCGGAACATGCGGAGAAACAATGATTTGTGCCGGCGGCACCAATTTCCCGGACAAACCCATGCTTGAAGGCGGCGCCAAAACGTGGACGGACCGCATTTTCACGCTGTCTCCGGGGGAGAATGGGTGGACGGAGGCAGGAACGCTCCCTGCGCCTTACGCGTACGGAGCCTCCGCCAGCACCAGGGAAGGCCTGCTGTGCATCGGCGGCTGCGGCAAGGAAGGCCACCGGAAGGACGTTTACCTGCTGAGCACTGCGGACGGAGCCGTCACTGTGACTCCCTTCCCTCCCCTTCCCATAGCCCTGGCTTACACGGCCGCCGCCGTTCTGGACGGCAAGGTTTATCTTACGGGAGGCTGTGAGCGCCCCGGGGAGCAGGACTGCACCAACCGGGTTTTCATGCTGGACGCACGCGGGCCGGAACAGGGCTGGCAGGAGCTGGACCCGCTGCCGGGCCGCGGACGCTTCCTGCACCAGATGGCCGCGGCGGACGGCGTCCTTTACGTGCTCGGCGGCATCGGCCTCCGGGAGGAGGACGGCAAACAGGCCCGGGAATTGCTGACGGAAGCCTGGAGCTTCACGCCGGAACGCGGATGGACGCGCCTGCCGGAGATGCCTTACGCCATCGCCGCGGCCCCCACCCCGGCCCCGGTTTCCCGGAACGGCGTGATTTATTTGCTGGGCGGGGACGACGGCTCCGGAAAGAAGTATACCCCGCAGACCAACCCCGGCTTCAACAACCAGTCCCTGTGCCTGGATACAGCCGCCATGGAATGGCACGACGCAGGGCCCATCGCGGCGCCCAGGGCGGTCCTTCCGTGCTGCGCGTGGCAGGGCCGTTTTGCAGCCGTGAACGGAGAACTTAAACCCGGCAGGCGCTCCCCTGAAGTGTGGAGCATCACCCTTTCCTGATTTTTCACCCACATCCCATCCCTATCTTCCAGCATATGCACATTTCACGTCACCTTACCCGGTTTTCCAGGGCATGCGGCTCCGCTTTCGCCGCCCTGCTGCTGATGGCGGCCCCCGCTGCCAACGCCTCTTTTTCCGTGGATGTACACCCGGCCGGAGCCATTCCCGACCTGCCGGACCCGGCGGGCCGCGCTGGAATGGCGGCTGGAACCGTTACGGAAAGTGACGGCACCCAGTCCATCATCGCCGCAGGCGGCGCCAATTTCCCCCAGGCCGCTCCGGGAGCCTCAACGCCGGAAGAACGCGGGCCTAAGGCGTACCACCAGGATATTTTCAAACTCCGCAACGGCCAATGGAGCAAGGTGGGGACGCTGCCCGTTCCGCTGGGTTACGCGGCTTTTGCAAGCGTAGGCAAGGGGCTGGCGGTAGCCGGAGGCCATAATGCGGAAGGCATCCTGAAAGACGCCCTGCTGATCAAGGCGGACGGCTCCGTGGAAAAGCTTCCTCCCCTTCCCGTCCCCGTTACGGAAGCCGCCTTCGCCGCTCACGGAAACAAGCTGTTCGTCATCGGCGGACGGGACAGCGACCAGCCGGAAGCCGCCCTCAATACCATCTACATGCTGGACACCACTCCGGATACGGCCAAAATGAAATGGGCGTCCCTCCCGCCCTTCCCGGTGCGGGCCGCATCCTCTCCACCGCCGCCGTCTGTGACAGCACCCTGTTCATCGCAGGCGGCTGCACCCTGTCCAGGGATGCCGCCGGAGAAACCGCCAGAACGTACCTTTCCGACATGATCGGCTACGACATGACGTCCAACGATCCCGCCGAATGGGGAGCCGCGGGCAAACAGCAGCCTGCTGGACCGGGAACGCCCGTAGCCGCCGCCGCAGGCCCCGCCCCGGTACGTGAAAATTCCATCATCCTCATCGGCGGGGACAAGCGCGGCAACGCGCCGGACCCGTCCAAGCCCGTGGTGCAGTCCCGCGACATCCTGGTTTATGACGTCATCGGAAACAAATGGACGCACCAGGGGGAGTGGCCCGTCGGCATCGCCACCGCGCCCGCCGTCGTGAAGGGTTCCGAGATCATGACCATCAGCGGGGAAACCGCCCCGGGCGTCCGGACCCCCGTGAACGCCTCCGCCTCCGCAGGGTACCATTTTGAAATGAGCACGGTTGATTACGCCGTTCTCATCCTGACCGTCATCGTCATGGCGATCATCATCGTTTCCGCCGTGCGCAACGGCGTTAAAAATGTTTCCGCCGTCACGGACCCGAACACCAGGCCGGGCCTGTGGGCCTGGGTGGCCGTCATCGTCCTGTGGTTCGTGGTCATGCTGAACTATTTTGACCGCCAGCTCCTTTCCGCGCTGCATGAACCCATCGTCCGGGACATTCCGCAGACGGAAGCCCAGTTCGGCATGGTCACCTCCGTCTTCCTGCTGATTTACGCCCTGCTCAGCCCGGTGGGCGGCTTCCTGGCGGACCGCTACAGCCGCCGCCTGATGATTCTCTGCTCCCTCGTCGTCTGGTCCGTGGTCACCTGGTGGACCGGCCATGCGGAGGATTACACGTCCCTGCTCATCGCGCGCGGCGCCATGGGCATCAGTGAGGCCTTTTACATCCCCGCCGCCCTGGCCCTGATTACGGACTACCACCGGGGCAGCACGCGCTCCATCGCCACGGGGCTGCACATGAGCGGCATTTACGTGGGCATGGCCGTGGCCGGCTTCGGGGCCACCATGGCTTCATGGACGGGCTGGCGCATGACGTTCGCCCTGTTCGGCCTGATCGGCGTGGCGTATGCCATCGTCCTCATCCTGTTCCTGAAAGACCCGGCCAAGGCCCCTGCGGATACGGCGCAGGCCAAAAAGCCGTCCGAACCCAAGGAAAAAACGGTCCTGATCAATGTGGACAATGACGAACGGGCCATCAAGGAACCCGCGTCCAATCTTTCCACCGGCGCCGTGCTTTCCAGCCTGCTGAGCGGCCGCCCCATGTGGATGCTGCTGGCCGTGGTCGCCTTTGCAGGCGCCGGGAACTGGTTCCTGCTCACCTGGTACCCCACCCTGCTTCAGGATAAATACCAGCTTTCCTCCGCGGAGGCAGGCCCCGCCGCCACCCTGTGGAGCTCCGTAGCCAAGTACGTGGCCGTGCTGGGCGGCGCCATTCTGGCGGACATGTGGTACCGGCGCAACGCCCGCGCCCGCGCCCTGGTGCCCGGCATCACCTTCACCATATCCGGCCCGCTGGTGGTCCTGGCGCTGCTGCCCGGCATCTTCGGCTGGGACATTGCGGTTCCCCTCGTGCTCATGCTGGGCCTCGTCGCCACGCAGGGGCTGGCGCAGGGATCGCTGGACGCCACCCTCATGCCTGTGCTACGCTCCCATATCGACGAGCGTTATTCCGCCACCGGCTATGGCCTCCTCAACCTCACGTCCGCGGGCGTGGGCGCCCTTATCTCCTTCTTCGGGGGATGGTTCAAGGACCAGGGCGTTCCGCTGACCACCACCCTGGCGGCGGCAGGATGCCTGATGCTGCTCTGCGGACTGCTGCTCCTGATGCTGCCGCGTCCCAAACATTAACAGCAACTTTCTTTCATATCCCCAACCCCAGCCTTATGAAGAATCCCGCATGCCTGTACCTGGTGACGGGAGCCCTGTGCTCCCTCTCCTTCCTTCCCCTCGCGCAGGGGCGCACCTGGACCAGCGTCCAGGGGAAAAGCCTGGAAGCCGAGTTCGTCAGGCTGGACGGCCAGAAAGCCGTGCTGAAACGCTCTGGCGGCCAAACCGTCTCCATCCCCCTCGCCCAGCTTTCCCGGGAAGACAGGGATTTCATCGCGGCCCGGGGAAAGGGAGGGGCTGCCTCCTCCAATCCCGCGGACAATTACCACCTGCCATGGCCCAGGACCGTCAAATGCCAGGACAATTTCAAGGTGGAAACCATCAAGGAGGAACAAGGGGAGTATATTTATGAAACGCCCCATTTCCGCTTCATCTGCGACGCCAAGCTGGGCGCCGGCATGATCAAGCGCCTGGGCCTTCTCTTCGAGGCCACCCACCTGGCGAACAAAACGCTTCCCATCGGCAACATCCCCCCTCACGACGATTCCGCCAAATTCCCCGCCTACCTGTACGAAAAGTTCAGCACGTACCTGGAAAACGGAGGCCGTGAAGGCACGGCAGGCATTTTCCTGGGGACGACGCGCAGCGGAGACCGCGGCAAAATCCTGGTCCCGTTTGATTCCCTGGGCGTCAAGACCATGGGGAGCACGTACATCATTGACCGCGACAAGGATTCCTCCACCCTCATCCATGAACTGACGCACCAGCTCATGTCCCCGGAGGCCAAGCAGGCAAGCTGGTTCTGTGAAGGCTCCGCGGAATACATGGGGATGACCCCGTATTCCGGAGGCCGCTTCAACTTCGGGGCCAACCGTTCCCACATTGTCTCCCGCGTGACGGAATACGGCAAGAAAAATACGGGGGGCCGCGCCCTGGGGGACGACTTTGAGGCGCCCAGCCTGGAGTCCTACATGAACATGCCCTATTCCCAGTTCACGGGAGAGAACGCCAACCTGAATTACGGCCTGGCCGCTCTGATGGCCTACTATTTCTACCACATGGACGGCAAGGGGGACGCCCAGCGCGTGAAGAACTACATGAAGGCCATCCAGTCCGGCAGCAGTGAAAAAGAAGCGCAAAAGCTCCTCCTTGATGGCCGGAGCTATGAGGAGCTGGCCAAGGAGATTGAACAGAAATGGCGCAAGGCCGGCGTTAAAATCCGCTTCCGCTCCTCCTCCTGACCCGCGCCGCGCATGCGGAAAGACGCTTCCGTCAATGGCCGGAGGACAGTCTGTGCCCTGAAAAACCGTTGACATGGCAGGGAAAGGCGGCACACTTTCCACCAGCAGGGGCTATCAGACACGCATGGCAGAAGACGCTTCCATAACCGCCCTGATGGACAGGGTGGCCCGCACCGCACCCTTTCACCGGGAACTCGCGAAACTGGGCACGGAGGAACAGGCGGTTTTCGACCATACCTCCCTGCCCGGGGTTCCGTTCGTGGCGGCCCTGTGCATCAGGACCATTCCGGACACCGCCCGGGCCTGGGTGATCGCGCCCCATCTGCGCGCGCAGGAATCCCTTGCCGCGCAACTGGAAACATGGGGAGTGCGCAACATCCTCTTCGTCCCGGAAAAAGAGGTGGCCCTGGGGGAGGAAGTGGGAGACCCGGAGCTTGCCGCGGAACGGCTGAACGTCCTTCACCGCATCGCTTCCGGCCATGTGGGCAGGCAAACCGTCGTTCTGACGGAAGGCAGCCTGAATGACGAGGTTCCCTCCCCCGACGGCATGCAGAACCAGGGAATGACCCTGAAAACGGGAGAAACGCACGCCCCTGACGATTTGATACGGCTGTTTGAGGAGGCGGGGTTCGAGGGCGTTCCTCAGGTCATTTCCCGCGGGCAGTGGTCCCGCCGCGGCGGCATTCTGGACGTTTTCCCGCTCCAGTCCTCCCATCCCGTACGCCTGGAGTTTTTTGACGACGAGATTGAATCCATCCGGGAATTTGACGTGGACTCCCAGATTTCCTTCCGGAAGACGGAGCACGTCAACCTCGTCCTGACGGAAGCGGCAGGCGTGGAAACCCTGCGGGCCTGGATCAAGCCGGGCGACCTGGTCATTACGGCCCCCTTCTGCAAGGAACGGGGGAACGTGTGCATCCTCACCGCACCGCCGAAGAACGCGGAGGGGGAGGAGGACTTCTCCCTGGCCATCCATGACAATCCCCTGGGCAGCTTTGACGCCGGGGACTTCGTGATGCAGGAGATGCGGCGGGAGCTGGCGGAACGCCAGATCCGAGAATGGCTGGACCGGAAATGGAACGTCAGCATGTTTTTTCCCAACGAAGGGGAGGAAGAGCGCTTCCGGGACATCTGCGCCGGAACGCCCGCGCTGCTGTCCATCACCGCCCTGCGCGGGGACCTGCCCGGCGGCTTCAGCATTCCGGGGGCAAAAACGGCCGTTCTCTCCTCCTCGGAGCTGTTCGGCAGGTACCAGTCCGCCACGGCGCGCCGCCGCGCCAGCCGGGAGGACAAGGCGCGCAAGGCCCGCGCGCAGGCCTCCCTGAAGGACATCAACCCCGGAGACCTGGTGGTGCATACCAGCTACGGCATCGGCAAATTCATCAACATTTCCACCTCTCCGGACTCCGGAGACGAGGAAATGAACATCCTTTACCGGGACAATACGATCCTGCACGTCCCCCTCAGCCAGGCGCACCTGGTTTCACGGTACATAGGGCTGGGCAGCAAGACGCCGGAACTCAACAAGCTGGGGGATTCCAAATGGCAGCGCGCCAAAAAGTCCGCGGAACGCTCCGTGGCGGACTACGCCGCCCAGCTCCTCAACGTGCAGGCGGAACGCCAGACCGGAAAGGGCTACAGCCACCCTCCGGACAGCAAATGGATGTGGGAGTTTGAAAGCTCCTTCCCCTTCCGGGAGACCCAGGACCAGCTCCGCGCCATCGCCCAGACGAAGGCGGACATGGAAGCCACCCGCCCCATGGACCGCCTGATCTGCGGGGACGTGGGCTTCGGCAAGACGGAGGTGGCCATCCGCGCCGCCTTCAAATGCGTGACGGGAGGCCGCCAGGTGGCCGTGCTGGTGCCCACCACCGTGCTTGCGGAACAGCACTTCCGCACCTTCAAGGAGCGCATGAGCGAATACCCCGTGCGGATTGAAATGCTCAGCCGCTTCAGCAGCGCGGCGGACGTCCGCTCCACGCTGGAAGGGCTTAAGTCCGGGGCCGTGGACATCGTCATCGGCACGCATCGCCTCATCTCCGAGGACGTGTCCATTAAAAACCTGGGCCTCGTGGTGATTGACGAGGAACAGCGCTTCGGCGTCAGGCACAAGGAGAAATTCAAGGAACGCTTCAAGGGCATCGACGTGCTCACGCTGTCCGCCACGCCCATTCCCCGCACCCTGTACATTGCGCTGATGGGAGCGAGGGACATGAGCTCCATTGAAACGCCGCCCGTCAACCGGCAGCCCGTGCAGACGAGCGTATGCCCCTATGACGAACGCATCATGAAGAAGGCCATGGAGCGCGAACTGGAACGCGGCGGCCAGATTTTCCTGCTGCACAACCGCGTCAAAACCATCGAACTGTTCCGGGACCGCATCCAGGCCCTGGTGCCCAAGGCCCGCATCGTCATCGGCCACGGACAGATGCCCAAGGACGAGCTGGAGAAGGTCATGCGCACCTTCGTGCAGGGGAAGGCAGACATCCTGCTGGCAACCACCATCATCGAATCCGGCATCGACATCCCGAACGCCAACACCATCATCATTGACCGCGCGGACCGCTTCGGCCTGGCGGACCTCTACCAGCTCCGCGGCCGCGTGGGCCGCGCGGGGCACCGGGCCTACGCCTACCTCATGCTCCCCAGGTCCGCCGCCACCACGGGAGACGCCCGCAAGCGCGTCTCCGCCATCAAGCAGTACACGGAGCTGGGTTCCGGCTTCAAGATAGCCATGAGGGACCTGGAAATACGCGGCGCGGGCAACCTGCTGGGCACCCAGCAGAGCGGCCATATTGCCGCCATCGGCTTTGACCTGTACTGCCAGCTTCTCCAGCAGTCCATCGCCCACATGCAGGGCAGGTACACGGCCCCCCGGCCGGACGCAGCCCTGAGAACGGATTTCATCGTGAACAGCGAGACGCAGTTCGCCGCCAAATCCCGCAAGGATTATCTGGGCGCCTTCCTGCCCCGGGATTACATCAGCGACGCAGCCCTGCGCATTTCGGCGTACAAGGACCTGGCGGCAGTCCGCACCCTGAAGGAGGCGGACGCCCTGCTCCGCGCGTGGGAAGACCGCTTCGGCCCTGCACCGGAAACGGTGCATCACCTGCTGGATTCCCACAAAATCAAGATACTGGCCTCCAAAGCAAACATCTCCATGGTGGAAATCAGCGGACAGCGCCTGATGCTCACCAGGAACGGGGATTTTATCCTGCTGTCCAACAAATTTCCGCGGCTGGCAGGCGTCTCTCCCGCAGACAAGCTACGGGAAGCGCTGGAAATGCTGAAGAACATCTAAACCGCGCCACAGCCTTCCCGGCCGGGCCATCCAGCGGAAACAGGAAAGCCCCGGCGCCGGGGCCTTCCGCCCCGAACGGCTTCCGATAACGGACGGAAACCGCATGCCGCGTTCTCTCCTTTCCCGTGGTAAAATCCTTCCATCAAATTCGCAGCTCTTCCGCGCCGGAAAACTCCTTCTTCCTCATCATTTCCATGATGCCGGACGTATTGGCCGGAGCCATGATGACCTCTATCGACCATTCGGAACTGTCCATTTCCTTTGCGTAATCCTCCATGTTTATGGAGACCTCCAGGACGGGAGACTCCCGGGTAAGGGCCGTACGGAAAGAACGGGACATGACCTCCTGCCCGTTCCGCAACAGAATCACCTTGTCAATAAGGATACTTCCCCCTTCCACGGAGGTCCGTACCAGCCGCAGTCCTGAAAATTGGCTCATCTTCCTGCCGGGAATGGAGCAGCGCATCCTCGTATAGGTTTCCTCCTTCTGCCCCAGAAGCTCCCAATGGGATAAAATGGGGGACGACAAGGTAAGCCGCGACAGGTCGTAACCGGAACCGGCCAACAGCCTGGACAGGCGCGCGACCATCTCCGCGGAATATTCCACCCCCCACCCCTGGGAATACAAGACACCCAGCATATACAGCACGGAAGGATCCTGCGCGGCAAAGGACATCAGAAGGAAATCAACCGCCTGAGAATAGTTCTGGGACAGGCTGACCGGGCACTGAAGCATATCCGGGAAAAATTCCTTGCCCCCCACAAGAAGAAACGCCAGATCCCTCTGCGCCACAATAAAGCCCCCCATGGCCGCCTTATAAAGCCAGGCGCCTCCTTCCTCTCCGTATCTCCCATCCCGTTCAAAGATGAGACGGGCTATTTTATACTGGGCGGCGGGATACCCCGCCTTGGCGAACTTCCGCACCTGCGCCTTCTCCTGTTCCGTCAGCACGATGGAATCAATTTCCGTACGGTTCCTTTTCCGGGAGGCGATGAGCATTTCCCGGATCCTGCCGTTTTCCGGCCTGTTCAGCGAATCTCTCACCGCGGGGTCATCCATCGCGCAAATGAATTTAAAATGGGGCCTCACGGTTTTCCCGCTTTCCAGCGTCGTAACCTGGGAAGAAACAACCTTCAACGGATGAGGAACATTATCCTTGGTTTCAAAACTGAACCTGTAAGGCGCATCCACATTCAGCGCCGGAAGATCCACAAAGCGGAACCCGGTGAGCACAGGACTCTCGATCAAGGTGAAGGAAAAGCCGTTGAGAGACCGGGAAACCAGCTTTCCCTCCTCATCACGTATGGTCAAATACAGGAGCGGGCACATCTTGTCTTCCTGAAGCACCCTCAAATGGACACACGCCAAGGAAAAGCGGTCGGGAAGCAGGGATGGAAGAGCATGGCGCGACAAAGACGGACTATCCAGCCTGACGTCAAAACGTTCCACGGGACTCAGCAAGGAAACGCCCCTGGATTCTGAAATAATCTGGGGAATGGGGGTGGACATTACACTGGGAAAGCGAAGCCCTAAAGCATCGTCCTCCTCCGGGCCGCCTCCCCAGTCATAAACAAAATAGCCGAGGGTTGCGCCAATCACGCCCACAACAACGAAGAGCCCCAGCACCTTCCTCCATCCGGCCCCCCACTTTTCGTGCCCTTCCGACATGATGCGGGAAGAGGACAAGGCAAACAGATTGAAAAAACGCTTACGGGCGGACTTGAACTCCTCACTGGAGAACTTAATGGTTGAGAGCGCCCCTCCTTCCACTCCCAGATCCTTCATCCACTCTTCCGCGGAGTTATAACGATCTTCCACCCGAGGAGAAAGGGCCTTGTCTATGGTCCTGAGAAAATTTTTCGAATAATGGGAGGACAAGGGCGCGGACAATGCCAAAGGCTGTATGGTATCGTGGATCAGCCGCTCCTCTCCTCTGGGGGGCGCACCCCCCTTCAGCAGGGAATAGAACGTAGCGCCCAGGGAATAAATGTCGCTCCAAGGTCCCGTGTTTTTCCTGCCGAGAGCCTGTTCCGGAGAAGAAAAGCCATGAGTCGTCAGGACAGTCTGGGTATGGGTGCTCTCCATGTGGCGCGACGCGCCGAAATCCACGAAAACGGGAGTTCCCTCCTGTGTAAGCAATATATTTCCCGGTTTGATGTCCCTGTGGCAGATGCCTTTTTTATGAAGGTAATCCAAAATCTGGAGGATGTGCATCAGCAATCCCTTCAACTTGGCTTCCGAATAACAGTTTCCGGCAAGCAGCTGCTGTTCTCCCAGGTAATCCAGAGGAAGCCCCTGAACATAATCCATGGAAAAATAAGCCGTGCCGTTGCACTCAAAAACGGAAAGAACCCGGACAATACCTGGAGAATCCAGCCTCGCAAGAATGCGGGCTTCATTCAAAAAGTTGGAAAGGGTCCACTTGAAATACTCGGCGTCATGCTCATTATTGGGAACCACGCGCCCCGTAAACGGATCTCTGTAAGCATAGGAAGAAGGAAAATTCTCTTTTAAAACCACTTTCCTCTTCAGCATCAAGTCCCGGACCAGATAGGTAATGCCGAATCCGCCGCTTCCCAGCACCTTCAATATTTTATAATGCTCCAACGTCGCTCCGTCCGGGAGTTCTTTGGAATAAACGGAAAACTCGTTCCAGGAAGAGGGAGGTGTCAATTTGGATCCATGCACGGAAACATTATTCAAATGAGCATCTTTTCCCGGAACTGCCGCATGGTGAAAATCGGGAACACTATTTGAGCCGCAACTCTCCATCCTAATATCTGATCAGGAAATTACTTTTATCTTTTCCACCTAATTTGTAAAGATTATTCTTTTGCCGCTCACCGGGTCGGTTATTTCTCCATAACCTCTTGCACGGGAAACAAGACATCCGCCATTTTTCATCTTCATGAACAGCTCACGGCTTCCACGGATTTAACGGAGAACCACCCGGCCTTCACGCAGGGAGGGCCTTTTCCCCCATTCCGGAAAGTAGATGCGCTGGCTGCCGCCCTTCCAAAACATACTTTTGCAATAAACGGGCCAAGATGGACGTATTCTGACAAAGATATGATTGTAAAATCTCTCATTATTTTCAGCAATATGGCAGGATGCCTCCTGCCCGGTTCCGGACAGGCGGGAGAATTGCATGCCTCTCTGCAATCCCCGGACGGCCGTCTGTCCTGGATGCTCCACGCGGATAACCGGGCCGCCCATTCCCTGAAAAAGGGAAACAGGACGGTTCTGGAGCCCTCCGGCCTGGGCATCGTGGTGAACGGCAAGGACCTTGCCGGAGGCATTACGGGATGGAGCGTGAAAAAAGTGAAGGACAACGTCCACGACACCTTTGAAACGCGCGGCAAATACCCCTCCGCTTCCGTCCATTTCAACGAATACGTGGTTTCCGGGGATAATTCCGGCCTCCGCCTCCGCGCCCGCGTTTTCAACAACGGAGTCGCCTTCCGCTACGAGTGGACGGAAGACGTGCAGAAAGCGCCCGTGCTGAACATCGGGGAAGAAAAAACGTCGTTCGCCTTCCCGGAAAAAGCCGTCCTGTGGACCCAGGACGCCGCTTCCGCACTGGGTCCCTGCGAGGGAGTCTGGTCTCCTTCCAGAATAGCCGATTTCAAGAAAGACCCCGGCAATCCCCGCAGCCATGTCCGCACCATGCCGGTTGCGGCGGAACTGCCGGGCGGAGGCTTCGCCCTCATCCAGGAAGCCGCCAATTTCAACAGGCAGTGGAGCGGCATTAAATTCTCCCTTCAGGACGGCGCATGCAGGACGGTATATTTCCAGGACCCGGAAGGCTTTTCCGCCCCCTCTTCCGCAGAGATGCCCTGGCGGGTCATCCTGGTGAACGACGACCTCAACGGCCTGGTCCGGAACGACGTCATCCCTTCCCTGGCTCCGGAACCGGACAAGAACCTTTTTCCGGAAGGAGCCAAAACGCCCTGGATCAAGCCGGGCCGCTCCACCTGGACCTGGTGGGACCGCGGAAACGTCCGTGAAGAGGACCAGTACGCCTTTGTCGACATGGCCTCCGAATTCGGCTGGGAATACCACCTCGTTGACGAAGGATGGAAGAAATGGGGCAAAACCGTGCCGGAAAGCATGGACAAGGTGGCTCAACTGGCCAGCTACGCCGCCGGCAAACAAGTAGGCATCTGGGTATGGGTGCGCTGGTCAGACGTCAACAACCCCGCCAACGACTGGGAAAGCATGCGCAGCTTTTTCAGCAGCCTTGCCAAAACGGGCATCAAGGGAATCAAGATAGATTTCATGGATTCCGCCTCCCGGGAACGCCTGGCCTTTTATGACGCCGTCGCGGAAAACCTGGCTAAAAACAAGCTCATGGTCAACTTTCACGGCGCCAATACCCCCACGGGGGAAGAACGCTCCTGGCCGCATGAAATGAGCCGGGAAGGCATCTACGGCGGGGAACAGAACATCTGGGCCGCCATCGGCGGACGGCACTACTGCGCACTGCCCTTCACCCGGCTGGTCTCCGGCCACGCCGATTTCACTGGCGGCTACTTCGGCCACGGGCCCAAGCTGCGCGGCTCTTCCTGGCCCCTCCAGATGGCGGCCAATATCATTTATACGTCCCCAGTCCTCCACTGGGTATCCAACCCCGCAGACATGGAAGCCGCCTTCCCGAAAGGCTCCCCGGAACGGGAAGCCGTCCGGAACATTCCCTCCGTATGGGATGAGACCATCGTCCTGCCGCCGTCCGCCATCGGGGAATGCGCCGCCTTTGCCCGGCGTTCCGGGGACCAGTGGTACATTGCCCTGATGAACGGGGACGGACGGGAACGCACCGTTTCCATTCCCCTGGACTTCCTGAACAGGAACACCGCGTACCGGGCCACCATCCTCCGCGACCTGCCGGAAAAGAACGACGGCTGGAAGGTGGAAAACCGGGAACTCCATTCCGGGAGCACCCTTTCCTTCACCATGCGCGTCAAGGGCGGCGGCATTGCCCGCCTGGTCCCCGCCGGAAAGTAGCGTTCCCTTCCGTCTGCTCAACGGGAGTTCATCAGGAAAGGGGAAGAGGCTATTTTCCTCTTCTCCCTTTCCATTTGAAGCGGCCTTTCCGGAAAGGGAGAATTCCCATCATTTACGGCCTCCGGCAGTCACCAACTTCATTACCCGCGGAAAGACCGGAAAAGACGGCAAAAGGGTCAGTCCTGGCCAGCCTTCTCCATGGTGCTCCACGCCGGGAGCCACTGCACGTCCCGGAGGCGGTAGCCGCGTTCCAGAAGAGCTCCGTGCAGGCCGGGAAGATGGGCCGCGCCATAAAAAATGCCTATCCTGCGAACGCCCTTGCCGCGCCATTGGTCAAATACTTCCATGCACTTGGAATTCCGGCCTTCCAGAATCACGGTATCCTCCAAATCATTCGGAGCATGGGCAAAAATGCGCATCAGTTCATTCTTCAGCCCCGCCTTGTTCCCGGCAAGCAAATCCACCATCATGCCGAATTCATTCGGCTGGTACGCCCCGGGCTTCTCCACCAGGGAGGACAGCATGGATTTAAGCATCAGGCTGGCGAAGTTTTCTCCCTTACTGGCCTGCGCCTGCCGGAATTCCGCCAGCGTCATGTCCGCATGGATAAAATGGGGCGCGGAATAATCAATGCCCTGATGCTGGGTTTGAAGGCCCAGCGCGGCGCTCAATTCCCGGTACGCGCTTCCCAGCAGCCCCAGCAAAAAAGACTTTTCCTCAAGGGCGGCTCTCTTCCTCCACTCCACCATCCGGTTCCATTCCCGCGCCTCCTCCAGCGTCAGCCCTCCCATAGGCTTATTGCGGTCTATTTTACGGCGGAGCTCCTCCTCCCTCCGGAGCCCCTCCCCGCCGATCATTTCAAACAGCAGCACGTCATAACTGCCGAACAGCTTGTTCAGCCAGGCATAATAATCAGCCTCCGCCACATGAATGGCCCCGATAAGCGCCACTTCCGCGCCTTCGTCATTCACATACGCGGCCACGGGCGTAGACAGGCTCTGGCTGTTGCGGGACGAGGATTCCAGAAGCATGTACCGGGCCGGATACCCCCCATGCTCCTTCTTCCCCGCAACGGAGGCGTCCGCCGCAAGCGCGGGAGAGCACAACAGGAACACGGCCAGGAAGCTGCGCAGCATTTTCATACATGTCCAGCCTAGCGCGGGCCACACGCAGAGCAAGCCCAAAAAAGGACTGTGCCGCCTTTCCCTGCATCCCCCTCTCCGGAACCGGCAGCCACCGGAGCACGAACGGGTTTTCCTTAAACCGCGGGAGCCGGCAAACTTCCGCAGTTTCCGCCGCGTCAGCAGGGAGCAAAAAAATCCCCGCACCCGGAGACGGGCACGGGGAATGAAAAGGTTCATTCAAGGCACCATGCGGAAAGCGATCCGCCGGCCGTGAACGGTTACTTCTGGCAGCAGCAGCCGCACTTGTCGGTCAGGGCTCCCACGCCGGGAAGCACCTTGCCTTCCAGCAGTTCCAGGGAAGCGCCGCCGCCCGTAGAGCAGAAGGAAAGCTTGTCCTGGACCTTGAACTTCTTGGCCGCCGTCACGGAATCGCCGCCGCCCACGATGGAGATGGCGGAGGAATCCGCCAGGGCTTCCGCAATTTCCTTGGTGCCCTTGGCAAAGCAGTCCATTTCAAACACGCCCATCGGGCCGTTCCACAGAACGGTCTTGGCGTCCTTGATGATGGCGGAGAATTCTTCAATAGCCTTGTCGCCGATGTCGATGGCCATGCCGCCTTCCGGCACCTTGCCGCCTTCCGCGAAGGGAGCCGTGCAGAAGGTTTCAGCGCCGTCTTCAAACTTCATGGCTACGCGCACGTCCGCAGGAAGCAGGAATTTCACGCCCTTGGCCTTGGCTTCCGCCAGGATTTCACGGGCCAGATCCAGCTTGTCGCCTTCAATCTTGGAAGCGCCCAGGTCATACCCTTCAGCCGCCAGGAACGTGTTGGCCATGGCGCCCCCGATCAGGAACGTATCAGCCTTTTCCATCAGCTTGGAAAGCACTTCAATCTTGTCGGACACCTTGGCGCCGCCCATGATTACCACGAAGGGCTTTTCCGGGTTTTCCAGCTTGCCTTCCAGGTATTCCAGTTCGCGTTCGATCAGGAAGCCCATGGCGCTCTTTTCCGCAAAATGCGTCACCCCTTCCGTGGAAGCGTGGGCGCGGTGGGCGGTGCCGAACGCGTCGTTCACGAACAGCGTGGCATTGCCCAGAAGAGCCTTGGCAAATTCCGGATCGTTCTTCTTTTCACCGGGATAGAAGCGGACGTTTTCCAGCAGGACCACGTCGCCGTCCTTCATGGCGGCGCGGGCGGCTTCCGCTTCCGGGCCGATGGCGGCGGGAACGAATTTCACTTCCTTGCCGAGCAGTTCGGAAAGGCGGGCGGCAACGGGCTTCAGGGAAAAAGCGGGATCGGGTTCGTTCTTGGGACGGCCCAGATGGGAGGTGAGGACAAGGCGGGCGCCCTGGTCCAGCAGGAACTTGATGGTGGGGAGGGCGGCCACGATGCGGGCGTCATTGGTAATTTCCCCATCCTTGAGGGGGACGTTGAAATCCACGCGCATCAGGACTTCCTTTCCCTTGGCATCAAGGTCACGTACAGTAAGTTTAGCCATATCGGTTTATATTGTTTGGTTCAATGGAATAAAAAAGGGAGGGCATTTCTGCCCTCCCGGATAAATCCCCGGCCGCCTGGACAAACCCGGTTCAGGAACCGGAAGGTTGAAGCAGGCAACCGGCAAGACTTGTCGTGCAACTGAAGAGCAAGCGTTGTTCGGAAGAACTTACTTGCCGCAGGAGCAGCCGCAGCTCACGCTGTCGCCCAGCTTCTTCATGGCTTCAGCGGCGCGGTTGGAGTAGCCCCATTCGTTGTCGTACCAGCCGCAGACCTTCACCAGGTTGCCGCCGACCACATACGTGAAGCCGGAGTCAAAGATGCAGGAGTGGGGGTCGGAAACGATGTCCTGGAGAACGAGGGCTTCTTCAGAGTAATCCAGAATGCCCTTCAGCGGGCCTTCAGCGGCTTCCTTCATGGCGGCGTTCACTTCTTCCACGGTCACGTTCTTCTTGAGAACGGCCACGAAGTCGGTCAGGGAACCGGTCGGGGTCGGCACGCGGAAGGAAGCGCCGTTCAGGGAGCCCTTCAGGTTCGGCATCACTTCGCCGATGGCCTTGGCGGCGCCGGTGGTCGTCGGGATGATGTTGATCGCGGCGGCGCGGGCGCGGCGGGGATCGGAGTGGGGAAGGTCCAGGATGCGCTGGTCGTTCGTGTAGGAGTGAATCGTGCTCATCATGCCCTTTTCAATGCCGAACTTGTCGTCCAGCACCTTCACCATGGGAGCGAGGCAGTTGGTGGTGCAGGAAGCGTTGGAAACGATGTCGTGCTTGGCGGGATCGTATTCGCTGTCGTTGATGCCCAGAACGAAGGTCAGGTCAGGATCCGGGGAGGGAGCGGAAATGAGCACCTTCTTGGCGCCGGCTTCAAGGTGCTTCTTGGCGGCGTCACGCTTGGTGAACAGGCCGGTGGATTCCAGAACGACGTCTACGCCCAGCTTCTTCCAGGGAAGGTTGGCGGGGTCGCGTTCCACGGTGATGAGGATCTTGTGACCGTCAACGACCAGATATTCTCCATCAATGGAAATTTCACCGTCAAACTTGCCCTGCGTGGAGTCATACTTGAGCAGGTGGGCGATCATTTCAATGGGGGTCAGGTCATTGATGGCAACAACCTTGTTGCGTTCTTCCTTGGACATGGCGCGCAGTACGTTGCGACCAATACGTCCAAAACCGTTAATAGCATATTTGGCCATAAGATTGAGGGCTTCAGATTTGATTAATTACTAGTCCCGGACTTATTTAAGTACCATGGACGCCGTAAGTTTAAAAACGATTCAACCAGCCGTCAACACTATTGTTCCCCCATCATGGCAGTATGCTCCCGCGCCTGCGCGGACCGCAGGAAGCCCTGCCCGCGGGCATGCTCCCGCATGGAAGTCAAATGCTTGCGGAGCCGGTCCCCGGGTGGGGGAGCCGGTCAGTTCATGGAGCGCAGGGCGGCGCGGATCAGTTCGTCCGCATCCGCGTCCGGATGGTCTTTCAGGTGGGCGGCGATCGCCTTGCGGGACTCCACCTGCTTGAACCCGAGCGCAATCAACGCCAGCTCCGCATCCCCCGCTGCCTGGGAGGTGGCGCCCTGCGCCTGGGCCTCCCACGTAGCGGCCAGTCCCACCTTGTCCTTCAGCTCCAGGACAATGCGTTCCGCCGTCTTCTTGCCCACGCCCTTGGCCCGCGCAATGCCGGAAACGTCCCCGCTCACCACCGCCTGCTTGAACTGCTCCACGGACAGGGAACCAAGAATGGCGATGGCCGTGGCAGGGCCGATGCCTGAAACGCGGTCGATCAGCAGCAGGAAAATGTCCCGCTCCGCATCCGTGGCAAAGCCGTAGAGCACCTGCATGTTCTCCCGGACATGCAGGTAGGTTTTCAGCGTCAGCTCCCTGCCGGGAAGAGGGTTCAGCCTGTCAAAGGTGGAGAGGGGCACAATCACCTCATACCCCACGCCATGAACATCCAGAATCAACCGCTGGGGATATGATTCCGCCACCGTGCCGCGCAGAAAAGCTATCATGCCCATAACGTGACACAATCCGGCCCGCGCTCAAGCCAAAAACGCATCTGCGGAAACCGGCCCCATCATCTTTTCTGGAGCACGTGCAGCCTGATATGCTCCAGGTCCTCCCGGTGATAAAAACAGCGCACCCGGAGGCCGCGGGCGGTCTTCATCCGGCACCGGTATTCGCGCAGCAGCCCCTTTTTCACGAGCCTGTAAATGTAGCTGCGCACCACCCCCAGCATGTCGATAGCCTCGGCCATGTCCATGTAGCACGGTGGCACGCGGCGGCGTACAGGCTCCCGCCGGGCGAGAATCCGGTCCACATCCGCACGCCGCCAGTACAGGGCCAGGGAACCCGTACCCTTGCGGACCACGCGGAAGCGGGCTCCGTGACGGTGCAGGTACTGGCGGGCGGCGGACGCGCTGCAGCAGAGCCGCGAGGCAATGGAGGACGTTTCCACGAACGCGCTGCCCGCTTCCGCATAAGGCTGGCCGGATTTGGGATTCGTTCCCCGACGGCGGATTTTCACATGTTCCGGGAAGCTCAGCTTGGGATTGTTAATGTATTCCCGTCCTCCTACTCCGATGAATGTTTTCTTAAAATGGTATATCATGGTTAATGAGTTTTTACATTGGGATTGCGAAGCTCCATGCAGACATTCCGCACGAAACTCTAACATTTTTGGAAGATTCCAAAAATGCATTGAGTCCAAGAATATTCAACATTTTTCTTTGTTTTTCTGTTTTTTACATTCATACTGAACTCATTTCATCGCAATATATGCCCGGAGGCCGTATCAGCCAATCACGGGAAAAGGGCCTACGCCCCCGGCGGAAACAGCATGTTCCTCAACTCTTTCCGCCCCGCAGGCCTTCCGTTCCGGTGAATACAGAGGTTCACGGGCACAGGGAAAAAACCCCTTCCACCAGCGTTTTTACTGGCGCCGTACGGTTCAAGGGAAAACTTTTTTCCCGCTATGATTCTACCATACGGTTCCACGCATGCACGGCCCATTTCCAGAAAAGGGCCTGGGAAATTTCATGACAGGCCTTCCGCGTTCCATCTCCCCAGCGGCCTGTTCCCATCCCGGACGCCGGCCCACGTGTTTTTTCCGGCATTCCATGGATTTTCCGGGAACCGGGGCAATAAAAAACCCGGCTTCCCTATGGAAAGCCGGGCATGAAAAAAGAATGTTTCAGGGCAGGAGCTTCGCGGGCCGCCCTTCAAAAATCCCGCGCTGGGGAACGAAGATGCGGTCATTGGGCTGAATGGGAATCGCCCTGTCCTTGATGGAGAAGTAATCGTACGTCACGGTTTTTCCGCCGCGCGTCACCTGCACGTACCGGGAACCCCAGTCCGTAATGTCGCCCGCGCCCACAATCGCTTCCAGAAGCGTCATGCCGCGCCGCCACAGGACGTTTTTCTTCATGGCTACGCCGCCGCTCACCAGCACAATGTGCTCCGTCAGCCGCGCGTCCGAACTCTGCACCTTCACCAGAAAGGTGGGGGCCGTGTACAATTCCGCCTTCTTATAGGCGGCCATCAGCATATCTTCAATCTGGCGCGCCGTCTTGCCTACCACGCGCAGCACGTCGTGGCCCGGCGGAAGCTGGGGCATGCGTATCGTCCCGTTGCCGTCCAGCAGATACTGGCCGGAAATGGCCGTAGCGTCATCCGCAGGAATGCCGCGCACCTGAATTTCAATGGTGCCCTGCGCAGGCACGGCGTCCGGAGACTGGGCGGACGCCAGCCCCGCCGCACCCAGCAAGAGGCAAAGGAGGGAACAAATGTATTTTTTCATGGAGCAATGGGTTAGTACAGATCTTCACTATCATGGGACTGGGTGGCCGCCAGCTCCTTGGCCTTTCCGGAACGCTCGGCCTTCTTCATGGAAGAGGCGTCCGCATTCTCGCCGGAGGAACCGCCATCCGCAGAATAATAGGAGTAATAAGTCGTGTAATACTGATACTGGTGATCGGACGTGATGTCCACATTATTCATCACCACGCCGGCCAGGTTGCCGCCTACGGATTCAATCACCTGCTTCTGCCTCAGGAGGGCTTTCAGCGGCAGTTTGCGGGGCTGGACGACCATGAGCGTCATATCCACCTCGCTCACGATGACGGCGGAATCACTGACGCCGAGGATGGGCGGGGAGTCCACCAGCACGATGTCAAAGCGCTGCTTCACTTCCTGGAGCAGTTCATTGAATTTGCGGGAATTCAACGCGCCCGACGGGTCGAAGGGCGTGGGGCCCGCAGGCATCACGTACAGGTTTTCAATGGGCGTCTGGAAAATCACTTCCTCCAGCGGGTAGTCTTCCAGCAGATAGGAGGTCAGTCCCACTTCATTGTCCAGTTCATAATACCGGTGAAGCTTGGAACGGCGCAGGTCGGCGTCAATCATCAGGGTGGCATAGCCGCCCTGGGCGCAGATATAGGCCAGGTTGCACAAGGTGGTGGTCTTCCCTTCCCCGGCACTGCCGGAAACAAAGGTCAAGGAAATTTCCTCCAATCCCTTTTTATTGAATTCTATATTTGTTCGCAGAATACGGTAGGCTTCCGCGTCCGGGCCCATCACATCGGAAGAATGAAGGATCGGCACATTCTTGGGGATAATGCCCAGCACCGGAACCTGCAGGGCCCGTTCCACGTCCTCCATCGTCTTCACGGAAGTGTCCATGAATTCCAGCAGCAGGGCCAGCCCGATGCCCAGAAGCAGCCCGGCCCCGGCGCCCACCGCCAGGTTGATGGTCACGTTCGGCTTGTAGGGAGCGGCAGGATAGGTCGGAAGCTGGTACATTTCAATCGCTTCACGGGGAACGCGCAGACGGGCGATTTCATCCTTGTACCGGGAATCCAGGTCCTTGAGCTGGTCCAGCGCGGCGTCATAATCACGGCTGGCCTGTTCATACATGGGAACCTGCAGGACATGCTTCTGGAGAGCTTCCTCCTTTTGAGCGACGGTCGCCTCCCAGTGCTTCCGGCTTGCGGAAACCATTTCCAGCTTGCTTTTCAGGGAGGAGCGCAGCCCGATCAGCTCCTTGTTCAGCTTCTCTCCCAGAATCCTTTCCGTCTCCAGCAGCGCCAGCATCTTGGGGTGCCTGGCCCCGATGTTCTGGGCTTTCAGGTTTTCCTTCTCCTTGAGCTTGTCGGAAAATTCGGCATAGGTTTCACGCAGGGCCTTGGCTCCTACGGATTCCGCATTCAGCAGGTCGGAACTGATGACGTAATCCAGCAGCTTGTCGTCAGGCAGACGCTGCAGTTCCTGCACGTAGGAAGCCAGTTCCTTTTCATCCTTTTCAAACTGCATGGCCTGGGATTTGGCGTTCCGGAAGTCTTCCTCTTCCATGCCGGCCGTCAGAGTGCTCCGGTTTTCACCGTTTCTCCAGGTAGTGGGAAGGTAGGAGCTTTCCGCAATCAGCTTCTTGAGGGACATCATCTTTTCATTGACGGTATCCTCCTGTTCCCGGAGAACGTCCTTCAAACTTTTGATGGCGGTTTCCACCAGGCGGTTTTCACGCATTTCACGGTCCTGCTTGTAAGCCTCGGGAACCGTCTTGGCGATGTTCTGCACCAGTTTGGGATCCGGGCCGGAGACAATGACGTCCACCAGGTCCGTCGCACGCACGGGAGCCACCTTGATCATGCCGGCCAGATTGGATGCCGCCATTTCATCCGTCATGCCCCATTCCGCGGCAAGATTCAGCTTCCTGGACACCACCTTCAGAACTTCAGTGGAAGTCAGCACGGAATACTGCATGGGAATGTAGTTAGCCGTCACGTTGGAGGAGGCGACCACGTCCCCCCCCTGGCCGATTTCCATTACGGGCTTGGGCAGCTTGATCTGGAACTGGCTCGTCGCCCGGTAGGAGGGCGGCATCAGGAAAGTCACTACCACGGAAATGACCAGCACCAGAAGGAAGACCAGGAAGACTTCTTTCCAGCGATTTTTTAAAACTTGCAAATAGTCAATGTTGCGTACGATGCGATCACTGTTCTGCTGATCCTGGGCATTCATGAAAGATAGTGAGGTAGTAAGATAAAAACTCCTCTAATTGTGAATGAACATTCGCAATTAGAGGAGTAAGGACATTAATGGTCAGTCAAGACTTAGAAGCTGTAATTCACGCCGAAGGAGAACACGTTGCGGTTGTAGGAGGGCATCGGGTAGTTATAGCCGCCGTAGGAACCGTTGGTGTAGGAGTACTGGGCCGTAAGAGCCAGCGCATTAGTCAGCAGCAGCTTGATGCCGGCCGTAGCATTGAAGGTCAGGTCAGACGTATCACTGTTGCTGCCGGAGCTCAGGCGGCTGTACTCGCTGGAAATCAGGTTTACGCCGCAGTTCAGGCTGGCGCGGTGCGTCAGTTTCAGCGTGCTGTTCACGCCGAAGCGCCACGTTTCATTGGAATAGTAACTGGCACCGCTGTAGGGAATGTACGTATTCGTCGCTTCGTTGGAGTAGCGGATGAACGTGCCGATCATGAAGCGGTCGCTCATGCGGTGGTTCAAACCGAATTCTGCGGAAGGATAGGTCCTGGTACCGTAGCTTTCCACATATTTGAACTGGGGACCTACGCGGAGCGTGGCGGACGTATTTTCAGCCACAGCGTATTCAGCGCCGGCCATGACGAAGTTGGAGAATTCGTTGTTGCCGTATTCGCGGTCGCAGTAGGAACCGTTCCAGCTCAGGGAAATAGCCAGGCGTTCCGTCCACTTGTAGCGGTTGGTGAAGTCCATGCCCACATAGTCGCGGTTGTCCGTCTTGGCGGAGTCCTCCTGATAGTTGATCATGGAGAAGTTGGCGCCCAGCGTGGTGGAGTAGCGGGAGGTCCATGCCTTGCTCACGGAGCTGGAGACGTACACGTAAATGTAGTCGCCGTCCCGGCGAGCGTTGGCAATGCCGTTGGAATAGTTGGGTTCCGGCTGCCACGCAAAGGACACGCTGCCGTTGTAGCGCAGGGTCTGGTCAAAGCTGTGGGAAAGGTTGGCGGAGAGCGTGGAGTTGGAAAGTGATTCGTTCGTCTCTCCCTCAAGGTCCTTCAGGTAAAAGATACCCCCAAGCTTGGCGGAGAAGGAGTACTGGGTCACGGAATCGTAGTTGGCCAGGGAGGCGCCGATGTCCGTGCTGATGAAAGCGGCTTCCTGCTGGTCATAGTTGGAAGCGTTGACGTTGTCGTCATAACCGGCGGCCAGATTGAATGTCCACTTCAGGGGAAGGGATTCTTCCAGACCGACCGGTCCTGCCAGGGTGTACAGGGACTGCCCGTTGGCATGGACGGCAAGCATGCCGGCAGCCATCAAGGAGAGATAAAAAAGACTCTTCATGCTATTGATAAATGGATCGGGTTAATTTCCGGCAGGATTGGAGATGGGAGCGGGGCTTGTAGCAGAGCCGCCCACGGGAAGATCGCCCGGCAGGACCAGGGCCCCTCCGGATGCCTCTTCACCAGGCCTCACCAGACCGCTGGTCTGAGTGGTCACCCCTTGCAGAGGATTGTCAGGCGTCTGGGCCGCCACGCCCACGGCAATGCCGGGAACGGCATTGGCTACCATGGAGCTGCCCAGAGCTTTCGTAACCGCTTCCGAGATGGGAGAGACGGACGCATACGGGTGGGGCTGCACAGCCACAGCAGAGGCAATCACGTTGCGTACGTTGGCTTCCGTTACCTGGGTTCCATAGCTTTTAACGGCGGCGGAAGCAACAGCGGGCGCGCTGCCCGGGAAAGCGCCTGCGGCCATGGATACCAGGGAGCCCATCACCTGGTCAGACACGCCGGCCTTGACAGCGGCGTTCAGAATCTCGGTCACGGCTTTCATATCCAGGGCGCCGGCCTTCAGGCTGGCCTGGACAACACCTGCCATTTGATTCATAAAAGCCTTTTCAACAGCAGAGGCTTTAACCTTATTAACAGCCGGAACGGCTGCCGGAGAAGCAGTTTGCTGAGCCACACCGGGGAGGGCGCCCGCAAACGCAAGTGCCAGCGCACTGAGCGCCGTCTTTGTCATGAACCTGGCTTTCATAAAGGAAGTATCTAGCAGGTGAATTTAATGAAAAAATGGAGCGGGTAACGGGAATCGAACCCGTGTGATCAGCTTGGAAGGCTGGAGCTTTACCATTAAGCTATACCCGCACAACAGAGGCATTATGTTCAAGCCTCGGGGGTAAGACAAGTTTTTTTTCATTTCTGTGTTAAAATATCAAAAAAGAAGACACGATTTTTCTGTGGTCTTGACATACCTGCCTTCTGCCGCTAAATAGGCATCCGCATTTCATGCGGGCGTCGTTCAATGGTAGGACGCGAGCTTCCCAAGCTTGAGACGTGGGTTCGATTCCCATCGCCCGTACCACTTTTATACCGCAAGCAATTGTTCCTCAATGCTTGCGGTTTTTCTTTACACTTTAAAAAGACGAGCATTCCGGAGGCTTTCGCTTTCCGGAAAATAAATTTTCCCCATTCCCGCTTCCCGGGTATTCCGGGAGAATTTCCGGATAAGAAAATGCCGCTCCCTCTTCCGCTGCGCCGGAAGCAGCCGCCTCCGGCGCAGCCGTGAATTACAGGCCTTTACCAGCCAAGAACAAATTTCCGCTGAATTTTCGCCAAAAGAAGAACCTTGCGGATCATCGTGCGGGTTTCATTAAGGAGGTTGAGGTAGAGGAGCGCCCGCCGCATGTCGGATACGTCCTCCGCCCGCAGGATGATCTGCTGCTTGACCGCCTCCGCAAATTCCTCATCCAGCGCGTCCATGCCGGCCAGGCATTGGTCCAGCCCGGCATAGTCGTTGCTTTCCATCATTTCCCGGAAACGGGGGTACAGGGAGGAAACGCGGTTGTTCATCCCCCTCAAGTGCTCTATCCTGTCCATGTCCAGCCCTTCATGGTTGTTGTCTATGTAGGCATGGCTGGCCGTGGTGATGTTGGAGAGGGATTCAAAGACGGAGGTGGCGTATTCCACCATCTGCACGTAACGCTTGCCGCGGTCCGCCTCTTCATCCGGAAGTTCCCGGACGACGGGCATGACTTCCATCGCCATCCGGTCGCTCAGGGAGCGGCGGATGCCGCGCGCTTCCTTCCGGAGCTTTTTCAGCCGCTTCCGGTCCTCCACGTTCAGGGCTTCCAGGTTCATTTCATAGATTTCCGCCATGCGTTTCATCAGCTCAATGATTTCTTCATTGTAGCGGGCGGCGCAGGCCGGATCCCGGTAATTGGCCACCTTCGCCAGCGCCGCGTCCTGGGTTCTTTTTTTATGGAGCCTGGAGCTTTTCAGCAGCAGGAAGGCAGCCAGGGCGCACATGGCGACAATGCCGAACAGGCCTCCGTAAACGATGCACGCCGCCACCATGCAGCACATGGTGAATGCGGCAAAGGCCGTAAAGAACCACCCGGAAATTACCGTAATCACCCCCGTGATGCGGTACACGGCGCTGTCCCGTCCCCAGGCTTTGTCCGCCAGGGAGGAACCCATCGCCACCATGAACGTCACATACGTGGTGGAAAGAGGAAGCCGGAGGGACGTAGCCAGGGAGATCAGCAGGGCGGCGACCGTCAAATTCACGGAAGCGCGGATCAGGTCAAAGGAGGCCCCGTTATCCGGGCCGTCCGGCACGGGCTGGAAACGTTTTTCAATGAATCTTCCCACGCAGGCGGGCATGATTTTTTCCACCGCGCGGGAGGCGTTCAACGCATAGCGCACGGCCATGCGGGCCGGGGGGACGGAGCCGAACCGCTCCACGCCCCCGCCCTGCCTCGCCAGGTTGACCTCCGTATCCGTGACGGTCTGCGCCTTTTTGGAGAACATGAGGGCCAGCACCATGATGACGCCCGCGCCCAGCAGGTAGCGCCAGTCCGCCGTGACGGGGACCATGAGGCCGCCCATGGTGAGGGTGGAAAGGTCCGCGCCCTGCGCCGCAGCGGCGGACGCTATCTCCATGGAGGACTGCCCCGCCATGAAAACGCCGATGAAGTTGACCAGGTCGTTTCCGGCAAAGGAGAGCGCCAGGGCCATGGTGCCCGCCAGGACGGATATTTTCAGGATGTTGATTTTGCAAATGTTCTGGAGAACGGCCATCAGGACGGTCCAGAATACCAGGCTGCAGCATACGTACAGCCAGATGTGGGCGTCCAGGTGGCGGATCATGTCCTTGGTGACCAGCGTACTGCCTTTCAGCCCCTTGAAGATGGCGAAGTAGGTGATGGCCGTCAGGGCCAAGCCGCACCAGACGGCCCCCAGGTATTTGAATGATTTTTTGTAGTTGAAGGAGAAGATGAGGCGGGAAATCCACATGACCGTTATCCCGCAAATGAAGGCGACGAAGACGGAGGAGAAGATGCCGGAGATGATCGCCAGCGCCTTGGAGGAGTTGATGTAGCTGGACAGTTCCTGCGCTGCGCCCGGCTCTGCGGACCAGATTTTGAACAGGGCAACCGCCACGGCGCCGCCCAGCAGTTCAAAGACGATGGAAACCGTGGTGGAGGTGGGAAGACCGAAGGTGTTGAAGACGTCCAGCAGAATCACGTCCGTCAGCATCACCGCCAGGAATATCAGCATGATGTCATGGAAGGTGAACTGGGCCGGCATGAATACGCCGCTTCTGGCGATTTCCATCATGCCGCTGGAGAACAGGGAGCCGATGATGATGCCCAGGGCGGCCACCAGTATGATCGTCCTGCGCGGCGCGGCCTTGGAACCGACGGCGGAGTTCAGGAAGTTGGCGGCGTCATTGGAGACCCCGACGACGAGGTCAAAGCAGGAGAGCACCAGAATCAGCCCTATGATGAAGTAATAGATTGGGTCCATAAGCGTAATAAACGGCCCTCTATTACAGGAGGCCGCTTCCGCACGCCCGTTTTAAAACGTGAACATTCCGTCACATTGATGCAACAATATGATTTTCAATAAAAACCATAGCGCTACACCTGCTTCCCGTGAAATCTTCCGTTTCTTCCGGGCACTTCCGGAGCCTGGTTTTCCTCCGGTTCTCCGGCAGCCACGGCCCATCTTCCTGAAATCCCTTCCCGCGGAGTGGCGGCTGCCGCCTTCCGAAAGAGAAGCGTTTCCCATACGGGAAAAGCAAAAAAACGGAAGGTTCCGGCGCCCTCCATACAAAAAGGCCCCCCGGAAAACCGGGGAGCCTTGAAGTCGATTGCCGTGTCTCGCAGAAACGGACGGGGGGCTTACATCATGCCCATGCCGCCCATTCCTCCCATGCCGCCCATGTCGGGAGCGCCGGAGCCGCATCCGCAGCCCTTCTTCTCGGGCTTGTCGGCAATGACGCATTCCGTGGTAAGCAGCAGGCCGGCGATGGAAGCCGCGTTCTGCAGGGCGGAACGGGTTACCTTGGTCGGGTCCACCACACCAGCGGTGAGCAGGTCTTCATATTTGTCCGTGGCTACGTTGTAGCCGTCGGCCGCTTTCTTCATCCCCTTCACCTTGGCGACGATGAGGGCGCCTTCACGGCCGGCATTGCTGGCCAGTTGGCGGAGCGGAGCTTCCACCGCACGATAGACGATTTGAGCGCCGGTTTCCTCGTCGCCTTCCAGCTTGAGGGTGTCAATGGCTTTCTGGGCGCGGATCAGGGCCACGCCGCCGCCGGGAACGATGCCTTCTTCCACCGCAGCGCGGGTGGCGTGCAGGGCGTCGTCCACACGGGCCTTCTTTTCCTTCATTTCCGTTTCCGTAGCGGCACCCACATGGATGACGGCCACGCCGCCGGCCAGCTTGGCCAGGCGTTCCTGGAGTTTTTCACGGTCGTAGTCGGACGTGGTGTCCTTGATCTGGTGGCGGATCTGGGAGATGCGGCCTTCAATGTCCGCAGACTTGCCGGCGCCTTCCACGATGACGGTTTCATCCTTGGAGACGACCACGCGCTTGGCCTGGCCGAGGTCTTCAATGCCCACGTTTTCCAGCTTGATGCCCAGGTCTTCCGTGATGCACTTGCCGCCGGTCAGGATGGCAATGTCTTCCATCATGGCCTTGCGGCGGTCGCCGAAGCCGGGAGCCTTAACCGCGCAGATGTTCAGCACGCCGCGCAGGCGGTTGACCACCAGGGTAGCGAGAGCTTCGCCTTCAATGTCTTCCGCGATGACCAGGAAGGGACGGCCGCTCTTGGCCACTTTTTCAAGCAGCGGAAGGAAGTCCTTCAGGTTGTTGATCTTCTTTTCGTGGATGAGGATGTAAGGGTTTTCCAGCACCGCTTCCATCGTTTCCGCGTTGGTCACGAAGTAGGGGGACAGGTAGCCCTTGTCGAACTGCATGCCTTCCACCACGTCCAGCGTGGTTTCAATGCCCTTGGCTTCTTCCACGGTAATGGTGCCGTCCTTGCCCACCTTGTCCATGGCTTCCGCGATGATGTGGCCGATTTCGGCGTCCCAGTTGGCGGAAACGGTGGCAACCTGGGCCACTTCCTTGCTGGAGTCAACAGGCTTGCTGATCTTCTTGAGTTCTTCCACCACGGCGTCCGCGGCCTTCATGATGCCCCTCTGGAGGGAGATGGGGTTGGCGCCGGCGGTGACGTTGCGCAGGCCTTCGCGGTAAATGCTTTCAGCCAGCACGGTGGCGGTGGTGGTGCCGTCCCCGGCCACGTCGTTGGTCTTGGAGGAGACTTCCCGGACAAGCTGGGCGCCCATGTTTTCAAACGGGTCTTCCAGTTCGATTTCCTTGGCGACGGTCACGCCGTCCTTGGTGATGAGGGGGGAACCGAATTTCTTGTCGATCACCACGTTGCGGCCGGCAGGCCCCAGCGTGCTCTTGACAGCCTTGGCAATCTGTTCCACGCCGCGGAGCAGAGCCTGGCGGGCGGTTTCGTCAAATTGGATTTGTTTAGCCATAATATCAGGTTATTTTAAAATGATGTTGAGTGAGTGTGTCGTGTGATTTAGCCAATGATGGCCAGAATGTCGTTTTCAGACAGGATGAGGTAGTCTTCTCCGTCCAGCTTGATTTCCGTGCCGCCGTACTTGGAAATAAGAACGTGGTCGCCCGGCTTCACGGTGAATTCAATCAAGGCGCCCTTGTCATCGCGGCCGCCGGTGCCTACGGAGATCACTTCGGCTTCCTGGGGTTTTTCCTTGGCGGTGTCCGGCAGGAACAGGCCGCCGGCCGTCTTGGTTTCAGCTTCAATGCGCTTGACCAGCACACGTTGTCCTAGGGGTTTGATGTTTGCCATAGTATGTTGTTTTTGTGTTGTTATAGATGAATATATGGATGTAATGTTCCGCCGGAGGGGAAGTTGCTCCCCCCTCCGGCGGGAAGGGGTTGCTTATTTGTCGTCGTCGACGATTTCGGCGTCCACCACGCGGCCTTTCGCCTTGCGGGGGCCGTCGGAAGCTTCTTCCTCCGGAGCGGCTCCCGGCATGGGGCCGGCTGCACCGGCGGACTGCTGGGCGGCTTCCGCTGCCTTGTAAAGGGCTTCCAGACGGGATTCCAGGTCTTCCTTCCCGGCCTTGATCGCGGTGTATTCCTTTTTGGAGATGGCTTCCTTGAGGTGCATCACCTTGTCTTCGATCTCGCGCTTGAGGTCTGCGGGAATCTTGTCCCCCATGTCCTTGAGCTGGCGTTCCACGGAGAAGCAGAGGGAGTCCGCCTGGTTGACGGTGTCAATTTCCTCAGCCCGCTTCTTGTCTTCTTCCGCATGGGCTTCCGCATCACGCTTGGCGCGTTCGATTTCATCCTTGGAAAGGCCGCTGGAGCCCTGGATGGAAATCTTCTGTTCCTTGCCGGTGCCCTTGTCCTTGGCGGAGACGTGCAGAATGCCGTTGGCGTCAATGTCAAAGGTCACTTCAATCTGCGGCACGCCGCGCGGAGCGGCGGAGATGCCGTCCAGCTTGAAGTTGCCGAGAAGCTTGTTGTCCTCAAACATCTTGCGTTCACCCTGGCAGATGCGGATGTCCACGGCGGGCTGGTTGTCCGCGGCGGTGGAGAACACCTGGCTCTTGCGCACCGGAATGGTCGTGTTGCGCTCGATCATCGGCGTAGCGATGCCGCCCATCGTTTCAATGGACAGGGTCAGCGGGGTCACGTCCAGCAGAAGCACATCGTTGACGTCCCCCTGGAGCACGCCGCCCTGGATAGCGGCGCCTACGGCCACCACTTCATCCGGGTTCACGCCCTTGTGGGGTTCCTTGCCAGCCAGCGTATGGGCCATTTCCTGAACGGCGGGCATGCGGGTCATGCCGCCCACCAGCACCAGTTCGTCAATGTCCCCGGTCTTCAGGCCGGAGGCGGCGATGCAGTCCAGCACGGGCTTGCGGGTACGGTCCAGCAGGTCTTCCGTGAGCTGTTCCAGCTTGGGACGGCTCAGCGTCAGCTGGATGTGCTTGGGTCCGGAAGCGTCCGCCGTGATGAACGGCAGGCTGATGTCATAGCTCTGGGTGGAGGAAAGGGCGATCTTGGCCTTTTCAGCTTCTTCCTTGATGCGCTGGATGGCGTCCGGCTGGTTGGAAAGATCCATGCCGGAGTCCTTCTTGAACTCGTCCATGATCCAGGTGATGATCGCGTTGTCCCAGTCGTCGCCGCCCAAGTGGGTGTCGCCGTCGGAAGCCTTCACTTCAAACACGCCGTCACCGATTTCCAGCACGGAAATATCGAAGGTGCCGCCGCCGAGGTCGTACACGGCAATGTTTTCATTGGACTTCTTGTCCAGGCCGTAAGCCAGGGCAGCAGCCGTCGGTTCATTGATGATGCGGCGCACCTTCAAGCCGGCGATTTCACCGGCGGCCTTGGTCGCGTTGCGCTGGGCGTCATTGAAATAGGCGGGAACAGTAATCACGGCTTCCGTGATCGTCTCACCCAGCTTGGATTCCGCGTCGGCCTTCAGCTTGGCCAGGACCATGGAGGCGATTTCCTGGGGAGAAAAAGTCTTCTTTTCCCCGCCTACGTCCACGCGGATATAGGCGTCCCCGTTGTGGGCCTCCACAATTTCATAAGGCACCTTCTTATCTTCTTCCGTCAGCTCGCTGTACTTGCGGCCGATGAGGCGCTTGGAGGAAAACACGGTGTTTTTCGGATTGGTCACCGCCTGACGTTTGGCGGCCTGCCCCACGAGGCGTTCACCGCTCTTGGTGAAGGCAACAATGGAGGGAGTGGTGCGCGCACCTTCGCTGTTTTCAAGTACGGTACCCTGACCGCCTTCCATCACAGCCATGCACGAGTTGGTCGTGCCCAAGTCGATTCCTAATATTTTAGCCATATCGTTATCTTAGATTGTTTTAAATGGATTTCGTTGAGATTTGATTTCCCCATGACCTGAAGTGTCATGCAGGCAAACTCATGTTCTTGCCTTTCTTTCTGCAAATGGCATGCCAGCCTTGTAAGCCCTGTTGAAAAATAAACATAAACAACATAAATTCATCGTATTATAACATCGCATCATTTCGTCCGCTCTTTTTCCTGCCGAGCAGCAATGGGACATATTGTCACACCAAAAAGAGACAAAATGTCACACGCGGCCATTTTGTCCCACACCCTCCGGACGCCTGTCCCCGGCGCCCGTCACGAAGCCTCCTTGCAGGAGGAAGCTTCCGCTCCGGCTCCGGTTCCGCATTTGCCGTAAGCCAGGCGTTTCATGAAATCCTTGTAAAGCAGCGTTTCCATGCGGCCGTCCCCGTATTCCACCACCGCGCTCATGGTTTCCACCCAGTCCCCGCAATTCAGGTACCGCACCTCCCCCACCATGGTATCCGCCGGATGATGCACATGCCCGGCAATGATACCGTCACACTGCCTTTTCACCGCCAGATTCTGGAGCTGCTCCTCATATTTCCCAATGAAATTGACGGCGGATTTCACGCGGCTCTTGATGGCGCGGGAGACGGAATAATATTCCCTGCCCCGCCAGGCGCGGTATTTATTGTAAAGCCGGTTGACCGTCAGCAGAACGTCGTAGCCCAGGGAGCCGAGCATCGCCAGCCACCGGTGGTTGGTGGAGATGGCGTCAAAACCGTCTCCGTGCACGCACAGGTAACGCCTGCCGTCCGCCGCCCGGTGCACGTACTCCTTGGCCATTTTCAGGCCGCCCAGATGAAAGGGAAGGAATTTTTCCAGAATATCGTCGTGGTTCCCGCGCAGGTACAGCACTTCCACATCCTCCTGCTCCATCTTTTTCAGCAGGGTGCGGATCAGGCGCGTATGCCGCCTGCGCCAGCGGCTGCCGCGGGAGAGGGCCCAGGCGTCCACAATATCCCCTACCAGAACTATTTTTTCCGCACGGACATGCTTCAGGAACCTCCGGCATTCGTCCGCCTTGCAATCCTTCGTGCCCAGATGGAGGTCTGACAAAAAGACCGTGCGGCATTCCAGCACCGCATCCCGCGGGGGGCGGGCGTAGCCGGTTCCATTCTCCTCCCGCGCCACGGAGGCCAGCAGTTCTTCAAACCTGTCATGGATGGAATCCCACGCTCTGGCGCGCACGGTCCTGCGGGCCTGTTCGCCGAGTCTCCGGATCATCCCCCTGTCCTCCAGCAGACGGCGCATGGCGGAGTAAAAACCCTCCGCGTCCCCCTTCTCCGCCTGAAGGCCGTTGATGCCGTCCAGCACCACATCCGCAGAAGCGGCGTACCGGTAGCTGACCGTAGCCAGGCCGCTGGCCATCCCTTCCAGCAGAACGTTCCCGAAGGTCTCCGTCTCACTGGCGAAGAGCAGCACGTCCATGGCGGCGTAATGGCGCGCGAGGTCCTCCCCGCTGCGCATTCCGCAAAACACGGCGTCCGGAAACTCACTGCGCAGGCTGCTCATCATGGGACCGTCCCCCACCACGACCATCTTCATGCCGCAGGCCGGGAACTCCCGCTGCAGGCGCGTGTACAGTCCCAGGGCCGTCACCAGGTTCTTCTCCCGGGCCAGACGCCCCACCACGCCGAACACCACTTCATCCCGCCAGGCGCCCCATGACTGGCGCAGGCCGGCATCCCTCCTGGCAGGGTCAAACAAGGCGGCATCCACCCCGCGCCCCATTACGGAGAGGCGTTCAAATCCCAACCCCTCCAGCGCGCGGCGCATCTCCTCCGTGGGCACCACCGTCATCCCTGCCCGGTTGTGGAGCTTGCGCAGGTAATTCACGGCGGCGGTTTCCAGCCTGGAGAAATGGTAATCCTTCATGTACTGGTGAAAATTGGTGTGGAATCCCATCACCACGGGAATCTCCAGAGCGCGAGCGGCCTTCACGGCGGAGGCCCCCATGGGGCTTTCCGTGGCAACATAAACCACATCCGGCCTCTTCTTCATCCATCTGGAGCGGAACCTTTCTGCGGAAGGCAGCCCTATTTTCACCTCATGATACATGGGGAGGGAGAGAGACGGCATGGCCGTCTCTCCGGGAACGGAAGCTCCGTCCCTCCCGGAAGCCCTCAACACATGCACCAGATGCCCCCGCGTCCGAAGCCCCCGGACCAGCCGCTCCAGCGTCAGGGCCACTCCATTCACGTCAGGTTCATACGTATCCGTTGCCACATCAATTCTCATGCGGCGGCACCATGGGCAGAAAGGCCTTCCCAGGCAAGCTGAGGAGGGAAACGAAACCGTCACAGGCTGCTGTCATCCGTCCCCGTCCCCAGCAGGAGAAACAACCGTGCCGGACAGATTCCGGCATGTCCCCCCCGCTTTTCCTGCACGGGAAACCGAACAGAGGAGGCGGCCTCCCCCACTCCCTGTTTGGAAGGTGCCGCCGCCAAAACCGCACATTTCCGTAAAAAAACAGACGAATCATTGAATATCAGACGCTCTGAAACTACATGCGGTCATCCGCGCATTATAAATCCGCCGTCAACCAAATTTTTTGAGAAAAAATGATTTTCATCGTATCCAGGACGGGAAAAAACACAATGGAATCCAAAGGCCGTGAAATCTGATATTCTTATTAACCATTGATAATGTTTCTATTATTTATTAAAAAAATTATTCCTTCCCGACAGCCGGATTTATAATCCGCCAAAATGCATGCATACGGGATACATAAAACGGAAATGAAGGAATATTTAGAAAGATTTTTAATAAAAATAATAATGATTCCCATGTTCTGAAAGCCGGGAAAACGTGGCGGAACGCCGGATGCTTATCTCTGCCTTTTCCCGGTCCGGAAACCGCAGCCGGTTATCTACTTCATTGCTCCTGATACTCTTGCATATTATCCTTCAACCTGCTTTAAACACCCCGGATTAGGAATCCGGCGTCAATACTAGTTTTTCATATCAAGCCTGTTTCTCCAAATCAATCCAGTATTTTCCTAGACGAAAGCCTTGATAAAATATGTTTGTTAGAATAAAGCATAAATACTTGAATATAATGATTGTTCATCTTATTTTAGCGCTGTCGGCCATTTCATCCGGATTCCTAATTCGCTATTGAAACAACCGACCCCCACCCCTACCCCATTCCCCCAATGAAATTGATAGATTGCTATCGCTATGCAGCCATGCTTTATGCATCCGCCTGCTGTACCGCCTCGCCGCTTTACGGCCCTCTGGAAACAGGCTTGCAGGAAGCCCAGCTTCTGAGTTCCCTGAAAGCCTGCAAATCCCTGGAAGGTCCGGGAACGGACGCCTACCTGAGCCGCACTGGATTGAACGGCGCCTACAAAACGAAAAAGCCCATTGGCGGCCTTTTCTTTTCACTTCATTTTGAGTACAACAAGGATGGAGGCCTGAGAGCCGTCTCCTTTTACTCCAGCACCAAGGCAGGCAAGGACGAATACGATACGCGCCTGAAATCCCTGTACAAGCGCATGCTGAACGGGCTGACGGGCCTCTATGGCCCGCCCATGAATCTGCCGGACTGGATTGAGAAGGAGTCCCTGCCCGCGGAACGCGTGCTGTACATGCACATGTGGCGCATTCAGCCGGGCTGCTTCCTGATGGCCGGCCTGGCCAACATGGGGGCCTCCGGCTACATTCCCGTTTTCCGGATTTCCCCGCCTGCCGGCATGCCGCCCAAGTCCAAAAAGGACAGGGACAAACTCAAATCCGAATGGGCCGCCATTCCCGAATTTTACGAATTCACCAAGGCGGAACGCTTCCTGGCCAATGCGGTGTTCGCCATGTCCCATAAAAAATATCAGGACGCGCTCCAGCTCTTCCAGAAAGCCGCAGACCTGGGCAGCCCCAACGGATACTGGGGACTGGCCTACCTGTACCGGCTGGGACCCGCCGGCGTGGAAAAGAACGCGAGCCTGGCGGATGAACACACTAAAAAAGCGGCCCTGATGGGATTTGCGCGGGCTGCCATGAAATTCGGAAAAACATGGGAACAATTCTGCAAGAACCAGGATTTCACCGAAGCTGAAGCCAGGGAATGGCAGAACAGGAACCTTCGGGCAGCCAGAGCCGGCTATGCCTCCGAACAATACAACCTGGGCATCATCTACCAGCACGGCTTCGGCGTGGAAAAGAACCTGGCCACCGCCAGGGAATGGCTGGAAAAGGCGGCCTCCCAGGACCATACCCAGGCCAAAGCGGCATTAAAGACGCTGCCGGACGCCGGAGCCGGAAACGCGGAACTCTCCTGACCATCTTCCAACAACCAACTCCCCCAATACCAAGCCGGCTGTAGCTTCTCCGGAAGTACACGCAGCCGCTCCGGCAAATCCCTATGAAATGCCAGACCGGCAGGGAGGCGGCCCCAACCGCTTCCCTGCCAAAAAGCCGGAAATGCAACGCCGGAGGAAACCGCGGGAAGCATCAGCAAATGCGGGGCAGCTGCATCCCGGAAGGCATGCCCAGCACCCGTTCCACCCCCAGCCGCCCCGTCATCAGCAGGGGCGCCGTTCCAAACTCTTCCACACGGCCTATCGCGCAGGCCCCGGCGGACACGCCGCAGCCGCGCATCAGGCGCAGGGCCTCTTCCTCATGCTCCCGGGGAAGAATAGCCAGATAACGGCCTTCACAGGCCACTTGAAGAGGGTCCAGCCCCAGCAGGCCGCAGGCTGCTCTGACATCCTCCCGCACGGGAATGGACACTTCATCCAGTTTCACCGTCAGGCCGGAGGACTCCGCAATTTCCGAGAGCGTGGCGGTTAACCCGCCACGGGTCACGTCACGCAGGCAATGCACGGGGATTCCGGCCCGGACGACGGCAGCCACGGATTCATGCAGCGGGGCGGAATCACTTTCCAGTCCCTCCCCGAAGGACAACCCGGCCCGCAGGCTCATGATCGTCATGCCGTGCCTCCCCAGATCACCGCTGACCAGCACGGAATCCCCCGGACGGACGGAAGAAGGGCTGATTTCCAACCCATGGCGCACCACGCCCGCCCCGGCGGTATTAATATAAATGCCGTCACCCTTTCCGCGCTCCACCACTTTTGTATCTCCCGTCACGATGCGGACGCCCGCCGCGCGCGCCGCCGCCGCCATATCCTGCACCACGCGGTTCAGCGCCTCCAGCGGAAGCCCTTCTTCCAGGATAAAGCCTGCCGTCAAGTACAACGGGTCCGCGCCGCCCATGGCGAGATCATTCACCGTGCCGTGCACCGCCAGGGAACCGATGCTCCCTCCCGGAAACTCCAGAGGCTGCACCACAAAGCTATCCGTGGTCATCGCCAGCCGCCCCGGCGGAAAATCCAGAACGGCCGCATCATTCTGCACGCCGCCGGAGGGAGTGCCGAACGCATTCAGAAAGACGGAACGGATCAGGTCATTCATCAGACGGCCTCCGCCGCCGTGGGCCATCTGGATACGGTCGGAAACAGGTTCCGGAACAGGACATTCAAACATGGAATCAACTTCTTTTATAACGGTAATAGGCGGCGCAGGCCCCTTCCCCAGACACCATGGGCGCGCCCAGGGGAGCCAGCGGCGTACAGGACGTGCCGAAAAACGGGCACTCCGCAGGACGAATCAGCCCCCTCAGCACCTGGCCGGCCAGGCATCCGGAAGCTTCATCCGCGCCATGGGCGCTTTTTCCGCATTCGAAACGCAGGGCGGCATCCATGCCCTCCCACTCCCGGCGCAGCCTCATGCCGCCGCCGGGAATCAGGCCCAGGCCGCGCCAATGGCGGTCTTCCGGCTCAAAAACCTCTTTCATCCTTTCCTGCGCCGCCCTGTTCCCCTCCGGCTTCACATAGCGCCCGTAGGCATTCTGAACCGTGCAATCCCCGTTCTCCAACTGGCGGACGCACATCAGGATGCCGCGGAGCAGGTCCGGAGCCTCAAACCCCGTCACCGCCATGGGCGTCCGGTAACGAGCGGCCAAACGGCCGTAATCCTCCTCCCCCATGATGGCGCAGACATGGCCGGGGGCCAGAAAGGCGTCCGGCCTTCCCTCGTCCTGATCCATCAGCCATTCCAGTGCGGGGGGAACCTGCACATGGGCACAGAGCACGGAAAAATTGGCGTAACCCAGCGCGCGGGCCTGCTGCATGGCAAGAGCCGTGGCCGGAGCAGTCGTCTCAAATCCTACGGCGAAAAATACCACTTCCGCTTCCGGATGGCTCCCAGCGAAAGCAACCGCCTCCAGCGGTGAATACATTAAAAGCACGTCCCCGCCGCGAGCCTTGGCGGAAAACAAATCTCCGCGGGAGCCCGGCACCCGCATCATATCCCCGTAGCTGCACAAAACCACGCCGGGCCGCAGGCTTAACTCCACGGCCTGGTCAATCAAATCCACCGAAGTAACGCAAACCGGACAGCCGGGGCCGTGAATCAGACGAAGCCCAGGAGGAAGCAGCTCCTCAAGCCCCAGGGAGGCAATCGCATGCGTCTGTCCCCCGCACACCTCCATCACCGCCCACGGACGCGTCACGGCATGGCGCAGCTCCTCAAGCAACTGCTGAACTTCCTCCTGCATAAGCCATTAAAAATGTTCAATCCGGCAAACGACCCTCCCCTTACACGGGATCGGTATTCTCCACGATCTCCCGCATTTCCCTACGGGTTTGAAGCGCGGTCTCCTTATCCAGCACGCTCAGGGCCATCCCTACATGAACAATAACGTAATCCCCCAGGACGGCCTCCGGCACGCAGGCCAGGTTCACTTCACGGGTCACGCCGCCGAAATCAACCACTCCCAGCCTGAACAGCGGGTCCGTCTCATTAATGCTCACGATCTTTCCGGGAACAGCCAAACACATATTATTATCCTTTCCATTGGCGCACGACTGCCGCAGCCTGCCCCAGGGAAATTCCCCCGTCATTGCACGGCACCCGCTGCGGCAGGGACAACTGGCACCTTCTAGACTGTGCCATTCCCGCCAGGCCTTCAAGCAAAAAGGCATTCTGAAAACATCCGCCGCCCAGCACCAGCCTGTCCAATGAGAAACGCTCCGCCACGTCAAAAGCCAGGTTCACCAGGCTCTCATGAAACTTCCGGGCGATGCAGCCGCGGGAAACGCCTCTCAGCAGGTCATCGTCCACGGCTTTCAGCATCGGGCGCCAATCCAGTTCCAGCAGGCCGCCCTCCTCATGCATGACCCATTCATACGGTTCCCCCGGCATTTCTTCCCCGGAAACCGCCGCAGCCCATGACTCCAGCATCATGGCGGCATGCCCTTCGCATCCCGCCACGCCGTCAAAGCCGCACCAGAAAGCCATGGCGTCAAACAGGCGCCCCATGGATGAAGTGGCGGGAGCTTGAATATTACGGGCCATCATCGCCTCCAGGGCTTCCCGCTTCTGCAAGGTCATTCCACCCTGCAGACGTTGTTCAAGCCCATCCGTGCGCCACGGCGCCATCTGCCGCGCCAGGGAACAGGCGCACCGGGCAGGTTCCCGGACCGCTTCATCCCCCCCGGGCAGCAAAAACGGCCTGAGCCGCGCCACTCTGCGGGGAGCGCCTTCCTCCTCCATCACAAAAAACTCTCCGCCCCATACCGTCCCGTCCGTGCCGAATCCCGTGCCGTCCCAGGCCGCGCCCAGGGCGGGCAACGGCGTCTCATTCTCCACGGCACAGGCCAGAACATGGGCCTGATGATGCTGCACCGGAACGACTTCCACATTCCATGCCCGCGCCAGACGCCTGCCCAGGGTAAACGACGGGCCGTCCGGATGGGCGTCCACGGCAATCACCTGCGGCACAGCACCCAGCGTGCGCCCCAGCGTCTCCACCGTCCGTTCAAACGCGTTCAGGGAAGCCGCGCTGTCAAGATCGCCCAGATGCTGGCTCATGACGGCCACGCCGTTCTTCAGCCAGCAAACGGTATTCTTCAACCCGGAGCCCAGCGCAAGAACGTCGGGAGCTTCTGCAGACGTGCGCCACACGGGCCGCGGAGCATACCCGCGGGCACGGCGCACCATCATGGCCCTTCCGTCCATGACGCGGACCACGGAATCATCCACGGGCCGCACGACCGGACGGTCATGCACAAAAAACACATCCGCCACATGGCCCAGTTTCTGCAAGCCTTCCTCCACGGAAATGCACAGGGGCTCCCCGCTCAGATTGCCGCTGGTCACCACCAGGGGCTTTCTCCATACATCCATCAGCAGGGCATGAAGGGGGGAGGACGGAAGCATCACCCCCACAAAACGGCTGAACATGCACACGGAAGGAGCCAGGTCCACATCCTTCCTTCCGGGAGCCAGTACGATGGGGGCCGCCGGAGAAGCCAGCAGGCGCTTCTCCTCCTCCGACAAACGGCACAGCTTCCCCGCCGCGTCCACATCCGGCACCATCACGGCAAAGGGCTTGGCATCCCGCTCCTTCAGCCTGCGGAGACGCCTGACGGCGGCTTCCGAAGAAGCGTCCGCCAGCAGTTGAAAGCCGCCCACGCCCAGCAGAGCCACGATCAGGCCGTCCGCCAGCACCCACGCCACCTGTTCCGCGGGAGTGTCAAACCCGTGGCCGAACCCCAGTTCGGAACCATCTGAAAACAGCACCTTCATGGAAGGGCCGCACGACGGGCAGCCTATGGGCTGGGCATGGAAACGCCTGTCCTCCACATCCCGGTACTCCCTCAGGCACTCCGGGCACATCTGGAACTTCTTCATGCTGGTGCCCGCACGGTCATACGGCATCTCCTCAATAATGGAATAGCGGGGGCCGCAGTGCGTGCAATTGGTAAACGGGTAATGATACCGTCGGGAGGCGGGGTCGCGCATCTCCTTCAGGCACTCCGGACACGGGGCCAGGTCCGGCAGCATCATCGGAACGCCGCCGGGAGTAGAATCGCTTTCCACAATGCGGAACTCTTCAAACCCGGCAGGCTCGCACACGGTCTGCTCCACGCCATACACGCGGGCGTGCTCCGGCAAAGTATCCATCAGCGCGGCAAAAAAACGTTCCGGAGCGCCGGGCTTCCCCTCCACATGGATTTCCACGCCGGACTCCGTATTGCGCACGAACCCCTTCAATCCGTGCCGCACAGCCAAACGGTACACATGGGGACGGAAACCGACCCCCTGGACGATGCCGGCTATCTCAAACTTCAACGCCGCAGCGGCCTGTTCAATGGTGGTGATGGCCATGGTGCTGGATCCTGCCTTCCCGGACGCGGCGCGCGCGTTCCACAATCTCGTCGCACCACGCGTCCATTCCCTCTCCGGTCTTGGAGGACAACTCAATCACGTGCGCATGATGGGCTACCTTGTTCAGGGCGGCCAGGGCGGCGTCCCGGTCAAAATCCACGGCATCCGCCAGATCGGACTTGGTCACCAGGGCCACATCCGCGGAATGGAACATGGGAGGATACTTCAACGGCTTGTCCTCCCCTTCCGTCACGGAAAGCAACACCACGCGCATGCCTTCCCCCAGATCATAGGAAGCCGGGCAAACCAGATTGCCCACGTTCTCAATAATCAGAACGTCAAGATCGTTCAGAGGCATCTTCTTCATGGCTTCTGCAATCATGCGGGCGTCCAGATGACACATGGTGCCCGTCGTAATCTGCACCACGGGAATATCCGCACGGCTCAGGCGTTCCGCATCATTATCCGTCGCCAGATCCCCCACGATCACCCCCATGCGCACACGGCCGCGGAGCATCTCCGCCGTCTTCTGCAGCAGAGAGGTCTTGCCGGACCCGGGGGAAGAAAAAACATTGATAACCAGAAGATTCTTTGCTGCGAAAAAACCTCTGTTGCGCTCTGCCAGCCGGTCATTGGCGTCCAACACAGGAACATGGACATCCATGCCGTGGCCGTGACTTTCATGGGTGTGCTCACCTCCGCATCCGCATTCTTTACACATAATCAATACTGATATTAGATTCCAAAAAAGAGAAAAAATCTCATTTATCCTACGTCATATCCTGGAGACGGCAAGGTCAAACTCCCCTTGAACCTCATTTCAGGCCCGGACATCCCGGGGCAGAATACGCTATCAAACAATTCCCGGAAAAACCGTTTAAAGAAACAGTCCGAATAAATAAGACAAGTTTACAATGCGGCTCTTCTGGCCTACCATCCCAATCAGGAAAACAGCAATGAAAAACGCGGAAGCAACAGTGGGAAATCTCATTGACCATCAGAAAGTGGCATTCATCAGCTCTATTGATGAACAGGGCTATCCGAATACGAAAGCCATGCTGCCGCCCCGGAAAAGGGAAGGCATCAAGGTCTTCTACTTCACCACCAACACCTCCTCCATGCGTGCAAGGCAATATCAAGACAACCCGAAAGCCTGCATTTACTTTTGTGACCGGAGATTCTTCAGAGGCGTCATGCTTCTCGGCTCCATGGAAGTGCTGGAGGACAGCATCTATAAGGAAATGATTTGGAGGGAGGGTGACACCATGTACTACCCGGAGGGAGTGACCGACCCGGATTATTGCGTCTTGCGGTTTACCGCCACGCAGGGCAGATTCTACAGCAACTTCAACTCTGAAAACTTTAATATCATATAAAGCTTTCCACGCCACATGGCCCAACCTCCTATAAAGGATTCCGGGGATGGAGGCAGAACGCCGTCCTCCCGGAAAGGTTCTCCGCTGGAAGAGAGAAAAATAAAAACAATCATGGACGTTGAGGAGGCATATTCCGATAAACGGCCTTCCGTTGAAATTCCTTCATCGTAAGCATGTGGACTTGCCAAGGCATGGGAATTCTGTAAACTGTTTCGTCCTCAGACAACATCCTTTTTCCCAGGTTATGCCAGACGCTCGCTTTCAACCACTTCCCGGATTCCGTGATTTTGCACCGGCGGACTGCGCCGTGCGCAACTATCTCTTTAACGCATGGAAGAGGGTGGCGCACCGCTATGGATTCCTGGAATGGGAAGGCCCGACCGTGGAAGCCACGGAGCTTTACCTTAAAAAGAGCGGGGGCGAACTGCCCACCCAGCTCTTCCGCTTTACGGACCAGGGAGACAGGGACATCACCATCCGTCCGGAACTCACCGCCTCCCTGGGCCGCATCGCCGCCGCCTACCAGCGGGAATACACCAAGCCGCTCAAGTGGTTTGAAATCGGCTCCTGCTTCCGTTACGAAAAACCGCAGAAAGGACGCCTGCGCGAATTCTACCAATTCAATGCGGACATTCTTGGGGAAGGCTCCGCGTGGGCGGACTCTGAACTGATTGCCCTGGCCATCGACTGCATGAGGGAGCTGGGCTTTACGCAGAACGACTTCATCGTACGCGTCTCCGACCGCGAAGCCTGGATCAGGTTTGCCGCGGAACACGGCGTGCAGGAACAGGACATTCCCGCCTTTCTGGGCATTGTGGACAAATTTGAACGCGACCGTCCGGAAGAATGCCAGCGCAAGCTGGACTCCTTCCACATCAGCCGCGGCGACCTGGTGGCCTTCATTGAGAACCCGCCCGCCGGAGCCTCCGAACGCTATGACATCCTGCTGAAAGACCTGGAAGCCCGCGGACTGGACGGCTACGTCAGGCTGGACCTCTCCGTGGTGCGCGGCCTGGCCTACTACACCGGGCTGGTCTTTGAAATCTTTGACACGCAGCGCAGCCTGCGCGCCGTGGCTGGCGGTGGCCGCTACGATACGCTGGTAGGCGCCCTCTCCAACAATGCGGTGGACATGCCGGCCACCGGGTTTGCCATGGGGGATGCCGTCATCACCCACCTCATTGACCAGACCCCCCATGCCAAGGCGCTGAAGGATGCGGCGCTGGCCGCCGCGGGATGCGACGTCTTCATGGTGCAGGCCTCCGAAAACCGCCGCGCGGAAATGCTCTCCATCGCCTCCGCCCTCCGGGACCAGGGGTACAGCGTGGACCTTCCCCTCACACTCACCAAAATCAACGGCCAGCTCCAGAAAGCCGTCAAATCCGGCGCGCGCGCGGCCCTGATTGTGGGAGACGAATTCCCTGCCCTGGAACTGCGCGACCTGCATGCGCGCTCCTCCTCCACTGTCGCCATGGAGAACCTGTTTGACGCCCTGGCCTCCCTGACCGGCCGTGATTGATACGTTCCTTCCTCCCTTCCATTTTCAACAAAGATGAACTCATACCGCACTCATACCTGCAGCGAATTGCGCGCTGCGAACATCGGCAAGCCGACCACCCTCATCGGCTGGGTAGATTCCGTCCGTGACCACGGCGGCGTCATATTTATCGACTTGCGCGACCGCTCCGGCATCACGCAGGTAGTCTTTCACCCGGAAGTCAACCAGGACGTGGCGAAGGCCTCCCAGCAGCTCCGCTCCGAAGACATGATCCAGATATCCGGCACCGTGGCTGCGCGCCTGAAAACGGACACGGTGGACACCACCAATGCGGACCTTCCGACCGGGGAAATTGAAGTCTCCGCGGACACCCTGAACGTCATCAACAAGGCGGACGTGCTCCCCTTCCAGCTGGACCGGGCCCTCTCCAATGAAGACCTGCGCCTCAAGTACCGCTTTCTGGACCTGCGCCGCCCGTCCATGGTCCGCAACATGCAGATACGCCACCGCGTGACCAAGACCACGCGCGACTATCTGGATGAACACGGCTTCCTGGAAATTGAAACGCCCATCCTTTCCAAATCCACGCCTGAAGGCGCGCGCGACTTCCTGGTCCCCTCCCGCCTGGCACCCGGCAAATTCTATGCCCTCCCCCAGGCCCCGCAACAGTACAAGCAATTGCTCATGGTAGCCGGCATGGAACGCTACTTTCAGATCGCCCGCTGCTTCCGTGACGAAGACCTGCGTGCGGACCGCCAGCTGGAATTCACCCAGGTGGACATTGAAGCCTCCTTCATCACGCCTGAAGACATCTACAACCTGGTGGAAGGCCTGCTCAAGCGCGTGTACAAGGAATCCCTGGACGTGGACATTCCCACCCCCTTCCCCCGCATGACGTGGAGGGAGGCCATGGACCAGTACGGCTCCGACAAGCCGGAACGCCGCTTCGGCATGAAGCTGACGGACGTCTCCTCCATCTTTGAAAACAGCGGGTTCAAGGTATTCTCCTCCGCCGTAAGCAATGGAGGCGTGGTCAAGGCCATCAACGCCAAGGGGTTCGGCTCCGCCTCCGTCGGACAAATCGACGCCCTGACGAAAACCGCCGTGGAAGCCGGAGCCAAGGGCCTGGCCTACATCAAGGTGCGCGAGGAAGACTGGAGAAGCCCCATCTCCAAATTCCTTTCCGACGAAGAAAAGCAAAAACTCACGGAAGCCCTCAACATTGAAACCGGAGACCTCGTTCTCTTTGCGGCCGGTCCGTGGGAACCCTCCTGCGATATCCTGGGCCGTGTGCGTCTGCAATGCGCCGAATTCATGGAACTGCTTAAGGACAACACGGAACGCGACTTCCTGTGGGTCATCGAATTCCCGCTGGTGGGCTGGGATGAGGAAGAACAGCGCTGGGTGGCCATCCATCACCCCTTCACCCGCCCCGTCAAGGAAGACGAGGAAAAACTGCTCAAGGGAGAACTCTCCTCAGACCTGCGCGCCCAGGCTTACGACGTGGTGCTCAACGGGACGGAACTGGGCGGCGGCTCCATCCGAATCCATGAACGCGACTTGCAATCCGCCATGTTCAAGGCGCTCGGCGTCACGGAGGAACAGGCCCGCGAACAATTCGGCCACATCCTGGACGCCTTCAGCTTCGGCGCTCCGCCCCACGGCGGCCTTGCGCTGGGCCTGGACCGCCTGGTCATGATGATCTGCAACGCGGAATCTATCCGTGAAGTCATCGCGTTCCCGAAAAACAATCGCGGAGCGGACCTGATGAGCGACTCCCCCGCCGCTGCGGAAGAGCGGCAATTGCGCGACATTCACATCCAGGTGAAACTGCCCGCTAAAAAATAACCGGAATCTTTAAACACAAACCCCCGGATGGAAAAACTTCCATCCGGGGGTTTTTCATTCAAAGAGCTTCCTGCATCCGGAACCACGCCAACGGCAAGACAGAAATCCCTTCCTATAAACCGTGCCCGGCGCCCGTCAGACGCCGCCGGATATCCGCCATCTGCCGTAAATTCTTCATGACGGGCAAACGGTGACGCTTGTCCAGCGGCTGCGGAGGAGGATTGCCCGTCGTCACCATGGTGAAACGCTGGTAACCCTTCACCTCCGGATAACGTCCCCAGTAATACGCCGTCCACCCGCTGTCCGGCGCGTCCGGACCAAAGGGAGCATAAACCATGTGCCGTTCCTCTCCAGGATATAAATTAAAAGCGCTGGTGCCTATCACAATATCTTCCGGCGCGTCCGGCAGCAGCTCCAGCCTGCGAACATACTCCCGGATTTTTACGGCCGCATACGCCTTCAAGGCATACAGGCAGCCGTAAACACGCTGTTCCACGGAACCGCTGCCCCAGAACACCATCTCCCTCCGGTCGGCAAAACGCAGCAAATCATCTCCCGACACCATCACCGTATCCGCATCTATCTTCACCAGGGTATCCCCTTCATCGTCCATGCTCCGGAGCATCTCCCCCAGCATCCCTTCAATACAGGCCTTCCCCCTCAAATTGCCGCCTCTTTCCCAAAAGGACACGCGCCATTCCGCCCCCAGTTCCTCCGCCTGCGCCTTCACCTCATCCGGGCAAGGATGGCGCCCGTCGTCAATCACGACCAAATGGGCTCCGGGGAGGGCATGCCGGACACACAGCAGATTCTCCCCGACCAGGGCGGCGTCTCCCGAATAAACGAACAAATGAACGTGAATGCTTGCTTTCTTTTTCATCATCAATAACTCTATCGCTGGAACTCTTTTTCCTGTTTGCGATCATCATGACAGGAACTGCCGGACATCTCCATCTGCCGCAACGGGCCTTGTTCAACAGGCTCCAAGGAAAGCTCCGGCAGGGAAGAAGGAGAGCCAGACACTGCGGCCTCCTTCCGCGCCTCCTGCTTCAACCGCAGCACGCCCAACTTGATTCTGGAGGCCATATTGCCCAGGGCATTCGCCCGGGAAGGAATCAGCCAGCCGCCAAGAACACCCTGATGAAGGAAATCCGTCTCTGCGGCCAGCACTTCTCCCGGCCTCAGTCCGGAAAACAGACGCACCCACAGAGCCATCAAACCTCGGCTGATGAGGGAATCGCTATCGGCATCAATCCGCACCAGACCGCCTGCAAGCTCCAGCCGCAGCCATACCCGGTACTGGCATCCCCGCAGGAGGCAGGCTTCCGTTTTCCATTCCTCCGCAAAGGGCGGCAACTGTTCCCCCTGGCGCATTAAAAAACCGTACAGAGCCCCCTCCCCGGACAGGGCGGCCAGCTCCTGCAGTAGAACCTGCCGCCGTTCTTCAAAACAATCCATATGTTCTTATTCGTTATATATTAAAAGCAATTCCGACCGTTCAGAAAACCCTCTTGAAAATTGACTTAACCGGAACGGTCCGGCTCCCTAGCCCTTCAATACACACTCGTCCCGCGCTGCCATCATGGAACCAGACCCGATTTCAATATTCAAAATCCGGCAGGGATGCTGGCGCTGTTCCGAGGCGCAATGCTGTAATCCCTGAATCAAAACCCTCAGGTCACCCGCCCGGTCATCTATTCTCCATCCGGAAATAAGCAAACGAAGACACTGCACTGCCTCATCTCCATTCGTTTGAAACCAGATGACCATCGTTTCATCCGTGGCGACGCGGCAGCCCCTTCCGGTGAGCCTGAACATTCCGGAATCTCCGATGCAGTCCATGCTGTCCCACACAACCTCCTTAATACCGCATTCGGCGGAATTCCTGACGGCAATCTTTCCACCGGGAAACCATCCCATATGGAACAATAAGCACCGCATCAGGTAGGCGCGCCTTAACGCACAATCCTCCTGATGGGTGCCAAGACCGAGCGACTTCCTGGCGCCGCAGAACTTGCTCCCCCGGTCAATGGTTAGTCTGACCTTATAACTTCCGGATGTATTCTTCCGCAATTCGATTGATCTATAGATGGACATGCAAATATTCATACAATATCCAAAAACTATATATATAAAATCAAACGGGCCTAGAATAAAAATGTTAGAAAACAGCGCAACTTCATCAAAAAAAGCAATATTAGAAAACTATGCAATAAAGAAAAAAAGCAAAATATTCCATATCTGGAACGCTTCTGGCGTTCATGAAGAATCCTGCGCAGCAGACCTTTCCTCCCCTCCCGGCATTTAAAAAACCGGCAATCCTTTATAGACAGTCTCAAGAGAGCTTTCTAAGGGAGCTTCCACTTGGCCCCTCCCTATAGTCAATCGGAGAAGGCAGGTCAAGCTGCTTTTTCTATTCGCGGCCACTTTCACCCAAAGTAAAAAAACATTCTTTCCTAACAAGCAGAAAGAACCTCAAACCATTTTAAAAACAGACAGCGAAAGCCTCTTCGCTTTTCAAGAACCAAACAGGCTTTCCGTGAATAGTCCTCAATCTTCACACACGATTCGCTCCCCGGAAGAAACGCTTCAAATATCGGACCCATGCCAGCGAAACCAATCCTTCCATGAAGTCCATATATACCATCCCATGCACAAGACCACAGGCAATAGGACAAAAACAGCTCTCCTCAAAAGGCAGCACCATTTAAAAAGGGAATCGATACTCATCTCCCTCTCTTCCAATAGCATTGATAGTCTATCCTGACACAATGGCCAATAACCCGTAGCCCCTGGAATAACATTAGGCACCACTTGCCTTTTCTTCCCTGTTCGCGTTGTACCTTGCACCCCAAACCCCGCTTTACCCCCAGTTCAGAAAGCTCCAAAGCTGTCTGCCAAATAAAAATGAATTGGAGGTGTAGGACAGGCAATCCATGCTCGTTCCCATCAACTGAGCTCCCTATGAACAAAAACCGAGGCACATATGTACCTCGGCGTATAATTTACTTTATATTAAAAACTTAGATAAAGATATGATATCGCAATCTCTTTTATCAACAGTAATTTTACTTTTATCCTTATACATATTAAGAACGGCATCTACGACTGCATCAATATATTGCTCCGTTGAATCTGACCTTGCATAATTTTCCCGGCATATTGACCGTTATTTCTTTTCTGAAAATCAACCTTCGAATTTCATATTTTGTATTGTCGATTCATCCGGCCGATAACCAGTTATTCTCTTAAATACGAGAAACTTACTTCAAGAAGAAGAGGAATTTTCTACAAATTTAGAAGGATTTATATTTTCCAATTTCCCTAGCGTGTAGCTACTTTAGTCTATTTGTCTCTCTTGAGGGATCCCATCTGCGTTAGCATTTAAATCCCAAATGATCTACCTAAGTATATTTGTACGTCTTGTCCCATCGCTCCTTTTTATTGCTGTCTAGCACATCTGTACTATCTGCTGAGATACTGATATTACGGATAACTAAAAACATCAAAACCTATAGATGAACTGAAATGAGTGCCAGTAATCAAATAACACAGTAGAATCAATATATTAGTTAATGTAGTATATTAAGCCCAAATTCTCGTTATAGCATTCACAGGAATAGCGAAATTGCATTGCCATAGCTTGGATCATTTCTACATTCAGTGTTACTCTTAGATATTAAAAAAAATGAGGTTGCTTTAATTTGATAAAACAACCTCATTAAATGATGTAAAGTCAATAAAAACTAAAACTAATCCTTCTCAACTTGATTCACTATTTTATCATAAAACCATTTCTGAAAATTTTTACATTCATCCACCGTCATAGTTTTTTTAACAGTATTACCATTGAAAGAATACAAGTTATGTATTATTTTATGATTTTTTGCATCTTCATAAATGCCTAATGGACTTTGCAATATTTCCGGATCAATCAAGCCGGCATCTACTAATCCTTTAAATATTTTATTCATTAAGTCAAATTTCACTAAGCCTTTTCCATCAAATTCATAGATGGAATTTGCTATGACATTAGCAGTTATCTGATCTACAATTTGCCGTAAGAGAATTTCAAGCTCCTTCATATCACCCTTTTCTTTCCTCAATACTGCCATTTCAGCAGATAATGAAATAATATAGGAAAGTCGGTCTATTTGTTCCTGACACATTTGTATATCATCCTGTTCCGGATCACATACAGAATTCTGGGTTGAAAGAAAAATTATACTCCAAACAATATTTGCAACGAAAAGCACCCCTGTTGCACTCCATAAAAAATATTTACTTATATTACATTTCATGCTAGTTTATCTTAACTTTTTACATTTCTCTTCACATTCTTTTAATTTTGACGAAAAAAGTTTATTGAATTCTTCTTGTTTCTTTTCTTCAATTTCCTCTTTTTTTGGTATCTTGTTGATAGATCCCAATCCGTCAGTATATGGATTCCCGTTACCAAAGGTTCTGCTATTAATTGTAAATGAACCTGTCATTGGAGCAATTGCTTCTCCATACAGCGCATTTTTTAACCAACCTTCACACTTGCATTTACACCTACATGTAAATTCTACTTTTACGTTCACCTGTAAAGAAAGCAAAAAGGGTGCCGCCGTAGTGAAAGACATCCCTAAAGCATCTAATCCTTTAACTGCGGTTTTTACAAGTTTAGGACGTTTAGTGTGCTTTTCAATTACTGCTTCAGACACTTTACGTACATATCTTTCGGTTTCCCGTGTTCCAGCAAACTCCTCAGTCACTGTAATATCACTAGGGTCCTGTGTTAAAACGCAACCATCTCCATACCGTTCTTCTCTGGAAGAAAAAGACAGACCTAGATACTCACTAATTAATACAGGATTATTTTTTACAAATCCATATAAATGGACACCACCTTTTTCTCCAATCGGATCTCTGGATATCCAGCGACCATCTTGTGGATTGTAATGGCGGTAATTGTAGTAAATTAAACCTAAGTCTTCGTCATGGTACTCGCAGGAATAAAGGAATGGCATAGACGCGGTCTTAATTCCTTCCGAACTCAAGGTTTCTCCGTAGGGCGTGTATTCAAACTTCGCCTGACGGTTTCCCGAGGAGTCAAACAGAGCGCTTACGCTTTTGAGCAGGTCATGCGCCACATAACGGGTGGTGGCCACGCTCTTGTCCGCATTGTGCGTGCACATCGCCAATACCCGTGTCGACTCCGATTCAGAGGGATCCCAAAACCACGTACCCAGCAAGGGCGGATTGGAGGTATTTTGCGTGCAGTCCATGCTTGCCACCATTAGATATCCCATATACGCGAATCTTGTACGTCTGGTCAAGTTATTTCCATCATATTCCACTTTTTCCACACGTCGACCAAGATAGTCATACACACATTCCACCTTTTTGCTTCCCTGTGTAAAGACCACCGGACGATTGTCCGCATTATACTGGACAGACCATATTCCTGTGGAAGTGTTCACACTCGTTTGATTACCGTCAGAGTCATACACAGGTGCGAAGGCTGTTCCTGAATGTGTCACAGTAGCATACTGGTTCAAACTATTGCTTCGATAGGTACTGGAAATGCCTTGTTCTGCCGCCGTCTGGCGGTTGCCGATATTGTCATAGTCATAGCTGAAGGCTCCTCCCGCGTTCATGGTGTCTTCCGTCAATTCCCCTCGTGCATTGTAGCCATATGTGTGGCGACGGGAAAGAGCAGTTGAACCCACATAGTCTTCCCGTACGGAAGGACGCCGCATACTGTCCCACGTATAGGCGTGCTTGAGCGCAGGAATGGAGGAAGTTCCCTTCACGTAAGTCAGGGACACCGGCAAAGGAAGATTGGCATGAAACACTGTGTTTCTAACCAATCCATTCGGATAGGTCAAACTGTTGAGCCAGCCCGTAGCCGAATCATATCCATACGTAAAGGATGAACCATTAAGCGACATTGCAGAAAGGCGGTCTGCGACATCATATTCCAGAGCGACCTGCTGTACCATTGTTCCATTCAGAGAAAACGTATATCCGGACGAACGATCCAAAGAATCACGCTGGTACTCAAGCAGGCTTGCTACCATGCCAGAAGTTTGTTCGTAGGCAATATCTTCAAGATCCCAATAGTAAAAGGAACGTGTTCCGGATGCATCCTGGACGGAAGATAACCGATCCATCCTATCATAGGAAAATGACACAGACGGAGTTCCATCACTATGCGTTATAGAAGCTATTTTTCCTGATACAGTATCATACTGGTATTCCGTCGTCACTCCGCGGGACTGGATACGAGTTCCCAGACGCCCCCAGTCATCATGGTAATACGAAGTCATGGAACCATCCGCATAAGTCTTATTCACCACAAGTCCACTCACAGGGTCATAAGTCCAGCGTGTGATATCGGAATCCGAGGATGGAATCGCATCCAGAACAGATCCTGATGCACGATAGGTATGCAGAGCCACAATACGGTCCATGGCATCATATTCCCATTTGATGGGCTGGACAGCCGTTCCATACTGCTGCACTAAGCGTCCACGAAAATCATAGGAAAACCATGTCTGCTTGCCATCAGGAGTTACAATACAATTTGCCAGCCCTGTAACCGCATCATAGGAGGTAGTAGTCGTCTCTCCGTCCTGGTCCGTTCGGCTTGTTTCCCTTCCTGTGGCATCGTTGACGATGGTCATGTCTTTACCACGGGCATCGCGGATTGTAAGCATATCTCCGGTCATACTGTAAGTACGCTTGTACTGGGTCATTGTCCCATCTATTTGTATCAGGCGTACGGTATCCCCGTTCAGGATGACTTCTTCCTCTTCCCTGTCACATCCCTTCCGTCCCCTTAGAACACGTATATTACCGTTTTCATTGTAAACTTTTTCCCAAATGGAACGGTATTCCGGTAGCCTCTCCCTCATAACGACTGACTCCAAAGATTGCAGGGCACTGTCCGTTCTGGAGACTAATGTATATGTATATTCGAAGTCAGCATCCAATCCCTCACAAATAGCCTGTACGTAGTCCATACGCCAGACAGCATTTACCGCTGAAGCAGACAATCCGGGAGGAGGAAAAGACAGGCGGGTATAACGGGAAACCACTGAATACCTGTATGGAGAATTATCAGGCCAGTCATTCCAACTCCTCATCCATCCCGTCAGTTCTCCTCTGTTATTATAATGGTACCACAACGGGCATTCATTCTTTTGCTGTTCACATACTATTTGCCCGAATCCGTTATATTCGGCGTTATACTGGTCTACCATCACAGCGCCGTTAGAATGTAAAATTCTCAATATCTTGCCATCTGCATTTTCCAGAATATTTTCTATCATATCTCCGGATGAGGAAAGACGGCGTATATATTTCCAAATCCCGGACCAGTCCGCCTTATATTCATAATAACGCGCCTCCCGTCCTGTGCCGGACTCTTCCACAACCAGGCCGGAAGGAGCTTTCCTGGTCACCAGCGTAGCTCCGGGCGATGTTGTTTCAGTCATTGTCAATCCGTCTTGGGAATAAGAATAAAGGGAGGTTCGCCCCATCTTATCCGTCCGGGAAGTGACTCTTCCCAGTAAATCATATTGGGAAGAAACCGTCGTTTTCCTGTCCCCTATGGAGTGGCTCACTGACAAAATCCTCCCCATCCCATCGTATGTCGTTTCCGTTATACTATCCGGACAATCGGCATTCATATCTACATCATTCCAATTTTCCACAGCCACGGCAGCATCCCTTTCCACACACACCAGACGTTTGGCCCCATCATAGGTATAACGCGTCTGCAGCCCTCTTACATCTGTTTCCCACAACGGTCCCGCACAACTCCATTCCATCATGGAATACAAGCCATTGGCGTAATCTGTCCGGATCAAACGATGTGAAGGATCATAAGACATCCGGCGAAAGTCAATGGAGACAAATCCCGGCGAATATAAATGAACTTGATGGTCTGTAGCAATTTCATCGCCGTTCTCTGCATAATAGCGAATTATCCTGGAGGACTTTTCTGAATCCGCCACATCTATATAGTCATCCTCTGTACATTTCCAAACAGCGCCATAATCACTGCAGGTAGAATATTCGCGACGTGAAATATTTCTGGCCTCTCCATTATTTACTATATCAGGATTATCCACATCTTGCACGTTTTCATATTGATATCTGCATTTCAACCGTCCTGGCGCATACACGCAGTCATGAGCTGTGTACCATTCCTCAACCGTAGTTACCGAATTCAGAACACCCACATTTGTAGAACCCAGATAGGTGCGTGTGGCGGTTTTCGAATAAACCTGTTCTGTCTTATTGTATTCATACTGTGTTTTTTCCAGACATTCGGTCCTCTGAGGAGATACCAGTTCTACAAGCTCCTGAGAAATTCTCCGGTCATTGAACAATTCATCTGCATATGAATAGGAAGTCCTCATAGAAATATCCCCATACCACGGCTCCGTCCGTTGAATCACGTTCCCGTTGGAATCATACTCCATCTCCACCACGGCTCCGTCCGGGCGCGTTTCCCTGATGCGTTTGCCATAATTGGGGGAAGAAGGATCGCTGCCGTATCCGTACGTCCATGTTCTTTCCAGCGGGGTTCCATATCCTTCCGTGCGGGAGATAAGGACGTCCCCGTACAAACGGCGCTGGTATACTTCCTTTTCTGCGGAACACAGCACGGCATGCTCGGTTCCGGCCACGCCGCTGTACACATACTTGAATTTTTCCTTCTTGTCCGTATAGTACCCTCCCGCCACCATGGCCTGTCCGTTAATATCCTTGGCAACCAGGTTTTCATGGCCGGGCGCCGGAAGGCATCTGGTGACGATGCTGATGGCGTCATCCCCCTCTCCTTTCACCAGGGTCAGATCGTCCGGGTAAAGGCCCGCGCGCCATTCACTGATAAAACCTCCCGGTTCTTCAATACGGAATGTCTGCAACAGCATCTGGGTCACTTCCGGATTTTCTTCATCCACAGCCCTGGCGACCATCGTCTCCGTATCCGCGAACGACCAGGACAGCTTCCATGTCTTGATCGGAACGGCTCCTTTGCGGATGATATACGTGCCATCGTTGTGCCGCCCCGTCACGTCTGCGGGGGCATACCATCTAATGCTCTGAACATTGCTTAGATCCAGCAAGCCGTCCGTCTTGTTCCACACCTGCTTCAGCATGAACAGGGAAAGGGAGTTGAAAGTTTCCACCGCAGTGCCGGGTTCGTCGTAGGCGTCCTGCCTGACTACCTTAAGTTCCGCGGCCAGTTCAGCAAAGGTGATTTTCACGCCGCGCGGCGTCACGATATGGTCAAATATAGCGGAATTGGGGCGGAAGCGCATGGTCATGCCGCTTTCCTGAACTTCTTCCAGATAGGAAACGCCATCCACCACAACGCGCCGCATCCTGTCCTGGAACATCTGGCTACCGCCAAGAACCTCTGCCCCGGAAACATTTGGAGAGGCAAAGCTGTAATAACGCGGAAATCCTTTTTCCGTCTTCACCACCGCCCGGGAAACGTCTTCCGGTTCTTCCGGGCGGCTGATGGATGCATTGAGGGTTTCAGCCACTTCCAGACGGCGCTGGGAAATGTGCTCGTACTGGAAAGCGGTCCCCCAGCATAACCCGGCATCCATCATGTTCAGGTTCAGCATCAGGCGGCCTCCACTCAATTCCGGCCACTTGGGAAAGCGTCCGAATTCTATGGAGAAGTCCACGCTGTTGTTGTCCGTACTTCCCGTACCGGAGTCGCCCTCGGAACACGGGCACGGGTATTCCGTCTCCGGCCCTATGGGAGTGACAGGGTACCACGTATTGGGCCACGGCATCGGAGACGGTTCATCATTGGAAACGAATGTAACGGGATGGCTGGGCATTCCTCCGGATTGTTCCGGAGTGGATAACTGATTATCAATTTCTTTCATTGTTTTATTGTCGTTGAGGCACCTGCCGGGAATAAGGGAAAACGCCGCCATGGAATTTCCCCGGCCCCATTCCCGGCAGATGCTTTGGGTCAGGTTCAGGCGGCAGGTTGACGGTCCACGGAAACAGGACGGTTACAGATGGCGTTCCGCAGGCATCTCATGACGGAGATACGGGCGCGGCGCGCCACCTTGTCCTGATAACGCCGGCTCATGGATACCATGTCCATGTCCGCCAGGGATTCCGCAGACGGAAAAGTCGTCCAGTTGTAATGCCCCCACAGGGGACCTCCGGTTCCTCGCGTCCATGCTCTGGCGAGGAGTGGGGCCCCATCCGGGAACAGGGCGGTAAACGCCCCCAGGATGACGGCGCCCTCCGGACATTTCATCACGGAGGAGGATTGCTCCAGATGCTGGAGAATGGCCCGAAGCACAGCAGGCTTCAGGGCATAAAGTTCATTGCACAGCAGGCCGGACCGAAGACAGGTTCCGGATAATCCCGCTTCGGAACGGGCAAATTCCCTTAAAAAACCGGCATGGAGAATGAGATTGTCCGGCTTGGTGCGCACCAGCACATCATGTTCATGGCGCACAGCCTGAGCCATCAGAGTCAGAATAGCGGCCGCATGTTCGGAGGACGTATCAGTTTTCTTCAGCACTTTCCATTCCACGGACATGTTCCTCAGCACTTCCCTGACGGTTTGGGGACAGCGTGCCCGGTCATCGTCCAGAATAATGACAGACGCTTCCGGAACGGCACGGCGGATGCCCTGTACAGCTTCCACCAGCAGAGGAGCGTTGTTTGCCTTGCAGGGAATGAAAAAGATGATTCCCGGCTGCTCCACAGGATCAGGCTGCGGAGAATTTGATATGGATTCATTCATACAGATAATCGTTGAGTTGTAATGAAATGATGCGTTGCATCAGTTCCAACCTTCATCATTACCCTGTATGAATGCACGCTGTTTTAACGGGCCTAGGACATTGGTTTCAAATAAATTGAGGCATTTTCACGGTGGCAGGAATGAGTCTGTCTTTTCCTCTCATGCGTTTCTTCCGGCCCTTCCTCCGCGTTGCCCCTCGGCAAGAAAAGAAAATGAATACCCGGCCCCATTTCCACCGATATGGACATTATCACAAGCAGGAGATACCCTCTTCTCCAACCAGCCGTTCAGACTGCCGGAAAAAGTCTGCAACTGCATCCATTCCGTCCACCCCTCCTGTCAAATTATCTCTTTCCTCTCATCCGACGGAAGACTCAATATGCTGAATCCCATAAAAAGACCCTTCTCCGCCCCGTACGTTTCCGCCAGCCAAAGCCTCTTTGCCGCGTGCATGAAGAAGGGCGGTTTGAATGGACATGCAATACCCTTCAAACCGCCCTGCCTGCAGGATTTCCATGACAGAAGAAACAGCCGGTAAACGAACACCGGGTGCCCTGCCTTCAAAGATTTTACCGCCTCATTTACCGGAAACAGAAGGCACCGGGCCTTCCAGTACGGCAGTAGCGCCCCTTGGAGCCGGTGGCGCTACCTCCAGGAACCTCTCCGTCACCGTCTCTTTTCTTTCCTCCGGATGGTCGATCAAAGAGATAACACGGTCCACCGCCTCGCATGCGTTGGGGTGCATTTCCTTCCGCGCCTCCCTCACAGCGCTGCAAGCCGTCCATGTGAATTCCTCCGTATGGGCATCCGCCTGTTTCATCACAGGCGCCAGAATCATGCCCTGATAAATGATCGCTCCAATAATGATCACCAGGCCGACACACCCGCAAGTCAGCGCGCCCCTGGCAGAACCATACGTCCTGTCATCACTCCTCTTTACCGCTACCGCTCCCAGAATAATAGCCAGAATGGCACAGAGAAGGCCGGGGACAATTGCTACCCACCCCAGACATGGAAGAAAGGCGAGCAACGCGAGAATCAATCCTACAATACCCAGAACCAATGCAAGAATGGTTGAAACGGTATCGGGGACGGAACGGCGGGGATCCGAGTAGTTTATTTTGTTCATCTTTCATTTTTTCATTGGATTTCCAGACACGGAAACGCTCTAATGTTAAAGAAAGCGTGTAAAATCTGTCAAGGAACCTCCCTGTTGCCCCTTGACGGCTCTCTCCTGTTCCAACATCCCCGGCTCATGTCAAAACAAAGACCGAACGCTTCTCAATGCGCTAAAAATAAATACCATGATTGCATGGTCAATCATACTGCTTCCCTAGTTGCATGCCTTCTTCAGAACATCGCCAGTATGACAAAAAACGCATGACACATCCATGGCCCTGCACCGGTCAGGAAGTTGTTTTTCCCTTTCCGCCTGCTGTTTTTTCATCCCGGAAGACCATTTTTCTTCCCCAAGCCTGCCCTCCTCCGCCAACACCATGCCAGATAAAACACGGCAGCTCCTCCATTGAGCAGCCCTGCCATAAACCAGACCGGAGCGCCCCGGTTCCTCTCCCATGCAGCGCGTATATTTCCGCGGGCCATTTCCACATACCCGCGCGTCATGCCGCACAAAGGACATTCCCGGTGCGGCACGGCCACGGAAGCCGCCAGTGAATTCATCCCGGCAGGACTGACTGCCAGGGCCATGAGGGACGGCGCCAACAACAGTAAGGACAGGATGGCCCATGCAGGCAGCCACACTTTCCTGGTCATCCAGCTATTGCGGCATGAACGCCACGCAGAGCGCATGCAATTCATCGCCGTGCTCCCTTGAAAGCGTTTCAGAAACTACAGGTCCTGGGAACCCGTTTCATCAGCGGGGGAGGAATCCTCCGCATCCCTGAGCCTTTTCAATTGCTCCTGGTTCTGCTGCTCCATCTGTTGAAGCTCTTTCTGGATCTCCTGCGCCTTCTTTTCCACATAATCCTGGTGCTGTTCCATGTAAGTCACGGTCGCGCTGGCCATCCATGCCTGCACAATGCCTGCTGCGGCAGATGCCGCCAACGCAATAATGGCGACGACAAGAGCGCCCTTGGGAGAGCCCTTGCTCACAGCCACAATACTCATGATGAGGGCAATAATGGCCAGCAGAGCCGCAGGAATCAGGGTAATCCAGCCCAGGCACGGGAAAAATCCGATCAACGCCAGCACCAGGGCAATAATGCCGAGGACCAAAGCAGCCGTGCAGGAGGGGGAACCGCTGCAGCAGGACGGAGGGGGAGAAGAATCAGGAGCATTCATCATCGTGTTATTCTATGGAGTTCAGTGAAAATTCCCTTTGGAACCTTCATCCCTTCCCTTACTGGAAGAGAGCATTCCTGTCAAGATGCAAGCTCTGCCATTCCGGACATCCGGCTGTCATTCCACGCCTCAAAGCATCAGATACCCCACCACCACAGCGGCTGTTCCCAAGAAGGCGCTGACCAGCATTAATTTCCGCTTCCCGCGGTTTTTCCACATCAGCAGAATTCCGGTAACATACAGTATAATCAGGGAAAGAGCCGCCCCGTATCCTAACGCAGTAAACCACCATCCCGCCTTCCCCTTGTGAGCCAGCATCAGATTGGGGTAAATGCCAGGCTCCACCACTTCCGCCCGGAGGGCATGGCCTTTCCTGAGGAACAGCACATGCGTATCCGTCATAGGACCCAGGAGGTAGTTCCCTTTGAACGGCCTTACCTTTCCTTCCGGCAATGCTACTCCACGGCGTTCCAGTTCCCTGCAGGAATCCTCATAGGGCGGCTGGTCGGCGGCATTCAGCTCATGCACTTCCACATGGGAAGTGAAGTGCTGGTCCACGCCGCCCATGTACAGCAGGCCGGTCACGGCATACACCACGATCATCGGCAGGAAAAACAGGCTCAGGACCAAATGAAGGGAATGGGAAGACAACGCTTTCATCATTATTCAAGTAATTATGTTATTATCCGTGGAGCAACTCCGCCAACGCTTTTCCCAACCGCCCGATCTGGACGGTCCGATGGGCCGCCGTTACCGTAACGCGCAGACGGGCCGTTCCGCGGGGGACCGTAGGATAACGTATGGCGGGAGCCAGAAAACCGCGTTCCAGCAACGTACCCGCTGCGGCCAGGGCGGCATCATTCTCTCCCATTACCACGGGGAAGATGGAGGAAACGGGCCTGCCGGGCATTCCCAGCGCGGAGGACAAGGCATCCGCCAGCACGGAAACATGACGGCGCAGTTCCTGCCCCTCTGCGCTCCGGATCACTTCCACTGCGGCCAGGGCGGCGGCGGCCAGGGCGGGAGGCGGAGCCGTGGAATAGATCAGGGACCGCGCAGAATTGATCATCACATCCGCCCAGGCGCGGGAACAGGCTACATAACCGCCGCTCACCCCGGCGGCCTTGCTCAAGGTCCCCATCTGAAAATCTATCCGGGAGGAGACGCCCAGTTCCTCCGCCAATCCCGCCCCGTGTTCTCCCAGCACACCGAATCCGTGTGCTTCATCCACCAGCAGCAGAGCGCCGAATTCATCCTTCAGGCGCACGATTTCCTGAAGAGGCGCGCGGTCCCCGTCCATGCTGAAAACGGATTCCGTCACCACCAGGATTCCGCCGGAAGGATTCGCGCTCCGCAAATGCTCCAGCTTTTTTCTCAATGATTCCATGTCGTTATGCAGGAACGTGGACAAGCGGGCACCGGACAGCCGCGCCCCGTCAATCAGGCTGGCATGGGACAGCTTGTCCATCAGCACCGTATCCTCCCGGTCCGCAATGGAGGTAATCACCCCCAGGGAGGTTGCGTAACCGGAGGAAAAGCTGACCGCCGCTTCAGTCCCCTTCAGATCAGCCAGGGCCTCCTCTAGACCGGAATGCGCCCGGCGCGTCCCCGTGACCAGGCGGGAAGCCATGGCCCCGGCCCCGCCATCACGCGCCGCACGGGAAAAAGCCTCCGCCAGGGCCGGATGATGAGCCAGGCCCAGGTAATCATTACTTGCCAGGTTGACTACCTCCCGGCCGTCCTCCATGCGGGCCATGCCGCCGGGCAGGCAATCCACATTCCGCAGAACGCGCAGCAGTCCCGCGGACTTCAACTCTGATAAAAACTGTCCAGGATTCTTCATAAGCGTTCTCGCTCCAGAAACATGTTAGCCGCCCACGTCAAGGCTCAGCACTACATTATGGCCGCCCATGGAAGCGGCGGACTTAACCAGCATCCGCCTCCCATCCAAAGGCAATTCTTCCGCAACACAAGCCGCACCTGCCGGGGAACTTACCCAGAAAGGATTAGGTGGCAAAGCCCCCTCCCTGATAAAAGCCAGCATCAGGGCCAGTTCCAGAATGCCGCTGCCGCCAATGGCATGACCCGTCCAGGGCTTCATCATCCTTAAATCCGGAATGCCGGTTCCAAAAACCCGTTTTAAAGCGGCCCGCTCGGAAGCGGCATTCCCCGCCGTTCCACTGGCATGGGGACAGACGGTCAAAGGAACTCTTCCATCCCAATTCCGCAGGGCGGCATCCAGCAGGGCGGCAATGCTCTTTCCGTCCTCCGGCATTCCCAGCGGGCTGTAGGCATCTGAATTCACCAGATAATCCTTCACGTAAATGCCGGGGCCGGAAGACAACTCCAGCGCCATGGCCGCCCCTCCCTCGGAAATGCACATGCCGTCGGCATGGGGACCGTAGGGATCATTCATTCCGTTGCGGGAAAGCATCCCGGAAGCCCAGTACGTCCCCAGCAGCTCCCGGCACAAGGGCAAATCCAGCCCGATAGCCAGCGCCCTCCTGACAATTCCCTGACGCATCAGCATGGCCGCCATGCCCACGGCATCCAGACCGGCGGCGCAGCCGCTCGCCAGCACGTGGTAAGGCCCGCGAATCCCCAGTTCAATGCTGACGCAGGAGGCAAGCTCACTGTGCAGGGAATTGGGAACGGCCAGAATCTTCATGGACCGCCGTCCGGGCCACGGGCTCAGCCAGCCGGAGGCGTTCCCCCGGGAACTGCCCACAATCAGGGCCGCATCCTTCAATTCTTCCTCTCCCCAACCGGCTTCTTCCACGGCCTGCCGCGCCAGCAGCAGCGCCAACTGGGAGGCAGGGCCGTTCCTGCGGCTGCATAAAAGCTTCCTGTCCGGAATCCACCCGCTCAAAACATCGCCCCACGGATGCCCCGCTCCCCACAGTTCCCTCAACGGCTTCAACACGCTGCGCCCTTCCCTCACTCCGGTGAGATGGGCTGCCGCCCCCATGCCAAAGCCGGAAGCCAGCCCCAGGCCGCATACCCGCGGCTCCGGTCTTCCGTGACTTTTTCCCCCCGCAATCATGACGGCGGCCAGACTACTGCCGCACCCGGAAAAACTCAAGCTTCCGGTACGTCAGGAACAGCCAGGAAAAACGGTACCCCTGCCGTCTTGCAACGGGCTTCCTTTTATGGCAATCATAGTCCCATGACCATTCAGACCGCCGGATTTTTATCTCTTCTCTTCATGGCCATTTGCCTTCCCTCCCTCTCCTTTTCCTCACCGCAAGGAAAATTCCAGGCGGCTGACTGGGCGGTACTCCATTCCTCCCGGAACGACCAGCGGCACGTCTCCTCCCGCGGCGTCGTGCAAACAATGCTGGAAAACATTCAGCCGGCATGCGCATTCTCTCCGGACATGAGACCGGAAGACTTCCCCGCCTGGCAGAAGAAAGTCCGGGAAGCCATGGAAAAACTGATGAAATTCCCCCTTCATGACAACCTTCCCGCACCCGTCCTGGTAAAAACCGTGCAGAGGGAACACTACCGGGTAGAAAAATGGGAAGCCTATCCCCTCCCGGGCGCTGCGGTACCGTTTCTGGTACTTGTTCCGGATACCGCTTCAGAAAAAAATCCGGTTCCCGTGCTATTCTGCATCCCCGGTTCTGATCAAACCAAGGAAGAACTGGCGGCGGAAACGTCGCCGGACCTGGCCCAGCCCCCCGTACCGCAGCCGGGCAGCAACGCCATGGCCTGCCACTACGTCAAACAGGGCTGGGCCGCCGTTGTGGTGGATAACGCCGGAACGGGAGAGGAGGGCGACGCCGAGCACGCCGCCGGCCGCTCTTCCCACGACTATGAAAACCTGGCCCGTTTCCTGCTGGAAATGGACTGGAGCTGGCTGGGCTACACCTCCTATATGGACCAATGCGTTCTGGACTGGGTAAAAACACGCCCCTGGGTGCAGAAAAACCGCATCATCCTGAGCGGCTTCTCCCTGGGAACGGAACCCATGATGGTGCTGGGCGTCCTGAATCCGGACATCTTTGCCTTTGTGTACAATGACTTCCTGTGCCGTACCTTGGAACGCGCCAAAGTCATGACCATGCCCAGCAGCAGGGGAGTGCGCTCCGCGCCCAACTCCATCCGCCACCTCATTCCGGGTTTCTGGAAGCAGTTTGACTTTCCAGACATTGTGGCCGCTTTGGCTCCCCGCCCCGTAATCTGTACGGAAGGCGGTCTGGACAGGGACTTCCAACTCATCTCCGCGGCCTACCGCACAGCCGGAGCGCCGGACCATTTCCAGTACCGCCACCAGCCCCGCTTTGCAGACCCGGCCCAACGCTGGCACGGAGAACATTTGCCCGCAGGGCTGGACAGAGACGCCTTTTTCCGCCTCGCCAATGTGGACCCGAGCAACCACTTCTTCAAAAAAGACCTGGTCATTCCCTGGCTCAAGGGCCTTTTAGGCAGGGGACAGCAATAAGCGGGAAAACCATCCCGTTCTCAAACACGAGTTGTGCGGAATAACGGAACAGAACGTTTCCCCTGCCTTCAGGAATGCAGAAACAATCTGCGGCACACTTTCCGGAAGGCACGGCCCAGCTTCCCGAAAAAGCCGACGACTGCACGGGCTTCCCTGTTAACGTCCATAGTCTTGAACAAATAACGCCGTACGGCATCCACCAGGGAGCAGCCTGCATACACCGCAACAGCCATTGCCAGTACCTTCACGACCATCAACGCAGGGGAAGAAGACGCGGCCCATTCAAAGACATCCCATAAAAACCATTTGCCTATCAAAACATTGCAATGCAGCACATAAACACTGAACGAGGCGGCCGCCAGCCATGAAATGCAGGCAACCGTCCTGCGGGATGAAAAACGCATGCGGGAAAAAATCAGGAACAGGGCAACCGCCGTTCCTACAATGAACGGAGAATTATAGGCAATAAACGTTCCGCCGCCCCTTATCTGTCCAATCAGGTACGGGGACACCACGTCAAGAACCATCTTGAACGCCCAGACAAAACATACACACCCGGCATAAAGCATCCATAAGGCGCCCGTCCTCATTCCAGTCAACAGGCCATGCTTTTTAATATACATTCCCAGCATGTAGAGAACGCCCAGCCACCAGACGGAATACCCTCCCTCTACAGGAAACACATCCCTGTGAAGCAAGGTGGGAACCACGGAAAACAGAACAAAAACGGTAACCAGAAGATACTGGAACTGTGATTTGGTAAGCCGGTTCCCCAGGACATTAAGGAAAGGAATAAAGAAAAACAGCCCTACATACGCCGTCACATACCAATACTGGACGGTTAAAACGGGAAACAACGAATTCAGGACGTCATTAAAATGAACCACCTGGGAGGAAAACAGCAGCACCAGCAGCAGACTGCCCGCCGTATAAAAAATCACCTGGAACCATAAGGTAACCACGCGTTCATACCTGAACGTCCCGTCACAGCATACATACCCAGTAATCAGCGCATAACAATTCACCCCGCAATAGGCGGCAATCTCCAGAAGCCACCCTACCCGGTAGGAAGCGGAATCATGATTGTCCAGCGGCAATACATGAGTGGCGGCCAAAAGATGAAGAACCAAAACCAGCATCATGGCGACAATGCGCAAGGCGTCTATTCCATAATTCCGCGACAGGGGAATATCCAGACTACCATAGGAAGAAGACTTTCCTTTTCCCTGATCACCAGCCGACAGCAAGCTCATGGGGATATTTCAACGGATTTCTTATCCGTGGTCAAGTTCCAAGCTTGAGGGAAAAGTATTTGAGAAAAAACCTCCGCTGGTTTAAGGGTATTCCGCCGGGAACGGCAGGCTTCCGGCTTTCGGATAAAGCATAAAATCCCAGGAGTGAGAAAGCGGCATATCCTCCTGTTCATATATCTTTTCAAGGACCGGGAGGCCCTTGTTCCCAGGGATTTCCTATTCTTTTTACACATGGCGTATCATGCTGCATCCCTGTGAAGAAAGGCTTTTCTTTCGGAAAACCTTTCCATCATTGATGAAAACGCGGATAAGAAATCCGCTGCCCATGATCAGGCAATCCGGCTATCCAAATCGAACACCTGCCCGGAGGCTGCCGTGAGGACTTCCTGCAAAAACAGAATAAACGCCGCGGCCTGCTCCGGCGTATTAAACCTGCCCAGAACATGCCTGGACAAAGCAGACTCCTTCACGCTCTCCCTCAACCCGGCCGTCATCTCCGTCAGCATGAACCCCGGCAGCACCAGATTAACGCGTATTCCCTCCTTTCCCCATTCCCGCGCCAGGCTCTTCACCAAGCCTTCCAGCGCAGACTTGGAAGCGGCATAGGCCGCCTGGGACGGAGCCGGGCGAAGCGCCGCATAAGAACCCACCATTACCACCTGCCCCTCCCGCTTCTCCCTCGCCATGGCTGCGGCGGCACAGCGGGCGCACCAGGCGGCTCCCGTCACATTCACGTTCATCACCTCGTCCCACTCCTTCTCCGTCTGTTTCAGGAATGGCCTGTCTCTGGTAATTCCGGCGGCGCACACCGCCAGGTCATACGGAGCATGTTCGTCAAACCAGCGGCGCACGGCGGAACGGTTCCCTACGTCCAGTTCAGCGTGTGACGGAGCATCCGCCTCCCATCCTGCGGCGGTAAAACACTCCACGGCAGCCCGCGCCAAACCGCCGTGGCCGCCGCTGATAAACATCCTTCCCATGCTGGAACCTCTCCGGAATCGTTAAAAGCCTCACTTGGGGTTCACCCACCGCCCGTACTCCTTGATCAGGTCCACCAGCCGCTCCACGGCCTCCTCCTGGGGAATGTTGAACTTGACGGGGGTGTGCTTCACGTACAGGTTGATCTTGTTCGGCGCGCCGCCCACATAGCCGAAATCGGCGTCCGCCATCTCGCCGGGACCGTTCACGATGCACCCCATCACGGCAATCCTCACGCCCTTCAAATGCTCCGTAGCCTTCCGGATGCGGGCCGTCGCCTCCTGAATATTGTACAAGGTGCGTCCGCAGGACGGGCAGGAAACGTAATCCGCACGCGTCAGGCGCGTCCCCGTAGCCTGCAAAATATTGAATCCCAGGAAGGAAGCCAGCCGGGGATCCGATTCCCCCTGAATCAGCACGGCATCTCCAATGCCGTCGCTCAGCAGGGAGCCGATATTGCGGGCGGCCACCAGCGGCACGTCCTCATCGGAAACGGAACCGGGCATCAGCGTATCCTTCAGCAGAATCAGGTGCCTGTCTTCCATGCGGGAAGCCAGAAGGCGGAACGCATACACGGGTTCCATGTCCAGGCCGTTCTTCACGGTGACAACGGACGGTTCGGCCAGTTCCTTCAGCGGCTCCAGCTCGTCACCGCAGCGGGGGTCCACCTCAATGGCCTCCAGTTGGCCGAAGGCCAGCTCCGGCATCATGTCCCCCATCGCATCCCGTTCCGTCTGGAGGGCGTAAAACCCCGCATCCGGCACCACCACGCGCACGGGCTGCTCCCAGCCCAGGCGCACCCCGTAACACATCGCCAGCCCTCCCTGCCTTTTGGAAAACTTCAGGGGATCATAGCTCAACTCCGGTTCGGGGAAGGAAGAAACGGGATCATCGGAACGCTCCGACGGCTGGAACGGATTGGACAGGCGGTAGGCCACAGGCACTTCCCGCACGGCGTCCTCCGTCAGGGAAACGCGCAGGGTATCCCCAATGCCGTCCGTCAGCAGGGACCCGATGCCCACCGCGCTCTTGATGCGGCCGTCCTCTCCGCCCCCGGCTTCCGTCACCCCCAGATGAATGGGATAATTCCAGTCCGGCCCCAAGGCATTCATGCGTTCCACCAGCAGGCGGTAGGCGGCCACCATCACCTTCACGTTGGAAGCCTTCATGGAAAACACCAGGGAATGGTAATCCAAGTCCCGGGCAATCTGAGCAAACTCAATCGCGCTCTCCACCATCCCCTCCGGCGTATCGCCAAAGCGGTTCAGAATGCGGTCGGACAGGGAGCCGTGGTTGGACCCGATGCGCATCGCGCGGCCATGCTCCCGGCAAAACAGCACCAGGGGCGTAAACTCCTCCCTCAGGCGGTCCAGTTCCTCACGGTATTCGGCGTCCGAATACTCCCTCACTTCAAACTTCTTCTTGTCGATGAAATTGCCAGGATTAATGCGTATCTTCTCCACCCACTTGGCGGCCTCCATGGCGGCGTCCGGCTTGAAATGAATATCAGCCACCAGCGGCACATGGCAACCCGCCGCGCGCAATTCACGGGAAATATTCTCCAGATTGGCCGCATACGCCTTGGTCTGGGCGGTCAGGCGGATAATCTCGCACCCCGCCGCGGCCAATTCCAGAGCCTCCTTCACGCAGGCATCCGTATCCCGCGTATCGGACGTCAGCATGGACTGGACCCGGATGGGATTGGAGCCGCCCACCCCCACATCCCCCACCATGACTTCACGGGTCACGCGGCGCGTATAACGGTAAGGACTCGGACAATAGGAAGACTGCATGAAACCACTCTACCGCGCCAGATTCCCCTGTCAACCATCCTTCAAAAACGGAAAGCCTTTTCACGTCAACCCATCAACATTGAAAAGGGAACGGAGCCGTTCCCGCTGCACGAAGACTTGATACGCTTTACAGCAAATTAACTATAACCAAGAATAACCATCATGTTTGAACCGCTCAGGAATGTCTTCATGCGAATAGCAGAAAAAAAGCAGGTAAAACTCCCCTCAACAACACCGGGAACAAGCTTTGGCTTGACACACAAAAAATTAACCCTGGACCACATTTCCTCCATGGGAGTCAAGGCAGGACTCTAAAAAAGATAAAGCACTGCCGGTTCCCACTAATCGCATCATTTCATCAATCCCTGTCACTTCTCAAGTTACCCATAACGGCAACGGCATCAGGAAAAAGAGCGGGCATCAGACAAGTTTTTCCGCAACTAAAAGCCCTTCTGAATCCGGAACCGGGTTACAACCTGGGAAATGCGGTTACACTTCCCTATTTCCCTGCATCGTTTGGGCAGATTGTATAAAGTGGTTCCTTTTAACATCATAGGGCTGCGTTATTTCTTTGGCGCTTCTTCCCATTACCCGGACTCGAATCACCAATCGACGCACTTCCAAACTTGAGCTATTTTGCCAATATTCGCTAAGCAATTAAATTTCAATCACAAGAAACCTACCGTGTTTCTTCGGGTTTCATGAACAACTGCATATTCTTAAGCAAAGCTTCGTCCATTTGTTTTGCCAATGGCAAAACGGAAATATCCATCGTCTCGTTTTTCAGCATAACGGCCGTATTACCCCGTATGAAACTAATTGAGGAGTATTCTCCCTGGGGTACGGGGACTCCCAATTCATTGATTACCGGTTTGAGGCAGACATCGTAATCTCCCACCAGACCGGGATGTACCTGCAGGATTTTTTTCAGGATATCCGGCTTGATAAGTTGTTTTGATTGCTCCGCCTGCATCGCGAACATCGCTCTCAAGGCCTGGTCTTTCGTATGAAGATGCAGAATCGTGTAGGTGACGGGATAATCCCGTCCATTCTTGTTCACGCTAAAAGTACCGGAACATCCGTTGATATGAGATTCGTCATGACCTTTTTCCGCAATAAAAGGGATATTTACGTGCTTCTTGAGCCAGCGCACCGTTCCGATGCCGCTATTAATATTGGGTATCATTTCAGGCCCCTTGTCTTCGTTCCCGTCCGGCATATTCAGGTTGAGAATATTATCATTCCGTTGCAGCTCACGAGCATTCCGATCAATCCTGTCGTATAAGCCCTCGGGCATGCCTTTTGTTAATTTCCTTAATTCTTCTTCATGCCTGGTCCTCTTTTGATAAGGCATCTTTGAAATATCCTTCCACTTTTTCACCGCCTGCCGCGTCCTTTTCGGAAAATACCCGAATTGGCGTTTTCCATTAAGTGCGGCGAGTATGGTCTCTGATATTTCAAAAAGTTCTTTATCCTTAAGCTCTTTTCTAATAAGCGGAAAGAACCAGTGGTCAGCGGCAATGAGGGAAAACCCCTCCTGTTCTGCAAAGAATTCCCCACATAATTTTTTATCTTCGTCTAAAATAAACGGGACTTGCAGAAATGCCATTTTTATACCGTCACCAAACATGGTCCATCGGTATTCACGGTTACGGTTGACCGGAGGTCCCTGTTTTTGTGAGACAAGCATTTCATCTACTGCTTTCTGACGACTGTAGACGGGGTTTGGGGAGTAGAACATTTTGACGGCCATGTAGACGTTTCCCATGATATCGACAATGACCCAGTAATTCTGCTCATAGTCCCATCCCAGGTAGTACTGAGATATATTGAGCCCTTCCATGTCTTTTGCCGCCTCGGACTGTCCAGGAACAGGATTCCCGCCTGGTTTAATTTCCTCATACAGGTTATACAGACGGGCCTTGCGCTCAGCAGGATTGGATTTTATGGTGGTCTGGTTCCATACTGCGGCCGGTTTTATTTCCCAGACTGTTTGGCCGGGATACAGGTCATTCCCTGCAACAGGCGCCCCATGAAGAATCTGCCCTATGAGGGTTACGGCAATGAAGAAAAAGGGGAGAATTTTCATACTGTGCGTGCAAGTCATGATGGTTATTTGTTAAATGAGAAGTAGCAGCCGCCAGGTTCGGTAAAATTACTCCTGTTTTCATCGGATTTCAAATCGTCTTTTATGTAATCACTTTCCGATTTGTTGGTAGGACCTGCATTGTAGGGAACAGGGTTATGTACTTTACCTCCATAAAGGCACCAGGCATGGCCGGAGCGCCAGGATTTTGTCTCCTCCTGTCCTTGTGCGTTTGTTGTTTTTCTAGTTTCCGTCCACCCGACTCCTCTGGAACTGACTCCGCCCGAGCCGAGAACCGACGCAGAATATTCCATAAGACCGGCAGCTTCCACACAGATGATTTTTGCCGTTCCTTTGTCGATGGCATCTACCATTCCGGCTACCGACAAGGGCATGGGGTTTTGTTTCTGATCCACATACAGGGAGCCGGTTTTTCCCACTTCCGGGTTCCATTCATCGTAATAAGAAGCACTGTTGGATATACCGCGACTAAGCCTGTCCATAAGCTGATCATGGGTGGTCGCTCCGCTGAAGTTCCACTTCCCAAAAGCTGTTTTCAGCAGGGTTTTCCAAGGCTTGTCCAGATTACCCCTGTCAAGAAGAACATAGCATTTGCTGATGGTCATTTGTTCCTTGGCGGATAACTTCACTCCCAGAACAGAGAAACTCCAGGATGCATTTTCTGCGCGTCCCCGGCATTTTCTCTCCACGGCTTCCTTGGCGGTGACGACACCCTCGGCTTTTCCATTGGCAATGGACAATTCAGTTGCTTCAGAGGCAAATATTCCGTCGGTGCACGTTGCCTTGATTGTTTTCATGGAGTCCGGCAGCGCCTTGAAGGTGACAGTAAAGGAAGGAATATCCCCTGCATAGTACCCTACGGGTGATTTATCGTCATCCGGTGTTTTATCCTCCCTTTTGAATTCCGGAACCGGAACAGGCTTCCCTCTGAATTGATCGTGAATGGTGAAACCATTGCCCCCGGCATTTTCCCTGAACTTGGCGAACTGTATTTGAATTAACGGAGCTATGGCATCCATTTCATCTTCGGCCACCTCTCTTTTTCTCTTTGGACCGACCACCCCCATGTTCACCTTAACTTTGACCTTGAATTCAGTTCCCCAGTATTCTTCACTGGGAGAGCAAATTCCCGTAGAAGAAAATCCTCCCTTTCCCCTGGGAGGGTCGCTCGTCATGATTGGCGCAGGTTCCCATATATACTTTCTTGTTTTACCATATCGGTATTCTACCCATTCCTGTTCTGAGTCAGGAGTAAATTTGGCAACAGCTTTAAATTTGTAAACTTTGCCTTCCTGCTTGTCCAGTATGGCTTTATCCCCATCTTCGGACATGGCGACATTCTCGCCAGGAGTTATTTTTACTTCGCACTTGTAATCCTCCGCCGCGTGTAACGGCATCAGATGAAACAGTAATGCCGGCAAGAAGATGGCAGTAAATAATTTAATGCTCATTATTTTTTATTCTTTAACCATTCTTTCATTTGTTGAACGTCAAGTTCCGGTTTCTTGTTTGAACCCGGCAAATACTGTTTCCAATCAATTTTCAAAGCGGACATTTTTCTGACTTCATCGACTGAAAAGGGAATGGTGGTATCCGGCGCGAATGTAGCCCATTCAGAAGATCTGTAGAAATAGACCGTATCCTGCAAACTGGCCCACGCTTTTTTCATTTGTTGCCGGAAGTCCTTCCTGTCCTCCGTTTCCCATATTTTCAGTCTCCATCTCCAGTTCTTTTTGATTTCATCTGGAGCCTGGGTAGCAAGAAGGTGTCTGTAGGCATAAATTCCAAGTTTTCTTGATGAGAAGATTTCTTTCCCGTTTAACAGCCTCATGTCTTGGCTGGCAGCCCATAATTTTAAGAGGCTAGAAGAAAGTTTACTTGCCTGCTCGGAGTTCAAAGGAGGGGGAGATGGTATGCAAAGCCCATAGTAGAATGATTTTTGATTTAGTCTTTCCAGGAGTTTGTCGACAGCAATTTTCGTTTCGTCCAGGGATGAGATAAATACTCCGTTGAGGGTTGTAGAAACTGAGTAGTTTTTCAATATTCTGACGTAGTACCACCCTGAGCCTTCGACGATGAAATTCTTGTAAACTCCACATCCGGCAAATGATTTAACCCTGCTTCGCGCCAGAACAGGCAGGGGTATGTAATCCTTAAGCCCGTCATAGGAAGGTTCCCGGAATAAGTCTTCTTCCTGAACTTCCTCCTCTTTTCCAAGTCCCAGGAAGGAGTCAAAATCAAAATTGGCAGGTAGTTTTCTGATTTCGAGTATGTAATCCTTGAGGCTGTTGTCCAGATCATTGTCGGCAAGCGGGGTTGGATCATAAAAATAAAAGGAGAGGAGCTGTTTTTTGTCCGGAACCTGAATCAGCACGCCAAGGTCCGGACCGTCAAAGTCTCTGTCTACGGATTCTCCCCGGTCACTCCACCGGGCAAGCGTTCTGGTCGTGCTGATGGGGCAGTAAAGGATGTTTTCGTCACCCCGTTCATTTTCCCAGATAACTTTTCCGGATACACCGCTTTCACCCACTTTGACGTGTGGACCCTTGACGGATTCGCATCTGTATGCATTGTCAAAAGCCTCAAGGACGGAACCCATAGGACCGGCAGCTCCGCACAGGAGCATGTAACTCCGTCCATAGCGTTCGCACCAGTCGCCCCGGGTAGCCCAGTCTTCATACCAGAAAAGGGCTTTTGCAGGGGGATTTGTTTTTTTCATTCCATCAATTGCTGTCCTGGTTTTTAAAAGTTCCGACAGTTGTCCAATGCCCGGGAAAGAAGGATGCTTCACATCATTCAACGGGAAAATCCGTTTTCTCTCTACATGGCCCAAATGCAATAATCCTTTTCCATACGTTCCGGCATACAAGCTGCCATCCGGCAGAGAAGCAAAACTGGTCACGCTGACCAATTTTTCCACTTCATCGTCACAGGGCATATCCACAGTCTGAATTTTTTGTAAATTTTTCCGCACAAAAGAAACGCCCTTTTCCCTGAATCCTATCCACATCCCTTGGGAAGACGGATAAAAACAGGTGATATAATCCTCCGGCAAAAGAGAATCGTCATTGTTTTCCCTACGGTTCATTTTCAAGAGTTTTTGAGCATGCCGGACAGACGTTTTCTCATCCGGTTTCCATAGTCCTTCATTTTTCGCCCCATAGTCCCTGCCCCTCAGAAAGTTCCAGTCTGTTTTATTTTTAGAGTACCCGAGTCCGGAATTGGTGCCTACCCAAATCCAGCCCGATTCGGCACAAATCGCGTTGCAAAAATTTGAAGGCAGGCCTTTCCCTCTGGCTTCAAATGGTTGGCGAACTCTCTGCAGCGTATCCCAATACCACTTTGTCTGCACTACATTCCACCGTGAATATCCGTTGGAAGGTTCTGCTGAAGCCACTCCGGAAGTTTGAAAAGCTGCCCAAAGAGTTCCTTTTCGATCAAAGGAGAGAGAAGCAATCTGGTCCTCCGGCAAACCTTCCGCCCTTGTGTAATCTTTCCATGATTCCGTTTCCGGTTGATAAACAGTCAGGCCGCCGGAAGTAGCAATAGCCACATCTCCACTGACAGGAGATACAGCCATGGCGAAGATCCTCTCCCCCGGCAAGGCATTTGACTGGTTGTACTGTTGCCATGATTTCCCATTCCACACAGCCACTCCTTTATTGTCTGTCCCCACCCAGATACGCCCCTGCCTGTCTTCGAGAAGAGCATAGAAATTTGTTGTATCAGGCAGCCCGTTTCCTTTTTGCTGCTCCCATTTTTCCCCTCCGTATGGCAAGCGCATCAATCCCTTCCCTTCCGTCGCAACCCAAATATCTCCTGAACGGTTGCAAACGATAGACGTAATAAAGGAAGCTGGACAAGCAGGCAATTCTCCGCCATTTGAAGGAATGCCCATGTATAAAAAACAATAGATCCAAATAAATAAATAAGATCTAACAATCAGAAACATAAAAAAATAGTAAAATAAACACGTAAAAAGTCAATTGTTAAGTCTAATTGCCAAGGAGCGCAAAAAAGATGACTGAGCCACTGGTACAGATCCAGTTCAACGAAACCGGCCCAGTCTGCTGAAAAATAACTAAACTAAAAATGAACCCCTGAAAAGAGGAACACGCTTCCTCCCCCCCGGTTTGTTGAAAATTAATTCATTGGAAATAAACGTAGAAGATGTCAACGACATCGAACTTGACTCCGCGAGAAATAGTCTAAGCCGTTTTTAAGTCATTAATTTCATCATCAACAATTCCTCCGGGACATTTCACAAGCATAAGCTTTTCCCAAATCCGCGGCATGCTTTTCCGCCCCTGCGGAAAGCCGGATGGAGCCGGCAGGCGGAATGCCTTCAACGCAGGGCCTGTCCTCCATCAGCCCGAGGATTTCATCCCTGGTCAGCATCACGTCACGATGAAGCATCCCCATGATGCCGACGGCGGCATAGGCGGCCCACGGAGGAACGGGCAAAACCGGACGACGGGCCCCGTCACCTTTCCCAGCATGGAAAACAATCCACGGAACGTATACGTTTCCGGCCCCACTGCTTCAATCACGCTGTTTTACCCGTCTTCCCGCAACGCTTCCCGGGACCGCCAGGAGCGGTCAAATCCTGTACATGAACCGGCTGAAGGCGGCTTTCTCCATTCCCCGGAAACCGTTACAGCATGGACTGCACCACAAACAACACGACGGACCCCACATAAACGGCCGCCAGCACCACGGCGGCGCAACACAGAAAGAGCCTGTATCCACAGGCCAGTACCATCCTTCTGAGCTGGGATTCCGGATGCCGCCGCGCCCACCACGCATACAGCAGAAAAAGCAGAGCCGTTCCGGCTGAAACAAACAGAGATTCTTTCAACAGAGGCGGATAATAATCAAACACCACCCTGTTCCGCCCCTCCTGAAGGCGCACCGCCATCAATTCCCCCACCTTTTCCACGGGCACGTCCACCCCGTTCCGCGTGGCCTTCCATCCACGGTCATGCACCACCGGAACCATCAGCGCCTCCCCCTTTCCGGCAGAGAGGGACACTTCCACATGGCCTCCGCGTCCGTGCGCCTCCAACCCGTATTGATCCTGGCCTTTCCCCAGAACCGGAACATCCTGCTCCGGCATTCGCGCCGCAGCCGCCAGAAGAGGAGCCTCCACCAGCCGCCGCATCCTTCCCTCCACCACGGTTTCCCCGGTTACACCCGCACGCTTTAATTCCAATGCTCCATTATAGGTGCGGCACGTCCCGCCGGGGGCCTTCTGCGCTTCCGCCATGACGGGCACCGCGCGGCCATTGACGCGGAGTTCCTCCGTATCCGTCTGCGGGAAGCCGTACACCGCGCCGGGATATTCCGGCACGCTCATCCGGTAAAAGTTGCCATTCCTCTCCGTCCGCACTTCCACGGGAGCATACAGGGGGCCTTCCGCTGACGGGCAAAGCGCGGCATGCAGGGCATTGAGATTGCTGAACACGCCGGCTTCCGCATCCAGCCGCAGCCCCAGCGCGCTCTGGGGAACCACCAGCCCCCAGCGGGCGCCCGGAAGCCTGTATAAATACATGCCTTCCCGGGAAAGCACGCTCTCCATTCCTTCCACGGGACGGGACGCCAGCAAAAAGCCATGGCCCAGCAGCAGATCGGAAAACAGGGTACCCCCCTGACCATACGTGCGCGTGAATTCATCCCGGTACCCCAGGTTTTTCAGAAAACGGAAATGGCTGATGCTCGTGGTATGCCGGAAGTTGCCGATGCTCGGGACAGGCCCCAGGCAATCCGCGTTGTCCACCAGCAGGCGGTCCCTGTCTTTCACGCGCAGAAGCCCGGCGTACCCGTCCATTCCGCGCGCCAGCCATTCCGCATTCAGGGCCAGTACAGCGGCCTTTTCCTCTTCTCCCTGCTTCCAGAACGCGGCAGCCCCCACGGGCAGCCCCAGCAGAATCACGGCGGCTATGGACCACCCCAGCCTTTTGCCTTCCGCATGCCGCCAGCACAGCCACGCGCATGAAAAAAACAGCAGAGGCAGAAGGCGCGCCACCAGGTCCATATCCGTCACGTGAAGGACAATCAGGGAGACGGCAAACGCCGCCACGGGAAGGCCAAGGCTCCATCCCCAGCCCCAGCGCCGCCCCGCCGGCTGCGGCAGCCTCCCGCCGGACAGGATCCAGGCGCAGAACGACGCCACCACCAGATTGGGAATGAACCCGAACCGGACCGGAAAATCCACGTAGCTCCACAGATGGGCGGCGCGGTGAAGGGGTTCAATGAACGCAGGGAGCACGGACGCCGCCAGCAGGAGAAGAAACAGCCGCCTCCCCTTGTTCGCCGGCGGGGCCTCCTTCCTCCCGTAAACCAGATAGACGGCAGCCAAAGCGGTGCACGCCATTCCCGGCAGGCAGGAATACAGGCGTTCCAGGAATTTGGGAGGGTCAAACGGCCAGGACAGTTCAAAAAAAGTGGGGGGAGTCATGAACAGGGACCGCATGGAATCCCGGCTCATCTCCATCATGGGCAGCCAGTAATAGCAGGTCGCCAGCGTCACCGCCGCCGTGTACCAGAACACGCGCGCCAGCCGGACGCGGCGTTCTGCCGTCCCTTTCAGGGGAAGCGTGAAGGCCCACGCGAACAGCCAGCCGGTCACGACGGCCATGAAAGCGCTGTACATGGAGGTAGCCAGCAGAAAGAGGCCGACGGCATACAGCCACCCCCTCCCTCCGTTCACCAGCTGGTAAAGGCCCAGGGCAAACAGGGGGAACATGGCGGCGTGGTCCAGGAACTGCATGAACCCGTACTTGGTCTGGAAAAATCCCCCCAGGGCATAACCCGCCGTCAGCAGCACGGTCCAGCATACGGGCAGGGAGGGGAAGACGCGTCTCAGAAACCAGGAAGCCGTCAGGCAGATGCAGGCCGCGTCCGCCAGCATCACCCATACCATGTCCTTCAACAGAAAGGAGTCTCCCATCGCCACCACAATCCAGGTGGAGGGAACCAGCAGCTGGTGCGGCAGGGAGGGGCTCACGCGGATGCCCGCTCCTCCATTGACATCATAAAAGAAGGACCCGTCCAACGCTCCGGTCATCAGAGCGGAGGCATAATATTTCAAGGTGGGATACACCATCTGCCCGTTATCCATGTATTCCAGGTAATGGCCGCCAAGCGGCCAAATTCCGCGCACCGCCAGGAACAGGAACAGAACAGCCAGGGCGAACGCAACAGACGCCAGAGACGTCAATACCGGGCGGGAAGAAGCGGGTTCCATGGCTCAATCAGCGGACAAACGGTTCGGCGGCCTGGACCAGGCGCAGGGCGCGGGCGCATTCCTCCACATCATGAACACGGTGAATACGGGCGCCGTGCAAATGTCCCCATACCGTCATCACGGCGGTGCTCAGCGGCGCACGCCCCTGCTCCGCATCACCCAGAACGGCTCCCAGCATGCGCTTGCGGGAAAGGCCCAACAATACCGGACGTCCCGCCACCTCCAGCCTGTCCATATTGGACAGCAGGGCCAGATTGTGTTCCAGCGTCTTGCCGAAGCCGATGCCAGGGTCCCAGCAAATCTGCTCCGGGACCAGGCCGCGGCCCAGCAGAAAATCATAACGCTCCTCAAAATAGCCGCGCACCTCCCGCACCACGTCTTCATAAAAAGGCGCGTTCTGCATCGTTTCAGGCCGTCCCTGCATGTGCATCGCCACTACGCCGCAGCGCGCCTCCGCACACAGCTCCGCCATTCCCTCCTCCTGCAATCCGGAAATATCATTGATCACGTCCGCTCCCGCTTCCAGCACAGCCGCCGCCACGGCGGCATGGCGCGTATCCACGGAAATCACGGCGTCCGTGCATGGGCGGAGTTCCCGCACCACGGGAAGCACCCGGTCCAGTTCTTCCTCCACGGAGACCTCCGCCGCACCCGGCCTGGTGGATTCCCCCCCAATGTCCAGAATAAGGGCTCCCTGCCGCTCAAGCTCTTTTGCATGGGAAACGGCGCGTTCCACCGTATGGAAACGCCCTCCGTCGGAAAAGGAATCCGGAGTGACGTTTACAATTCCCATCAGCACGCCGCCGCGCGCCACATTCAATATGTCTCGCCTTACAAGCCAGTTCATCTAATTACGTTCTTGTCAAAGGCACTATACATCACTTTAATAAGTCAGAAACACTTTTTTCACCATGAAAACAACGCCCCTGCTTCTCATCATCCCCCTGCTCATGACGGCCGGAGCCCTGGCGGCCAGCCAGGATGATTTCAACGTCCAGACCGCTTCCTCCCGCATGGTCAAGCATGAAGACGGGTCGCGCAGCTACTTTGAAAAGACCGGGGACGGCAAGGGGATGAAAAAAACCACTTACAACATCCACAACGTTCTCGTTTCCGTAACCCTCTACAAAAGAGGCCCCTTTGGAGAACTGCGCTCATGCCTGATCTTTGACGGGCAGAAGAACGAACTCTTTTTCGTACGCTACGGTTACGACGGCAACGCCAACCTGAGGGAGGAGCAAATGTTCGATTCCAAGAGCAAGGAACTCGTGCGCCGCTTCCTTTACACATATGACGACATGGGCAACCGCAGCAAGCCCGTGTGCATCACGCTGGTCAAGAGCACCAAGGACATTGAGACGCACGCCGTTCCCACCGCTCCGGAAAAGGACCCCTTTGCCGACGATTTTAAAAAGAAGAGCAAGTAAGCGCCGGACCCGCGGGGCAATGGTTCCCCCTTCGCGCATGCCATCCGTTTTCTCCGTCTTTCAACCGGCCGCCGTCTCTGTGATGCGCGGCCGGTTTGACGTTATACCGCCGTGCGGGAAAATTGCGGCGAGTTCCGGAGACGGACGTTTTCTTTCCCCAGAAAAAGACCTGGTCCAAAGGCATGCCCGAGGTTTGAAACACGGCAAATCCGCGCCAACCACCCTGGCCAGGCGCACGACGACCCATTTAAAGGAGGAACAGCTTCCTAAAAAGCCCTTTTATTCTCCATCGCTGGCTTCCAGCCTGTTACGCCAGCGGCGGGCCACCCAGGGGCGCACCAGCCCGTAAAGCAGGTAAATGGAGAAAATGACCGCGGGCATCACCCACGGGAATTTGAAGATGCAGATGACCGTCAGCACAATGAGCACGATCGCGTACATGGTCCCCCGCGTGCGCATGTTGATGTGCTTGAAGCTGGGATAAACCACACGGCTCATCATCAGGACGGACACTCCCGCCATCGCCAGGGCAATCACGTACTTGAACACGCCCAGGTCCATGGCCCCGTCCGGAGCCCTGCCCGCCAGATACATCACCAAGTACATGGTGGAAACCACGGCGCCCGCCGCCATCGGAACGGGCAGCCCCACAAAATCGCTGCTCTGCCCCTCCTTCCGGGGAGCGGCGGCCATGCAGTTGAACCGCGCCAGGCGCAGGGCGGCGCACAGCAGATACAGGATGCCTATGCCCCAGCCCACCTCCGGCGGAGAAAGCTGGAACAGGACCGCCTTGGCCACCAGCAGCGCCGGAGCAATGCCGAAGGAGACAATGTCCGCCAGGGAATCAAACTCCCGTCCGAACGGGCCGTCCTGCCCGCGCATGCGCGCAATGCGGCCGTCAAACAAGTCAAACAGGCACGCCGCGAAAATCAGGAACGTGGCATTCTGGTAATAGGAGAAAGCCGCCACGGCGTCGCTGTCCGCCTGGTTGATCCCTTCAAAAATCGTCAGAATGGCGAAAAACCCGCACACCAGGTTCCCTGCCGTAAACAGGTTCGGCAGAATGGGAATCTCAGGTTCGTCCGGAAAAATCTTCTTGTCCATGGTCGGTGTCCAGTGGGGCGCCCCGTGAAGGGCTTACCCGTTAATGATGTTGCGTGCCGCCGCGGCCAGCGCCTGGGGATCGGCATCCTGCGGGGCGGAACCGCGGGCCTGGTCCGGCCGACCGCCCCCCTTGCCTCCGGCAAGAGCGGAAACCTCGCGGATCATATCCCCGGCGGACAATCCGTCCGCAATGGCATCTTTGCCACAATAAGCGCCCAGGAGCAAGGAAGAACTGTCCACGCACAGCAGGAAGGCGGCGCCCGCATACTGGCGCTTTTTCAACCCGTTCAGCAATTCCTGGAGCAATTCCCCGGCACCCTCCGCCACCTGGATCAGGGAGGCGGGGTCATCGGAAAGCCATTCATTCAGCAGGGCGTCAGCCCTGGCGGCGGACTGCCCGGCGCGGGCCTTCTTAAGCTTCTTTTCCGCATCCAGGGCCGTCTGCTTGAAATGCTCCACGGAAGCGTCAAAACGCGCCAGGGAATCATTCACCGTCCGGATGTCGGAAGCGCCCAGGGCGGACAGCCCCGGCTTGTCTTCAATCGTGGGAACCGGAACCTGTTCCAGCCCCATGTCCGCCAGCTCATAATTGACTTCCTTGATCTTTTCCACCGCCCTGGCGATTTCCAGGCTCCTGGCAACGACGTGCTGACGGATCATCTCCAGGGCGGCGTCTCCCGTCATGGCCTCAATGCGGCGCACGCCGGAGGCGATGGCCCCCTCGCTCTTGATCTTGAACAGGCCTATATCCTTTGTATTGGCAATGTGCGTGCCGCCGCAGAACTCCATGGAAACGCCGTCCAGTTCATTCCGGCAGCCGCCCACCTGGACCACGCGCACCACGTCCCCGTACTTGTCGCCGAAAAACTGGGCAATCGCGGAATTTCCCTTCACGTCCGCATAGGCGCGTTCCGTGCAGTGCACCGGCAGGGCCTCCTCAATCCAGCCGTTTACCTTCTCCTCAATCCGGCGGAGCTGGTCCGGCGTGACGGCGCCGCTGTTAAAGTCAAAGCGCAGGCGGTCTTCCGATACAAAGGAACCCTGCTGGGCCGCATCCGGGCTGACCACCTGGTGCAAGGCGCAGTGAAGAAGGTGGGTGGCGGTATGGTGCGCCTCCACACGGCGGCGGCGTTCCGCATCAATGCTCAGATGCACGCGGTCCCCCGGCTTCACGTCCAGCCCTTCGCGGGCTTCCACCACATGGGCGCGGGCATTCCCGATCTGCTGGACGGCCATCACATGGTAGCTGTCCCCCCCTATTTCAATCAACCCGGCATCGGAAACCTGGCCCCCCATCTCCGCGTAAAACGGGGTCTTGTCCGTAATAATGAACAGGGAATCCCCCTGGCGGCTTACTTCCAGCACCGTGGCGGCGCATTCGTCCACATCGTACCCCGTGAACTCCGTCACGGCGTCCGTCTTCAAATCCAGGGCACGCACCACCTCGCTCTTGCGGGCGGCGCGGGCGCGTTCCCGCTGCTCGTCCATCAGCCTGTTGAACCCGTCCATGTCAATTTCCAGCCCGCGTTCCTCCGCAAGCAGGGCCGTCAGGTCAATCGGAAAACCGTACGTATCATACAGCTTGAAGGCAAACTCCCCGCTCACCTTTCCGGCGGAAGCCGTTTCCGCGTCAAACAATTCCAGGCCGCGATCCAGCGTTTCATTAAAGCTGGCCTCTTCACGGTTCAGCACCTCCTTCACGGTGGAGGCGCGGGCGGCCAGCTCGGGGAACACCTGTCCGAAAGACTCCACGAGCGTATCCACCAGCTCCGCCAGGAACGGCTGGGTGAAGCCCAGGCGGCGGCCATAGCGCACGGCACGGCGCAGAATGCGGCGCAGCACATAATTACGGCCGTTGTTGCCCGGCAGAATACCGTCCGCAATGGAAAAACTGAGCGTGCGCAGATGGTCCGCAATCACGCGGAAGGCAATCGCCTCCTGAAGAGAATCATCCTGCGCGCCTACCTTCTTGGACCCGGGCGCCGGATACACGTCCGCATACTTCCGTCCGCTCAGCACCTCCAGGCGGTCAAACAGGGGGCGGAACACGTCCGTGGCGTAATTGGACGGCTTGCGGGAAAAATCCTTGAACCCGTCCGTGCACTGCATGATGGAGCACGCGCGTTCAAAGCCCATGCCCGTATCCACGTGGCACGCCGGAAGATTGCGCATGGAGCCGTCGCTCTCCGCATTATACTGGATGAACACCAGGTTCCAGATTTCTATGCACTGGTCGGAATCCTTGTTCACCAGGCTGCCCTTCGTATCCCCCTCCGGGGTCAGGTCCACGTGCAGCTCGGAACAGGGGCCGCAGGGGCCGGTTTCACCCATCATCCAGAAATTATCCTTCACGTTCCCGTGCACGATCTGCACGTCCGGGTCCAGCCCGCGGGAACGGAACAGCTCCGCCCAGTAATCCCAGGCCTCCTGGTCAAACTCTCCGGGATCGCCCTTGCTCTTGTCCGGCGCGTATACGGTGGCGTACAGCCGTTCCGCCGGGAACCCCCACCGTTCCACCACCAGCTCCCAGGCCCACCGGATGGCTTCCTTCTTGAAATAATCCCCGAAGGACCAGTTCCCCAGCATTTCAAAAAACGTATGGTGGTAGGAATCATAACCCACATCCTCCAGGTCGTTGTGCTTGCCGCCGGCGCGGATGCACTTCTGGGTGTCCGTGGCGCGGGCGGGCGTCCACGGCGGAGTCCATACCCCCAGGAAATACGGAACAAACTGGTTCATGCCGGCATTAGTGAACAACAATCCCGGGCTCTGGGGCATCAAAGAAGCAGAGGGCACGACCGTGTGCTGTTTCTCGCGGAAAAAGTCCAGGAAGCTTTGGCGTATCTCGGTGGCGGTCATCATATCAATAATAGGAAAAGTAAAAGTCGCCGGATTATGCCTGTTCTGACCCCGTTAGTAAACCGCTAATTCCTTCTCCGTCATGACGGCTGTATTTTACTTGTAAAAAATTATACAGATGTATAAATAGAGACATGAAAAAGCTGGTGATCCTCCTGATTCTTCTTTGCGCGGCAGGAGCGGCAGCCTGGTTCATTTACCGGGAGGCTCCGTCCGGGCCTGAGGATAAAGCCGTCCTTTACGGCAACGTGGACCTGCGCCAGGTGGACCTGGCCTTCCTGATCTCCGAGCGGATTGACTCCGTGCTGGTGGACGAGGGGGACACCGTGGTCCCCGGGCAGAAACTCGCCACGCTGGAAACGGTGCGCCTGCAGCAGGCCGTGGATGAAGCGCGGCAGACAACGGAGGCCGCGCGGCAGAACTACCTCCGCGTTAAAAACGGCCCGCGCGCGGAGGAGATAGCCCAGGCACGGTCAAACGTGCAGGCGGCGGAAGCCACGCTGAACAACGCCGCAGTGCGCAGCAAGAGGCTGGTGGCGCTGGCCGACACCAAATCCATCTCCCGCCAGGAGGCGGACGACGCCGTAGCCTCCCAGCAAGTGGCGGCGGCCAATCTGGACGTAGCCAGAAAACAGCTGGAACTGCTGCTGGCGGGCTCCCGCGTGGAAGACATTGCCCAGTCCCTGGCCCAGTACAACCAGGCGAAGGCCAATCTGGTCATCAGGGAACAGAACCTGAAGGATGCCGTGCTTTACGCGCCGGGCAACGCCGTGGTGCGCAACCGGATTCTGGAAAAGGGGGACATGGCCTCCCCGCAGAAACCTGTTTATAACCTCTCCCTGAACCACACCAAATGGGTGCGGGCCTATCTGACCGAATCCCAGCTGGGAAAGGTGAAGCCCGGCTTCTCCGCCACCGTGCACAACGACAGCTTCCCGGATACGGACTTCAAGGGAACGGTAGGCTTCATCTCCTCCGTGGCGGAATTCACGCCCAAGAATGTGGAAACGCCGGACCTCCGGACTGCCCTGGTCTATGAAGTGCGCATCATCGTGGACGACCCGGACAACCGGCTGCGGCTGGGCGCTCCCGCCACAGTCACCATCCCCCTGGACCAGAATGCCGGAACGCAGCCTCCGGAACAGCCCAGGCCATGACTACGGACTCCCAGCCCCTGATTGACTGCCGGAACGTCCGCAAAATGTTTCCGGACCCGGCGGGCGTTCCCTTTCCCGCGGTGGACGGCGTCTCCTTCCGCCTCTCCGCCGGCGAAATCGTGGGACTGCTGGGGCCGGACGGTGCGGGAAAAACCACGCTCATCCGCCTCATCACGGGGCTGATGAAACCGCATGAAGGCTCCATTTCCGTACTGAACTTGGACTCCGTTAAAAAGGCGCGGGCCATTCAGGCCTCCATCGGGTACATGCCTCAGAAATTCGGCCTTTACGAGGACCTTACCGTAAAGGAAAACATGGAGCTTTACGCCCGCATGCACGGCGTCTCCGGCCAGGACCGGGAAAAACGCTTCCGCAGCCTGCTCTCCATGACCAGCCTGGAACGCTTCACCACGCGCCTGGCGGGCAAGCTCTCCGGCGGCATGAAGCAGAAACTGGGGCTGTGCTGTTCCCTGGTCTCCTCCCCTCCCCTGATTCTGCTGGATGAACCCACCGTGGGGGTGGACCCGCTCTCCCGCCGGGAACTGTGGAACATCCTGGGGCAGTTCTCCCATGAGGAAGGCGTGGGCGTGCTGGTCAGCACCTCCTACATGGATGAATCCGCCTACTGCAACCGCACCCTCATCATGTACAAGGGGGGCCTGCTGATGGATGCCCCGCCCGCGGACGTCATCGCCCGCGCGGAAGGCATGTGCATCACCGTGCGCACGCCGGAAGGCATCCATGCGCGCCAGTTCCAGAGCAGGCTGGCCGCCCTGCCCGGAATTATCAACGCCACTCCCCAGGGAGGCACCGTGCGCATCATCCTGCCGCAGGACCACCCCACACGGCGGAAACTGGAGGAATACCACCCGCAGCCGGGACAGCCGGACTTTTCAGACGGCTTCATGACCCTGCTGGCCGGACAGGCGGACCTCACCCCGCAGGACATCCCCGTTCCCGCGGAAACTCCCCCTCCCGGCCAGGGAACAAGCGGGGAAACCATCATCCGGGTAACGGACCTGGTACGCAAATTCGGCAACTTTACCGCCGTCAACCACGTCAGCTTCTCCGTCAGCCGGGGGCAGGTCTTCGGCCTGCTGGGGCCGAACGGGGCCGGAAAAAGCACTACGTTCCGCATGCTTTGCGGCCTTCTTCCGGCAACCGGAGGCACCCTTAACGTGGCCGGAGCGGACCTGAGAACCGCCGCCGCAAGGGCGCGCAGAAAAGTGGGGTACGTGGCCCAGAAATTCTCCATGTACGGCATGCTCACCACGCGGCAGAACCTGGAATTCTTTGCCGGGGCCTACGGCATGGCCGGAAAGGAACGGCGGGACGCCATCCGTTCCATGGAAGAGGAATTCCACCTCACCCCGTACATGAACGCCCCCGCCGCGCACCTGCCCGGCGGCTACAAGCAGCGCCTGAGCATGGCGTGCGGACTGCTCCATTCCCCGGACATCCTCTTCCTGGACGAACCCACCTCCGGCGCGGACCCCCTGGCCCGGCGCGACTTCTGGCTGCGCATCAACTCCCTGGCGGAAAAAGGCGTCACCATCATCATCACCACCCACTTTCTGGGAGAAGCGGAATTCTGCGACAACATGCTCATCATGATGGACGGAACCACACTGGCGGAAGGCTCTCCGGATGAAATACGCCAATATGCCCCGCCCCGCGAAGACGGCGCCCCGGCCTCCCTGGAAGACGCCTTCCTGACCATCACGGAAGAACACATGCGGAAGGGAGGGGAAGAATCATGAAGGCCTCCCTCAAACGCATCGGCGCCCTCATCGTCAAGGAACTCCACCAGGTGGTGAGGGACCCCGGCAACATCGGCATCGCCGTCATTCTCCCCGCCGTGCTCCTGCTCCTCTTCGGCTACGGCATGAGCATGGACATCAAAAACGTGCGCATCGCGTACCTGGCCGTTCCGGCCTCCAGCGAATCCACCAACCTGGAAACGCGCCTCACCCTCTCCAGGTACTTCCAGACCACCCGCGTCTTCTCCTCCCGCGAGGCGGAGGAAAAGCTGCGCACCCATCAGGCGGACGCCTTCATTGCCCTGCAAAGCAACGCGCCGGACACGCTCAACGGCGGCGTTACGAAAGTCCAGATCGTGGTCAACGGAGTCAACGCCAACCAGGCTACCCTCATACGCAACTACCTCCAGGCCGTCGTCGGTTCCTGGGCGGCCTCCCTGAGCGGCGGGGCCGCCCCCGTGCTGGACGTGCAGACGCGCACCCGCTTCAATGAAGCCAACGACAGCCACTACTACCTGGTTCCCGGCGTCATCGTCACCATCATGACCATGATCGGGGCGCTCCTCACCTCCCTGGTCATGGCGCGGGAATATGAACGGGGCACGCTGGAAAGCCTCTTTGTCACCCCCGTGGGCAGCGGGGAAATCCTCACCGCCAAGGCGGCCACCAACTTCCTGCTGGGCATGGTCAGCCTGGCCATCTCCATGATCTTCGCCGCCTTCGTCTTTGACATCCCCATCCGCGGCTCCCTCACCCTGCTGCTGGCGGTCTCCGCCCTGTTCCTGATCGTGGCCCTGGGGCTGGGACTCGTCATCTCCACCGCCACGAAAAACCAGTTCCTGGCCTGCCAGTTCGCCATCATGGGCACCTTCATGCCGGCCCTCATGCTCTCCGGCTTCCTGTACGACATCCTGAACATGCCGCCCGCCGTGCGCGCCCTTACCTACATGATCCCGGCGCGCTACTACGTCACCCTGCTCCAGACCCTCTTCCTGGCAGGGGACATCCCCTCCGTCATCATCCCGTGCTGCATCACGCTGGGCGTCTTTGCCGTCGTCCTCATGGGCATCGCCCGGCTGAAAGCCCCCAAATCCCTCGAATAACGCCATGGACTTCTTCGTCAGAATAGCCTCCCTCGTCAAAAAGGAACTGCTGGCCGTGCTCAGGGACAAAAAAAGCCGCATGGCCCTGATCATCCCGCCCGTCATCCAGATATGCATCTTCGGATACGCGGCCACCATGAACGTCACGCGCGTGCCTTATGTCGTGCTGGACAAGGACGGCGGGGAAACGGCCGCCCAGTACATCGCGGACCTGGAGGGAACCGGCATCTTCCGGCGGCAGGCCGCGGCAGCCACGGAAAAGGACATCGACCGCATGATCGACAACCGGGAAATCGTCGTAGGGCTCACCATTCCTCCGGACTTCTCCCGCAACCTCCAGACGGGCCGCCCCGCCTCCCTCCAGCTCATTGCGGACGGGCGCAACGCAAACACGGCAGCCATCGCCCTGGGCTACGCCCAGCAAATCGCCTCCGGCTTCGGCGCGGACCTGACCGCCAGAAACGGCGGCGCCTCCCCGGTGGAAATAGAAGCCCGCTCCTGGTTCAACCCCAACCTCATCACGCGCTGGTTCATCGTGCCCGGCCTCATTGCCGTCCTGGCCCTGATCAACTCCATCCTCTCCGGGGCGCTCTCCATCGCCCGGGAACGGGAGGAAGGCACCTTCGACCAGCTCCTGGTGGCCCCGTACAACCCGGGGGAAATCCTGCTGGGCAAAGGCATCGCCACGGTCATCACCGGCTCCATGCAGGCCGTCTTTGTGGTGCTGGTGGCCATGTTCTGGTTCCGCATCCCCTTCCAGGGCTCCATCTGGCTGCTTGCCGCGGCCATTCTGCTCTTCATCATCACCGCGGCGGCCATCGGGCTGTGCATCTCCTCCTTCGCCCAATCCCTCCAGCAGGCCATTGTGGGAACCTTCCTGCTGCTGGTTCCCATGGTCATGCTCTCCGGCTTCGCCACCCCCATCTCCAGCATGCCGGACATCTTCCAGGACCTTACCCTGCTCAACCCCATGAGGTATGGGCTGGAACTCATCCAGCGCATCTTCCTGGAAGGGGCCGGATTCCTGGACCTCTGGCCCCTCTTTGCGGCCATCATGACTGTTACGGTGGTGGCCGTTCTGGCAGCCATCTTCTCCTTCCACCATAAAATCTCCTGACGGAAAACTCTGCTCTCCCGAGCCCGGAACATTCTGGCGCCCTTTTGCCATTAGTCTTTGGTCTTTAATATTTTCATCACGCCAATCCCGTCACCCGTATAAAAATACTTGCATCCGGCCCGTTTTTTCTATTCTATCTCTCTCGTTCCTTGGGAACATGGGCTCGTCGTTCAATGGATAGGACATCGGTTTCCGGTACCGACGATGTAGGTTCGATTCCTACCGGGCCTACCAGACTTTTCATACCGCAAGTTGCTGTTTATCAGTGCTTGCGGTTTTTGTTTGATTGAAATCGCAAGACATCGGAACGGCGTTTGATTACCCCTCCGCACCGTCTGGCGGCAACGTTCCGCCTGTGCAGGACATTCCCTGCCCCCCTTAAAGGGCGGTGCCCTTTTTCGGCATAAAAAGGCGGGACATGTCCACTCCCTCAAGCTTCAGAAGCCTGATTTTCGCGGCAATTCCGCCGGCATAGCCCGTCAGGCTCCCGCCTGCGCCCACCACCCGGTGGCACGGGATAATGATGGAAATGGGGTTATGCCCCACCGCTCCTCCTACTGCCTGAGCAGACATGCTCCTTCTATTCCCGCGCGCGGCCATCTTCCGGGCAATCTCTCCGTAAGTGGTAACCTCTCCGTAGGGAATGTCGCAGAGAATCTTCCATACGGCCTGGCGGAACTCTCCCCCCACGGGGGCCAGCGGCAATTCGGCTACCGGAGGCCTGCCGCCCGCAAAATACCTGTCCAGCCAGTCTCTTGCCGCGGCAAATACCGGCAGGCCGTCCCTTTCCTCCATGTCCCCGCTGACGGTATCTCCAAAATACTTCTGGCCCTCCAGCCACAAGCCCGCGAGATGTTCCCCATCGCTCGCCAGTGTGAGCGGACCAAGGGGTGACGAATAGTGTGTTGAGTAATACATCATCTTTCTATTATTTCAGTGTTGTTTCAGTGAATTCCATAAATTGACGGCAGCATAGCCGCGCCACGGCCTCCAGCCTTCCGCCAGAGCAAGAATTTCCTTTTGCGTGCGCGGGGAGAGCGCCTCTCTAATGCCGGGATCGGTTGAAGGAAAGGCATCCGTCCATCCAAAGGCCCGCATGGCGATATACTGCGCCGTGCATATTCCGATGCCGGGGAGCCCCGCCAGCTTTTTCATTTCAGCCTCAGGATCGGCCCGGAAACTGAAATCAATGCTCCCTTCTTCAAACGCGCGCGCCAGCTCGACAACCGCCCTGCCCCTGGATGCGGTCATTCCGGGAATGTCCCATCCGGCGCTTCCCGGGCCGCTCAGGGAAAGAATCTTCCCCGGCGCAGGAAACGCATGGGTCAGCCCCTCCATCCCCGTCCGCACGGGCTCGCCATGGCTCCGCGCCAGCCTCCCCGCCAGAGCATTCGCGGCTTTCATGGAAATTTGCCGTCCCAGCGCTGTCCGCACCGCCAGCTCGTAAGGGTCAAAACAGCCGGGCAGACGGGTTCCCGGAACATACAGTCCCGGAGACAGGCCGTTCATGGAAGCCAGCGTTTCATCCACCGCGGCCGGGTCACAGTACAAGTCAAACAAATGGCGTACCCTTGCAAGAACCTGGGACAAGGCGGGAAGCAGAGACCTCGCGATCACCACGATCAGCGCATTTTTCACGGGGCAATGGCCCACCCGTATCCAGCCATAGACATCTTTCCCCCTTCTGGTTGCAAGACGCACGGTGCGGCCATACTCCCCGCCGCGTACGGCCTCCACGCCGGGAATGGCCCGCAGCGCGAGGAACTCAAGCAGCCTCTCCCACCGGTAGGGAGGGCGGTAAGGCAGCGTCAGCGTTATTCCGGAACCCTCCTCCTCTTTTCCCCCCTTCCCCAGCTTCCGCAATGCCGCCGGGGAAAGCCTGTATTCCTTTTTGAACAATTCATTGAAGCGCCGCAAACTGCCGAACCCCGCGCTCATGGCAACGTCAAGAACAGAAAGCCTCGTGCTTGTCAGGAGATTCTTCGCCAGCAGCAGCCGGAGAGTCTGCAAATACTGGATGGGGGAAACATTGAACTCCGCGGCAAAAGCCCGGCGCAAATGTCGCCCGGTGCAGCCAAGGTGGGCGGCAAGCTCTTCCAGGCTTTCCATGTCTCCGCAATTCTCCTCCAGGAAACCGGCCGCACGGCGCGCCAGGGAAGCGGCGGCGTCCACCGGAGCGGTTCCGGGCGCCAGCTCCGGGCGGCATTGCAGGCAAGGCCGGAATCCGGCCCGTTCCGCTTCAGCCGCTGTGGCGTAATAGGTGCAATTCCCGGCCCTGGGCAGCTTTGCGCGGCATATGGGGCGGCAGTAAATGCCCGTAGACGCCACCCCCACGAAGAAATGGCCGTCAAAACGGGCATCCTTGGATTTAAACGCGGCATACCAGGCCTTTTCATTTCCTTTCATGGTTTTGCAAACTCCACGGTTGAGGCTCATGATAGCAAACCGCGGACATGATTCCCGCCATTTTCGGACATGCATCCAAAAAAATTATTTTGACATTGGGGAATAATTATATAACCAATTACGTAATCAGTTACATTTTTAACAATACAACAGGAGACGGGAATATGGATTTCTTCAACCGGACAGGAAAAATGGCCATTGGAAGCAGACTGCGGATGCTGACGGATAAAATAACGAATGACGCCGCCCTGATCTTCCGCATGTACGGCGTGGACATCCGCCCCAAATGGTTTCCCGTGTTCTTTGTCCTGTCAGAGGGGGAAGCCAAGACCATCACCTCCATTGCCAGGGAAATAGGGCATTCACACCCGTCCGTCAGCAACATTGTCAAGGAAATGGGCGCCAGGGGGCTGGTGAAAGAAAAGAAGGACAAAACGGACGGACGGAGAAACCTCGTCATGCTGTCCGCCAAGGGAAAGAAAATGTCCGATATCATGGCGGAACAATATCCCGACGTGGAAGCCGCCGTGGAACAAATTTCCCGCCAAACCCGGAACGACCTGTGGCGCGCCATTGAAGAATGGGAAGGGCTGCTGGCGGAAAAAACGCTGCTGGAACGGGTGAAGGAAGCAAAAAAGGAACGGGAAGGCAGGGATGTCTCCATCATTCCCTACGATCCCCGCTACCGGGCCGCTTTCAAGGCGCTCAATGAAGAATGGATTACGGCGCACTGGCAGATGGAAGAACCGGACCATCACGCGCTGGACCACCCGCAGGAGCACATTCTGGACAAGGGCGGCCACATCTTTGTGGCGCTTTACAGGGAAGAGCCTGTCGGCGTATGCGCCCTGTGCAGGAAGAACGATCCCGTTCATCAGTACGAACTGGCCAAACTTGCCGTCAGCCCCAGCGCGCAGGGCAAAGGCATCGGCATGCTGTTGTGCCGGACCGTCATCGCCAAGGCGAAAGAACTGGGCTGCAAAAAAATCTTTCTGGAAAGCAATACCCTGCTCCGCCCGGCCATCCAGCTATACAGGAAGGCGGGATTCAGGGAAGTGGAGATTTACCGCCCGTCCTATGAAAGGGTGGATATCCAGATGGAACTGGCGCTCCAGTAACACGCCGCCATCCCGGCCCATTCCGAAGGAAGGGCCACTATCCTTTCCTCCGGCCAAGAAATTCATGCCCCTCATATCGCCGTCAAATGGTCATCACTCGTTTTCCGGTGAAGCAGCCTGGTATCTGGTGAACAAACTTCATCAAAAGACACGAAGATGATACCCCCGGTTTGAGAGCTGCACATCAGGGCGCCAAAACAATCAAGGCCATAATCGTCCCTGACTGCGGGACAATCGATGATTTTCAGAATCACGTTATGATCCTCGCCCCCGTCCGTGGTGATATGGTCGCCTATTTCAATCTCCTCTCCGGAAAAATACCTCTTCATCGCCGTTTCCTGATGTTCGGTTTTTATCATGAAGTCACCATTTCTCCAACTGGTTCCGTGCCCGGCAGTTTTTTCTTAGGAAAAAAATCCGGAGCATGCCGTTCCTTCATGCCATGAACATAACACCTTCGCCTCAAATACCCCGTGATCAAGAAAAAAATGTGGGCAGCCAGAGCCTCTGATCTTTTTTAAAAAATCTCCCTTGTTCCGGACGATGGCGAAAGTCGCACTGCCATCAAGAGAAAAGGCAAAGGCGTCCGCGTCCTTCGCCTTTTCCATGCCCCAACGCCAACAAGTCCGTTTCCTCCGTGCAGAGGGGAAACTGCCTGCTGTTTTTCCCTCCAGCCCGTTCCCTTCATTTTTCCGCTTCCTTATCAAGTGCAGCCACTCCCTCTTTTATCGGGTTCCCGGCAAAAAAACGAATCTCCGGACTAGGAAGAAGAGAAGTTCCTTTCAGCACGGCGCGACCGGAGAAAGAGATACTTTCCCTATTAGTCTGACGGCGCTCCATTTTCCTCTGGAAATTCCGGTGCTCAACCACCTTCCTCCAAACCGTTTCATTCAAAATCGCCGCCTTTTCCAAAAACCTCCCTTTCTTTCATTTTCAAGCCTTTCTTTACCCTGTCCAACTGGACTTGGCAGGCAAATCGCGTTATGATGCGGCCGCTCCTTTCCTCATGATTTCCGCTTTAACCGGGATCATGAAGCGCACCCATGAAACAGAGAAAAATCATCCATGTGGACATGGATGCCTTTTACGCATCCATCGAACAGCGCGACCATCCCGAGTACCGCGGCAAGCCCATCGCCGTAGGAAGACCGGAGATGCGCGGCGTGGTGGCGGCGGCCAGCTATGAGGCGCGCCGCTTCGGCGTGCGTTCCGCCATGCCTTCCATGAAGGCGATGAAGCTTTGCCCCAAGCTGATTTTCACCCGCAACCGCATGGACGTGTACAAATCCGTTTCAGCGCAGATACGCTCCATCTTCCACCGTTACACGGACCTGGTGGAACCCCTTTCCCTGGATGAAGCTTTTCTGGACGTTACGGAAAACAAGCCGGGCATTCCGCTGGCCGTCGACATTGCACGGCGCATCAAGAGGGAAATCAGGCAGGAACTTCATCTGACGGCTTCCGCTGGCGTTTCCTACAATAAATTCCTGGCAAAGATCGCTTCCGACTACCGCAAGCCGGACGGCCTGTTCACCATTCATCCCTCCCGCGCGGAGGAATTCATCGCGCGGCTCCCCATTGAGGCCTTCTGGGGCGTCGGCCACGCCACCGCCGAACGCATGCGCGCCCTCTCCATCACCAACGGGGCGCAGCTCCGGGAACGCAGCCTGGATTTCCTGCTCCGCCATTTCGGCAAGATAGGGGGGATCTTCTACAACTTCGCCCGCGGCATGGACGACCGCCCCGTGGAACCTTCCCGCATCCGCAAATCCGTGGGCTGTGAAGAAACCTACCGGGCAGACGTCACCAGGGCGGAGGCCCTGGAACAACACCTTCCCCTGCTGGTGGAAGAGCTCACGGGGCGCCTGGCGCGCTCCGGCTTCCGGGGCAACACGCTTACCCTGAAGGTTAAATTCCCGGACTTCGTCCAGAAGTCCCGCTGCATGACCGTTCCGGATTCCCTGACGGAGAAGGAGGACATCCTGCCCCTGGCCCGGACTTTGATGGAAGACCTGGATTCCGGGGACCGCACGTTCCGCCTTCTGGGGCTGTCCGTCTCCCACCCCCAGGAAGAACAGCGGCAAGGAATCTGGGAGCAGCTTTGGCTGGATTTAGAGTACTAATCCTCCCACAGACTCCCATATTTTTAGTATTCTCCCCTTAAAATCAACCTTATCCACAAGATATTGGTGTATGAATGAGCGAAATCCGCTCCAACCTGGTCATAGGTACGTATGAATCAGGAAGAACGTAGACACTGGGCATCATGGATAGGAACGATTGCGGAAGGGGTGGCAGGCGTCATGGCTGTGGACGGCGGAATTCCCGCCTCCCAGGGCGTGCCTGATCCCGGCCCATCCCGAACGCGCCGTCCCCTCACGGAAACGGAAAAGCGCATCATCGAGCACCAGGGAACGGAACCGCCCTTTTCCGGGCAGTTCGTCAGCTTCTTTGAACAAGGCACCTATGGCTGCCGCAAGTGCGGGGAAGCCCTGTTCCGGTCGGAAGACAAATTCGACGCCGGATGCGGCTGGCCCTGCTTTGACGATTCCCTGCCGGACGCCGTCAGAAGCATCAACGCAGGCCAGGGGCGGCGCACGGAGATCACATGCGCCCGGTGCGGAGCACATCTGGGGCACATCTTCACCGGAGAACGCCTGACGCCGAAAAACACGCGCTACTGCGTCAATTCCCTTTCCCTGGAATTCCAGGCTGCGCCGCAGCCGGCCATGGCGAACAGCCCCCATTGACGCGCACGGCACGGAAAAAAGGACCGGACGGAAAAGCCGGGAACCGGATAAAAGCTCCGGGAAAATTCTATTTTCCGGAAGAAACGCGCCTCTGAAACATTCATTCCCGCGCCTGCGTAATGTGGTATCATGAGAATGACCACCCTGCGCATCATCCCGGTCCTGCTGGCCCTTTTCCTGGCGCACGCCATGGGCGGGGAGCCCAGAATCGCCATTTTGGGGGACAGCATCCCCTATTCCGGACAATGGCCTGCCCTGGTGGAAGCGGCCCTGCGGCAGACTCCGGCCTACCGGCACGCGGAAATCGTCAGCATGGCGCTCCCCAGTGAAACGGTCTCCGGCCTGTCGGAACCGGGCCACGCCGGGGGCGCCTTCCCCCGCCCGTGCCTTCATGACCGCCTGGATTCCATTCTCTCCAAATACGCGCCCACCCTCGTCATTGCCTGCTATGGGATGAACGACGGCATGATGCAGCCCTTTTCCGAATCAGGCTTCCAGGCCTATCAACAAGGCATGGAACGGCTGAAAAAAAGAGTGGAAGACGCCGGGGCCCAATTCATCGCCATCACGCCGCCTCCCTATATGGCGGATACCCCGGAAAAGGATGCGGCCCGTTACAACCAGGTGCTGGACACTTATGCCGCATGGCTCGCCAGCCGTAAAAAGGACGGCTGGAAGGTTGTGGACATGCGCCCGGAGCTGGGCCGCCAAATCCGGGAAGCGAAGAAAAGGAATGCCCGCTTCATTTACGCCGGGGACGGCGTCCATCCCGGGCAGGAGGGCCACTTCATGATTGCCAGGGCCATTTGGCCTCCCCTCGCCTCCATCCTCCGCGTGCCCGTCCGCGTCCGTTTTCCGGAAGGGGACGAGTTCAGGAAAGCCCTGGAGCGCCACAACCTGTACAAGCTGGCGTGGCTGACGGAAACGGGCCACCGCCGCCCCGGCATCCCGAAGGGGGTTCCGGTCTCCGTTCTTCCCTGCATCCGGGAGGGAGTGGCCGTCTCGGACTGGCACGGCTTCCCGTCCCTTCACTTCAAGGTAGCGGGCAGGAACGCCACCCTCGTTCTCCCCAAAACCCCGGCGGAAAACAGGCCGTGGATCTGGCGGCAGGAATTCTTCGGGAACGAGCCGCAGGCGGACATAGCCCTGCTCAAGGAAGGGTTTCATGTGGCTTACGTGGACGTGCAGAACATGTACGGCGCGCCCGCAGCCATGGACATCATGGACCGGTTTTATGAAACATTGGTCCGGGACTACCGCCTTTCCCCAAAAACGGTGCTGGAAGGGTTCAGCCGCGGAGGCCTCTTTTCCTTCAACTGGGCGGCCCTGCATCCCGGCCGGGTGGCCGCCATTTATGCGGACGCCCCCGTTTGCGACGTGGCGAGCTGGCCCGGCGGCAGGGGGAAGGGAACAGGCTCCCCGGAAGACTGGCTCCGCCTGCTGGACGTTTACGGCGCTACGGAACAGGAAGCCCTGAGCGGAAAGCTGAGCCCCGTCAACAGGCTGGCGCCGCTCGCCAACGCGCGCATTCCGGTACTCGCCGTGGTGGGGGACGCGGACAACGTGGTGCCCCTGGAGGAGAACATGGCCGTAGTGGAACGGAAATACCGCGCCATGGGCGGCAGCATCCGGGTGATCCATAAACCGGGAGCAGGCCACCATCCCCACAGCCTGCCGGACCCGGCTCCCATTGTGGAATTTATCCTGAAATCCGTTCGCGGGACCGGCTCCGCCGCGGCGGAACAGGGAACGCCCGTATCCGGAAAGCCCTTGTCCCCCAGCAGGAAAGCCCCTTCCGCATTCCCCGTTCGCCCCGCACTGGGGAACGGGGGGGATTAGCTTGACTTTCCTGTAATGTCGCCTATTCTGACTCAAGCATTATTTGCAACCACTCACACTTATTATGACCGACCGCAGAATTGTTATCACCGGCATCGGAGTGATCAGCCCCTTGGGCAATGATCTTGCATCCACCTGGGAAGCCATGAAGGCTGGCCGCAGCGGCATTGACACCATCAAGTCCATGGATGTCACCGACTACTCCACGAAAATCGCCGGTGAAGTCAAGGATTTCGATCCCACCCCGTATTTCAAGACGCCCAAGGACGCCCGCCGCGTGGACCGCTTCACGCACTTTGCCATGGGCGCCGCCGGAATGGCTCTCAAGGACTCCGGAATGGATCTGGAAGCGGAGGACAAAACCCGCATAGGCGTCATGGTGGGCAGCGGCATCGGCGGTCTCGGCACGCTGGAAAGCCAGCACGCCACGCTTCTTTCCAAGGGGCCGGCCCGCGTGTCCCCCTTCATGATCCCGTACATGATCAGCAACATCGCCTCCGGCCTCATCTCCATGGAATACGGATTCGGCGGCCCGAACATGTCCATCGTCACGGCCTGCGCCACCTCCAACCACAACATCGGGGAAGCCTGGCGCATCATGAAATTCGGCGATGCGGACGTCATGGTCTGCGGCGGCGCGGAAGCCACCATCCTGCCTACGGGCGTCTCCGGATTCAGCAACATGAAAGCCCTCAGCTCCCGCAATGACGAACCCCAGCGCGCCTCCCGCCCGTATGATGTGGACCGCGACGGCTTCGTCATGGGCGAAGGCTCCGGCGTCGTCATTCTGGAAACGCTGGAACATGCCCAGAAACGCGGCGCCAAGATTTACGGGGAACTCGTCGGCTACGGCATCTCCGCAGACGCCCACCACCTCACCGCTCCGGACCCGGAAGGCCGCGGCGCCGCACGCTGCATGCAGATGGCCCTGGAACACGCAGGCATGAAGCCGGAGGACATTGACTACATCAACACGCACGGCACCTCCACCCCGCTGGGGGACATCTGCGAAATCAAGGCCATCAAGGCCGTCTTTGGCGACCACGCCAAAAACGGGCTGCTCATCAGCTCCACCAAATCCATGACCGGCCACCTTCTGGGCGCCGCCGGCGGCGTGGAACTGGCAGCCTGCCTCATGGCCATGCAGGAAAACATCATCCCGCCCACCATCAACGTGGACAACCAGGACCCGGAATGCGACCTGGATTGCGTGCCCAACAAGGCCCGCGAGGCCAAAGTGGACGCCGTCCTGAGCAACTCCTTCGGTTTCGGGGGGCATAACTCCTCCGTCATCGTGAAGAGATTCGCCTGACCCTTTCAGGAAACCCCTTCCCGGCGGAAGCGCTGATGTTTGTGTCCACCGCAGCCATCGCGCTTCCGCCTTCTTCATTTCACAGCCATGCCTTCCAAAACGCACCAGGACATTCTGCTCATGCGGTGGGCCCTGTTCTCCGTAGCGGGGATCATCCTGATCGTGGTGCTGTATTCCCTGGGCGTCACCCCCGCCTGGGCGCAAGCCCTGAAGGGAGCCATGGCCTCCGCTCCGTTTCTGCTGGCTGCAGATGCTCCGGCCCTCTCCCCCGGCATGGGCTTCCTGCTGTGCATTGCGCTGACGCTGGCCCTGGTTTACGACCTGATCCTGATCCGCGGAACACTCCGTAAAACGGCCGTTCTGGCCGCCTTCCTTCTTCTGCTGGCCTGCTTTACCCCGGTGCTGGGGCTGTGGGGCATCTTCTTCAACGCCGTTCCGTGCCTGCTCTCCGCGGGGAGCGCGGGTGCGCTCGCCATCCTGTGGCCCCAGCCGTCGCCCGGCCCGCATCATTCCGAACATCCCCCCACTCATGAATAATCTGGACTATCCCCTTCCCGTGCTTGAACTGGTAACCGCCCTCAAACAGCTTCCGGGCATCGGCACCCGCGGAGCGGAACGCATGGCCTTGTGGATGCTCCAGGGGCACATGGGAGAAGCGGAGGCGATTGCCCGCACCATCGGCCAGGCGGCGGAACACGTCACGCCGTGCCCCGTCTGCGGCTTTTTCAGCACCGCCGGAGAACCCTGCGCCGCCTGCCGGGATGAAGAACGGGACAGCCGCCTCATCTGCGTGGTGGAACAGGCCACGGACGTCATTCCCATTGAGCGCAGCAGCGCCTACCGCGGGCTGTACCATTGCCTGGGCGGCAAGCTCTCCCCGCTGGACGACGTGGAGCCGGAAGACCTCAATATCCAGTCCCTGGTGGAACGCGTCACCCGGCTGCCGGGCTGTGAAGTCATTCTGGCAACGGGCTCCGACGTGGAGGGGGAAGCCACGGCCACCTACCTCCACCACCTGCTCAAAGAACTGGACTGCAAAATTTCCCGCCCCGCCCAGGGCCTGCCCGCCGGCGCCGGCCTCAGCCATGCGGACACGCTGACGCTGATGAAAGCGCTGGAAGGCAGGACGGCCCTTTGAAAACGCTCTAAAAACAAACCCGGACTCCCTTTGAAAACAATCAGTCACGCATGTAGCAACATCGCTGACAACCAATTCATTAATATACAGCAGATTAAATCTCACGGGCGTATTGTCTGGATTGACATTTGCCGGGTACTCACCATGCTGTGTATTATAGCATCCCATGCCAATGTATGGAACTATTTCAGCGATAATATAATAGGCGCTTGGTCCGTCTTCGTTTTCTTTTTCATTTCAGCCTTGTTTATTAAGCAGGACAGTAAAAAGGCGCTCAATTACAGCCGTTTTCTCAAACTGTTCATTCCTTATCTTCTCTGGTGCCTGATTGGAGCGTTGATCTACTTCAAATTCAATCTTCATGCCATCTATGCCAACATGGTTGCCGTTTTCGGCTGTAATATCTTCAACACCTTCCCCGCCTACGGAATACTGTGGTTCTTGAGGGAACTGCTGCTGTTAAGCCTTGTCAGCCCTCTGTTAAGTAAATTGAATGATGCGGCACTGTTGTTATTTACCGTCATTTTCCAAATTCTGGGGGCTGCCCCCGAATTAATTTACCATGCGGGTTTAGATGACATCCCCTTTTTATTTAAAGCACAGGGAGCGTACGGCATGTCCTGGTTCCTGCTTGGTATTTTTTGCGCGCGCAGGAAGCGCATTCATCCGTCTTCACGCATGGATTTGCGAGCACCTTGCCCTTGTTTCATCCTTGACGCTGGTAATGCTGCTGTGCGCCGCAGTTGGCAAATACGCCATGCAGGATGCCGGAGGCAGCCAGCATGTCGCCCTCATATTGATATCCGTCCAAAACATCTTCATGGTCATTTTCCCCATGGTATGCGCCATAGCCTGCACCCGGCTATCCCCGGAAACGGCTACTAAACTATCCAGCCTGGCGCCTTCCGTCTTTTTCGTCTATGTCTTCCACCCCATAGGCATTATGCTATTCTATCACAGCATACCCGCCAGCATTGAAAACAGCACGCTGCACTCCATCCTGAAATTCTTTGAACCAGTTCTTGTCTTTGCTGTTTCAGTCTTTGTATTCAACATCCTCAGACGCTTTAAAACGGTGGGAAAATGGATATGCCTTTCCACATGAAAATGCCATAACGGCTAAAAACAGAATAAAAATCCGGAGGGAGGGGCCACGGAGCCCGCATGGCAGAATCCATCCCGCAAATAAAATGGATCTGCACAAACGTACCCCTGCCGTGTGCCAAAAAGTCCACGTTCCCAAATATGAGGAGGGGAATGAAAACAGCTTGAAATATGCCGTTGGAACCTCAATCCCCCGTCATTCCGCCAGGCCGTCCACGCGGGCGCGGTCAAAATCCGCCGGGCAAATCGTCACGTTCACCCGGTCGCCCGGCTTGAGCACATCTCTTAACGGAGCGTTCTTTTTCTCCACAAAAGCCACAGTAGTCTTGCCGTTCGGCAGGGTGGCGCGGAAAGCCGTATCCGCGATGCGCTCCGCAATAACGGCCACTGCCTGCACCGTCTGGTAGGGATAAAGTTTCATCTGGAAAAATCAGGTTACAAATTCATCAATCCGTTCATCAGGTCGCTCCCGGTCTTGAGCCCCTTCTCTGCGGCGTCCTGAAGCTGGGGCATGACGGGAGCGGGAACCTGGTCTGCGGCCGGAATCCTGAACCCCCCGTTACCCTTTTCCGTGCCATCCTTCCCCCTGCCTTCCCCGGCCCCCTTGTTCAGCAGGCGCGACGCGACGTCCGCCACTTCCGCCACCTTGCCCATGCCGATCTCCGTCAGGCGGTCTCCCGCCGCCTTGATAAGCCGCGCGGACAAGTCTTCCGACGGGTTGTCCAGCGTGCCGCCAATGTTCACATTGGCCCACACCAGATTGCCTCCGGCTCCCTGGCGGGAAGCGGAAAACACGTCGGAAAAGCCCGGCAGGGCGCTCCACAGGCCGTCGGACCGCAGGCCCACCTGCAACCTTCCGTTAAGCTCGCCTCCTTTTCCGATTTCCAGCCAGCCTTCCACCCTCACCAGATTTTCGCTCTCCACCAGAATGTCGGAGACATGCCAGGCGGCTTCCTTATAGCGGAACTGGGCGGACGCCTTGTGCAGGGGGAGCTGGCGGAATCTGGAAGAACCGCAGAAGAGAGCCAGCCTGTCCAGGACGGGAAGCCCGGTCAGCATCCCGTCCTGCAATCTTACCAGCCCGGCCACATGCGTCACGCCGTCCCGGCCGCCGCGCAGGTCCACCCCGCCGCTCACACTGCCCTGGACATGCTTCTTCCAGTCATTTTCCAGGATGGAAGAGGCGGGAACGCTGTTCACCACCATATTCGCCGTCCAGGAGGAGGAAAGGCCGTCCCAGTCCCCCTTGATGTCCACATAGCCGCCGGCATCCGTGGTCAGGCGACAGGAGGGAACGTTCACCCGCCTGCTGGAATGGTTGAACTGCGCCGTGCCGGACATCAGGGAAAACTCCGGACAGCCCTTGAAGGGAAGGAGCAGCCTGCCCCCCTGCACGTCAAACTTGTACTGGCTGGACCCGGCATCATGGGTACTCTCCACACGGGTTCCGTTCAGGGCGTACAGCCTGCCGGGAACACCGTAGGAGACGGACAGGGAATCAATGCTCCCCTTTTCCAGGCGGAACGTATCCGGCAGGATATTCTTTTCCACCCAGCTCCTGGGTCCCTCTTCCTTTTCCCGGAAACGGAAGGGCGCCGGGGCCAGTTGAAGCTTCAGCTCCGCAATATTCACGGAGGTAATCACAAAGGCGCGCTTCAGCAAATCCCAGCGGCTGAACTCCGTTTCAATGTTTTTTGCCTGGAGGGAGGTTAAAAACTCATGCCCTTCCATCGTCACGCCGTCGCACCGGATGCCGGAACCGTCCCAGTCCAGCGGGGCTATCCTGGCGGCATCCACATTCATGTCGTCAACGGCGGACTGCCCCAGCATGGTTAAAAAATCGTCACTCTTCAAATAGGACCTGACATACAGGTAGGAGCCGGCTACCGCCGCCACAGCCAGCACCAGAGCCCCCAGCACGCCCCACAGCAGCAGCTTTTTCCAAATGCCTCCGGCACGGGGCTTTTTCCTGCGTATCCTCCTCATTCTGGACATGGTAACAGACTATATCAAATCCGGCGGCGGTCAAGCCTCCGGATTGGACCTCCGGCTGCCGCAAGCCACGGATAAACGGACATCCGCGCCGGTTTTCCCCCGCCTACCGCGGGCCGTGGTACACCTTGTGCCTTCCGGACGCCATGGTGATAAAGAGCAGGAACAGGGTGTAGGCCGCCAGAAAGCCCATCGGAATAACCGCGCCATGCTCCCCGCGTCCCAGCGCTTCAATGGGGGCGGCCTGCTTCACCCAGATGTTCTGGGCCAGCCAGGTCAGGAAAATCGCCAGCAGCAGCGTGGGCGTCACGAACTTCATGATGAAGCGGTAGATTCTGGGAATGCGGATGACGGAACCGTCTTCCAGATCCATCAGCCCCCGGTCCACTCCCAGCTTCCAGGAGAACAGAATCATCATCACCATGGCGCTTACAAAGAAACACAGGGTGCCCAGGAAGAAATCATACGTATCCATCGCCAGCAGGTTGCCGCTGTACCAGGCGACGATCAGCGTGCCCGTGGCCGTGAAAAAACCCTGCACCACCACGGCCATCTTGCGTTTCAACCCCATGAACTCTTCAATAAAGGACAGGCCCACCTGCATCATGGAAATGGAGCTGGTAACCGCCGCCACGGTCAGGAGCAGGAAAAACAGGCTGCCGAAGATCACGCTGGAGCCCATCTTGGCAAAGGCCTGCGGAAGCACCATGAACCCCAGCGCAAAAGTTCCCTGCCCGGCGGCTCCGGCCACCCCCAGGAACGCCACGGCGGCAGGCACCGTCATCATGCCGGCAATGCCCACCTCGCACACCTCGTTGGAGGCGGCCGCGGAAAGGCCGCTCAATGCGATGTCCTCCTTCTTCCTGACGTAGCTCGCATAAGTCAGGATCAGCCCCGTCCCTACGGAAAGGCTCAGGAACACCTGCCCGGCCGCCGCTATCCAAAGTTCAATGTTTTTCAGGCCGTCCCACAACGTCACCTCGGTCAGCCTGCGGGTTCCGCCGGACATTTCCACCTGCCGCACGGCTTCATCCATGGCCCCCCGGTGGGAGGCGGACACCATGGAAACCGTCTTCCACTCCCCGCTGTCCCGGTCCTGCTCCTCCACCAACACCTTGCTGGGATTCCACATATACCCCAGCCCCTGCTCAATGCTGCGGTCCGGATAGGATGGGTCCGGCGTGCCGATGCACAAAATGCGCACCAGCAGCACCAGGGAAATCAGCAGGAGTATCGGCATGAACCAGCGTGAAAACATCTCGATTCCCTTGCTGATGCCCCGGTAAATGATTCCCAGGTTCAGCAGGATGACCCCGCCGACGATCCAGAGCAGCCCGTTGTCGGACAGCAGGGCGCTCCCGTCCCCGTACATCCCCGTGAAACTGAAAAAGGTCTGCGCCGTTCCCTCAGCCGTGGCAAATACCTCCGGCTGGGTCAGCATCTTCCAGAAATAGCCGCAGCACCACGCCTCCACCACCATGTAGTAAAAGGCCACGGAGGAAGGGCCCAGAACCGCGAGCACCCCCAGGAACTTCCACAGCCTGGACCCCTTGGTCAGGTACCAGAATACGCCGGGGGCGCAGTGGGCTCCCATCTGGCCGCCGCGCCGCCCGATGGACCACTCCGCCCATGCCACGGGCACGCCCACCAGCACCAGCATGAGACCGTACGCCACCATGAAGGCGCCCCCGCCGTACTGGGCCGCCAGCCCCGGAAAACGCAGAAAGTTGCCCAGCCCCACGGCGCTCCCGGCCACAGCAAGAATCACGCCAATTTTGCCGGACCACTCGTCTTGTTGCGCCTTTGAGGATGACATGCAGGCAATACTGACAAAAAAAGCTTCATTTTCAAGAGAAAACAGGCCCTTTTGCCACAGAGAAGGCATCATTGCCACTTGACTTTCGTTCGTTTTTTGGAATCATTCTTTTAGAACCAAACCAAAAAACCGACCATGCTCCTCATAGGAAAACCGGCACCTCATTTCAGTGCAAACGCAGTTGTAAACGGTACCATCGTACCGGATTTCAGTCTTGACCAGTTCAAAGGCAAAAAGTACGTGATCCTGTTCTTCTACCCGAAGGACTTCACGTTTGTGTGCCCCACTGAATTGATCGGCTTCCAGGAAGCCCTGGGCGAATTCGACAAGCGTGACGTAGCCGTCGTAGGCTGCTCCACGGACAGCGAATTCTCCCACTGGGCCTGGGTGAACACCCCCCGTGACCAGGGCGGCATCCAGGGCGTGAGCTACCCCATCGTTTCCGACATCAACAAGACCATTTCCGCCGACTACGGCGTTCTGGCCGGAGACGAGGAAATTGACGAAGACGGCAACGTGGAAGTCAACGGGGAACTGATCGCCTACCGCGGCCTCTTCCTGATTGACAAGGACGGCATCGTCCGCCACCAGCTCATCAACGACTTCCCGCTGGGACGCTCCATTGATGAAGCCATCCGCGTGGTAGACGCCCTCCAGCACTTCGAACTGTACGGAGAAGTCTGCCCCCTTGGCTGGCACAAGGGTGAAGCGGCCATGACCCCGTCCCACGAAGGCGTGGCCTCCTACCTCAGCAAGTAAGCTGCCCCGACAATATTTCAAGGCCGTTCCCTTTTCCGGGGAACGGCCTTTTTGCCGCTTTTCTCTAACATATAAGTATTGACAACGGATCCTTCCGTTCTAATTTACCCGGAATGAACTACTTCATGCCGGCTTTCCTGTTGATTTCTGCCCTTGCAGGCTCCGTCTGGGCCGCAAATGCCCAAGCGCCTGAAAACATCAGGGACCTTGAAACAGCCTATCAAAAATTCTGCACCAGGCGCGGGGAAGCTCTTCTTCCCGCATTTTCAAAAAAACTTCTCGCCCTCCAGCAGCAGGCGGTCAATCAATCCGACTTTGAAAAAGCCAAACAGATACAATCCGTTCTTCAAAACATCAAAAAAGATATTCTCTCTCCGCCTTCTTCCAACACCATCGACCCGTTCTTCATAGGAAAGGCGTGGAAAAAGAACGGGGACAGCAACGAATTCACGCAGTTTCTGGATGCCGGACTGAGGCGGTTCTCAAAAGACATTAAACAAACAGCATTCCAGCCCCAGGACCAGTGGGCGGACCCCGGAAAATCCTCCCGGGAAATAGTGGTCTTCACCGGGGAGCCCCTGCGCATCTGGGTTAAAAAAGACGACTCCACCATCATTCAGATTTACAAGGACTCCAGTACTGACTGGCTCACCCTGCAAGACGGCAGGCAAAACATCATCAAATCACCGGAGCCGGGATTGAACAACCTGCATCAGGAATTCCTGACGGAATACTCCAAGGCGTGCCAGCCGTTAACCCGGAAATATCTGGCCGCCGTGGAAAAAAGGCAGAAGCAGCTGGCCCAGCAGGGAAGCATGGAGGAAGCGATCGCCATCCACAATTACATGAAGCCATTCAATTCCGAGGGCAGACCGGTGGACCAGCTGTTAAACGGAATCTGGAAGAACCAGGCGGGAGAGCTGTATGACTTTTCCAATAAATCAAAAGCGGCCAAGAAAGGCCCGGACGGTTCCCTGAAATTTTATCTGGTTTATACGTCCGCCAGTCCTGCAGGGGAATGGAAAATGGCTCGTGTGGACCGGGGGACGGAAAAGGGCATGGAAGTCATTTTCTTTTCCGCCGGAGGAAAAGTGTACCTCATTCCGAACAGGCCCTCCCGCTTTTTCTCTATCTTGACGCGCGTATCCGGTACCTGACGGCCCTTTAAGGCGCACATTCCCGGCTATCCCCCCTCCCCGGCCGCGGCCTCTCCCTTTCCGGAAATGCCGGAACTGTCATAAATCAGGAGGAATACGCGCACGCCCCTTGAGCCGCACAGGGGTGTTTGCTACATCCTTGGCATGAATATGGATTTCATGGCAGCCGCATCCTCCAGGGAAGATATCTGGACAAGAACCATGGATTTTCTGAACATGCCGGACTGGCTCAAGCTGGAGATGGTGCAGTCCGTGGGCGCCAAAATCCTGCATGTGGTGATATGGCTGGTGGTCAGCTGGATTCTCCTGAAGCTGCTCTGCCAGGTGCTCCGGAAAATCACCGCCCTGAAAATGTCCCCCCAGGCGTCCCGCCTGACCGTTAAAATAGTCAAGGAGGCAGGCTACATCATCATCGGCGTGGAAGCCTTCGCCCTGATGGGGTTCGACATCCTCACCCTGCTGGGCGCGGCCAGCATCATCGGCGTGGCGGTCGGCTTCGCCTCCCAGACCTCCCTGTCCAACATCATCAGCGGCCTCTTCCTGGTGGGGGAAAAGCAAATCAACCTGGGGGACATGATTGAAGTGGGCGGCATCACCGGCAATGTGGACTCCATCAACCTCATGTCCGTCCAGCTCCGGCTGCCGAACAACACCATGGTCCGCATACCCAATGAAATGATCATCAAAAACCCGGTGAGCAACATCACCCGCTTTTCCACGCGCCGCTGTGACCTGGACCTGGGCGTGGACTACAATTGCGACATTGAACACGTCGTGAGCATATTGCAGGAAGTGGTCAAACAGAACAAGCTCTGCCTGGACGACCCGGCTCCCGTCATCATGTTCACCGGATTCCAGGATTCCTCCCTGGGATTCAAAATCGGCGCCTGGTGCCTGAAGGACAACTTTCTGGACTGCCAGAAAACGCTTGCCCACGACATCAAGCACCGCTTTGCGGCAGAGGGCATTTCCTTCCCCTTCCCCACCCGCAGTCTGGAGAGCAGAAGCCCCATCCAGGTGGAAATCTCCGGCACGGCGGAGAAAAATCAGTAGGTGCTCTCTTTTTGCTTTCTTTTTGCCCCGTGAAATTTCAATCTTGTCTGCGTAAAATCCGCATCTATGTCTGACACATCCGCACCCGCCTATCAAAGAATCCTCCTGAAACTCAGCGGAGAAGCCCTGCGCAGCCCCGGCAGCATGGACAACATTTCCCCGGAAATCGTCGCCCGCATTGCTGAAGAAATCGCCCAGGCGCACCGCGCCGGCGTGCAGATCGGCCTGGTCGTGGGCGGCGGCAACTTCTGGCGCGGGGCTAAAGCCAGCGTGCGCGGCATGGACCGCGCCACGGCGGACTACGTAGGCATGCTCGCCACGGTGATGAACGCCCTGGCTCTCCAAAGCGCGCTGGAACGCGCGGGAGTCCCCTGCGTGGTGCAGTCTGCCATTGAAATGAAAAACGTGGCGGAATCCTTCATCCGCCTGAAAGCCCGCACCTACCTGGACAACAATAAAATCGTCATCTTCGCCGCCGGCACCGGCAATCCGTTCTTTTCCACAGACACTACGGCGGCCCTGCGCGCCAGCGAGATCAATGCGGAAGTGGTCATGAAGGCCACCTCCGTGGACGGCGTTTATGATGCGGACCCCAAGAAGGTTTCCGACGCCAAGCGCTTTGACGCCATTTCCTACCAGGAATGCCTGGAACGCCAGCTCAAGGTGATGGACTCCACGGCCTTCACCCTGTGCATGGACAACAAGAAGCCCATCATCGTATTCGACATGCACACGCCGGGCAACATCACGCGCGCCCTGCTCGGGGAACCCATCGGCACCACCATCAGCTGAACTCCGCACGCCCCTTTTTCCAACCTACAAAAAACACTTAGCACCCACCACAATCATGGACGCAGAAACATTAATATTGGAAACGGAGGAATCCATGCTCAAGGCCGTGGACTTCGCCAAACAGGAATTCTCCGGCGTACGCACGGGAAAAGCCTCCCCCGGCCTCGTTGAAAACCTGGACGTGCACGTCTCCAGCTACGGCTCCGTCATGAAGCTGAAGGGCCTGGCCGTCATCAGCACGCCGGAACCCCGCCTCATCCTCATCCAGCCCTTTGACCCGAGCACCGTCCATGACATCGGCCGCGCCATCAATGAAAGCAAGTTGAACCTCAACCCGCTGGTGGAAGGCCGCTCCATCCGCCTGCCCATTCCCGCCCTCACGGAAGAACGCCGCAAGGACCTCGTGAAGCTTGTCAAATCCCAGGCGGAAGAAGCCCGCGTGCGCGTACGCGGCGCCCGCAAGGCCGGCATGGACTCCGCCAAAAAGCTCAAGGCGGACAACATCGTCACGGAAGACGGCCAGCGCGATCTGGAAACGCAGATCCAGAAGCTCACGGACAAGTACGTGAAGGACATTGACGAGCTGGTGGCCGTCAAGGAAAAGGACATCATGACCATCTGAGCCAGAACCATCCATCCCCAACCATTTTACGACAATGACAGACAACGTAACAAACTTCCTCGCCTCCGGCATTGAAATCAAGGGAACCATCCGTTTCCAGAACGACATGCACATCGACGGCAAAATCGAAGGTGAAATCATTTCCGACAAGGGAAAAGTCACCATCGGAGAAACCGCCCAGATCAAGGGCGACATCACCGCCGGAGACGTGCGCATCTACGGCAACGTAGAAGGCAAGGTCACCTCCGACCGCTGCGAACTCAAGCAGCAGGCCCGCGTCGTCGGGGACATGAAGACCCGCAGCCTCGCCATGGAAGAAGGCGCCCACCTGCTGGGCCGCACGGAAATCGGTTAAAACCGCGAACCTCATTTTTTCATCAAGCCGTTCCTTCCTGCGCGAGGGAACGGCTTTTTTACGCCCGGTGGCAGGGCAGCCCGGCAGAAAAAGAGGAATACTCCGCTTGAAAAACCGGTAAAGACGGAAAACTCCCATCCGGGAGCGGAAGGCTCCCGCCTTTCGCATTTACGTCCGTCCGAAGCAAAGCTGGGCTTTCTTCCCTTTCTCCCGCAGCCGCACTTGATGAGGACCGGAAGGCCCTCATTCCCGGGCGGAACGCCGATTCCCACTTTTGCGGCAGGCAGGCCAGGCCCCCGGTGGAACCTGGCCGCCAACAGGGCAAAAAACGGGAGGTGGAGCAAAAGCCGCTCCGTTATCCCGCTTCCTCAGGAAAGGGGCGGACGCACGATGGACCAGGAACGCGGCTGCGCGGGGTCCAGCACCTTCTTGATAAAGGCGTTCACCTGGTCCAGCTCCATGTTCCTGATGGCGACTGTCTGCCGTTCAAACGCATCCAGGGGCAGCCCGAACAGGATATCCAGAGCCAGCATCTGGCACAGGGCTCCGTTGGACTGCATGGCCAGCAGGCGGGAGGAAAGGGCGGACGCCTTGGTGCGTTCCAGCTCCTCTTCCGTCATGCCGCGCTCATGAATCATCTCCAGAGTCTTTTCCAGCCGCCGCCCGGCTTCCTCCAGTTGTTCCGGAGAGGTGCCCAGGTAGAAGCAGATGCCTCCGGCGTCCATGCCGATGAACAGGGAGGAGCTGGCATAGTAGGCCAGCCCGGCTTCCTCCCGGATGTTGGTGAAAACGGGACCGGCCATGTCACTGCACCAGGCCTGGAACAGCAGCGCCTGCGCCATTTCCGGGGAAGCCACGTCCACGCACGGCATTCCCACCACCAGCACGGCTTGCTGCTTGTCCAGCACGGACACCTCCCGGCCAGCGCGCAGCGCGGGCGTGGGAGTCAGGACCGGCGGCATTCCGGCCCTCATTCCGCCAAGACGCTTTTCCAGAAGAGGGAGAACCTCCTCCTTCCTGACATCTCCGGAAATGCATATCACGGCATTGGAGGCGCAGATGATGCGTTCATACTGTTCCTTCACGTCCCGCACTGTCAGTGAAGAAAGGCTCTCCGGCGTGCCGGACGGGGAATTCCCGTAGGAAACATGGCCGTAGGCCACCTTCCGTTCCTGCCGGAACGCCACGGAAAGCGGATCTTCCAAATCCTCCTCCGCATCTGCCACAAAGGACTCCTTCTCCCGGAGGAAGGCGTCCTCCGGGAAGGAGGGATTCATCACCACATCCGCCATCAGCTCCAGTCCGGAATCCAGGTCTTCCGCCAGAATCTGGCAGCCCACGCTCAGGGAATTGTTGCCTGTGGAGGTATTGATGGCCCCTCCGATGTCCTCCAGAAAACGCGCTATGTCCCCTGCAGAACGCGTGGCGGTCCCTTTCAGCAGGCATTCGGACATCAAATCCGTCACCCCGGCGTCATGTTCATTCTCCGCACGGCAGCCGGCCTTGAAGGCCAGGCAGGCATAGGCCAGCGGAAGGCGGTGGTCCTCACGAATCACCACCTTCATGCCGTTGCCAAGCACATGCTCGCTCAGGGCCGTTTCCGTCCCGGCGGCGGAACCGTCTTCCTCCGCGGCGTTGCTGCCCACGGGATCCAGGCTGACTTCCGTCACATTCGGGGAGGACAGCCAGGTGGAGCACACGCGGTGCAGGTCTTCCGTGGTCACCCGTTCAATGGCTTCCTGCCATTCTGAAGACAGGTTCAAATTGCGCGCCCCGAACCAGTCCGCCCCCATTTCCGAGGCCACTCCGGCGGCGGAACTCCTGCGGCGCAGGCGGCTGACCCGCGTCTGCTTGCAAACTCTCTTCAAATCCTCCGTAAAATCCTCCTGTGCCAGATTCCGCAGTTCCTGGAGCACCAGGTCCCGCACCTTGTCACGCTGGGCGCGGTCCACGTCAATGCTGATGGTGAACGCCCCTTCGTCAGTCTCGGACTGGTTGGAATGCACCTCAATGCTGTACACCAGCCCCAGGCGGTCGTGGAACTTTTCATAAAAACGCGCGGAACGGCCCCCGCCCAGGATGCTGGCCAGGGCGGAAAGAGCCGGCGTATCCGGATGGCCTGAACAGGGCAGGCGCCAGGCAAGGTTCAGTTTGGAATAAGGCACGGCAAATTCCTTGCGCACCCTGCGGGAACCGAACTGGTGCGGTTCATGGGGAATAAGCTCCCGGTTCAGGGGGCGGGACTTTAAATCCTCCACCAGCAGTTCCAGATGGGAAAAAATCTCCGCGGCATCCACATCTCCCGCGATGGAAAGCACCACATTGTTCGGAACATAGCGGCTGGCATGGTAATCCAGCACGTCCTGGCGCGTCAGGCAGTCAAACGCGGCGGGTTCCCCCAGCACGGGCCAGCGGCGCGGATGCTTGAGATACAATGTCTGCATCAGAAGCTGGTAAGCCACGGAATCGGGATCGTCCGCGTACATGGCCATCTCCCGGCGCACCACCCCCTTCTCCCGCTCCAGTTCATCCTCCGGGAACGTGGGGAAAAACACCAGCTCCGTCAGAAGGTTCAGGAAAATCTGCCAGGAATCCGCAGGGCCGTCTATATAATACACAGTGCGGTTCACGCTGGTATAGGCATTCCAGTGGCCGCCGCGTTCCTGGACCTTGCGGGCCAGGTCCTGCCCGGAATAATGCTCCGTTCCCTTGAACACCAGGTGTTCCAGCAAATGGGAAAGGCCGCTCCCCTGCCAGTGGCCCTCATTCATGGACCCGGTGCCCACCCAGTACTGAAGGGACACTACGGGATGGGACTTGTCCTCCTTGATCAAAACCGTCAAACCGTTTCCGAAACGGCGCGTCACAGGCTCCTTGGCTGAACTCATGTTTCTTAGCGTGCCTTAAGACGGCAGGCCATGCAAGCCGCCGCTCCGTCCACGCCGCGGCACTGTCAGACTTACCCCGGTTTTAAAAAACGCAGTTGAATCGAAAACCTTCCTAAAAAAAACATGCTGACTGCACATTTTTTTGAACAAATCTTAAACTCTGTTACTCTATCAGTCGTAGAACGGCAGATTATGTGCCGTTTATCATCAACAACACCAACCTCACACATCATCATATGAAAAAGATCCTCGCTGTAGCAGCCTTTGCTTTCGCATTCAGTGTCAACGGTTACGCCCAGGAAGCCGCCGCTCCGGCCGATTCCTCCGCCCCCGCTGCTCAGAAGTGCTGCAAGAAAGACAAAAAGTGCGACAAGAAATGCGACAAGGAAGGCAAGTGCGGCAAAAAATGCGACAAGCCCTGCAGCAAAGGTGAAAAGCCCTGCGACTGCTCCAAAAAGGAAGAAGCTCCCAAGGCCTAACCTCACGGAAACCATCACAATGAACGCGAACCCTTGCCGAACCCTTTCGGCAAGGATTTTCTCCACCGGGTGGGCGTAAAACCGTCCGTCCCGTTGACCATGAAATTACTTGATTTGAACCTTCAACCCATTTTATAAATTGTCATCATGAAAACGACTTCCATTCTTACCATCGGCTGTGCGGCCATCGCGCTGTCCATCACCTCCTGCACCAACTTCGGTTCCCCGAACGCCTACAACCTGAACGAAATCGGCGGCGCACAGGAAACCTATACCGGTACGGTCACCAGTGTGGAAAACGTCAAAATCCAGGCCAATAACGCCAATACCGGCACCGGCATCGGTGCAGTGGCGGGCGGCCTGACCGGCGCCATGTTCGGCGGCGGCAACGCCAAGTACGCCACGGCAGCGGGCGGCGCCATTCTGGGCGGCATCGCCGGCAACCAGATTGACAAGGCCGTGAACAACACGACCGGGGAACGCATCACCGTGCGCCTGGACCAGAAAAGGAACGGCACCCGCAACTACACGGTCGTGCAGGTCGCCAGCAGGAACAACCCGATCCAGGTCGGACAGCGCGTGCGCGTGATCATCGGCAACAACGGTTCCCGCGTGCTGGCCTACTAATTGGCCCTCCTTCACTGACCAGCTACATACCGGCATGATCTTCGGCACCTTACCCGGCGGCGCTCCAGTAGAACTGTTTGAACTGTCTTCCGACAAGCTGACGGTACGCATCAGCAACTACGGGGGGCGCATCATCTCCGTCGTCAAGGACGGCATGGACATGATCGTAGGGCCCAAGCACTTTGAAGACATGCTGAAAGACACCTGTTATTGCGGTGCGATTTGCGGCCGTGTCGCGAATCGCATCGCAAAAGGCAGGTTCTCCATTGACGGAGACTCCCATTCCGTGGCCGTCAACAACGGCCCCAACCACCTGCACGGAGGCGTGCAGGGCTTCGACAGCAAAATCTGGCAGGTGCAGGAAGCCACGCGCAACACGCTGGTGCTTACCCTGCACTCCGCAGACGGGGAGGAAAACTATCCCGGCAATCTGGAAGTGGTAGCCACCTATACCGTGGTGGAAGAAACCCTCCACCTCCGGCTGGAAGCGTACGCGGACGCGGCCACCATCGTCAACCTCACCAACCACGCCTACTGGAACCTTTCCGGCAAGCCCACCATTGACTCCATGACGCTGGAGGTGCGGGCTTCCGCCTACACCCCGGTGGACGCCACCAACATTCCGGACGGCCGCATCCTTCCCGTGGAAGGAACGGACTTTGACCTGCGGAAGGCAGCCCTGCTGGGAGAACGCAACTCCGCCGCCCATCCGGACACCGCCGCCGGACTGGACCACAACTACGTGCTGGATTCCGAACCCGGCGACAAAATCGCCGCCATCCTTCTGGACCCGGAATCCCGCCACCGCCTGATCGTGGCGACGGACGCGCCCGGCCTCCAGGTGTATACCGGGGAATACCTGCCCCAGGCGCGCCAGGGAATCGCGCTGGAAGCCCAGGGCTTCCCCAATGCCGTCAACACGCCCCACTTCCCCAGCGTCATCCTGCGTCCCGGCCAGTCAGCCACGCGCAATATCACCTGGACCGTCAGGTAAAAGGCATATCCGCAGTCCCCTGCGCGGGAAAGGCAGGAAATGTTCCGGCGCGCCAAACTCCGGAACCCCGTCTTTCAGCTTTTCAGGCGTGCGCTGTCAAGACGCCGCATAAAGGGCTTCCGCCACCACCTTTTGCAGGCCTTCCGCCATGCGTTCCATGGAACGGCCCACAAAAATCAGGTCCGCCACGGAAATCAGATTGTCCTGATACTGTTCCGGCAGGCGCGTGAACGTATCCGTCATGGCCGCCGCATGCTCCGCCAGCGTCTCCAGCGCGGGAACCAGCTCCGCCAGAGCCTTCCCGTCCCAGGAGGAGACGGCCTTGTTCACCGCTCTGAACTGCTCCGCCATCTCCCGGTAAACGGGGTCCGCCTGGGCAGCCTCCCGGATGCGGGGGCGCTTGTTAAGCTTGTTGGCCCTCTTGGCGATCGTCACGGCCTCATCCCCGATCCGTTCATACATGGAAGACATGCGTATGGAAGCCAGCACCACCTTGAGATCGGAGGCTACGGGACTGAAAAAAGCCAGCAGATGCAGGCCTTCCCGGTCCACCGTCATTTCCAGCTCATCCAGCTCCTCATCCTCCGCAATGGCCTGGTTGGAGGCGGATTCATTCTGCTGCAGCAGCCCGGCGGCAGCCAGGTCAAGGGCGCTCTGCGCCTTGTAGGCCATCTGGAGCAAATGCGTATTCAGGGAGGAAAGGGCGGCGTCAAACTCCCTCAGGGTGTGCGCGTCGTGATTCATGATTAGGAATATTGGCTTGATGACTGGCGGCGCTTTTGCCGGCATGGTAAAAAATGTGCTGGCGGCGCAGGCTGTTCCTTTTGGCGGAGGATGCGGCCAGCCTCCGTACAACGCCGGAGGAAAGGGAAAAATGCCCGGCTCCCTTTCTGGAAGTAAACTTTGAAAAAACCATAAACAACTCTCTGTTAACTGAATCTTCCCGTGATATAATCCTCCGTTTCTTTCATGGAAGGATTGGAAAAAATCTTCTCCGTGGAATCAAACTCCACCAGCCTTCCCAGCATGAAAAAACCGGTCAGGTCGGAAACGCGGGTGGCCTGCTGCATGTTGTGGGTAACTACGATGATGGTGAACTCCTCCTTGAGCCGGTGCATCAGCTCTTCCACCCGTACCGTGGCAATGGGGTCCAGGGCGGAACAAGGTTCGTCCATCAGCAGGATGCGAGGCTTCACGGCAATGGAACGGGCGATGCACAGGCGCTGCTGCTGTCCCCCGGAAAGGCCGTTGGCGGAAGCATGCAGGCGGTCCTTCACTTCATCCCATAAGGCGGCATGCCTCAGGCTTTCCTCCACCGCTTCATCCAGAATGCCGCGGTTCCTTACCCCCGCCAGCTTCAATCCGTAGGAAACGTTCTCATAAATGGTCATCGGGAAGGGATTGGACTTCTGGAAAACCATCCCCACCTCCCGGCGCAAATGGATGGGGTCCAGGGACGGGGAAGTCACGTCCACCCCGTCAATGCGGATGGAGCCGCCCGTGACGCGGGCCTCCGGAATGCGGTCATTCATCCGGTTGATGCAGCGCAGCAGCGTGGACTTTCCACATCCGGAAGGGCCGATGAACGCCGTCACCCGGTTCCTGGGAACCTTCATGGTGACATGGAACAGGGATTGCTTGCTCCCATAACAAAAATCCAGGGAATCCACCTCTACGGCGGTCTGGTCGGCGGCGGCTGGATGCGGAGTCATGTTCGGTCAAATGGCGCGTCCTGCGCCGTTGACCGCATGGTATCCCAAAAACGAAGCTCCAGGTCTACTACGGGTTTGTGACAATTTCTTAACCTGGCTTTTTGAGAAAAAGAAAAACACGCAGCGGATTTAGAATCCGTTTACTTTTAATTGACTATAAAACTAAATGAGTGTGAATGCAAAAACACGTTTGGTCTTTTCTTTTTAGAGATACGTTTTTACTTGCAAAACGAGAACTATTTTTCTTGCCCGGAAAGAACTATTTTGTATGTTGATATGACGTGCCGGAAAACCTATTGGCAGCAGCTTTGCGTCTCCCAGTTTTTATAATAGATTTTAATAATTTTCAGGAAAATTACGATGAAAAGAACAATTCCGCAAACCCAAAGATTTAAACATATAAGCAAGGGTTTTGCCCTGATTGCCACCATCACCCTGATGATGCTCCTGGCCCTCCTCAGCGTTGGCCTTCTTACCATTGCATCCTCACAGGTCCGCATTTCCGAAAAACAGCTCTTTGCCGCGGAGGCCAAATCCCTCGCCAGGTTTTCCCTGGAAGTGGCCCTCGGGCAGCTCCAGTGTGAGCTGGGACCCGACCAGCGCGTTTCCGCCAACTCGGGCATCCTTTCCTCCGGCGCCAGCGAAGGCAACGCCCCGTACATCCTGGGCGTCTGGAACAGCTGGGACACCTGGCTCAACAAGACTAACTCCCAGGGCATGAACATTTCTTCCACCTACGATACGGGAAGAAAGTCCATGTTCCGCCGCTGGCTCATTTCCGACCCGGACCTGCGCAGGCTCAGCACGCTGGAAGCGGGCAAAAGCCTGCTGGGCAAACGTTCCCTTACCAACCAGAATTTCCGCAGTGTCGCCTTGGTGGACCATGGCACGGTGGGAACGCCCGTAGGCGCCAAGAACCAGGACAAAAAGGAAATCTACGCCCGCATGGTGCGTGTGGACGATTCATCCAAAACCATTGGCCTTAAAAGAAATTCCAGCGTGCGTAAATACATTGCGTGGTGGGTAACGGGAGAAAACCAGAAGGCGCGCATCAACCTGATGCCGCATGCCTCGGAAGAAAGCACGGATGCCCTGACGGTGATGCGCTCCACGTGGGACACGCCCGGTCCCGATTTGGAGCCCCTCAACCTTTCTTCCATGATGGCATCGAGTTCCGGAAACGACATGTCCACAGTCAGAAAACTCATCTCCCTTGATACGATACTGGCTAACAGTAAAAACGGCCGGCTGAAAGACTTGGGAGAGGTGTACCATGACATCTCCCTGGTTTCTTCCAGTCTCTTGACGGATTCTAAATTCGGTGGATTGAAAAAAGACCTGAACATCATGTTTTCACAGGAAAAACTGCCTGAAGATTTCCGTGGAGACACCTCTGATATCGGCCTCCGCCCGTACACGTCAGAGGACGGCAGCCCAACCGAGCAGAACCGCCCGATCGGTTCCTGGAACCAGCTCTACCTGTGGGCCAACGTGTGGGACTCCTCCACGAAGAGGGACGGACAAGATTCTTCCGCCGCCCTGCAATGGGACGGCCGCTCCCCCAGCACATTGATTGCGGCTGATGCCGCCGCAAACATGGAAATGATGGACAACCGCTACACGTACATGCGCCATCCCATCCTGCTGCGCTTCTACTCCTTCGTAGGGATTCAGTACGTCAAACGCGAGGCCCAGCACGGAGCCCGCGGAGGCCATATTGACGTGCGCGTTTCCGTGATCCCGGTGTATGTCTGGTGGAACCCGTATAACGTGGACATGAAATTCCAGGGAGCGGAAGGCGGTCCCTGGGGCTCTTTCTTCGGAGAGCACCGCTACATGCCGCTCATGCAGACCAATAATTATGGCCGCATGCAAGGCAATCTGATCGAAAACTGGGATCCCTCTACGGCCACCTATTCAGAATCACCCTTTTCCCCGTATTCCCCCAACGACGGCTATAACAACCGCCAGATTGCCGACTTTGGAGCCTCCTTCCGGAAAACGTCGCAATTAACCTCGGGAGGGGTAGGAAAAGCCGGGGAGCCTTCCACGCTCAAAGCGGGCGAAATCGTCATTTTCGCCCATCCCGTCGTCGAACGGATCGAACACGGCAACATGGTCACGCAATCCAAGGCAAACAAGAACGATGTGCGCGTGGACAACTTTGCTTTCAAGGAAGGCTGGGACCAGAGCCCCGGACAGGTCAGTTCCTATGCTATCAACCAGGCTGACGGCATTCAGTACCAGTATCTTTCCGGCAGCGGTTATGAAGACAGGGGAACGGCCATGATGTCCATCAAATTTGCGGAAACGCTGGACGATCTCAATTACACGCCTAACAGCGTTGTTCTCTGCACCAAGTATACAGACGAATTTTCCTCCAGTTCCAACAAACTCGGTTCCATCGTCATGGTTTCCGGCATCATGGATCCCAAGCAAATTGGCAAAGCAGGGAATTTAACCGCAAACACCGGAGCAGACATGAATGTTTTCTCCAAAGCCATGCCCTCTATTCTGAACCTGAACTGGGGCGCGTGGGAAAAACCCCTGCTTGACCAGGTCAAACTGCCTGCGGACATGTTCCTGGACAATGAAGGACCGGACGACAACCTGAAACGCCGCGGCAAATACGGCAGTGCGGCCCAGGATTCCACCTTCGTGGCCTACTACGGAGTATCGGTCAAATGGGGCAAGCCTCCGGTGATCGGAGCCTACCCGGAAGGCAAGGACTACCGCGCCAAGACATGGCAGCACTCCAGCCCTCTCTTCTGGGGTGGGCAGATGCCCACCGCCTCCGAGCTCGGACGCCTCTACAGCCCCTACCAGTTTGAAGTCAAAAACGCCAACAGCGACTTCTTCCCCATCACCATCTCCAACATCCTCTCCAACGACGGCACCAGGCTCTCCCCCTTCGGCGGACCGGGCGCCGAGCAGGTCAACAAGATCGTGGCCGCGGAACTCCCCTTCCAGCAGCCCTCCAGCCTCGCCGGCTTCGCAGGCTGCCGCCTCACCCCGGGATGGTACAGGAGCGACTCCAAGGCGGCCGTCGCCAAGCGCTTCGCCTACCAGTCCGGCGTGCCGGGCGTGGGGATCGGCAACGCTTTTGCCGACCCCATGCTCCCGCCCGACAAGGTCTTCTCCCACAATGAAATCATGGGAGACGCCTCCCTGGGCGACTTCTGGGACCACGGCCTGATGGTCAACGACGCCCTCTGGGACTCCTGGTTCGCCTCCTCCCTGGCCGCGCGCCCCTCCAGCATCGGAGGCACGGGCAGGGAGGAACTTAAAACCGTGCTTCAACAGGCCTTCTCCACGGACGCCTCCTCCAACAAGGCCGCCGGCATTGCCAACAGGCGCTTCGTGCCCGACCTCCAGGGCAAGCCCTCCGAGGCCGTCGTCGAAGAACTCTCCAAGACCGACGAAGGCTACAAGCACGCCTCCAAGTACCTCACCGTGGCCGGGGGCTTCAACGTCAACTCCACCTCCCAGCGCGCCTGGGAAGCCACCCTGCTTGGGCTCAAAAAGCGCAAGCTCCTCTACTCCCGGAGCGGGACCCCCTCCGTGCTCAACAACAGCCAGACGGCCTTCTCCCGCTTCGGGGTGGCCAGCAGCGACAAGTCCCACGTGGACGACTACGGCTCGGTGGGCGTAACCCAGGGCATCCCGGACGGGGAGGCCATGGCGTGGTCCGACCTCAGAACGCTCAGCGACTCGCAGATCAAGTCCCTGGCCCGGAACATGGTCCAGGAGGTCAAGAAGAGGGGCCCCTTCCTGAACATGTCCGACTTCGTCAACCGCCGCCTGCAGAGCGGGGAGATGGGGGTGAAGGGGGCGCTTCAGGCGGCCATCGACGAAAGCTCCATCAACAGCACCTTTGACGAACTCTCCGACATGGTCATCACGCCCAAGGGAGGGTACCCGAACCAGGACGCGGCCAAGGGATCGGTGTACACGGCGGCGCCCGGCTACCTGATCCAGTCCGACGTGCTGGCGGTGCTGGGCAATATTTTAACGACGCGCGACGACACGTTTACGATCCGGGCCTACGGGGAGCTGACCAACCGCGAGGGTGTGGTGCTGTCGCGGGCGTGGTGCGAGGCGGTGGTGCAGAGGGGGATCAACTACGTGGACCCGGTGGACAGCCCGGAGACGCCGGTCAAGAAGATCAACATGAAGAGCGGAGCGCTGGAGGAGACGGAGCTGAGCGCGGTGAACAAGGCGTTCGGGAGGAAGTTCAACATCGTCTCCTTCCGCTGGCTGTCTCCCGAGGAGGTGTAATAAAAGAGAGAGTTCTTTTTCTTCTTCCCGGCCAGCGCCGCTTCCCATCCACGGGGAGCGGCTCTTTTTGTGCTTAAGGGGAGGGAGGAAAAGCAAGATAGGGGTTATAAGGTTTATAGGGGTAATAGGGATAATGGGGGGGGTGCAATTATAGACGCATATTTTTTAAGTGAGCCTCCATTTGAGAATTACGAAAAATATAAATCTGCAAGTACGAGGCCGGCTTGCTGACATGTTTACTATCCAGAAAGAGAAGGAACGTCTTTTGTTCGAGGAACTTACAAGGCAGCCAATTAAAGAAAACAGGCCTTCTGAAATCCTGGCAAAATGGGCCTTTGCGGATTTCAAGCCGCGGGGGCCTGCATCTTTTATCCCGAACCTCCGAAAGAGGGTTTCTATCATTCCATGTAACCACCCCCGGCATGAGAATTATTCCACTGCATTCCAGAGCAGTTTTTATGTGAAGCGGGAACGGCTTTTTCACGAAATCCATCGCGACAGACAGACCAGTGCAGAGACTTCTGCATTTTTGCTCGATGGGGAAGACCTCAACGAACGAATTTTCAGGCTTTTCCCGAAGGCGAAAAAGTGAAAAGTTGTAAAGCGGATATTATTTTACTCTCCTTGCCGTTATTTAAAAGAGCCAAAGACAAGGTACAGCCCACATTCCATAGGGACGTCATTAACCCGCTTCTATAAACGTTATCCACCACTTATTTTTTAAGCTCAGCAACAGCCACTTCATGCAATATGTCAAATTCAGCAGGAGCAATTTCAGCAAGCAGTTTCATATGCTCCTGTTTCCGTGCCTATATCAAGCATATTCCGGCCACTTACACATAGTTTGCGATTGATGATTTTATCGTAAAATTCCTGCGGATAAATATCACGGAACATTGCACAGGATGCCGAAGTTCCGCCCCAGTCAAATGCTTTTCCTCCGCAGATGTCTTTATCTCACTTTTTCCGCCAAGAGGGCCCTTCCCACAAAACGCATCTTACCCGGCCAAGGCGAATAACCAAGGCTTCCTATCCTTTAAATGCAATTATTTTCCTGTGGAGATGTCACATAACTTGTTTTTCATCATTACTCCATGTACCTGCACATAAGCCATTTTATTCATTCAGATACTATTTTACCCTGTGCAGATGAGGTCATGCGTAACAGAAATGCTGAATCCGCAGGCTTTCCCGGCAGAAAAAGGGGGCCAATTACCGCTGGAATTTTCTATTTTTTATCTTCAACATCCCTACTTTGAGCTTGCACGGCCTTCCTCATTCCTGTACTTCACAAGGGATATAAAGTCCATCAAGGCTTGCGTCCGTACCCTGTTGCACGCCCCGATGGATTCAGCCTGCTGCATTCTCTCCCGCAAGACTGTCCGTCAAGGGTCCATGCGCCGGCCAAAAGCCCCCTTTTATTTTTCACTCCCCCGAATATATGCGCATTTTACCCATCCTCGCCTTTACCTGCCTTCTCGGAAGCGTTTCTTTCGTCCATGGACAGACCCGCACTCCTTCCAAGCCGGAGCCGGCTAAACCGGAAACGAACGCCCCGGCGGCTGATACCGTGGACAAGTCCCTCTCCCCCGCCGCCGTCAACGGCATCCGGTTTGTCCTTAAGACGCCCATGCCCCTCCCCTCTCCCATTTACATGCCCATTGATTCCAAAAGGCTGGAGAAAGTGGAAATCCGCGCCGCCCTTCCCGGACGCCGCAGCGTTTATCCCAGGAGCAAGATTATTACCCTGTTCGGTGGCCTGGACCAGAAGGGGATGCCGACCAACAAGCTTGTCAGCAAGCCCCTTCCGACCGACCTTGGCCCCAAAACCCTGGCGCTGGTAGGCAAGAACAGCAGCGGAGAGTTTACCCTGGATTTTATCAATGAAGCGGAACTTCCGCTTAATTGCGTTTACATTCAGAATCTGACCGGGCGCACCTTCACTCTGGAGCTTCCCAAGCCCCCCGCGGGAGAAAAGAGCGCCATTGAATTGCCCAGCAAGTCCATTTACATTTTCGGCAAGGACTCTACGGACAGCAACGTTTCCCGCACCACTGCCGCCAATTTGACGTACATGACTCGTTTGAAGAACGGCAAAGTCGTGAAGGTGAAGGACAGGGGCATGATGCTGACCACCTACCCCGGGCGGAAAGTAGTGATGATCATTTCCCCGGATTCCACCGGACGCACCGTCGTTCTAACGGAGCTGATGATTTTCAAGGAAAAACCGGTGGCAGCCTCTTCGGGCAAGTAAGTTTTCCCCCTCAGCCTCCGGCAATACGGGGGCGAAAGATATTCAAGAGCCGGAAACCAATCCGGTTTATTCGGAAAAACGGGCATTACTGCCCGTTTTTTTACGCCATCATCCCATCCTGCCGCCATTCCCGGTGAATAAAATGCTCCGCGTTTTCCCGGCAGGAGAAATTGCCGCCGCCATTTAGTTTCCTCATGCGGCAACCCATTCCTCCGGGACAACAACGGCACGATTCCCACAAGAGAAGGAAGTAAAAACAGCAGGTAAGGCAGAAAGTTCCTCCCGGTCAAAACCGGACGGCATGAAGAGCACGAAGATGCCTCGAATACTCCAGGCTCCCGGGCGGTTCATCTCTTCACCTCCCGGAAACCAACCGAGCTTAATAGACCTTAGGCACCAGTCCCTGGCGGCTCATCTTGTCCTCCACCTTGCGGCGGTTTTCCTCCAAGCGCCGTGCGTCATAGGAGTCGTCCACAGGCTGGGCATCCGGAATGTTTTCTCCGCGGCCGGCCTGGTACTGCTGCACCTGCGGAAGCACCCCTTCCACCAGTTCCCGGCATATCCAGGAGGGGAGAATGTAGGTTTCCGTACGTCCGGCGCGGCTCAGGGCCAGCCCCACAAATTTTCCGTTAACGTCAATGACCGGGCATCCGGCGCGTTCCGGGAACAACGTCATGTCCGACTGGATGACCAGCGGGAATTCGTCCCGCTTCAGGCTCATCCGGTTGCCCATGGAGTTCATCATGTCCAGGCGCTTCTGGGGGAATTTCATCACTTTGGGCCTGGGGCCCGTGAGGAGCTTCCCTTCAACCACCTGATCCCGGCGCTTCACTTCCACGGGAACCGTCTCACCGGGGCGCACCCCGACCATGGCGGCACGGATGGAGTACATGCCGTCCACCGGCTTCCCATTCAGCTTCATCAGCACATCGCCGGCCAGCAAACCGCTGCGGTGCGCTCCGCTTCCGGCCTCCACGCCGCCGATCATGACTCCCTCCCCGTCCCAGCGGGGATCGGAAACGATGCCCAGGTAAGGCTGGTCGTCCGCCCGCAGGCTGCGCTGCGCCACGGAAACAACCCCGAAGTCACTGACATGCCCCGTGGGGGACACGGCCGCAATCACGTCCCCTTCCTGCGCCTGCACGTAGGAGTTCAGGTCAATGGGGGGAGCGGGAAGCCCCGGGACGTCCATCATCAGCAGATCGTGTTCCGGCAGGGCAAAGAGCACCTTGGCGTCATACACCCGTCCGGAAGAGTCCACCAGCATGACCGGCCGCCGTTCCTTCTGAAGGTCGCTCAACTTGGTAAGCACTTTCCCTTTCCCCACCACCGTTCCCAGGGCCACCTGGGTATTGCCGGCCACCAGCGCCACCACGGACTGCCCCACAGGTACAGCCACCTTGTCCCATTCCCGGAAGATTTCCTTGGCCTGGCTATCCAGCACGATTTTGTCCTCCGGGGCTATCATCTGGTCCGGAGGGAGCGGGGACGCTATTTCCTGGGCACACGCGGAAGCCGCCGCGAATGCCGCCCATAAGTATTTCATGATCATCCTTGAGTTTGTTCCTGGTATTTCAGGCCGGACATCAGATCGCCGCGCCTGCCGAATGTAAGATCCGCCTTGTAGGCCGTACCTTTCCTCACCACTACCACCGGAACGGTTTCCCCGGGACGGTGCCTGCCCAGCTCACGGAGCATGTCCCGCACGGAACGGAGGCTGCGGCTGTCCATGTGGGTGATGACGTCCCCCGGCTTGATGCCCGCGGTATCCGCCGGAGAGTTGACCACCACGTCTTCCACTACCACTCCGTCCACGCCCAGCACGTCCATCATGGCAAATCCCAATACGGGGGATTCCGGGTCAGCCATGGGATGAAGTCCAAGCTGGCCCCAGTGCCGCCCGGAGAGCAGCTTGTCCCAGTCCCTCCGGAATACGGAGACGGGGACATGGTTGTTGATTTTCAACATGGGGCCGATGGAGGAATGAATGCCCACCAGTTTGCCGGACAGGTCAAAGAGAGGGCCGCCGGAATCCCCGCCGATGAGCGTGCATTCCGAGATGAGAAAGCGCTGTTTTCCGTCCGTGCACAGCCTTCCCATGCGGATGGGCGCGCGGCGTTCCGGGTCAAAGCCCTTGGAATGGCCCAGGGCCACCACAAAGTCCCCCACATGCAGGCCGTCGGATTCCCCCAGTTCCACATGGGGATAATTTCCGCCGTCCATGATCTGCACCATGGCGGCGTCCCGCGTAAAGTTGGCCCCCAGCACGCGCCCCTTGACTACGCGCCCGTCGGCAAAAACCACGCGCATGATTTCATCGCCGCCCACCACGTGGGCCGCCGTCAGGATGAGCCCCTGCGGAGTGACAATCACGCCGCTGCCCGTCTCCCCCCCGTCGGAAACCAGCGCTACCGTAGCGGCCGTGACCCTGGAAGCCACCTGATGCACATGCTTCTGCAAGTCCGCCATGGAAGAGACATTCCCCGCAAGACTCATTCCTCCTAACAACAGGGACACAAGCCCCCCAACGACCAAGTAATAAAAACTCGTCATCCTGAATGCTGATATCATGAAATTATCGATAATCGAATGATAGGACATATCCTACCAGATAAACGTTCAAACCGGTACGAATTTGTCTAAGGATTGCGACATGACGCTCCATCTTTTGCTTAGACCATTCCGGTTGTTTATGATAAAATTCCCTCACGGATGGGTTTAAACGACAAATCACGGAAACGAAATGCCGGCTCCTGGCGGGAACGCATCCAGGACGGTGAGGCGGCTTCCCGTCCCCAAACGGAACGCAAAAAAAGGCCTGCGCCCCGTCCGTCCTATCCCGGGCTGCCGCAGGAAGATCCCGGTCCGGCAGTCATTCCCGGCCCCACCCGCAGAACAAGAAATTCCCGCAGCGGTTCTTCCCGGCATGACACACCGCCCCCGCGCCCGCGGCGCGCTGCCCGTCCGGCTCCGCAGGAGGAGTATGAGGACTACCCTGAAGCGGAAGGAGAATCCCGTTCCGCACGCGCAGGAAGGCCGCGCAAGCCGCGCTTCACGATTTTCGGCGCCCTGCTGTTTGTCCTGCTGATGCCGTTCCGCTTCATCGGCTCCCTGACGCGGAATATCCGCTGGTTCATCAGCTGGCCCCTGCGCATCCTGCTGGGGTGCTGCTTCGTCGGCATTGTAATCGGTTCCATCCTGGTGTTCCTTTACGGAACCATTTCCAACCGCTATGACATTTCCGAGGTCAAGAGCAACATTCCGGAACGCACGGTGATTCTGGACCGCAAGAACCGGACCATCGGCACCCTGCACGGGGAAAACCGCAAGCGGGTGTCCCTCCGGGAAGTCCCCCCCATTTTCATCGACGCCCTGATTCTGCGTGAGGACAACCGCTTTTACGACCACGGCGGCGTGGACTGGATAGGCGTGGGCCGCGCCTTCGCACAGGTGCTCAAGCACAAGAGGGCCACGCAGGGAGCTTCCACGCTGACCATGCAGCTCGCCAAGATCACTTACAACCACCGGGAGCGCAACCTGCATTCCAAGCTGACGGAGGTGGCTCTGGCAAAGCGCATTGAAGCCACCTACACGAAGGATGAGATTCTGGAGACCTACATCAACCGCATTTTCTGGGGACACACTTTCCTGGGGATTGCGGCGGCGGCGCGCGGGTATTATGACAAGGAGCCCCGCGACCTGTCCCTGGCGGAATGCGCCACGCTGGCCGGCATCATTTACGGCCCGAATGATTTTTCCCCCATCAAACACCCGGAGGAAGCCAAAAAAGTGCGCGACATCGTCCTGGGACTGTTGAAAAACGAGGGCAAGATCACGGAGGTGCAGTATCAGGCGGCCCTGGCGGAACCCATCGTCACCCGGACTCCCCAGTCCCGGTCGGAGGAGAATTACGCCATGGACCTTGTGCGCCGGGAACTGGACGCCATTCTGGAAGAAGAAGACATCCGCCTGGGCGGTCTGGTGGTCCACACCACGCTGGACCTGGATTTGCAGAACGCCACGCTGGACGCCATCAACAAGCATATGGAAGCGCTGGAAGCGCGCAAGGATTTCAAGAAGCACCTGGCGTCCCTGCAAGCCAAACGTGAGAAGAAGGGAATCCTGAAGAACAAGCTGACCACCAAGGCAGAATATGAAGCAGCCCTGGCCGCCTGGAAGGCGCTGCCCGCGGAACGGAAGGAGGGAATGCAGCCTCCCATGCCCAATTACATCCAGTCCGCCGCCGTAGTCATGGACAACGCCACGGGGGCCCTCCTCGCCGTCGTCGGCGGACGGGATGCGGAGGAATCCAAGCTGAACCGCGCCATCCAGTCCAGAAGGCAGACCGGCTCCCTGTTCAAGCCGTTCATTTACGCCACGTTTTTCCAGCAGGGCAATTCCGCGGACACCCGCATTTCAGACGACCGGATCGCCTACGGGGAAGTACGCGGAGCCGCCAACTGGTCCCCCCGCAATTCGGACGGCACGTACCGGGGCATGAAGCCGGCCTCCTTCGGCCTCATCCTTTCCCGCAACACCATGTCCGTGCGCATCGGCAACCGGGCCGGGCTGTCCAACGTCATCCAGTCCGCCCAACTGGCGGGCTTCCACGGGAATATTTCCCGCACCCCGGCTCTTTACCTGGGCACGTGGGAGGCCTCCCCGCTGGACATCGCCAGCGCCTACAGCGTCTTCGCCAACGGCGGCGTGCGCCCCACTCCGTACATCATTGACCACATTACGGATTCCCAGGGCCAGCCGCGCTTCGCCATCACCAAGAGCAAGCGCACCGTGTATTCCCAGCGGGCGGCCAACATCACCTCCTCCATCCTCCAGCAGGTCTGCAAACCCGGCGGCACGGCGGGCAGGATCACCGCGCTGGGCTTCAAGTCCCCCTGCGGCGGCAAGACCGGGACCACGAACAATTACACGAACGCGTGGTTTGCCGGATATACTTCCAATCTCACGTGCAGCGTATGGGTGGGGTTTGACTCCTCCACCAAGATTCTGGAGAAAGGCTACGGCGGCACGCTGGCCCTTCCCGTCTGGGTGGACATCATGCTGGCCGCCCAGAAGGAGGGCTACCCCGCCAACGCCATCCGCACGCGGCCCGGTTCGGAAGGACAGGCCGTGCTCGTCTGCCGGGAGTCCAACCAACTGGCCCATTCCGGCTGCCAGTATGCCAAGACGGCGTATTTTGAAACTTCCGCCGGCTACCAGGCCCCCACCAGGATGTGTGAAAAGCACATCCCCATGGCGGAACCGGATACAGAAGAGAATATTCCCTATGCGGAGCCGCTGGACGGCAGCGACGACAATATTCCCCTGGCCGAACCCGTAGAAGAAACGGACGCCATCCCCTACGCCACCCCCATCTGATTGCCTTACCCTTCTTATGACTTCTCCCCTGATTCCCTGGTTTCTCGCCCTTCTGCTGCTGGCCGCCTGCGTGGCACTGCTGATTCTGCTGCTGCGCTACCGGGACCGCTCCGTCCGGCTTGAAGCGGAATCCCGCTCCTGGCAGGAACGGGCGGAGGATAGAACACAGATGCTCCACCGGGCGGAAGAGGTGCTGAAGGATTCCTTCGCCGGCATTAGCGCGGAAGTCCTCCGGAATTCGGAAAAACAATTCCTGAACCTGGCGGAAACGCGGCTGCAAAGCCAGCGCCAGCAGGCCAACCATGACCTGGAATCCCGCAAACAGGCCATTGAGTCCATGCTGAAGCCGGTGAGCGAGTCACTGAAACTCGTGCAGTCCCGGCTGGGAGAGATGGAAAAGGAGCGCGTGGGCGCCTATACGGACCTGAAAACGCAAATCCGCTACATCCTTTCCGGGAATGAAGCCCTGAAGAATGAGACCGCCAGGCTTTCCCAGGCCCTGCACCACAACAGCTCGCGCGGCCAGTGGGGGGAACTCCAACTGCGCCGCGTGGTGGAGCTGGCCGGAATGGTGGAATACTGTGATTTCACGACGCAGGAGACCCGTTCCAGGGAAGAGGACCGGGTGCGCCCGGATATGGTCATCCACCTGCCGGGAGGCCGTTCCATCATCATTGACGCGAAGGCCCCCATGTCCTCCTACCTGAATGCCGGGCAGACGGACAGGCTGGAGGAGCGCAGCCAGTGGATGTCCCGCCACGCCGCGGACGTAAAAAGACACCTCCAGCAGCTGAGCGCCAAGAATTATTTTGCCCAGTTTTCCCCGTGCCCCGAATTCGTCATCATGTTCCTGCCGGGGGAAGCCTTTTTCCAGGCGGCCCTGGAAGCGGACCCCTCCCTGATTGAATTCGGCGCGGAGAACAAGGTGATCCTTTCCACGCCCTCCACCCTGATCGCCCTGCTGAAAGCCGTCGCCTACGGCTGGAAGCAGGAGCAACTGGCGGACAACGCCAAGAAAATCTCGGAAGCGGGGGCGGACCTGTTCAATACCTGCTCCATCCTCACCGGCCATTTTTCCTCCCTGGGCAAGAGCCTGAACCAGGCAGTGACCCAGTATAACAAGACCGTTTCCTCCTTTGAGCACCGGTTCATTCCCCGGGCGCAGAAGTTGAAGAATCTGGGCGTCACTTCCACCAAGGACCTGCCCGGCTCTCTGGAAGACATCACCGTGCAGGCCAAATCCGCAGATATTCCGGACATTCCGTCCTAAACGCGCAGCAGCAACACGGCAGCCATGCCCGCGTCCGGTTCCGGGCCGGGAATGCCGCCAGCCCTTGCGTTCACTGAATTTCTTTGCATCCGCAGGATGCGCTGGTGTTCAAAAAAGCGTGTTCGCGACTCCCGCATTGTTTTGGATGCCGCAGGCCACGGAGCGCTCCAGGATTTTCAAGGGATCGTCCTGTGGGCGGAAACGGGAAACGGCAGGCTGTCTTCATCCCGCAGCCGGGCGGACAGTTCCGTTACAGAGGCGCACACCGGCACACGGAAGACGTCCAGCGCGGCGCGGGAACTGTAGCCCCACCCTACCAGAACAAGCCGCGTTCCGGCGTTCACGGCCGTGTTGCCGTCGTGGGCTGAATCCCCCACCATGCACACCTGCTCCGGCTCCATTCCCCAAGAACGGACGATGGACAGCAGGGAATCAGGCTCCGGCTTGCGCGGAAAGCGTTCGGAAAAGCCCATCACCTCCCGGAAGGGCACCTCTGGCAGGATATGGCGCACCAGCGGTCCCGTGACCACATGAGGCTTGTTGGACAGAACGCCCAGGGGGTGGCCTGCAGCGGCCAGTTCCAGCAGCATTTCACGGATGCCTGGGTACGGCACCGTGCCGTCCTGCCAGGTATGGGGGTATTCCCGCATGAATCCCCGGTGCACCGCTTCAAAGGCTTCCTCCGGCACTTCTCCGTTGAAACAGCCTTTCAGGGAAGCCAGGCAGAGTTCCCGCGCGCCCCTGCCCACCATTCCCCGGATGGCATTCACGGAGTGCTCCGGATACCCCAGGGACTTCAAGGCCAGGTTCAGGCCGCGGGCGATGCCGGGAATGGAGTCCACCAGCGTTCCGTCCAGGTCAAAGACAAAACCTGTTTTCATGGCCTCAGTGGCAGAAGCCCCGTTCGGAAGTTTCCACGAACTTGACGATTCTTTTCAGACAGGCATTTTCCGCGTAGTCCGAGTTCCGGAGCTCTTCCAGCGCTTCATGAACGGTCAGCTTCTTGTTGACGAAAAGCTTTTTGTAGCACATGCGTACGGCCCGCAGGTCTTCCTCGGAAAATCCGCGCCTCTGCATGCCGATGGAGTTGACGGAGCGCGTCACGGCCGGATGGCCTTCCACAATGGTGTACGGCAGCACGTCCTGGCTCACGCGGGCCATCGCGCCCACCATGGAGTGCTCCCCGATGCTGACGAATTGGTGCACGGCGCAGCATCCCGCCAGAATGGCGTAATCCCCCACCGTAACGTGGCCGGCGGCAGTGGCGAAGCCGGAGAAAATCACATGATTGCCGATCTGGCAGTCATGCCCGGCGTGGCAGGAAACCAGGAAGAGGTTGTTATTCCCTATCCGCGTCGTGCCGCCGATGTCCGTAGCCCGGTTGATGGTGGCGTTTTCACGGAAGACGTTGTTGTCCCCCACTTCCAGATAGGTCGGTTCCCCCTTGTATTTCAAATCCTGGCTTTTCAGGCCGAGGACGGAAAACGGAAAAAATTCGTTGCCGCTTCCGAAGGAGGAAGGTCCTTCAATGACCACATGGCTGTGCAGCACGCAGCCCGGGCCCAGCTTTACATGTTCTCCGACAACGCAAAAGGGACCGATTTTAACATCATCCGCGATCTCCGCAGTAGGATGCACTACTGCCGTTGGGTGTATTTCTGGCATGGCTGGGACGAGTATGAAACAAATTCAGGTGATTAAAAGGCTAAATCCCGCGCGGCCGGTCTTTTTGTCACATTTGCCCGGAGGCGCCCATGTACGCCTCCATTTCCGGCAGCCAGGGAATCAGCAGCACGTACATGACCTGGAGGCACAGGATGACAAGCACCAGCGTCATCACCACCTTGCGGAGGGTGAGTGAGTCGTTCAGCACGTCCGTGGTGCCCAGCTTCCTGTCCCAGGGAGTGAAGCCGAAGCGGCGCACCCACCACCAGGAAAAGAACAGGGCCAGCAGCATCAGGGAGGGGGCAAAGCAGCCCAGCCCCAGCACCATGACGAACAGGGAGCGCCGGAACGCCGTGGAGAAGGAAAGGCGCTTCCCCCGGTAGTCCCTGACGGAGACGCCCAGCATGGCTTTCCCCGGAGTGGTGCCCAGCGTTCCCAGAAAGGCGGTTTCAATGAGCACCATCGGGAGACAGAGGTAAAGGAGGGCTTCATAGGAACCGGGAAGAAAATCGGGGCTGAAGGCCAGGCCGAAGATCCTGAGCACGGCCAGATACAGCGTCATGTGCATCATCACGTCCGCCATTCTTCCCAGAAAACGGACGTACGGGTAGGGAACTACCAGAGGCGTGCCTTCCTCCACAGCCGTTTCCTCTTCTTCCGGCAGGGAATCCGCGTCCGTGGTGCCGGCGGCGGCATCTTGCGCCGCTTCATCCTCCGGCACATCTTCCTCCACATTACGCCGTTCTTCCTCTTCCTTGCGAACGGCGAACATTTCCTTCAGCGCCGGCAGGTCATGGATGCGCACCCATTCCGCGCATCCGGCATGCCACGCCCGGGCGGTTTCCGGAATGAGGCCCGCCTCCAGCATGGAGATTACCTCCACCTCCGGCAGGGGGCCCTTCTTTTCATGATCCTGAATCCAGTAAATATCCATGGGCGGTTTCCTGTTACATGCTGCGCAGGGAGCGGGCCGGGTCCTGGCGCGCCGTGATCAGGGCCGGAATGATGGAGGCCACCACGACCATGACGAAGGCTTTCACCGCCTGCCACGCCAGCTCCGCCCAGTCAATCACCACCGGAATGTTCGCCGTGCCGTGGAAAGCCACGGGGAACGGGTCAAAGCCTATTCCCGCCAGAAAGCCCTGGATCTGCATGCGGTATTCCAGCACCAGCAGTCCCAGGCCCACGCCCAGGAGAGCTCCCACAAAGCCGATGATGACCCCCTGCCACAAGAAGACGCGCACCACCTGGAACGGCGTGGCGCCCAGGGCCTTCATCACGGCGATTTCCTTTTTCCTCTGGATGGAAACGGTAAACATCACCGCCATAATGCAGAAGGCGGAAATCAGGGAGATGAAGGACAGCACAAAGCTCATCATCATGCGCTCCTTCTGCATGAGTTCAAACCACGCGTTAAAGCGGTCATGCCAGGTTTCCAGCGTCCACGCGGAAGAGGGCTTTTCCTTTTCCAGAGCCTGCATCACGGGGGACAGCATCGTTTCCACATGGTAGGGGTCGTTCACGCGCAGGGCCACGGCCTGCACCACGTCATCCTCATAACCCAGCAATTCCTGGCCGATGACCAGCGGAATGAAGAGATCCGGGCTGGGCGTATGCTGGGAGGCCCGGTAAATGCCGATCACCTCCAGATCCTTCGGCATGACCAGCTCCCTGATCTTGCGGAAGCATTCCATGTCCGCCTCATTCCTCTGCCCCGCCTTGAAGCCGCCCAGAATGGTTTCCCATTCCTTCCGCGTGCCTTCCGGGAAGGCCACCCTGCCGTTGTCCACGGCTTCCCCGTCATTCAGCACGGCAAGCAAATCCATCAGGCTGGAGCGCTCCGCATCCCTGCGGGGGACGGACAGCAGCCCGTTGAGCAGGGTGAATACCTTGTCCACGGAGGCCTTGCCGGCCGTTTCACGCTCTCCCTCCCTTTTCAGGGACTTGCCCCACTCCTTCAAATCATTGAGTTCCCGGGCGTTCTTTTCCGCCAGCATCGGCAGTTCCGTCTGCTGGTAGGCGTGGGAAATTTCCTGGAAATTGCGGGTAGTGTACACCCGGACCACATCCCCCACGTTCAGCCCCATGTTCTCCGCCACGATGGAGGAAACCACAGCCTTTTCCCCCATGTCCAGCTCCGCATTGCCGGCCACCACCAGGTGCTTCAAATCTTCCAGCTGGGCGGCGTTTTCCGTATCGATGGCCCGGAAAAAGCAGGGCCTCTGCCGTCCCTGCACGTCTACCAGCGCGTAGTCTTCTATCAGGGCATACGTGGACTGGACTCCGGGAACGTGCTTGAGCTTCTCGCTCAATTCCATCCAGTCCGGAATCACCTCCCTCACGCCGAAGTCATTCCGGTAGCACACCTGGACGTGCGGGGAGTGCGCAAACAGGTTCCCCTGGATTTCCTTCTGGAGGCCGCCCATGACGGACAGCACGACGATAAGCACCATCACCCCCAGCGATACGCCCAGCAGGCAGATCAGGGTAATGATGGAAAAGAAAGTCCGCAGCGGGTTCAAATACCGCAGCGCCAGGCTCAGGCTGATGTACCGGCTCAATAGGTTCTTCATGAATAACGCGGCACACCTTGCCTGATAGCGGCCCCCTTTCCAAGCTTAAAACATGTTCCGGGGAAGGCCGTCCGCTACTTGGCGGCGGCGGCCTGCCATTCCGTGCACAGCCAGCGGGCCATGGAGGCGATCACCTTCTCGCAGGCGGGAGCGGAATCCTTTGAATCCATGACGAACACGGAGACCGCCATTTTCCGCCCATTGGGAAGAACGATGATGCCGACGTCATTGACGGCGGTGATCACGCCCTCCGGAGTGGTGAAGCCCGATCCGGTCTTGTGCGCCACCACATAATCCTGCGGCAACTTCCCTTTCAGGCGCGTAGTCCCCGTAGCGCAGCCGGCCATCATGTCCCAGAGAAGCCGCTGCGTGTCCTTGTTCAGTATCTTACCCTCGTCAAACGCGCGCAGCAGGGCATTCATGGCTGACGGACGGCTCGAGTTGGCGTACTGCAATTCATGATTCCGCAGCATCTCGTCTTCCGTAAACCGGACGTTGATGCCGCTGATGCCCCATTCCTTCAAATCCTTCTGCACGGTCTCCGTCCCGCCGATGAGGGCAAACAGGAGGTCGCACGTGTTGTTGTCGCTCTCCTGAACGGTCACGCGCAGCAGTTCCTTTAAAGAAAAATCACCGCCCTGCGGAAAGCGCTCCCGCAGGGGACTCCACGTGTCTTTTACCAACTGCTCCGGGCGTATATGGATGATCTGTTCCAGATTCAGGGCTCCCTGGTCCACCCGCTTGAGCACGGACAGGGCCAGCACGAATTTGAAGACGCTCTGCATGGGATAGGCAGTCTCATCACCTACCGCCACGGCCTCCCCCGTGTCCAGCATCACTGCGGCCATGCCCACACGGGCTTTCAGGGAATGAGCCAGCTTCTGCACAGCGGCGGAATCAGCCGCGGGAGACGCGGCCACCACGGGCATAACACCCAGAGAAAGAGCGCAGGAGCACACCATGCAGCCACGCAGAAAAGAACCGGTGAAAGTCATGGGCGCCATTCTATACCACGCTCGCAAAAACCGCAACAGCAATCCATGCACTTCCCCCCTTTTTTCCGTCATCCGCAAGCCGGGCAGAAGCCTTGCCACACGCCTCCCTTCCTGATAAGAAGGGAGGCATGCCACCCGTCCTTTCAGAAACCCTCGTCTGGTGCGTCACCCTGCTGCTGTTCGGCATGGGGCTGATCGGCACGCTTATTCCCATGCTCCCCGGCATCATTATCATTGCGGCAGGGTGCATCTGGCAGGGAGTGATGGGCAGCAGGCACCTGGCGTGGTGGGAATGGACCGTCCTGGCGCTGATGGTTGCGGGCGGCCTGGTCATTGACAAGCTCTCCGGAGGCATGGGGGCCAAAAAATTCGGCAGCACCGCCGCCGGCATCTGGGGAGCCATCATCGGCGCCGTGGTGGGCGGCATCCTTTTCACCCCCATCGTGGGCCTTCTGTTCATGCCGTTCCTGGGGGCGCTGCTGGCGGAACTCATCTTTGCCAGAAAAGACATCATGGCCGCCTTCAAGGCAGGCTCCGGCGCGGCGCTGGGAATGCTCACCGGGCTGCTGCTGGAATTCACCTGCGGCCTGCTCATCATCGCCTGGTTCTGCTCCTGCTACTTCCTGTTTTGACGCAAAAAACAGGCCGCGGCGCTGCCTTGCGAAAGCTTCCGGCAGAAAAAACAGACGCTTTTTCTTCCGCTGAAAAAAAACCATTTCCCTAACGTATTCCCTTAAAGACCACTCTACGTACTTATCCGGGCGAGTTGCCGCGGACTTTCATTTCCCCCATTTTTCCGGCTTATGGATGCACCTATTCTGATACCCGTCGCCATGATGGCAGGCTTCATCATTCTTGGAGTCATTCTTTCCATGGGAAAATGCTCCTTCCTCATCGCAGGCTACAATATGATGAGCAAGGAACAGAAGAAGCAGTACGATGAACGCGCGCTGTGCCGGTTCATGGGAAAGCTCATGTACTGCCTGGCCTTCGCCATGCTGCTGTGGCTCATCAGCATTATCCTCCAGAATTCCGTGCTCCTGTCCGTCTCCCTGTGCCTTCTGGTGGGCAGCATAGCGTTTGCAGTCATTTATGCCGGTACCGGAAGCCGGTTTAAAAAATAGCGGCTTTTTACATCAACCTCCTCTTTTACGGGACACCCATCCTCTCTCATGACTGTCTCTACAACCTTGAAATATTTCTTCCTCCCCTGCCTTCTTGCGGCGGCCGTCCCTCTCCGGGCCGCTCCCGCCCCCATGCAGGCCACTTCCACCGAACCTGCACGGATCTGGACGGATGGCTACGGCACGGGCAACGGAAGGCTGGGCATTCTTTCTTTTGGCGTTTTTCCGAAGGAAATCGTCGTTTTCAATGAAGGAAGCATCTTCGCGAAGAAGAATTTCCAGATGAAGGAAGGCGCCGCGGAGGCCCTGGACAAGGCGCGCGAACTTTGCAAGGAAGGAAAATACCGGAGCGCGGACCAGGTGTTCCGGAAGGATATCCTTCCCCCCGGCAGCATCGCGGGGGATTACCAGCAGGGAGGTCTCCTCCAGGTGGAATTCCAGGGGCTTCCCGCCGCTGCCTCCTACCGGCGCACGCTGGACATGCAGCGGGGCAAGGCTTCCACCCGCGTTCAATTCGGCACGGGAGAATTGTCCACGGAAATCCTGGCGGCTCCGTCCAGCGATTGCGCCGCTTACCGCATCACCTGCACCCTTCCGGCCGGGTGCCACGTTGCGCTGGACTTGCAGCATCCGGACCCGTCCGCCCGGATTGACGCACGGCCCGATGGCTGGGTCCTGACGGGACAGGGAAGCAACGGGGGCACCCGGTTTGAAAACAGGGTGGTCATCCTGGCTCCCGGCGCCGCCATATCCCGCAAGGGGAAAACGGTCGTTCTGGATTCCGCGCGGGAAGTGCTGGTGCTTTCCTCCACCTCCACGGATTACAATATCCGGAAGCCGGAAGAGCCCCTGACCCATTCCCTGGCAGACAAGAACAGGCAAATTCTGGCGAAGGCACAGAAAAAAGGCTGGAAAAAACTGGCGGCGGAAACGGAAGATTATTTTTCACGTCTCATGATGCGCTGCCAGGTGGACCTGGGGGATTCCCCTCCCGAGGTTTCCGCCATGACCACCCCTGAGCGGCTGGAACGGGTCAAACAAGGGGAAAAGGATCCGGACCTTCTGGAACAGCTTTTCCAGTTCGGCCGCTTTTGCACGATTGTCCACACCAGGCCGGGGCAGCTTCCCTGCGGCTTGCAGGGATTGTGGAATCCGGAGCTGCGGGCGGCGTGGATGGGCTGCTATTTCCTGAACATCAACAGCCAGATGAACCAGTGGCCCTCCTATGCCACCGGCCTGGGGGAATTCCAGCAGCCCTATCTTGAATTCGTCCGCAGCCTGCGCCCTCATGGAGAGGAATTTGCGCGCTTCATCAAACGGGACGGATTCTGCTTCGGCCATTACACGGACTGCTGGAAACGCACCTATTTTTCAGGAAATAACCCGGAATGGGGGGCCAGCCTCATGAACGGGGCGTGGGCGTGCGCCCACCTGGTGGACAGCTACCGCTTCACCGGAGACAGGGAAGACCTGAAGAAGTCCCTGCCCATTCTGGAATCCAACGCGCGTTTCATCATGTCCTGGTTTGAGGAGGACGATCAGGGGCATTACCTTTCCGGCCCCGGCGTCTCCCCGGAAACCGGATTTTACGCGCCGGACGGCACAGGCCCCAACGTGCTTTCCTACGTTTCCAACGGGACTTCTCATGACCAGCTTCTGGGCAGGGAGTCCCTCCGCAATTACATTTACGCCTGCGGAGAGCTGGGCATACGGACGCCTACTCTGGTTAAAGCCGTTCAATTCCTCAAAAAGATTCCCCAGCCTGCCATTGGCTCCGACGGGAGGGTGCTGGAATGGAGGCAGCCTTTTGAAGAAATGCAGAAGGGCCATCGCCATATCAGCCATCTTTACGGCTTGTTTCCCGGCACGGAATGGGACGTGCTCAATACGCCTGAATATGCCGCCGCCGTGCGCAAGTCCGCCGATTTCCGGCGCAAGTACGCGGACAAGGGGAACAACGGCATCAGGACCGGCTGGAGCACCGCATGGCTCATCAACCTTTATGCCGCCCTTGGCGACGGAAACGCCGCGGAGGACAGGATGTACGCCATGCTGAGGCATTACATCAATTCCAACCTTTTCGACCTGCATCCCCCGTTCCAGATCGACGGCAACTTCGGCTTTGCCTCCGGCGTGGCCCAGTGCCTGATTCAGAGCCAGATCACGCAGGACGGCTTCCAGGTTATCCTGCTGGCTCCGGCCCTGGCGGACGATTGGAAGAAGGGTTCCGCCACGGGGCTGCGCACCCGGGGAGGGCTGAAGGTGGACCTGTCCTGGCAAAACGGCAGGGTGCAGGCCACAGCCACCGCCACCCGTCCCGGCAGGTTCCGGTTCATGCACCAGGGCAGGAAAAAGGATCTGGCCATGAAAAAGGGGGAAACGGCGCGGCTTGATTTTCCGCCGCTTCCCCACTAGCATTCCTTCCTCTCCCCACCCTCCAACTCCCCCATGAATGTCTCATCCAGAACTCTCAAGTACGGGCTGCTCACCGCGGCGGCCTGCGTCGCCCTCGGCTCCTGCTCCAAGCTTTTTTCCCCCTGCGGAAGCGGAGAAATTCCGGACACGGACCAGACGGAAACACTCCTGAAAGCACACGTGTTCCATCTGGCGGATTCCATCGGGGAACGCAACGTCTACAAACCCGGCACCATGGAGCGATCCGCCCGCTACATTGAAAAAACCCTGGCGGACATGGGCTATGCCGTCACGCGCCAGGCCGTGAACATTCCGCCCTCCGGGGAATTCGGCGCCGTGAAGGACAGGACGGCGTACAACCTCATCGCCACCAAAAAGGGAACATCCCTCCGCCCCAGAATGCTCATCGTGGGCGCGCATTACGATACCAAGGTAGGCATGGACAACTGGCACGACCACGGTCCCGCCAGACCCGCCCGTACCGGAACGCCGGGCGCCAATGACAACGCTTCCGGCGTGGCCGCCCTGCTGGAAACGGCGCGCGCCCTGACGGCCACTCCCACCCTGCACGACGTGTGCCTGGTGGCTTATGCCAATGAAGAGCCGCCCTTTTACCAGACGCCCTCCATGGGCAGCGTGGTGCACGCCAAATCCGTCGCACGCCATCCGGGCAAGGACAGAATCATCGGCATGATTGCCCTGGAAACGCTGGGCTGCTATTCCCCGCGGGTGAACAAAAAACGCCAGTCAGCCGTGGTTGCCGGATTGGCCGGGCTGCCGGACCGCTGCGACTACGTGGCCTTCATGTCCACCAACACGGGCCGCAAGCTGGCCCGCTCCTGCGCGGAGGAATTTGCCGCTTTGAGCCGCTTTCCGGTCCGTTCCGCCGTGTTCCCGTATTACACCCGCGGCGTTTCCTGGTCCGACGACTGGGGATACATGAAGGAGGGCATTCCCTCCTTTGCCGCCACGGACACGGCCTTCCTCCGCTGCGACGACTACCATGAAACCAGCGACACGGCTGAAAAGCTGGATTATCCCCAGTTTGCGGAAGTGGTGCAGGGCCTTTCCCAACTCGTCATCTCACTCGCCAATAAACCATGAGCATGAAGCTTGCCTTCCTCCTTCCCGCCCTTTTCCTGGCCTTCCCTCACGGCCACGCCGGAGCCGCGCCGTTTGAACCGTCCGTGCTGGAGGCCCTCCAGCCGCCCGCGGAACACGGAGCCTTTCATTCCGGGTGGATTTCCCTGGGGCTCAAGGCGGCGGACCTGGAGGAGAAACAAGTATCCCCCGGACATATTACGGACGTGGGGGAAGCGCAGATGCAGCTCTACTTTCCCGCCGGATGGAAGCCGCAGGACAGGCGCGCGGCCCTGTGCATTTTTCCGGGCGGGGGCTATGCCATCCAGGCCATTGAAAAGGAAGGCGGCCATATCGCCCGCTGGGCGGCGGAGCACGGCATGGTGGGCGTCGTCGTAAAGTACCGCGTTTCCGGGAGCAATGATGCCGTCGGCAGGTTTCCCGGCCCTCTGCTGGACGCCCGGCAGGCTCTGCGCGTAACGCGCCGGCATGCCTCCGCGCTGGGGGTTGACCCGCACCGCATCGGCGTCATGGGCTTTTCCGCAGGCGGCCATCTGGCTGCCATGGCTTCCACGCTCTGGAACCGCCCCCTGCCGGAAGAAGCGGAAAACCCGCTGAAAAGCGTTTCCGCCCGGCCGGATTTCTCCCTGCTCATCTACCCCGTCATCACCATGGACCCCAAAACCACCCACGGGGGCACCCGCAGCAGGATTCTGGGGCCTGCCCCCGGCGCGGATCTGGCGGAGCTGTGTTCCGCGGAACGGCAGGTGACGCCGCAGACGCCGCCCGTGTTCCTCGTCCACGCGCTGGACGACGGCGTAGCCAGCGCCAACAGCAGGCTGATGGAACAGGCCTGCCGGGAAAAGGGCGTTCCCTCCAGCCTGCATTTTTATCCCTCCGGAGGGCATGGGTACGGCATGGAGAAGCGCGGCCAGCCCACGGACAAATGGCCGGAGGCCGCGGAACAATGGCTCGCGGAACGGGGAATTCTCCCCTCCCCGGCTCCTGCCTGCGGGAATGCGCCTTCCGGTGCGGGCACCCCCCCCCGGAACACGGCGGGAATGAATGCGCTAGGCCCTGATTTGTGCCGCACCGCAGGGTTGACCGGAAACGGGCCCGGTGCTACCTTTTTCGGGCATGAGTGCGCCCGAAAAGAATTATAAAGACACCATCCTGTTGCCGGAGACCGGCTTCCCCATGAGAGGGGACCTGACGAAAAACGAACCAGTACGCCTGAAAAAGTGGGAAGACACCGGGCTGTACGAACGAATTTTGTCCCGCAGGATAGAACAGGGCGCACCCCGTTTCCTCCTTCACGACGGACCTCCCTTTGCCAACGGAGACGTGCACATGGGCACTGCCCTGAACAAGATTCTCAAGGACCTCGTCCTGAAGTCCAAGACCATGGCCGGCTACGCCGCCCCCTACGTTCCGGGCTGGGACTGCCACGGCCTCCCCATCGAATTCAAGGTGGTGCAGAAGGCCCGTGACCTGGACGCGGCTGAAATCCGCCGCCGCTGCGCGGAATTTGCCGAAGGCTTCATTGACATCCAACGGACTTCCTTCCGCCGCCTGGGCGTTTTCGGTGACTGGGAGCATCCCTACCTGACCATGAAGCCGGCGTATGAAGCCAACATTCTGCGCGTGTTCGCCAAGCTGGTGGAAGACGGCGCGGTCTACCAGAGCCGCAAGCCCGTCCAGTGGTCCTACGGGGCCTATACCGCGCTGGCGGAAGCGGAAATCGACTACAAGGAGAAGATCAGCTCCTCCGTGTTCGTGCGCTTCCCTCTGCTGGACAATCCCCTGGACCTGAAGGCCTCCATGGTGATCTGGACCACTACCCCGTGGACATTGCCTGCCAACGTGGGCATCGCCCTGCATCCGCGCTTCACGTATGTGGCCGGCAAGTTCATGAAGGACGGCCAGACGGAAACCCTCATCATCCTGAAAGACCTGCTGGACGCCTTCGCGCAGAAGACGGGCTGGGCCCTAGCGGAAACCATCCGCGAGTTCAAGGGCGCCGAGCTGGAAAACTGCGAGGCCCGGCACCCCTTCCTTCCCCGCACGTCAAAAATCATCCTGGCGGACTTCGTGACCACGGACACCGGCACCGGCGCCGTGCACATCGCTCCCGGCCACGGGGCGGACGACTACAACGTAGGCCGCCAGTACGGACTGCCCGTCCTTTCCCCCGTGGACGACGACGGCAAGTACACGGAAGAAGTGGGCGTTCCCTCCCTGGTGGGCAAGCACGTCTTTGACGCCAACAAGGACATCATCTCCATGCTGGAGAAGGACGACAACCTTTTCGGCGTGGAGGAATACCGCCACCAGTACCCGCACTGCTGGCGTTCCAAGACGCCCATCATCTTCCGCGCCGTGGAGCAGTTCTTCATCTCCATGGACAGGCTGCGACCGCAGGCCCTGGAAGAAATAGACAAGGTGCAGTGGCTGCCCGCCTGGGGCCGCAACCGCATTTACGGCACCGTGGAGGCGCGCCCGGACTGGTGCATCTCCCGCCAGCGCACCTGGGGCGTGCCCCTGCCCGTCTTCTTTGACGAAGACGGAAAGGCCGTTCTGGACGCCGCCCTGGTCCGCAAAATCGCGGATATGGTGGAGGCCCACGGCTCCAACATCTGGTTTGAGCTTTCCGATGAAGACCTGTGCGAACGCCTCGGCCTGCCGAAGACCTGGAAGAAGGGCAAGGATACGCTGGACGTCTGGATCGATTCCGGCTGTTCCCACATGGCCGTCATGGACGCCCGCCCCGGGCTGGACGCCCCGGCGGACCTGTACCTGGAAGCCACGGACCAGCACCGCGGCTGGTTCCAGAGTTCCCTGATGCTTTCCGTCGCCTGGCGCGGCAAGGCCCCGTACAAGGCCGTGATGACCCACGGCTTCGTGGTGGACAAGGACACCGGGAAAAAGACCTCCAAGTCCGACGCCAAGAGCGGCAAGCCCATTGACGCCGCCTACTACTACGACAAGTACGGCGCGGACATCGTGCGCCTGTGGGCCGCCTCCGTGGACTGGCAGAATGAAGTCCCCTTCGGGGAAGACCTCTTCAAGCAGGTCACGGAGCCCTACCGACGGCTGCGCAACACCCTGCGCATCCTGCTGGGCAACATCAGCGGGTTTGACTTCGCCACGCAGGCGGTCGCCCCGGAACACATGCCCATCCTGGACCGCTGGATTCTGGAACGCCTGAACGCCGTCATCAAGGAAACGCTGAAAGCCTATGAAGCCTATGACTTCCGCAAGGCGTTCAGCGTCATCAACCAGTTCTGCACCAGCGACCTTTCCGCCCTGTACGTGGACACCACGAAGGACCGCCTGTACTGCGACGACGTCACCTCCGTGCGCCGCCGCGCCACCCAGACGGCCATGACCATCGTCTTCAAGGCCCTGTGCCGCCTGCTGGCCCCTATCCTGGTCTTCACGGCGGATGAAGCCTGGGAATACGCCGGGTATGAAGGCAGCGTGCACGAGCAGGACTTCCCCGCGCCGATGCCGGAGTACGACACCCAGGAGGCCTCCTCCGCCATTTCCCGCCTCCAGGAAATCAAGTCCGTCATCCAGGTAGCCATTGAAGAGCAGGTGAAGGCCAAGGCGTTCTCCAAGAACAATGAGGCCTCCATCACCCTCACCGTTCCCACGAATGAAAGCGAGGACGTGGTGGCGCTGCTGGAAGACCGCGCCTTTGCCACGGAATTCTTCATCATTGCAGACCTGGACGTGAAGAGCGGTCCGGAGCTGGCGGCCACCGCCGCCAAAACGGAACACGCCATGTGCCCGCGCTGCCGCCGGTATGAACCCGCGGCGGACGGCAGCGACGTGTGCGAACGCTGCTCGGAAGTCCTTTCCTGAACTGAAACCATTCCCCGATCTTTTATGGATACCCAGACGGAAAAGGAACCCGGCCCCCATAAGAAAACGCCTCCCGGCTGGCTCTGGTGGAGCCTGCTGGGCGTAGGGCTGTATGTACTGGACCAGGCAAGCAAGCTGTGGATCGTCCACCGCTTCCCGCTGAACTACCTGAACGAGAAAGTCCACAAGTACGCCTACCTGCCGGACTTTCCGGGCTTCCACCACGTCAATGCGGACGGCACGCTGGACTTCGCCACGAACGGGCACATACCGGCGGCGGACATGGCGCAGTTCCAGGACCTGAACCCGAACACGGTGGACGCCCTGAACAGGCTGAGGGAGCTGGAACCCATTTCCTTCCTGGACGGAACGATGAACATCACCCGCGTGCACAACACGGGCGTGGCCTTCGGGCTGGGCAACGGAACGGCATGGTCCAGCTACCTGTTCCTGGCGATTCCCGTGCTCGCCATCGTGGCCCTGGTCGTGCTCTACCGGAAAAACTTCTTCCATACGGTATGGCTCAAGCTGGCCTATGTGCTGCTGCTGGCCGGGGTGGCGGGCAACCTGACGGACCGCCTGATGCAGGGCTTCCTGATTCCCTACGAACAGCCGCACGGCTTCTTCACGAAGCTCATGAACGGCTACGTGGTGGACTTCATTGACGTCACCATTCCCCTCTTCAACTACCGCTGGCCCGCCTTCAACGTGGCGGACTCCTGCATCTTCGTGGCGGCGATCATCTTCTTCATCGCCAGCATCTTCTCCGCCAGGAAGAAAGAGGAAAAACCATCCTGAAACGACCATGACCATCCGGACCATTATTCTGTCAGGACTGCTGCTGTGCGGGGGCCTCGCCTCCGGCAAAAATGAACTGTCCTTCAAGGAAACGGTGGTTCCGGTAAAGGTGGCTCCGGACCAGGACAGCATCACGGCCTCCTTCCCCTTCACCAATACCTCCGGCGTTCCCGTCACGATCAGCAAAATCCATGTCTCCTGCGACTGCACCACCGCCGGGGCGAAAGATAACAAGCTGACGTACGCTCCGGGGGAATCCGGCGTCATCAGCGCCGTGATGAAGACCGGCAACTTTTCCGGCACCGTGGACAAGGACATGACGGTGCACGCCAACGGCTCCGCCTACAAGCTGGTGATACGCGCGCAAATCCCGGACATCATCCGAATGGAACCCCGCAAGCTGGAATGGACCAGGGGAGAAGCCCCTGCCCCCAAGACCATTAAAATCACCATCTCCAAGGAACTGCCCGTCAACCTGACCACGGTGGACCTGACCGGGGACGCCTTTGACTATGAGCCCGTGACCGTGAAGAAAGGCAGGGAATACAAAATCATCATCACTCCCAGATCTACGGCCAAGCCGGCCTTCAACACCATCTGGGTGCGCACGGATTCCACCGTGCCGCGCTACAAGCGCCAGATGGGGTTCCTGACCATCAAGGAAAACTGACCTTCCCCACATGAGAGACGCCCTTTCCACCGCCCTGAAGCTCCTGCTGGCCGTATTCCTGCTGGCCGTGGGCATCGCCGCGCTGGACCTGCGCGTCATCCAGCCGTTCCGCACGCCGCCCTGCAATCCGGAGACGCTGGAGGAGGGGCACGTGTGCCTGGCCCAGGTGCTGAAGGAATGGCCGGGAAAAGTCATCTGGATAGACGCCAGAAAACAGGACGACTTTGAACGCCACACTATCACGCAGGCCCCCGTCTACCCCATCCGTCCGGCGGACGCCAATTACCAGGAACTCCTGGCCAACGCCATGGAAGCCCTGATGACGGCGGAAGACAAGGGCTGCTGCATCGTCATCTTTTGCAGCAGGGACTGCACCTCCAGCGCAGCCGTAGCCAATGAACTGAAAAAGCCGGAATACGGCATCCGCGCGCCCATCTTCATTCTGGAAGGGGGCTGGGACGAATTGCGCAAAGAACCTTCACTCGTACCATAGCCATGCTTGACACAGCAACCATCCGCCCGCAGTTTCCCATCCTGGAAACCAGCGTGCACGGCAAACCGCTCATTTACCTGGACAATGCGGCCACCACGCAGAAGCCCCTAGCCGTCCTGGATGCCACCCGGAATTATTATGAAACGCAGAACGCCAACGTGCACCGCGGCTCCCACTACCTGAGCCAGCTTGCCACGGAGGCGCATGAAGAGTCGCGGGAAACGGTGGCCCGGTTCATCAACGCGCCGGAAACGGCGGAAGTCCTGTTCACCTCCGGCTGCACCATGGGCATCAACCTGGCGGCAGACACCATCGCTAGGTCCGGCACGGTCAAGCCGGGGGACGAAGTTATCCTGACCGCCTGTGAGCACCACTCCAACATCGTCCCCTGGCAAATGCTCTGCGAACGCACGGGCGCGGTCCTCAAGGTAGTCCCGCTGACTCCGGGCCAGACGCTGGATATGGAGGCCTACCGGAACCTGCTTTCCCCCCGCACCCGCATCGTGGCCGTGGGCCACGTCTCCAACACGCTCGGAACAATCAATCCCGTGCAGGAGATCACCGCGCTTGCCAGGGAAAACAGGCCGGACACCATTGTGCTGATTGACGGCGCCCAGGCCGTCTCCCACATGAACGTGGACGTTCAGGAACTGGGATGCGACCTGTACGCCTTTTCCGGCCACAAGCTGTATGCTCCCACCGGCATCGGCGCGCTGTGGGGAAAAAGGGAGCTGCTGGAAAAGCTGCCGCCGTGGATGGGCGGCGGGGAGATGATCAAGGAAGTCACCTTTGAAAAAACCGTCTACAACGACATCCCTTTCAAATATGAGGCTGGGACGCCCAACATTGGCGGAGCGGTAGGTCTGGCGGCGGCCATCCGCTACGTCTCCGGACTGGGGCTGGACAACATCGCCGCCCATGAACAAAAACTGACGGACATGGCCGTGGAAGGCCTCAAGGCCATACCGCGCCTGACCGTGCTGGCCCCGGACGTGCCGCACAGCGCCGTGGTCTCCGTCCTGGCGGAAGGCATCCACCATTACGACCTGGGCACCCTGCTGGACCAGATGGGCATTGCCGTGCGCACCGGGCACCATTGCTGCCAGCCTCTCATGTGCGCCCTGGGAACTACGGGAACCACCCGCGCCTCCTTTGCCCTGTACAATACGGAAGAGGAAGTTCAGACCTTCCTCAAGTCCATGAACCGGGCTCTGGACATGCTCTCCTGACCTCTCCGCCCCCTTCTCTCCTTGTTCATCATGAAAACGGCTTCCGCCCTTCTTCTAGGCCTTCTCATGGGCCTTTCCGGCTGTTCCCTGCACCACCAGCAGCAGGAAAGGGCGTACGCCCATTACCAGGATGACGCCGTAGCCATCCGGGAAGCCCAGGCCGCATGGCTCATCCTCTCCTCTCCCCACCGCAGCAGGGAATGGCCGGAAGCCAGAAAAAAATACAACGCATGCATCCGGAAGCTGGCCTCCCACCTGAAAGAGGCCAAACGGGAGGGCGGCATGAATGAGAAGAAGCGTCAAAGCCTCCCCTTCATCATTGAAAAATCTCCTTACGCCAAGGACAGCAACCCCTGGTTCTACGAGGCCATCTTCATGTCCGACGAAGTGGACCCCACCTTCCGCCTGCGGGAAAGCGTAACCGTGGAGGGAATGGGCATTCCCCTGGCGGGCCTGGCGCCCCAGGGCGTCTCCCGGCCCCATGCCAACGTGCTCAAGGACAACGGGAACGTGCACACGCTGACGGCCATCCTGGACTTTGACCGCATGGTGGACGGGAAGCCCACCCTCCGCACCATTCCCCGTCTGATGAATGAGCACGTCTTCATCGGCAAAAACAAGGTGCGTCAGCCCCTGGCGGCCAACTTCTCCGTTCCCATCGCCCTTTTCTGGAAGCTTTCCGACGCGGACGGAACGGAACTGCTGGGCGCGTTCCGTCCCAAAAAGGCCATCAATACGATGGGGCTTTATTTTTCCGAACCCTATGACCCCCGGAAAATTCCCGTGGTCTTCACCCACGGCCTGATGTCCGGCCCCGCCACCTTTGCCAACCTGACCAACCGCCTTCTGGTGGATCCCGTCATCCGGGAAAACTACCAGTTCTGGTTCTTCGGCTATCCGTCCGGCCTGGCCTGGACCATTCCGGCCAGCAGGCAGCGGAAGGCCCTGGAGGAACTCATGCAGGAATACAATCCCCGCGGCGACTCCAGGGAAATGAACAACATCGTCATGGTGGGGCACTCCATGGGCGGCCTCATCACCCGCTTCAACAACTCCACCAAGCCCTGGACGCTGATGAAGGGCCTCTTTGAACTTCCCCCGGAAACCTTTGCAGACATGACGCTGGAGAACTGGAAAACCGGGCTGGAACCCCTGCACTGTGACGAGCCCATGCTTGAACAGCTCCAGAACAATTTTATCTTCTCCCCCGCCAGGGGCGTCACGCGCATCGTGTACATGGCCACCCCGCACCGCGGCTCCACCTTTGCGGACAACTGGATAGGGCGGCTGGGCCAGCGCCTGATCGACCTCCCGGCGGACATGCTGGAGGAAGTCACCCGCATCGCCACCCTCAGCCGCGGCATGTTCCTGCTCAACCCCCTGCAGCTGAAGGACGAACTCACCAGCATCCGCCAGCTTTCCCCGAACTCCTCCCTGGTCAAGTACATGTCGGAGCTGCGCGGGGACCCGAACGTTCCCGTCCATTCCATCATCGGGGACAGGGGCAGGAACGATACGCCCCACTCCTCCGACGGCGTGGTCAAGTACCGCTCCTCCCATCTGGACTGGAGCGCCAGTGAAAAAATCGTCCCGTCCGGGCACAGCGTGCAGGACGACCCCGCCGCCGCCGTGGAACTGCGGCGCATCCTCCGGGAGCACCTGGCCAAGGTCAAGGGCCGCCAGGCGCTGGAGGAAGCGGACGCACGGGCCGCCACCCCGGTATGGCAGTCCAACCCCGCCCCGCCCATCATCCTGAAAAGGCCGTAACAGAAACCGGAGCTGCTCTTCCAAAGAATCGTCCGTACCCTTTGTCTCCGGGGAAAAGGATTTCTTCATTCCACACAGTTCCTCCCCTTGCCCGTGCCGGCAAACTTAAACGGACTATACAGGCAAATTTTAAGAAAAATGTATATCGTCTTTCATCCTATTGTGGATTTTTTCTAACAAATAGATAATATTAATGTCTGTAAAAGGAAGGTACTGAGCGTAATAATTATTATATTATTTTTTGATGGAAAAAATCGTTATGTTTCATAGGCAAACAAAAATTTGCAAATAAACTTTATTGACACTGGCTCTGGATCATGCTACTGGGAAAATGATCATGGAGGATTGCTCTCCTCTAATTTCATCATCAATCCCAGTTCTTTAATGCCTTATGAATACTCCAACTACTTCTTCTGCCGGCACCCCTTCTTCCATCCCCGCTTACCGCAAATGGTACTTTGGCTCTACGGCCAAACCCATGCCGCGTGGCATGCGCGCCTCTCCGGAGCCCGATCCGCTACCGTTCGAGGAAATCCACGAACACGATGAAATTACCGTGGGACCGCCCAGTACGTCGGCGGATGGACACAGTGCTCACGGTTACTTTACCATTCCGGAAGGAGCGGACGGTAAAAAGCTCTACGGCACCTGTTCGCTCTTCCTGGGGGTGGACGACTGGGGCAGCCTGGAAGTGAAGGACTCCAGCGGCAGCGTGGTGGCGCAGGTGGACCTGAAGAAAGACTCGCAGACGGCAGGCAAGCAGGGCGGCCATAAATACCACACGGGGACCGGCGGGGCGCAGCTGCCCTCCGGCTCCTACATTTGGGAAGTCAACCAGACCAACATCGACTACAAGCCTGAAAAAGACAACGTCTCCATCTGCAACTATAGCATCGACGTGGTGCCGACGGAGCCGGGAGGCAAGGAGGAGCCCGAGAAGTGCCCGTGCGAGGGAGACACGTGTGATAACAGCGGCGGAACGCCGCCTTCCCCGTCGCTGGCCCGGTCGGGCTCCGCGGTGGGGAATAGCACGCTGGGAAACTACTCCTCCGCAGGGTGCAGTGTGAGTGCGGAAAGCACGGCCACCCTGATGTACTGGTCCTGCAACTTCGGAATGTTCCGGGGACTGGGAGGGATTCCTGCGGGCCTTGTGGAACTGAGGGCTGAGGAAACTGTCTCCGGCCTGGAAAGCCCCTCCTCACTGGCCTACAACCATCCGTTGAACAGCCGCCTGGACGTGCCCGAAGGGGGAATTGTACCCGGAGTGCGTTTTGATCTGGTGCAGGGAGACCGGGTGATTGCCATGCGCTGCTATATGAACGGGTCCGTGCTGCCCGTTGGCGTGGACACGTCGGGCGGAGGACGGGCAACGCTGGACACGGTGGAAGGACAATCCTGCCTCCGCTGGATCGTGGAAGACGGCAGCCAATACCTCTTCTCGGCGGAAACAGGAATGCTCCTCTCCTACACCACCACCGACAAGCAGGTCATCTCCAACGCGTCATCCTACCTGGACGTCAAGCATGCCGAAGACGGCTCGCTGAGGCAAATCTGGAACCTGTGGGACGGCCTGCTCAACGTGGAAAACGTCACCTCCACGGGCTACATCATCGCGCTCTACACGCCTGGGCAAATCACCGGAACGGACGAACAGGGATTTTATACGGTCACCGGGACACCCTTTAAAACATTCAACCTTTCCCTTTCCGCGGACGGCCACTTCACCGTCACGGAACAGGCGCCGGCTAGGCAGCCCTACGCCGTCACCTGGTGGAACGACGGCCTGGCGTGGAACATGCGGCAGGGCACGGGGGAAGACGCCGTCACGACCATCCGCACGCGCACGGAGCTGGAACCGGAAGACTCGGTCTGGCAGCTGGTGACGGAAATCTCCAAAGGAGGTATCGTGGCAGAGCGCACCTGCTCCATATATCAAACGACGGACGTAGGCGATCTGCTGCTCACTCAAGTGGAAGGCTATCAAAGCCAGGAAGCCCAGACCACGCAATACGCCTACGACCAGTGCGGACGGCTCAAGACGGAAACTGCCCCGGACGGCAGCCAAATTCATTACGCGTATGACCTCTACGGACGCCTGCTCTCCCGCGACGAACCGTGGGCGGAAAGCGGCAGGCGCATCACGCGCTACACCTATGCCTATTCGGGAGAAGCCGACTTCAACGACGAACCCGCCACGGAAACGGTAGACCTGCTTCCGCTGGAAGGACACGTCAAGACGCTGACCACCATTGCCTACAAGTACACGACGGCCAATCACGTCAAAAGGACGGAAAAGCGGGTCACCGGACTGGGAGTAACGGGCACGCGCCTGACGGCCACGGAACAATGGCTGGCCGGCGCGCCCGACGTCTATGCCCGCGGACGCACCCGGATGACCCGGGACCTCACCGGCGTGCAAACCTGGCACGACTACGCGGCAACGACGGAGCACGGCGCCCTCTACACGGAAACGTTGGAAACGCGCGTCAACGGGGAAACCGTGCCGGGACAGAGCACGCGCACCACGACCTGGATCACGGCGGAAGGGCAGCGCGTCAGGGAAGAAAGCTACGCCCTGCTCACCGGCGGGGAATGGGCGCTCACGGACAGCGCCTCCTATGAATTTGACACGCAGAACAGGTGGGTGAAGCGGACGGCGGGCAATGGCCGAATAACGGAGCGCGAGCTGATGTGCGACGGGCGCCTGTTGTGGGACATTGATGAAAATGGTGTAAGAATGGACTATGCCTACGACACGGCGCGCCAACTGGTGGAAACCACGCGTTCCGCCGTAATGGACGGGGAAACCGTCATCACGCCGGAAACCATCACCACCTACACCCTGGATGCGGCGGGGCGCATCCTCTCTACGCGCCGGGATACGGGGGCCATGACGACCAGCGAAAGCTCGGAGTACGACTTGCTGGGGAGGATAACTTCCTCTACGGACGTCCTGGGACGAGTCACCACCTACGCCTACAGCGAAGACGGTCTGACGACGACGCAAACCACTCCCTCCGGAGCCACGTTCGTCACGCGCAACGCGCCGGACGGAACGGTCCTGGAAGAATCCGGCACGGGACAGCGGCATATCATCTATTCCCTCGACTTGGTTGCCGACGGCGTTCGGACCTTCACGAAAGCCGTCTCCGGGGAAACGGAAACCGAACTGCAGCGCAGCGTCGCCAACGGTGCCGGGGAAATTCTGCGCACGGGCCGGCCCAACACCATCGGGGGAGTCATTTACACGAGGAACACCTATAACGCCAAGGGACAGCTGACCAAGGAACAGACAGATGCGGAAACCGCAGCTACGACGATGGCGCCGACCCTGTGGGAATACGACGACTTCGGCAATAAGGTCAAGGAAACCTGGAAGCTTGCCGATCCGGCCACCGTGTCCAACTCGCGCATCACCACGTGGAGCTATGGCGTGGAACAGGCGCAGGACGGCGTCTACCGCGTCGTCACGGCGACTAGGAACAACGGCCAAGGGACTACCTATGGCGAAACGCAGAAGACGCTGGTTTCCTCCCTCTCGTCCACGCTGGAAAGCAAAACCGTCTTCATCGGTCCCAGAGGAAATATATCCACACAGTGGAGCGAATACGGAACAGGCGCCCTGCGGACGCAAAAAAGCAGCATCCCCACTTCCAATGTCACGGCCACCGCGACGGTCATCGACGACTTTACTACCACGCAGACGGACCACGCGGGCATTACTTCCACGCAGACCCGAGCCTATGCGGAAACCGGCATCATCTACACTAACACGGACGGACGGGGCAACACCATTACGACACGTACCGACATCGCCGGGCGCACTGTTTCCGTTACCGACGCGGCGGGCAACACGGCTTCTACCGCCTACGATCCCTGGTTTGACCAGCCTTCCGCCGTCACCAACGCCCTCGGGAAAACGACATGCTACAACTACGATCTCCGGGGCCGCAATACGGCGCAATGGGGAACGGGCGCCCAGCCCCTGCTCTTCGGCTACGACGAAGCCGACAGAATGGTCAGCCTTACCACCTTCCGGGAGGACGCGGGCGACATCACCACCGACCCCACGGGACGCACGGACGGAGACGTCACCACCTGGAGCTATGATGAAGCCACGGGGCTGTTGGCGCGTAAAACCTACGCGGACGGAACGCATGAGGACACCGCCTACAATGCCCTGAACCTCAGATCCACGCTCACAGACGCGCGCGGGGTGGTCACCACCTGGGGCTACAATCTGAAGAAAGGGGTCAACACCTCCGTCTCCTACAGCGACTCCACGCCCGGCATCCAGTACGCCTACAACTGCCTCAACCAGCTGACCCAGGTGACGGACGCCTCAGGCTCTCGCACCATCACTTACACTCCCTACAACGAACCGGACACCGATAGCATCACCATAGGAGGCGCCTCCTGCCAGCTCCAGGAAAACTACGATGCCTACGGCCGGTCCTCCGGCTATACCCTGAAACAGGGAACCGACGTCCTCCAGGAAGCAAGCCAGGGCTATGAAGCCAACGGGAGGCTTGCCGGCGCCGGAATCGTGCACGTAGGAGAATAACCAACCTTCGCCTACGGCTACCTGGCGGGAAGCAGCCTGCCCTCCAGCCTCGCGATGCCCAACGGCATCGTCCGGGAACTTGCCTATGAAGAACACCGTGACCTGGCAGTGGCCATAAGCTGCCGTCTGGGGGGAACCGCGCTGGTCTCCCGCAGCCAGAGCTACGACGCATTGGGACGCCCGGTCACCCGCACCCAGCAGCGGGGAACCGAAGCAACTCGTACTGACAGCTTCAGCTACAACGGCAGAAACGAACTCACCGGGGCTACTCTGGGAACAGCCCCCTACGGTTACAGCTACGACAACATCGGCAACCGCAAGACGGCGCGGGAACTGGCCGAGGAACTTTCCTACGCGGCCAACAACCTCAACCAGTACACAAGCATCGAAGAAAAAGCGGAGGCGCCTTTTGTGCCGACGTACGACGCCTCGGGCAACCAGACCCTCATCAAAACCTCGACGGGCATTTGGACAGTAGTCTACAACGCGGCCAACCGCGCGGTGAGCTTCACCAGCCAGGGCGGCAGTACGGTGGTGGAATGCGGCTACGACTACCAGGGACGCCGCTACATGAAGAAGGTCACCGTCAACGGAACGGTCGTCAGCCATGAACGCTACCTGTACCGTGGCTACCTGCAACTAGCGGCGTTGGACATGCTGGACAACCGGAACGTGCTTCGGACACTGCTGTGGGATCCACTGGAACCGGTGGCAACGCGTCCCCTGGCCCTGGTGCAGGAAAATGCCCTTTACTGCTATGGAGTTGACTTTAACAAGAACGTCACGGAGGTGTTCGCTGGAGAGGGAGCTATTGCGGCAACTTATGACTACTCGCCATACGGACAGGTTGTTTCCACGGGGGACCTCGTCCAGCCGGTGCAGTGGTCCAGCGAGATGAACGATGTAGAACTCGCCCTGGTCTATTACAACTATCGTTATTACAATCCCGCAGACGGCAGGTGGATCAATCGTGACCCCATCGCTGAAGAAGGCGGATGGAATTTGTACGGGTTTATAGAAAATGTTGTAATAAACAAATATGACGGTTTAGGGTTAAAAAAGGGATTCACAAAAACAGGCGATCCGTGTCCGAAATGTTGTAAAGGATGTGAAAGATCGCAGGAAAGGCCAGTTATTAAAGATGCAGGAACAAAAGGAATTGATGTTAAGGCATCAGTTGAAAGTCCTATGTTCACATCCAAATGCGAACATAATGGTACATGTAATGAAAATTGTTGCTATGTAGTTTATACTTGGTTTGATTGCTATAACAAAACATGTTATAGTCAAACAGGTGATACTTTCAATAGAAAAGTCCAACCTTTGAGAGGAGTAGGAAGAGCTCGGAGTGCATTAGGAGTAAGCGTTCAAGCCTATAAATGGTGTTCCTGTAATAAGGGAAAATGGGAATGCCATAATGTATTGTTGTTAAGTAATACATTATTATATCAAGTAGATAATCCGAATAATCCGAAAGAATGGATTCTTATAATTCCTAATAAAAAATAATTAATAACTATGAATAAAATATTTTATGTAGCTTTTATATTGTTATGTACGCACTGTTCTGACATTAAACAACAAAATGTTGAGAAAAACATTTTTAGTGAATTAAGTGATAAGGCGCATTTTGATCTTATTTATACAGAATGGTTTATGTACCAAGCAGGATCCCTTCGCAATCTCGTTCCAGGAAAATATAATTTCTCTAAATTTGATGTTACTCCAAACGATATCATCGAATTTCAGAAATTAGAAATTAAAAACAAGTATAGTCAGAAAAATGATTCACAAAGAAAGAAACAAATAGAGACTTGGATAGAAGATCAAAGAAATGCAATTGCTGCATTAAATATGGAGAAGCATATAAAATTAGAAAAAACAGATATTCAGAATTTAATAAATATGCTTAATGAACAGGCGAAATATGTCAATAAGCTGTATTTACAAATGTCAGTACTGGATTTTCCTGAGAAAATAAATACTCCAACTTATGATTGCGCTGGGGCATCCGACTACCCGCACCCAGTAGCGGAAAAACGAAGTAGTCCATAGCGACAGCTTCAGCTACAACAGCAGGAACGAACTCACCGGAGCTTCTCTAGGCACGACGCCCTATGCCTCAGCTAGACAACATCGTCAACCGCAAGACGGTGTAGAAACTGGCCGAAGAACTCATCTACGCGGTCAACGAACTCAAGCACAGTACACTAGCATCACCCTCCACTCTGGATCTGGATCAACCCTTTGTTCCCGACTATAACGCTTCGGCCAACCAGACGCTGATTAGAACTTCAACGGGCATCTGGACCACAGTATACAATGAAGCTAACCGTGCGGTGAGCTTCATCAGCCAGGACGGCAGTACGGTGGTGGAATGCGGCTACGACTACCGAGGGCGCCGTTACATGAAGAAAGTAACTGACAGAGTTGAAACGATATCTATGAATCGTACATCGTATTTGGTGTTTTTGATCAGGCAATAGGCAAGTTTATACAAGAATTATCGACAACGTTAAAATGTATGATTCTTCGTGATAGGCAAAAAATACTCATCAAGAAAGAGATCAACGGCTCCAGTGCCTGGAGACATCCAATTTCTCCATAACATCTTCCTTACATACCCTGCATGACCTGCCCCCTCCCTCGGGATCAGGCATCCGCAGTCGCGGAGGCCTGGGAACGCTCCCGCCTCTCCCCCTCATCTACTCCAACTCTGAGAACGAACGCTTCCTCATTGAAATTTCAGGAAAAACCCTGCGCGTCTTCTCTCTCGCCTCCGCGAGGAATTAGTCCAATTTGACGCGGAATTCGGGGAGGAAAAGGCTCTGCACAGGAAGCGAGTAAATAAGCTTCTCCTCTTCATCCATCCGGCATACCCCGCATGTTCTGAAACGCGAAAACTATCAAAGGAAGTTCGAACCCTGCTCCTTCAAGGTCCCTTGACGCCACCCCGGCCACCGAAGAGTTTCTGAGGCGTTCAATGATAAGATTAACTTGAGGCTGCAAAAATTGAAGCTTTATCTTTCACACCCAGATTTACGATGTACTGGGACGATCGGGTTCCCTATCATGCAGAAAAGGCCGTAATGCCCGCGCTTATTTCCCGAAATTCCCCCGTTCCGCCCCATGCATGACATCCTATGGCTGCTCCTGACGTCCCTGCTGACCGGCTGGATGATGTTCAGGACAAGGAAGGAAGAACATTTTTCCGGTAAGAAACAGGTTCAGGAAATCGTTAACAAATACAAACTCCTTGCTGAGTTTGCCGGCTCCCTATTCCTCATTCTGTTATGCCTGTTGCTCGCATCCGCCGTTTTCCTGTCAAACGGATGTCCGGAAACGGCTCTTTTCCTAGCCACCCTGTACATGGTGGCTTTAACAACCGCCACAGTTATCCACCTGCTTTGCCGCATCCGCAAGAATTGGGATGAACATGATTTTTACATGGCCATGGCCAATCGGACAGGAATGTCTCTCAGGCGCCTGAAGCAACTGAAATTTTTCCTGCTGATTGCGGCTTGCTCCGGACTGGTTTGTTCAGCCTTCCGGGTTTTGCCCAGCAGGTAAGGAAAAAGTTATTTCCCGGCCACGGAATGAAGAGGAAACAACCCTTCCTGAAAACGGAGGGGGCATCCGGCTTTTCCAACAAACTTCCCCGTCAGGAAAAACCATTGCGCCAGCGGAAGGAACAGGCCCGTCAACCGTATGGATACGGAAAGAACGGCCCCTCGGGACGCCTTCTTCAAAGGAGAGCGTCCGCCCCGCCCGGAAAAGGCCGTTCCGGCCCGGCACGAGCGGTTTCCGTTCAGCGTCAGGACATCCCGCCAGCAAAATATGCCCGCTTATAGAGTTGCTTCCGGCAAGGATTTTAAGGTAGACTGTTTGCCGATACTATTCCACCTCCCTTTTCCATGCCTGCCGACGATTCCCTTTCCATGGACCAGATTTCCGCCCTCTTCCCCCAGCTGGAAAACATCCAGCTTGTCGGGGCCAAAGGCCCCCAGCAAATTTTCACCGCCACCCTGAAATCCAATTTCGCTCCCGTCATGCTGCGGGTGGTTCCCACGGAGGAAGCCGGAGTCTTCGGCTGGGATCCGGAATTCATCGTCCGCTCCCTCACCATTGTGGAACAGGCGCACCAGGGCCTTCTGCGCGTTTACGAAGTGGGACAGGCAGGACCGTTCACCTTCATCATTTCCGAACACTCCCCCTATCCGCGCCTGGCGGACCTGGAAACCCTCCCCCAGATATCCCCCCAGGCGGCGCTCAACCTGGTGCGGAACATGGCGGAAGGCCTGCTGACGCTGCACCGGAAAAACATCTTTCACGGCGGCATCACGCCCAAACTGATTTCCCTGCGCGCGGACGGCGGAGACGCCCTGCTGCTGCCCATCAACATTTATCCCGCGCAGCCCCCGGTAGACATGGGGGACTTCGCCTCTCCGGAATGGGTCACCGGGGCGGAAGCCGCCTTCACGCCGGGCATGGACATTTACGCCCTGGGGCTGACGCTCTACATCCTGCTGACCCGCAAGACGCCGATGGAAGCGGGCTTCGCCATGCCCTCCACACTGATCAAGTGCAGCGACGCCGTGGACGCCGTGGTCTCCCGGGCCATCAATCCGGACACCCGCGAACGCTACCGGAACCTGGGGGACTTTATCACGGACCTGGACAAGGCCATCGCCAGCCCCACGGGAAGAAACGCGGCAGCCATTCCTCCCCGGCCGTCCTCAACGCCCGTCCCCGCCATGAATATGCAGAAAGGGCAGACCAATGTTTACTACTACCTTATCCCGGCCCTGATCGTAGGCATTGTGCTGACCTACACCTGCATCCTGTACAAGAAGGACGTCGTCAGAATGCGCAATGACTACAACGAACAGGTGCAGAAGGAAAACAACGCGAAGGCGGATGAGGCGAGAAAAGCGAACAGGGAAGCGCGCCGCCATGCTCCGGCAACGCCTGCGCCCTCTGCCCCGGCCGTCGCGGAAAACACCACTCCGGCCCCTGCGGTTCCCGCACCTGCCCCGCTCCCGCATCCGGAACCCGTGCCTGCAGCTCCCAAACCCTCCGCCGAACCCGGCAAAGTCAACTGGAGCCTTCAGCCCGGCGTCAAGGTGCGCCAGAGCTCCAACCGCAACATACTGGGCGCCTACGGTCCGGAAAAGGCCGTGGACGGCAATACCAGCTCCGAGCTTTCCGACGTTTCCATCAGCGCCACCGGCGTGGCGGAAGGAAAAACCGCCTGGTTCGGCATCGACTTCGGCAAGGAGACCAACCGCACCATAGAAAAAGTGGTTATTTACACGCCAGCCAACCTGACTCTGCTGGGCACCATGGAGGAATTCAAGGTGATTCTGTACGACAATGACAAGAACGTGCTGGCGGAAAAAACCTTCAACACCACACCCTCGGAAAAATCCACCAACGTCACCACCTGGAAGCTGGAAGCTCCGGTCAAGGCGCGCGCCCTGCGCGTGGAATCCACCGATCCGGCCCATCCGCTGGCGCTGACGGAAGTGGAGGCATACGGCCCGGAAGAAGCGGCGGAAACACCGGCCCCCGCACCTGCGGAAGAATAATGCCTGCGGAACCGTTTTCAGCCGGAATTCCGCCCCTCCGGAAGCTCGGCGTCCTCTTGTTCCTCCTGTGCCTGTTTGCCCTGACGCTGGCCGGGGGCACCTTCTATCTGCTTTTCCACGATCTTCCCCTGATTCAGCAAGCCATCTCGGAAACGCTGGCTCAAACCATGAAGGAACTCCAGGAAGGGGACCGCGCCTCCCTTTCCCTCTCCCTTGCCAGGGCGGAGGCAGGCTCCGCCGCTCCGTTTACGCTGGACGGCGGCCTGTTTTACCTGTCCATGGCCGGGCTGGTGGTCTGCTGGCTGATGCTGGTTTACCGGCTGGCGCAGAATGCGGAAACGGTGAAGAAGGGAGCCATGCGCGCCTCTCCCCTGCTCTGCGTCCTTTCCTTCTTCCTCCCCGTGGGCAATATCTGGATGCCCCTTCAAGCCATGCTGGACGTCAACAAGGCCCTCTCCTTCCCCGGCCCTTCACGCGGAAAAGGCTGGATATGGCTGGCCTGGGCCGTCAGCGTGCCGGGTTCCCTGCTCATCTTCCTGTATACGCTGTTCCAGCCCCTGTTCCATTTCTCGGAGACGCTCCGGGCATGGGCGGAAGAAAGCCCGGAAAACGTGCTTGCGCTGGACCGGGAGCTGGAAGCCCTGCTGAACGGCATGGTGCGCCCCGTCATCATGTACAACGGAACGGCCTTCCTGGTGAGCCTGGCAAGTTCCGTGCTGATGATGCTCCACTTCTATTTCCTGCAAAAGAGGCTGGCCAACCGCCTGCCTTCCTGATTAGCTCCCTCCCCCCGGCAAAGCCCCGCCGGAAGGAACGGAAAAGCCGGAGGACTTGTTCCATCCCGTTCCTTTTTCTTGCCGGCTTTCTTTCAGCCTCTCTCCCCCTTTCCGGAACTTTCACCGGGAAAAACCGTGTTGCCCTCACAGGGGGGTTCACGAAAATTTTTTCACGCCTTCCTTTCCCGTCCGGCCCCTTCTTCCTCCGGGGTGGAATAAAACCTTCCGGGCATAAAAAACCCGGCCTCGCCTCACGGCGGGCCGGGCCAGCAAAAATAGCAATTTTTCCGATTACCGGTTGGCGGACTTCACGATCATGGCGTCCTTGCCGATACGGCCGCGCAGGTAGTGAAGCTTGGCACGGCGGACTTTGCCTCGGTTCACGACTTCAATCTTGGCGATGCGGGGGGTGTGCAGGGGGAACACGCGCTCCACGCCTTCACCGTAGGAAATCTTGCGGACCGTGAAAGCTTCATTGATGCCGGAACCGCGCTTGGCGATCACGATGCCCTGGAAAATCTGGATACGTTCCTTGCCGCCTTCAATAACACGAGTGTGAACCTTGATGGTATCACCTACGTTAAATGGGGTCACATCCGCCTTGAGTTGCTCTTGCTCGATTTTGTTGATAATGTTCATCTTGTGTTATCTATTGCTGGTGAATATCAGTAAAAGGAAAACTTACGGGACGCAGAATATGGGCCATAATCCCCTAAAAGGCAATCCAAATTTGCCGTACGGCCTTAATTTTATTTTTTAGGCGGGGGCGGCGGCGGAGCTATCCTTGCATGCCACTCCTCCAGCGCCGGGAGAAAGGCGGAGGAAGACATGAGGGCGCGGACGCTGTCCATCCGCAGCAGGAAGGCCTTGTCCCCGCCCTGGGCGCGGTCCGCCAGCAGGGACTCCAGCAGAAGACGGGCGCGGGTGCGGGCGTCCGACGCGCCGTCAAGGGCGGAGAAAACCAGCTCCCCGGCCCGTGCTGGCTCCTTCCGGTACAGGTATTCCAGCGCCAGCGCTTCATAAAGGCAGGAGGAGGGTGCCTTCCGGGCGGATTCCAGCAGGCGCGCGGAACGGTCCCGCCAGCGGTCCCCGAACTGTACAGAGGAAGCCCACCAGCCCTGGAAATAGCGGTCCTCTTCCGTCGGCTTCACGTCCATGTTCTTCATGCGGGCGTACGGACGGTAGAGGGGGTCCCCGAACACCACCCCCTGCCAGGACAGTACGGGCATGCTCATCCAGGAGGCTTCCGCCACGGTATAGCCGTCCAGCAGGCGGTCCGCAAAAATGTCAAAGCGGTGACACGCGCCCAGGAACGGTTCATACACGTTCCCCACCGTCACGTCCGCCCCCTTTTCCAGCAGGGCGGAACTCCACCCCCTGCCGGGAATCTTGAAATCGGAGGCGCTGAAGGAATGCAGGTGCATGGCGACCGCTCCGGGCCGGAAACGGAAGGTTGGGTCCGTAAACGGACCGTTCGCATTCCCGGTGTACCAGCCGCAGTAAAGCGCCGTGTCCCGGCTCAGCGGAAATTTCTCCGGAAGAGTCTGGGGCCAGTCATCCAGGTAAACGGGGATTCCCGCTTCCCGCACGCGGCGGAACACGGCGTCCAGCCACTGGTCCCCCTGGGCGTAGGGGCCGCCCCGGTCCACCACCGCCCACCCCCACAGGCCCTTCTTCTCCACCTCCGCAGGTTCCGTGACCAGCCGCAGGCAGGTATCCGCCGTCAGACCGTCCAGGCGGCACACCAGGAACGTGGGCAGGCCGGAGCCCACAAAATCCTCCTTCCTGTCAAAATAGGGGTTTCCTACCCAGGCCTTCCTCTCATAACCGTCCACCGCCAGCAGCGCCAGTTCGGAATCCACGGCGGCGCGGTCCGTCTGCATCTGGTTGATATCCTTCCCGGGAGGGGGAACGGGCGCTTCATGCCGTATCTTCATTGGCAGGTCCGCCATCAGCACCAGCGCAAAAATCTTCCGGTCCATCATGGGGGCGGAGGCAATGCCGGACGGCACCCACCACCGCTGCTCCTGCGCCGTCCGCAGCAGGGGCGCACGGATCAGGTCTTCATACTCCTTCCGGGAAATCTCGTTGGCCGAGGGGCAGTCCAGGGAAACCAGGTTCCCTTCCGGCACGCCGCGCACCCGCGCATACTCCCTGGCCATGCGGCGGCTCAGCTCGGATTTTCCGTTGTAAACCACGGCCACATGGGCGGGCAGCAGCTCATAGGCACACGCGGCGGAAAACCACGACGCCAGCAGGAACAATACGGCTAATCCCCTCTTGAACATGCCCCTACCATACCTCATCTTCCGGGGCAATCAAGCAGGTGAAACGGAGCGGGCGCGATTTCGCCATTTTTCCGCTTTTCGCTTCACATCTAAAAAAAATCCGCTTTAATGGCTCCTGATGTATTGCAGGCTTCCACCTGCATTCCCTACAACCATCATACGCATATGATTCAACAAATTGACCATATCGGCATCGCCGTCAAGAGCCTTGACGCCACCGTTCCCTACTACCGTGATGCGCTCGGACTCGGAGAGCCCCACATTGAGGAAGTGCCCACGCAAAAGGTGCGCGTCGCCATGTTTGACGTTGCCGGAGTCCACATCGAACTGCTCGAACCCACCTCTCCGGAAAGCGCCATCGCCAAGGCCATCGAGAAGAAAGGGGAAGGCATCCACCACATCGCTTTCAAGACCAACGACATTGCTGACAACATCTCCCAGGCCAAGGAAGCCGGCCTTACCGTGCTGAACGACCCGCCCGTCCCCGGCGCGCACAATACGCAGGTCACCTTCCTGCATCCCAAGTGCACCTTCGGCGTGCTGACCGAATTCTGCCAGCACCCCGGCGGTTGCGGATGCGGCAAGTAACATTCTCCGAATCCACCATACCACTATACCAATGGCTATTGATCCCAAATTGATTGACGATCTGAACAGCCGCCGCAAGAAGGTCATCCTCAGCGGCGGTCAGGAAAAGATCGACAAGAGACACGAAAAGGGCGAAATGACGGCCCGCGACCGCATGGGGTACCTCTTTGAAGAAGGCACCTTCTCGGAAATCGGCATGCATGTGCGCCACAACTGCCACAACTTCGGCATGGGCAAGAAGGAAATCCCCGGCGACGGCGTCGTTTCCGGCTTTGGCCTCGTGAACGGCCGTCCGGTCGCCTGCGCGGCCTCCGACTTCCTGGCCCAGGGCGGCTCCCTCGGCTACATGCACGCCATGAAGATTGCGGACGCCCAGAAGTACGCCCTGAAAGCCGGCATCCCAATGGTGACGGTGAACGACTCCGGCGGCGCGCGCCTCCAGGAAGGCGTGGCGGCCCTGTCCGGCTACGCCCAGGTGTTCTACAACAACGTGCTGGCTTCCGGCGTGGTTCCGCAGATATCCATGATCCTGGGGCCCTGCGCAGGCGGCGCGGCCTATTCCCCCGCCCTGACGGACTTCATCATCATGCGCAATTCCGGCAACGCCGGCATGTACATCACCGGTCCCAAGGTGATTGAACAGGTCACGTATGAAAAGTGCACGATGGACGACATCGGCTCCGCGGCCATCCACGCCTCCGTGTCCGGCAACGTCCACTTCGTGGCGGACAGCGACGCGCACGCCCTGGACATCCTGAAGAGGCTCCTTTCCTTCCTTCCCGCCAACAACGCGGAAGAACCGCCCCACAAGCTGGACACCCCGCTTGACCTGAGCGCGGACGAAGGCATGAGCGACCTGATTCCCGGCGACAACCGCACGCCCCTGGACGTCCAGCCCATCATCAGCCGCCTGGTGGATGACGGGGATTTCCTGGAAGTGCACAAGGACTTCGCCAAGAACGTCGTCGTCGGCTTCGGCCGGGTCTGCGGCGTGGTGGTCGGCATCATCGCCAACCAGCCCAACGTGAAGGCCGGCTGCCTGGACATCGACTCCTCCGACAAGGCCGCCCGCTTCATCCGCTTCTGCAACGCGTTCAACATCCCATTGGTGAACCTGGTGGACGTGCCCGGCTTCCTGCCCGGCAAGAACCAGGAACGCGGCGGCATCATCCGCCACGGCGCCAAGCTCATCTTCGCCTACTCCCAGGCCACGGTGCCCAAGGTCACCCTGATCATGCGCAAAGCCTACGGCGGCGCCTATATCGCCATGTGCTGCAAGGACCTGGGCGCTGACGCCGTTTTCGCCTGGCCCGGCGCGGAAATCGCCGTGATGGGCGCGGAAGGCGCTGTTCCGGTGCTTTACGGCCGCGAGCTGAAAGCCGTGGAAGACCCCGCGGAAAAGGCCAAGCGCCAGGGAGAACTTCTGGAAGAATACCGGGAGGCCTTCTACAACCCGTACGTGGCGGCCGGCATGGGCCAGATCACGGAAGTCATCAATCCGGAAGAAACCCGCGCCAAGATCGCCTTCGCACTGCGCACCCTCCTGAACAAGAAGGAAGTGCGTCCGGCCAAGAAGCACGGCAACATTCCGCTCTAACATCCATCTTAACGGATTCATATGTTACTTACGACACTCGCCTTTGCGCAGGGCATGGCCAACATCATGGAGAATCTGGACTACCAGATCGTCGGCATCCTGGTGGTCATGATGTGCCTGGGTGGCCTGGCCGTCATTCTGACCATCAGCGGCTCCATTGCCGCTTCCATCCAGAACAAGGCCAAAGCCAAGGCCGCAGCGGCCTCCGCCGCTCCCGCTCCTGTGCCTGCCGCCGCCCCTGCGGCAGCAGGCAAGCCGGGCATGACTCCGGAAATGCTCGCCATCCTCTCCGCAGCCGTGGACTCCGCCATGACGGAGCTCACGCCGGAAATGGTGGCCGTCATCTCCGCCGCCGTGGACGCAGGCCTGGACGGCATGAGCCACCGCATCGTGGAAATCAAGCAATCCCCGGGCTCCGGCTATGCGGCCGCAGGCAGGGCGGAAATCTTCGCCTCCCACCGCATCCGGCCCAGTCATTGAACCACTGCATTATTCACCCTTACCCCCGCCCCCGGCGGGAATCATTTAACTTAATATTCCATACCATACATTATTATGAAGAAACTTCGCATCACCGTAGACGGCAAGGTATTTGACGTATCCGTAGAACTCCTGGACCAGGTCTCCTCCACTACCTCCGCCCCGGCTCCGGCCCCGTTGCAGCCCGGCTCCCGCACCCGCAGCCTCCGCCCCTGTCGCGGCGCCCGCTCCGGCTCCCACGCCCGCCCCCGCCCCGGCCGCCGCGCAGGAGACGTGCCCAGCCCGCTCGCCGGCAAAGTCGTTTCCTGGACGTTGCCCCCGGCACCGCCGTGAAGGCCGGTGACCAGATCCTGACGCTGGAAGCCATGAAGATGAACACCATCATTTACGCTCCCGCCTCCGGCACGCTCACCGCTTTCTGCGTAAGCGCGGGCGACACGGTTCAGGAAGGACAGGCGCTGGCCAAGATTGGTTAATCCCGGCGGGAGCCGTCCGGTCCCCCTAACACAGGTCCGGACTCCGACTCAGACTAAAAACCGCTACAATAATTATTCCATATGAGTCTTTTTGATTCATTAATCACCTTTTTACAGGGGATGGGCATCTTCTCCCTATCATGGCAAATGGTAGGGATGTGGGGCATTGCCGTTCTTCTCCTGTACCTGGGTGTAGCCAAGCAGTACGAACCTCTTCTGATGGTTCCAATTGCCTTTGGCGCATTAATTGCCAACATTCCGGACAACGGAATGCTCATCACCCAGCTGAACCAGCAGGTCATCTCCTCTAATAAGGCGGGGGAAGTGACCGCCACGTCCCTCAACAACGTGGGCTACCTGCGCGTTCACGTGGCCCCGCTCCAGCAGGCCCCCGTCAAGGTGCCGGCCAACCTGACCACGCCTGAAGCGCGCGCCCAGTATCTGGCAAACATGGAACAGCCCATGCAGGTTTACCCCGGCAGCCCGCTGACCGTCTCCCAGATCAAGCCCGTGCGGGAATCCCAGGAAAAAGCCAAGGCTGACGCCGCCCTTCTGGGGGACGACAGCCTGACGGTGGACCCCAACCTGAAGGACTTCCACAACGTGACGGAAGCGGACGCCAACGATCCGGTGTACCTGCTCACGAACGGTGGAGTCACCACCGTTCTGCGCCAGAAGGGAGTCAACTACTTTGACACGGAAGGTAACCAGGTTCCGGTGAATCTGGAAACGCAGAAGCTGGAACCCCTGGTGGTCTCCGCCGCAGGCAAGTACGTGGCCGTGGGCCAGCACACCCAGGAATTACTGGTCACCTCCATCCATGGGGGTCTGTACGACTGGATCGGGCTGGGCATCAAGGCTGAAATCTTCCCGCCCATCATCTTCCTGGGCGTGGGAGCCCTGACGGACTTCGGCCCGCTGCTCGCCGCACCGCGCACCCTTCTTCTGGGTGCAGCGGCCCAGGTGGGCGTGGCCGCCACGTTCTTCATGGCCCTGTTCATGGGCTTCACGCCCAATGAATCCGCCTCCATCGGCATCATCGGCGGCGCTGACGGCCCCACCTCCATCTTCCTGACGATGAAGCTGGCCCCACACCTGCTGGGCGCCGTGGCCGTGGCCGCGTATACGTACATGGCCCTGGTTCCGCTGATACAGCCGCCCATCATGGCGCTGCTGACCACGAAGAAGGAGCGGGTCATCCGCATGAAATCCCTGCGAACGGTCAGCAAGAGTGAAAAACTGTTCTTCGCCGTGCTGGTCACCATTGTCACCATCCTGCTGATTCCGGACGCCTCTCCGCTGATCGGCATGCTGATGCTGGGCAACTTCCTGCGCGAGTGCAAGGTGACGGAACGCCTGGTGCAGGCCTCCCAGAATGAAATCATCAACATCGTCACCATCTTCCTGGGGACCTCCGTGGGCCTGACGATGCAAGGTGACCGCTTCCTGCAGAAGGAAACGCTGCTGATCATTCTGCTGGGCATTGTCGCCTTCGGCGTAGCCACCGCGGGCGGCGTGATTGCCGCCAAGCTCATGAACCTCATCTGGCGCAAGAATCCGGTCAACCCCCTGATCGGTTCCGCAGGCGTCTCCGCCGTTCCGATGGCGGCCCGCGTCTCCCACAATGTGGGCCAGAAGTACGATCCCTCCAACTACCTTCTCATGCACGCCATGGGACCGAACGTTGCGGGCGTGATCGGCACCGCAGTCATCGCAGGCTACTACATCGCCACTCTGGCGAGATAACCTGATTTGAAATTATTCCAGGCCTCGGCCCATCCCATGAATTCCACCGCCCCATCCCCCACTCCTCCAGAGGAGGAAGGACCATGCGGCGACTGGACCTATCATGAATGGGCCGAGGCTTCTTCCACCAATGACCTGGCCCGTTCCCTGCCCCCCCGCCACATTGCCGTCTGCCGCGTGCAGAAAAGCGGCCGCGGCAGGTTCAACCGCAAATGGGTAGGGGAGGAAGGCGGCCTGTGGTCCTCCTTCACCGTTCCCCTGGATACTGCGGCCGGCGTACACTGGGGCCATCTGCCCCTGGTTGCAGGGCTGGCCCTGCTCAACATGCTCCGCAGCATGGGCATTGCCAACGCGCGCCTGCGCTGGCCCAACGACGTCCTCATAGGAAAATCCAAACTGGCGGGCATTCTTGTGGAGCGCCCCTCCGCGCACATGGCCGTCATCGGCATGGGCATCAACATTTTCAATGACGTGGCCTCTATAGCCGGAGAAATCAAGGACCCTCCCGCAAGGCTCGCGGATCTTGTTCAGGACTGCCCCTCACTGCATGACGTCATGGCTTCCCTCGGCAGGCATTTGGACCAGGTTTTTTCTACCTTTGCCCACGGCGGCATCCCCACCCTTCAGGAGGGGCTGGCGCAAGCATGGGCCGGGGAAAGGCCGGTTTCCATCCTTACGGATGACGAAACCATCCGGGGAATCTTTACGGGGATTGACGATCAGGGCAATCCTGTGGTATCCCTTCCGACCGGTTCCCTCCGGACCGTTCCGGCACATCTGATCAACAGGCTTGTTGAAGAACAAGCCTGACCGCTCCGTTGACACGGAGTTTCTTTCTCTTTCATCCAACAAAAATCACTGACATGAGTTACAAGGAACTAACACCAGAAGAAGCAGCAAGCCTGATTAAACACGGCCACCACATTGGCCTGAGCGGGTTTACTCCCGCAGGGACGGCCAAGGCTGTGACGGCTGAATTGGCAAAAATTGCAGAAGCGGAACACGCTAAGGGGAACCCCTTCCAGGTGAGCGTCTTCACCGGTGCTTCCACGGGCGATTCCTGCGACGGGGTTCTTTCCCGCGCCAAGGCTATTCGCTACCGCGCCCCCTACACCACCAACGTTGACTTCCGCAAGGCGGTGAACAATGGGGAAATCGCCTACAACGACATCCACCTGTCCCAGATGGCCCAGGAAATCCGTTACGGGTTCATGGGCAAAGTAGACATGGCCATCATCGAAGCCTGCGAGGTCACGGCCGACGGTAAAATTTATCTGACGGCCGCCGGAGGGATCGCTCCCACCATTTGCCGCCTTGCCGACAAGATCATCGTGGAATTGAACGCCGCCCACAGCAAAAATGCCATGGGACTGCATGACGTTTACGAACCCATGGATCCTCCCAACCGCCGTGAAATCCCCATTTACAAACCCAGCGACCGTATCGGGAAACCATACATCCAGGTTGACCCGAAGAAGATCGTGGGCATCGTGGAAACCAACTGGCCGGACGAAGCCCGTTCCTTTGCCGCGGCTGACCCCCTGACCGATAAAATCGGGCAGAACGTGGCGGACTTCCTGGCCGCCGACATGAAGCGGGGCATTATCCCCTCCACCTTCCTGCCGCTTCAATCCGGCGTGGGCAACATTGCAAACGCCGTGCTGGGCGCCCTGGGCCGCGACAAGACCATTCCCGCCTTTGAAATGTACACGGAAGTCATTCAGAACTCCGTGATCGGTCTGATCCGGGAAGGCCGCGTGAAATTCGGGAGCGCCTGTTCCCTGACCGTTACGAACGACTGCCTGGAAGGCATTTACAGGGATATGGACTTCTTCCGCGACAAGCTGGTGCTCCGTCCCTCGGAAATATCCAACAGCCCGGAAGTGATCCGCCGCCTCGGCGTCATCTCCATCAACACCGCCATTGAAGCCGACCTTTACGGGAACGTCAACTCCACGCACATCGGCGGCACGAAGATGATGAACGGCATCGGCGGTTCCGGCGACTTCACGCGCAACGCCTATATTTCCATCTTCACCTGCCCGTCCGTCGCCAAGGACGGCAAGATCAGCGCCATCGTCCCCATGGTCTCCCACCACGACCATACGGAACATGACGTCAATATCATCATTACCGAACAGGGCGTCGCCGATCTTCGCGGCAAGAGCCCGAAAGAACGGGCCCAGACCATTATCGAGAACTGCGTCCATCCGGATTACAAGAATATCCTCTGGGATTACCTGAAACTGTCCGGCGGCAAGGCCCAGACTCCGCAGTCCATCCGGGCCGCCCTGGGCATGCATGCCGAGCTGGCCAGGAGCGGAGACATGAAGAATGTCGACTGGGCCCAGTACAAGTAACCCATGTCTGCCGTCATTGCATTGGCGTCCATGACTTCACGTTAACCCTACAGGACCGCTCCCGCGCAGGGAGCGGTCCTTTTCCTTTTTCCCGTCCTTCTCCACTTCCCGCTCCTCTCCCATGAACTGGATGATTTACCCCGCAGCCAAGGCATTTATCAGAGCCTGCACCTTCCTCTTCGGAGCAGGCGTCACGGCGACCGTCCTCATTCATCTTTTCATGCCCCTTTTCCTCCACTGCCCACGGACAGCCGCGCCCTTCCTGCTTTTGGGAACATGGTCGGAACTAATCTCCATCCTGGCCCTGTCTTTCCTCCTATCCTGGGGAAGCAGGGTCCTGCTGGCTTCCCAGGGGAGCAGGATCACAAGAATTCTAAGCGCGCTGGCCTTCCTGCCCGCCCTGTACTCCCTCCTCATTCCGTTTGCGGGGATGCCCGTCTTATTGCAATACGCGGAAATGGACAAGGTTTGGGAGTCCTTCCTCCTTCTGGCGGCCATCATTTCTTTCTTTTCCTTCCCTTATACGGCGGGATACGGATCCGCAGGCAGAAGGACATTCCTGGCCTGGGGCATTGCGGCGGCAGGCTGCGGACTGCAAAGCGTCCTGTTCTTCCTCTCCACCCTGTTGCGGCAGTGCCTGTCCTCCGTGGCTCCCTCCCTGGCAACGCCAGCTGCGTGGCTGGCCATTATCCTGTCCTGCGGCCTCGAAATCCTGCTAGCGGCCCTTTCCGTTATTCTGGTGCGGCGCCTTTTTAAAAACGCCATGTCCATAGCCTCCATGCCGGAATTGATGAATCCTTCCATGCCGGACAGCCGCCCGTAGGCCCCTCTCTCCATTCCTACAGGCTTTCCGAAAGAGTTCCTGCCTCATCCTGCGAAATGAATGCGCGCGCTCCGCGCCGCGGCCCTTCTTACAGCCCGGGTGCGGCTCCCGGAGCGCCGAAGCCTTTTACGGCTTTGAATAAAAAACCGGCGGCATCATTTATCCGTCCGGGAACACGGCCGTCCCTACGGGCAGGCACTGCAAGGGAGGCACCCACGCCCTCCGGGAATCCCGGGCTACGGCAGGGAGCCAACGCAACCCGGGCCATTTTCCCAGGCAGGGGAAACAGGAGCGCCGCTCGGAACGTTACTTCACCAATTCGTCCAAATAACAGCCGTAGCCGTTATTTTTCATGGCTCCGGCCTGAATACGCAGCGTTTCTGCGGAAATCCAGCCGTTGTTGAAGGCAATCTCCTCCAGGCACGCCACCTTGAAGCCCTGGTGGTGTTCCAGGGTGCGGACAAACATGGAAGCCTCCAGAAGGGTGTCGTGCGTGCCCGTGTCCAGCCACGTATAGCCGCGCGCCAGCTTTTCCACGCGCAGAAGGCCCTGTTTCAGGTACTCCTGGTTCACGGAGGTGATTTCCAGCTCCCCCCGGGCGGATTTGGGAATCCTCTTGGCGATCTCCACCACCTGGTTGTCGTAAAAATAAAGGCCCGTCACGGCGATGTCCGACTTGGGCTTGAGCGGTTTTTCCTCAATGGAAACGGCCTTTCCTTCTTCATTGAACTCCACCACGCCGAAACGCTGCGGATCGTGCACCTGGTAACCGAAAATGGTCGCCCCGCTCGTCAGTTCAGCGGCGCGCCTCAACTTCTCCGTCAGGCCGCGACCGTAAAAAATATTGTCCCCCAGCACCAGGGACACGGTATCTTTTCCGATGAATTCCTCCCCGATGATGAAGGCCTGAGCCAGTCCCTCCGGCCTGGGCTGTTCCCGGTATTCAAAAGTTACGCCGAACCTGCTTCCGTCCCCCAGCAGATCCTGGTACAGAGGCAGGTCCCGCGGAGTGGAAATGACGAGGATTTCCCGTATCCCGGCCAGCATCAGCACGGAAATGGGGTAATACACCATCGGCTTGTCGTAAACGGGCAGCAATTGCTTGCTGACGGAAAGCGTGACGGGATGCAGGCGCGTGCCGCTTCCCCCGGCCAGAACAATACCTTTCATATCAATTTCCTAGCCATTGGTTCCCAGACGTTCCAGACGGTATTCCCCGGACAGGATTCCCCGCCACCAGTCCTCATGGTCCAGATACCACTGAATGGTTTTCCTGAACCCGGAGGAATGGTCCTGGCGCGGAGACCAGCCCAGCTCCCTCCGTATTTTGGACGCATCAATCGCATAGCGCAGGTCGTGGCCGGGCCTGTCCTGCACAAAGGTGATCTGCTCCCGGTAGCTCCGGCCGTCCGCGCGGGGCCGCAATTCATCCAGATGGGAGCACAGCAGCTCCACCAGCTCCAGATTCGTTTTCTCGTTATTGCCGCCGATGTTGTACGTTTCGCCGGGTTTTCCGGAGGAAACGACCGTCAGCAGGGCTTCGCAGTGGTCCTCCACGTACAGCCAGTCCCGCACGTTTTCCCCCTTGCCGTACACGGGAATGGGCTCGCCGCCCAGGGCCTTCAGGACGACCACGGGGATCAGTTTTTCCGGGAACTGGTAAGGGCCGTAGTTGTTGGAACAGTTGGTAATCAGCACGGGCAGCCCGTACGTATCATGCCAGGCGCGCACCAGATGGTCGCTGGACGCCTTGCTGGCGGAATAGGGGGAATGGGGGCGGTACGGCGTGGATTCCGTAAACAGGCCGTCCTTCCCCAGGGAGCCGTATACTTCGTCCGTGGAAATATGGTGGAAGCGGAAACGCTCCTTCTTCTCCCCCTCCAAGGAACGGTAATATTCCAGGGCGGCCTGGAGCATGGAAAAGGTGCCCATGACATTGGTGGTCATGAAATCCCCCGGATCGTCAATGGAACGGTCCACGTGGGACTCCGCCGCCAGGTGCATCACCCAATCCGGTCCGTATTCCCGCAGGGTGTTCCGCATCAGGGCGGCGTCCCGAACGTCGGCGTGCAGGAAGCGGTACGCCGGAGAATCCGCCGTGCCGTCCAGGGAACGGACGTTGCCGGCATAAGTCAGGGCGTCAATATTCAGGACTTCATGGCCGCGCTCAAGCAGCAGCCTGACCAGATTGGAGCCGATGAATCCGGCGCCGCCCGTAACGATAACTTTCATAACACTGTTTTCAGGGAAAGATGCGGCGCCATCATACAGCAGCGGCAGGGTTTTTCAAAACAAATCCGCCCATGCCGCCGGGAACATGGAGGCATGGGCGCGGAAAAGCGGGGGCAGGAACCGCGGAACCGGCTAGCAGCTCAGTTCCCGGCAGAGGTTGATGATGTCCGGATTCACGGAATACTGCTGCCCGGCCACGGCGTCCAGGGAGGCATAGCCGTACTGGCCGTCATGGTACACCATGATCTGGTTGATGTCCCCGTTGTTCAGGGCTTCCACGGCGCGGGTGGCAAAGCGGGTGCCCATCAGGCGGTCGCGGGCGGTGGGCGAGCCGCCGCGCTGCACATGGCCCAGCACGGTCAGGCGGGTGTCCATGCCGGCGCGTTCCGTCAGCCAGCGGGTCAGGTACTGCGCCACGCGGGTGCCTTCCGCCACCACGGCGATGATGCAGCTTCCTTCCTCATTGATGACGGGCTGGAGGCGCTTGTAAATGGATTCCAGGTCGTAAGGGATTTCAGGGACGATGCAGATGTCCGCCGCGCTGCAAAGGGCGGTGGTCATCGCCAGGTAGCCGCAGTCCCGGCCCATCGTCTCAATCACGAAGGCGCGGTGGTGGGAGCGGGCCGTGTCGCGGACGGAGTCGATGCAGTCCAGAATCACGTTCTGGGCAGTGTCCACGCCCAGGCAGTAATCCGTGCCGGCGATGTCGTTGTCAATCGTGGCCGGAATGCCGGCGAAGGGTACTTCAAAATCGTTGAAAAAGTCGTTCAGCGCGCGGAAGGAACCGTCGCCGCCCATGATAACGAGCTTGTCGATGTTGCGGTCCTTCAGGTGTTCGTAGGCCTGCTTGCGGAATTCATAATCGAAAAAGCGCTTGGACCGGGAGGAGCGGAGGAGAGTGCCGCCCCTGTAAATCATGTCGCTGGTCAGTTCCCTGGTGGCTTCCTTGATTTTTCCATCGATCAGTCCTTCCAAGCCGTCATAGACAACGTACGGGTTCATTCCAAGCTGGCGGGCATGATCCACAGCCGCCCTGATCGCCGGATTCATTCCGGCGGCGTCACCGCCTGATGTCATAATGGCTATTCCACTCATAAGTAATAAGGTTAACTTGTCCGGGGGGAAATGTTACCGGGCCGGGCAAATAATGCAAGCGCGGAGTTTTTGCTGGCGCAATAAACGGCAACGCTTCATGATGCAGCGGCATGAACGACACCGCAGCAGCCATTCTGAAGGCCACGGCCGCCCTCCGGGACGGTACGGAGCGGCTCCAGTTCGGAGACCCGGTCCACTTTACCTACAACCCGCTCACCTACGCCTGGGCGCCGCATGAGCAGTACGTGCGCGCCTACGGGAACGGGGAAAAGAGCCACTTCTTCCTGGGCATGAATCCCGGCCCCTTCGGCATGGCCCAGACGGGCGTACCCTTCGGGGAAGTGGATGCGGTCGTCAACTGGCTGCACATCCGCGGAGAAGTCGGCAGGCCGGAGCACACCCATCCCAAGCGTCCCGTGGAGGGCTTCGGCTGCCCTCGGTCGGAAGTCAGCGGGCGCCGCCTGTGGGGGCTCTTTGCGGAAGCCTTCGGCACCGCGAAAAACTTCTTCCGTCACAATTACGTGGCCAACTACTGCCCGCTGATCTGGATGGGGGCAACGGGAGCCAACATCACGCCGGACAAATTACCGGCGGAACAGCGCGCCGCCGTGGATGCAGTATGCATGGAGCACCTGGTTTCCCTAATCACCATCCTGAACCCGCATACGCTGGTAGGGGTGGGAGCCTACGCCACGCAGAAGCTGCGGGACGCCGCCGAACGGCTCCCCGGCAAAAGCTTCACCATCGGCACCCTGCTCCACCCCAGCCCCGCCAGCCCCATCGCCAACAAGCTCTGGCCGGAACGCCCCCTCCAGCAGCTTAAAGAGTTGGGCATTTTATGAAGGGTTGAGAGTTCAGAGTGGAGAGTTTAGTGATGGAGGGAATTACTAGAGTAAAAAGCAGGAAATTTGCTGTTCGGATCGTTCGTTTGTACCAGTTTTTGTGTAATGAGAGAAAGGAGTTCGTGCTTTCAAAACAACTGCTGAGAAGCGGTACCGGCATTGGAGCCAACCTGGCGGAAGCGGAATGCGCCATCAGCAAAAAGGATTTCCTTTCCAAAATTTACATTGCCTTGAAGGAATGCTCGGAAACCCTCTATTGGCTGGATTTGCTTAAAGACACCTCTTTCCTGATGGAAGAAATGCACGCCAGCATTTACCGGGATGGAGAAGAACTCAAACGCCTCCTCACCTCCACCACAAAAACCGTCTCCCTCCAAATCAAAAAATAATTCTTAATCTAAAACTCCACTCTCCACTCTCCACTCTCCACTCTCCACTCTCCACTCTCCACTCTCCACTCTCCACTCTCCACTCTCCACTCTCCACTCTCCACTCTCCACTCTCCACTCTCCACTCTCCACTCTCCACTCTCCACTC